>NZ_OCTS01000010.1 GCF_900232865.1 Corynebacterium dentalis | reverse complement strand
GGAGCGATGTGGTGGACGTGGAGATCGCAACCTTCGAGTGGGTTACCTGGTGGAACGATTCTAGGCTCCATCAGTCCCTGGGGTACCGCACGCCAGCTGAGGTTGAATCAGAGTTTTGGAGCCACAACCCTGCCCAAGGAATAATGGAAATCAAGGCACATGCCTAGGAACAAAACCTAGGGCACTTCAGGTGCCGGGTTGTTCCGGTGTGTTGATTGAACCAGGCGGTGTGGGTTGTGCAGGTTTGGCGCCGGCGCTTTGGGCGGTGTTAAACAAGTGTTTTGCTAGCGCGCTTTGGTGTTTGCGCTGGTCATGCTACTCACACCTGATTGAAGGCGGTGTGATCTTCTGCGGGTTCTTGTCGTAGTTTCTTGGCATTCCGCGCATGACAAAACCCCTCGCACCCAGTGTGTGAGTGGAGGGGTTTTGTGTTGCTACCCGTAGGGTACCACGGATTCGGACATCTTTGACAAAAGCAAATGCCCCGACAAGTCGGGGCATCGCGATAAGTTCGGTATCAAATGCGGGAGGATGGCTCCGCTTCTTTCACGGGTTATGAACCTGTGGCTCGGCCCGTGGGATGCTCGCTTTTAGTCTGTGACTATGGCATCAGCATCTAACAAGAAACTACCGCGCTTAACCTTCTCTGTCAAAGATTCTTCATGGCTGGTTTGGACCCGAACCAGTTCAGTCCTGCAGTCTTCAAAGGTTGACACTCCCAAACTGTAAGCGATCCCCTTAGACAATCTAGCTTTAGGAGACTGATCATTAACGTAGCCATCAAATCCAAGATCCTCAATCTTTTTTCTGGCGTGGAAAATAGAGCTAGCCAGTAAGTCAGCAATTTGAAGAGCAGGGCATGTTCGCGAATCCAGACTTACCGCCGAAACGATTCTTTTATTCCCGAACCGATGATTCAGGCTTCGGGTAAGTTCATCGCCATAGGAGATTCCAACTGGAACATCAATATAATCCAGAAGCACAACACCCACTTCGCGCCGAGTTATTAACCCTCTTAAAAGCCGGTCGGTAGAAAACAAATGTCCCTGCCACTGGTCTCGAGAGCTCCAAGGATCAAAGTGGCGCTTATCAAGCACAAAGGCACCAAATGTACAATCCGCCTTAATGGCTTCTTGGAAAATTTCTATCAAGATTGGAACAGAGTTCTTAGTAGCTTTTGAGAACTTCACTTCCTCAGCTTTGGTAAAATTGTTCCGATCTCTACAGGCTTTAATTGCTCGGGAGAGTTTATCCGGGTCTGCTGTGCGCACTGCACCAGTCACAAAAAACTTACCCAATGTACCCTTACTTCCGGCCTCATCAACAAAATAGCTAACGCCTTCTGTTTCAGGAGGCAGGGTAACTTTTGGAGGCATAGTTAAGGATCTCCCCTGACTGGGGGTACACGCATGGTTCATTCGAGGTATCTTACGTGACCGACCAACTAAATCAATTGTTCACTTTCCAGGGGTCGGGCCCTGTCTCGTCAGATGGATGAACTCTCTGGTGATATTCACCAGAAGATAACGAGTAGTGAACAGTTGATGAATGCCCTTGGTAAAGACAGTTTCCAGATGTGATCGCTGGTAGCGCTAGTTCTGCCCATGTGGTGGACAGTAACTCAGTGGTGTTCTACACTGCTGAGTATCGGTAGGAACCTCCAGCGAGACCTACTGGATCACGAAAAAACACAACCGCCCTTCCAGTGCTCGAACACTGAAAGAGCTGTCAGGCCTAACGGCCACTAGGAGAGCCAGGGTGCAACCTGCTCAACTAGGTGTCTGAGCATGACATTGTCGTGCCCAGCCATAATGGCCAGAAGTACCATGTCCCCAGCAGTCAGCTTTGCCTTTACTCTCAGGCTGACGCTGGGGTCTTTCTTTTTCTGACCAGGTGCAATGCATGAAAAATTTATCTTCATGTCAATCGCCTCCTCTAAATCAAAACTCTCCTCTGCCAAATGCGGCACAGAGGATCCAGCCTGCGCACAGACCTTCTGCGCAGCGATCAGAGAAGCCACCCGAGGGTGGAACCGAGAGTAACTGTAGCAGGCGCGCAGACAACAGCCTGAGGACTTTGACATCGCAGGTCAGACCCCAAAAAGCGGTTCGACCGACAGACTAGAGATCGAACCCACGATCGTGGCCACGATCGATGTCGGTGTTCTGCACCGAGGACTGGTCAAACAAATCCATAAAGGATGTCTCGGTGGCATCTTCCTCCTCGTCGAGCTGTTCCCGTCGCTGCTCCAGCTCGGCGCGAAGCTCCATGTCCTGGCCGTCCTCCGACGGTGGCAAGCAGATCGGCTCGGCATCGTCATCAAGATCACTGGCGTTGGCGTCAATCCAGTTCAGTACTCGTTCCACAGGGGTCTCGCCCACACCGAACTCGGTGCTGGTGGCCATCTCCACGGCGATCAGAGAAGTACCGTCCAGATCCAAACCACGAGCGACATAGCCAGCAGCGTGAGCGATGATCTGCTGCTGATCAGCAGAACTCAGCTCTGCACCACGATCGACGACCTGATCCATCCATGCGGTGGTGTACTGCGTGGCCAACTCGGCGGCGATCTCCTCAGTGGACTGCGCAGCGGGCGTCTCGGATGGTGGATCGATAAGTCCCGCATCGACGCCACGGCCTGCCACCCACTCATGTAGCTGGTCATCCTGACCTGCCCAGCGTGGAGGCAGCTGCGGCACAGCCGCATGGTCGACAACGAGCGCATCGATCCGGCGAGCCAGCGTGGATGGGACATTGGAGACGGTCTCAATATCGCCGGTAAGCTCCAGCCAGTGCTCACGGAAATCCACCCCAGATAGTGCCGCCAGCGTGGCGGAGGTGGATACTCGGCCCATTCCAGCATCATCGATGTGAGAAGCCACAGGCAGAGCCTCCAGGCGTGTGGCCAGCTCATGGGTGGCAAACTGACCAGCCAGATGCAAGGCCCCCTCGCGGTAGTCCTCCTCGGCGATGCCGCGCAATTCGTCCACGTCTGGGGTGGGGGAGTAGTCCACCAGATCAGCCAGATCGGAACCATCCAGGTCAACATCGACCAGAGACAGGTTGCCGTCTACGGTCACGTCCTGGGCCGAGAGGCCGTGGATGCCCGTTGCCTGCATATTGGTGTGAACAATCGTGGCACCATCAAAGGTGGCCTGCCCAAGGTCACCCCGGGTGAATCGCACGCGCTGCATCTGAGCAGCACTGAAGTCAGATCCCGTGAGATCACAGTTGCGGAAGACCGTCTCAGTCGAGTGAGCCTGGGTGCCCAGTCGTGCGCCGGTCGCCGAGATGCCACCGTGGCAGTCGATGAACCGCACACCGGAAAGCGTGGCCCCGTCCAGGGCCATCCCGTCGATCTGGCAATTGATGAGCGTGACACCAGTCAGCGTCCGTCCTCGGAGGTCAACGCCACGTAGATCAGCGTCTACGAGCGTATAACCGTCACCAACACCCGTGGAGTGCTCACTCAAGCGCTCTAACGCGCTTACAGCGAATATGCGCAGGTCAGAGTCCTGCCCATTCCAGTGCGGAGCCAGCAGAGAACGGCGTGGACGTGCAGGATCGTCCCGATCCGGGATTGCTGCCTTCAGGCGGTAGGCAATCAGCCCTGAGGCATCCTTCTCGGTACCGTCAGCCGCGGCCACGGCATCAGCAATCACTGCTTCGTGGTCTGTGCGTGCGGTGACCAGATCTCCGGCGATAGCTGCCAGCCGCTCGCGTGCATCATCATCGATCGATGCAGCGACAATGCCAGGAAGGTAGGACAGGTGGTGATCAATACGGTGGCCACCGTACTCACGGGCAAGGATCGTGGCCGCGTGGCCATAGAGCTGCTCGGTGCGTTCCAGGGAGAACTCTTCGGCTGCCGCGCGATCGCGGATCGTGTGTGCCGCCACAGGGGAATCATCGCGGGCCAGGATCGACTCGAGCACTGCCCGGCCTTCATCGGCCGGGGTGTCACCGGCCATATGCTGATGCTGATCTTCGGCATCCACGGCAGTTTCCACGCGGCCATCGGTGACGGGGTAGAAGTGATTCTCTTCCTTGCCACGGGTCACGGCCACATAAGCCAGCTGACGAGAAACTGACTTGTCGACAATGCCGCGGGTGATCTCCACGGTGGCACCCTGAGAGCGGTGCACGGTGCAACCGTAACCCAGCTGCATGTGTGACTGGAGGTACCACTGAGGAATGTGCACGGATTCGCCGAGCTTGCCCTTGGCGTCCATTCGCCGGGTCAGTGCGGAGCCGTCAGGCAGCACGAGATCCAGGCGCAGCAGCTCGGAGTTGTCGATCTCAACACGTCGCCCATCAGTGGTGGGCAGCTTGGCGTTCCGCCGAGCAAGCAGAGTGTCACCTACGCCAGCGGTAGCCTCCCTCAGGGCGATCGTTGGGCCGTCAAGATCAACGTCGCCTGCGGCCACCCGAGCCTTTTGGATCAAGGAGTTAATCGTTCCGACGTCACGATTCGTCGGGGCGATAAGCAGAGAGTGCTTGCCTTGGGCACGGTCGCCCAAGTGATCACTCACTGCCTGGTTGATGACATTGGCACGCCCACCGGAATGGACCCAGCCACGCTCGTAGAACAGATCCAGCGCTTCGGTCTTGCCTTGGCGCAACGCCAAGGTGTTCTCCGCCTGCTCGGTGTCGGCACCCATACGCACAACCGTGTCGAGTTCGACCGCGTTGGTCGTTTCACACAGCCGGGAGAAGATGCCGCCACGGCCCACGGGGCCGAGCTGTTGAGGGTCACCGACCATGCGAATAACAGCACCCGTTGCGTTAGCGATCTCGGTCAGCGCCGCCAGATCTGCGGTCGTGGCCATGCTCGCCTCATCGACAAGCAGCATGTCTCCAGGGCTCAACGAGACCGGCAGGTTCGACACATCGCCAGGCTCTACTCCGTCGTACTTTCCCCGCCACGGGTAAACCAGGCTCGCCAGCGTCATGCCGGGAGCGTCGATCTCCGAGCCCAGCGTGCGGGCCGCCGACTTCTGAGCCGACAAGGCCACAACCTTATGGCCTTGCTCACGCCACACATCAGCAAGGATGGCCATGGACGTGGTTTTACCGGAGCCTGCCGGGCCAACAGCGACCGCTGTTTGCGTGCCCGTTGCCGCAAGGTGGCGAACCATCGCAGCCTGGCCCGCATTCAACGCAAAGTCGTTGGTAGCGTCATAGCGGGCAATGGCCCGGGCTATCGACGACTCAGGCACGGTGAAGCCCACTGGAGTGCGTGCCGATTGATCAACAACCGCTTCTTCCCGCATGACCTCGGGAGAGGTGTAGCGCCGGAAGTCCGTCGTGCGGTCGATCGGAAGGTCACCGGCCTGCAACAGCTTGTCCGGCAGCTGCTGGGTGACCTTAGGGGTCAGGCTGATCGCGTGATCCTTGGCCTGTTTGAGCACCTGTGCGTGCAGAGCCATCAGCTTCTCGCCAGCAGCAGGGCGGTAGCCGCGCAAGGTCTGGCTCACCGCTGAGTCCAGGTGCCGGTCGGTAAAGTTGGTACGACGAGAGCCCGCAAGCTCTACGGCTTCGGCTGCGATGGTCGCCAGGATGATCCCGCGCTCTTGTGTGCCGTATCCAGGCACTTGCAAACGGGTATCCGAAACCTGCTCGGACTTCCACAAAGTGGACTCTGAACCACGGTTGGTCACGTCACTCAACAAGGTATCCAGTGCCTGATAACCACCCGCAACCTCCGCAAACTCGGAGCGCCACCGACCACGAAGATCAGCCAACGACGAGGCCTCGCCCTTCCCCTCGCGGGTCGATAGCGTGGCCTGCTGAGACAGCTTATACATCAGCGCGCTCGAAGGACTCCGCCCATGGCGTGTGACGTAGTCATCCACCAGTGCCTGGGTTGCCTCAGTGATGGATTGACGTCGCTTTGATCCAGCCAGGGAGAGGCTGTCGGGTACACCGTCGATCTCGTAGACAGGGATCTTTCCCTCGCCCATGCCGCGGGGAGCGAAATGCACGCCTAGAGACTCGGTCAGCTTGTCCATCAGAGAGAGGTTGTATCGGCTCCCGGCCGTGACTGCATTGCGCAGCAAGCTACGAGAATCAATCGACTTCCACCTATCGGCGGCCGGATCAAAAACCTTATTAGAGACAGCTACGTGAGTGTGCAGATCAGGATCACCCGCGCGGGTTTCAAAGTGATCAAACTGCGCGGCAATCATGCCAGACGTCTTGGTCAGCTTCCATACACCACTGGTGCTGTCTCGGGTGTAGAGCGCATTATCTTCGACCCAATGTAGGGTCTCGTTCACCGCCTCTTGGTGTGCCTGCTCAATAGCTTCTCGCACGTCGTTGCTTCCCAATGCCCACAGCATCGACACGCTCTTAACTGGGCTAAACGTCAGGTCAAAACCACTGGTTGCCTGCCGCACAGAGTTCTGCTTCTCCCGTGCCCACGACACGACATCCTTAGGTCGCGCGTTGCGATCGCCCGTCTCGTCACGGTAGTCATCGCTCACGGT
The DNA here is from genome assembly GCF_900232865.1 of Corynebacterium dentalis. Taxonomy (GTDB): domain Bacteria; phylum Actinomycetota; class Actinomycetes; order Mycobacteriales; family Mycobacteriaceae; genus Corynebacterium; species Corynebacterium dentalis. The sequence goes on along the minus strand of NZ_OCTS01000010.1, from coordinate 25,587 downwards.
CGCTGCGACCAAGTCACTGCGTTCCTGAGCGGTCAAGCGACGGCCTAGCTCCTCGCGCTTGGTCTTTTCTGCGCGGTGGATCTTCTTCAGAGCCTCGTCGCCATCCGAGTAGAGCGGGAATGCCCGACCTAGCTGAACTTCTTCCAGGGTCGCGCCATCTTCCAGGAGTGCATCGGCATCTGGGTGCAGGCCTTCTCCGTAGAGCGTGGCCATCTGCTCCTCGGTGACAATGCCACCTTCTTCCACGCTGCACTCGCCGAGCGCGGCGATCCCCGAACCGAACCACCGTCCGGGGGGAGTTCCTCGCGACTCGTAGTAGTCAAACAGATCTGTTTTGACACTCGTCTCCTCGTCCGCAGTCGCCACAGAGTTCATCAGGTAGGCGTAACCCTCGCCTGCGTGAAGAACATGTGCGGACATCATGGCTCTCATACTAACGCCACCTCCGTGCCCGCGTATAACCCTGCTCGAAACGCGCAGATCAGACACCCTTCCCTAAAAGTCAGATTTATCTGCCAATGGTGTGAGGAACTTTTTTGGCTCAGATTCTGTTGAGTCGAAAAAGTGAACTTGGCATTCTTTGGAGACAAGCTCGCCTTGTGAGGTTGTCGTGTTTTTTCCCTCGCTGTGATGGATAGGTCGAATGGAGTTCGGCGTATCCATCACGGCGACTGGGCGGGGCGTCAGCTTGTGACGCTGTGCCCAGCGCCATCGGCGGCTCAGATCGCGTCGTTCTCGGCGCGGGGGTGCGGTATGGTGTTGGCATGGCAACACGTAACCAGCGACAGGAAGCGCAGAAGCGCGCACGCAAGAAGCAAGAAGAGGATCGCAAGAAGCTCGAGCACGAACTACGACTCAAGCGCAAGGCCACTGAGGACGCATGGGTGGCCATCATGGATGTCGACCGCGTCAAGTATGCGGCGGGCCAAGCGCTCGGTGTGCTCCTGGAGTTCGGCCAGTCTCGTGAAGATCTGATGGAAGAGTTCGATCTGTCTCGTGCAGATCTCAATGCCTTCCTCAAAGCAGAACCTGTGGATTCCGACGAGGACGACGCCGAAGCTGCCGACGGGAGCGAGTCGAGTGTTAGCGATGATGTGGGATCTGACGATGGTGAGACCTCCGGGTCTCATCACAGCTACTAGGTCGGTATGGTCGTGGCGGGCTCGAAGCGTGTGCTACCCGCTTTTCCTCCGCAGCAGACTGTCGACTCGTTCTGGGACAAGGTTGTCAAAGATCCCGAAGATGGACACTGGATCTTTACTGGGGCGATTAGTAGTCCCGATGGGTACGGCCGAGTGAGCTTTCGGCAGGACGGTAGGAGCGTAGCAATCTCGGCCCATCGATTTGCCCTGTGGATCAGCGGCTGCGACATCACGGACTCTGAATTGGTGGCTGAGCATCGCTGCAATGAGCCATTATGTGTGCGCGTTGACGACCGGCATTTGATTCCGTCTACTCGTGCGGAAAACATTCGCTATGCGTCTCTGACTCGTCGGCTGCGTGGCCCCAAAGGTGGCGCTGATACTGGGTGGAGGACGCGGTATCAGCGCTCGATTGATGTGCGTGCCGCTGTGCGTGATGGATGGAATGAGAGAGAGTACCTGGACGCGGCTCGGCCAGTGAGTAATCCGCTGGATGAGCCGACGTTGTTTTAGTAGATTCGAGGGCATAGGAAAGACGGCCACGCACACAAACCTGTGTGCGTGGCCGTCTTTCGAGTGTTAGCGGCGGTAGGTGCCGGTGTTCCAGTCGTACTGAGGGCCTGCGAGTCCGCGGGTGCTGCTTTGCATGATTGCTCCGATGATGAAGAAGATCATTGCGGGGAAGAAGAGGAACACGAGCAGTCCTTGAAAGACGCTGTTGCGTCTAATCCCCCACCACAGTGCGGCGATAGTGACGATTATGTTGTAGATGAATAGTCCGACGATGATTTCCATGGTGGGGTTCTCCGATGTGATGGTGTTGGTGTGGTGGTCAGTATCCGCGGTCGCGCCAGTAATCGTGTGGCCGGTCAACTGCGCCGGTCGGACGATCGAGGCTATCTCTGCTGAGCGCTGATTTGGTGCGGTGAATCAGGAAGAATGAAACGGCTATGCCGATTCCAGTGAATATTCCTATACCAATTCCGACACCACGAAACGGTTCTGGCCACAAGATGGAAGCGACTCCTGCGAGTACCAAGATGATGCAGTAGAAGATGATGCTGCGCTGCAGTGGTTCAATTGCTTTCCGCTTGGCAAATTGAACATCGCGGGAAATGCCCACCGCGAGAGCAGGCGCGAGAATGATAATGGCTGAGAGTGTGTTCACGTCTTAGGTCTTTCAGTGTTGTGTTGGTTGTTGCGGTGAATCGTTCGGTAGATGGTGGCTCGGTTGACGTCGAACATGTCCGCGATCTGTTGGACGGTATGTTTCCTACCGTCGTAGAGATCCTTAACCAATGATCTCTGTGCCGGACTGAGCTTCGGTTTGCGTCCACCTTTGCGACCACGTGCTCGTGCCGCTTCCAAGCCAGCCTGGGTGCGCTCGACGATCAAATCGTGCTCGAACTCTGCCAGTGCGGAAAACAGGTGGAAGATCAATCGGCCGCCAGCGGTCGTGGTGTCGATGTTCTCTTGCAAGGATTGAAACTCAATCTTGCGAGCGTTGAGCTCTTCGACTTGCTCGATGAGATGTTTAATCGATCGGCCTAGCCGGTCAAGCCTCCAGACCACGAGGGTGTCACCCTCGCGGGCGTAGTCGAGTAGACGGGTCAGCTCGGGTCTCTCGGCAAGCACGCCGGATTTGGTGTCGGTGAAGATTTTGGTGCAGCCGTGGTCCTCCAGGGCGTCGATCTGAAGTGAAGCGTCTTGATCTTTGGTGGAGACGCGCGCATAACCCAGTAGTGCCATGGCCACTCCCCTCTACTTGTTGCGTAACCCGTTAATCCGGGTTCAAATTCAACATACATTGTGCAACACGATTATGCGACACTTTGGCCTGCGGCTGAAGCTTCTCGTTGCCCGGTATGCAAACTGTCGCAAAACTGGTCGTTTACGCAACAGCGGAAATGCGCGCACCTTTCCAGTGTGACTTTGTCCGCTAAATGGCGTGACATCTTGATCGCTGTGTGGCGCCCTCAGAGTGTCCACTCGTGAGACGCGTCGCCGGTAGGGTGAACAGGTATGAAACCCGCCTGTCTCACAAACGCATCAACGACAGACGGTGACACCGCTCTGGCAGGCCTTCTACTCAACTCCTTGCCGCTCAAGCGCCCCGTCTATGCCGCCTGTCTCGCCACAGTCGGCCCGGCAGGCACTCGCATCGCCACGATCGGGTGCGACCTGCAGAAAACGTTCCACATCGGTTCAATCAGCAAAGCCCTCAACGGCTTGATCTACACCGACATGGTGCAGACCAGGCTGATCTCACCGCACGACCGGCTCGAAGACTACCTCCCCCTGGCCGGAACAGCTGCCGGTGAAGCGACTTTGGAGTCCTGTCTGACCCACACCTCAGGACTGCCTGCCACCGGCGGGGGAATCCGCTCAGCAGCCCGAGCGCTCAGTGCTGTACTGACAGGTGGTGATCCACAACCCGAGAACCTCGCCGATCTGATGAACCAACTTCGCCGATCGCGTGTCCGTCATGCCGGGCGCTTCAGCTACTCCAACCTCGCTGCCTCAGCATTGGGCCACGCGTTAGCGGCCGCCGACGGGGCGGACTACCCGACGCTGGTGCGAAACAGGCTGACGATACCGCTGGGGTGTTCACGCCTGCGCGCTCAGCAACCTGCACAGCGAAACCTCCCGCATGACCTCAACGCTGTCACCGTGTGGGGCACTGACCAACTGCCCTGGACCGGGCAAGGCTATGGACCGGCCGGAGTGATCAGGGGAAGCGCCCATGATTTCGCCACGGTCATGTCAACCCTTCTCGCCGATGACTGTGTCTACGAGGATGCTTTCCGAGTGCGCTTCACTGATGACACTGAATCTGTCGCGGCGGGGTGGTTTGTTGAAGACAGATCCGATCGACCCCTGGTGTGGCACAACGGTTACGCCTCCGGATTCGTCGCTCACATGGTGCTGGATCGCCAGCGCCGACGAGGGGCGTTCATCTCGGTGGTCAGCCCGTATCCCGACGCGGACATCGAGCCCGTCGCGATGACAATGCTGGATGCGGCGGTGTAAGCGACATCCTCTGTACGAGGCCACGACGACAGCAGGACGTTCTCGTCAGTGCCCGAGGACGGTGCTGTTGCAAACTCAGGGTGCTGATGGTGTGAGGGTGGAATAATCAGGTTCATGGGTATCTTCTCGGGTCGTCATTTCCCTCGCGAAGTCATCCTGTGGGCGGTGCGGTGGTACTGCCGCTACGGCGTGAGCTACCGCGACCTCGAGGAGATGATGACCGAGCGTGGCGTGCCGGTTGATCACACAACGATCTACCGGTGGGTACAGAAATATGCCCCCGAGCTGGACAAGCAAACGCGGTGGCACCGGCAGGTGCCCGACTGGCAGGCCAGGTCCTGGCGGGTGGACGAGACCTATATCCGGGTCGGCGGAAAGTGGTGCTACCTCTATCGGGCAATCACCGCCGGGGGCCAGACCTTGGACTTTTACCTCTCCCCGAAGCGCAACGTCGCGGCCGCGAAGCGTTTCCTGGCCAAGACCCTGCGGTCAAACGCCTCAGCCGGGTACCCGCGGGTGATCAGCACTGACAAAGCGCCAGCCCTGGCCAAGGCGATTGCCGAGCTGAAGTTGGAGGGGGTCTGTCCTCCTACGGTGGAGCACCGCCAGGTGAAATACCTCAATAACGTGCTGGAAGGTGACCACGGGCGACTGAAAAGGATCCTGGGGCCGAAAGGTGCATTTAAGAACAGGACGTCTGCGTACCGAACGCTCAAGGGTATGGAGGCGATGCACTCATTACGGAAGGGCCAGGGGACGATGTTCGCCTATGGGCAGACGAATCCGGATGCGGTGATCGTCAGCCGGGTCTTCGAGACGGTCTGACAACACAGACGCATAACGCTGATCGCACGATAAAAATGGAGCCTTCTTGGCTCACGCCCCGAGTTTGCAACACCACCGCCTTCGGCATCATGGCCCCGCTCGGCCTGGGGTACTTTATTTGGGCGGAGATGAAGGAACGTCGCCGTGTGCGCCGCGAGGAGGCCGAGCTGGCCGACGGATCGACATCCTCGCAGCAGACCGGGGACTCTCAGGACGAAGAGACAGATTCCGACACGGTGGGCGCCCTCCGCACCACTCACCCGGAAAATGACACCCAGGGTCTCGCCCATGCCCAAGCCACTCTTTCCGCATCCTCGGGTGCCCGTGCGCGCCTGTTGCACGACCGTTACGGCGACAGCCAGCCGAACCACTCCCGGAAATTCACCGATCCCCAGCGCGAGCGGTTCTAACCGCAGCCTTCTGCCCAGCGCCTTTCGGCCCACTGGCACCCTTTCACGACGGCACGGGGCCAAATCCATCAAGCATTTTCAATAAGCTTTCAATAAGAGTTTTTCCCGGCTAGGCTGCAGGCATGAGCGCGCACGATCATGCCCCTGCCCCCGGCCACCGTAATGCCTCGAACGGATCCCTCACCGCCCTGGCGGTCACCTTCGCCCTGACCGCCACCATCTTTCTGGCGCAGGTGATCGGCGGCCTCTTTTCCGGTTCGTTGGCCTTGCTGTCCGATGCGATGCATATGCTCTCAGATTCCACGGGGCTGCTTATTGCCCTGGTGGCCCTCCTCATCGGCCGTCGTGCCGCCACCCCCCGGGCCACCTACGGTTACCGCCGCGTCGAGGTGCTCGCCGCACTGGTCAATGCCGCGGTGGTCTCCGCGGTCTCGGTCTGGATCGTCATCCGCGCGGTTGGCCGGATCGGCGGCCACGAATCGATCGACACGGGCATGATGCTCGTCGTGGCGGTGGTCGGTTTGCTCGCTAACTTGATCTCCGCCCTGATTCTCATGCGCCGTCAGCATGAGAGCCTCAATATGCGCGGGGCGTACCTGCATGTGCTCTCCGACCTGGTCGGCTCGGTTGCCGTGATCATCGCCGGCCTGATCATCCACTTCACCGGTTGGTTAGCTGCCGACACCATCGCCTCCCTGTTCATTGCCGCCCTGGTGCTGCCGCGAGCACTGCGCCTGCTGGCCGAGTCCCTCTCGGTCCTGATGAACCACACCCCCCGGGGTGTCGATACCCGCGAGGTGGAAGCCGCCCTGGTCGGCCTGCCCGGGGTCACGGCCGTGCACGACCTGCACATCTGGAGCACCGACGGCACGAAACCGCTTGCCACCTGCCACCTGGTCGTCGACGATATGAACGTCTCCGACGGAGGGATTCTGGCCGCCGCTCAAACTCGGTTGCAAGACTTCGGCATTGAGCACTCGACTATCCAGATCGAGCAGGACGGCCACGTCCATCACGAAGAGGTCTGTTGATCACTCACTGCCAGAGTGGGACCCCACGGCGACGGCTTGTCCGCCCTTTTTGACCTGCTTATCATTATATTTCTGGGCGGCTCACAGTCCCCGACCGGTCACCGCCGGTGAGGGTCCTTGGAGCGAGGATGTCCTATTCCTCCGCGTTTCCCCGCTCGAAGGGCAGACTCAGTTGCCGGGCGTGGAAATCAAAGTGCCAAGTCGGATAGGCGTAGACGTCCGCCACCGTCATCACCGGGGCAAAGAACGGATCCCACCGGGTCGGAAACGCCATCTCACGTGCCAGGGAGTGCTCGGATTCCTTCTCCAGACTGGTGGCCAAGTCCGCGGTGAGCCGCCGGAGTTTTCTCGCCATGCGGCGGCGATGGTAGACCCGGGCCGCAGCCCGAGATCCCCAGTAGTTGACCCCGTCGAAAGGGCGGGTGCTGGCATTGAGCAGACGCGCGAACACCTCGCTCAGCAAGGGCGGCAGATGGCCGAAGAACTTGACCAGAGGTAGCAGTCGGCGGACCACCATATAGCCGAAGACCATGTGAAACAGCAGTTCCTCATTCGTCCACCGGGTCCCCACGCTACGGCTGCGCAGCTCGGCATCCCCAGCCCGCGCGAGGACGTCCTCCAGTTCGACACAGGCTCGCCAGTATCCCTCTGTTATCTCAACACGGTCGATCATCGTCGCCTACTTCCGAGGGGCCGACAATCCCACCTGCCCTTCGATCCCATCATCACACCGCGCGCTTGCCCCAGGCAATGACCATCGGCAATGGGAGGGGTGGCGTGACGATTCGCGGCCTTCGATACCAAGAATTGACCATGCTGCATAAATTCATGATCGATCCCCTAGAGACCGAAAGCACCGCCGCCGACGAGGATGAAAATGCCCAGGCCGATCAAAACGATGGGGAACAATACATGTTCCCAGCGTTCGAGGACCTCGGCGATGGGCGGACGGGTGGCAACGAATTTTGCCAGCAGGACCAAAACTGCCACCAGGACGAGGAAGACGACGCAGTAGGTGATGACCGTGGCGGTTCCCACATTAAGGAAGACGGGGACGTAGACGCCGATATTGTCGCCGCCGTTGGCAAACGTCACCCCGGCGACGGTCAGGATACCCACCTTCTTCCCGGCGACCTTCCCGGCGTCATCGTCGTCATCATCGCTCCGCCAGGCCTGCCAGGCCGCCCATAAGCCGAGGAGCAGGGGAATGAGCCCGAAGTATGGGATGGCCTGCTCGGGCAGGAAGGCTTCCGCCCCCAGGGTCACCAGGACGGCGGCGCCGAGGATGCCGACGAATCCGAGGTACTGGCCGACCAAGATCCGGGCTGTGGTCCCCTTTTGTCCCGCACCGCGGGCGAAGAACAGCGAAAGCACGATGATGTCGTCAATGTTCGTGGCGAGGAACAGGCCAATCGCCGACAGCAAGCCGGAGACCATCACATGCCCTCCTGCCCGGTGACACAACCGGGCACGTCACAGCCCGAGTCGAGACAGGGAGCGTGCTCATCCACCGCGAGCGTGACGTCCAGCAACGCGTTGAGCGCCTGGGCGAGGTGGGCGTCGAGGATTTCGTAGCGATTCTGCCGGCCCTCCGGTTCGGCAACGATGATGCCGCAGTCGCGTAGGCAGGCGAGATGGTTCGACACATTCGGGCGCGTCAGTTCCAGCTCCCGGGCCAGTTGCGCGGGATAGCCGGGCGCCTCCAGCAGGGACAACAGGATCCGGGACCGGGTGGGATCGGCCATGGCACGGCCTAACCGGTTCATCACATCGAGACAGGAAGCAATAGTCAGCATGCACTTAACTGTACATCAGGCACTGAACAATCCTTGCCCGCCCCCGGAGGATGGGCCAGGAAATATGTGCATCAGCTCCGAACGTCACGCATCGCAAACGGGCGCCTTGGGCGCAGGACTTCAGAAAACAATCACGCTAGATGCAAAGAGTGGTGCGGCCGATATCCCCCCCCTACCAGCTACAAGGAAGTGCCGCCCCCGATGCCGGGGGAGAGCGCTACCCAAATGGCATTGGCTTGCTCCGTGGTGAGGATGACCTCTTTCCCATCAGCGCCTTTGAGGACAATCCTGTCCTGGCGAGGATCCCCACCAGCGACGTTGACTAGTGCGCCCGGAACTATTTCCCGCCTCCTAAAGCCGGCCAACTGCCCTGAGTCAGCATCAGAGATGCGGATGATTTCGTAGTCACCCGGAACAACGCGGGTGAGCCGGATGGCATCGATGGGACGGGAGACATACCCGGTGGCAGTAGGGATGGGGTCACCATGGGGATCGGTGGCGGGGTTCCCGAGGAGAGCGTCGATACGCTCGATCATGGTTTCTGAGACGGCATGTTCGAGCCGTTCGGCCTCGTCGTGGACCTCCTCCCACGGGTAGCCCAGGGTGGTGACGAGGAAGGTCTCGAGCAGTCGATGCCTGCGTACCATCGCGATGGCGTACTGCTCGCCCCGCTCGGTGAGCATGACAGGTTTGTAGGGCTGGTACTCCACGAGTCCCTGGGCTGCCAGCCGTCTGACCGTGTCTGAGACGTTGGGCGTGGTCGTGCCCATCCGTGCCGCCAAGGCCGTGACGGTGATGGGCGGGCCTCCCCACTCGGTGGCCGCCCAGATCACCTTGAGGTAGTCCTGGGCTACCGGCGTGATCTCACTCAGGTCCATGGGCTCACGCTACCGGAGACCACAGCCGGTCATCCCCGGCCGCTGGCCAGCAGTCCGATGAGGGCGAGATTCAACGACACAATCAACGCGACCACCACCCAGGACGCCACCCGCAGCGGAACCCGAATAGCGAAGCCACCCATGAGGGTTCGATCACTGTTCAACACCACCAGCGGGATCAGGGCGAAGGGGATGCCCAAACTCAGGACCACCTGGGAGAGCACTAGCGCCCATGTCGGCTCCACACCGATGGCGATCACGGCCAAGGCCGGGACCAGGGTGACCGCTCGCCGCACCACCTGCGGGATCTGCCGGTGCAGCAATCCGCCCATGATCGTGGATCCGGCGTAGCAACCCACCGAGGTGGACGCCAGCCCGGAAGCCAGCAGCCCGACACCGAAGGCCACCCCCACTGCCGGGCCCAGTGTGGCGGTGATCGCCGCGTGGGCCCCTTCGATGCTGTCGGTACCGGGAATGCCGTTCAAGTTTCCGGCAGCCAACAACAGCATCGCGATATTGACTGACCCGGCCACCAGCAGCGACAGGAGAACGTCCCACCGGGTGATACGGAGCAGACGCGGCAATGCCTCGGGCGCGATGGTGTCACCGTGGCGGTCTCGGGCGAGGGAGGAGTGGGCGTAGATGGCATGGGGCATCACCGTGGCCCCGAGCATGCTCGCGGCCAGCACCACCGTCGGGGTCCCCTCAAAGCGCGGGATAACCCCCGCCAAGGCCTCGCCCCAGGAGACAGTGCCGATGAACATACCCGTGAGGAAGCCGGCGGTGATGATTACCAGCAGACCTACGATGACGAACTCGAAGGGGCGCTGACCGTGCCTGGATTGGATGGCCAGCAGCAGCATCGATACCAGTCCGATGAGCAGGCCCCCCATCAACAAGGGGAGGCCGAAGAGAATGTGGAGGGCGATCGCCCCGCCGATCACCTCGGCCAGGTCCGTGGCCGCGGCCACTGTCTCCGCCTGCGCCCAGAACATCAAACGCCGTCCCCGGGGCAGCCGTTTCCCCAGCAACTCCGGCAGGGAATGACCGGTGACCAACCCAAGCTTGGCCGAGAGGTACTGCACGAGCATCGCCATGACATTGGCGACCACCAGCACCCACACCAGCAGGTACCCGTACTGCGCCCCGGCGGTGATGTTCGCCGCGACGTTGCCCGGATCCACATAGGCCACCGCAGCCACGAAGGCCGGGCCTAGCAGCCAAGGCAGAGACTGCCGGCTCACCCGTCGCCCACCCGGTACTCTTTGCACCGCTTGGTCCGAGTCGCCCCAGACGCCCCTGAGTTTCATAAAAGTTAAGTTACACGAACTTATAGTCTCGGGGGGTAACTTTTAGGGATACTGCCGCACTCGCGAGATGCGCGGCCCTTCTCTGGCACGATGAGGATCAGGGGTATTTTCCCGGGCCGACTTTTCCTGCCATGAGATCATCCTGGGATGTGACTCACAGACTCTTTTGGCGACTGCAGTGATGGGGAAGTCGATGGGACCGGATTCTCCCCCTCAATTTTTCTCCCCTATACCTCTATATATAAGACACCTCGAGACGCCCCCAGAAACACCCTGGCTCACCCATGCTCCTCCCCCGGCGGTCAGCTTCCCGCCAACAGCTTCCGCCCGTCTTCTCGTAGCTCCCCCGTCGGGGACACATGCCGGTAGAGGGTCTGCCGGGTGATACCGAGCTCCTGACACAGGGCCGCGACGCTAGTTTCGGGTTGCCCCATCGACGCCATCGCCAGGCGCACCTTCGCCGGGGTCATCTTGAACGGCCGCCCCCCTTTGCGTCCGCGGGCCCGGGCCGATTCCAGGCCGGCTTTCGTCCGCTCGGAGATCAACTCGCGCTCAAACTCGGCCAGGGCGGCGAAGATCCCGAAGACCAACTTGCCCTGAGCCGAGGTGGTGTCAATCGCCGCACCCTGCCCGGTGAGCACCTTCAGCCCCACCTCCCGGGCGGTGAGGTCGTGGACGATGTTGACCAGGTGCCGCAGATTCCTGCCCAACCGGTCGAGTTTCCACACCAGCAACGTGTCGCCGGAGCGCAGCGCCTTGAGACACGCCTCGAGATGGGGTCGGTCCTCACTCTTGCCGGAGGCCTTGTCCTCATAGAGATGTCCCGGATCCACCCCGGCGGCGATGAGGGCGTCGCGTTGCAGATCCGTGGTCTGCGACCCGTCTGACTTCGACACGCGCATATACCCAATCAGTGCCATAGCTTTATCCCATCACTTATACGATCGTTTACGTGACAAGGGGGGCGATTGCCGTTCCCACAGGTGTGACTTTGTCCGCTAAATGGCGTGACATCTTGATCGCTGTGTGGCGCCCTCAGAGTGTCCACTCGTGAGACGCGTCGCCGGTAGGGTGAACAGGTATGAAACCCGCCTGTCTCACAAACGCATCAACGACAGACGGTGACACCGCTCTGGCAGGCCTTCTACTCAACTCCTTGCCGCTCAAGCGCCCCGTCTATGCCGCCTGTCTCGCCACAGTCGGCCCGGCAGGCACTCGCATCGCCACGATCGGGTGCGACCTGCAGAAAACGTTCCACATCGGTTCAATCAGCAAAGCCCTCAACGGCTTGATCTATACCGACATGGTGCAGACCAGGCTGATCTCACCGCACGACCGGCTCGAAGACTACCTCCCCCTGACCGGAACAGCTGCCGGTGAAGCGACTTTGGAGTCCTGTCTGACCCACACCTCAGGACTGCCTGCCACCGGCGGGGGAATCCGCTCAGCAGCCCGAGCGCTCAGTGCTGTACTGACAGGTGGTGATCCACAACCCGAGAACCTCGCCGATCTGATGAACCAACTTCGCCGATCGCGTGTCCGTCATGCCGGGCGCTTCAGCTACTCCAACCTCGCTGCCTCAGCATTGGGCCACGCGTTAGCGGCCGCCGACGGGGCGGACTACCCGACGCTGGTGCGAAACAGGCTGACGATACCGCTGGGGTGTTCACGCCTGCGCGCTCAGCAACCTGCACAGCGAAACCTCCCGCATGACCTCAACGCTGTCACCGTGTGGGGCACTGACCAACTGCCCTGGACCGGGCAAGGCTATGGACCGGCCGGAGTGATCAGGGGAAGCGCCCATGATTTCGCCACGGTCATGTCAACCCTTCTCGCCGATGACTGTGTCTACGAGGATGCTTTCCGAGTGCGCTTCACTGATGACACTGAATCTGTCGCGGCGGGGTGGTTTGTTGAAGACAGATCCGATCGACCCCTGGTGTGGCACAACGGTTACGCCTCCGGATTCGTCGCTCACATGGTGCTGGATCGCCAGCGCCGACGAGGGGCGTTCATCTCGGTGGTCAGCCCGTATCCCGACGCGGACATCGAGCCCGTCGCGATGACAATGCTGGATGCGGCGGTGTAAGCGACATCCTCTGTACGAGGCCACGACGACAGCAGGACGTTCTCGTCAGTGCCCGAGGACCAGGATGCAGCTCGCGCCGCATCCATACTGGAACGCGCTCCCGACCTCGACATGCCAAAGAAAGATGGCTAATCACGCTTCTTGCACAATGCCTATACCGGGGCTCAAGTGCGCACCGAAAGAGTCTGCTATTCACGAAATAAATCTTTAAAACAGCAGGTGAAACTATGTTTTCGGGTTGTCTCAGCGGTAGCTTTCGAGTAAAATAGAGTTAGAAAAACAAGCCATTAAGCATGAATTGAGGAACTGATTATGACTGTTGTTGACTACAGCACTTTGCGTGGTGTTGAGGGCTACAAAGCTGCGTTCCCTAACGCATTGCGTGGCCTGGAGGGCAAGCGTCTGCGCTCTGTCGTAGAGGCCGTGCACAGTGGTGTCCTCGAGGGCTGGCGACCTACTGAGGAGAACGTCGCGGACATCGTCGGGCCTCGAGAGCACGGCCAAATGACGTCTGAGCGAGCGCAGGCGATCTGCGATCGAGTGCGTGCTCGCCGCGCGCGCAGCAAGTAGATCCCCCGTGGCAGGAAATGCCGCGTGGGATCGTTTTTTCTATCCCGGCACACATGTTCTCCAGAACAAGTTCAACGAGCGTGATGAAGATGCACTCGCCGAGATTGAATACGAGATCACCGGTGAGATTTACGAAGACCTCATCTCTGGGGACATCCCGATTGAAGGTGACACAGCACAAGATAAGCTCCAATTCATCCACGGATCTCTCCTCGGAAGTATTTATGACTGGGCGGGCCGGTTCCGCGATGTGAACATGAGCAAGGGTGGCCACTCGTTTGGTGATCACGCCAGCATGGGGATGTATATGCGCCAGCTCCAGGGGAAGATCAACCGCACCCCCTGGAACAACCTTGATTATTCAGCAACAGTGGATCAGCTCGCAGCCATCCACACTGATCTGAACTTTGCCCACCCGTTCCGAGAAGGAAACGGGCGGGCATCGCGCGTGTTCATGACCGATCTGGCCGCTGAGCACGGTGTGGAATTGGACTTCTCTTTGGTCGGCGATAAGCAATGGAACCAAGCCTCGGCCGATACATTTCTCGATCCTGGCGGGCTCAACCTCACAACTGAACCACTCAAAGAGATCTATAGAGAGATTGCATCCCCACAGGAAGAATCCAGCTCACTGGGTCACCAGCCTGAAGCTGATGAGATGGATGACGAACTCAGCGCAGCGATGCAGTTCGGCGATGACGCTTATGGCGCCGATTCAGTCGGTGAAGCCTTAGGTGATCAGGGAGAGTCCGTCAGCAGGGATGACTACGGCGTTGACAGTGCCGTGGATTACGGCAGATCCAACGATCAGGGACTCGACCGGTAAGGTTGCTTACATGAAGGTGGTGGCTGCACGTGAGCGATGAGGATCTATACCGCGAGCTAGAGGCAATGGCCACGCGAGGAGCACGTCTGGAAGCTGAGCAGACAGCGTTTGCTCGTGAGCGTCACCAATTGGTGATCAAGTCCGTGGCCGCGGGGATGCCCAAGCGCGAGGTGGCACGCCGCATCGGCCTGTCTCGAGACAGTATTTATCGCATCCTCGAGAGTGCAGGCGCTGCTTCTACGTCTGCCGAGGACGGATCGGAATAAGGATCTGTCCCTCGTCGTCCTGGTGCTCATCGCGTTCAGGATCGACCTCATATCCTGCGGCTTTCAACATTTTTTGATAGGCCGTGGTTTTCTTCTTCCCCCCGGCCGTATCGGGATAGATCACAGCCACTAGCAGGCGTGCCCCATTGAGCTGCCGGTGTAGCTCAACCTTGGGAGGCAAGCGCTTGGATGCAACGCGCGCCCAGTCCACTACCGGCGCGTAGACCGCTGTTTTCCCGCGATCAATATCTCGAATGGCTTCTGGATTGTTGTAGACATCTCCGGTCAACCAGTCTTTGCCGTTGTTAATCTCGTCGGCGAGCTGGTTGGCGTAGTGATGAATGGCTGCGTCGACAAACGCCGATTGGGTGATCCCAGCGATCCTGGCGGCGAGTCCTTGTCGAGCGGCCGTCATGCGCGCCACTGCCACAGTGTCGAGCGTGAGCTGCACTTTGGTTCCCTGCTTACTCATTGGTGTCTCCCTCCTCGTTATGTGCTGGCTGGTGGACGGCGGTGAGCAGTCCGCAGCGGCGCTTCCACGCTGCGCGTTGGGCAGTTCCTTGTTCGACCATCAGAGAGAACAGGTCGCCTTCGGGTGCCTCGCGGGCAACCTGCGTGAGATAGGTGGCCATGCTGGCGAAGTTCCGACGGTATGACTCGGCAAGCACCTGGTCTGCGTAGTGCACAACCTGGCTTGGCAGTGCTCCCAACCCTGCAATGGCTACGAGCAGTGGCATGTAGACGTCAGAAGGAAGATTCATCGCATTGGCCGCCATGCGACCGGCGAGAGAGGCGGGAGTGATCAGGCCACCTTCACTCATCTGGGCACGCATGAGTTTGAAGATTTCTCCATGAGCTGGCTTACGGAAGTCTGTGGCATCAAGGTAGTTCAACACGGTGGCCACATCCCCCGTGGGAGCGGCGTCGACCCACATAAGACCGCAGAGCAGCAAGGCTTCAGGGTCGAGGCGTGCCTCGTAGCGGGCTGCATGTTCCTGGGACTCATCGACTTGGTCGGATGAATGGAGGACGTGTGCTGGCTCAGCGGTCATGGCGATCCTTCTCGGTGGGACGGTTAGCGGTTAGGCAGTGAGGCGGTCAGGTCGGAATCCCGTAAACATCTCCCCTGTCGGAGAAACAACCACGGGCAGTTGCTGAAGTCCCTGTGCTTGGAACTCTTCCAACCGTTCTTCGACGTCTCGCACCTCGAACTGGAGGCGCTTCTTTTCCAGGACTCGAACGGTGGTTTTGCAGGCCTGGCATCCGGGGCGGGAGTAGACAATGAACATGGTGGTGATCCTCTCTGTGGTGTTAAGTCCATTATATACCAAATGGCAATGCTATGCAATGCTAAATGGTCACTTTTTTGAAAAACTTTTATCCTGTTGACCTGGTGCGGAAGGTTGTCTCTTGGGGTATTGGGGTATCCCCAATCATTGCTGATACAGCCTTATGTGTTGCGACTTTTCCGAGGAGTTTTCATCGTGGATTAACTGATCCCCCTCTTCCCTTGTCATTGCTAAAGAAGGCAACGAAGCAGGGCGTAGTAGCCCTGCTTCTAGGTCGTTGTCCAGGCCGTGGCCATGGTGTGTCTAGCGGTTTAGATCTCGATGATGACCGCACATGCCGTGATGAATACGTTGGGGTTGAAAAATGCCGTGGTGCCGATGGTTTTCATCTCCACGCCGTCGAGCTCTTTCCAGATGTCCTCGGCAGCCTGCTGCGAAATGATTTGCTCTCCAAGCATGGAGCGTGCCTCCCGCCGGATGTCTGCGGCAGGATGGCAGGTGTCGATGACTGCACATTCCATCCAGTAGCCAAAAGTGGTCTGCATCCAGATCTCAAACGCTTTGATGTCTTGCTCTTGTTGCGTGGTGATTGCCATGGTGTCCTCCGTGGTTGTGAATCGGTGACCCGTCTGCCACCCTTGCTCTCCTCCTCGTTTTTCGCCCGAGAAGGCACGAAGTGCCGATTAGTGAGCGACGCGCAGTGCAAGTCCTGGAACCGGAGAAAGGAGAACAAGTTTTCCCACGAAATAAGCCCCACCACAGGTGGGGCGCGTGGGACAAAGTTTTCGGGATGAATCCGGCTCACCCACCGGGTGAGCAGGACTTGCGCGCAGCGGAGCGCACGTACAATTGCCGAAGGCTTCTCGGGTCGAAAAACGAGAAAAAAACACCCCACTGGTGGGGTGTGTAGCAGCATCAGCACGCGGCGGAACGCCGCGGGATGATTCCTTCTCGAGCCCGCTTCCAGAGCCCGGCCCCTCGGGGGTCGGGCTGCGGGCGCACACCACAGCGAGTGCGCAGCACTCACCCTAGATACCGCTCGCGGTATCCCGGTAGCGCGGTGCATACCGCGCTACCACTTCACCGGCGAGGGATCTCGCCGAACAACTCTCGAGCAGGCTGGTGGGGTTGGGGGCTGCAAGTGCCAGTGCTATTCCAAGCACTGGTGCGCCGCAGAACACACACCCCACCAGCCTTCCATTCCCCCGGTTGGTGTGGCTGGCCCCAGGCCAAGCCAGACACACCAACCCGCCGCCGAAAAACAGCAGGCGGGTCTCTCGGCGTTAACTAGCTAACTCGGCAACGTCGCCGAGTGGCTCTAGTGCCTCGGCCAGCTCGTGAGCTCCTTTGAGTACTCGCCCGGCAGTGGCTTGGATTGCTTCAACGCTGCCACCTGCCCAGCCTGCGACATATCCCACTGTGTAGGCGCTGGTGTCTAGTCCGAGAATGCCCGCTACGACATATGCCACGGATTCCGCTTCGATCTCGCGTGCCTCGTGTGAGATGTCCAGCTCGGCGCGGGTGCCGTTGTCACTGTGCAGGATCATGTGAGCGCATTCATGTAGGAGGGTTTTTGCTGCTTGAGCGTCCCCGAGAGAACTGTCCACCACAATGCTGAATGATCCATCCTGGGTGATGTAACCGTTGGTCTGGCCGGGGATGCTCTCGCGGGTAACGGTGTATCCCTTGGATTCCGCAAACTCCTGTGCGCGGGCGTAGATCTCTGAGTCGTCGGCACCTTCCAGGCGGTGGGCAATCTCGGGGATCTCTACGGCCTGTTCTGTTGGGTCGGTCTGACTAATGTCGAACACTGTCAAAATTGGGAAGGTTCGGCGCTGCTGTTCTTCTTCTTCGCCGTGTTCGTTTTCTACGGTGTATTTCTTCGTGCTGTATCCGAAGATTTTGATCCCTCGCTCGCCCTTGCGTACCTGGCGACCAAACTCGTTTGCCCACTTGCGGTATCCGGCCACTTGCGTGGCTGTCGGGAATTGGCTTTGAATGAGCAAAAGATTTTTCACGCTGTAGGAATGGAACTGCTGTGCAAAATTGAGGAAGTTCATCCACTCGTCAGACTTCACGAGCTGTTCGACTTGCTCAGTGATGTTTGCCTGTAGCTCTTTGGCAAGCTCTTGGCGCTTTTCTGCCTGCTTCTTTCGTGCTGCTGCGCTCAATGCCATGGTGTCCTCCGTGGTTGTGAATCGGTGACCCGTCTGCCACCTGCCTTACCTCCTCGTTTTTCGCCCGAGAAGGCACGAAGTGCCGATTAGTGCGCGACGCGCAGTGCAATGTCCTGGAACCGGAGAAAGGAGACAAAGTTTTCCCACGAAATAAGCCCCACCACAGGTGGGGCGCGTGGGACAAAGTTTTCGGGATGAATCCGGCGAACCGCAGGTGAGCAGGACTTGCGCGCAGTGGAGCGCACGTACAATTGCCGAAGGCTTCTCGGGTCGAAAAACGAGAAAACGCACCCCCCTTGGGGTGCGCATCAGCATCAGCACGCGGCGTCAGACGCGGGATGATTCCTTCTCGAGCCCGCTTCCAGAGCCCGGCCGACAGGTCGGGCTGCGGGCGCACACCACAGCGAGTGCGCAAGCACTCACCCTAGATACCGCTTGCGGTATCCCGGTAGCGCGGTGCATACCGCGATACCGTTTCACCGGCGAGGGATCTCGCCGAACAGCTCTCGAGCAGGCTGGTGGGGTTGGGGGCTGCAAGTGCCAGTGCTATTCCAAGCACTGGGGCGCCGCAGAACACACACCCCACCAGCCTCCCATTCCCCCCGGTTGGTGTGGCTGGCCCCCAGGCCAAGCCAGACACACCAACCCGCCGCCGAAAACGGTAGGCGGGCTTGCTTAGGTTTTAGGCGTTGGCTGTAGCCATCTCTGCATCTTCGAGGGCGTGAGCGATGGTGGTGAAAATCTCGGTGCGAACCATGTCGTAATGGTTGGCGCACTCGCCTTTGTTGGAGAGGAAGGCCAGGAAGTTAAGGATGCTTCCGGTGGTGTCCAGTCCACCGGTGGTGAGGATGTCTGAACAGTGTGTGCGTAGGCTGCTGAGGAAGTTCTCCATGACGTAGGCGCATGTGTCGTCGGGATCGACGTCAACGAACCTGCATACGGTGTCCCATAGGTGGCGCGCTTGCTGGTGGGCGTGGTCTACGAGGTTGCGGTAGGACTCGGCGGGGGTCATGCCGTGGGCGAGGTTGGCGCGATGGATGTGTCCGAGGAGGTCAGGGGTTTCGGGGTTGGCGTGCAGGGCGTGATCGATAGCGCGGGCGTGGTGGTCGTCGGGCGTGGTGGTGATGTACTTGGTCATGCTGGAGGTGACTGCTGCGGTAATGCGTCCTTCGGAGAAGTCGGCGGTGTGGCGGTAGTTCATTGTGTGAATCCTTTGAGTGAATCGGTGGCTTGTCGGTGCGCGTGATTGGGGAATGCGCGCCCCTCCCCTGCTTGGGTTATCCCTCGTTGAAGAAGTCGCGCAGCATGTTTTCAAACTCCTCACTGTCTGCCGGTGGTGCCCACGGGTCGGACTTTTGGTGTGCCTGGGACTCGGTAGGGTCGATTTGCGTCATGGACACGGCGTGGCCATGAACAGAACCGGTGATGGGTGCGCCTGCTTCGATCGTGGGAACGCGCAGGTTTGCGATGATTTCCATTCCCATGAGACCGGCGATGAACTCTGCCAGCTCTGCGATGGGTTGCAGCTCGTTGTTGTCAGAGATGGTGACCACTGCGAGCTTCTTGGTCGAGGTGTGGGCAATCTCGTTGAGGATTCCCAGCAGGTTTTCTCCTGCGGTGTTGAGGTTCTCCTCGGCTTGTTCAACCCACGAGAATCCAGCGAGAACTGGAATCTGAATCGCGGAGTCGATGAGGTCGTTGAGCCCCACTAGCGCGAAGTAGTCCTGTGGGTTTTTCTTCAAAAGCGCAGCAATGCCTGCCACGATCTCCTGCGGAAAAGACTCGTTGTCAAAAACACTCATGGTGTGGTGTCCTCCTTGGACTGATAGTGAATCGGTGACCCGTCTGCCACCTGCCTTACCTCCTCGTTTTTCGCCCGAGAAGGCACGAAGTGCCGATTAGTGCGCGACGCGCAGTGCAACGTCCTGGAACCGGAGAAAGGAGAACAAGTTTTCCCACGAAATAAGCCCCACCACAGGTGGGGCGCGTGGGACAAAGTTTTCGGGATGAATCCGGCGAACCGCAGGTGAGCAGGACTTGCGCGCAGCGGAGCGCACGTACAATTGCCGAAGGCTTCTCGGGTCGAAAAACGAGAAAAAAACACCCCACTGGTGGGGTGTGCAACAGCATCAGCACGCGGCGGAACGCCGCGGGATGATTCCTTCTCGAGCCCGCTTCCAGAGCCCGGCCGACAGGTCGGGCTGCGGGCGCACAACACAGCGAGTGCGAAGCACTCACCCTAGATACCGCTGGCGGTATCCCGGTAGCGCGGTGAATACCGCGATACCGTTTCACCGGCGAGGGATCTCGCCGAACAGCTCTCGAGCAGGCTGGTGGGGTTGGGGGCTGCAAGCCCAGTGCTATTCCAAGCACTGGGGCGCCGCAGAACACACACCCCACCAGCCTTCCATTCCCCCGGTTGGTGTGGCTGGCCCCAGGCCAAGCCAGACACACCAACCCGCCGCGGCCGGGGTCTGGCGGACGGAACTATCGCTGACGGATGTGGATAAGAATCTGGTCAAGCGCGCTGCGATCTGTGGGCAGTCCTTCCCGTTCGTCGGCATCGAGATGATAGTGCAGGAGTGCAGTAGGGGTTAACTTTCCTTCGGCTGCGAGCTGGCTGGCACTGATACCTAGTTCGATGAGTGCGATGTCGCGGGAGTCTTCGGATCGGTCGAGCATTTTGAGAAAATCGGCGGCTGTCATGGGTGTGTTGTCATTGCTGATTGCCATGTGTTATTGTGTCCTTAGTGAATCGGTGAGACCCCAAGTGCCCTCGGGCGGTTGGGGTCTTTCCCTTATGGTGGAGCGGGTGGTGTTGGTGCGCGTGATTGGGGAATGCGCGCCCCTCCCGAACATCCTTAGCGGCTGAGTGCCTTACGGTTGTTCATGCGCTGTTGACCAAGATCAACGTTGCGACCTGCATTAGAACCGTGGGAAAAGCCTTGGGGGTCTAGGCGGTTATTGCTCTTTCTGCTGTATAGGCGTCCGTGCATGTCTTTCTTCGCCTGACGTGCTGCCTCTGCGTCGCTGAGCAGAACAAGCTCGCCCTTGTCACTATCGGTATCGAATTGGTGGCTCTGTCCGTCTTCGATCTCCACAAGCCGTCGAGCGATCGTCTGCGCGAACCCTGCCATCCATGAACGGCGTTGGACGACGGTGGATACCCCGATGAAGTCATCCAGGTTGGCGCGCTTTGCTTGGGTGAGCATGTGAGGGTTGAGGTAGCTGAACATCATCAGAACGCGCTTGACGTGCTTGCTCCGTCCGAAAATTTCCACCCTGGTGATCTTGTTGGAGTTTCGCGTTGCCCATAGCACCGGCTCGCAATGCAATGCTTTGGCAATGCGCCAAAGCAACCCGCTCTGGCAATCAGTGTAGGCACCGCTGAGGGTGAGCTCTTCATGAATCATTTCGTCGGCCGTGTCTTGAGCCAGGTCGTGTTCGTTGATTCCGTACTTGGCCATCATTTCCAGTGCTCGGCTGCGGAAAGCCTCTGCATCTGGTTGGCCTTCACGGCTGCGCGCCATCTCGAGTAGCGCTTTGATCTTTCTTTCAATGCCCTCTGAATGTGACATGGTGTGGTGTCCTCCTTGGACTGATAGTGAATCGGTGACCCGTCTGCCACCTGCCTTACCTCCTCGTTTTTCGCCCGAGAAGGCACGAAGTGCCGATTAGTGCGCGACGCGCAGTGCAACGTCCTGGAACCGGAGAAAGGAGAACAAGTTTTCCC
Source organism: Corynebacterium dentalis (assembly GCF_900232865.1). Classification (GTDB taxonomy): domain Bacteria; phylum Actinomycetota; class Actinomycetes; order Mycobacteriales; family Mycobacteriaceae; genus Corynebacterium; species Corynebacterium dentalis. The sequence continues at coordinate 4,215 of NZ_OCTS01000010.1, read as the reverse complement.
ACGAAATAAGCCCCACCACAGGTGGGGCGCGTGGGACAAAGTTTTCGGGATGAATCCGGCGAACCGCAGGTGAGCAGGACTTGCGCGCAGCGGAGCGCACGTACAATTGCCGAAGGCTTCTCGGGTCGAAAAACGAGAAAAAAACACCCCACTGGTGGGGTGTGCAACAGCATCAGCACGCGGCGGAACGCCGCGGGATGATTCCTTCTCGAGCCCGCTTCCAGAGCCCGGCCGACAGGTCGGGCTGCGGGCGCACAACACAGCGAGTGCGAAGCACTCACCCTAGATACCGCTGGCGGTATCCCGGTATCGCGGTACATACCGCGATACCGGTCAGATGCTAGAAGTGCAGGTTGAGGCCGTTGATTTCTCGGATGACCACATGACCGTTGGCATCTTCATACTCACCGTGACGGATTAAAGCAGTTTCAACAGCTGCTTGAGCTACGGCACGTTCGTAGATCTCGTGGGCGTCAAGGTCATCGACGTTGGTAGCTCGCGGGCCGTAGCCCTGGATCTGTGCGGACATATGGATGCGCCACGTGGCGTCTTCTAGTCCGGTATCGAGAATCTGATCAAGTTGTGCAGCAATATCTGTGGTCTTCATTGGTTAGTCCTCGTTTTCGTCTAGCGTGCCCACATTTTGCGAAGCAGCTCTTGTGTCTGCTGGAGTTGAGCAATCTGCTCTTCGGTGAGTTCGACAGCCCCATTAGATTCTTCAGGCTGGAGAGTCAGCGCCTCCCCCTTACTATATGCCCCAAAAAAAATCGCGGATCGTTCCCACTCAAAGGATGTGCATGTCAATGCAGTTTTTGTCGATGTTTAATCGTCTCCAGTTCGCCCTGATCGATACAGAGACCACAGGTCTGAGTCCAAAGAAGGATCGGATTGTCGAGATCGCGGTCGTCACGCTGGACTCGGGGTTCAGCGAGGTTAACCGATGGCACACACTCGTTAATCCAGGTCGTCCTATCCCCAACTCGTCCATCCACGGCATCTCTGATGCCATGGTGCGCGATGCTCCGACGTTTGGGCAGGTCTACGCAGAGCTACTGACTCAGCTTCGCGGCAAGGTATTGCTGGCTCATAACGCCACGTTTGATGCCGACATGCTCGTGGCCGAATCCGACCGTCTCGATGATGAGGACGTCTTCTTCCCTTTCGTGGACTCAATGAGGCTTGCGCGACAAGTTGTCCCTAAGGGAACGTCATGCAGCCTTGAATCGCTTGCGCGACGGACACGAGTGATGAACCAGGGCGCACACAGTGCATTGGGTGATGCACGCACGACAGGAATAGTTCTGAAGAAGCTATTCGGTCGGCAGCGGCATTCCATCGGGCGCAGTGTAATCAAGCAAGCTATACCGTTCACGGTCAGCCCTGCACATTTAGACAAACATGCTGTGATGTCATCAGCTATTAGCCCCCGATTGAGCTAGGTGCCAGAAACGGTACATACCGTGCGCCACATTTCGGAAGGTAGCTACTGAGGAGAAGTAGACGTCCGACCAAACGAAGCTCTTGTCGGCACGGTGTCTTCACGCGCCACATCGGTGCAGTCATATTCGCCAAGGACAAGGACACAACACGTGCATCCCCACGACAACTATCCAGCCCGTTTAACAACCTCAGTAAGGAAGGGGCCACTTCAGCAACGCCGTTTGCGTCGCTCTACATGGCTGCTTGCCCTAGTGGAAACTTCAGGAACTATCCTCGCGTTTCTCACCGCCCTTCTCAATCTTCTGGGGCACTGGTGATCGTCTGCGCCGCGCGCATTCCAGCAGTTCCTTCATAGCGGCTGCAATGCGGTTATACAGATGGCACGAGCTTAGCCCCTGCCATCTGTCGGCCTCCACCTCAAAAACCTCCTCTATCAACTCGTCATTAAGTAAGGTTGTACCGCGAGCGGTAAAGCGGTAAGGTGTTATGTAGGTAACGCGGTAGGTACCGAATTACCGCTGTAGGGATACGCCAATTCACTGGAGGAAAAGTTATGAAGATCGTGATTGCCAACACGAAGGGGGGGTGCGGCAAAACTGTGTCTGCAATGTTTCTTTCACTGGCCGCAGCCAAGCGGGGCCACTCGGTTGAACTGTGGGATGCAGACAGCCAGGGCTCGGCCACAGAATGGGCCGAGATGGCCGCTGAAGATGGCGAGCCGTTGCCCTTTGACGTTCTTCCCGTCAATGCCATCACAGTAGGCAAAGCCGGGCGCGCGGAGATCACGATCGTGGATACACCTCCTGGTGATGCTCAGGTAATTCAGAAGGCAATCGACTCTGCCGATCTAGTAATCATCCCCGCGGCCCCATCATCGCTGGATCTGCAGCGAGCATGGCAGACGGTAGCGGCTGCGTCGCACCGACCAGCTGCGGTACTGATCACGTCAGCCGAGAAGAATACGGTGCTCCTGCGTGACACCTTGGCAGTCTTTGACGACAACGACGACGCCGATCGATTCTCCACTGTCATCACCAAGCAGCAGGAGATCCGAAAGTCTCAGGGCCGTTGCCCTGAGCGTTTGTATGGATACGACGAATTGTTCTCCGAGATCACGGAAAGAATGGAATAAACGATGACCGACTCAAACAAGTCCAAGCTAGGGCCGCGTAAGAGCGCTCCGACGAAGTCTGTTCAGGAGACATTCCGTACTGCGGAGCCTGCGTCACCAACGACGAAGACGTCGCTGACGTTGAATGCGGATCTCTACAAGCAGCTGAAGGTCTATGCTGTAACCAACGATCTGGCTGTCAATAAGCTGGTTGATGAGGCGATTGCCGACCTTCTAGACAAAAGGCGGTAAATACCGAGAGAGGTAAAACCAGAAATACCGTCATACCGACATAGATATGGAGGTATTTTGGCATTCTGTGGCCGTTGCGACAGCTGAAGGTGAGGGAAGGTTGCAACTAAGTCCGTAAATGGGTACTGTTGCATCTCGTAAGCCTCGGAGCTACCGGCATCTCTTAGGAGATGTGTCTAGGTCCTCCGGGGCGCTTGCTATTCTGAGGCAATGTTTGATCCTGCAAAGTTCCCGATCGAAGAGTTCGTCTCTACACCTCGTTTGAGGCGATACCTCTCGGGTGGGAAATCCGATACTGAGGCGTTCCGGCTATATTTTTGGAACCACGAACTGGCGAAGGCTTTCCTGGGGCCGCTGGCCATTCTTGAAGTGACTTTGCGTAACGCGATGCACGAGGCGCTGTCATCTAAGTATGGGCCAGATTGGATTCTTAACGATGCTATCCTCCCGCTACTTGATGATGATCGGGCGAATTTTGATAAGACCATCGGTCGCTTAACGCCTATCTTGAATAGGAATAACCAAATACTTACCCCCGATGCTGTGGTCGGTTCATCTAGCCTCGGAGACTGGGTTCGTCTCTTAGACGTTGGAGATCCCCGGTCTTCTAACCACAACTATGAAAAGACACTCTGGGAACCAGCCCTGGTCAACGCGTTCCCTCATATGCGAAGCGGCTGGAAGAGACGTCAGGTTCATCACGAATTCAACCGAATACGGTCTTTCAGGAATCGGGTTGTCCACCACGAGCCGATATTCCACCGAAATTTGAGGAGCATAATGGAAGACATTATTAATGCGGCCTCACTAATCCATAAGGATGCCGGTGAAGTCATCAAACAAGGACATTGCCTCGAAACTCCTCTTCAGGGGCGTCACGATGCGATCGACGAGGGTGACTGTTGCCTCTGAGCTTAAGCCTTCCGTTAGCAGTTCTGGACTGCACTGATCGGCAGACTAGATACCAGAATACCGCACGCAGTAAAAGAAGAAATACCGTAATACCGTCGACGGTATCGCAGTAAGTATGGTTCCGTTCCTTTAGCCTTCACTGTCACTGTCAGGCAGCAGACAACTGAGAGAGATGAGATGTTCGCGTTGTTCGAGCTCTGAGCTCGTCAGGTAATGCTCAGCGGTGCCAGGGTGCCTCTCCAAAGTTGCTTGCTTGTTGAGTTGTCGTTCGCGTCGTTCGGATACGGGCACGGGGAGAGTGGGGTAGGGGTTGAAGTGCCCTAGGTTTTGTTCCTAGGCATGTGCCTTGATTTCCATTATTCCTTGGGCAGGATTGTGGCTCCAAAACTCTGATTCAACCTCAGCTGGCGTGCGGTACCCCAGGGACTGATGGAGCCTAGAATCGTTCCACCAGGTAACCCACTCGAAGGTTGCGATCTCCACGTCCACCACATCGCTCC
>NZ_OCTS01000006.1 GCF_900232865.1 Corynebacterium dentalis | reverse complement strand
CCGATGCCCCCCACGCCCGCCGCGCCGAGCCACGCGACGGACGCTGGGTCCGTGGTTCCTGCGGCTTCGTCGGCGGCAGCCTTCGCGCCCCCTGTGTAGTCGGTCGACACAAACTTCTCACGAGCCTTCTCGTGGATCTTGTCTCGCAGATTGGTGGGCACGCTGCCGCCAGCGTTAAAGCCAATCTGGCGCTTGACCGTATCCACCACCAGGACCATCGTGTTGCCCGTGTTGTCCTGCTGGCGAAGCTGCTCGGCATACGCCTGGGCTTCTGTCGGCATCGATTCCACAAACACCAGGTAGAGCTTGATGTTGTTCTCCGAAATGCCCTTGTGCAGCAGATCCAGAATCTCCGAGCGGGCGGAAGAATCAATTACTCCGGACTCATCCACCAGCTGGCTATCCAGCGTCACGTCCGCATCCGCCGTACTGCTAGAAGTGGCAGTGGAGGAGGACTGTGCAGAGGCGACGGGCATGGCGTCGGGAAAAAGGAACAATCCTGCCGCACCGGGAACCGCCAGCAGACCTGCGATGGCGAGGGAGGCGGCGACGCGGGAGGAAGAATTCACGGGATTCATGCAGCCCACCTTAACGGAAATTTACCCCTCGTCCGGCTAGGCTCGTTACCCATGCAAGCAATCCATACTTTCGGCCGCGGGGTGGCCGCTACAGCCAGTTTCCTGTATCGCAGCTTTGTGTATGTGGTCCTTGGAACAGTGCTCGTGGCGGCCGTAATCGCGACGGCCACGGCGGCTCATGTGTGGGCGTATGCGCGCCAGGATGCGCACCCTGCATCGGACACGATTTTTGTGTTGGGAGCTGCCCAATATGACGGCGAGCCCTCGAAGTGGCTGCAGGCGCGCCTGGATCAGGCGGCGGATCTGTACGAGGAAGGCGTGGCGCCGACCATCGTGACGGTGGGTGGCAGCCAGGACGGCGACCGATACACGGAAGCGCAGGCAGGCAAGATGTACCTGGTGGATGAGCGGGGTGTTCCATCTGATGCCGTGGTGGAGATCAACGCGGGCGTGGATACGCTGACCTCGGCTGAGGCCTTTGGGCAGTTGGCTCAGGACAACGTCTGGCAGTCTTCAGTGGTGGTGACCGACCCAGGGCACTCGTTGCGAGCCACGCGCATGGTGGAGGATCAGGGCATCACGGCGGAAGGCTCGCCGACGCGCCAAGGGCCGTCTGTGTCTAGCCGCGCAGCGCAGGTCTCCAGCATTCTGCACGAGACAGGCGGGCTGCTGTTCTACGAAGGTGTGGAGCGCGAGCGGGATAACTTCCGCAGCTTCATCACGGATACTCTGTAAGCCTATGGTTCAGAGATATGCATATAGCGCGCATGAGCTGGAGCGCATGCTGCCGGTGGGGGACAAGACACTCGGGCTGGCGGGGACGGTACGCGACGGGCGGGATGACTTCGACCGCGATCGCGCCCGCGTGCTGCACAGCGCTGCGTTGCGCAGGCTGGCGGACAAGACCCAGGTGGTGGGCCCGGGCAGCGGCGATACTCCGCGCACGCGCCTGACGCACTCGCTGGAGGTCGCGCAGATTGCCCGCGGAATTGGCAAGACCTTGGGCGCGGATCCGGACCTCACGGAACTGGCGGGCTTGAGCCATGACATCGGCCACCCGCCGTATGGACACAACGGCGAGCGCGCGCTGGATGAGGCCGCGCAGAAGTGCGGCGGCTTTGAGGGCAACGCGCAGACGTTGCGTATTCTTACCCGTCTGGAGCCCAAAACTCTAGATGCCCAGGGCCGTTCCTATGGGCTGAATCTGACCCGCTCCAGCATCGATGCTGCGTGCAAGTACCCGTGGGGGCCGGTGGACGAATCCGGGGCTCGCCGGGTGAAGTACTCGGCGTACGCCGATGATCTGGAGGTGCTCAACTGGGCCCGCCAGGGAGCGCCTGCGGGCAAGAAGTGCCTGGAAGCGCAGGTCATGGATTGGGCCGATGACGTGGCCTATTCCGTCCACGACGTAGAAGATGGCATCCTGTCCGGCCGCATCACGCTGGACGTGCTGTGGGACTTGGTGGAGCTGGCCCAGCTGGCGGAAAAGGGCGCGCGCGTATTCGGCGGCACCCCGGAGGATCTGCTGGATGCCGCGGATCGCCTCCGCTGCATGGATTTGGTGGTCCGAGCGGCTGACTTCGGCGGCTCGTTGGCGGACCTCACCGCGCTGAAAGCTATGACCTCTGAGCTGGTTTCTCGCTTCGTCACCGCGTGCGTGTCCAGCACTCGCGCGGAGTTCGGTGATCAGCCCCTAGCGCGCTACGCCGCGGATCTGGTGATCCCGCCGCAGGTGCAGGCGGAAGTCACGCTGCTGAAGTCCGTGGCCGTGCTCTACGTCATGGACGAGCGCCAGCACATGGCCGATCAGGAGCGGCAGCGCGACCGCATCTTCCGCGTCACGGAGTACCTGTGGCAGGGAGGGGAGGGCGCGCTGGATCCGCTCTACCGCCAGTGGTTTGTGCAGGCAGACGACGATGTGGCGAAGTTGCGCGTGGTGATTGACCAGGTCGCATCGCTCACGGAGTCTCGCCTGGAGCGGTTGGACCGCACGGCCTTTGGGGTCAGCGCAGCGTGGGCCTAGGGGGCCACGAGCCCCCGACGAGGCGGGGAGTGCGGGAGGTCTAGCCCTCGGCGTCGGGGATAGAACAAAAACTTTCGAAGTGATCGCTGGTGTAGTACCACACATCCGGATCCGTCTCCGAGCCGCCGCCCAACACCAGACGGCGCTCACCGCGGTGGTTCAGGCCGGGCGTTTTCACCGTGTATTCGCGGTAGTAGCTGGATTTTTCCTTGGGCAGCAGGCCTTCGTAGTTGCCGAAGTGCTTGCCATCCGCGGCGCCGTCATCGGGTTCGGCGCCCACGAGGATGTCCTCGATCTGGTCCTGCGCTTCGACCGGCAAGGAATCGTAGGTGCAGCTTTCTTTTCCGACGCCAACCTCGTCATTTCCGCCCTGGTCCTGCTGCTGGGACGAGCGGTTGGAGTTATCCGAAGAACCGTCAACCGCCTGCGAACCGATCCAACCGGTGGCGGCGAGTGCCGCGATGGCAAGAGGGGTGAGGCGCTTGAGGTTCTTCGAATTCATGGGACTCATTCAACCATGAGCCCCGTCATTCGAGAATCCGGAGCCGAGTGATGCTCTGGACTATCCCTCTTGGTCGACAGATTGCTCAATTGAGTCCGAGTTATCGGTGCTTCGATTGATCGGGGTCAGGGGCAGGCGCAGCGCTGCCGGTGCGGAGGCCGGAACCACTGGGTTCTTTGGCTCCACTGGGGTGATGCGGGTGTAGCCCTCGGACTGAGCGGGACGAGGATCCTCATCGCCCTTGTTTGGCCACATCGCAGCGGCGCGTTCTGCACCGGCGGTGATGGATAGGGACGGGTTCACGCCCGGGTTCGCCGCGATGGATGCGCCATCGGTGACGAACATGGTGGGGTAACCCCACACGCGGTTGTATCCATCCACCACACCCTTTTCTGGATTGGAGCCGATTGGGGCGCCACCCAGGAAGTGAGCGGTCAGTGGGATGTTGAAGACCTCAGACCACACGCCACCGGCCAGGCCCTTGTGCATCAGGTTGGCCAGACGACGGGTTGCCTCGTTGCCTTCAGGGATCCAGTTCGGGTTCGGATCGCCCATGCCCTGGCGGGAGCGCAGCAGCAAGAACGGGCCGACCTTCTTCACAAAGGTGGTCAGCGAGTTATCGCGGGTCTGCATTACCAAGTTGATCACGGTGCGCTGAGACCAGTGGTTCAGCTTCACCAGGCGAGGGATGTTCCGCCATTGAATAAAGACCTGCTTGAGGAATTCCAGGGCACGTGGCTGCAGCTTATCGCCGTCCGTCATCAGGGTTTGCAGCAGAGCCATGGCATTCGAACCCTTGCCGTAACGAACGGGCTCGATGTGCGTATCTGGCGCTGGGTAATAGGAAGAGGTGATGGCCACGCCCTCGGAGTAATCCACGTTCGGATCAAAGGTGCCCCGCTGAGCACCCAGGAGTGCCTCAGAATTGGTGCGGGTCAACTTGCCCAGGGAGTCCGGCAGGTTTGGCAGGTTGCCCCTGTCCTTCTGACGGTGCAGCAGGGTCTGGGTACCCCAGGTGCCAGCGGCCATGATGACGTAGTCCGCGGTGAAGGTCTTGTTGCCGGCGTTCTTCTTGCCACGCAGGCGCTTGAACAAGTTGGTTGCGGCGTTATCGGTAGGAGTGGTCTCGACTTCCCAGGTTTCGCTGTTTTTCTTGATGGAGATCACGGTGCTGAGGTCATGCACCTCGGTACCAGCCTGCTCAGCGAGGTAGAGGTAGTTCTTCAGCAGGGTGTTCTTCGCGTTGTGGCGGCAGCCGGTCATGCACTCGCCACATTCGTGGCAGGCGGTGCGGTCTGGGCCCACGCCGCCGAAGTATGGGTCAGACACGGTCTCGCGGGGCTTGCCTTCCAGGCCCACTTTCTCGCCGAAGAAGACACCCACGGGTGCCATGCGGAACGTATCGCCCACGCCCATTTCCTCGGCCACGCGCTTGGAGACCTTGTCCGCGTTGGTCATGGTGGGGTTCTCCACCACACCGAGCATCTTCTGAGCTTGCTCGTAGTACGGGGTGAGCTCTTCTTCCCAGTCGGTGATATCGGACCACTGGCGGTCCTTGAAGTAGAAATCGCTGGGCTTGTACAACGTGTTGGCGTAGTTCAGGGAACCGCCGCCCACGCCAGCTCCGGCGAGGATCATGACGTTATTAAGCAGGTGGATGCGCTGGATGCCGAAGCAGCCAATCTGTGGCGCCCACAGGAAGTCCTTGAGATGCCAAGAGTTCTTGGCGAAGTCCTTGTCCTCGAAGCGTCGTCCAGCTTCCAGAACTCCTACCTTGTAGCCTTTTTCCGTCAGTCGCAGTGCAGAGACAGATCCGCCGAAGCCGGACCCAATGATCAAAACGTCATAGTGAATCATAGCTTTGACTTTAAAACAAAGACCTGCAAACTAATGCATTATTGGAAAATCCTCAGTCAGCGTGCGGGTTTGACGGTGCGGCTGGCTGAGGGCTGCTGGCGCGGAAGGCAGCGACAGCTCAGCCACAGCTCTGGCGACGGCTCTGGCGCAGATGCCGATTTTGCACCCTGCGCTAGCATGTTCCTATGGCTAAGGGTCGGATCCCCGAGGGGGACATCGCTGCGATTCGGGAGAGGACTCCCATCGAAGAGGTGGTGGGCGAGTATGTCCAGCTCAAGCCCGGTGGAGTGGATTCTCTCAAGGGTTTGAGCCCATTCAAGGATGAGAAGACCCCGTCCTTCCACGTCCGCCCAAACAAGGGCTACTTCCACTGCTTCTCTACCGGCGAGGGCGGGGACGTGTTCAGCTTCTTGATGAAGATGGAGCATGTGACCTTCCCTGAGGCCGTAGAGCAGTGCGCCGAGCGCATTGGTTACCGCATCAATTACGAGGGCGGCGGGCCAGCCAAGCGCGAGGAGCCGGGCACGCGCCAGCGCCTGGTGGCCGCCAACAAGGCCGCCTGCGAGTTCTACCAGCAGCAGTTCACCAGCGATATTCAAGGCGCAGACGTGGCCCGCGCGTTCCTCACGGATCGCGGATTCACTTCGGAGCAGGCGCAGCAGTTTGGCTGCGGATTCGCCCCCGCGGGCTGGGACACCCTGACCAAAGCCCTGCAGCGTCAAGGCTTCAACTTCAAAGAGCTGGAGGCCGCGGGTTTGTCTCGCATGGGGCAAAAGGGTCCCATCGACCGTTTCCACCGCCGTTTGCTGTGGCCCATCAAGAACGTGGCCGGCGACGTCATCGGGTTCGGTGCGCGCAAGTTGTTCGACGACGACAAGCTCGGCAAATACATCAACACCCCCGAGACCCTGCTGTACAAAAAGTCCAAGGTGCTCTTCGGTATTGACCATGCCAAGAAGCACATTGCCGCCTCTCACCAAGCTGTGGTGGTGGAGGGCTATACGGACGTTATGGCCATGCACGCCGCAGGTGTGACCACCGCAGTGGCTGCGTGTGGAACTGCCTTCGGTGGCGAGCACCTGCAGATGCTCCGACGGTTCATGCTGGACGATAAATTCTTCCGCGGGGAGATTATTTACACGTTCGACGGCGACGAAGCAGGACAAAAGGCCGCCATGCGCGCCTTCGAAGGTGATCAGCAGTTTGCTGGCCACAGCTACGTCACGGTCGCGCCGGGCGGCCAGGACCCGTGTGATGTCCGGATGGAGCGCGGCGACGCGGCGGTGCGGGAACTGGTGGCCTCGCGGATCCCGATGTTTGAATTCGTGATCCGGACACTGGCGGCCGAATACGACACGGCAAGCATTGACGGGCGAGTACACGCGATGCGGCGCATCGTCCCTGTTCTTGCTGGTATTCGAGACGAAGCGATGCGCGATGAGTACGCGCGCCAAGCCTCGGGATGGATCAGCTGGCCAGACCCGGACGAGCTGCTGGATCAAGTGCGGCGCGCAGCCCGGGAGGGGCAGAGCGCCAAGCCGCACTTGGAGCTGAAGCAGGGCGCTGCGCGCCGGGAGCGCGTCGCCCAGCAGGACAGTGAACCGCAGCAGGAAGCTGAGTACGGTGGCCCGGGCGTGGCGTCGGACCACATCCAGGGCAACCCACAACACGCCGCACCCCGGCTGCGGGCCGTGGAGGGAATGGACCGGCCGGATCCGAACAATGACCTGCTGCGGGCCCCGCGTGAGGTGCTCAAGCTGGCGCTGCAAGAACCACAGCTGGCGGGCACGATCTTTGACCTGATGCCGCCGGAGAGCTTCGGCCACCCCACGTATGTGGCGATCGCGCGCGGTATCGCGGAGGCAGGTGGCGCGGCGCAGAGCTCGGGCGGCGCGGAGTGGATTGACCTGGTGGCCTCGCACGTGCCGGATGCGATGGGCCGTGCCGTGGTCAGCGAGCTGGCGGTGGATGACGTGCAGTGCGAGACCAAGCGCCTGCCGTATTACGCGGACGCGATCATGGCTTACATGCAGGAGCGATGGGTAGGCAACGAGATCGCGGACATGAAGTCCCGAATGCAGCGCATGCGCGGTGACCTACAGGAAGCGGAGTTCCGCGGGGTGTTTGCGGACCTGATGGCGCTAGAAAAATACCGCCGATCGCTGCAGGAGCGCGCGGCGGCGTATGGAGAGTTCACGGACTAGCGTTTAGCTTGTCGCACGCTAGCCGGGCGCGCGAGACACGAGCGGACCTAGCGCTTGCTGACCTAGCGCTTTCGGGGGCGCTTGTTCTTCGCGCTGTCCTTCGCATTGCCTTTCGGCGTAATGCGGTCATTGGGGTGCTCGTAATCGGACTCCACGATGGTCACGCCCTCGTCCAGGCCCTGGCGGGTGGCGCGGTTGAGGTCTCGGATCTCGTGCATCCGCGGATCCGGGTCCAAGCGGTTGGCCACCGCCTTGCGGCCCGCGTGAACTGCCTTGCGGGTGATTTCTGAGTTCACTGCGGTCTCGTAGCCGCGACGGATCTGCTCGTAGCGACGGCGACCAGCCTTGGTGCCCAGCAGGTACCCGGCGGCTGCTCCGACGACTAACTGAATCATTGCTGCTCCTTTAAGTGAACTGTTGGCCGAACAATGTATGCCAGCATACGTGACGGGCTTCTGAGCGGCTCCGGAAAAGCGTGTAAGCATGGGGGAGACGTGATACACCGTGTGTACCCGTGAGTACACAGACAAGCAGGAGGCTTAAGACTCTCATGACTCAGACAGTGCAAGGCATCATCGCGCGGACCAAGGGCGAGCCAGTGGAGCTCACCGATATCGTCATCCCTGATCCCGGCGCCAATGACGTAGTGGTCAAGATCCAGGCCTGCGGCGTATGCCACACCGATATGGCCTACCGTGACGGCGGCATCTCTGATAACTACCCATTCCTTCTGGGCCACGAGGCCGCCGGAATCGTGGAGACCGTGGGCGAGGACGTCACCCACGTGGAGGTCGGCGATTACGTGGTGCTGAACTGGCGCGCGGTGTGCGGCGAGTGCCGTGCCTGCAAGAAGGGCCAGCCGAAGTACTGCTTCGATACCCACAACGCCTCCAAGGTCATGACCCTGGAGGACGGCACCGAGCTGGAGGCCGCGCTGGGCATCGGCGCGTTCGTGGAAAAGACGCTGGTCCACGAGGGTCAGTGCACCAAGGTGGATCCGGATGCTGATCCTGCCATGGCAGGCCTGCTGGGTTGCGGCGTGATGGCCGGACTGGGTGCGGCCGTGAACACCGGCGAGGTGCAGCGCGGCGAGTCCGTCGCCGTCATCGGCGTGGGTGGCGTGGGCATGGCCGCCATCGCCGGCGCCCGTTTGGCCGGTGCCACCACCGTGATCGCCATTGATATTTCCGACGCCAAGCTCGAGCGCGCCAAGAATGAATTCGGTGCCACCCACACCATCAACTCCAAGGACTTAAGCGATGACGAGTTGACGGAGAAGGTTCAGGAACTCACCGGTGGGTTCGGCGTGGACGTTGCCATTGAGTCCGTGGGTCAGCCTAAGACCTACCGCCAGGCGTTCTACATCCGCGACCTCGCGGGCCGCGTGGTGCTGGTGGGTGTGCCTACCCCAGACATGACTCTCGAGCTGCCCTTCTTGGACGTGTTCGGCCGCGGCGGATCCCTGAAGTCCTCCTGGTACGGCGACTGCCTGCCCGAGCGTGACTTCCCCATGTACGTGGACCTGTTCCAACAGGGTCGCTTCCCACTGGACAAGTTCGTGGATGACCGCGTGCAGCTGGGCGAGGTCCAGCAGGCCATGGAGGAGATGGAAAAGGGAGAAGTCCTGCGCAGCGTGGTGGAATTCAGCAAGTAAACGGGCTGCCCGCGGGTGCGGGGGCGAGTGTGGCGTCGGAAAGAAAAGAAGAGGAACAACATGGAAAACATGAAGACAATGTCCGAGACGGGCCTGCGGATCGACCGCGTGGTCACCAGCGGCGTGTTCGCGCTGGACGGTGGCGAATGGGACGTGGACAACAACATCTGGGTGGTGGGCAATGACGACGAATGCGTGATCATCGACGCTGCCCACGACGCCGCGCCGATCATCGACGCGGTGGGCAACCGCAACGTGCTGGGCGTGCTGTGCTCGCATGCGCACAATGACCACATCACGGTGGCGCCGGAGCTGGCGAAGGAATTGGACACGCACATCTTCGTGCACCCCGGCGACATGATGTTGTGGAACGAAACGCACCCCAACGTGGAGCCGTTCCACCTCAAGGACGGCGAAGATTTCCATATTGCGGGCACTGACCTGCAGATTATGAACACGCCGGGGCATTCGCCGGGCTCGTGCGCGTTCTACTTGCCGGAGGCGAAGGTGCTGTTCTCCGGCGATACGTTGTTCGCGGGCGGGCCGGGTGCGACAGGGCGGAGTTTCAGCGACTTCGACACGATCATCGACTCGATCCGCACCAGCCTGCTGACGCTGCCGGGCGAGACTGAGGTGTACACCGGTCACGGCGATGCGACGTCCATCGGTGCTGAGGCGCCGCACTTGGAGGAGTGGATCCGGCGCGGAGAGTAGGGGTTCTGCTGGGTTCGCTGGTGTTGGGGGCCGGTTCGTAAGCTGGGGGGACGAGCGGTTCGTGAGCTTCATACTTCTGGCGCGCTCTTTGGGGTTCGTGTGGTTTTTGAGGTTCGCGTGGGGCCGAGCTTCATACTTCTGTACCAATTCTTGATGGGGCGCGCCACATGCGTCACATTGTCCTGGGGAAACGTGAGGGCCGTTTAGAGTTTTGGTACAGAACTATGGTGGCCTTCAGTCTGCTGGCCGGTGAGTGGCTGGGTGGCGGAGTGAATGGAGTGAGTTTCAGGCTTTCCTACTATTTCTTGCCGGTGCCGTTCACATGCGTCACATTGTCCTGGGAAAACAGGTGGAGCGTTTTCAAGGAATAACAGGAAAACATGGTCAGTCATTTTTGGCCGCCCGGCAGAGTCTCGCGAGAGCACTGCGTGGGTTACCCGGGTCTCGCGAGAATCCCGCAAGGCCTGCGGGAGTCACCTAGGCTGGCCACCCCTAGATTTTTATACCCCCTAGGGGTATGGTTGAGGTCATGGCAACCTTAGATCTGGACATCACGGGCATGACGTGCGCCTCATGTGCCAACCGCATCGAGCGCAAGCTCAACAAAATGGACGGCGTCACCGCGTCCGTGAACTATGCGACGGAAAAGGCGCACATCGACGCCGAGCAGAGCGACGATAGCCACGGCTCGCTGGAACCGCAGCCCTTCATCGACGTGGTGGAGAAGCTGGGCTACCAGGCGTTTTGGAACGATCCGCTGCAGCGCCACGGGACTAGCGGAAGCAATGCGGGTAGCGCTGACTCGGTGGACAGCGCAGGCGCCGCGGGTAAGTCAGGTAGCGCCGAGTCGGCGGTCGCTGCGTCCTCTTCTTCCAGCTCGACGCCAACCTCCTCCCACACCAGCAGCTCACAATCGCCTGCGGGTCAGCCGTCCAGCCATACCGCCAGCCCGCAGCCGTCCAGCCCGCAGCCGTCCAGCCCGCAGCCGTCCAGCCAGCAGCCCGGTAACACCACCACTCAACAACACAACCAGCCCTCCCGCCAGGAGCTGGCCCAGCAGCAAGAGCTGACGTCGTTGCGCCAGCGCCTCATCGGCGCCGCTATCCTCGCGATCCCGGTGATCCTGCTGGCGATGATTCCGCCGCTGCAGTTCACCAACTGGCAGTGGCTTTCGCTGACCCTTGCGGCACCGGTGATCCTGTGGGCCGGTTGGCCGTTCCACAAGGCCACGTGGACCAACCTCAAGCACGGCAGCACCACTATGGACACGCTCATCACGGTGGGCACCATTGCGGCGTTCGCGTGGTCGCTGGTGGCGCTGTTCTTCGGCAGCGCCGGTGAGCCGGGCATGACGCACAGCTGGTCGCTCTTCCCGGAGCACTCTCATCCGCTGGGCCAGATCTACCTGGAGGTCGCTGCGGGCGTGATCTTGTTTGTGCTGGCCGGGCGCTACTTTGAGAAGCGTTCGAAGAAGCGCGCGGGCGAGGCCCTGCGGGCGCTGACCAGCATGGGCGCGAAGCAGGTCACCGTGCTCACCGAGGACAGTACCGAGCAGCGGATTGATGTGGATCAGCTGCAGGAGGGGCAGGTTTTCGTCGTCCGACCGGGCGAGAAGATCGCTACGGACGGCGAGGTTGTTGAGGGCAGCTCGGCGGTGGACGAATCGATGCTCACTGGCGAGTCCGTGCCCGTGGAGGTCAGCCCCGGCGATGAGGTGACCGGTGCGACGGTGAACTCCTCCGGCCGCCTGGTGGTGCGCGCCACCCGAGTGGGGCAGGACACGCAGCTGGCGCAGATGGCTCGGTTGGTGGAGGACGCGCAGTCCGGCAAGGCTGAAGTGCAGCGCCTGGCGGATCGCATCTCCGGGGTGTTTGTGCCGGTGGTCATTGGTCTGGCGATCTTGACCGTGGTGGGTTGGTTGGTGGCCACGGGCGATGTGTCCTTGGCGTTCAGCAGTGCGGTGGCGGTGCTGATCATCGCGTGCCCGTGCGCCCTTGGTTTGGCGACGCCAACAGCGCTCCTCGTGGGCACCGGCCGTGGAGCTCAGCTGGGCATCTTGATTCACGGCCCCGAGGTGCTGGAATCTGCTCGTGGTGTGGACACCGTGGTGCTGGATAAGACCGGCACGGTAACCGAGGGCAAGATGAGCGTCTCTGCTATTCGCGTAGCTGGCGAAGGTGCGGTTGCAGCGGATAAGCAGGCCGAGCTGTTGCGCGTGGCCGCGGCAGTGGAGCACAACTCCGAGCATCCCATTGGCCAGGCGGTAGTGGCCGCCGCGCAGGGTTTTGAGCACGAGGAGGCGCGGAACTTCTCTAGGGCGAAGGTCAGCGATTTCGAGAACATCGCTGGCCGGGGAGTGCAAGCGCGTGTCGATGGTCAGTTGGTGCAGGTGGGCCGCGGGTTTGTAAAGCCTGAGCGCGTCGAAGAGCTGTTGGATGGAGACGCCACGGGCACGCGTGTGCCGGTGATCATCGACGGTGAATTGGCTGGCGTGCTGGTGGTCTCGGACTCGTTGAAGCCATCCAGTGTGCAGGCGATCGCACAGCTGAAGGACATGGGCCTGGAACCCGTACTGCTGACCGGAGATTCCGAGCAGGTGGCAAAGGTTGTGGGCGCGGAGGTTGGCGTCGAAAAAATAATCGCCGGAGTGATGCCGGAAGATAAGGTCACCACGGTCAAGCGGCTGCAGCAGGAAGGTCGCGTGGTGGCGATGGTGGGCGATGGTGTCAACGATGCCGCAGCGCTGGCACAATCCGACCTGGGCATGGCGATGGGAACCGGCACGGATGCGGCGATCCAGGCTGCGGATATCACGCTGATGCGCAGCGATGTGGCGGCTGTAGTGGATGCGATCCGGTTGTCCCGCAGGACTCTGGGTACCATCAAGGGCAACCTGTTCTGGGCGTTTGCGTATAACGTGGCGGCGATTCCGCTGGCGGCGTTCGGACTGCTCAACCCGATGTTGGCGGGTGCTGCGATGGCACTGTCCAGCGTGTTTGTGGTGAGCAATAGTCTTCGATTGAAGGGATTTAAGTGATGAGTGACGCGCACGCCGAAGAATGCACCTGCTCCCACCACGGTTACCTCTCCGATAAGCAGCGTTATCTCGCGCGCTTGAAGCGGATTGAGGGGCAGGTGCGGGGGCTGCACCGGATGGTGGAGGAGGAGCAGTATTGCATCGATATCCTCACGCAGGTTTCGGCCTTGCAGTCTGCGCTCAAGGGTGTGAGCTTGGCGTTGCTGGATGATCACATGCAGCACTGCGTGTTGAATGCGGCGCAGGCAGGGGGAGAAGAGGCTGAGGTGAAGCTGGCGGAGGCATCTGAGGCTATTGCTCGGCTGGTGAAGTAGGGGGTTGTTTCATAGCTTAGCCTTGCCTAAGGCCCTGTTCCAGGGTAACTTATCCCGTTATGGCGCAACGCGGATTCGATAGCCTCGTTCTGAAGGCGATGAAAGCACCGGATTATGAACTCACGGTGCTCAGCACAGAGCGAGTCACCGAGCACTACCTCCGTCTAAGGTTTGAGGCCGGTGGCCTGTTTGATTCTCACCCACCGTTTCCCACTCAGTGGGTTCGTTTGTGGGTGCCCCTTGGTGGAAACAAGGAGCGGCAGCGGGGTTACACGTTGATTGACGCCAAGCCCGAGGATGATGAAGTCACCATCGAGTTTGCACTGCATGACGGACCTGCGGCGAACTGGGCACGCGACGCCCAGCCGGGGGACACCATCACAGCGACTGTCATGGGATCGAAATTTTTGGCGCCGTCTTCAGATCTGACTGAGCTACACCTGTTTGGTGATAAGGCTTCGTTGCCGGCGATCAATTCCATTCTCGATGCGCTTGGCGAGCGCACTATCAAGGTGTGGCTGCACGTGCAGGACGCATCGGATCGGGATTTGCCGGTCCGAGCAAGCGAGTCTACCCAGGTCACGTGGGTCGAAGGAGATGACGAGGCGCTGGTGGACCTAGCGAAGACGCTGGACATTTCGTTTGATGCTTACGTGTGGGTCTCTACTAAGGCACCGGCTACTCGCGCGCTTGGCAAGTACTTCAGGAATGAACTCAAGCTTCCGAAGGATCAGATCGCGGCACTCGCGTATTGGCGCTAGTTGGTGATTGCCGGAGCGTGCCTCGCCTAGCCGCGGTTTGCACGCCGTAAATCGCCAGACCCACCAGCGTCACCACCAGGCCCGCCACCAGCGACTGCCACGGCACGCTCACGGCCAGCGCGAGACAGCCGACCAGGCCCACAATGGGGACCAGCAGGAATGGCCGCTTTTGCTCCTTGGTGAGCGTCATCGCGCTGATATTGGCGATGGAGTAGTACAGCAGAACGCCGAAGCTGGAGAAGCCAATCACCGTCACCAGGTCCGTGAACAGTACGGCCGCGATAACCACCACGGCCACGGTCAGCTCCATCGCGCGGGGGACGTGTCGCTTGGGATCAACTGCCGCCAGCTGGTGGGGCAGGTGTCCATCCCGAGCCATCGCCAGGCCAGTGCGAGAGACACCCAGGATCATCGTCAGAAGACTACCCGTGGCTGCTACCACCGCCGTGATACTCACCAGCGTCATGAGCCAGTGCACGTCGGTAGCAAAGGCCAGCTCGCGCAGCGGCTGATCGGAGTTCGCCAGTCCGCTCATTCCCAGCATCCGGTTCAGCATGAACGCCACCGCGCCGTAGACCAGCAACGTGATGCCCAGGGCGATGGGGATTGCCCGCGGGATGGTCCGTGCCGGATTCTTCACTTCCTCACCGAGGGTGGCGATGCGCGCGTATCCCGCGAAGGCGAAAAACAGCAGTCCGGCGGCTTGCAGCACGCCGTAGAGGCCGGGATCTTGGGTGACGGTGTTGCCGGAAACGCCACGGGCTCCTGCAGGGTTAGCATTCGCTGCGGCGGCCTCGTTCAAAGGAACGTACATGGTCCATCCGGCGCTGTCTTGGCCCTTCGTGAACCACGCCACGGCCAGCACAACGATGAGCGAGACCAGCACAAACGCCACGATCAACCGAGTGGCCAGCGCGGACTTCTGAATTCCCCACAGGTTCAGCGCGGTGATGGCTACTACCACCAGCGCGGCAACGAGCCCTGCGTAGTTTCCGTGAGTGAAGGGGAAGAAGATGGGGATGAGGTAGTGGGCAACCGCAAGCGCCATGGCCGCGCAGGAGGCGGTCTTGCCCGTGATGAATGACCACCCCGCGAGGTAGCCCCACAGCCGGCCGAGTTGCCGCGTTCCGTAGACGTAGGTGCCGCCGCTGGCTGGGTGGACGGCGGCGAGGCGTGCGGTTGATGTTGCGTTGCAATATGCGACGCAAGCAGCCAGCGCCAATGCCACGAACAGCAAGCTGCCCGCCGCGGCGGCTGCGGGTGCAAAGGCAACGAACACACCAGCGCCGATCATTGATCCCAGACCGATGACGACAGCATCAAAGGTGCCGAGGCGACGAGCTAACGCGGGCTGTGCGGAGGATGGCTGCGCTTCATCGGTGTGTGAGGATTCCATGCGAGGTGACGTTACCGTGTGTAACTTGACCCCGCCGAACTTCTTATCGGGGTGAGTTTACTCCTGTGCCAGCGTGAAGCTGGCCACCTGGTTATCCGATGGGGTTGCGGAACCGCCTGAGGGTTCCACGGAGATCATGAGCCTGTCCGCTTGCTGTAATCCTTCCACTGTGGCTTCCATATGCGGTTTGATGTCACTGCGTTCCATCACTCCTGCAGATGTGGAACTGTTTTCCCCTACCAGCCACATTTGGTATGCGCTACCTGGTTCTGGGGCGGGTATATTCTCTAACCGCACAATGCCGCTATCCGTGTCGGTTGCTCGTTCGAGAGAGATTTCGCCGCCTGCCACATTGACTTCGGTGATGGTGGATTCGGTTTGAGCCTTGTCCTTGGAAGGCCAGAGATTTGTTTGCCATGCGAATGCACCCGCAATCAGGAGGACCGAGGCGGCAGCCACTCCGATTAATGCTGTGACAACCGATGCCGAAGGCCGGTTGTGCGCCGCGCCTGCCACAGGCTTGGCTTTGCTTCGGGCTCGGAGCGGTGTCACTGATACTGGTTGGGATTGTTCGTGGTCATCCAACTGAGAGAAAATAGCGGCTTTCAGTTCCGCTGGTGCAGGTTCGGCCACATTCTGCGCCAGATCACCGGCCGTTTTCTCATGCTGGGCAACCAAGACATCGAAGTCTGGGTGGGTGTTGCGTAGACGATGAACGATGGCAAGATCTTCTGGATCTACGGCATGCAGCGCGGTGAGTGCGGCCCACGTGTTGAGGTCAGCGTCATTGTCCGCAGATGGGTTTGGTTGGATGTTGCTCACGCTGACATGCACCTCCTGAGGGCCAGCATTCCATCACGAATGCGCGTTTTCACCGCGGAGAGCCCAGCACCCGTGCGCTGGGCGATCTCCTTTTGAGTAAGTCCAGAATAATAGGCGAGGAATACGCTTTCGCGTTGTAGTTCTGTCAAAGCATCAAGGCATAGGGATACCTCGGTGTTTTCCTCTTGACGTTCTACACCTTCCGTGACGGGTGGGGCAACCGTTGCGGCTTCTTTATTTCCGAATGTTTCCTGCCGGCGCCGGGACGCCTCATGGTTCCTCACGGCATCAACGGCCCTGCCGTGGGCGATTCGGGCGATCCATGACTTTACCGATCCACGATTGTGATCAAAGTGGGAAGCTTTTTGCCAGATTTCCAGCCAGACGTCCTGTGTAGTCTCTTGGGCAATCTCTCGGTTCATGGTGACTTTGAGGATGATGCCAAAGACGAGTGAGGAGAACGTGTCATAAAGCTCAGAGAATGCGTCTCTTTTGCCGAGTGAAGTCTCCGCAATGAGCTCTTCTGGCGGCCTGAGGGGTTGCGCGGTGCGGTCCATTGATGTCCTAGATGATGCTGCGTGGCGGGTTAATGCCCTTGCCATACGTTAGCAAAGGGTGCCGTGAGAACCGGTAAAAGACCAGATCGAGGGGATTTATGGATTGCTGAAAAAATTTTTCCACCTCGACCCAACCTTTGTCCCTTTGGCAACGAAACATGTAATGACGGCGGCAACGGGCTGCTGTAGGAACTTCAAAGAAGGATAGGGAGTATTTCTCATGAAGCGTGAACGCAACCGTGTTGGTTTGAAAGCAGCGAGCCTTGCTGGAGCAACAATCCTGTCACTGAGTTTGGTCGCATGTTCCTCAGATGACGCAGAAGAAACGATGTCCTCTGCCTCGGACACCATGACGTCCATGTCCGAGAGTGCTACCTCTGAAACTGCTACTTCTGAGGAAGCTGCAAACGACGAGGCTCCTTTCGGACCGGGTTGCCAGGCGTATGCGGAGGCGCATCCGGATGGCCCGGCATCGTTGGATGAACTGAAGAAGCAGAACATTGCGGAAGCTGTCGCCAACATTCCGGAGTTGAAGACCCTGACTGCAGCTCTGACCGGTGGACTCAACCCTGAGGTTGACTTGACCGATACGCTCCGAGATGGCGAGTGGACGGTTTTCGCTCCTACCGAGGAGGCTTTCGGGAAGCTGGACGCGGCGACCGTGGAGAAGTTAAAGCAGGATCCGGAGCTGCTGAAGAGCATCTTGACCTACCACGTGGTTGATGGCCAGGCTGCACCTTCTAAGGCAGTGGGCACCCACACCACTGTGAACGGTGCTGAGCTCACGGTTACCAAGGAGGGGGAAGACGTGCGCGTCAATGAAGCAGGCGTGCTCTGTGGTGGCATCCAGTTGGAAAACGCCGTGGTGTACATGGTGGATTCCGTGCTTATGCCTCCGATGGATAAATAGCAGCAGGGTAAATCCCCCTAGAATCCCCCGAGAGTCCTCACAGTAACCGTGAGGAGGTTCTCGGGGATTTTCCGCGGTTGGGGGAAGGCTTAACAGGAGTGAGGGCTGTAGCGAACCTAGCGAAAAGGCAAAACCACCACCCGATGCCGGCTGGCGGTTTTTGTGTTGCTCCCCCAACTGGGCTCGAACCAGTGACCCTTCGATTAACAGTCGAATGCTCTGCCAACTGAGCTATGGGGGAAAGCGCTGGGAAAGAGTCTCACGGGGAGGTTCTCTTTGCAACGAGACTATACTTTATATGCCACGCCACGATAGGTACAAATCGGCAGGTGGGAGGGCTTAGAGGGGGAAGTAGCGAGGCGGGTTTCGGCCAGCGACGTCGGGATGGATATACTTCTTGCAGGCCAATCGCGCGCCACTTTGTAAGAAAGCGTGTGCGGTTGCCGGGGGCTATAGCTCAGTCGGTTAGAGCCGCGGACTCATAATCCGCTGGTCGCGGGTTCGAGCCCCGCTGGCCCCACAAATTGGCTTTCTATTCTAGGAATAAGTGCTTTTGGCAGGCACTTGTAAAATGAGAATTTACTAAATCCCCACGTGAGGCGTTCAATATCCCCCAAATTGATAGGGGGATTTTCTAGTTGCTCAGAGAATTACATTCATTTCGCTTAAACTGTCTTAATTGGCATAGACAGGAGGAGCATGAGGATTCTCGTTTTGTCGCAATATTGGTACCCGGAAAACGGAGTACCGCAGCGACGATGGGCATGGCTTACTGAGGTGCTGACCTCCGCCGGTCACCAGGTTGAGGTGGTCGCTCCCTCTCCTCACTACAAGCAAGCTCTGTCCCTCCGAAGCTGGATTTCAGACACCTTCCGCCGTGCGAACCGTTTGGAGGAAGGCCCAAGCGGCGAGTTCATCAATCGCGTGAGTTATCTGCCTTTTGGTACGTCAATCACCGGCCGGTCGATTAATCAGGGATTTGTTGGAGTTGCCACTCTGCTCATGGCGATTGGAATGTTCCGCCTGAGGGGAGAACCTCGTCCGGATGTCATCATTGGCACAGTACCGGCTTTGCCTACGTCATGGATCACCATGCTTACCTCCAAGGCCATTGGCGTGCCTTATGTGATCGACATTCGCGATGTGTGGCCCGAATTGCTGAAAGAAAACAGGCGATGGAATCGTGCGGTTGGGTCCCGTTCGATGCGGGAAAAGATTCTCTCTAAGGGGCCTTTGCAGATAGTGATCTGGCTGGTGGAGCGTCTAATTCGTCGCTCTCTGAAGAAGTCCGCAGCGATTATTACCACGTCCGAACGCCATGCGAAACATCTTCATGGAGAAGTAGGAATTCATCACCCAATTGTCACTATTCGCAACGTGTTTCCTCCCAAGTCTAAGGCGGAGGAGCGAAAGCCACGATGTCTAGAGGAAAGGTCACTTCGGGTGGTTTACGCAGGCACTGTCGGCCTTGCACAGAACTTGAACAACGTCGTTAACGCATATCAATTGGCTATTGCGTCGGGGACGAGGATCGAGCTAAAGATCATTGGTGCAGGTGCAGCGTTTACTGCTCTCCGTGACCGAGTGAGGGAGGAAGAAATAGATATCGAAGTGATTGACCAACTCCCCAGCCATGAGCTCGGTGACTATTACCAATGGGCAGATACAGCATTGGTACATCTCACGGACTGGTCATCATTTGATATGGCCGTGCCGTCAAAGATTTTCGAGTTGGTTTCCAACGGTATTCATATCACGGCGGCTGTAGAGGGTGAAGCTGCTGAACTCATCCATAACCTGAATGCTGGGCAAATCGTTTCACCTGAAAAACCACAGGAACTGGCGCAGTTTTGGGGTGAGCTGCAAGCTGATTTAAGTAAATGCGAAGTCTCTGACGAAGGAAGAAAGTGGGTGGATTTAGAAAGGACCGTTCGAGCTCCGGAAATTCTTCTTAAGCTCCTTGCACCTTTCGATCCCAATGCGTTGAATCAATCTATTGGGCACAGGAAGCGAGCTTAAAACAATGGACAATGAGCACAAACCCAAGCTTGTTGAAATGATTGGAGCAAGACCGCTTCTTGTTGGGGCCAGTGAAATGTCAGATACGGTCATCCCAAGCGGTATTAGAGACTTTATTTGGTGTGATAGTGAGGCCTATCCGTCTTTGGCCAAAGGTAACGGTTCATGTCCTTTAGTGGTGTCTTGGCGATCATCCACTCAGTTAGCCCAACTGATTTCCCTTTCTGAGTACAAGGGCGCATGGGTGATTGCGGACTCCATGGAGAAAGTGGCGGATGTGTCTGCGCTTGACAGTGAAATTCGATTGAGCGCAGTGGACTCTCTCGAGAAAATCCCGTTCTTGTATCTGAAAAAAGACTCTGAAGCCGAAGAATTACCGAGCCGGGTGGTCTTGGAAGCAGTGGTCGCCACAGCGAGCGTAGAAAAGCGCCGACTGTTGAGCAGGCAGGGAGTTGTCGACGAGATCACTAAGAACATTGCCACCGAAAACTCTTCCGCAGCCAACCAGCGAGTAACGGATTCGCAACTTCGCCGCCGCATTAAGTCGCTGCTCAACGGCAGAGAGAAGCAATTTGCCGCGAGGCTCCCTCGGCCACTATTCCGGGTGGTACTCAAAGTATGGAAGGCGTTGTAGATGAACCACCTTCTTCAGAAAGATCGTCTGTACGCCCCGGGGATTTCGGTAATTATTCCCACGCACCAAGGGCGCGATCGTCTGCCTTCACTCCTCGAATCGGTGGAGGCGCAGTCCCTTTCAACTGAGAAGTTCGAACTGGTCTTTGTCATTAACGGGCCTGATGACAAGACCGGCGACTACCTTATACAGATCCGCAAGGAACGCCCAGAGCTCGTTCTTCGGATCGTCCGATCGCTCAAAAGCGGAGCGGGAGTGGCTCGCAATATCGGGCTGGCTACGGCAACCCGGGAGTTTGTGACTTTCGTAGACGATGATGATCTCATCGAGCCCGACTTTCTCAAGGATTTGTTGGAAGCATCTAGTCTGCGACACATTGCACTGGCACCAATGTGTGATCGGGTTGAAAAATCAGGAGAGCTTCAAATCAGCACGCTGTCTCAGCGCATTCAGGCAATGGCAGGCAAAGAGTTTGCTATCGATGCCGAGCCGTGGACGTTGGGTTTCAATGCCTGTAAGTCACTACCCACCGTAATTGCTAACCAATTGCGATACGACGAATCCTTGACCTCTGGTGAAGATGTTGCATATTTCGCAGGCCTGCTAACGTACCCCGGTCTCACGGTGCGTGCCCTGAAGGATTCAGGCAGCAACCGATATATTCGCACTATCCGGGAACAGTCTGTCTCTCGCAAGAGCGAATCATTCCAATTCAACGTGTCAGATCGGTTGGCCTGCATCGCCAGTATCCAAATGCATTCAACGAGTGGCAAAGCTGAGGCAGCCCAACGAAGTCTGTGTGCCGCTCAATTTGGATTTGTGCAGCATTACTGGGATGCGCACTCCGAAGAACACGAGACCATCCGTGATGCCATCGCTGCGGCCCACGTGAAGTGGGTGCCGTGGGAGCAACTGAACAAGGGGAAAGCTAGACGACTCGTATTTTCCTATTGCTTCCCACCGTATGCCGACACATCGGCCATGGTCGCTGCAAAACTCGTATTGCAACAAGCGGAGTACGTGGACGTGATATCCGCGGATATGTCCCGGGTGCGAAACGTGGACAGCTCACTACTGGACCTTGCTAGCCGGTGGATCGATAGTCGCATTGAGATTCAAACTCCTGCATCTTTCGCCAATTGGAGCTTGATCCTAGAGTTCGCAGAAAACGCTGCTAAACAGGCGGAGAATTTGACCAGGGCTAGAGCCAAGCCCTACGACTCGTTGTACTCACGTGTCATGTGGCCAGCATCCCATCTCGCGGCTTACCTGTATAAGCAGAAGAATCCGGACGTTCCATGGACTGCGGAGTTTTCGGATCCCATGCGGTTGGATGCCAATGCAAAAAAGCGCGACTGTGCGTTAACCTCGGACACACCGACCCTCGAGCTGTTAGCCGCTGCAGACGCAGAGAATCCGCATATGGACGTGGACAACGGATTCGATCTGATTGAGGCTCTTACCCTTATCCATGCCGATGAGGTCGTATTCACCAATGCGAATCAACGAGACGTGGTTCTCAACGCATATGGCAAGGATTTTTCCGAGCAGGTCTTTGCCAAGAGCGTGATTCGTCCGCAACCGGTACCCACGGCAGACATGTATTCAATAAAGCCTCCGGCCGTAACGTCGCCTCGTGAGACCGTCACTATTGGATACTTCGGCAACTTCTATCCCAACCGCGGTCTTGGAGAAGTCTTCGAAACTCTCGAGCGCAGTCAATTGACCACCAGTCGGTCAATTCACTTCCATATCTTCACTTCCAATGTGGAACAGGCCCAGGCGTTGGTTCCGGAACCGTTGCAGGGGATGGTCACTGTGTCGGCGGCGTTGCCGTACTTGTCGTTCCTGTCCACGTCTGCCGTGTTTGATGTTCTTTTCGTTGGCGACGCCATGACGGAAGGAACTTTCAGTACTAACCCGTTCTTGCCTTCGAAATATGCAGATTATCGGGGGAGCGGTGCTCGAATTTGGGCTCATGTCGAATCTGGGTCGCCATTGTCTATGGAGGATGTGGAATTGAAATCCACGATTGGCAACGCGAACGAGATTCAAGAAATTGTCGAGAGCTTGCTCGCACCTGTCAGCAGCGGGTTGAAGCGGGAAGCAAGCGAATGAGAATCCTTAGTTTGCGCTTAGCCGGGCCTACGGCGGGTATCGTCGCTCTACATGGAAAAGGAGCCGATCATCGGACGTCATAGATTCCCAGATTCTGACTCCGCAGAAGTTGAGGCTGACGTCGAAACTGGAGAGGCAGCGATATCGAAGGATTCGGAGGAATCTCGCAAGCTGATCCTTGTTGAAGCCGCGGGATTGAAGAAGCTCGGTGCTCAGCCTGGGCTCTTTAAGTACTTGGCGGAATTGATAGGACGTCGAGGCTTCATCCTCGCTGATGCCAGGTCCAAGGCGTTCAGGACAACAAGAAACTACCGCTTTTGGAAGTTCTGGATCATTGCCGGTCCATTGCTTGATGCCCTGATGTATGGAGCTCTGTTTGGTCTCTTGCTGAAAACGTCGCGAGGTGTAGACAACTTTGTAGGCTTCGTGATTCTGGGCATCACCTTTTTCAGTGTGATGGTGAAGATGCTCTCCGCGGGATCGGGACTCCTAGAAGCCAATAAGAATGTAATGAAGGCATTCTCGTTCCCTCGTGCATCCATCGTGCTTTCGCAAATTCTGCGCTATGTCTATGACACCATCCCGGCAATCGTCGTGGCTGTCATCGCCGCCATTGCTTTCCAATGGGACAAAGGTCTGAGTTGGACGATCCTTCTTACCGTGCCCATTTTCATCCTCATGTGCCTGTTTGGTGGTGGACTCATGTTCATCGCTGCTCGCGCCACATTCTTCCTCGCAGACATCCGTGCCATCATCGATATTTTCTCTCGAGCGTGGATGTTTGGCTCGGGAATTTTCTACGACATTTCGCGATTTGCGGAGAACCCGACTGTGTACAGCATCATGACCTTCAACCCTGCCTATCAGTTCATCCACGCAGCGCGCGAAGTGGTGATGAACCATTCCACGCTGACAATGCACACGTGGTTGGTTCTATCTGCGTGGGGATTTGGAACTTTTTGTGTTGGACTCATCTTCTTCTGGGGAGCCGAGGCGCGCTATGCACGTAGCAAGTAGACCAATGAGGAAAGAGGATGTAGTTACAGATCCGACTGTTGTGGTGGAATCAGTCACCAAACGCTACACAGTCAGAGATACCAGGGTAGACAATTCTAAGTCGTCGTTGTTTGGCAAGAACGCGACAATGCAGGTCGAATCGGTCAAGAACGTTTCGCTGGTGGCGAGTGCCGGCGAATCTATCGGGCTCATTGGAAAGAATGGTTCAGGTAAATCGTCTCTCTTGAAGTTGATTGCTGGGGGAGAATCTCCAACTGAAGGGCGTCTACTTGTTCGATCTCAGCCTACGTTCTTGGGTGTCTCGCCGGCTCTGCAGGTGTACTTGACAGGCGAGCAAAATATTTATCTTGGTTGTTTGGCTATTGGAATGTCCAAAGCCGAAGCCCAAGAGGCAGTACCGAAGATCGCAGAGTGGGCGGAAATTGGCGACGCTATTAAGCGGCCGATGAACACATATTCGGCAGGTCAGGGCGCCAGGCTCATCTTCGCGATTTCCACGGCAATCGATCCAGAGATCCTCTTGATCGATGAGGCCTTATCCACGGGTGACGCTAGCTTTGCAAAGAAGGCAGAACGAAGGATGAAGGAACTTCTGGACGGTGCTGGAAACCTCTTCCTCGTCTCGCACAGCACGGGACAAATCGAGAAGAATTGTGAGCGCGCAATCTGGCTTGATGAAGGATCAGTGATTGCGGATGGCAAGGCAGCGGACGTCTGTAGCCTCTATTCGAAGTGGTCATCCTACTGTGCCGACAATTCTAAGAAGGATTCTGACGTGATGCTCGCTGAGATCGCGGCAGACTACCGAGCTCCAAGAATCCAGGTCGGTAGCTTCCAAATTGGGGAGAAGAATTCGGAAGGACTGTTCACATGAGGGAAGTTTCGTTTGAAAATCTGCTCCGCACCGAGCATGAGATTCGCCTAGATGTAGTGATCGGAACACAAAAAGAACCACTATGGTTTGAGTTCTCTGAGCCAGCGCCACTATCCAACTCAAATCTAGCCCACGCACTAGCTGCGATCGTGGGAACACATTTTGATCACATCAGATTTGATTTTCCGATTGCTAGTCAAGATCAGAAGCATATCGCACAGTGGACCAAGTCACGGGTGCACACCGTTGGGCATCTACAGGATCGTCAGCTGCCGCAGCTAGAAAATTCCGCGGTGCTGAACTTTAGTGGAGGCTTCGATTCACTATCTGCGCTGGCCTTACTTCCCGACGATACCGAACTGGTGTCCCTGGATTTTGGGGGCAGGTTCTCTCGAGAACGTGAATTCTTCCGGCTCTTTGATCCAAAAATCGTGTCGACTAATCTCGCGCAAACAAGTTTGAGGCGCTTTTCATGGTCTTTTATGGGAATTGGCCCGTTGCTCTACCGGGATTCACTGAAGTCCCGCTACTTCGCTTTTGGATCGATCTATGAAGCATCCGGTTTCAAGCTCAATGAGCCCTTAAAGAACAACTTTACGTTTCCCGCGTTCAGCGGGGTCGGCTATGAATCAGCAATGCCAGTTGCAGGCATCAGCGAGATCGGAACTGCACAAATCATACTGAATGAGAGCCCAGAAATTGTAGAACAATCTCTTCGTTCGCTAGCTAGTCCCGGAGAAGAAAAATACTTTAGAAAGATCGCGATTGTCCAAACAGTGGCGGATCGTTTAGCAATTGATGTAACGGTACCGTCGATGGACTTCGAACAGAAGGTGCATTACGAATTCGGTGAAAATTTTGCTGTGGATGTTACTGCACTTTATTTTGCGTCGGTAGGAAGATCTGATTTTGCAAAACGCCTCGTCACTCGCATCCCGGATGATATTCTGAGCCGCGCTACGGAAGCTGACACGTCTTTCTTGTTGAAGGCCAACCCTCATTTCTACTCAGCGTATCCCAATGCATTGAGAACTCCGTTGGAAACGGGACTTCACCTTGCGGGTATTGAATGGTATGAACAAGAAGACTTTGAGCATCTAGAGAACTTTAAGAAAATGCTAGCACGCCATTACGAATTCTAGAAAGAGTATGATTCTATGAGACCGTACGACTTTAAAAGCGTAAGTGTCATCGGTATGGGATATATAGGTCTCCCTACTGCTGCGTTTCTGGCATCCGCAGGTATTGACACAATTGGAGTTGATATTGATTCGTCAAAAATAGATGACATCAACAATGGAATCGTTCCCTTTGTGGAGCCTGACTTTGATGAATTCTTCTCTAAGGTTTTAAGAGCAGGGACGTTGAAGGCTCAAACTACTGTGCCTGATACGGACGCGTATGTTATTGCAGTTCCGACCCCGCTGACTGACCAGCATGGTGTCGATTTGAGGTATGTGAAGTCTGCGGTCGAAGCTATCGCCCCGGTCGTGCAACCAGGAAATCTCATAGTCTTAGAGTCCACTTCTCCTCCGGGGACGACGTTAAAGATTAGGGAGATGCTCTCAGACATTTGTCGGGGCTTTGGCCGTGGGCCTGATCTCATTGATGAGATTCTGGTTGCGCACTGTCCTGAGCGTGTGCTCCCGGGAAAAATCATGAAAGAGATGAAGGAAAACGACAGGGTAGTCGGGGGCATTAATCCTCAAAGTGCTGAAGCTGCACGAGCGCTATATTCTAGATTCTGCAGCGGTGAGATTATGCTTACAGATTCTAAAACTGCTGAAATGGTGAAGTTAGTTGAAAATTCCTTTCGGGATGTAAACATTGCTTTCGCAAACGAGCTTTCGTTAATCTGCGAAAGCCTCAATGTGAATGTGTGGAAGCTTATAGAGATGGCGAATCATCACCCAAGAGTGAAAATCCTAACTCCAGGCCCTGGAGTAGGAGGGCATTGTATTGCCGTTGATCCTTGGTTCTTGGTGGAGGCTGTGCCATCTCAAGCTAGATTGATACGAACCGCCAGAGAAGTCAATGATGCGAAGCCAGGACAGGTCGTCGCGAAAATCTCTCAACTTATTGAAAACCACGGAGTCCTAAGCATTGGGCTACTTGGGCTAGCTTTTAAGGCTGACATTGATGATTTGCGTGAATCGCCTTCTGTTTCTATTGCGCAGGCGGCTGCCACATTGCACCCTAATGTAGATTTTCTAATTTCAGAGCCTTACATCGAACAGTTGCCGGAAGAGCTCCGACAGCTCCCCAATGTATTTTTACGTGATACAGATGAAGTTATTAACAGTGTGGAAGCTGCGGTCTTGCTGGTAGATCATCAGGAGTTCAAAGACTCGACTCGAATTAAAGCTTTTAGCAAGTCATGGGTGGATACTAGAGGAATATTTGAACATTGGAATTAGGGTGGTGACTAGTTGGTGTCAGTTGCCCAACGGTGCGCGGCTTGACCGGTTATGCTGGGCTGAAGTCCAGTCTCAAAGTAGGTAGGCGGAAGATGATTATACAAAAAGCTTTTTCAATACCCGGTTCAAATAGAACCCTTAGTCTTTTATTCTCTGCAACAGCTGAGATTGATAGTAAACAGTACTGCTTTACGTTCTACAATGTATCGAATGCCGGCGAACGCCTGTCAGAAGACGTAACGAACCTTCCGTGGTCAGAGAGCCTCAAATCGCACTATCTATATAGTCAACAAACTGATGGCCAGTGGACTAAACTGTCGGATTTTTACTGGAACTCTTCCGAGCCATTGGTTGTCGGCGTTGAACGATGGGCAGACAGTGAAAGCAGCTCGAAGATTTCTGATTTTTGTTTGTCTTTTGAATTGAGCGGAAAAGTTCACAATCACGCGACCGTGTGGGGGGAAGTTTTATGAGCGCAAAAATTTCAGTAGTCATTGGCTTCAGGGATTGGGGTCTACTGCGCCTCACTCTAGCCGTCCAAAGCATACAGAGATCATTCGGAGCCGTACCAGGCGAAGTCATAATTTCAGACTATGGTTCAACTGAACCGTCTCCAAATAGGGAACTAGCCGAAACCCTGGGTGCTAAGTATGTTTTCACAGAAAATGATGGTCCATGGTCAAGGTCAAGGGCTCTCAATGCAGGTTTTGCTGTGGCCGAAGGCGATTTCTACGTATCGACAGATGCGGACATGTACTTTTCACCTAAGTCTTTTGACCGTATTTACGAAATCGCCAAGTCAGGTCCAGAAAGTGCCTACTTCCTGCAGTGCTGGGATCTACCCGAGTCAATGGACGATGTGTGGGTAGACGAACACCGTGAAGCGTGGGATGAAATGCTCGCCGAGAGTAGGTTGCGCCCACGCTGGGGTATGGGCGGGATGATGGCCATCTCTCGTGATGGATTCGAATCCATCCGTGGATTTGACGAGCGGTTACACACCTATGGTGGCGAAGATTTGGACTTCGCACAGCGAGCTCGCAGAGCAGGCTACCGCACACAATGGATCGATGATTCAGATGTGCGGATGTACCACATGTGGCATCCGCATTCTCTGAAGGTTGGTGTACAAACCCCAGAAGCGAAAGCAGCAGTTGAATATAATCGACAGGTTGTATACAAGGACAAGACCTTTGTGCGGAATTTTGGGGAATGGGTGCATAGGGGAGACCAGCGAAGTCCGTTGGTTACTGTAGCCATTAGCACTATGAATCGTGCGGATATCATTTCCGAAAGCATTCGGTCGGTATTGGCGCAGACGGTTCAAGACTTCGAGATCGTTGTCGTTGATGATGGGGGAGATGACAACCTGAAGGAAGTGATTGATGCTTTCGGTGATTCCAGAATTCGATACTTTTGGCAGGAGAACACAGGAATTTCCGGCGCCAGAAACAGAATTCTAGATGAGTCGCGAGGCGTATACACTGCCGTCTTAGATGATGACGACCTCATGCACCCACGACGTCTTGAATGGCATCTTCAAGGTTTGTCCGAAGGTCTGTCAGGAAATGTGGGCTCGTTCGTAAATTTTGACGACGAAGATGGAACGCTTGCACTTCATAACTCTATGGTCCCTACGGTGCATAATGCGTTTAAGGATGGCACTGCACCAGGTCACGGTACGTGGTTTGTCAAAACTGATGCTTTGAGGAAGTTCCGGTATGACGAGAGTCTGAGTAGCGGCGTCGATAACAACCTGATGTTGCGGATGCTTAGGGCAGGTATCAAGTTGGGGCATGTCGGAAGGCCGGTGTTGCTAAGGAGAATGCACGGCAGACAAGTCACTGCGACGGACTCTACTAATCAGTCGACATCGGCGAAAGAGTCGCTGACCTTCCTCACGCGACGGCTTGGCTCCTATCACCGAAAGAAGCTTGAGGAGAAACAAAAGAGCGAAGGCGCCTATCCTAGGGATATTCTCAATCCTGAACAGATGATGGCTGAAGCTAAGCCTTATTTGCCGGATCGTTTGACTTCCCGAGATCTAGTTTTGAACAGGGATCTAGTTCCTGACGAAGTTGAATGGGATGGGGAAAAGCATGTATATGGTGTTGAAGTCCAAGGCTACGGAAGCAGAGGCACGTGCCTAGTGCGGAATGCGTCTTATAGTGATCTGACAAAGGCTGTTGAATTGAGAGCACTGCTAGAGGCAAGGCTTCCTGACGAGGATATTGTGGAATCGCCGGTTGACTGGATTGCTGACAGCATAGGCATCGTATCCAAAGTTGAGGATTCAGCCGATTTGTTGATGAAGTACTTCGTCTTCTCCGATGATTCATTGGAAGGTTTCGACACTCTTGAAGTCAAACTTCATGGAAGTGAAGAGGCCGAGTCTTGGCGCCTAGCGATAGTGAACCTCGGAGAAGTTCCAAAAATACAGGAACAGAGTTCCAACTGCATCATTGTTGGTAGCGAAAGGTGGACACCCGGAAATGATAATTAAGAGAGTATCTAATCTTTCAAATCAGATCGTTTTTGAGGTGGAGCGCACCGAATACGATGCTTTTCCACCGGTTGCAGAATTCATACTTGAAGATGCGCCTACTGCCAGAAATCCAGAACGAGAGGCAGTTGCCCAAGCATTGATGTTTGGAAGGTGGACAGGCGGGGAAATGCATTTCGCATGGAAAGCTGGACCGAATACCATCAATGCCATTAGGCGATTTTTGGAGCCATTGCCCACCTACCTTTCTCCAATCGAGTACTATCCAAAGGCTCTTCCCATTGGCAAGAGATCAGCAAACTTAGTGGAAGGCTGGCCGAGTGTGTTGCCTGGCACTATTGCAGTACTTCCGCTAGATAAGTTCAATGGTGTAATCGCAACTCATGACTCTCTCGCAGTCAGTACGAATGGCTTTCTTTTCAAAATTTCTGATCAAGATATTCGCCCTTCTTTGGCGGTAGCAGTCTTGTTCGCTGAGGAGTTCGGAATTGACTCTATTACTCTGCCATACCCGGTCGAACAGGAAGAGTTTAGAAAACTTCGAGACCTCCTCCTTTCCGTCCGAATGGGTTTGAATCCTTTTTCGGAAAATAGGCAGTAAGAATTACCAATATAATTCGCCAACTGAAAGGTAAAATCGCAATGAAATGCCTGGTGACTGGTGGAGCTGGCTTTATCGGCTCACATTTAGTAGATCTACTGCTTGATAATGGTCATGAGGTGGTTGTCTTGGACAACTTCTCAAGCGGTTCGGAAGCAAATCTCGAATCAGCCCTAGAGAGTGGGCGTACAGAGGTGATCCGGGCAGATATCACAGACGCTGATTTGGAGAAGATTTTCAAGAACCTCAATCCTGAAGTCGTCTTTCATCTTGCAGCTCAGATTGATGTTCGCAAGTCGGTACAAGATCCGCTGTGGGACGCCCAGATGAATATTCTCTCCACAATTCGACTCGCACAAGCTGCCGTTGCTGCTGGTGTACGTAAAGTTGTGTTCACTTCGTCTGGTGGTGCAATCTACGGAAAGACAGCGGAGCTTCCGATATCTGAGAAGGTTCTGCCAGACCCGAAGTCTCCGTATGCAGCAAGTAAGTATGCTGCAGAAATCTATCTGAACGTTTTTTCCGAGCTGTATGGTTTGCAGGTCACACACATAGCGCCATCAAATGTCTACGGTCCGCGGCAAAACCCCCATGGAGAAGCAGGTGTTGTCGCTATCTTCTCTCAGGCACTACTAGATGGTAACCCTACTCGGGTTTTCGGTGATGGAAGCAACACCCGAGATTATGTATATGTCAAAGACGTAGCTCAAGCATTTTTCCTCGCCGCTGGGAAGCTCGGGAACGGTGAGCGTTTCAATATCGGCACTTCTAAGCAAACAAGCGATCGCGAACTTCATGACCTGGTTGCCTGTGTAGTCGGAACTGACCAGACTCCTTTGCTTGAGCCACCCAGGCTTGGCGATCTTAAAAATTCCGCATTATCTTACGAGAAGGCTAGGGAATCCCTTGGATGGGTTCCGAAATATAACCTTAGAGACGGTCTAATTGAAACCGTTACATATTTCAAACAAAAGGGCTAATCGATATTCATTTGAAACTTCCTTTAGGTTCCGAAGGAAATTAAAACGATAGTAGTGTGTTAGCTCATATTGAGTTTGGCGGAAACCAATCTCTAACCTCTTAGGAAACATTATGGCAACTAGCAAGATTACCGCAGAGTTAGCAAGTATGCTGGAGTCGTCGAGAATCTTCCTAGAATGGAAAAACGATAACTCATCGAGAGTGGGAGAGACTTTAACCTATGTAGATAGCTGTAAAGTAGAGCCGTATACGGGTTTTCACAAGGGGTTAAATCTGTGCACAATGGGTTCTTTTTCCTATTCCCATTCGATTGTCAACCCGTACTTAAATATTGGTCGGTATTGCAGTATTTCTTGGGGGCTAAACGTGGTCGGTCCGCGTCACCCGCTTGAATGGTTGAGCACCTCTAATATTTCGTTCGACTCGGCAGCCAACACGGTTAGGTCTTTCCAGGAAGATGCAGAAACTGCTGGATTCCTTAAGGGCGACCCAAGGAAGAAAGAAAAAGGCTATCCACAGATAGGAAGTGACGTATGTATCGGTCATAAT
Source organism: Corynebacterium dentalis (assembly GCF_900232865.1). GTDB lineage: Bacteria > Actinomycetota > Actinomycetes > Mycobacteriales > Mycobacteriaceae > Corynebacterium > Corynebacterium dentalis. Next base: position 233,296 of record NZ_OCTS01000006.1, on the reverse strand, counting down.
GTTTCGATTAATCGAGGTGTAACTGTCGGAGACGGTGCGGTAGTTGCCGCTCATTCCGTGGTGACAAAAGATGTTCCGCCGTTTGCGGTAGTTGGTGGCAACCCGGCGAAAATAATACGATTGCGATTCAGCAGCTCGTTGATTGAACGTATAATGGAGCGGAAGTGGTGGGAAATTAAGCCGACCCTACTGACTAAGATTAACCTTTCGGATCCCTCCATAGCGATAAGTCAAGTAGAGGATATCTGGGACAAGGATAACTTATATCAACCGAGGTTATTTGAGCCTGCAAAAGAAATCAAGGAGGCCTGAGTGACTAATATTTTGACCATTAGAGACGTAGAGTACTCCCATGATGACATTTTGTCTTTCAGGGTTACCTCCGATCAATTCGATGATGTTATTTGGTTTGGTATACCCACGTTGACAAAGCCTCATGACGATCTAATCGCACTCGCGGCTGGTTGCATATTTGGAAATTTTTATGATCGAGTCGATTTTTTGCATCCAGTGTCCCCAAGTGTGCGGGTTGCTTTAGAGAAGATAACAGGTGCGACGTGGAATGCACCCATAGGCGCCCCGATGCCAATTGTGTCTCGCTCTGAAACAATTTTGAACTTCAGTGGCGGCTTTGATTCGCTTGCGGCCTTAGCTTGTCTTGGAGACGAGACCACTTTGGTATCCATGGATTTCGGCAGTCGTTTCGCGAGAGAGGTCGATTTCTTCGAACGATTTGACCCCTTGGTTGTTCGCACGAATGCGCGCGAATTCGCAAAAGCTTGGACTTTCATGGGCGTGGGCTCAATCTTGCTTTCCTCGACACTTGCCGCTGGTTATATTTCCTTCGGTTCTATTTTCGAGGCGTCCCCTTGGAATTTTATCTCACGTTCGGGTGGGCATTCAGCACATCCGATATTTCGAGCATCCGGTATGGAAGTGGTCAATCCTGTGGTAGGTTTGTCTGAATTCGGCAGTGCATTTATTGCCGCCAAGAGGTTTCCTGGCTCTATATCTGGTTCTCTCGAATCTCTTGCGGATCCACATACCGAAAAATTTATGCGCAAGACGCTAATCGTAAAAGCTCTTCAAGAATTGTTCGATTTAGATGTGCCCCTCCCCAAAGTTTTACCTACTCTAGCTAAGCCTGTTGGCTATGGATCAAATCTCGCAGTTGATTATCTGGCTCCAGGTTTCGTGCATTTTAGTCCTGTTGCCTATGAAAATTGGGTCGACGTCCCCTCGCCGGTGCTTGACCTAATCGACGGTATCGATCCAGAATTTTACTGGTTTGATAACACAGAGTCTTTTACCCCCGTGCGACCTCAGATGGCGTCAAATATTTATTCGAATAAGCTAGAGCTTGGAATGATGCCATTTCGATATCGGCATTGGGCTGAACTTCAAAAAGTGACGGGCTTGATGAAGGTATTTCATAAGTTTCCGGGCCCAGTTGTTTAAAAGAGACTTGGTTTACCTCGGTTCATAAGAGATGGGACTTTTTAATTGAAAATTACAGTTATTGGGCTCGGCTACGTGGGTCTTGCGAATTCACTTCTCTTGGCACCACTTCATGAAGTTCACTCGGTAGACCTCGATGAGAATCGCGTTGAAACTATCGCACGACGGGAAAGCCCCCTCGTCGACGCAGAGATTGAGTCGCGTCTGGCAGATCCAGGAGTGAATATTGGTCCGACTACGGATCTTGCTTCAGCCCTCCCGGGCAGTGACTTTGCAGTCATCGCTACTCCCACCAACTACGACGAGGTCTCCAATTACTTTGATACTTCGTCGGTGGAAAAAGTTCTGGAGCAGATCAACGAGATCGATCCATCCGTTACGGCGGTTATCAAGTCCACTATCCCCGTCGGGTTCACTCAATCTATTCGTGCTCGTTTCCCTGACCTGACGATTCACTTCTCCCCAGAGTTTCTTCGCGAGGGGCGAGCGTTGCATGACAATCTCTATCCAAGCCGCGTCATCGTCTCGAACGAGACTCCCGAGGGAGAGCAATTCGCAGAACTACTTGCGCGCTCCGCAATGGATGAAGATGTAGAAGTGATTCTTTGTCGGTCTACTGAAGCCGAAGCCGTCAAGCTCTTCTCCAATACTTACTTAGCCATGCGAGTGGCTTTCTTCAATGAGCTCGATAGTTTTGCCATCGCTAGGGGCCTTGACGCAAGCTCAATTCTTCGGGGTGTCAGTGGAGACCCGCGCATTGGTAACTACTACAACAATCCCAGCTTTGGTTACGGCGGGTACTGCCTGCCAAAGGACACCAAGCAGCTGCTCGCCAACTACAAAGACGACATTCCACAGTCTTTGATTTCAGCGACTATTGAGTCGAACACTCATCGTAAAAAGTTTGTCGCTAAGAAAATTAAGGATCTCCGCCCGGAGGTTGTAGGCATATTCAAGCTTGCAATGAAGATGGGCTCGGACAATTCTCGCGAGTCCGCTATTTTTGACGTCATCCGTTCTCTCAAGGAAGACGGTGTGCGGGTTGTAGTGTTCGAACCTGCAGCGGACGTTAGCGATGAAGTTGAGCAGATCGACGACCTGAAGCGCTTCAAAAAGGTTTCCGATGTCATCGTTTGCAATCGCTATGCGTCAGAGCTAGACGATGTCAACGACAAAGTGTGGACTCGTGACGCGTTCGGTCGTGATTAAACGCTAATTTCTTATTTTGCGCAGTCTGACTCCAGATGGATCAATTGTCTATAGCTCACAATAGGATGTTGTATTCCTTCAAAAACCGGAAAGCTCTGCTCGAATACGAAGGATAATTGTAAGAATGGCAAAAGCATAAAAGCAACAGTGATCGTGATTAGTGTAGAATGCCGTTGCGCGAAATAACTACTCACAAAAAACCTGCCAACAGGGCGAAGATAGCTTCCATCTTCATGTAAAAATAATGCAGAAGATATCACCTTTCTGATAAAGATTGCCAAATTGGCCCCCTACCGAGCACGTCTATACAGATAATAGAAGTAGATCGACTGACATCTGAGGCTAGATCATAAGCAGAGTTTCACACAGCTTAAGTGAAAACGAGGAACAAAGTGAATGCCATACGTTTAATCATAGATCGAAAATGGTCTAAACCATTGCGGGAAAAAACGCGGGCAACGCGATTGAATGGGCCCGTGGCAAGGGGCTCGAAAATACGAACATATATCCAGATCATTAGGGTTTCAGATGAGGTGAAAGCACGCTTAAATCTGAGATACGCTCATTACCTAAATAACCTCGATGCGTAAAGTGCATTCCCTCGGGGCGCAAACCGTCCAACCACATCTCCAGACCGATATTAGAATGGCCTAATAACGCCGGACTGGACATAAGTAATTGGCGTGTTCTTACTGATCTTGAGTCCATATTGCCAGCTGACAGAATATTAAGCATGTATGAAGTCTTGCCGTAGACTACCTGATCACCAGCGCCGAACCCCCAAGATTCAAATTTCCAGTTAGGGGATTCTGTATAGACCGAGTCTTCGGATCGACTTAGACAGGATAGATCGAGAGGAGCACCGCACTGAAGACGTAAGTCCGGCCGGAGTTTTACGATATAATCGAAGTTGGATGTGAAGTAGTCGTTTCCCAGCTTATTGACCCAAAATGAATTATGGTGGTACATCTTTTGATGGTTATTCATGGCAAGATAAGTTGGATGTTGGTCATTCTCGACATTGATATTCGATGAGGGAATGAAAGGCGCGAGGTTCCGAATGCAACTCAGTATGTCTTTTGAGTTCTTAAGGTTTTCGGCCTCCATCAGTTGACTCAATTCAGATAATTCTTCATCAGTCATATTCTCGGCCACGGCTTTCGCCTGGCTCTCAAATATTCGAGGAATCCGCGCCCGATCGAGCTTTATTGTCCCCGGCCTATCCCAGGTACTTAGGAAGTAGTCCACGTGTGGAAAATCAAAAAGATCGACGATTTTGGGCAAACCTTTTTCCATCGCTCGTAGTTGCCCTGCGATAATAATCGCCACTCGTGGAGATGACGGTGTCTCTGGAGCTGATTTTGACTTGACTACCAGGTGGTGAACGCGCTGCGAAAGGGTCCGCTTCAATAAGGTTTGCTTTGAAGAAAACGCATTGATGTTATGAACTAGCGATCTTAGAACGTGAACTTCTCTTATCGGGGTGAAGGTCGCCACAGAATGAGCGAAAGCCAAAATGAATGAAATTGATCCATACTTCGCTATCGACTGTACCTTATGATCATCTTCGATAACCATGTGGGTTATCTGCTCATTAAGAAACAGCAAGCAGGACTCACTGTAGTCAAAGTATTGAAAATATTGTACAAAATGATGAAAGTTCTGTATCCACCATTGGGGATGGAGGTATGCCGAGTTCGCAACATAATAGGAATTCGTCATTTCCTTAAGATTGGGCGTAATCTGCGAAACAACGTTAGTGTCCATTTCACTAATTATAAGGGGTACTGTTGCGCGTGTATGCGGCGCCAGATGCCGATTCATTATGCGCATTAGATCGGTGTATAGCGTACTGTTAGTCAAGACATCTACGGAATTGGAGGACTGGACCCTTTTCTGAAAGAACGCTTCTAATTCTTGAACTGCAGCTGAGTTAACCATAATCTCTTCTTCAATGCACTACTGTTGGGGTGATATCTGATTTGAGAATCCAGGCCAGCCCAACGCGTTTAAAGATTCATACTCCATCGGCGTACCACAAAAGACGTTAAATTCACGTGGTTGTAGCCGATACCGTATTTGGTGGCCTTTCGCTATGAGGCAATTATATAGCGGCGCAACATATAATTCGGCATTTAACGGCGACGTCTCACCTCGAGCACAAATAAACGCCTCTACAAAAATACTACAGCTTCTGAAGTAGTAGAATCCATTACTGCAATAATCTGATATGCGTTCCTTTTCCGTTGTTTTTAATACTGTGTTGGATGGGCCCGGTTCGATAAACGACCAGTGGTCGCCCTCTCCCTGGAAAACGTCGATGACTCCTGCATCAGAGTCTGATAGGTCGGGCATTTCGAAACTTGGCAAGAAGCTGTCTGCATTAAAAATAGCGAGTGGTATAGAAGACTCTTCCAAACATAGCGCTTTGAGAGCTTTGTATACGGTGTCTGCTTGGCCTCGCGTCTCTTGATCAAATTCCAATATTTCGTACTTAGCAATTCTTGAGCGCTGTAGAGCTTTCTGTACAGCCGTTTTCCCTTTGAAGTCTCGCCTTACTACAAATACAAAAGTCTCTATATCAAAGTATGGCTCAAAAGATTGCAGCACCCAATCGAGAACGGTTTTGCCCGCCAGCGGAAGTTCATATTTAGGTATCTTATATCCCGCATCGAAAAATCTACTTGATCGTCCCATCATTGGAATGATAATCATTTTGTGAGTCCTCTATAATTTACATAAAGTCGCATTGCATTACCTAACATTGCGGCTTGTCGCTCTGGCTTGTCGGCGTGTAACGGAAGCATAGAAAGAAATAGCAGTATTATCTGTGGTATAGTGTCTACATATTTCAACTCTCCATCAAGGAGACTTTGCTCGAGATACATATTACCGACCGCTTCGTGCCATTTGCTTACTCCAAGCTTCAGATCGTAACGGTTGTTTTTATAATCCGCTTGAACTTCAAAGTTGTCCGCAATGATTAGATCATACAAACCGTATATTGAGTGGCCAAACTTGGCGATATCGTAGGCGATATCCTCTTTGTTGAAGTCGTCTTCTAGAATTCCCCTCGGGTCGAATAAGCGTAGACGTCCATTCCTTGAGTCTAGGACAATGTTGCTGAAGCATGCATCACCGTGAAGAATCCCAGGTATAGGAGGAGTTTGAAGCGCCTCTTCAATCAACTCCTGAGTTATTTTTCTAAGGCTGGGTAACTTTATTCCCTGAAATACAATTCCCTTATCCACATCTATTTCATTTTGTTCGCTGAATTGATGAAGGCGCTGCCAGGTCTTTTTGTTTATCAAGTAGTCGCGCTTCTGTGGATCTATTTCTTGTCGTGCTGGTCCATTTTCGTGTGCTTCCATAAGATAAGTTTTGAACATGCTTAATATACGCGTCCATGTTGACATCGGGTTGCGCCCGTGGACGAATAGCTCATTGAGTGGGGTCATTGGTAGGTATTCCACTCGATATGAACCTAGTTCGCTGGAGTATCCGTAGTAAGCCGGCGTATATTTTTTCATTGCGTTCGGAAGTTTCTCGAACCATTTCGCTTCAGACATGATTTTTTCCGTTTGCTTGCCTCCTTTCGATACCTCTCCATTGCGAATTGTCAGATCATTAAATGATCGTTGCGTTGTAAAAGCTTCTCTTGATCGGAAGTATGTGTTCAAGTGGCCACAGTCGCTCCAACTTGAGATCACCTGGTAATTTGGTTCGTCCGGTCGGAAATAGTCAAGTACCGCACTGATAAAATCAGTTCTATTCAGCGCTAAGCTTCTAACTAATTTTTTGGTGTTTGTAAAGCAGTAGAACCCACACCATATTGGTTCTTGGGTGTATTCTTCGGTGGATAAAGTGATATCGGCGTGTTGCCAGATGTAGTCGTCGGTAGTTGAACTTATTCCTATGATGTTCTCGTTTTCTGGAAACATATTCATGTAAGTGTCGCCATAAAGAACCCGAAGCGTATCTCCAAGGCTGGTGGCTACGTTGAGAAAATAAAGTACCGATTCGGCCAAGCTTAGATCTTCAGGTACTCGAACAACTTCTATTTCGTTTTTATTGAGAACGTCTTCGTGAAGCATGGACAACTCAAAGGTTTCGGGAACGGTTATAGCTACCGTCTCATTTGGAAATTGGTTCCTAATTCTTTCGGTTTGCCATGATACTAGCGGTTTGTTTCCTAAGGGAAGGAAAGCTGGCGGAATCATTCCGAATTCTGCCCGTAATTCTTGTTCTATGTAGCTTCCGGATAGAATGACGAACATTTAGGCCTCGCTGGTGTTTATGAGAGCTTGGATCTCACTGTAGCTCAAATTTTTAAACTCGTTGGGTCGGATTGCTTTATCGTCGATGTAAAATCCGTCTCGACCGTTCCATGGTTTTCCAGTCCATATTTCATCGTAGGGTACGTTGTTTTTATTTAGCCACTCAATTAATATCGGCAGAGTCTTGGCGTTGATTTTTCCGATGTTTCCTTCATGGGTTCGCATGTTCCGAGCAGTGTATAGTACGATTTCGAATCCGTCGTCCTTGTAATTATGGAGCTGCTCTACAAGCTCTACGTCTACGCTCGCGTCCTGGTAGTTTCCGTCTGCTGTAAATGATATCGTATTATCTACATCTACTACGATTCGTTTCATTTTCTATCTGCCGTTCTGTAATCTTTAACTCTTGGTGTTCTAGGGTAATTAATTAGTTGTTGAAAAAGTCGGGAAGTCTATCTCCCACTCCGAGTAGCTCGGCAATTGCGGCGATGGTCCGCTCGCTTGCTCTTCCGTCGCCGTAGGGATTCACGGCATTGCCCATTGCTACGTATGCGGCGCGGTTTTCGATTAGTAGGCTTGCCTCCGCAACAATTCGTGACTGGTTCGTACCGACGAGTTTAACTGTTCCTGCGGCGATCGCTTCCGGTCTTTCAGTATTGTTTCGCATTACTAGCACTGGCTTGCCCAACGACGGAGCTTCTTCCTGGACTCCGCCAGAGTCTGTGAGTACAAGGGAAGACCGAGACAGTAAGGAAACAAATTGGTCATAGGGAAGTGGATCGGTCACGATGACGTTGTCCAAGTTCTCCACCTTCGGCATAACCACATTGCGAACCAGTGGATTGAGGTGCAACGGAAGCGCGAAGTACACGGAGGGATATTTCACCGCTAGATCGTGTACAGCAGTCCCGATTTCAGTCATGACGTTGAGATTCTCACGACGATGAGTTGTCACTAGAACCACTCGGTCCCGAGTGTTTGCTAGTGCTTCGAGTCGTTCGTCTTGGAAACTCGAGGTCCATCTGGCTGCTTCCACTAGGGCATCGATGACTGTATTTCCAGTGATTGCAATATCGTCGGAATGGAAGTTTTCTCTCCGGAGATTATCTTTAGCGGCACTTGTAGGCGCTAAATGAAGAGATGCTAATTGTGCAACAACTCGACGATTAGCTTCTTCTGGAAAAGGGTTGAAAATACTTCCAGATCGTAAACCTGCCTCTAGATGAACGACCTTGACGCCCTTGTGAAATGCGGCGTGTGCTGCGGCCATTGCTGTGGAAGTATCGCCTTGCACGATGATGGCATCGGGATCTTCCGCAGTGATGATTTCGTCGAGTCCGAGCATGCAACGAGATACGAGCTCATTAAGGCTTTGGCCGTGCTTCATTAGTTTCAGGTCATAGTCAGGATTGATATCAAACATCGAGTTGACCTGCGCCAACATCTCTTTATGCTGGCCAGTCGAAACTATTGTGGAGCGAAAACGGTCATCGAGTGCTAACCCCTTGATGACGGGAGCAACCTTGATTGCTTCAGGCCTGGTGCCGTAAACCGTCATGACCTTGGGGCGATGCATATGGCGTCCTACTCCGATTCATTCAAAATAAAGTACTAAGGCATGTAAAGTAGATACGTACTCATGGCAATGTAAAAACTACTTTAATTACAACGTTTTGTTTCGTATCAGCTTGCAACCAATTTACTTCATCTGTTCACTCATCGTCGCCCATAGAGAATTATTGAATTCCCCCCATCGCCGCTTAGCCCAGTCACCAAAATCCCTATCAGTCAGTACTATGGCAGCCCGTCTCGTGGGACGGTGAATCCACAAAAAGGTGCCTGACTGGCCGAAATGGCCAGCGGTGTCGTCTGGCATCTCGCTACCGATCCAATGGGGATCCTTGCCCCCGTGCAACGAAAAGCCCAACCCCCACGTACAAGGATTGTGACGGCCATAACCCGGAACGATGCCGGCCAGGTCCGGGTATTGGGGCGTTAACGCCTCTTCTAGCGTCTGCTCGCTGAGCAACTGTGGCTGTAGGAACTCCTGCGCCAGCACCGTCAGCGCATCCACGGAAGCGCTGAATCCGTGGCCGGCGGAACCCTCCACCGTAATCTCGATGCCCAAAGGCTGGCACAGGCCCTCGTGGACATAATCTGCAAAGGCGATGTCCGTGGTCTTTTCTAAGGCCTCCGCGAGAACCTCGTAGCCCGCCGAGGAATAGATGCGCTTGGTGCGCGGAGGCTTCTCGGGCTCCCTGTCTCTAAACCCAATTCCCGAGGCATGGGAGAGAAGCTCGCGATAGGTAGGGCTGGCGTCGAACGAAGGAAGAAGAGAAGAAGGAATATGATCATCGAGGGCAAACGCGCCCTCTTCCACGGCCAACAATACGGCGTAGCCAGTGATCAGCTTGCTGACGCTGGCCAGCGGGAACACCTGGGAGGTGTCGCCGATGGTCGCGACGTTGGGGGAGGAGCCCGACTGAGCATCGGGCGTGGTGATAGCGGCGGCCGCGACTGAATCGACAGGCCATTCCTCGGTGGACTTGAGAACTTCAAAAATGCGCATAATAGACGCGAGTGTAATGGTGAACCGAGGGGCACACAGGGGAACCGTGGTGGCGGCATGCACAAGCCCTTGCAGTCGCGGCGTGAACTGCGAGAGCAAGGGCTTTCAGTAGGAGTGGCGCAAGCTAGCTCGGCGAAGGCGTGAGCAGCAGCTCGATGAGCTCTTCCTTGATCAGCTTGGAGACCTCGGCCCACTCCCACTCACCCGCGTTAAATGCGGTGAACGCGTCGCTCAGGGTAATGCGCTCCTGAGCTTCCGGAGAATCGGACCAACCGAAGCCTAGGAAATGCCAGAAGTTATTGAGGGTCCGAGAGGTCTCAACAGGGCTGCGCGTGATCTCTGATGGCTGGCCGGTCAGTGGTCCATACGTATCGGTCTCAGCGAAAGCGGGAGAAGCGCCAGACATGGCAACGGCAGAAGCGATGCTGAGAGAAACTAAGGTGTTACTTATGATTTTCTTCATGAAGCTAAATGGAACATGAAGTGCGCAGTTTTGGGAGTTGAACTACCTCAACGTGGGCGATGGGAGCTGACCCAGTGCCCCCACACGTTAGAGCTGTACTAGAACTTCACCTTGCGCTTGGTGGTCAGCTTCGCATTGACAAAGCGCGCCATCACAGCAGGGGAGAAGTGGGACAGTGCGAACATGATCTTGGTCTGCAGTCCCACCGGCGTGTGCACCCGAGCAACCTTGCCGCGTGGCCGCTCCACCACGTCAGCCACCTCGGCGGCTACGTCGTCCGCAGTCAAACGAATACCCAAACGATCCGTGCCATCCGTGCGCACGTTATCCAACATGCCCGTCTTCACATACAGCGGCCAAATGGATTCCACCGTGATGCCGGATTCCTCCCACTCCAAATTCAACGCCTCGGTGACGCCGCGCACTCCGAACTTCGTCGCGGAATAGGTCGCCATATCCGGCGTGCCATAAATAGCGGAAGCTGAGCACATGCTCACGATCTTCGCGCCCGACTGCAAGTGCGGAAACGCCGCGCGGCAACCGTAGAGCACGCCCTTGAGGTTCACATCCACCGTCGCGGAATCCTTCTCAAAGGACCCCTCCTTCATGAACGCCCCTCCGTAAAAGAATGCCAGCGTTATTCACCAGCACATCAATCTGGCCCACATTCGCCTCAAAATCCGCGATGCCAGCCTCCCAATCCTCCGGCTTGGTCACATCCATCACGCCGGTGTGCAGTGCCTCGTGCGGATGATCCTTGAGGTCGTAAGCCCCAACCCGCCAGCCGACAGCGCAGAGAATAGGGAAACGGCTAGCGGAAGGCCGCTGAAAAACAGCTACTTAACCCGCTTTTCCACTAGCTTAACCAACTGACCCACATTCCCGATGCCATTAATGGCCTCATCCTCCACCTGGATATCGAACTCCTCCTCCAGGCGCACCGCGATATCCACCAACGTCAAAGAATCCACACCCAAGTCATCATTGAGAGAAGACTTCCGGGTGATCTCCTCCCGCTCCACCCCAGTGGCATCCTCCACGATCCCCATCACGCGATTCTCCACAAAATCAGCAGACACGCCATCCCCAGCACCCTTGGAGGAAGTCTTGGTGGAGCTGGAGTGTGGCGTCGAACCAACATCAGAGCCCGCATCAGACCCGGCCGCAGAACCCCCCAGTGCCGCTGCCAACTTCTGCTTCTGCTGCTCAGAGATGCCTGCCGTGTTTTCTGCCATGTGGGGAACCCTTCCTGATGTGGGCCAAGTGTGAGCGTGGTGAGATGGGCGCACACGCGGCCTCGCGAACGCAAAGCAATCGGATCTAGTCTATTGAACCGAGCCTACGATAAGTAAAGCGCTCCCGGAAGGTTCAGGAACTACTCAGGTTTCTTGCGCAAGGGGTGGTGGGAATGCGCAGGTGGGGAGGGGGTGTGAGGTTTATGCGGAGATGGGGCGGTTTATTGCTTTCGCGCTGGAGGCGAGGACTAGGCTATCAGAAATACACCTAAATAGAACTGTCCACTGGGTATTTTAGGAACGACGTGAGCCTTCTCAGCCCCCTTTTCGGCACCACCCGCTTCGTCGTCCGCCGCGCCGCACATCGCCTCGCCCGCCGTGTCCCCGAAGTCCCCGAGTTGCGCGACGTGGTTGCCAGCCATGTCCATTTTCCTCCCGACGCCAAACTCGTCACCAAGGAAATCCTCTCCGCCCGCCAAGACGAGGGCGCCGAACAGCTCACCGTGGTTTTCGCCCACGGCTTTACCCTGTCCTCCCGCTCCTGGGTGTTTCAGGCTGAGCATCTGCGCGAGATTCCTAACCTGCGGATGCTACTTCCAGATCTGCGCGGCCACGGCGAAAGCACCGGGCCCGCCGAAACGTACACGGTAGACACCACCGCCAGGGACATGCTGGAAATCATCGGGCATCTCGCGCCCAGCGGCCCCTTGCTCCTGGTGGGGCACTCGCTGGGAGTGCAAACCGTGCTGAGCATGATGCGCCAAGCGGACTCTGAGTTTGTGGCTCGGGTGCGGGGGATTGCGCTGGTCAATGGGGCAATCGATAGTTTCGCTTCGGCGGGCGTGACGCAAATTCTGCGGTCCCTGCCCGTGCGGTTGATGCGCAAGGACGGGCAGCGCTACCCGCGTGTGGCCGCCCGGGTGAAGGGGAGCGTGGACTGGGTGCTGGAGCCGTTCATCGCCAGCTTCGTTTATCACGGCGCGTTGGAAGAAGGGGAGTCTGCGCGGTTCGATGTGGTGGAGTACCACGCCGAGGAAATAGACCGATGCACGATGACGACGGTGCTGGGTTACATGGATGACCTCATCAACCACGATGAAACCGAGGCGGCTCCCACACTGGCGGACATCCCCGGAGTGGTGATGGTGGGGCAGAAGGACAACGTCACGCCCGCTTCGCAGACGCGCGCGATCGTGGAAGAGTGGCCGAAGGCGAGGCTGCGGGACATTCCCGAGACCGGGCACATGCTGCCGGTGGAGGCGCCGGAGATTGTGAACGAGGAGCTGGCTGCGCTGATCGCGCGGGTGCGATAGGACTGGCTGTACGTCCTCTGTGCCGGTTTTCAACCGCGTGCTAACTGGCACGTGTTGCCGGCCAGAATTCACAATTTTTCCCAAACTGCTCAGGGCACTTCCTATTTCCCCAGGTGGGTGTGACGGATGTGATTAGCGATCGTGAGTTGGGGAAAGATTGTGAATCTTCGGCGCGGATCGCGGTGTGGCGGCGCAGATTTCACTTTTGGAAACGCTCTCTAGCGCTGCGTGCGACGTTCTTTTGCTGAGTAATTCATTCGCCACACCATGATTACGGCATCTTCTGTGGAGGTGAAGGTTACTGTTGATTGATCAGAGCCAAGGACTTCTGCGCGGAGAACATCGCCTTCGCGCAGTTCCCACGTTCTATCGTCACTGGTCTCGACGGAATTGACTTCGCTGTTCTCGTTGCTGTCACCGTTACTGTTCCCGCCACCGTCACGGTCGCCGCTGTTGCCGCTGTCGCTCGAGCGATCACCATCGCCTGAGTTGCTTATGGTTGCCGTTACTGAGCCGGAGGCCAAGAAAATGTGGGAGTAGCGGGAAAGGTTCAACTGCGAGGTGGCCTGCGTGCTCAAATAGCTGATATCCAAACGCGCTCCAGCTGAACCGATGTGCAACGGAGCGGATGCTTCATCGTGCTCGCTGCCCGCGGCCACATTGAAGAATTCTCCCCTGGCCTTACTGTGCTCGATGCTTGCCGAGAAGTCAGCTTCGCCATGGCGAGGATCGGTGTTTTCCTCATCGGGTGGTAGCCACATTTGAATTACGTGCAACCGCGAAAGAGATGTATATCCCGCTGCGTTGACTTCGCTATGACTAAAGCCGCGACCTGCACTAATGGCCTGCGCATGGCCACTATGGAGGATGATGTCTTTGCCGCCGGAATCGCGGTGACGGAGAGCCCCATCGAGCACCCATGTGACGATTTCCGCGTTGTCATGCTGGTGCATATCGAAGCCCTCGCCGGGCGAGACGATGTCGTCATTATGGATCATCAACAGTCCCCACGAGTTGTCGATCAGGTCGAAATTGCCCGCGGCGGGGAAGGACTGCCGAGAGTCAACGGCGGAATCCTTCCATCGCTGGCGGTCTGAGGAAGGAATGAGTGTTGCGATAGCTGATGTAGTTGACATGTCACCTATTGTACTGCGAGCGTGTCTGCTTGGCTAGCGGGTTGAGCTAGCGGGAAAGATGAGGCCGCCCACAGCCGAAAGCCAGGGCGGCCCACACCAGAAACTAGGCCGAACTACTCGTGAGGATCCAGCACTGCCGTCGGATCGGTAATCTCAAAACGCTCCGCGGCCAGCGCTGCCACGTCCCGGTCAATCTTGCCCTCGCGCGCCAAGCCCAACAGCACGGCGACCACCACGGACTCGGCGTCTATGTTGAAGAAACGTCGCGCCGCCTCGCGGGTGTCCGAGAAGCCGAAGCCATCCGCGCCCAGCACCACGTACTCGCCCGGCACCCACTTACGCAGCTGCTCCGGAACGGCCGTGGCGAAGTCGCTGACCGCCACCTTCGGCCCTTCCACGTCAGCCAACACGGAAGCAACATATGGCGTCCGCGGCTCAGCCGAAGGATCCCGCAGCTGCTCCAGCTCCGCCGCCTGCCCATCGCGCGCCAGCTCATTCCAGCTGGTCACGGAATAGATCGCAGCATTGACGTTGTAATCCTTGGCCAGGATCTGCTTCGCCTCGATGGCAGCCTCCATGCCCACGCCTGAGGCCAGGATTGCTGCGGTGTGCTCGGCGGCTTTGGCATCTCCCACATCGCCAGCGGAATCCACACCGCTGCCCACCAACTTATCCGCAGGGGAGTAGAGGTAAATGCCCTTGAGCAGGCCCTCCACGTCCAGGTTTTCCGGCTGCGGTGGCTGGTGCACCGGCTCGTTATAGACGGTCAGGTAGAAGATGACGTTGTCTCCGCGGTCCTCGCCGTACATCCTGTCGATGCCTTCGCGGATGATGTGCGCCACCTCGTAGGCAAATGCAGGATCGTAGGTCACCACGGCTGGGTTGGTGGAGGCCAGCACCGGCGAATGGCCATCCATGTGCTGCAAGCCCTCGCCCGTCAGCGTGGTGCGGCCGGCCGTCGCGCCGATCAAGAAACCGCGTGCCATCTGATCGCCCGCAGCCCAGACGGAATCGCCCACGCGCTGGAAGCCGAACATGGAGTAGAAGATGTACAGCGGAATCATCGCCTCACCGTGGGTCGCGTAGCTAGTACCCGCCGCAATGAACGACGCCATCGATCCTGCCTCGCTAATACCCTCATGCAGGATCTGGCCGTCCTTGGCCTCGATGTACGTCAGCATCTGATCATGATCCACCGGCGTGTAGTGCTGACCGTGCGTGTTGTAGATCTTCAACATCGGGAACCAGGAATCCAGGCCGAACGTGCGCGCCTCATCCGGAATGATCGGCACCAGGCGCTTCTTGATCTCCTCATCGCGCATCAAATCCTTAAACACGCGCACCAGCGCCATCGTGGTGGCGACCTTCTGCTTGCCGGAACCCTTCAGCGCGCTCTTTATATTTTCGATGCCAGGGACCGTCAAAGGCGAGTACGTACTGCGACGCTCCGGCAAGAAACCGCCCAGCTCCTTGCGGCGCTCAAGCATGTACTGGATTTCCTCCGAATCCTCACCCGGGTTGTAGTACGGCGGCAGGTACGGATCCTTCTCCAGCTCCTCATCCGAGATAGGGATGGACTGCTTATCGCGGAAAGATTTGAGATCCTCTAGCGTGAGCTTCTTCATCTGGTGCGTGGCATTCCGGCCCTCGAAGTTGTGGCCTAGGCCGTAGCCCTTAATGGTGTGCGCGAGGATCACCGTGGGCTGGTCCTTGGTTTCCATGGCCCGGGCGTATGCCGCGTAGATCTTGCGGTAATCGTGGCCACCGCGGCGCAAGTGCCAGATCTCCTCATCCGTCATGTCCTCCACCAGCTTGGCGGTGCGAGGATCGCGATTAAAGAAGAACTCACGGACGTAGGCGCCGTCATTGGCCTTGAAGGTCTGGTAATCACCATCCGAGGTGTGGTTCATGACGTCCACCAAGGCACCTTCGGTGTCCTTCTTCAGTAGCTCATCCCACTCGCGACCCCACACCACCTTGATGACATTCCATCCGGCGCCGCGGAAGAAGCTCTCCAGCTCCTGGATGATCTTCGTATTGCCGCGCACGGGGCCATCCAAGCGCTGCAGGTTGCAGTTGATGACGAACGTGAGGTTGTCCAAGTTATTCAGCGCGGCCATCTGGATCAGGCCACGAGACTCCGGCTCATCCATCTCGCCATCGCCGAGGAACGCCCACACATGCTGCTGGGACGTGTCCTTTAAGCCGCGGTCATGCAGGTAGCGATTGAAACGCGCCTGATAGATCGCATCCATCGGGCCCAAGCCCATGGACACCGTGGGGAACTCCCAGAACTCCGGCATGCCATGTGGGTGCGGATAAGAAGGCAGGCCAATGCCCGGCTTGGAGGCCTCCTGGCGGAACGCATCCAATTGCTCCTCCGTCAGGCGCCCCTCCAGATAAGCGCGGGCGTACATACCAGGGGAGGCATGGCCCTGGAAGAAAATCTGGTCTCCGCCGCCAGCGTGGTCCTTGCCGCGGAAGAAGTGGTTCAGACCCACCTCGTACAAGGGGGCGGCGGAGGCATACGTAGAAATATGGCCACCCACACCAATGCCAGGGCGCTGAGCCCGGTGAACCATGACGGCGGCGTTCCACCGGATCCACCGGCGATAGCGCCACTCGATATCCTCATCGCCCGGGAACTCCGGCTCCATCGAGGTAGGGATGGTGTTCACATAATCCGTGGACAACAAAGGAGGAAGAGGCACCCGGTTGGCAGTGGCACGCTCCAGCAGACGCAACATCAAGTAGCGACCACGATCCGGACCCGCGGCCTCCAAGAGCCCGTCCAGCGAGTCCATCCACTCCTGAGTCTCTTCCGGATCAGAATCCCGGAGGTAGGAAGCCACGCCATCGCGGATCTTCGGGAAGTTGCTATCACTGAATTGAGGGGTGTCCTGTGCCATGTGATGGCCCTCCTTATACGGATGAAAGGTAGGTGGTTAGCGGTATTGCCCTTTGGTGAGCGAAATGCTGCAATATGCTGGTCAGCGTTCGATGGCCTAATTGCTGTTCGAGCTAACGAGTAGGACATGTTTGCTGCCAATAGTTGTGGCACCCACATTACGCCAGGGCCAAGACACTTGGTGGGGCAAAGCGAGGATCAGTTCCCAACAGAAACCCTCCCAACTGGAGAACAAACCGGCACGTCGACAAAGCGAAACACCATTGCGGAACAAGGAATTATGTTAGGTTGCACACAGAGCAAGGCCGTGTGAAGTCTGGCGTCGATTTGCCACCGCAGCATTAACGCGTAAACATCTAGGACGTGACTACACACAAAACGGCGACCATCACCGCAAATGAAAGGCAAGAAACACCAGTGGGCAACGCTTCGGGTACCGCTCCCGAGAAGGATCGAGACCAAGAAACTCCCGATTGGGCGGATCTACTGTGCGTCACTGCAGACGATGTCATCCAGGAAATCGGATGGGACGAGGATGCTGATTCCAGCATCAGTGAAGCGCTAGAGGACCTCATCGGCAGCCCGCTGCTGGAAGAGGGCACGGACGAGCTGGTGGACGTAGTTCTGCTGTGGTTCCGTGAAGAAGATGGCGACGTTGTTGATGGGTTGGTTGATGCCACCCGCAGCCTCGGTGAGGACGGACGTATTTGGTTGTTGACGCCAGCAGCCGGCACTCCAGGGACCATCGAGCCGGGAGTGATTGCGGAGTCCGCTCAGCTGGCAGGGCTGGTGCAGACCAGCTCCGAGCGCTTGGGTGACTGGCAGGGCGCGTGCTTGGTGACGTCCGGCACGAAGCGCTAGTTAGTTTTGCGCGCTGAGCTGGGGGCTGGTTGGCTGAACTTGCGCCCCGGTTTGCTGTTAATCGCGTGAGTGAAATGCTCGTTGAGCTGGGGTTTTCTTAAAAGTTAATGAGCGTGCTACTCTAATCAGCGCTGCCGAATACGGCATGTGCGCGCCTTTAGCTCAGCTGGGAGAGCAGCTGGTTTACACCCAGCAGGTCGGCGGTTCGAGCCCGTCAGGGCGCACGGTACCCAGAAGTTTGGGAAGTCCCGCTTGCGAGAGATCGTGAGCGGGACTTTTTGCTGTGTCTACCGGATTGCTGGGCGAGGGGGTGCTTGTGGCCGAAGACCGCCATCTCATTAGTTCACATGCATGGAGCTGGTGGTTTATTGGAGTGATGGCGGTGAACCTCGTGATTGTCGTCGGAATAAATTGGTACTTCAACAACAAGAGGAAGCAACAACAGCCCACCACCGCGCCCCACTAACCACCTACTCAACGAATCGGAGCTGTCCTAGGCGGCTGATAAGTTGGGGGTGTGATGAATGAACCGAAACGGCGACAAGGGTGGAAAGCCTTCCTGACCCCCGGCTGGGTACTCACAGCCGTGCTGGTGCTGACTTTCACCTACTTCGCGTTCACATTCCTCGGCCCTTGGCAGCTGAACAAGGGCGAGCAGAAGAGCGCCTTCAACCATCGCCTCGAAGCCGCGATGCAGTACGATCCCGTGCCCGCCGCCGAGGTACTCCCGCGCGACGGCTCCTCCGCCGGGCTGGAGAAGGAATGGACTCACGTCCAGCTGCAAGGTCGCTTCATCACCGACGCCGAGGTGTTGCTGCGCAACCGGCCCGTATCGAGTTCGCCGGCGTTTCAGATCCTCACCCCTTTTCAGACCGAAGCCGGCCAGACGATACTCGTCAACCGCGGATGGGTCCCACCGGTGGAAGGTGCCGATGTGCCGGAGATCCCGAATCCGCCGACAGGGGAGGTGACCGTGACTGGGTATGTCCGTATGAGCGAGGCCAAGCCGAATACGCCACCCACTCAGTCGCAGGGGTTCACGCAGGTCATGGGTATCCACACTGAGACCATCGGGGAGGAAGTGGAGCCAGAGCTGGAGGCTGCTGGTGCGTTGTCCAGTGGGCAGGAGACTCCGCTGGTGGAGGAGTACATTCAGTTGGACGAGGTGTCCGTGGATGCGATGAATGAGCAGGATTCCTCAGACGCCACCATTAACGCCATTCCGCTGCCGCAGTTGGATAACGGCCCGCACCTTTCGTATGGCATTCAGTGGATCACCTTCGGCATCGCGGCCCCTGCGGCGTTGATCTGGTTTGGCTACTCGGAGATCCGCGAGCGGCGTCGGGAAAGGCAGGAGATTGCCGAGGCCGAGACGGCGAAGGGAGTGATCGGTGCTGGCGTAAACCCTGGTGGTGCAGATTCCACTGGCGCAGAAGCGGGTGAAGCGGAGCGGGAAGCTGCTGGCAGGGTACAAGAGCAAGTCTCCGCTAAGCGTGAGCAGAACAATCAAGCCCCTGGCACAACCGAGCTGAACAATTCCAAGAAGAGTAAATCCAGCGTCGAGCAAGCCGTGGAGGAGAACAGCGCCGAGCGCAAGCTCGCCGATCGTTACGGCGGAACCCGCTCCCGCTTCGAGGAGCGCCGCTCCCAAAAGCGCGGCGAGCGCTTCTAACCCCCGCTTTGAAACAGGCCAAGGTAGCTACACCAGCCTAGCCCCCACAGACAGCGCAGCTACTTACCCAGCAGCTCGCGCATAACCCCCGGCACGGCAGCCTCGATCTGCTCCGCGGCCTCGGTAAACGCAGCCTCATCCTCGTAGTACGGATCCGCCACCTCGGGGGCCTCCATCGAGTGCAGGCCTTCGGGATGAGCTTCGGGATTGAAGGATTTGGCGTCGAACGCACGGAACAAGAAAATACGATTCGCATCCACGCCAAGATCCCGCAACCCACGCACATGGCCGCGATCCATCGCCAGGAACACATCCGCGTCCTCGTGTTCTGGGCCGAACTGTGCGGCGATGTGCTGCGAGCCGTCGTAGCCTTGCCGCTTCATCTCGGCGATGGCGCGCTCGTCGGCGTGCTGGCCAATGTGATAGCCCGCCAGCCCGCAGGAATTGACGGTCACGTCGCCAATCCCGGCATCCTGAAGCGCCGCATTGAGCATCACGTCACCCATCGGCGAGCGGCAGATATTGCCCGTGCACACCACCGTGATCTTTCGAATCTGCTGCTCAGCCATAGTTTGCCCCTTCCTTCGTGGTCTGTGTCCCTTGCGCAGCCTACCCGAGTGCCCGGTGGCGCTCCCGTGTCCTCCTTTTCTTCTGAGCGCCAACCTCGTCCCCACGTGCGCTCCCCGCGTTGTCTCGCGAATGGCTAGGGTGGACGGGGATTGTGGGAACTGAATAATTCAAGGTCAGGAGTGATCCGTGCCAGCCAATAACAGCACCGCGACCGTGGGGGACGTCATCCGCGTGATGGAGCGTGCCTACCCGCCGTATTTGGCGGAATCGTGGGACGCCGTGGGTTTGATCTGCGGCGACCCCGCCGAATCTGTGGAATCGGTGGTGTTCGCGCTGGATTGCACGGACGCAGTGGCAGACGATGCGATTGCGCGGGGCGCGGACATGCTGATCGTGCACCATCCGCTGCTGATGCGCGGGGTGAATTCCGTGGCGGCGAATACGCCGAAAGGGCGGATTGTGCACAAGCTGATTCGCGCTGGTGTGGCTCTGTTTGCGGCGCACACGAATGCGGATTCCGCGCGGCCGGGTGTCAATGACAAGTTGGCGGAGCTGCTGGGCGTGACTCCTGGGGCGCCGCTACGGCCGATCGTGGATGAGCTGGATAAGTGGGGATTCACGGTGCCCGCAGAGAGCGCGGAGGCTGTGAAGGACGCGGTGTTCGCGGCCGGTGCAGGAACGGTGGGGGATTACACCGAGGCTGGTTTCGAATTCGCGGTGACGGGCCAGTTCCGCCCGGGCGAGGGCGCGGATCCCCATATCGGTTCGCGCGGCGAGCTGGAGCGCGTGCAGGAACTGCGCGTGGAATTTGTGGCCCCGCGACGCGCCCGGGAATCCGTGCGGGCGGCGCTGGTGAAGGCGCACCCTTATGAGGAGCCCGCGCTGGACGTGGTGGAAACGCACTCCGGCACTCGCGAACTGGGCGAAAAAGACTTGGGCATCGGGCGCGTGGGTGAGTTGGATCAGCCGATGACGCTGCGCGAGTTCACTGAGCGCGTGCGCACCACGCTGCCCGCCACCACCTGGGGAGTGCGCGCCGCGGGTGATCCCGAGGCGATGATCCGTAAGGTGGCTGTGGCAAGCGGGGCAGGGGATAGCTTCCTCGGCACCGTGGCGAAGATGGACGTCGACTGTTTTGTGACCTCCGACCTGCGCCATCATCCCGTGGACGAGCACCTGCGCGCCGGTGGCTGCGCCGTCATTGACACCGCCCACTGGGCTAGCGAATTCCCGTGGTGCAACCAAGCCGCTGAGGTGGTGGCACGCGGACTAGAGGCCGAGTCAATCCCCGTTGATACGCACGTACTGGACATCAGGACCGACCCGTGGACAATCCACGGACAGGGAGACGAGTAAACCATGCATTGCTCTACAGACGACCGACGCCAGTTGGAAACCCTGCTGGCCAGCAACCAAGAACTGTCCGTCCTGCAAGCGCGCCTGGATACCCTCGACGAGCGCGAGAAGCTGGAACACCTCAAAGCCGAGCAGATCAAGGCGCGCAATGAGCAGGTGCGCAACCGCGCGGCGGGCAACGAACACCGCACGGACGTGTTCCGCCTGCGCCAGGAAGTGGCCAAGCTCAAAGAGCGCGAGCGCGATGATCGCGCCACGCTGAGCACCGCGACCGACCGCGAGCAGCGCAGGGACCTCAAGCACGATCTCAGCACCACCTTGGCCAAGCTGGAGGATTTCGAAGATCGCCTGGAGCGGGCAATCCGCACCGCGGAGTTCTTCGACGGCAACGAGTCCGAGCAGCCCGATGCCTACCAGGCCAAAATCCGCGAAGCGGAAGACAACGTGCAGCGCGCGGAGAATGCCCTGCGCGCGGACATGGACGCCGCTACCGCTCGCGTTCAATCCGCCCGAGAGAACCTGGATGACAAAGTGCTGGCAGCCTACGACCGCGGAGTGGAAGAGCAGGGAATTGGCGCTGCGTGGCTCAAAGGGCGCATGTGTCAAGGCTGCTTCATGGAGCTGGACCCAGCCTCGCTGAAATCCATCCAACGCACGCCCGCAGACGAACTTCCGCAGTGCCCGGAATGTAACGTGTTACTGCTGGTGTACCGCGAAGACGAGTAATTTTTGCGTTACCCGTTGAGCGCCCATCGAGCATTCACACACGGGACACCCACGAAACACAGCACTTAAGGAAAGGCGATAGGCACAATGCGACTTCGGTTGGAAGCTGACGGCGGTTCACGAGGCAACCCCGGACTCGCAGGCGCGGGCTCCAGCATCGTCGACCCCGCCTCGGCCATCGCAGGGCATAAGACCGAGCTGGCCTGTCAGTGGGAATACATCGCCAAGGCTACCAATAACGTCGCCGAGTACCACGGCGTGGTTAACGGCCTGATGCTGGCCAAGACCGTCGCCGAGCGTGCCGGGCACTCCCCATCCGAGACCACCGTGGACGTGTTCCTGGATTCCAAGTTGATTGTCGAGCAGATGAGCGGCCGATGGAAGATCAAGCACCCAGACATGAAGCCCCTGGCCCAGCAGGCCAAGGAACTAGAGCGCGAGTTCGCATCCGTGAACTACACCTGGGTGCCGCGCGCGCAGAATAAGCGCGCGGATGAGCTGGCCAATCGCGCCATGGATGACAAAGAATCCGGCATCTACTTTGCAGAGCCCGAGGAGCAGGACGAGACACCTGCGCAGGCTTCAGGGGACAAGGCTGTGGGGGAGGAGGTTGGCGTCGAGAAGGAAGAAAACACAAAGGAAACCTCCGCCGACTGGCACGGCGGCACCCAGCCCGCACGCTTCCTCCTGCTGCGCCACGGCGAGACCGAAATGAGCGTGTCCAAGCAATTCTCCGGCCTCTCCGACCCAGCGCTGACGGCCAAGGGCGAGTGGCAGGCGCGCCGGGCGGCCGAGTACGTGGGCGCGCGCGGAAATATCGCCTCCGTGCTCAGCTCGCCGCTGGGCCGAGCGCAACAAACCGCACGCGCCGTCGCAGATGCGCTGGGCACAGACGTGGTCACCGATGACGGCCTCATCGAGATGGACTTCGGCGACTGGGAAGGCAAGACGTTCACCGAGGTGCGCGCCGAATACCCCGATCAGCACAAGAGTTTCTTTTTCGATGCCAACTCCTGCACCCCAGACGGGGAATGCATGGAAGATGTCTACGAGCGGATCCAGGGGGTCATGGACAGGTTGGCCAGTGATTACGCCGGGCAGAACGTGGTACTGGTCAGCCACGTCACCCCGATCAAGGCCATCCTCCGCTACGCGCTGGGCGTAGACGCGACGATGTTCCGCACCCTGCACCTGGACCTGGCGGGACTGTCCATCGTGGAGTTCTACGGCGAGGGAAAAACTGTGGTGCGGCGTGTCAATGACACGCACTACCTCGAGGGCTAAAACCGAGACGGCACTCACGGGTTTTCGGTGATGGGCCAGCGCGCAGGTAGAGTAAGCACCTGCCGAGAAGACCGGGTGGTCGCGGCGAGCTGGAACCAATCCCACGCTGGGATGAGGCCGCACGTCGAGGAAAGTCCGGACTCCACAGAGCACGGTGGTTGCTAACGGCAACCCAGGGTGACCTGCGGGACAGTGCCACAGAAAACAAACCGCCCGCTTCGCGGGTAAGGGTGAAAAGGTGCGGTAAGAGCGCACCAGCACGCCAGGTGACTGGGGTGGCTAGGTAAACCCCACCGGGAGCAAGGTCAAGTAGTTGCACGGCTCGTTCCGTGCGGCTGAGTTCCAGAGCTGCTCGCTTGCTGATGAACAGGTAGACCGCTTGAGGTGCCCAGCAATGGTGCGCCCAGATGGATGGCCGCCTCGCGCTGAGGACACCTTCGGGTGGAATGAGCGTAGGACAAAATCCGGCTCATAGGTCTTCTCGGCGTTCAAAACTTCTTTCGCGTACAGTTCTGCGCTCGGCGCAGCGCGCATGTGGCTTAGTTGTGCCACTCTGGAGCAATGAAACTATTCGCCGCCGAACTGGACTTCCGCGCAATCGCTCGGGAATTCGTCCTGCCAGAGACCTTCCCTGAACAGCTCCACTCTGAGGCCATCCTGGCCACGGATAGGTACCCGGAGGGCAGACGTGACCTGCGCGAGGTGGAGTTTGTCACGATCGATCCGCCCAGCTCCATGGACTTAGATCAAGCGGTGCATGTCGAATCTTGGCAGGCAGACGGTGTTGTGGACAGTGGTGCTGCGGACAGCGGTGCTGGTGCTGCAGGCAACGCAGGTTCCGTCGCGCCGGGCTGGCGCGTACGTTATGCCATCGCGGATGTCGGGGCTTTCGTGGAACCAGATTCCGCCCTAGAGCAGGAATCCATCCGCCGTGGGCAAACGATGTATCTTCCCGATGATCCCGTACGCCTGCACCCCGCGGAGCTCTCAGAAGGCAGTGCATCGCTACTTCCGGATCAGGACCGGCCCGCCGTGGTGTGGGACATCAACGTGGACGCCGATGGAGAAATCCATGATTTCACCGTCTACCGCGCAACCGTCCGCAGCCGCGCGAAGCTGAACTACGAAGGCGTGGAAGCTGACCGCCTGGCAGGCACGCTGCATCCCTCGATCGCGCTGTTGCCGGAGCTGGGCGAAGCTCGGCAGCGCTCGGACCTGCGACGGGACGCGGTGAACCTGCGCTTGCCTTCGATCTCCGTGGAAAAGAGCGACGATGAGCAGGCTGAATACCAGTTGGTCATCGAACCGCGCCAACTGATGAATGACTACAACGCGGAACTGTCCCTGCTGGCGGGCATGTGTGCAGGCCAGATGATGGTCAAATCAGGCAAAGGCATCCTCCGCACTCTGCCGCCAGCCAGCCCCAAGGACATCGCCAAGTTTGACTCCGCTGCCAAAGCGCTCGGCTTTGAACGTGGCAACAAGAGCGTTGGCCAGCTCCTGGCCAGCATCGATGCCTCCACTCCACAGGGAATGGCCTTGATGCGCGACGCCCAGAGATTGCTGCGTGGAGCTAGCTATGTGGCGTTTGGGATTGCTGGCGTCGAAAACGAAAACGAAACGTCCATCCACGCCGGAATTGGCGGCCACTACGCCCACGTCACCGCGCCGCTACGCAGGCTGAGCGACCGATTCGCCACGGAAATTTGCCTGGCCATCGCCGAGGAACGCGAGGTGCCAGCGTGGGTGGCCGAGCGCGCGGATGAGGTCATCGAGGCGATGAAGCGCAGCACGCAGCTGGCCAACCAGGTGGACCGAGCATGCATGGGCCTGACCGAAGCGGTGGTTCTGCAGCCGTGGGTGGGGCAGAACTTCTCCGCCGCAGTGATGCATAGCAGTGACAAGGGCGCTGATATTTTCGTCAGCGAGCCGCCCGTGATTGCGGACTGCCAAGGGAATCCGGAGGAGGCCTCCCAGACGGCGGTCACCCTGATTACCGCAGATCCGGAGACCCGGACCGTGGAGTTCGCCTGGCCCGCGGACTAGGTGCGGGACTTGGGATTAACTAAGTGTGGGAGGGGCGGGGGACTAGCCACGCGAGAGCCCGCACAACTGTGGTAGGAAAGTTCTATGACCGATAGATGGTACTTTGACACCGAAACCGGCGAAGTTACTCAGGGCCAGGTTGGCGGCTGGGAATCCCGCATGGGCCCGTACGACACCCGTGAAGAGGCTGCTCACGCCCTCGAAACCGCACGTAAGCGCAACGAAGAGGCAGATGCCTACGATCGCAATGAGCTCGGCGAGGACTAAACCGGCCAAGCCTTCCCGCTCGTGGCTAGCGCGCACGCTGCTGCCCACGGGCTCTGAACCTGACCCTCGCTTCACCCTCGCCAATGAGCGCACGTTCCTCGCCTGGATACGTACCTCGTTGGCGTTTTTAGCGGGCGGGATCGCTCTTGAGGCCTTCCGTTTGCCCAACGTCCCCAGCTGGCTGTGGAGCGGCGCGGCAATATTAGTACTGCTGGTGGGCATGTTCATTGCCCTGGGTGCGGCGGTGCGTTGGGTGCGGGTGGAACGCGCGATGCGGGAATCCCGCGCGTTGCCAGTGCCGGGCATCGTGCCGTTTCTCTCCGGCGTGGCAGTGATGGCCACCGTCACCGTGCTCGTGGTGGTGCTGGCCTACTAATGGCTGATTCTCGTTCTCCCTCTCCGGCCGATCCGTCCAGGGACATCTCCCTGCACAGCGACCCGGGCCTGCAGCCCGAGCGCACCACGCTGGCCTGGACCCGCACCGTGGTGGCGATGCTAGTGGTGGGCGCGGTGATGCTCCGATGGGCGCACTTGTATGGCTCGGCCGTGATACTGGTAGCTGGGGCGTTGTGTGCGCTGGCCATCTTTATCGTGGCGACGCAAAGGCGGCGCTACCAGGGTGGATGCCGAGGAATTGTCCGGGGGAGAGCTGACCCGAATGTTGGATCCGTGGTGGCCTTGACGGGATCCTTGCTGCTGCTCGGTGCCGCCGGGCTGGTGTTCGTGCTGGCGGACGCGCTGGGATAGCAGATTTTTTTGGGGGACTAGCTGTCTTGGACTCGCGCTGGGTTGGCCAGCGCTAGCTGTTGAAGGTGTGTTCCTCGGCCGGGAATGTGCCTTCTTGGACTTCTTTCTTATACGCCGCAGCGGCGCGGGTGAGTACCTCGCCCACGTTGCCCCACTGCTTGGCGAACTTGGGGCGGTGCCCATCCTCTGGGAATGCGACCATGTCATGCCACACCAGAACCTGGCCATCACAATCCGCACCCGCGCCGATGCCAATGGTGGGCACGGGACATTCTGCGGTGACGCGCTTGGCGACGTCGGACGGAACCATCTCCATTAACACGATGTCCGCGCCGGCCTCCACCACGGCCTGCATATCCGCGATCAACTGCTCGGAGCCAGCCCCGCGCCCCTGCACCTTGAAGCCGCCCAAGTTGTTGACCGACTGCGGGGTAAAGCCAATGTGCGCGCACACCGGAATGCCCGCGTCCTTGATGGCCTTGATCCGTGGCGCGATACGCACACCGCCCTCGAGCTTCACGCAGTGCGCGCCCGAGCGGTGCAAAATCTCCGTGGAACTGCGCACGGCCTGCTCATCAGAGGCCTCGTAGCTGCCGAACGGCAAATCCACCATCACGAAAGCCTTATCCGCACCGCGCACCACTGCAGCGGCGAGGTAGCACATCTCATCCATAGAAATATGAGAGGTGGTGGGGTAGCCAAATACCACGTTGGCAGCGGAATCGCCGACCAGCAGCACCTCCACGCCTGCGGCGGCAAACGCCTTGGCGGTGGAGTAATCGTAGGCGGTCAGCATGGCAAAAGGAGAGTCCGAACCCTTGCGAGCCTGCAGGTCCGTCAAACGAACCTGCTTGGTGGGCACCATGTACCCGACGGGCGAATTATCAGAACGGTCAGCCGTGTTCTCAACCATGCATTCATAGTGCCAGAACCGCGGACACGTCACGGAATTGAGGCCAACCAACCCCATTCATCAGCCCGGCAGATGGCAAGTCCGCCCGCGTTGTCGCGGGACTCTCTACAATGGAAAACCATGAATCGCCAGCAGGAATTTGTGTTGCGGACCATCGAAGAGCGAAACATCGGTTTCGTCCGCCTGTGGTTTACGGATGTCCAAGGCTTCCTCAAGTCTGTGGCCGTGGCTCCCGCAGAGTTGGAAGGTGCCTTTGAAGAGGGAATTGGCTTCGATGGCTCGGCCATCGAAGGCTTCTCCCGCGTCGCAGAATCAGACACCATCGCCAGGCCAGATCCCAGCACGTTCCAAATCCTGCCGTTCCAGTCAGACCGCGATGGTAGCCTATCTGCCCGCATGTTCTGCGATATCACCATGCCGGATGGCCAACCGTCATGGTCGGATCCGCGGCAAGTTTTGCGTCGACAGATGAACACCGCCGCAGAAATGGGCTTCACCTGCTACGTTCACCCGGAAATCGAGTTCTTCCTGGTGCAATCCATCGAAACCGACGGGCAGCCACCGGTGCCCACGGATACGGGCGGGTACTTCGATCAAGCTGTCACAGACGAGGCCCCACACTTCCGCGCGGATGCCATCAATACCCTGGAGCGCATGGGCATCTCCGTGGAGTTCTCCCACCACGAAAACGCCCCCGGCCAGCAGGAAATCGACCTGCGCTTCGCGGACGCCCTGTCCATGGCTGATAACGTAATGAGCTTCCGCTACATCATTAAGCAGGTGGCCCTGCGCAACGGCGTGCGCGCTACGTTCATGCCCAAGCCGTTCCAGGAATACGCGGGTTCGGCGATGCACACGCACATGTCGCTGTTTGAAGGCGATGAAAACGCCTTCCACGATCCGGATGACGAAACCCGTCTGTCCCTGACCGGCAAGTCATTCATCGCGGGCATCCTGCATCACGCCTCAGAGATCTCCGCGGTCACCAATCAGTGGGTCAACTCCTACAAGCGCATTTCCACTGGTGACGAGGCTCCTCGTTCGGCCGCGTGGGGTGCTGCGAACCGCTCCGCGATGGTCCGTGTGCCGATGTACACGCAGAACAAGTCCGCCTCCCGTCGCGTGGAAATCCGCACCCCGGATTCCGCCTGCAACCCGTACCTCTCCTACGCCGTGCTGCTGGCCGCTGGGCTGAAGGGCATTAAGGAAGGCTACGAATTGGCAGCGGCCGCCGAGGGCGATATTGCGCTGATGACCGCTCGCGAGCGCCGCGCTGCCGGATTCAAGGACCTGCCGCAGGACCTGAGCTACGCCCTGCGCGAAATGGAAAACTCCGAGCTGGTGGCCGATGCCCTGGGCGAGCACGTCTACGAATACTTCCTGCGCAACAAGTGGCGCGAGTGGAACAACTACCAGTTGCAGATCACTCCGTGGGAGCTCAAGAACAACCTTGAGTTCTAGCCCCTTCGTCTTCGGGTATCCCCCCGTGTCAGTACAGCGTTTAGTTTGTGAAAGGCTCCAGCATGGATCGTCCACGGTCGTCCCGCGCCAGAATTCCCTCCGCGAAGACTCTGGGCCTGACCAGACCGCGTGCGCAAGACGATCTCAACGACCTCGGGTGGAATACCGAGGAGCACGTGGGGCTGCTGCGCACTCTGGGCGCCGCTGGCAATCCTGACCTGGCCTTGAATAACCTCGTGCGGCTGGTGGAAGCCCTGCGCGAGCGCGAGGATAATGACCAGTTGGCCGCCGTTTCTTCCTTGCCGTCCGTGGGTAAGGATGTGCCTTTTTCCGACGCCACCGCGGACACACTCATGGCCGCGCTCAAGGATGATGCCGAGTTGCGTCGGCGAGTGATTTCCCTATTCGGCGCATCCAGCCTGCTGGGAGACCACATTGTGGCTCACCCCGAGGAGTGGGTGAGCCTGTCTCTCCCTCTGCCAACTGCGGGCGAGATGACGGACACGATGCTGGACAGCGTGGGCGCTGTGCGGGTCGACGAAGTCTTGGCCATGGATGAATTCGCCGAGTTCAAGGACGATAACGGCGAGAAGGCCGTGGAACCTGCGGGGGAGAAGTCCCGCACGTATCGCGCTCGCATCATCGGGCATGAGGCGGACGTGGCGATGCGCGATGCCTACCGCACGCTGCTGGCGCGCATTGCCGCCATCGATTGCAATGGCACGTTCATCGTCAACCGGGATGACGAGCCAGACCGGCTGCCGTTTGTGACCCTGGGGCAGCGTTTGGCTGATGCTGCTGATGCTGCGCTGACCGCAGCGCTGGCCGTGGCGTGTACCACTGTGTACGGAGGTCCGGACGATGAGGACCGCAAACCACCGGCGCGCTTGGCCGTGCTGGCGATGGGCAAGTGTGGCGCCCGCGAGTTGAACTACATCTCTGACGTGGACGTGATCTTTGTGGCCGAGCCCGCCGATTCCCGCGCCACGCGCTGGGCCGGCGAGTTCATCAACATCGGCACGCGCGTGTTCTTCGAGGTGGACGCGGCCTTGCGCCCCGAAGGTAAGCAGGGCGCGCTGGTGCGCACCTTGAGTTCCCACAAGAAGTACTACGACCGGTGGGCCAGCACCTGGGAGTTCCAGGCGCTGCTCAAGGCCCGGGCCATGACGGGCGACGTAGCGCTGGGCGAGAAGTACGTGGAGACGCTGGCGCCGCTGGTGTGGAGCGCCTCCGAGCGGGAAGATTTTGTCTCCGACGTCCAGGCAATGCGCCGCCGAGTCATTGAAAACGTCCCGGATAGCATCCGTGCCCGCGAGCTCAAGCTGGGTCCTGGTGGCCTGCGCGACGTGGAGTTCGCCGTGCAGCTGCTGCAGATGGTGCACGGACGCACGGACGAATCCCTGCGCGTGCGCCCGACCGTCGCCGCGCTGAAGGCCTTGATGAAGGAAGGCTATGTGGGTCGCGATGACGGCCAAAAGCTCATCGCCTCCTATGAGTACATGCGCCTGCTGGAGCATCGGCTGCAGCTGCAGCGCCTCAAGCGCACGCACACCTTGCCGCCCAAGGATGAGCTGGAGGCTCTGACCTGGCTGGCGCGCACCTCCGGGCATCTTCCGCAGGGCATGAATACCTACGCTGAGCAGCTGGAAGACGACGTACGCCGGGTGGGCGTGCAGATCCACCAGCTGCACTCCAAGCTGTTCTACCGCCCATTGCTGACCAGCGTGGCGGCCATGAGCGAGGACACCATCCGCCTGACGCCAGACGCGGCCAAGCGCCAGCTGGCCGCCCTGGGATACGAGAACCCCAACCGCGCCTACGAGCACCTGTCCGCCCTGGCCGCAGGGTCTTCCCGTAAGCAGAAGTTGCAGGCCATCATTTTGCCGACGCTGTTGGAGTGGCTCGCCCCGACCGTTGATCCCGACGCCGGGCTGCTGGCCTACCGTCGCCTCTCCGATGCAGCCTCGGAGAAGCAGTGGTTCCTGCGGCTCCTACGCGACGAAAACGTGGTGGGCCAGCGACTGATGTTCTTGCTGGGCACGTCGCCATACTTGGCGGAACTATTGCTGAACAGCATCGATACCGTCAAATTGCTATCTGACGGTGCCACGGGGCCTAAGCTGATCAAGCGCGACGCGGCCGTAGTAACGCACTCGCTGGTGGCCGCCGCGGCTCGCCACTGCGACCCAGACAAGGCTATCGCGGTGGCTCGCTCGCTGCGGCGCGCCGAGCTGGCACGCGTGGCTGCCGCGGATTTGCTGGGCTTCATGGATATTCAGGATGTGTGCCTGTCCCTGTCCCTGGTTTGGGATGCCGTGCTGGAGGCCGCTTTGCAAGCGGAAATCCGTGCCTGGGAGGACAAGCATGATCAGAACGCGCCCGCCCGGATCAGCGTGATTGGCATGGGCAGGCTCGGCGGAGCCGAGCTGGGATACGGCTCGGACGCGGACGTGATGTTCGTGGCCGAACCCGTGCGCGAAGAGGCGGAAAACTTGTCCGATGAGGAGTTTGACGTCGGAAAAGAGGATGCGGACTCCACAACGAACAAGGCCATGAAGTGGGCGGCCATGATCTGCGACTCCATCCGCACGCGCCTGGGACGGCCCTCCCAGGATCCGCCGTTGGAAGTGGACTTGGACTTGCGGCCTGAGGGGCGCAACGGTGCGATTGTCCGGACGATGGAATCCTACGAGCGCTACTACCAGCAGTGGGGCGAGACCTGGGAGATGCAGGCGCTGCTGCGGGCCACGTGGATTGCCGGTGACAAGGACTTGGGCATCAGCTTCCTACGCATGATCGATAAGTTCCGCTACCCAGAAGGTGGCGCTACTGACGAGCAGGTGCGAGAAGTGCGCCGCATCAAGGCGCGCGTGGATGCTGAGCGGCTTCCGCGGGGCGCGGACCGCAATACCCACACCAAGTTGGGGCGTGGCGCGCTGACGGACGTGGAGTGGACCGTTCAGCTACTGACCATGCAAAACGGGCAGGTCAGTGAAGGGTTGCGCAACACTTCCACTTTGGCCGCGCTGCAGGAGATGGCCGCAGCAGAGCTGATTAGCGAGGCGGACGCGGAAGTATTGCGCGAAGCGTGGATCACCGCGACGAAGGCTCGTAACGGCATCGTGCTGGTAAAGGGCAAGCGCAAGGATCAGCTGCCGACCTTCGGCAAGCCGTTGGCGCAGGTGGCTGCAGCATCGAACTGGGATCCCACGGAATCGCAGGAATTCCTGGATGACTATTTGAAGAAGACCAGGCGTGCGCGCAAGGTGGTGGATAAGATCTTCTGGGGTGAAGACGTGGTCCACGACTATCGTGATGACTAGCCTTCTGTGCGGAAATAAGGCTATACTAACCTGCATTCGGTTCCGTGGATCACGCTCAAGAATCTGCACAATGATTGTGCACGGCCGATCCCGCACAACAACGATGAATGGAGGTGCCGCACACATGAGTGCAGTGGAAGAGTCCCCGCGCCACATCGACGTGGCACCGCTGGTCATCGAAACCGCTGGCACTGTCCGCGAAGTCCTGCACCGCTCACCCCTGTGGGAACGCATCACCGACGGCTCCATGCCCTTCGCCGGGCGCGCATCCTATTTGGAACAACACTGGGAAGGACTGCGCGTGCTCCTCGGTGCTGTAGAGCAGCTTGAGGCACGGACCAACGGTGTGGCAGAGATGCGAGACACCCTGCGGGAGACCACGGACAAGATGGGTAGTGCGTTGGACCGCTCGCACGCTACAGCCCGCTGGCGCGAGCACCACGTGACCATGCCCTCCATGCTGCAGTTCCGCCGTAGAGTCACGGAGATCACCGAAGCGGATGACGTGGTCAGCCTGTTTGCCCACTGCGCGGTACGTCTCGCGGCAGTCGGAGCTTGCCCCGTGCCCAGCACCACCGGCGCAAGTATTCCCCGCATCACCGTGGTCCGCACGGAGGAGCAGGAAGAGCTGTTTGCCGAAGAACTTTCCGCCGCGCTGATCGGGCTGCTGGCTCACGGAAGCGACGTGTGCCGCGCCTACCAAGGCCAAGAGCGCGCCCGCACCTGTGCAACCACCGCCGCGATGATCCGTAACGCACTGCGTGGTTAATCAGAGTAAGGCCTAGTCAGGCGCCTGTTTTCACCCCACTCCGGACACTGTCTCGCTGAGGAGTAAGGTGCTTTAAGGTGAGCACGCAGCCAGAGAACACTCCAGGAGAAAACAAGGCTGGCGTCGAAAAGAAGACGGCCAGCCACACCACCAACGTCTCTACGCACCCGGCCAAGAAGGCCGCACAAAGGGCAGCGCAGAAGGCGTTAAGCACGCGCGGACTGATCATCTGGCTGACCGCGGTTCTGCTGTACACGATGGCGGTCACGGGCAGGACGTCTTTCGGCGTGGCCAGCGTGGAGGCGATCGAGCAGTATCATATCGACGCCACACGCCTGGCAGTCTTCGCTTCCCTCCAGCTGGGTGCCTACTCTCTGTCCCAGATCCCCGTGGGGCTGATGGTGGACAAGTTCGGCCCACGCAAGTTGCTGATCGCCGGTGCGCTGGTGATGGGAGTGGGGCAAGTCATCCTCGCATTCGGATCCAGTTACCCGGTTGCGCTGTTCGCACGGGTGCTCGTGGGCATGGGTGATGCCACGGCGTTCTCCTCGCTGATGCGGCTGATCCCCGCATGGATCCCGATGCGCCTGGCGCCGATGCTGAGCCAGCTATCCGGAGCACTGGGGCAGTTCGGGCAATTCCTCTCGGCGGTCCCGTTCCTGGCCCTGTTGCACGCAACCAGCTGGACCACGGCGTTCTTCTCCTTGGGTGCCATGGGGCTGCTACTGGCGCTGATGGCGGCCGTGCTGATACAGGATTCGCCCGCTGCGAAGGAGACTGCGAAGGAGATTGCGCGGAGTGACGAGGATCTCGGTGAGGAGTTCGGCGAGGAGCTCAGTGAAGAAATTCGTGAGCCGGAGCAGCAGCCGAAGCTTTCTCTGACTCACACTCTGCGGGAAGTCCTCACCAATCCCACGTGTTGGCACGGCTTCTTTGTGCACTGGACTGGTCTGGGCACACTGGTGGCCTTCACGATGCTCTGGGGCGTGCCCATCTTGACCATCGGTATGGGGCAGAGCAGCGGATACGCCGGTTTAGCTCTGACCTTGGCCACGGTGGCAACGGTGTTGGCCGGTCCTTTCGTGGGCATGCTCTCCTCGCGCATGGGGCGCAAGCGTTGGATCGCCACTGTTTCCGGAAGCAGCGTCACCATTGCTTGTTGGATCCTACTGTTCCTCCCTGTAGATCCACGTGGCGCTGCATTCGGGCTGGCGTTTGCCATCGTCATGGGCACGATGGCGCCGGTATCCAACCTCGCATTCGATTCCGTCCGCGAACAGGTGGATCGCTCGATCTTGGCCACCGGCACCGGCTTGGCCAACATGGGCGGATGGACCGCAGGCATCATCATCGCCCAAACTACGGGACTGGTGCTCAGCTGGGCTGCGCCTGATGAAGACTATGCGTGGGCTGATTTCCGCCTCGCAACAATCGCCGCTGTCGCCGTGTGGATCTGTGGCGTGATCGGAATTGTGGCTACGCGCCCACGGACGTCCGCGCGCTCGGCACGGCCGATTTCAGCGTTGCGGCGGCAGAAGTTTTCCGCAGCGTCGTAAACAGAGCCACCGCCACGGAGAAGGTCATCAGCACCATCGCCAGATTGCGCACCGTGAGCACCAAGATGGGCCATCCGCTGGAATTATGCAGGATGGACTCGTAGGTCAACGGGTAGATCACGGTGGTCAGCGCAGCCACGATCAGCGTGCTGATGCGCAACGTGCGCATCGACGTGGCTGTGCACAGGATCGAGGCCACCGCCACCAGCGGTCCCACCCACGCGATGTACTGCGGACTGAACACCTTATTGCTCACGATCAGCAAACACACCAGCAACAAAGCGAACAACACCGCAGACTGCCGAGTCCACCCACCGCGCAGGAAACGCCACAGGGCAAAGCCCAGCGCGAAAACCAGCATGCCCACCAGCACTACGCTGGCGCAGGTCATCGCGATATCCGCGCCCGGTCCGGCAATCTCAAAGCTCTTCGACGAAGCATAAGACACGTCCCAGCGGTTGTCGTCGAACAAACGGGCCACCATCAACGGGGTGGCGAACACGGACTCGATCTGCAACCCGCGAACGTCCTGGTAAGTGATGGGGGACAGCAGACGGTCCGGACCCCACACCACCACCGTGACCAGCGCCAAGGCCACCAGCGAGATGATATAGGAGATCAGCCGCACCCACGTGGAGCGAGACTTCGCGTGGCCCACCAAAGCGGAAGCCAGCACGCCCGGCCACAGCTTCGCCAGCGTGGCGTAGGCCAGAATCAAACTGGAGAGGCGAGGGTAAGTGATCAGCAGAGCCATGGTCAGTCCCACGGCCACGCCGGAATACAAGTCCAGACGCGTCAACAAGATGGGTCCCGCCGCGCCGCTGAATAACACCCAGAACCAGGCGGCGTGGAACTCGCTGTCTGTGTTGCGCTCGTGGTGAGCCGAGCCCCAACGCAGAATGAACCACAGGTACGCGCCGGAAATGAGCACGCAGACCAGCGAAAATAGGAACAGGAATGCGGATTCGTTGTCCTGGGTGATCAGGTCCAATAGGCGCAGTGGCCACACTCCCGCGTCTGGATACTCGCCCAATGGAACTGCTCCGCTGGGACTGTAAATAGAGCTGGGTCCAGGGGCGTGATCTGCGTGGCGGTTGATGCCGTGAAAGTAGTAGCGCACGTCCTCGGTGGTGGTCTTGCGCACCGAAACGAGAGCCAGCATCAGGCCGTTGATCACGGCCCAGCACGCCCATATCACCTTCACACTTTTCAGCACGCAGATGATCCTAACCGAACCAGCACCCTAGCCCGGCCATCGAGGGGCGGAGCGTTGCGGTCAGGCACACTGGGAACCATGTCCGTTTACATCAAGCACAACCCCGGCCGGTCTGGAGAGTGGGAAGCAGCGGGACTGCGCTGGCTCGCCGAATGCGCCAGTGGCACCTCTCTGCGTGTGGTGGAAGTTCTTGCCCGTGAGGGCGACGAACTGCACCTAGAACGCATCACCTCCGGCCAGCCCACCCGCGAAGCTGCGGAGAAGTTCGGCAGGGGACTGGCGCGCATGCACGCCACAGGAGCTGAAGCTTTCGGCATGGGCCCCGACGGATGGGAAGGCGATGGCTACCAGGGGCCCAATGACGATCTCCTCGCGCTTCCTCTGAGCCCCACGCGCAGCTGGGGACAGTTCTACGCGGCTGTGTTGGAGGAGCTTGCGGAAGGGGCGTTCTCGGCGTCGAACAAAAAGGACATCGAGGAACTGCTGCGGCGACTGCGCAACGGTGATTTTGATGAAACGGCCACGCCTGCGCCGCTGCACGGCGATCTGTGGAGCGGCAACGTCATGTGGACTACTGAGTGTGATGTGGCACTGATCGACCCGGCCGCGCACACGGGGCACCCGGAGACGGACCTGGCGGCGCTGCAGATCTTCGGCACGCCGCACCTGGAGACGATCCTGGGTGCGTACGCCGAACAGGCCGGGTTGGACGCGGGCTGGCGCGATCGCGAACCATTGCACGAACTGCAGCTGCTGTTCCTGCACGTGCGGCTATTTGGCGGTGCCTACGAGGACCAAGCGATGGCCGCGGTGCGCGCGAGCCTCCGGCTGTAGCGGACACGTCAACACCGAGGCACTCCCAGGCCATAGCCTGGCCGTCAAGACCTGGCTAATGAGGTGCGGAGCGGTGTCGGAAGCTGCCTTAGTTTCCATTAATGAAATAGGTACTCTGGGTTCAGACGTTGCTGTCACTTGCAATGGCTGTTTTTAGAGCCCGTACGTTTCGGGCTCAACCCGAAACGAATACTCCCCCGAGATTAGGAATTAGCTATGCGATTCAAGCGCGTTACTGCAATGGTTTTTGCAGGCTCCCTTCTAGTTGGAATGACCGCCCCTCAAGCCATGGCCCAGTCAAATGGCGAAGACATTTTTAACGGTGGCCGTGGATCCAGTGTGTCCCAGCTGCC
The DNA here is from genome assembly GCF_900232865.1 of Corynebacterium dentalis. GTDB lineage: Bacteria > Actinomycetota > Actinomycetes > Mycobacteriales > Mycobacteriaceae > Corynebacterium > Corynebacterium dentalis. Next base: position 196,774 of record NZ_OCTS01000006.1, on the reverse strand, counting down.
TTCGCTTCCTGAAGGCTCCGCCATCGGCTCCATCGGTGGGGACGAACTAACCCAGATCGGGCAGTTGGATCCAGAGCAGTACGCAGGTTCGTGGTATCAGGTGGCCGCGGTCCCACAGCCTTATACTCTGCAGTGCTTGTCCAACACGAAGGCTAAGTATGAAGTCATTGATGATGCCACCATCTCCGTGAAGAATTCCTGTACCACCTTATTTGGAACCACGTCGGACATCACCGGTAAGGCTCAGGTCACCGATCCAGAGACGAATGCCTCTCTGCGTGTGGCGTTTGATGGCATCCCTGGACAGTCCCTCGAAGGTGAAACGAACTACCGGGTCACTTACCTTAGTGAGGATTATGACCTCGCCATCGTCGGAGACCCGCAGCGTCGATCGGGTTTCGTTCTGAGCCGCACTCCCAATCTGAGCGGTGCGGACTGGGATCTGGTCAAGACCATGGTCACCGATCGTGGCTGGTGGGACTGCGCATTCTTTACCACTCCCCAAGAAGGCGGAGAGGGTCTCGCACTGCCGCTGTGCGCCAAGTAGGAGTTTTCTCCTCTGAAGGTACGGGTGCGAAAACGGCGGGCGTATGGCCCGTTCACGCGTGCGACCGGCTACGATGAACAACCGTGGACTACATTTCAACGCGCGATGCCTCCCGTACCCCAGCGACATTCACCGACATCCTGCTCGGTGGACTAGCGCCGGATGGCGGCCTGTACTTGCCCGCCGAATACCCACAGCTGGACGATGCCACTTTGACCCAATGGCGTGGCCTGGTGGACCAGCAGGGTGGGTACGCCAAGCTGGCTGCCGAGGTGCTCAAGCTCTTTATCGACGACATCCCCGCCGAAGATATTGAAGGCATCGCCACCCGCGCGTACACCACCGAAAAGTTCGCGAGCGAGGACATCGTTCCCGTGACGCGCCTGACCGGTGACCTGTACATCGGCCACTTGTCCGAGGGGCCGACCGCGGCTTTCAAGGACATGGCCATGCAGCTGCTGGGCGAGCTGTTCGAATACGAGCTGGCGCGCCGGGGCGAGACGCTGAACATCCTAGGCGCGACCAGCGGCGATACGGGTTCTTCCGCCGAATACGCGATGCGCGGGCGCGATGGCATCCGCGTGTTCATGCTCACCCCAGCCGGGCGCATGACCCCGTTCCAGCAGGCGCAGATGTTCGGCCTCGATGACCCGAACATCTTTAACATCGCCCTGGACGGCGTGTTCGACGATTGCCAGGACGTGGTCAAGGGCGTCAGCGCTGATGCGGACTTCAAGCGCGATAACCGCATCGGCGCGGTGAATTCCATTAACTGGGCGCGTTTGATGGCGCAGATCGTGTACTACGTGTCCTGCTGGATCCGAGTGACGGAATCCAACGAGCAGAAGGTCAGCTTCTCCGTGCCCACGGGTAACTTCGGCGATATTTGTGCTGGTCACATCGCACGTTCCATGGGACTGCCCATCGACAAGCTGATCGTGGCTACCAATGAGAATGACGTGTTGGACGAGTTCTTCCGCACTGGCCACTACCGCGTGCGCAGCTCGGCGGAAACGCACGAGACCTCCAGCCCCTCCATGGACATCTCCCGTGCCTCCAACTTCGAGCGCTTCGTCTTCGACCTGCTGGGCCGCGACGGCGCTCGCATCGCCGACTTGTTCGGCACCCAGGTCAAGCAAGGTGGATTCAGCCTGAACGAGGATGCGGCGTTTACGGATACCGCCGAGAAGTTCGGATTCCTTTCCGCGACCAGCTCGCACGCGGATCGCGTGGCGACCATAGCGGAGTGCTACAAGGACTTGGGCGTACTCATGGACCCACACACCGCCGATGGTGTGAAGGCCGCTCGCGAGTGGGCAGACACGGTGGATTCACCGATCGTCTGCTTGGAGACCGCGCTGCCCGTGAAGTTCGCGGACACCATCAAGGAAGCCCTGGGCACCGAGCCCGAGGTTCCCGAGCGTTTCCGCGACATCATGAACGCCGACCGTCACGTGGTAGATCTGCCCAATGACGCGGACAAGGTCAAGGAGTTCATCCTCGAGGCCATTGCGGAAACCCCGGAGATCGCTAACTAGGCTGGCACCCATGAAGATCGGATTTCTTGGTGCAGGTGCAGTGGGCGGCTACTTCGGTGGACTGATGGCACAAGCGGGGCAGGACGTGGGGTTCGTGGCCCGCGGTGAGACCTTGGAGGTGCTGCGTTCCACGGGGTTGACGTTGATTGATCCCGACGACAACACCACCACAATTCCCGTTACTTCCGCCGAGTCTTTCTCTGAACTGCGCGAAGCACTGGGCGGTTTGGACGTGGTGATCGTGGCGACGAAGGCGCTGCCGGGAAACGAGACCTTCCCGGATGTCGAGGGTATCCCGGTAGTCACCACGCACAACTCCGTGGAGGTGCCGTATCTTGCGGCGGAGCGCTTCGGGGAAAACAACGTTCTGCCAGGGGTTATTCGCGGCTACCTCACGCACTTGGGTCCGGCGAAGATTAAGCTGCACCCGGGGCCGCTGAGCCTGAACGTGGGAACGTTTGTGGGTGGTTCTGTTGGTGAAGGTGCTGCCGACGGCTCGACTACTGACCGAGCCGCTGCCGTCGCCCGTGAGCTGACCGAGCACCTGCACGCTGCAGATATTGGTGGCAAGTGCTTGGACGACATCTTCGTGGACGTGTGGAGCAAGGCGCTGTTTGTCACCACCACCGGTGAGCTCGGCGCGCTGGCCAATCAACCGCTGGGATACCTGCGCACTGAGCTGCGCGGATCTTTGGAGCAGCTCATGCGCGAGGTGGAGGCCGTCGCCCGTGGGAGCAACGTGGCGCTGCCGGAGAACATCGTGAAGAAAACGCTCGGTTTTGTGGACCAGCAGATCCCCGAGGCCACTAGCTCCATGCAGCGGGACATCACCGCGGGCAAGCCCAATGAGATCGACGCTCAAGTGGGTGCCATTATCCGGATGGGGCAGAAGGCTTGCGTCGAAACACCACTACATGATCTGGTCTACGGCGCGCTCCAAGGCCGCCTCGCCGCGACCAGCTAATCTCCGCAGCTAATCGCTATTCGCCGAACTTCTCCAGCAGAGCCAGCGCGGATTCCTTACCCAGTTGGTGGGCGGCCAAAGGGCTGTCACCTGTGAGCAGGTTGCGATCGCGCGTGGTGGCGCCGGTCATGTCGTCGTTCTTAACGACCACGCCTGCTTCCTGCAACGTCTCACCCAACTTCCATGGCATCTCGCCCGGCAGGTAGCCGATATCGATGTTGGCGCCAAAGTCCAAGGCATCGGGGAACGCGACGATCTCATAGCCCGCGAACACGTTCTTTTCGGAGTTGGTGCCGGCAGCCAAGAGAGCCGCTGGGCCGTGGCACAGGGTGATGACCAGACGATCGTTATCCACGAAGTACTGCAAGGCCTCACCGAGCTCCGTGCTGAAGGGGATGTAGTTCATGGCACCGTGTCCGCCCGGGATGAAGATAGCCGCGTAGTTATCGAGGCCATCTGCCAGCACCGCAGAAAGCTTCTGAGGGCTCCGGAAGGCTTCTTCGGTCTGCTTCCATGTCTCGGCGATAGCCTCGTCCTTGTCTGGGTAGGCCCACCATTCGAACTTGCCTGGATTACCGGAAACGGTAGCCACATCAATGCCGTAGCCCGCCTGCTGCATGTGATGGATGGGAAGCAGAGTCTCCACGGGGTGGTTGCCGGTGGAGAAGAACCTTCCGTTCTTCATCTGCATGTAGCGCTCATCGGTAGCGATGACGAGCACCTTCCACCGGCCGCCCTGGTATTTCTGATCTGTCGCGAGTCCGTCGAAGTCCGTCTTGTCCGCAGTGTACTGAGACAGCGAGTAAGGGGAAGGGAAGAAGGCATTTGCTTCTGCCGGGTCGGCGGTGGGCTGGCGATTGTCTGCAGGGTCCGTCATGGTTTCTGTCACGCTGACCTTTCTGAGGAAAGTTCGGTTGTGTTCACATTTGCTGCGCTGCGGCAGAGTTTTGCCGCATACACACCCACTGTAACGCCGGAGTGGCCAAGTTTATTGCGCACTGTTGTAAGTGGGTTGTTTGCGTGCGATTACCCGCGAGCCTGCACCCGCAATCCGCCCGCGCGCGCATAAAGGCCAGTGGAAACGATGTTTCCACTGGCCTTTATCTGCTTTCTAGCCAGCCAACTAGCTAGCTAGCGCACTGCGGTTTAGCAGTCGTAGTACATCTCGAACTCCTGCGGGGTTGGGCGCAGGCGGTTCGGGGAGATCTCAGCATCGTACTTGTAGCCGATGTATGCGTCGATCAGGTCGTCGGTGAACACGCCACCCTCGGTGAGGAACTCGTGATCTTCTTCCAGTGCCTTCAGGGATGCCTCGAGGGAGGTTGGTGCCTGAGGGATGGACTTTGCTTCCTCTGGAGGCAGCTCGTAGAGGTCCTTGTCCACTGGAGCGTGTGGCTCGATGCGGTTCTTGATACCGTCCAGACCGGCCAGCATCATGGCAGCGAAGCCGAAGTATGGGTTGCCGGATGGGTCCGGAGCGCGGAACTCCAGGCGCTTGGCCTTCGGGTTGGAGCCGGTGATTGGGATACGCACGGCTGCGGAGCGGTTGCGCTGGGAGTAAACGAGGTTGATTGGAGCCTCGAAGCCTGGCACCAGGCGGTGGTAGGAGTTCAGGGTTGGGTTGGTGAACGCCAACACTGCGCCTGCGTGCTCCAGGATGCCGCCGATGTAGTAGCGAGCCATGTCGGAGAGTCCGGCGTAGCCGTTCTCGTCGTGGAACAGTGGCTTGCCGTCCTTCCACAGGGACTGGTGGGCGTGCATGCCGGAGCCGTTGTCGCCTGCCAGTGGCTTTGGCATGAAGGTGGCGGATACGCCGTTCTGCCATGCGGTGTTCTTGATGATGTACTTGAAGGACTGCAGGTCATCAGCTGCGTGCAGCAGCGTGTTGAACTTGTAGTTGATCTCCTGCTGGCCGCCGGTGCCTACCTCATGGTGTGCACGCTCCAGGTCGAAGCCCGCGTTGCCCAGGTTGCGGCACATTTCGTCGCGCAGATCCTGGTAGTGGTCGTATGGGGCGGTAGGGAAGTAGCCGCCTTTTGGACGGGTCTTGTAGCCCAGGTTTGGGGTGCCGTCGAGGTCGGTTTCGGCACCGCGGTTCCACCAGCCCTCTTCGGACTCAACCTCGTAGAAGGCCTGGTTCATCTCGGTGGAGTAGCGAACGTTGTTGAAGAGGTAAAACTCTGCCTCTGCACCGAAGAAGCAGGTGTCGGCGATTCCGGTGGAGTTCAGGTACTGCTCTGCCTTGCGGGCAACATTGCGTGGGTCGCGGGAGAATGGCTCGCGGGTGAAGGGGTCGTGGACGAAGAACTTCATGTTCAGCGTCTTGGCCTTGCGGAATGGATCGATTTTCGCGGTAGCGAGATCCGGGAGCAGGTTCATGTCGGACTCTTCGATGGAGGTGAATCCACGGATGGAAGAGCCGTCGAAGGCCATTCCGTCCTCGATTGCATCTTCGTCGAATGCGTGAGCGGCGATGGTGAAGTGCTGCTCTTGGCCTGGCACATCGGTGAAGCGGATGTCGACGAATTCAACGTCGTTGTCCTTGATGTACTTAACGACTTCTTCAGGAGTCTTGAATGACACTGTCTTAATTCCGTTCCTTGCGGTGGGATACTTTGCTACGAGTCGAGCCGAAAGCGGAGGTTCGGCGTCTCATTGGATCTAGTCTAGGGAACTTACGTTTCTCTATGGTCAACCCAATGTTTCGCCTTTGTTAACTTGTTGCCGTCTCACTTGCGATCTTGGCAGAGCGCGGCTCGACTTTTGGCCATATCTCACGCCAAACTTTCGCAGTTGCGAATCGTCGTACGCGAAACACTAGGTACAACCTTATAAGTTTTTCGTGAGTTCTGTGAGTGGGAGGGTGCCCTCGCTCACATGTGGCGCGCGATGTGGTGTGCATCGTTGTGTTTTTTCCTGACGCCAAGCTCGCCCTTAATCCCACCCCACACCATCCTTTTGCGGGGAGGAGGGCCTAAAATTAGGCAGAAGTTCTGCCTGCGATTAGTGTCTAAATCATCATGAATGAGAAGCGCTCTTGGCTGGAAGGCCCGCTGGTACCGGGCGAAAACGAGGATCCCACTAATCTCTCTGCCTACGCGGGCGAGAACTTGGGACTGCCCCAAAGTGGACCCGGTTCCCTGTCGGGATTGTTCCCGCGCATGGCCGCGCTGCTCATCGACTGGCTGCTCTGTTACGCCATGGCGGCATTCATCAATACGATGACGGACTCGTTGGGGGATAACGCGTTCCTCACGTTGGGGCTGTTTGTTCTTCTGCGCATCGTGACTGTCTGCCTGTTCGCCCAATCTCCGGGCCACGCGATCATGGGCATCGGCGTGGCGCGCGTGGATGAGCCGAACCAGCGCGTGGGCATTGTCCGCGCCGCATTCCGTGCGTTCCTCACCATTTTCTTGCTGCCACCGGTGATTCAGGACACCGACGGCCGCGGTATGCATGATCGCGCCACCGGCACCGCAGTCATCCGTACTCGCTAACTTTTACGTGCGCTAGTGCAGCGCCGAGCCGCCCACAATCAGAAGCGTCGCGCCGGCGATGCTGAAGAAAACACCTGCCGCGAGGTCGATATATGGCCCAGCTCCGAGGAGTTTGCGCCGCATAGTGGAGGTGGACACGGACAGAGCAATGGTGGAGAAAATCACCAGAGACTCCATCACCACGGCCACCACGATCAGCGCCACGGTCCACCACGGTGCGCCCACCGGCAGGATCGGCGCCATGATGGCGCTGAAGTAAAGAATTACCTTCGGGTTGGACAGGTTAGTGGCAAAGCCCTGCGCAAACGCCGCCCGGACAGACCCCAGTTGTGAGCTGACGTCGATGTCTGAGTGGACGCTGGCATGGTGTCGGCGCCAAGAAAACTCGTGCCACCCCGCACGCACCAAGGACTGGGCCATGAACAGCAACCACAGCCCGCCTGCCACCTGAATCCAGCCCAACAGCCATGGGTAACGGCCCAGCAGGGTCGCCGCGCCCAGGGCCGTGAGCAGCACCCAGCCCGTCAGGCACAGGTGAGAGCCCAGCACCGCCGCAATAGCATGACGCCGCGAACGGGAAGCCAGCCGCAGCACCAAAAACAAATCTGGCCCCGGCGTGAGAATCCCGCCGAGGTTCAGCAGTAATAAGGTGCCGAGGAGTTGCCAGATCAACCGCGCTTACCGCGATTAGCAGCGCGGCGCGCACGGCGGTTCATGCCCGCCACCTGGCCGCCCTTTGGCAGAGGACCCTTCGGCATCGCATTGGCAGGATTGTTCAAGCGCGTGATGGAAGAGATCTTGTGCTCGAGGCCATCGACCTCATTCTTCTTGATGTTGCGCGGAAGCCGCATCAGGTGGTTCTGCAGCTTCTTGACGGGCACCTGGCCTTCTTCGTCACCCACCACCACGTCATAAATCGGGGTCTTGCCCACGATGCGCGCCAAACGACGACGCTCCTGCGCCATCATCGGCTTCAAACGGTGCGGCGTGCCCTCGCCCACGAGCACCACACCGGGGGTGCCCACCACGCGGTGCACCGCGTCCATGTGGGAGTTCGTGGCCACGCCCGTTTCCGTCTTCCATTTCATCCCGACGCCATCGCGCAGGTTGGACAGAGCCCATGCTGCGGCACCGGCTTCTCCCTCGATCTGGTCATACACACCAGCCTGGAGACGACGGGTGAAGATGAACAGAGCCGCTGCCACACCCAGGATGATGCCGACGATGAGGTTCAGCCACCACCAGCCGAAAACGAGGGAGAGTAGCAGCAGAAGGATCACGGGGATCAGGAACGCCAGCAGCATGTACGGGATGAGCTTGTTATCCCGCTTGCGCTGCAGCTGGAATGCCTGCCACATCTGGGAACGGGTTTCTTTGCCCCGTGCCCGCTTCGCGGCCTTTTCGGCCTTCTTATTTTCCTTCTCGCGGATATCCTTCGCCATGCAATTAACAATAGGCCATGGGCGAGACAGTGAAAAAGGCCAGGGTCGGCGATTCCCTGGCCTTCGTGCTGGCCGCAGCAACTACGGCCGAAAATTCAACTATCGCGCAGCGACAGGAGTTTCCTTGGACGCGCCGTACCTATTCAGCAGGCTGGATGCCTCCTGGGAGGTGGTGCCGTCCAGCGTCTTTTCCAAGTGGCTGAGGTTCTCCGGGATCTGCTCGCCGCGGGCCTGCTTGGCCTGAGCGTACAGACGGCCCGCGCGGTAGGAAGAACGCACCAACGGGCCGGACATGACGGCGTTGATGCCGGCATTGTAGGCGGCCTCGGAGTGCTCCAAGAACTCCTCCGGCTTGACCCAACGCTCAATGGGGTGGTGCATCGCGGTGGGGCGCAGGTACTGGGTGATCGTCAGGATATCCGTGCCGGCTTCAGCCAAGTCAGCGATGGTGCTGCGGACCTCCTCGGCGGTCTCGCCCATGCCCAGGATCAGGTTGGACTTGGTCACCAGGCCGTAATCGTGGGCGGCCTTGATGACTTCGAGGGAGCGCTCGTAGCGGAACGCCGGGCGGATGCGCTTGAAGATGCGGGGAACCGTCTCCAGGTTGTGCGCGAACACCTCGGGCTGGGAATCGAAGACGATCTTCAGCAAGTCCGGCTTGCCGGAGAAGTCAGGCGTGAGATTCTCCACACCGGTGTGCGGGTTGATCTCGTGGATCTTGCGCACCACTTCCGCATACAGCCATGCGCCTTCGTCATCCAGGTCATCGCGCGTCACGCCGGTGATCGTGGCGTAGTTCAACCCCATCTCCGCGATGGACTCCGCCACACGACGTGGCTCATCGCGATCCAGAGGGGATGGGCGGCCAGACTTGATCTGGCAGAAGTCACAACGGCGTGAACAGGTATCGCCACCGATGAGGAAGGACGCCTCGCGGTCCTCCCAACACTCGTGGATGTTCGGACATCCTGCTTCCTGGCACACCGTGTGCAGGCCAGCGCCAGACACTCGGTTCTTCATGTCCCGGTACTCGGGCCCCATCTTCGCTGTCGTACGAATCCACCGAGGTTTTGCCTCGATTGGGGTCTGAGAGTTCTTTGCTTCAATGCGAAGCATCCGTCGTCCATCAGCACTCACACTCATGGGCACCACCCTACGCTCCAGGCACAGGAAGGTCACCGTTGAGTGCATCGATAATGTTGCGTTCCAAGTCCTTTTCCACTTGCTCCACCGTGACCTCGCGGCCCAGCTCTGCGCTCAAGGACGTCACACCCGCATCGGAGATGCCACACGGCACGATGTTCTCGTAGTACTCAAACGTGTTATTGCAGTTCAGCGATACTCCGTGCATCGTCACGCCACGGGTGATGCGGATACCGATGGCCGCGATCTTGCGTGCGGGCTTGAGCTCGCCGTCCACCACTCCCGCAGAAAGCCACACGCCCGAACGGCCTTCCACGCGACCCACGCCGTGAACACCAGCAGCCTCGCACGTAGCGATGAGAGCCTGCTCCATGCGTCGAACGTAATCAACCACGTCCACGGGATCGGCCAGCTGGATGATTGGGTAGGCCACCAACTGACCTGGCCCATGCCACGTGATGCGGCCGCCGCGGTCAACATCCACCACCGGAAGGCCGTTGGTGGGGCGATCCTTCGGCTCCGTGCGCTTGCCTGCCGTGTAGGTGGAGGGATGCTGCAGCATCAGCACGGTATCGGCGATCTCGCCGTCCGCGCGCTGCTTGGCCAGCTCCGCCTGCTTGGTCCAGGTCTCGGAATAATCGACCTCGCCGAGATAAGAAACGTCAATGCCCTCCGCGGAATTGCGGATACTACCGTGCTGGAATCCCATGCAATCGATAGTACCGCCGCCCGCGGAGGGCACTGGAGAAAAGGCTAGAAAGAACTAGCCTGTGGAGCGCGCTTAGAGTTCGAGATCAGCCTCGAAATCGCCGGTCTCCAGGCGGTCACGGACCGTGGAGAGGAAGCGACCAGCGTCAGCGCCGTCGATGACCTGGTGATCGTAGGTCATTGGCAGCAGCACCATGTGGCGGATAGCGATGGCAGCGGCGCCATCCTCCGTCAGCACGATCGGACGCTGCACGATAGCGCCGGTGCCCACCATTGCAGCCTGTGGCGGAACCAGGATTGGGGTATCCGTCAAGGCGCCTTCGGAACCAATGTTCGTGATGGTGAACGTGCCACCGGTCAGGTCGGTTGGCTTGAGCTTCTTGTTGCGGGCGCGATCGGCGATGTCGACGATGGCCTTGGCCAGCTCCGGCAAGCTCAGATCCTGCGCATCGTGGATGACAGGGGAGAGCAGGCCAGCCTCGGTGTCCACCGCGATGCCCAGGTTGACCTGGCCGTGGTAGGTCATTTCCTTGGACTGCGCATCGTAGGATGCGTTGACGTTTGGATGATCCACCAGAGCCTCCACCATCGCCTTGGCGAAGAACGGCAGGTAGGTCAGCTTCACGCCGTGCTTGTCCTGGAATGCTTCCTTGGACTTGCTGCGCAGCTCCGCCACGCGAGTCATGTCGACCTCGTGCACCTGGGTGAGCTGAGCAGTGGACTGCAGGGACTCCAGAGTCGTGGCAGCCGTGATCTCGCGGATGCGGTTGACGCGCTGGGTGGTGCCGCGCAGTTCAGCCTTCTTGGCATCCACCTTGAAGGTGGAGTTGCGGGAAGCCGGTGCCTCGGACTTGCCGGACTGGGCCTCACCAGCGGATTCGCCGTTGGCTGCAGCCAGAACGTCCTGCTTGCGGATGCGGCCGCCCACACCCGTGCCGGAGACCTGAGACAGATCCACGCCATGCTTGTCCGCCAGCTTGCGCACCAGTGGAGTGACGTACGGCAGGGAATCGGAGCCAGGCTGGCTGTCGGCGGAGGAGCTGGACTTCGCTTCGGAACTGTTGTTCTTCTTTTCGTCCTCCTGTGCTACTTCCTTGGCCTTTTCTGCAGCCTTCTCGCGAGCATCTTCCTTCTTCGCCTCGCCGGACTTTTCTTCGGAAGAGGACTCCTTGATCTCGGTGGACTCGTCTGGAACGGACTCTTCGGTCTCGTCAGACTGCTCGGTCTTCTTGTCTGCGTCGGTCTCGGCCTTCTTGGACTCAGTCTTCTTGGAGTCAGACTTCTTGTCCTCGGACTTGGATGCCTTAGCGGAGCCGTCGCCGATGCGGGCGATGACATCGCCCACGTCGACGGTGTCGTCTTCGTTGGCCAGGATCTCAACCAAGGTGCCTGCCACTGGGGAAGGGATCTCGGTATCGACCTTGTCGGTGGAGACCTCGAGCAGTGGCTCGTCGACCTCGACCTTGTCGCCTGGCTGCTTCAGCCACTGGGTGATGGTGCCCTCGGTGACAGACTCGCCGAGCTCTGGCATGACCACGTCTTCAGCCTCGCCGGAGCCACCCTCGGAGCTGGAGTCAGCGGAATCGGAGTCAGAGGAAGATTCCTGTTCGTCAGCGTCATCGTTCGACTCTGCTTGTTCTTCAGACTTGGCTGGCTCTTCAGACTGAGCTGGCTCCTCGGCCTTCTCTTCCTTCTTTTCAGCCTTGTCCTCGGACTTGGAGGCTTTGGCGGAGCCGTCGCCGATGCGGGCGATGACATCGCCCACGTCGACGGTGTCGTCTTCGTTGGCCAGGATCTCAACCAAGGTGCCTGCCACTGGGGAAGGGATCTCGGTATCGACCTTGTCGGTGGAGACCTCGAGCAGTGGCTCATCGACCTCGACCTTGTCGCCTGGCTGCTTCAGCCACTGGGTGATGGTGCCCTCGGTGACAGACTCGCCGAGTTCTGGCATGACCACGTCTTCGCCCTCGCCGGAGTCGGACTCGGGAGCCTCAGCCTCAGCAGTGTCGTCTTCGGAAGTTTCTTCGTCCTCGTCGGCGGACTCCGCCTCGGCAGCTTCCTCGGAGGAATCCTCATCGTCGTCAGAGTCAGAGTCGTCGCTGGAATCCGAACCGGCCTCGTCCTCATCGCCAATCTTGGCGATCACGGCACCCACGTCCACGGTGTCATCCTCATCGGCGATGATCTCCAGCAGAACACCGGCCACAGGGGATGGGATTTCGGTATCCACCTTGTCCGTGGAGACTTCCAGCAAAGGCTCATCGACCTCGACCTTGTCACCAACTTGCTTGAGCCACTGGGTCACAGTGCCTTCTGTTACGGACTCGCCCAGTTCGGGCATTTCGACGGAATGCGCCATGGTCTTGAAGCTCCTCGTGCTTACGCGAAAATCAGCAGTGGTCGTATCTGATTGAAATACTACATAAGTGTACGCCCGCCGCTTTTTCGATTCAGGACAGCTTGCGTTTCTTTTCGACGCAAAACTCACCCCATTTTTCGCAAAATCCCGAATTGCTCACAGTCAGCTGCCAGGCGAACTCGTGGAGAAGCGCGAACCGGCTCGGATAGACTGAATCTCGTGTTTAATCTTTTCGGCCGTTCCAGGAAGTCCAATCTGAGGCCACCCCGCGCCCCGGGGGATACTGTGCGCGCGAAAGACCTTGCTTACCTGCAGAAATGGTCAGCTTCTCGCGCTGGCGTGGAGGGCTTCGTGGAGCCGGAGACCATTGTTAACGAGATGTCCGTGGTCTTCGTAGACGGCACGGGAGAGTGGACTCGGCGCAGGATCGGCGGACCCAAGGGGATCGACGCGGTTTTTCAGGGCACCGGAGTTCCGCTTTATTTCGCTGAGGAAACTGGTTACCCCCAGCGCATGAGAGATCGTATAGAAAAAGATCGAATTGTGCGCGAGCGCCTCAAGCAGAGGGAGCGTCGCGCCCGGCTGGAGCAAGAGCGCGAGCGCTAGCTTCGCAGCCCCAACTTGGCCTGCATTACTTGACTCGCATTTCTTGGCTCGCGTTACTTAGCCAAGTCTTCCAACACCGCGATGATGGTGCGCACAGGAACGCCCGTAGCCCGCTTCGGCGTGTAGCCGTAGGCAGAGCCGGTGTTGTACGCAGGGCCCGCCACGTCGATGTGCACCCACTCCACGCCTTCGGAGACGAAGTTGGATAGGTAGTGGCCGGCCACGGACATGCCGCCGAAGCGCGAGTTGGAGATGTTGCGCAGATCCGCCACATCGCTCTTCAGCGCCTCGCCGAGCTCGGTGGGCAGTGGCATTGGCCAGCCGTTTTCACCAACTTCCTGGCTGAGTACCGTCACGCGATCGCGGAACGCTGCCGAACCCATGATGCCTGGGGTGCGATCGCCCAGCGCCACCATCTGTGCTCCGGTGAGCGTGGCGGTCTCGATCAAGTAGTCCGGCTCATCTTCGCAGGCGCGGGCGATGGCATCGGCCAGAATCAAGCGACCCTCCGCGTCTGTGTTGAGAACCTCGGTGGTCAGGCCCCCGTAGTGACGCAAGATATCGCCCGGGCGGGTGGCCGTGCCAGAAGGCATGTTCTCGGCGATGGGGATCGTCGCGGTGACCTGGGTGTTGATCTGCAGCTTCGCCGCCGCCAGCGTGGCCGCGATAACCGCTGCGGAGCCGCCCATGTCCATGATCATGTCCCACATCTTCGCGCCTGGCTTCAGAGAAATTCCGCCCGTATCGAACGTGATTCCCTTGCCCACCAGCGCAACCTTGGACAGATCTGAGTTGGCGTCGGAAGGAGAATACGTCACCCGAACCAAACGGGGAGGGTACTGCGAACCCTTGCCCACGCCCACGATGCCGCCGAAGCCCTGATCTTCCAGCTGCTTCTCGTCGAGGATCTCCACCTCGAGCCCCGCAGCAGTGGCCTCGGCACGAATGATTTCCGCATAGCGGGCAGGATAGAGGTCATTAGCGGGAGCGTTGACCAGATCGCGGGCAAACGCCACAGACTCGGCAATCGCTGTCACACGCGCCAGTGCGTCCTGGTCTGGCTCGGAAACCAGCGCCACGACCTTTCCGATGGTCTCCTTGGCCTCTGCTTTCTGGCCGGAGTAGGCGTACGCGCCCAGCGCATGGCCCAGCAGTGCTGCCTCCGGATCGAAGATGCCCAAGCTGGAGACCGCGGTCTCTGCCTTGCCCACGCGCCGCGACGCCGCACCCGCCGCCTGTCGGATGTCCTCGTCGGACAGGTCCTCCGCGTTCCCCAGCCCCACAGCCAGGATCCGGGTGATCTCCGGAGAATTGTCCTCTTGTTCCGACGCCAAGATTTCGCCCGGCAAGAACGTCATCTCGCCGACAGTTCCTTGCGCACCCACGGAGGTGAGCCACTTCCATAGCTCAATTTCCTGCTCGGAGGTCAGCACGGAAGCCGGGCCTCCAGCGAGCTCCAGGCCGTTTTCGCCCTGGAAGGCGGGAACGATGAATACATCGATGCTGCCATCGATGTCCGACCAGCTACCCACCATCCGCAGCTCTGGGAGGGTGCCGCGGGAGACGAGGGTGAAATCGGTGGACGAGGTGTCAGCCATGAAAATCCTTTTCTTAGAAAAGTTGCGTACTCAAACCCCTAGGCTACATCTACTCAGAGACACTGGAGTATGGTCTTGTCCATGAATACTGTGCCTGCAACGCCTGACTCCTTCACCATCGAGCGGACGGAAAACCCCACGTCTTCCGAGCGAATTGCGGATATCCTGACCAACCCAGGTTTCGGCAACCACTTCACGGATCACATGGTGGTTATTGATTGGAACGAGTCCGAGGGTTGGCACAACGCCCGCGTGCAGCCGTATCAGAACTTCCAGATGGATCCCGCGTCCATGGTGTTCCACTACGGGCAGGCCATCTTCGAGGGAATTAAGGCATACCGTCAGCAGGACGATTCCGTGGTGACTTTCCGCCCTGATCAGAACGCGGCGCGCATGCAGTCCTCCGCGCAGCGCCTAGCGATGCCGGAGCTGCCAGAGGAGCTGTTTATCGAGTCCCTGCGCCAGCTGGTGAAGATCGACAAGCAGTGGGTTCCCGCTGCAGGCGGCGAAGAGTCCCTGTACCTGCGTCCTTTCATGATCAGCACGCAGGTGAGCCTGGGCGTGCACCCGGCCAACGCTTATACCTTCGCTGTGATCGCCTCCCCGGCTGGCGCGTACTTCTCCGGCGGAATCAACCCGGTCAGCGTCTGGCTGTCCAAGGATTACGTGCGTGCCGCACCAGGAGGCACGGGTGCGGCGAAGTTCGCAGGCAACTACGCGGCCTCTCTGCTAGCTCAGCAGCAGGCAGAGAAGAAGGGCTGCGACCAGGTGGTGTGGTTGGACGCGACCGAGCACAAGTACGTCGAGGAGATGGGCGGCATGAACCTTGCATTCGTGTTCGGTTCTGGTTCGGATGCCCGCATCGTCACGCCGGAACTCTCCGGCTCCCTGCTGCCAGGTGTCACGCGTGCCTCGCTGCTCAACGTGGCCGCGGATCTGGGCTTTGACGTGGAAGAGCGCAAGATTTCCACTGACGAGTGGGAAGCAGCGGCAGAATCCGGCGCACTCACCGAAGTATTCGCCTGCGGAACCGCTGCCGTGGTGACCCCAGTGGGCACCGTCAAGCACGAAGTTGGCGAGTTCAAGGTTGCCGGTGGCAAGACCGGGGAGGTGACCATGCGCTTGCGTGAGCACCTGACGGGAATCCAGCGCGGAGCCGTAGAAGATTCCCACGGCTGGCTCTACAAGCTGGTCGACTAATTTCCGTCTATCCGGCAGCTAGCCGGAGAACACCTCGGCCGCGTACCGCACCAGCGACACGGCCAGCAGAGCGCCGGTGCCCTGGCCAGCGGAGATGCCGGCATCCAAGACAGGGGACAGGCGCAGAGCACGCAAGGCTGGGGTAATCGCGGGCTCGTTGCCCTTGGACGCGACGACCCACCAGTCGGAGGATCCCGGGGCAATCATCTGCGCGCACAGCGCGGCGGCAAGCACGCCCACGCCATCGATCAGCACGGGAGTGCGGCGCACTGCAGCCTGCGCCAACAGGCCAGTCAGCACGGCCAGATCAGCACCTCCAACGCGCCGCAGCACCTGCAACGCGTCCGCTCGGTCATCCCGCACGCGGTACATCGCGTCCCGGATGATGGCCGTCTTCGTCCGCCACGCCATATCGCCAATACCGGAACCCCAGCCCACAACCTTGACCGGTTCAATGCCACACAGCGACCCGATGACTGTCGCCGCCACCGTGGTCAATCCACGGGCTGCATCGCCGACAGCCAGCAACTGCGTGCCCTGATCCGCTTCCGCATCGGCCAGATCCATGCCCTTTTGCAAGTTCTCCGCCAGCTGAGCGGCAGTCATGGCATCCTCATGGTCGATTTCTCCGCTGGGCACGGAGGAGTTGGTGTCGACTAACTTCACATCCACATTCAACGACCGTGCCGTGGACGCGACGGGGGAGGCGCCGGACTCGATGGCCTCGGTGACCTGGGAAGAAAACTCTGCGTGGAGAGTGGAGATCTCCGGGTGGGCGGCGGCGATGCCGTGCTCGCCGGTCACGATGATCAGGCGGGTGGAGTTGGCGCTGGAAGTATTACCGGGCGATTCACCGGAAGGACGGCCAGAGCACGCCGCCATCCACGCCCCCAGTTGCTCCAACCGGCCCAAGCGGCCCGCAGGCAGCGCGTAACCCGCGGGCAACTCGGCGCGCCGGGTAGTGGCTCGCTCTCGACGCGCAGCATCGGGGGCGATGATGGCGGGAAACTCCGGGAGATCGCTCATTGTCTAAACAGTATCGCCCACGTTCTTCTGCGGCGCAGGCGTGCGCATACGACGGATCATCGTGGCACGGGTGAAGGCGTAAATACCCAGCGAGAACTTGGAATGCGGATTGTTGGGGAAACGCTCGTTAACCAGGCGATTAACCTTGCGTCCCAACCACAGACCCTCGGCGATCATGATCACGAAGATCACCACCATCACGATGGAAGACAAGTTGGCGATGGCAGGATTGCGCGTGCCCAGCAGCATGATGATGATCACGATGAACGTCATCGGCAGGAAGAAGTTCATGATGTAGCGGTGCGCATCCACCCAATCGCGCACAAAGCGCTTCTCCGAGCCCTTATCGCGATCCATCAAGTAGTTCTCATCGCCGGCCATCATGCGCTCGTTGGCCTTGCGGCGATTCCGGGCGGCCTCGTCGCGCTCGCGTTGCTTCATGGCCTTGTACTCGTCCTTGGACATGGAGTTCTTCAACTCCTTGCGGCGCTCTCGAGCTTCCTTCGAGGTAGAAGGCGCATCGAAGGCCGTACGACGCACACCCACCTCGCGCTCCACCTCGTTGCGCTTCGGCGTGGGGCGACCCTTCTTCGGGGTAAACGCCTTGCTCTGTCCAGCCTGCTCATCGGCTTCCGTGCCTGGTGCGCTGTACGTAGCACCAGCAGGGGAGGCGGACTCACCCGTGCGCTTCGACGAAGAATCGACAGGGGACTGATCTACTGATGCGGAAGCCACGTCAGCACCGGCTTCGGCATCCTTTTTCCACGGCATTTTCACGCCCTTAAGGTTAGGGGACGAGGTTTGGTGGGGCAAAGTTGGTGCCGGTTAACTACGCACTGAACTCCGTGCCGCACTCGCCAAAAACTCCGTAAGAACTCCGCAAGTACCCCCGCAAGAACTTCACGGACTTGCCGAAGCGGGAACAAATTGTTGTCTCGCCTTGTTGTGGGGAGTAGTTTGGCTCATATCAGCAATCTTTACTAGGAGGAACCATGACTGCTCCCGAGAAGGTCACCGGTGTTGAACTGACCACCGAAGCAGCCGATAAGGCACGCGCCCTGCTGGCACAGGAGGGTCGCGATGACCTCGCCCTGCGTATTGCAGTGCAGCCAGGTGGCTGCGCAGGCCTGCGCTACCAGCTGTTTTTCGATGACCGCACCCTCGATGGAGACCTGGTGGATGACTACGACGGCGTCCAGCTGCGCGTAGACAAGATGTCCTCCCCATACCTGATGGGCGCAAAGATCGACTTTGCAGACACCATCGAGTCCCAAGGCTTCACCATCGACAACCCCAACGCTGGCGGATCCTGCGCCTGCGGCGATTCCTTCTCCTGATCAACTCTCAGGCGCCCCATCACCCTCCCGGGTGGTGGGGATGAGTTGTTGATTTTTTGATCGACGCCAACGCGCCCGCCGTTCGTTTTCACGAACGGCGGGCGCGTTGTTTATGTCAGGAGTCTGGCGTCGGGCAAAAAGACCGCGAGCCCGCCCCACCGAGGGGGAGGGGACTTAGAGCTGCACGGGGTAATCGCGCTGGTCGATCTGCGGATCGATGCGCTTCTCCACGAAAATGCCGTGCCAGATCATGAACGCGATGATGGTCCACAGGCGGCGGGAGTGATCCGGACCGGAGCCGGTGTTCATCGCTACGTGGTGTTCATCCAGCATCTTCAGGACTTCCGCCTTATTGATGAGGTAATCGGTCTCAGAAGCCTCAATGTTCTCGCGAGCCCAACCGTAGAGCTCGTCACCGGCCAGCCAGTGGCGCATCGGCACGGGGAAGCCCAGCTTCTTGCGGTGCAAAACGTGCGCGGGAACGATGCGCTCCATCGCCTTACGCAGCGCGTACTTGGTCGTATCGTGGCTGATCTTCATGTCCACCGGCAGCGTCTCTGCGGCCTCGAAGACAACCTTGTCCAAGAAAGGAACGCGCAGCTCCAGCGAATTAGCCATGGTGATCTTGTCTGCCTTGACTAGGATGTCTCCACGCATCCAGGTGAACAGATCCAGGTGCTGCATGCGCGCCACGGGATCCATTTCCTGGGACTTCGCGTAGATCGGCGCGGTGACCTCGCGGTGATCCCACTCCGGGCGGATGTGGCGCAGCACGCGCTCTAACTGCTGGTAGTTAAAGGAACGGGCGTTGCCGTAGTAGCGGTCCTCCATGCGCATCGTGCCGCGCTGCAGGAGAGACTTGCCACGCATGCCCTCGGGGAGAGCGTCGCCCAGCTTGCCCAGCACCCGGTTGATCGGGGAAGGGATGTTCTCAAACGGCGCGAGGCTCAGCGGCTCCTTGTAAATGGTGTAGCCGCCGAAGAGCTCATCGGCGCCCTCACCGGAAAGCACCACCTTGACGTGCTTACGAGCTTCCGCGGCCACGAAGTAGAGAGGAACCAGGGAAGGATCAGCCACGGGGTCATCCAGGTACCAGATGATCTTGGGCACAGCCGCGGCGTACTCCTCCGGGCTGACCACCTTCACGATGTGCTCAGCACCGATGGCAGCTGCGGATTCGGCAGCCACGTCCACCTCGGAATAACCCTCGCGCTCGAAGCCCGTGGTGAAGGTCAGCAGGTCTGGATTGTGGCGCTTGGCCAGCGTGGCGATCGCGGTGGAATCGATACCACCGGACAGGAAGCTGCCCACCGTCACATCGGCGCGCATGTGCTTGGCGACAGAATCCTCCAGCGCCTCCGCAATCTTCTGGAACACCTTGTCCTCATCGCCGGCAGCCACCTTGCGCACCGGGAAGCGCGGCTCAAACCAGCGACTTTCCTGTGGCACCTGGCCCGGCTTGATCACGGCGTAGCTGCCGGATTCCAGGCGACGGATGGACTTGTGCAGGCTCTCTGGCTCCGGCACGTACTGCAGATCGGTGTAGTGCGCCAGCGCCCGCAGATCCAGCTCCGTGTCCAGGCCGAGTGCGTCTGCCATGGAAAGAATGCACTTCTTTTCCGACGCAAACACCGTGCCTGCTGCGGTAGTGGCAACGTACATGGGCTTGATGCCGAACTGGTCGCGCGCGATGAATAGCTGCTGTTCGCTCGCATCCCAAATGCCGAAGGCGAACATTCCGCGCAGGTGATTGACTATATCCTTGCCCCAGTGGTGGAAGCCCACCACAATGGTCTCGCCGTCGCCTTCAGTATTAAAGGTGTAGCCAGCGGCCTGAAGCTCCTCGCGGAGCTCTACGTAGTTGTAGATCTCACCGTTGAACGCCAAGGAGTAGCGGTTGGCCTGGCCTTCTGGGGCCCACTGCAACGGCTGGTGCGAGTGGGCGATGTCAATGATGGACAAGCGGTTGAAGCCGAAGACAACGCTGTCATCGCTCCACGTCCCGCTGTCATCAGGGCCGCGGTGGTGCATGCACGGCAGCGCCTGTTCGACGGCCGAAACATACTGGGAAGCCGAACCATCGGCCGAAATAAAACCAAGCAATCCACACATGGCTGCTGACTTTACGCGCTGGCTGTCCCGCCGAGCCACTTGCCACGCGGGGGACCATGCACCCTTTGTGGGGGGAGAATGTGGTGGAGTCACACCCGAATAGGGAACGCACCCTGTGGGGATGGTGGCAAAGCGCTGCACATGGTCTAATGTTTCTGTTTGAACCGGTCTAGAACTTGAAGGCAATCTGCGAACTGCAGGTGGGTTGCTAATGACGTGAGTGATAGACCAAATGACGTGTTACGAGGAAGGCAAACTCGCGTGGAACAGCGAAAAGTGCATGGAATGACTCGCCGCCTGGGCTTGGCTGGCTTGCTTGGAGCAAGCGGAATTGCTCTGGCTGGCTGCTCTGTCGCTCCGCCGGAAAACGGATTCTTCCATGCCCTGCGCATGGGATGGCCAGAGGGCATCACTCCTGAGTCCCAGGAGATCGGCAATTTCTGGGTATGGACCTGGGTTGCTGCATGGACCATCGGCATCATCATGTGGGTGCTGATGTTCGTCGCGATCTTCCGCGACTCTGACCGCGCGTGGAAGCGCCGTGGAAACAAAGAAGAGTTCCCACGCCAGACCGGCTACAACGTTCCTCTGGAACTTGTGCTGACCACCCTTCCTATCCTGATCATCATGGGACTGTTCTTCTTCAACGTTCCCGTGCAGGACAAGGCAACTGCCTTGGACAAGGACCCAAAGGTCACCGTGGACGTCACCGCATTCCAGTGGAACTGGAAGTTCGGCTACGGCGCCATCGATGGCGAGCTGTCCCCAAGCGGCCGTGAGTACAACGGTGTGGACGAAGAAGCTCAGAAGGCAGCCGATGCCTCTAAGGACGAGCTGCAGGACGGTCAGGAGACCGGCCCAATCCACGGCAACTCCCGTGAGAACCTGAGCTACCTGAACTACGACAAGATCGAGACCGTCGGTACCACCGAGGAGATCCCAGTTCTGGTTCTTCCTTCCCGCACTCCACTGGAGTTCAACGTCGCATCCTCTGACGTTATCCACTCTTTCTGGATCCCAGAGTTCCTCTTCAAGCGCGATGCTTTCCCACACCCAGAAGCTAACCGCTCCGAGCGTCGCTTCCAGGTGGAAGAGATCACCGAAGAAGGCGCATTCGTGGGCCGCTGTGCAGAAATGTGTGGTACCTACCACGCAATGATGAACTTCGAGATCCGCGTGGTTTCCCCAGAGAAGTTCACTGACTATGTTCGCTACCGCGAAGAGAACCCAGAGGCTCCAAACTCTGAGGCACTGGAAGCTATTGGCGAGAAGCCGTACGCAGTAACCACCAGCCCATTCGTTACCGACCGTCAGGGCACCCGCGACGCGGGTTCCGACATCGACCGCAACGCCTAAACGATCAAGAGAAAGAGGAATAGATCATGGCTGCAGGCGCAAAACTCTTTTATGCTATCGCGACGTTCTTCGGTGTCGTGACCATCGTCTACATGGTTGCAACATCCTTGGTGAAGGATTCCGGATCCTTGCAGGGACTCGAGTGGGCTGGTGGAACGGGACTGTTCATGGCCTTCCTTCTGGCCCTGATGCTCGGCGTGTACTTGCACCTCACCGAGAGCAAGTCTGACATCGGACCTGCCGACTGGGAAGAAGCAGAGATTGTTGACGGCGCTGGCGTGCTGGGATTCTTCTCCGCTAGCTCCATCTGGCCATTCGTTATGACCGTGGCCATCACGATCATGGCTTACGGCCTGGCCTTCTTCCACCTGTGGCTGGTTGCCTTCGGCGCAGTTGTGCTGATCTGGGCTGGAACCATGCTGAACCTGCAGTACGGTCTGCCTCCGGAGAAGCACTAAGGCTTCGCGCTTGAGC
Source organism: Corynebacterium dentalis (assembly GCF_900232865.1). Classification (GTDB taxonomy): domain Bacteria; phylum Actinomycetota; class Actinomycetes; order Mycobacteriales; family Mycobacteriaceae; genus Corynebacterium; species Corynebacterium dentalis. The sequence continues at coordinate 174,867 of NZ_OCTS01000006.1, read as the reverse complement.
TTGAGCGATGTTGTTTAGTTCTGCGGCTTGAGCTTTGCGCCGGAACGCCCCTACCTTCCGCTTGGTTTTAGAAGAGCCCCACAGTTTTCACTGTGGGGCTCTTCTTTTTGGCTCGGTGCACAATGATCCCCCGGAAGTGCCACGCGACATTCTGCGACCTGGAAAACCTAAAGTAGGTGGCACTTCCGGGGGATCATTGTGCAAACGCAGCGCGGACCGTGCCCGGCGATAGTGCAAGGGGAGAGTGCGCGCTGGGTTAGCGCCAGCCGACGAGGCGAACGCTCGCACCGGCAGACGAATCCCGCAAGAACTAGCTAGCCGATGAGCTGCTGCAGCTTTTCCTTAGCGGCTCCGGATTCCAGCGTCTGGCGCGCCACGTTCACGTAGTGCTTGATCGTCTCATCCAGGCCTTGTTCCTCCCAACCATGCACGGTGGCTAGGGCGGCAGCAGCATTGATCAAGACCGCGTCCTTGATTGCGCCCTCAAGTTGGTTATCGAAAAGCTGGCGGGCGATCTGCGCGTTGTATTCAGCATCGCCGCCCTTGATGTCTGCGAGAGGGTAGAAGTCTAAGCCCATCTCCCGAGGGTTGATCACGGCTTCTCCGGTCCTGCCGGTGGAATCAACCGTCACCACTTCGGTTGGAGCGGAGACAGAGATCTCATCCATCCCGTCCATGGAACGCACCACCAGCACGCGCGAACCCTGGTGAGAAAACGCGCCACCCACGATCGGCATCATGTCACGGAAAGCACAGCCAATTAGCCCGAAATTCGGGGAAGCGGGGTTGGTCATCGGGCCGAGCAGGTTGAAGATCGTCGAGACACCCAGCTCGCCGCGGACCGGCCCCGCGAACTTCATGGCCGGGTGGTAGCTCTTGGCAAAGAGGAAAGCGAAATTATTATTCTTGGCGTCGTCGACAACACTCGAGGGGGAACGCTCGATGTCGTAACCCAAAGACTCCAACATGTCCGCCCCACCACACTTGCTGGACGCCTTGCGGTTACCGTGCTTGACCACGGGGACACCGCAGGCTGCCACGAGGATGCCGGCCATGGTGGAGATGTTGACGGTGTTATGGCCGTCGCCGCCAGTTCCGACGATGTCCACGCGTTGCGGCACCTCGGAGAAGTCCACCGGAGTGGCGAAGCTGCGCATAGTTTCAGCGGCTGCGGCGAGCTCCGCTGCGGTGATGCCCTTGACGCGCAGGCCGAAGGCGAACGCGGCGATCTGAGAATCTGTGGCGGAACCATTCATGATCTGCTGCATGGCCCATTCCACCTGGGACTCGCTGAGTTCGTCCCGGTTACCCAAGCGATCCAGCACGCCGGGCCACGTGAAGAAGCTCTCTGGCAACTGGTTGGCCTCAAGGTGCTTGCCCTTGGTTCCGGAGACGGCAGAGGTGCTGCTGGCCTGGGGTGCGTGCATCAGATCTTCTTCCTCACCGCCAGCGGCGGTCAGATAGGGGACAGGGGCAGCGCTTACGTGCGCTGCATTGATCTATCGTATCCCTGCTGTGTGAGTGGGTGAGTTGCGGGGCGATCCGGTTGCTCTTTTGCCGTTTCGACGCCAAGGGCTGGCGTGGTTCCCACGGCGGGGGAGTGTGCCCACTTCCGGGGGTGTATGCGTGGCTTCGAGTTTGCAAACTATGCGGGTGACCTGTTGGTTTAGCGCGCGTCGGATGCGGGGGCGGAAAAGTTCCCAACAACCCCCTAACGGGGTAGATTGCCAGCTAAACCCAAGCATTTACCTGCGGGTTTTCAGAAAGCTTCAAGAAACACTGCAGAGGGAATCGACTAACGGCTCAGGAGAGTCCATACTGATATGCGTGACGAGCGCAGTTGAAAACCCAGGTATGGCAGCACCACATCGTGTTGCGACGCTGAATCGACCAAACATGGTCAGCGTCGGCACGATCGTGTTCCTGTCTCAAGAATTGATGTTTTTCGCTGGCCTGTTCGCGATGTACTTCGTGTCCAAGGCCAACTCTGGAGGCGATTGGCCTTCGCACCCTACTGAATTGAATGTGCCGTTCGCGGCAGCAATCACCGTGATTCTGGTTTCTTCCTCTTTCACGGCTCAGTGGGGCGTGTTTGCCGCTGAGCGAGGTGATGTCTTCGCACTACGCAGGTGGTATGCACTATCTGCTCTGCTGGGCACCGTCTTCCTCATCGGACAGGGCTACGAGTACTTCCACTTGGTGGAGCACGGAACCACGATCTCCAGTTCGGTATACGGATCGGTGTTCTACATCACCACCGGATTCCACGGAGCTCACGTGCTGGCCGGTGTGCTGGCATTCGTAGTTGTCCTGCTTCGTACTTTTAAGTCGAAGTTCACCCCAGCCCAGGCCACCGCAGCCGTCGTTGTGTCTTACTACTGGCACTTCGTTGACGTTGTGTGGATCGGCCTGTGGATCACGATTTACTTCATTCAGTAGGCCGTAGCGGCCGGTAACTTCATCGGCCTACTTACAGCCCATCGCATTCCACAGACGAGTTAATAAGGAACAAGATGGATACCAACTCCACGAGCGTGAAGAGCGAAGGCGTGACGTCCTCCGCAGCACGTAAGGCGAGCGGCCTCCGCCGCCGTCGTAAGATGCGTAAGGCATTTGCAGGCGCACTCGCCATGGCAATTGCTCTAACGGGCGCAGGCTTCATCGCCAACGCCCTGACCCCAGATCCGCAGACCGCTGTCGCCGAGCAGGACACCACTGCACTGGTAGACGAAGGTAAGCAGATCTACGAAGTAGCTTGTATCACCTGTCACGGTGCCAACCTTCAAGGTGTGAAGGACCGCGGTCCTTCCCTGATTGGTGTCGGCGAAGGTGCCGTCTACTTCCAGGTTCACTCCGGACGCATGCCAATGCTCCGTAACGAGGCACAGGCTGCTCGTAAGACTCCTCGTTACTCCGAACAGCAGACCTTGGCTCTGGCTGCCTACGTGAACTCCAACGGTGGCGGCCCAGGCTTGGTCCGCAACGAAGACGGGTCCATCGCCATGGACTCCCTGCGCGGTGCGAACAACAGCAACGGTGAGATCGACCCAGCCGACGTTGCTCGTGGCTCGGATCTGTTCCGCCTTAACTGTGCCTCTTGCCACAACTTCACCGGCCGCGGTGGAGCACTCTCCGGTGGTAAGTACGCACCGGTCCTGGATCCTGCCAACGAGCAGGAGATCTACCAGGCCATGCTGACCGGCCCACAGAACATGCCTAAGTTCTCTGACCGTCAGCTTTCCGCCGATGAGAAGCGCGACATCATCGCGTTCATCAAGTCTTCCAAGGAGACCCCATCCCAGGGTGGCTTCGGACTGGGCGGCATTGGCCCAGTTACTGAAGGCATGATGATGTGGTTCGTCGGCATTCTGGTGATGATTATCTTCGCAATGTGGATTGGAAGCCGGCAGTGAGCGATAACCTAAAGAATCAGTACACGGACGAGCAGCTCAAGAAGATGAGCAACGATGAGCTCGCCCGCTTGGGCACCGAACTCGATGGTGTCACTGTTGCATACCGCAAGGAGCGTTTCCCGCTCGAAAACGATCCCGCTGAAAAGCGCGCCAGCTTCGGAGTAGGCATCTACTTTGCCCTCTCCGTAGTCTTCGGTCTCGCTTTTATCGCGACCTACCTCTTCTGGCCATGGGAGTACAAGCACTTGGCCGAAGACGGCCTGTGGCTGTACACCCTGTACACCCCACTGCTGGGCATCACTTCTGGTCTGGCAATCATCATGCTGGGCGTGGGTGCCGTGAAGTACACCAAGACGTTTGTGCCGGAGGAAATCTCCGTGCAGGTTCGCCACGATGGTCCTTCTGACGAAGCAGACCGTCGCACCCTGGTAGCACTGCTGAACGACTCTTGGCAGACCTCGACCCTGGGCCGTCGCCCAGTGATCGCTGGACTGGCAGGCGCTGGCGCAGTACTCGCTGGCCTGGCCGTGGTCCTGCCAATGGGCGGCATCATCAAGAACCCTTGGAAGCCAAAGGCCATGGGCATCCAGGGCGATGGCACCCTGTGGACCACCGGCTGGACCCTCGTGGAAGAAGGCGAGAAGGTCTACCTGGGCCGCGATAACGGCAACATTGCTGAAGAGCACGACGGCCACTACACCACGCAGGGCATTTCCCGCCTGGTCCGTATCCGCGCTGTCGACCTCGATGCCGGCGCCATGGAAACTGTCTTCCCGCTGACAGAGGAGATGGTCAACGATGGTGACAAGTACGACCCACAGCGTGACGTGTACGAAGAGCACATGCACTCCGTCCACGGCTCACGTAACTCCGTGATGCTGATCCGTCTGCGTCACGAAGATGCACAGCGCGCTGTGCTGCGTGAAGGTCAGGAAGACTTCCACGCAGGCGATTACTTCGCCTACTCCAAGATTTGTACGCACATTGGCTGCCCTACTTCCTTGTATGAGCAGCAGACCAACCGCATCCTCTGCCCTTGCCACCAGTCGCAGTTCGACGCACTGCACTACGGCAAGCCAGTCTTCGGCCCAGCAGCACGTGCACTGCCACAGCTGCCCATCGCCGTTGACGAAGAGGGTTACATGTACGCCAAAGGCAACTTCGTCGAGCCTGTTGGCCCTGCTTTCTGGGAGCGCCGTTCATGACCACTAAGACTTCCCGCCTCAGCCAGGCGGCAAACAACATCGATGAGCGATACACGGCCTCTGGCCTGATTCGCCCACAGATCAACAAGGTATTCCCGACCCACTGGTCCTTCATGCTGGGTGAGATCGCACTGTACGCGTTCGTCATCCTGCTGCTGTCCGGTGTGTACCTCACGCTGTTCTTCGACCCTTCTCTCTCGAAGGTGATCTACGACGGCGCATACGCACCACTCAACGGCGTGGAAATGTCCGCGGCGTACCATACTGCTCTAGACATCTCCTTCGAGGTGCGCGGTGGCCTGTTTATCCGCCAGGTCCACCACTGGGCTGCACTGCTGTTCGCCGTGTCCATCATGGTGCACATGTTCCGCATCTTCTTCACCGGTGCGTTCCGCAAGCCTCGTGAAGCTAACTGGGTCATCGGCTGCGTTCTGCTGCTGCTGTCCGTCGCAGAAGGCTTCATGGGCTACTCCTTGCCAGATGACCTGCTCTCCGGCGTTGGTCTGCGAATCATGTCTGCCATCATCGTGTCCCTGCCGATCGTGGGTACCTGGATGCACTGGATCATGTTCGCTGGCGACTTCCCAGGTGAGATCATCATCCCTCGCCTCTACATCGCTCACGTGCTGCTGATCCCAGCCATCCTGCTGGCCCTGATCGCGGCTCACCTGGCTCTGGTTTGGTACCAGAAGCACACCCAGTTCCCTGGACCTGGCCGCACTGAGAACAACGTCATCGGCGTGCGTATTCTGCCAATCTTCGGTCTGAAGGCAGCGTCCTTCGGTCTGATCACCGCAGGTGTTATCGCCTTCATGGCCGGCGCATTCCAGATCAACGCCATCTGGAACCTGGGTCCATACAACCCATCGCAGGTCTCCGCTGGTTCCCAGCCGGATATCTACATGCTCTGGACTGACGGCGCTGCCCGTGTCATGCCAGCGTGGGAGCTCTACCTCGGTAACTACACCATTCCGGCCGTGTTCTGGGTAGCCCTGCTGCTCGGCATCCTGGTTGGTCTGCTGTTCGCTTACCCTTGGATCGAGCAGAAGATGACCGGTGACGATGCGCACCACAACCTGCTGCAGCGTCCACGCGACGTGCCAACCCGCACCGCGCTGGGTGTCATGGCCATCACTTTCTACGTGATCCTGACGATCTCCGGTGGTAACGACTTGTTCGCCTACCACTTCCAGATCTCCCTGAACGCCATGACCTGGCTGGGTCGCATCGGCTTGGTGTTGGCTCCGCCAATCGCTTACTACGTCACGCACCGCATCTGTGTGGGACTGCAGCGCAACGACCGCGAGGTTCTGGAGCACGGCATCGAGACCGGCACCATCAAGCAGCTGCCTTCCGGTGGCTTCATCGAGGTCCACCAGCCACTGGGCGGCATCGATGAGCACGGTCACGCCATCCCACTGGAGTACCAGGGTGCACCAGTGCCAAAGACCATGAACGAGCTCGGCTTTGCTGGCGCTCCGGGTCGCGGCGGCATGTTCTCGCCTGACTCCCCAGAGATCGCAGAAAAGGCAGAGGATCTGGACCACCGTAACCACGAGGAGCAGAAGGAAATGTTCACTCGTCTTACAGAAAAGGCCCGCAAGGACCACGGCGAGCACTAAGAGTTCGCAGCTAGCTTCCCGCTAGTACGACTCCTGCTCCTCAGCGCCCCTGGTGGGGCGAGGAGTTAGGAGACACAACGACAGGGCCCTCAAGCATCGCGCTTGAGGGCCCTCTCGTTGTGTCTCAAGGGGGAGTAGTTAGGCAGGCGGGGGAGTATGGCGTCGGGAAAGATCAGCGAGACCCACGAGGACCTCGAAGGTGGCCTGCGCATCATCGAGAGCACGGTGAGAAGGCTGATGCGCAGTGTCCAAGTGCGCGGCCACATTGTCCAACTTGTAACGCCCAACGCGCTCACGGCTGATCAACTGGCGGGAATTTTCCGCCGTGCAGACCGAGGGAGTGCGTTCGAGGAAGTCCCACTGTGTGGAGTCAGTTCGCTTAGCTTCTGCAGCAAGGAAGCTGATATCGAAGTTGACGTTGTGGCCCACGAGGACCGGCTGCGAGCCTACTGCGGTCAGGAAGCGCTGCAAGGAGGGTAGTACCGCGTCCATCGTGTCAGCGTGTGCGACGTGGCTGTCTTGCAATCCCGTGAGTTCTACGACAAAAGCGGGGAGCGACCGCTGAGGATTCACGAGGGCATGGAAGGAATCCGCCACCTCGCCATCTTCGATCCGCAGCGCGCCTATCTCGATGATGCGCTCGCGCTCTGGATCCAATCCTGTGGTTTCCAGATCGAGGATCACACAGCTGCGCAGCGCGTGCTGAAGATCGGCGGCCAAGGCGTGGTTATTCACGTTCGCCATCCTAATTGTGGGCGGGACAAGGCCGTGTGGGCAGGTGCGAGATGTGGTGTTTTTTCTGCGCCAACCTCAGGAATATCCATAAATGTGACGAAGGTCATACTAGGTGATAGTGGCGGATATGCAGCCCGAGTGAGGATTTTTGCATGAATGCAACCCTTTGCGTTCGCGCAGGCCAGGGGAATATTACGACTTGATAACTTTCGTTGATATTTTCAGACTTACTCTCGGGGCAAAAGTGCACCATATGCAATCCGTGACCAATTTGAGATTTTTGGCGAGTTGGGTTGGACACGGATCGCAATCATTTCGTAATCTTTTCGAGACCTGAGAGGCGAGGGCTACTCGTCTAGGCCCTCCAATCAATCCGCGGTAGTGGCAATTGCTATCAGCGAGAGGCGCAACCGCCTCAGACTTAGGATCGAAAGGTACGAGACGAAACTTATGGGAAAGCACAACCTGAAGAACAACACCCACACCAAGCGTAATGCCGCCATCGTTGCAGCAATGGGCGTGGGCGCTGCAGTCCTGAACCCAGCAACTGCAGGTGCGGCTCCGGTATCCGTCCCAAACACCAACTACACCGTTGATGTTCCGGACGAGGCAATGCCATACGTTCAGCCATACATCGACCAGGCCACCCAGGCTGCTCAGCGGGCTGAGGCCCCATCCGCTCCAGTGGCTGCTTCCCCAATCAAGTCTGACGGACAGAAGATCGTCGACTTCGCCATGAGCAAGGTTGGCGCTCCTTACGTGTGGGGCGCTGCCGGCCCAGATGCCTTCGACTGCTCCGGCCTGACCTCCTGGTCATACGCCCAGGCAGGTAAGCAGATCCCTCGTACCTCCGACGCGCAGGCTTACGGCGGCACCCCAGTGGCCCTGAACGCTCTGCAGCCAGGTGACATCGTGTCCTTCTACTCCGGTGCATCCCACGTGGGCATCTACATCGGCGATGGAAAGATCGTGCACGCACTGAACTCTGATTCCCCAGTGCGCGTGGACACCCTGGATTACATGCCGATCAACAATGCGGTGCGCTTCTAAATAAGTGCGCGTTGTGACTCAAGAATTATTCACTTCAGTCACAACACTTCACTCCTAGAACTCTAGGAACGCGGGACTGATCTTCTACCCCTAAACGGGGAGGAGGCAGTCCCGTAACTTCGTTAAAACATGTGGCAAGATAATGAACCGTTACAATTTCTCCATGTTTTTAGTCTTTGTCTTTTTTTGAACAAGAAGGTTAGTGTGTCCAGCACCTCATCTCGCCACAGTGGTCGTTTCTCCCGCTCCGTCAGCGCAACACTCCTCGCACTGGCAGTCAGCACTTCCATCGCAAGCCCCATGGCGATCGCCGACCCAGCCCCAGCGGCTGCACCAGGGCAGGACAATCCAGCAGAGTTTGATCGTGACATCGACGAGCTGCTCCGCAAGCCCATCCCACAGGATGTGGACGGACTGCTGGCACACATGCGCGAGATCTCCCGCGTCACCGGTGCGACCAACGAGCAGGTGCAGCAAAACCAGATCGATATCGACGAGGCTCAGAGCGAGGTCGGCCAGTCCCAGCAAGACGTGGAGGACACCAAGCGCAAGGCAGACGAGGCGTTGCGCAAGCTCGATGTTTCCAAGGACAGCATCACCGACGTCTCTCAGGCCATGTACCGTGGCGCCTCCGTGGATCCACTGACTGCCGTAGCCGGCGCCACCGGCCCACAGGCAGCGATGGAGCGCGGCAGCTATTTGGCGAGCCTCTCGGACAGCAAGAACCGCGTGGTCTCCGTGCTGGACGAAGATCTGCAGCAGGCAGTGGAGGCCAACTCCGATGCCAACCGCGCCAAGTTCCGCGCAGACTTCCGCATGAATGATCTGAGCGCACAGCAGCGCAAGCTGGACCAGCGCAATGCCAAGCTGGATCAGCTTAAGGGCCGCGTCATGGAGGTCGTGAACGGCCTGAGCCCCGAAGACCGTCAGCGTTGGGTGGACAGCAACGGCCCGATCGACGTGGACGTCGACGAATTCCTGGGCAAGCTCAAGGCAGAAGCACCGGAAACCGGCGGCAACCACACCGGCGCCGTGGCCGCCGCACTGTCCAAGCTGGGCGCACCGTACGGCTGGGGAGCAACCGGCCCAGACGAGTTCGACTGCTCCGGCCTGATGCTGTGGGCATACCAGCAGATGGGCAAGACCATCCCTCGTACCTCCCAGGCACAGCTCGCCGGCGGCCAGTCCGTCACCCGCGACCAGCTGCAGCCAGGCGATATCGTGGCCTACTACCCGGGTGCTACTCACGTGGGCATGTACATCGGCGACGGTCAGCTGGTCCACGCCTCTGATTACGGCATCCCTGTTCAGGTGGTTCCCGTGGATTCCATGCCGATGGTGGGCGCATCCCGCTACTAGCAGCCCACTACACTGAAGCACCATGACCGTTCGCGTGCTCGTAGTGACAAATGATTTCCCGCCCACCGTGGGCGGGATTCAAACGTACGTACGGGATTATCTATCCGCCCTGAACAATCAGGACGCGGAGATTGTGGTGTTTGCCTCCACCCAGGACGCACAGGCTGCCGCGGAATTCGACGCGAGCGTGGACTACACCGTGGTGCGCTGGCCCCGGTCCGTAATGCTGCCTACTCCAGCCACGGCCAAGCGCATGCAGGAGCTTATTAGGCAGCACCGCATTGATACCGTCTGGTTCGCGGCAGCTGCCCCGCTGGCGCTCATGGCTAAAGCCGCCAAGCGTGCGGGAGCAACGCGCGTGGTGGCCTCCACTCACGGCCATGAAGTGGGCTGGTCAATGTTTCCCGGCTCGCGCCAGATCTTAGGGCGCATCGGGCATGGCGTCGACTGCCTCACATACGTCTCCCACTTTGCACGGGGGCGCATGGCTGGCGCATTCGGCCCCGACGTGGCCTGGGAACCCATGCCTGGCGGTGTGAATACGGAACTATTTCAACCCGATCCGCAGATGCGGGAGCGGTTGCGCGCGCGGTATGGCGTCAAAGATAAAAAGGTCATCGTGGCGGTCTCGCGAATCGTTCCGCGAAAAGGCCAGGACGTGCTGGTTGAGGCTATGCCGCACATCGTGGAACGCGAGCCGGACGCGCATCTACTCCTGGTCGGGCCCGGGGCGATGGGGGACAAGCTGGCGCGCCGCGCGGACGCATTGGGCGTTGCCGATTCCGTGACCGTCACCGGAGCCGTGGACTTCGCGGAGCTGCCCGGACACTACTGCGCCGGCGATGTCTTTGCCCTGCCCGTGCGCACGCAGGCCGGAGGGCTCTCTGTGGAAGGACTGGGCATCGTCTTCCTGGAGGCACAAGCGTGCGGCGTGGCAACCATCGCCGGCAGCGGCGGCGGCGCGCCGGAGACCGTGGTGGATGGACAGACCGGAACGGTGGTCAACGGTCGTGATGCGCGCCAGGTGGCAGCCAGCATCGTTAATCTTTTGTCCGACGCCAACCTCCGCCACAACATCGCTACCGCAGGAAGACACCGCGTAGAAGCTGCCTGGACGTGGGAACAGCTCGCGCATCAGTGGATGGCAGTGATGGAAGGCCACGGGGGAGTGCCGCCGCGTGTGGCGTGGAACGTGCCGATGTGACCGGCCGAGTCAGCGTGGGGACGGCGAGGATGGGTTTCACACCCGCGCAGGATAGAGTGAAACAGATTTTGTTGAGGGATGAGAGGCAGCGGCGTGAGTGAACAGCTTCTGACCATTGGCATCGATATCGGTGGGACCAACCTCCGAGCTGCGGTGGTGGACGAAAACGGGCAAGTGCTAGACGTGGAGCAGTTGCCAACGCCGCCATCCTCAGAGGCCTTAGAGATGGCCGTGGTAGCCGTGGTGGATAAACTACGGGCGCGCCACGAAGGCGTGGCTGCAGTGGGGCTTGCCGTGGCGGGATTCGTGGATGAGAGCCAGCAGATGGTTCGCTTCGCACCGCACCTGCCGTGGCGGGAGACCCCGGTCAAGCGCGTCATGAGCCGAGCGCTGGAATTGCCGGTGATACTGGAGCACGATGCGAACTCTGCTGCCTGGGGTGAACACGAATTCGGAGCGGCCCGGGACGCGAAGAACTGGGTGCTGTTAGCTCTGGGCACCGGCATCGGCGGCGCAATCATGATGAACGGTGAAATTTACCGCGGTGCTTTTGGGGTGGCCCCGGAGTTCGGCCATCTGACCGTGGTGCCCAATGGGCGTAGCTGCCCATGTGGCAAGCGCGGATGCTTGGAGCGCTACTGTTCGGGATCCGCGCTCCCTCTGACGGCGCAAGACCTGATCGCGCGGGGCCAGTTCCCGCACTCACGATTAGCGCAAGACTTTGGCAAGTGCCCCGAAGAGATCAGCGGCCGTGCGGTGGTTCGCATGGCTCGGGAGGGCGACGAGCTGGCCCAGGCCGTCATCAAGGACATGGGCACCTGGCTGGGCCGTGGATTGGCCATGATTCAGGACGTGCTGGACCCGGAGCTGATTGTGGTGGCCGGGGGAGTAGCGGTGGATGCTGACCTGCTGCTGGACTACGCCCGGGACGTCATGGGCAAGACCATCGTCGGTGCGGGGAGCCGGCCGGTGGCTCGCGTTGCTGTTGCCGAGCTGGGATCGCAGGCAGGTATGATCGGCGTGGCAAAGCTGGCGCGCACACTGCTGCCGGAGCAGTAGGCGCGCTGTGCGCATTACTTTCGGCGCTTACGGCTTATCAACCTTGTGACCCGCGTGAAGGACAACTGGAAATGCAGAATAAGACATATTGGTGGCTCAAGCATGTGTTTGTTGGACCTCTGCTGTGGGTATACAACCGTCCGTTTAACCGTGGAATAGACAAGATCCCTTCCGAGGGGGCGGCGATTCTTGCCTCCAACCACCTCGCGGTGATGGACAGCTTTTATCTCCCGTTGATGGCCAAGCGCCAGCTGACTTTCTTGGCGAAGAAGGAGTACTTCACCACTCCGGGATTGGTGGGCGGTATCCAGAAGTGGTTCTTCTCTTCGGTGGGGCAGGTGCCGCTGGATCGTTCCGATAAGGATTCCCAGAGCGCAGCATTGGAAACCGCAACCCGGGTGCTCGAGCGCGGAGATGTTCTGGGAATGTACCCGGAAGGCACGCGCAGCCCCGATGGGCGTTTGTACCGCGGCAAGACCGGGCTGGCTCGCGTGGCGCTGAAGACCGGGGTGCAGGTCTATCCCACCGCGATGATCAATACGCGCAAGGTCAACCCCATTGGCTCCTGGATTCCACGCCCGTTCCGCTGTGGTGTTTATGTGGGAGACCCCATTGACCCGGCGGATTTCCGAGATGCCGGAGACGAATACGCCCAGGCGCGCGCACTCACCGATGCCATTATGGAAGCGCTGGCCGAGCTGTCCGGGCAGGAGTATGTGAAGGACTTCTACGCAGCGGACGTGAAGAAGTCCCTGGAAACCGGCGACGGTTATCCGAAGGGTTCCGAGCCACGATCCTAGGGCTTTCGGGGGCCACCTGGTTCACTGGCAATACCGCCAGTTCTGGCAACCATCTGTGCATTGCTGGGCGAGACGGTTTGCGTTTTCTGCCTATGCCCTGTGATTCTTAACGGCAGTCATGAACGCCCCAGCACAGTCCCAAACCCGTCGGCCGTCGTATCAGCGACAGCCGGCTACGGCAGCGTCCGGTCGAGTGAACTGGGCAGACTGTGCCAAGGGGCTGTCCATCATCGGCGTGTGCCTGATGCACGTGGTCACGGGCGCGCCGGGCGGCACAGACACCGCGTGGGGTCCGATATCGAGCTTCCTCGATCCACTGCGGATGCCGCTATTTTTCCTGGTCTCGGGCCTGTTTGCCCACCGCGTCATCACACGCAACTTGGAAGATCTCTGGTACCGACGTCTTTGGTTCCTCCTGGTGCCGTATCTGATTTTCACTCCTTTCCAGGCCGCCTCGCGTTTTTACATCTATGACGAGCTGACCTGGCAGAACGTGGTTCGGGCGGTGATCGTCGGCGATCCTGGGTTGTGGTTCCTGTACACGCTGATGGTGTACAACATCGCGGCCGTGGTTCTCCGACGCCAACCTCCCTGGCTGGCCGTAACCTTGTCCTTCGTCCCCGCACTCGTGGCGGCCATGAGTGGTCTGATGGTGCATCAAAGCGTGCACCAGGCATTTATGTATGGGCCGATCTTCTTCATCGGTTTGCACTACCGATGGGTGTTTTTCCAACTGGCTCGGCGCGCTTTCCACCTGCCCACGATCGCCTGGGCGCTTCTCCTGTTCGCTGGCTGGGAGGCGGTCTACCGCGGAATGCAGGCCTTCTACTTCGATGGATGGGATGAGGCAGTAGCAGGCCATCAGGCAGTGCTCGCGCTGGTGCGCACAGTTACGGCAGCGCCCATGGGCGTGATCATTGCGGTTTGGCTTTCCCGTATTCCCGTGGTGGAAAAGATGATCGGCTTCGTAGGACGTCACACACTGCCTGTCTACGTGTCCCACCACGCCACCCTGACCTTCTTCGATTTCTACGTCTACCCACGTCTGTGGGAAAGCCATCCCGCGTGGCGCCACCTGATCGATGACCCGAACACCCGCATCATCTGGGGGCTGCTGATCTGCATCGCCGTGGGCGGACTGTTTTACGGCATCTCCAAGATCCCCGTGCTCAAGTGGTGCCTGTACCCGCCTCCGCTACGCCGACGCACTGCCACGCCCGCCACAGCCACCGTTTAAGCTGGGCACCGTGCGCTATTTTTATGACACGGAATTTATCGAAGATGGGGAAACCATTGACCTGATTTCCATCGGAGTGGTTGCCGAGGACGGCCGGGAGTTTTACGCCGTGTCCAAGGAGTTCGACGCCTCCCAGGCAGGGGACTGGGTGCGCCGCAACGTGCTGAACCAGCTTCCACCCAAGTCTGACGCGCGGTGGATGGATCGCGCCACGCTGCGCAGCAAGCTCTACGAGTTCTTGCTTCCCGATCACGTTCCCGGCCAGCGTTTGGCACAGCAGGACCGCCCAGAACTTTGGGCGTGGGTGGGAGCCTACGACCACGTGGTGCTGGCACAGCTGTGGGGAGACATGACCGGCCTGCCCCGGGAACTGCCCCGCTTCACCCACGAGCTCAAGCAACTGTGGGAAATGGCCGGTCGTCCCCGGCTTCCCGAATCTCCCTCCAACGCGCACGATGCGCTCGCGGATGCGCGGTTCAACGTCATCAAGTACCGGCTTTCGATGGAAGCGCTGCGGCGCTAGGTTGGCGTCAAAAAAGGAAAAATTGCGCCACCATGTACCCTAAACGGGGGCAAAAACACGGTGAGGTGGGCGAAACCATCCGCCCATTCCAGGTCAGACAACCGACCGCGTATGCTGTGATCCATGGCTTGGACTATTGACCTCCCCTTGGACGAACTTCCTGATCTCCCTCCGCTTCCGGAACCGCTAGCGGAAAAGCTGTACTCGGACGTGCTTTCGCGTGACGCGAAGCAGCAGCCTTCGTGGGATCCGGACCACGCTGCACGCGTGCGTAAAATCCTCGAATCCGTCCCGCCGATCGTGGTGGCACCGGAGGTACGTCGGCTGAGTAACCAACTGCGCGACGTGGCACTGGGCAAGGCATTCTTGCTGCAAGGTGGCGACTGTGCCGAGACCTTCGAGTCCAACACCGAACCGCACATTCGCGGCAACATCAAGACCTTGCTGCAGATGGCCGTGGTGCTGACTTACGGTGCCTCCACCCCGGTGGTGAAGATGGCTCGTATCGCTGGCCAGTACGCGAAGCCCCGCTCCGCGGACCGCGAGGCCAATGGCCTGCTGAGCTACCGCGGTGACCTCGTCAACGGCGTGGAAGCCAACGAAGAGGCCCGCAAGCACGATCCTTCCCGCATGGTGCGCGCATACGCTAACGCTTCGGCAGCAATGAACTTGGTGCGCGCGCTGACCGGCTCCGGCACCGCGGACCTCTACCGCCTGCACGAGTGGAACCGCGAGTTCGTGGCCAACTCCCCAGCAGGTGCCCGCTACGAGGCGCTGGCCGAGGAAATCGACCGTGGCCTGGAATTCATGAATGCCTGTGGCGTGTCCGATTCCCAGCTGCACACCGCAGATATCTACGCCTCCCACGAGTCCCTGGTCATGGACTACGAGCGCGCAATGCTGCGCCTGGGCCACGATTCCGAGGGCAATGACGCGCTGTACAACCTATCCGCACACCAGGTGTGGGTCGGCGAGCGCACCCGCGGACTCGAGGACGCACACATCCAGTTTGTCTCCATGATCGCCAACCCCGTGGGCGTGAAGATTGGTCCGACGACCACGCCGGAAGAGGCCGTGGACTACGTCCGCACCCTGGATCCACACAACATTCCGGGGCGCCTGACCCTGATTTCCCGCATGGGTTATGACAAGATCCGCACCGCCCTGCCTCCGATCGTCAAGGCAGTGGAAGCCACCGGACACAAGGTCATCTGGCAGTGCGACCCGATGCACGGCAACACCTACACCTCGTCCAACGGCTACAAGACCCGCGACTTCGATCGGATCATCGACGAAGTACAGGGCTTTTTCGAGGTCCACCGCGAGATCGGCTCCCACCCCGGAGGCATCCACGTGGAGCTGACCGGCGAGGACGTCACTGAGGTTGTTGGCGGCGGCCAGTCCATCACCGACGTGGACCTGCCTACCCGCTACGCCACCACCGTGGATCCACGCCTGAACACCCAGCAGTCGCTGGAGCTGGCGTTCCTAGTGGCGGAGATGCTGCGTAACTAACGCTGGCATAGTCCGCCACACGCAATAACCCCTGATGGGCACGCTCTGGAGAAATCTAGAGCGTGCCCAGCGTTATTGTGTCGCCCACTCGTACGCGAGAACCGAGGCCAGGGGACTGGGTGATCACCAGGCCGGAACTGTCTGAGGAGAACTTCACCTTCAGGCCCAGCGCCTCGAGCTTCTGCTTTGCCGAGGCCGCAGTGCTGCCGATGACAAACGGTACGCGCACCGAATCCGATTCGTGGATGGTGACGTTCGTGTCTTCTTCAGGGTTGATCAGCTGATCCGCAGCAGGGGACTGGGAGGCAACGTGACCGGCCTCGACGTCCTCGTCCGTGAGGGGATCGCCATCGACAGGATTGAGTCCAGCCTCACGCAGCTTCTCCTTGGCCTTGTCTGCGGATAGCCCTGTGATGTTCGGCACCTTGATGGCATTGCTGATCACCAGGGTGATTTCGCTGCCTCCCGGCGCCTCTTCTCCGGATCCGGGGCGAGTTCCTATGGCATCGCCAGTTTCCACTTGCTCGCTGAACTCCTGGACTACGTCGCCGACCTCGAGACCGGCCGCCTCGATGGTTTCGGTGGCGCGCTGTTCCGATTGTCCCTTGACTCCGGGCACACGAACAGGCCTCGGCCCCTTGCTCAACTGCACTTCCACGGTGGAGCCCGTGTTCACTTCTGCGCCGCTGGCAGGCTTGGTACTTGCGATCTTGCCCTTCGGCACGTCATCCGAGTACACCTCGCTGCCGAGCCGTGCCTGTAGCGTGCGGTCTTCTAATTTCTGCGTATACGTGGCAACAGTGTCTGCGCTTCCAGGCTGTGGGACGGTGGGCTTTCCCAACGAGGCGAGCACCGCTACCTGGCTTCCCCGCGGCGCTCGTTCACCGAAAGGGGGATCAGTCCCCATCACGGCCTGCCGGGCCGTGTCATTGGAGTATTGCTCCTCCAGATCCGAGGTAAACCCCGCCTCCTCCACAGTGGCCTGTGCGGAGGCCTGATCCATGCCCACCACATTGGGCACCTCTCCATAGCGCCCGCTGGTCAGCCACCATGCGCCCGTGGCTACGGCAGCAACCAGCGCGAGGATCACCAAGATCCACACCACGGTGCGGCCGCTGGATCGGTTGCTCAACGCTGGCTTGCGGTTGCTTTCAGGGCTCTGTACTACCTCTGCGGCATGTCCGCTGTGGTGTAGCGGACCAGCGGGATAGGCACTGGGAGGGTAGCCCTGAGGGTTTCCAGCATGGGCAGCTCCGGGCTGTCCTATGCCCGCGCGTGCTCCCGCCGGGTAGGCAGCAGCGGGGCTGTGAGCGTCCACGCCGGGAGTGCCGGAATACGGAGAATAACCGCCGTCTGCAGGTTGAAGCTGAGTGTGCGCGGTTTCGCTGAATGGCTGAGCGTGGCCGGGCTGCTCCGAGGTGCGCGGATCCGTGCCCAGCGCGACAGCGCGCGTGGACATGGACTCGTCATCCCAGGACAAACGCTCGCCATAGTCGGCGCCTTCCAACGCGCGGCGCACCGCGGAATCTGCAGGGGAGGGAACCTTGAAAGGCGGAAGGTTGAGATCCCTCGTGACGGCATGAACCGCGTTGAGGAACTCCGTGCCGTCGGAAAATCGGGTCTCCGAGCTGCGGGAGGTTGCCCGCGCAACCAACTGGTCGATCTTTTCAGGCACGCCACTGATCACGCTGGACGGGGCCGGTACGTCCCGATTGAGGCGGGCCATCGCCGTGCCCACGGGAGAGTCCTCCTTGAACGGCGTGGTGCCGGTGATCAGCTCGTACAACAGGATGCCGGCGGAGTAGACGTCTGACGTTTGATGCAGCGACTTGCCCTCGACCTGCTCCGGAGAAAGGTAGCCCACCGTGCCGATGACCTTGCCATCGTGAGCAGTGTGCGCGCCCGAGTTCACCCCGGTGGCGATGGCCCGCACCAAGCCGAAGTCCGCGAGCTTGACCTGGTGGGAATCACTGATCAGTACGTTATCCGGCTTGATATCGCGGTGAATCATGCCGGTGGCATGCGCCACGGACAGTGCGGTCAACACTGGCTCCATGACTGCGAGTGCGGCGTGGGGAGGCATGGGGCCGCGTTCTTTCAGCAGTTCACGCAGAGATCCGCCGACCACCAGTTCCATGACGAGGAAGACGTACTCTCCGTCCACTCCCTGGTCGAAGACATTCACCAGCGCTGGGTGATTGAGCTTGGCCACGGCGCGCGCCTCGCGCTCAAAGCGGGCACGGAAAGAACGCTGGTCAGCCAGGGCGGGATCCATCACCTTGACCGCCACTTCGCGGTCCAGGCGGGTATCCACCGCGGAGTAGACCGTCGACATGCCACCGCGGGCGATCTGCGCACCGATGCGATAGCGATTGTCGAGCAGGTCTCCGGAGTACAACTGGCTCACAGCGAGTTCGGCCGTCCTTTCATCGCTTTGCCGAATGGGAATGGCTCAGGGCCCAATGGAAAGGCCTAGGTAAATCCCATCCAGACATAATAACTTCCCTCCATCTTAGGGCGCGGGGAGACAAGCCCGGCTTAGGCAGGGCGTTCGGACGGACGGGCGTGGGGGATTGGCTTCGCGTGCACTACAGTGGCAGCTGTGAATAACGAGCGATCAAAGACCACTGCACAGTCCGTTATTTTGGAAAAGCCCGTTGGTGGCATTCCTGCGGGAGAGTCCGTCATCTCCATCCCAGACGCCGCCGAGCGCATGGGCGTGGTGGTGACGAAAGTGATGGATCTGCTCCGCAATGGCCAGATCCTGGCGGTTCGCGTGAACAACGTCCGTTACATCCCCGAGCTGTTCTTCGATGAAAGCGGCCGGCTCAACCGATTCGTCCCCGGCGTGGTCTCGCTGCTCGGAGACGGCGGGTATTCCTCGACGGAAGTTCTTGAGTTCCTCTTCCAGCCCGACGACACCCTTCCCGGCCGACCAGTGGATGCCCTCCATGGTCATCTGGCCCGGGAGGTCATGCGCCGGGCGCAAGCGATGGCGATTTAGCCGGTTCTTCTCGGGGGAGACGCGGTTCATCGAGAACCCACGCGTCTGTGTCTTGTGGCTTGCGCAAGGGGCTGTATCCCAGCGAGGAACGCATAGCCCACCACATGATGGCACCGACGGCCAGGACCCACCAGAGGTTGTAGAGGCGGTTGTTGCCTCCGCCGTCGAACATCATGCACAGGAATGCGGAGAACCACGCTGCGAAGAAGATGATCCGGCGATCGGGGACCCACACGGCCAGCAGAGCGAGCACCGCAGCGTAGTACCACGGCAGGGTCACGGTGTTGAAGACACAGGTGACCAGGTAGGCCACACACGCGCCCTTGAGTGCCTGCAGCTCATCGCGGCGGAAGACCCACCATGCCACCATCAGCCCGATGCCCATCAGCGCGGTGCTGTAGGGGCGGAAGAAGTTCACCAGAACGTTGAAAGTGAGATCATCGTTGACTAGGCGCGTGAGCGCCGGTTCCAAGGTGGATGCCAACATCGAAGGCAAGGCCAGAGGGTTGATCACCTTGGTGTTGCCGGATATTTCCTCGACCCAGCCCCACGTCTGACCCGAGAGCACGGTCACCGCCTGCATGATCAGCCCGGTCAGCCCCAGTGCGGCGATTCCGCTGATAACCAACGTTGCCAAGCGCTTCCACGTTTCCTTGAACAGTCCCTCCGGGCCGCGCCCGGCCCAGCGGGCGACAAAAATCCACACGAGGAAAGGGAAGGCCAGAAATGCCGTGGCCTTCAAAGATGTGCCCAGGGCGATCAGTAGCGTGCCAACCAACAAGCCGGGGATCGGCTTGAGACGGAAGCTAAACACCAGTCCCGCCATCACCAAGGCCATCATGGTGTTTTCATTGTGCATACCGCCCACCAGGTGGATGATGACCAGGGGATTGGCCACACCCAACCACAGGGTGATAGATGGGCGCACTCCGAGGATGTGCGCCAACTGAATCGTGGCCCATCCCATCACCGCCACGGATGCCAGGGACAAGACCTTGTAGGCGATGGTTCCAGCGGTGATGTTATCGCCGGTCACGCTGGTGATGATCTCGCCGATCCACAAGTGCAATGGGCCATAAGGCGTGGTGGTATTGCGCCAGTCCGCGCTGACCTCAAACAGAATTGGGCCAGGGTTGGCAGCGGCGCCGTGCTGGTAGGGGTTGATGTCATCGCGAGCCAGCGTGCCCTGCATGAGGTAGGAGTACAGATCCCGAGACATCATGGGGCCGGCGAAAAACAATGGCGCGATCCACGCAGAGACCATCCGGGCATCCAAGGACCGGCCGTGGCGCAGAATATGGCCGCCGGCCACGATCCAGCTCAACAGCAGAAGAACCACGCCGATCCACATGATCACCACCAAGATGCCGGTGAAGTGCCCGAAGGTCAGCGAAGTCAGATTCAGCACGTGCAGCACACCACCGCGGGCGCGGACAGCACCGGCGGCATGGGAACTCAGCGCGAGAATGATTGAGCCGACTAGGCCGATGATCATGGCCTGCTGCCAGGTGATGCGGCGCAGCTTCAACGTCAAAGGGTTCATCGAACGCCACCTCCGGTGATTCTGCGGGCGGCAAGAGCGCCAGACAACAAGACAGTAGGCACGCCTACTCCTGGCGTGGTGCCGCTTCCCGCGAGGATCACGTTATCTACCCCGTAGCTGCCAACGTTGCGTGGCCGGAATGGGCCGGTCTGGGCAAAAGTATGTGCCAAGCCAAACGGTGTACCTTCGCCGTAGCCGTAGGTCTCCGCCCACGATTGCGGGGTATCCACCCGCGCTATGGACAGGGACTCGCGTAGTCCAGAAAAACCTCGTCCGTCCAGTTCGCGAAGAATCTCTTCTACGTACCGGTCCTGAATGTTTTTCCACTGCACCGGAGCGGAGGCAAGGTTGGGAGCCGGGGCGAGGATGCTCATCGGCTCGAAAGTCTCACCAGTGTGTGCGGAGCCCTCCGCGCCCTGAATGATGCGGCTCGGGGCGGACTTCGCCGGACGAGTGATCAGCAAGGAAGGGTCCGTCATCAGCGAACCGCGCCCGCGAGCGCCGGTGATCTGAGTAAACGTCTCATCCCAGGCCTCGCCGAAGCTCAATGTGTGATGGCTCTGCGAAGCAAAAGTATCGGCGACCTTGGTGGGCACCGTGCCGTGGATAACCACGGCCGACGGTGCCCAACGCAGGGGAACCGGCCGCCGCTGTGTAGTGCGCGGGCGGTTCATGAGGCGGTCCGTCACTGCGAGGTCAGTCGTGCAGATCACCGCATCGGTCTCGATGACCTCGCCGGAGGCCAGTCGTACCGAACTCACGGAGGTGCCGGAGGCATCGAAATTGAATCCAGCCACGGGCGTGCCCGTGCGCACTTCCGCCCCAGCGGCCACCAACGCACTGGCCATGGCCTCAGCGGCCTCACCGATCGAGTGCTGCGGGTAGAACACGCCCATTCCCGTGTCCATGTGGCTGATCACCGAATAGACTGCCCGCGCCTTCGCGGGTGCTTGACCCGCATAGAGGGCTTGAAAAGTAAATAAGCGGGCGAGCTCGGCGTCGGACACAAAACCTCGTGTGGCGCGCGCCAACGAACCAAACGCTCCCAAACCAACTAGCCGCCCCAGATCCGATGCCGAAGACGGAGTGGCCACCAAATCGAGGACCGAATCGAAGTCCGCAGCCAGGAAATTATCGAATGCGGCGCTGAACATGTCCTGTGACCAGTCGCGATAGTCCTCGTAGCCGCTAACTAGACGCTCTGCCTGACGGGAGGCATCCTCCGGAAACTTGGCGACCGCGAATTCCGCGATCTCTTGGCTCATGCGCGCCGGGTCCGAATACAGCCGAATGCTGCGCCCCGAGGCGAACTGCGCGGTATATGCGGGGCTGAGTTTGGTGAGCTTCCACGAATCCGGCATCCGTTGACCCAGCGACTGCACCGCGGCTTCCACCAGCTGCGGCATGGTTAGTACCGTGGCCCCGGTATCGGCCTCGAACGTGCCATGCGCGCTGGTCAGGCGCTCTGTCTTGCAACGCCCGCCTACGGTTTCCTCGGCCTCCAGAACCGTGACCTTCAACCCGGAAGCACGCAAACGAGCCGCCGCAGACAGCCCGGACAATCCCGCGCCCACAACCACCACGTGCTGAACATCTGCCGCCAACCGCCGACGCGTGGTCGCACGCGTCATGGGAATCAGCGGGCGGGGAAGCTTCAGGTGGCGCCTGCTGCCCGCCTTGCTCTCGTAGGTCTTGCGCATTGTCCTAGAATTTCCTAACGCTCAGCGCCAGAGTCATCCCCACCAGTTCATCTGAAATCTGCGAACCGAGCCGTGCAGACGTGATGGTCTCGATGGCCCGCTGGCTGCGCTGCGTAATCCGCCGCTCCACAATCTCGGCCGCCCCCGTTGCCTCGATGATCTCGCGCAGCGCATCGACTTCCTCTTCCGTGCTGGCCGTACCCAGTCCATCTCGTAGTTTTTCGACGCCAACCCCCGCGCCCTCGCCACGATCTCCCGCCTGTAGCGCGAGGTTGATCAGCGCGGTCCGCTTGCCCGTGCGCAGGTCATCACCACTGGGCTTGCCCGTCACGGAAGGATCACCAAACACCCCCAGCTGATCATCGCGAAGCTGGAACGCCTCGCCGATGTCCTGACCGATGCTCCGCAACGTGTCCACCAGTTCTGGGTCCGCGCCCACCATCGCTGCTCCAATGTGCAGCGGGCGAGACACGGTGTAGCTGGCGGTCTTGTACTCGATGATCTTCAGCGAATCATCCACGCTCTCGCTGC
The DNA here is from genome assembly GCF_900232865.1 of Corynebacterium dentalis. GTDB lineage: Bacteria > Actinomycetota > Actinomycetes > Mycobacteriales > Mycobacteriaceae > Corynebacterium > Corynebacterium dentalis. Next base: position 152,367 of record NZ_OCTS01000006.1, on the reverse strand, counting down.
CATTGGCCTCCATGGCCACATCTAAAATTTGCCCGGCGATGACTTCCGTGCGCATCGCCCGCCAAGCCGGACGGATTGCAGCAAGAGACTGCGGGCTCAAACCAGACCCCACCAACATGTCATCAGCCCAGGCTAAAGCCAAGTCACCCGTGAGAATGGCCTGGCTCACGCCGTAGTGCTCGCTGCTTCCCGCCCAATTGGAGGAACGATGCTGGGACTCAAACCTGCGATGCGTTGTGGGATTGCCGCGCCGGGTATCGGACTGGTCAATGATGTCATCGTGAATTAGCGCGCACGCTTGGATGAACTCAATCGCAGATATCGCGGTGAGAAGTACGGAGGGATCGGAGTTGGCGTCGGGAAAAGGAACCTCGATGCTCCCACGACCGCTCTCCAAACCAGCACGCACGCCAGCCCACGCGAACATCGGGCGCACACGCTTGCCACCCTGCACGGTAAAGGCGCGCAAGGCCTCGATTGCGTCTGCGAATTCGGGGCCGATCGCGGAAAACTCGCTGCTGCTGGCAGCAAAGTATTCCGAGACGCGTTGATTGACGGCCGCGGGCACATCAGCCAAGGCAGAAGACATACCCCAAGTGGCTGTACCCTGATCAAACTCAGCAGAACTCATGAGTCCTTATCCTACAGTGCCACCATTTCCGCCCTCGCTGTACAGAGCAATGTGGGCGGGCATTATCATCATTGGGCATGGCACACATCCGCAGGCAGGTCGCAGTCTCTGACTCCCTCAAATTCACCACGCCCGGTCGAGTACCTTTCAGCGTGGAATTTATGCCTCCGCGGGACGATGCTGCAGAACAGCGACTGTGGAGCGCAGCGGAGGCGTTCCACGACCTCGGCGTGAGCTTCGTCTCCGTGACCTACGGCGCCGGTGGATCTACCCGCGGACGCACCCTGCGCGTGGCCGAGCAACTGGCGACAAAGCCGCTGACCACGCTGGTGCACATGACGCTAGTGGAGCACACCGCTGAGGAAATCCGCTCTCTGATCAGGACTTTCGCGGACCTGGGTCTGACTAACTTGCTGGCGCTGCGCGGCGACCCGCCGGGGGACCCGAACGCGGAATGGGTGCAGACCGAAGGCGGCCTGCTGTACACCAACGAGCTCATCGGGATGGTCCGAGAGATGCCGGAGTGCGAGAACTTCGATATCGGCATCGCGAGCTTCCCTGAAGGCCACTTCCGCGCTGCGGATTTGGAGATGGACACGCAATACACGCTGGCGAAGTTGCGCGCTGGTGCGGAGTACTCCATCACGCAGATGTTCTTTGATGTGGACCACTACCTGCGACTGCGTGATCGATTGGTGACGGCAGATCCAGAGCACGGGGCCAAGCCGATCATCCCCGGCCTGATGCCGATTACATCCCTGCGTGCGGTGCGCAAGCAGATGGAGCTGGCGGGCGCGTCTCTGCCAAAGTCATTGGAGCGGCGCCTGTTAAATGCGGCGAATGGCGATGAAGAGGGCAACAAGGCGGCTATTCGCGAGGTGGGAATCGAAGTGACGTCCGAGATGGCGGAGCGGTTGATCGCGGAAGGTGCGCCTGACCTGCACTTCATGACCATGAATAACGTGCGCGCCACCCAGGAAGTACTGCACAATTTGGGTATGGCACCGGCGTGGGGACCGGGGTACGGGCACGATATGGTTCGCTAGGTTTGTTTTTTTGCGGTTCTGCCCGGGGTACTGGGGCTTTGTGGGGGGCTGGGGCTTACAGCGCCTTGCTGAGGATCGCGAAGGGGCGCGCATCAGCAGGGAAGTAGAAGTTCCGCAGCACGTCTTGGAACCCTAAGCTGCGGTACAAACGCCACGCCCCGTTGGCTTCCCCGGGCACTTCTGGTGTGGAGAGCATGACGTGCTGCTGCGTGATCGACTTCATGTGCACAGTCAGTAGCCCGCGCCCGATGCCGAGCTGTTGCACGCGAGGACTGACGTGGATCTCCGATAGCTCGGCGTAATCCTTGAGCACGGATTCTATCTGGCGCCGCGAGTGCCCTGCTTCGTGGAGACCGCGTGTGACCTGCTGATTCCACCAAGTATCTGAGCTGCCGCGGAAGCTAAAGCACACTCCCGCGCACGGTTGCTGTGGGTCGCTGGGGTCCGGGTGAGCATTGTTTGGGTGGACGAGGGCGAGGTGGCAGCGGAAATCGGGGTGGTGGATGTTGGACAGCCAGAGTGTGCGTCGTTGGTCTTTGTACGACGCCGGGTAGTCCATAGCCGAGAGGTGGATATCTATCAGCTCGTCAATACGACGGCGGAACTGCGCTGGGGTGACAGCGACGATAGATACCAAAGACATGACGTACATCCTGCCATGTGGTGCAAAAGTGCGGTTGCGTTTCCTTAACTTGGCACTAGTTCGAACAGGTGTTCTATTATCGAGTTGGTGGAGGCGGTTGTTGTCTCGCTGCTGAATACCTTGATGGCTAGTTGGATACGCGAAGTGCTGCTGCGGAGCGTTGCAAGACCCAGCGTTGCAAGACCCAGCGTTGCAAGATCTAGCGCTGCAAGACCCAGTTAGCGAAAGATTAAGGAAGGCGAAGGCGCAATGAGTACGGTACGAAAATTACGGGCGCACACGGTACATAAGAGCGCTGTGTCCTTCCTGGATGATGCGGAGCGACAGCTTGCTGCATCAAGGCAGGCGGAACGTTTGGATGAGGCTCTATCGCTTTCTTACCGTGCCGCTTTGCGTGCAGCAGGGGCGCTGATCGAGCACAAGATGGCAGGCCGAAAGCGGCGGCCGCAGGGGAGTGCGTGGGACAAGTTGAAGATGTTGGATCCTGCGATGGAACAGCGTTGCCAGCGTTTTGAGGTGCACGCTCGTCTTGCGAGCAGGGCGGACATGGGGCTTGAGAAAAACGTCAACCCCTTGGTGGTGCAGAAGCTCTACGACCAGGCGTGTGTGCTGGTAGATGAAGCTCGGGCGGAGGTCGAAGGCGCTGCAGTGGTTGCTTAGGCTTGGTTGGCTCGCAGTGTGAGCGGCGCAGACGTGACGTTTATTCTGCTGCGGCCTGGTGGTTTTGGTTTGGCTATTGGGATTGGCAGAATCGGCAGTGGCTGGTGCGGTGCGCTCATTGCGGTACGGCTCGAATGGTGTGGCAGTTCGACTTCAGTTGATTGGTTGATGGAGCTGAGCGGAGGAAGTTGAGCCTGATTCTGGATTTTCTCTGGTGACGGGAACTAAATACGTATGCTGGACGTTGTATCTAACAGAGCCTTCATATCCGCTGGGTTGAGTTCGCGTCTACGATAGCACGGACTGGATATTCAGTAACTACCTTTCACTTCGGGAACCACCTTTCGAAGTTGTTAGGGGCACTGATCACCTAGCCGGTGAAGGCACCAATACAGCAAGAACGATGAGCACTCACAAGGGTTTCATCGCAGCGACAGTGGAGGTTGGACGTGGCTCTATCTGAGCAAGAGCAACGGATGCTCGAAGAGATCGAACGCGCACTCATCGCGGAAGATCCGCGTTTGGCACACCGGGCTTCGAGGGACAGTCAGGGCACTTTCGCCTTCAATATTCAATCCGGGGCGATCATGCTGGTCGGCCTATGCATGTTGGTTGGAGGAGTGAGTCTCGCACAGTTCTCCCTGTGGTTCGTGGCTCTGAGTATCCTCGGCTTCTTCGCCATGTTCGCTGGAGGCATGATGGCGTTCCATCGCACCGGAACTCGCTCGAAAGCGGCGAAGGGTAAGGGTGCTGGTTCGGCGAAGGTCTCTGCTGCTAGTTCGAGGGCGGCGAAAAACGGCGGCATCGGCGACCGCATGGAAGATAGCTTCCGCAAGCGCTTCGAACGATAAGCAGCATCCGCGAGACTACTGGGGAGTGAGGAGTCTTCCTCGAGTTCTTTCGCTCGTGAGACATATTTCTCAGGCTTCGCTATTTTCTGCCTTCAAATACTGGCTGCTCTACCGGAAACGGTGGGGCGATTTTTTATGTCTACTTCTGCCTCTTTTTGCCTTCGCACCTGCCTTCCTCAAGCTTGTCCGCGTCTCCTTTTAGCGCTTTCTCTCAGCACTACCAGTTGTCTTCGTCCTTCAACCAAGAAATCAGTCCAAATTGGACGTTTTTGCGCGGCAAGCAAGAGCAGTTCATACTTCCCTACCAAAACTCATTTGGAGACGTCACTTGCGCCACATTTTCCTGGGGAAACACGGTGCGAGATTTGAGGATTGGTACAGAAGCATGAAGCTCGGCGGAATTCGGGGAAGTCGTGGAAGCGGGGGGGAGAGTCTCTCGGGCGCCGGGCCTGCCACTAGTGCCGCCCCTCGCGCTGCTTGGGCCGACCACTAGCGCCGCTGCTAGTACCTCCGATCGCAATCTAGGCCCACTTTTGGCCGGAGATTGCCGAAGATCTGCCATTAGGCCCCATTTTTCCCCCACTTTGCCCCACATTGGTTCAGTAAGGGGCCTCGGCAGGGTTGAGTGGCAGTCAAATGCGGCTGAGAGGGGAGCGGCGGAGATCCTTCAGAAGACAGAATGGCGCTTATGAAGCGCGATAACACCACGAACTCTGCAATGAGGGCGCAAAGATAAAGGGCCGACTGGTTGGCGCACAGCGGTGGGGTTGTCGCCCTGCAAACCCGGATTAAGAGTGCGCGAACCGTAGAGGAACCTGTGAATCTCACTTGCCGAAAATCTCGCCACAGGGAAAGATGGCGCAGGTCAGAGAAAACATCCGGGAATAGAAAGCCTTAAGTATTTGTTTAACGTTCGGCGCGTGGCTGTTCTAGTGGGGGACAGTGGGGTAAAGTGGGGCACGGCGACGCGCTGAATAACTGAACAGAGCTGGTGAAAAAGACAACGTTGTGTCGATCGGTAACAGGAAGGAGCCGCAGACATGTTCTTCGGCACCTTCACACCGAAGTTGGACGACAAAGGGAGACTCACCTTGCCGGCCAAGTTCCGCGAGGAACTGGCCGATGGGCTGATGGTGGTCAAAGGGCAGGATCGAAGCTTGGCGGTGTATCCGCGAGGTGAATTTATGGTCCGCGCCAAGAAGGCCGCAGCTGCTTCACGCACAAACCCCAGGGCACGAGCATTCGTGCGCAATCTGGCGGCGAGCGCCGACGAGCAGACTCCTGATTCGCAAGGCCGCATCACCATTCCCGCTGCACACCGCGATTACGCGGAACTCAGCAAAGAATGCGTGGTCATCGGCAATGTGGACTTCCTCGAAATTTGGGATGCCCAATCCTGGGAGGCCTACAGCGCCGAACATGAGGCTGACTTCTCAGTAGGCGATGACGAATCCTTCGCGGAGTTCCTCTAGAACTTTTTCGACACACAGAGTGTGCGCAGGCCCTTATCTGCGTGGACGACGTGACGTTTGATGTACTTCCCCGATATCAGACCCACACCCACGCAGGTAAGGCCCTGTTCACACTCTTTAACTTTGTCACCAGCTTTTTCACGTCGGCACGAAGCTGATTCCGCGAAGGGCGGCGTCGGCACAAAAGAACAGCAAGATCCCGCAACAGCACGAAAGGAGGACAACAATGAACCCACGCCAACCTGGCCACACCCCGGTCATGCGCGATCGGATGGTAGAGCTGGTGCAGCGGGGTGTCCAGTCCTCCGATGCGCCGGTGACGCCGGTAATTGTCGACGGCACGCTCGGCGCAGGTGGACACACCGAAGCATTCCTTGAGGCGATGCCGCAGGTAGTGGTGGTGGGGCTGGATCGCGACCCGAACGCGCTGGCAGAAGCCAACGAGCGGCTGGCTCGCTTCGGTGAGCGCTTCGTGAGCTACCGCACCCGCTTCGATGGCATCACCGATGCTTTGAACGAGCTGGCGGAACAGGGGCGCATCCCCACGGACGTGCGCGAACACGGAATCTCCGGATTCCTGTTTGACCTGGGTGTTTCCTCAATGCAGCTGGATCAAGCGGATCGTGGTTTTGCTTATAGCCAGGATGCACCGCTGGACATGCGGATGGATCCAGAGACTTCGCTGACCGCCGCGAACATCTTGAACACCTACTCGCACGGCGATCTGGCGCGGATCCTGAAGACCTACGGCGACGAGCGTTTCGCGGGCAAGATCGCCAGCGCTGTGCTCCGCGAGCGGGAAAAGGAAGCGTTCAGCGATTCCGGGCGCCTGGTGGAGCTGCTCTATGCGGTGATCCCGGCAGCGTCCCGGCGGACCGGTGGGCACCCCGCCAAGCGCACCTTTCAGGCATTGCGCATCGAGGTCAACGCGGAGCTGGAAGCACTGGAAAACGTGGTTCCCGCAGCGGCAAGTTGGCTGCACCTCGGCGGCATGGGCGTGTTCATGAGCTACCAGTCGCTGGAAGACAAGATCGTCAAGAAGGCGCTGGCTGAGCTCTCCGCCTCGCAGACCCCCGCCGGTCTGCCGATGGAACTTCCCGGATCAGAAGCGGAGTTCGAGCTGGTCACCCGCGGTGCAGAGAAGGCCACCGAAGAGGAAATCGAACTGAACTCTCGTGCCGCACCCGTGCGCGTGCGGGCTGCTGCTCGAGCGAGCATGCGGGGATACAGCACATTCCCCGTGCCCCCGAGGACAAAAACATGACCACGCGGATTCCCACCAACCCACGAGCAACCACCACACACTTTCCAGAAGGACACAGTATGACCACCGGAACGCTAAAGACCAGGAGCACCGCCTTACCACGCAGTGACTCTGGTGCGCGCTCGTACCAGTCCACGCGCAGCACTCGTACTTCGCGGACCGTGGAGCGGCCAGCCCAGCGAGGCGAACGGACCATCTCGCAGCCGCAGGCGTTGCAGGATCGACGCAAGCGCACGGGCCGTCTAGGCTCCCAGCAGCAAGTTTCGATGCGTGGTCGCCGGATTGCACCTCGGGATAACACTGATCCGCGGGCGCGCAACTTGGCCTTCTTCATGGCTTTCGCGCTGATTGCGGGCATCGTTTCGGTGATGTGGCTGTCCGGAATTACCACGGATCAGTCTTTCCAGATCGCGGATGCGCGCAAGCAGTCCACCAACTTGACCAATGAGCTGGAATCTTTGGAGCGGGATGTCTCTGATGCACAGTCTGCAGCCAACATTGCGGCCCGCGCCTCGGAATTGGGAATGGTGGTGCCGGATCAGACGGGTGTGTTGAACGTCAACGGCGACAAGGTAGACGAGCAGCGTCCAGCTGACGCTGCCGAGAACCGTCCGGTGATCGACGTCAACGGCACTAAGAAGCCAAGTACCGCAACGTCCGATCCAGCCCAGACGGCGAACGTGCCGGGACTGGCGCCTGAGAGCCCAACCGGTGCCGCAGCGCAGAACGGCACCGGCGAGGTTCCTTATTCCAATCAGAATTCTGCAGGCGGCGCAGCCGCGGGCAACCAGACTCCAGCGCCTGCTGCACCAGCACCAGCACCAGCCCCAGAGCCGGCACCGGCTGCGCCTACGACGGCTCCCGCGCCAGCGGCACCCGTCGCCCCACCAAACTGATCAGAAATTACCAACTAGTTACCCACCGTTGACCTCAACGAGGTAGACACGCAATCGAAGGACAACCGTTGGCTCACCCCATGCTGACGGAGACACGCCGGGCAGGTTGCCCGGCACATTGCGTTCAGCGGTGGACAATGAAGCAACATGCTGTCCGCAGAAAGGAGTGAGTAGGTTTTGGCACAACAGCGAAAGCCTCAATCTTCGCGTACTGCGGGAGCAAACAGCTGGTTGATTCTCGATAACAGCAGCGCCCGGTTCAGCAAGCGCCTGCGCATGGTCCTGAGCCTGATCTTGCTGCTGGTCATCGCACTGGTACTGCGCCTGACGTGGGTGCAGTTGATCGCCGGACCGTCATTGGCCGCGCAGGCGCAAATGCAGCGCACCACGGTGCTGGCCGAGCCTGCACACCGCGGAACAATCACGGACCGCAACGGCAATATTCTGGCCTACACCATGGAGGCTCGTTCGCTGTCCGTACACCCGGGCAAGCTTCGCGACTTCATGCAGGAGCGCCACGAACTCGACCCAGAAAACGTCCCAGAGCCGGACGAACGCCTGGATGAGATCGTCGAAAAGCTGCCGAAAATGATCGACCAAGAAGGCGCGGACATCAAGGAGTCCGACCTACGCAAGAAGCTCACCTCTGATGCCACCTATGAGGTCCTCGTACGCAATGTGGATCCGGACATCGCGCAAAAGGTGGTAGCTGAGTTCCCGGAGATCACCTCGGAGCGTCAAGACATTCGCCAATATCCCAACGGTGCAGTGGGAGACAACCTGATCGGAAAGATCAGCCAGGATGGCCAAGGCCAGTTTGGCTTGGAGCTGTCCCAGGACGCTCGCCTGCAGGGAATCAACGGATCCCGGACGGTGGACGTCGGCGGCGATGGATACGCCATCCCGGGCTCCGTCCGCGACGAACACCCACCGGTGGATGGAGATGCCTACCAGCTCTCTCTGGATCTGGATGCCCAGACGTATATCCAGCAGCAAGTTCAGCAGGCTAAGGACAATTCCAAGTCGAATTCCGCCAGCGTGGTGGTCCTGGATGTGCAGACCGGCCAGGTTGTAGCCATGGCCAGCTCCGATACCGTCGACCCGAACGGCGACGTGGAAAAGCAGCTGGATCAGGACAAGATCTTCGGCGACCGAAACACCACCAATGCCTTCGAGCCGGGTTCCGTGGCCAAGATCATGACCGCAGCAGCGGCAATCGAAGAGGGCAAAACCCGCCCATCTGAGGTTCTGCAGGTTCCCGGCAGCATTGAGATGGCGGGTGTGACCGTCAAGGATGCATGGGAGCACGGCACGGTTCCGTACACCACCACGGGCGTGTTCGGTAAGTCCTCCAACGTAGGTACGTTGATGCTGGCCCAGCGCGTGGGTGAGGAAAAGTTCAACCAGTACCTGCGCGATTTCGGCGTGGGTCAGGCCACCGGGGTGGGGCTGCCGAACGAGACGTCCGGCTACGTGCCGGAGCTCAACCAGTGGTCCGGCGGTACGTTTGCCAACCTGCCAATCGGCCAGGGCATGTCCATGAGCTTGTTGCAGATGACCAGCATCTATCAAGCGTTGGCCAATGACGGCAAGCGCATCGAGCCTCGCTTGGTGGAATCCATCACCACTGCGGATGGCTCTACCGTCAACCCGCCAGCACCGAAGGAAACCCAGGTGGTGTCCCCGGAAACTGCGAAAACGGTGGTGGATATGTTCCGCGCAGTTACCCAGTCTGATCCCACCGGCGTGCAGCAGGGCACGGGCGCTTCCGCATCTGTGGAGGGCTACCAGATTTCCGGCAAGACCGGAACGGCCCAGCAGATCAATAAAGACACCGGTGCGTATTCCAATTCGGATTATTGGATCACCTTCGCCGGTATCGCCCCAGCCGACAACCCTCGGTTTGCCATTGGTGTGATGCTCGATGACCCAGAGCGCGGCACCGATGGTGGTGGCGGCGGTTCAGCAGCTCCTTTGTTCCACGACATCGCATCGTGGCTGCTGGATCATTACAACGTTCCTTTGTCCGGTGACCCCGGCCCGATGCTGATGTTGGAGAAGCAGTAGTTATGACCACCCTCATTGAATTAGCGCGCCTCACCGGAGGCTCCCTTTTGCCTGATCCAGGAACTGCTGGACGGGTTGAGGTAGCCACCTGCACGCTGAGCTCCGACGAAGCCGGCACGGACACGCTGTTTTGCGGCGTGCCCGGCACCCGTACTCATGGCGCATCCTTTGCGGTGGATTCCGGTGCACCGGCTGTACTGACGGATTCCGAGGGTGCTGCGATTATCTCTGCGGCTAGTCCTGAGTTGCCTGTGTTAGTTGTCGACGACGTCCGCCGTTGGATGGGCGAAGTTGCAGCCGAGATTTACGGGCATCCCTCCAGCAAGCTAACCGTGGTGGGCATCACCGGCACCTCCGGCAAGACCACCACCAGCTACTTGGTGGAACGTGCGTTGATGGACAGCCATTCGGTGGGCATCGTCGGCACCACAGGCACCCGCATCAATGGTCGCCCGGTGGAAACCAAGCTGACTACCCCGGAGGCGCCCACCATGCAGGCCCTGCTGGCTCGCATGGTCGAGGAAGGGGTCACGCACGTGGTGATGGAGGTTTCCTCCCACGCACTGGCGCTGGGGCGGGTGCGCGGTATTGGTTTCGACGCCGCCGCGTTCACGAACTTGAGCCAGGATCACCTGGATTTCCATCCCACGATGGAGGACTACTTCCAGACCAAGGCCAGCTTGTTCAGTGCGGAATATGGCGATCCAGTGCCAGTGATCTGCGCAGATGACGAGTGGGGACAGCGGCTGGCACAACAGGTGCTGCGCAAGGCGGAATCCGCGACCGACGTGGCAGCTTTGTCCTATGTGGTGACCACGAATCCGGAAGCCGCTGCGGCGACCAGCGAGTTGCCGGTATGGCACTGGAATGCCGATGACGTGCGCGTACAGCCCAACGGCACTCAGCTGATCCACGTTTCCCGCACCGGCCGCACGGCCTTGGCGGAGCGCGCGGACAACGAAGACTTTGAATACAGCATCGCGCTGGCGGGGAGTTTCAACGTGCCTAACAGCCTGCTGGCCCTGGCGTGTGTTGACGCACTGGGAGAGCAGCAGGACGCGGGAAGCGCCGCGGAACTCGCCACTCGCATCGCAGAGGTGCGGGTGCCGGGCCGTATGCAGGCCATCAATGTGGGTCAGCCCTTCCTGGCGATGGTGGACTACGCCCATAAGCCAGGCGCGGTGGCCAGTGTGGTGCAGACTCTGGTGGACTACATTCCGGCAAAAGACGGTCGCATCGCCATGGTTCTCGGCGCAGGTGGAAATCGCGATCACGATAAGCGCCCAAAAATGGGGTACGAAGCAGCTCGCGTGGCAGATGCCGTGTTCGTGACGGATGATAATCCCCGGGACGAACAACCAGCAGACATTCGGGCGCAAGTCCTGGAGGGGACGCAGCGGGCGGCGTCGGAAAGAAACGATCACCCCGTGCACATCGAAGAGGTCGCCGACCGAGCTGAAGCGATCTCCAAGGCCGTGCGCTGGGCTCGTCCGGGTGATGCGATTGTGGTGGCTGGCAAGGGGCACGAAAAGGGCCAGCTGGTTGCGGGCGTGATGCACGACTTTGATGATGTGGCCGTCCTGACGTCGGAGCTCAACGCTCTGATGGCGGACAACGGTGAGACGACAGACCACGGTGAGAGGAGCTAGGAAGACATGATTGAACTAAAGCTGGGGGAGATCGCCGACGTCACCGGAGGCAGTCTCATCAACGGCGCCGATCCCGAGGCTGTCATCGCTGGTCCCGTGGAGTTCGATTCCCGCGTGATCAAGCCGGGGCAGATCTTCATGGCGCTGCCGGGCGCGCGCGTGGACGGTCACGATTTTGCGCAGGGCGCGCTGGACGACGGCGCGTCGCTGCTGCTGGTGGGGCGTCCCATTGAACTGCCCGCGTTGCTCGCGGCGCCGGTTGAGACCTCCGAGGAGGCGGCCAATGCCTCTGCGTTTGAGCACGATAACGAAGGCCACGGCGCGGCAGTGCTGGCCGCAGTGGACAAGCTGGCTCGGCACAACACGGATCGCCTGGTGGCCGAGGAAGGCCTGACCGTGGTGGGCGTGACCGGGTCTGCGGGCAAGACCTCCACGAAGGATCTGCTCGGCGCTGTGTTGCGTGCGGCGGGGGAGACCGTGGCGCCTCCGGGCAGTTTCAACAACGAGATTGGCCTGCCATACACCGCGCTGCGCGCTGGTCGCAGCACTAAGTTCCTCGTCTCCGAGATGTCCGCTCGAGGCGTGGGCCATATCCGCCACCTCACCGAGGTCACTCCGCCGTCCGTCGGTGTGGTGCTCAACGTGGGCAGCGCGCACCTGGGCGAGTTCGGTTCGCGTGAAGCCATCGCGCAGGCCAAGGGCGAGTTGGTGGAATCCTTGCAGGCAGAGGGCCTTGCGGTTCTCAATGCCGACGACGACAAGGTCAATGCCATGGACGCGCGCACCCAAGCGCGAGTGGTGCGTTACTCCACCAGCGAGACCACGGGTAAGGCTGGCCGCGCGGAGTACTACGCCACCAACATCGCTTTAGACGAGGTGGCACGCGCTGAGTTCGACATGCACTATCCCGGTGGCGAGCCAGTGCACATCAGCCTGGGTGTGTTCGGCGCGCATCAGGTATCGAATGCACTGGCCGCTGCGGCGGTGGGCATTGAGCTGGGCATGGACCCACAAGTTGTGGCTGATGCACTGTGCTCGCACGTGGCTGCCAGCGCCAACCGCATGGACGTGCGCACCCGCGAAGACGGCGTGACCGTGATCAACGATTCGTATAACGCCAACCCGGAATCCATGCGGGCAGGAATCGATGCTTTGGCTTATACCGCGGCCGGTCGCCCGGACGCGGCGAGCTGGGCGGTGCTGGGCCAGATGGGCGAGCTCGGCGAGGATGGCTCGGACGAGCACACGGAGCTGGGCACGTTCTTGGCCAGCCGGCGCGTTGATCACGCCGTGATTGTGGGGCGTGGAGTCAACCAGAGAGCCTTGTCTCATTCTGCAAAGGCCGAGGGCGTGGATAGCCAGCTGGTGGATGACATCGATGCCGCCGTCAACTTGTTGGATCTTCAACTGCGTCCGAATGACGTGGTGCTAGTCAAGGCTTCGTATAGTGACGGACTGTGGGGCGTAGCCCAAGGGCTCTTGGCGAATCGCCGGGGCGAAGTGAACGAGGGAGACAACTAAGACCATGATGCAGATCTTTATTGGAGGCGCGGTGGCGTTTCTGGTCACCGTGTTTTTCACTCCCGTTCTCATCAAGAAGTTTTCCGCGGAGGGCTTGGGCCAGGAGATCCGCGAGGATGGCCCCCAGTCGCACTTGAAGAAGCGGGGCACGCCGACGATGGGCGGCATCGCCATCATCGCCGGTTTAGTGTTGGGATTCCTCGCTGCTGCGGTAGCTGGACTGCTCACTTCGGGTGCCGGTCCTGGTGCATCCGGGTGGATCGTGCTGGGTCTGACCCTGTCCCTTGGAGCCGTGGGCTTTGCCGATGATTACATCAAGCTGGTCAAAGGCCGGAACTTGGGTTTGAACGCCAAGGCCAAGTTGATTTGCCAGTTGGCCATCGCAGTGATTTTCAGCGTGCTGGTTCTGCAGTTCCCGGACGCACGTGGTTTGACGCCCGCCAGCACCAACCTGTCCTTCATCCGTGATATCTCCACCTTCAACATCGCCATCGGCGGTGCCATCCTGGGCGGCGCGTTGTTCATGGTGTTCATCTACCTGGTGATCTCCGCGTGGTCGAATGCCGTGAATCTCACCGATGGTTTGGATGGCTTGGCTTCCGGCGTGACGGCCATCGTGATGGGCGCCTACGTGCTGATCACTTTCTGGCAGTTCCGTAACTCGTGTTCTTATGGCGCGTCCGTGGGCTGCTACTCCGTGCGCGACCCCCTGGATCTGGCGATTTTGGCTTCGGCCGCTTTGGGCGCCTGCTTGGGCTTCCTCTGGTGGAACGCCGCTCCCGCGAAGATCTTTATGGGCGATACTGGATCCTTGGCGCTGGGTGGGTTGGTGGCGGGCTTGTCCGTGACCACGCACACCGAGTTGTTGATGATCATCATCGGTTGCATCTTCGTGGCGGAGGCCGCCAGCGTGGTGATCCAGGTGGGATCCTTCAAGGCCACCGGCAAGCGCGTGTTCCGCATGGCTCCGATCCACCACCACTTCGAAAATGGTGGTTGGGCGGAGACCACCGTGGTGGTGCGTTTCTGGTTGATCGCGGCATTGGCTGCAATCAGCGGTTTTGCGCTGTTCTACGGCGAGTGGCTGACCACCACCGGTTTCTAAGTTTTCACCGAATCCCCGCACACCACACCACAGCACGTTAGTGAGGCGACTGACCATGACTCAGCAGACACTTTCCCCAGCCGAGGCACTGAGCCGCATGCTGGATTCTCGCGGTGTGTTGGTGGCAGGCGCCGGGGTAGCTGGTCGGGGAGTGCTGACGATGTTGCGGCACCTCGAGGCGCCCTCGATCGTTATTGCCGACGACAACGTGACCGAATCTGCCTTACTGACCATGGAGACCCCAGCGCACGCCGCGGAAACCTACGTTGCGGTGGAGCAAGCCCGCAGCGTGCTACGAGGCGAGTCTGAGGATTCTCCCGTGCCCGGACTGGTCATCACGTCCCCCGGCTGGCGTCCGGATTCCTCACTGCTCGTGGAAGCTCAAGAGGCCGGTATTCCCGTGATCGGGGATATTGAGGCCGCGTGGTTGGCTGATCAGGCGGAGGCCTTCGGCCCGTCCCGCACGTGGGTGGCCATCACCGGCACGAACGGCAAGACCACCACCACCGCCATGCTCACCGCCATGCTGGTGGCGGATGGTCAAGCAGCCGTGGCGGTGGGCAATATCGGCACGCCTCCGGGAATCGCGCTCACCGCAGACTTGCGCGGCGAACCGCGGGCGAACGTCCTAGTCGCTGAGGTTTCCAGCTTCCAATTGCACTGGGCGCCGTCGTTCCATCCTCACGTGGGCTGCGTGCTGAACCTCGCAGACGACCACCTAGATTGGCACGGAAGCTACGCGGGATACGCGGATGCGAAGGCACGGGTATTCCGCGCCGACACTGCAGTGATTCCTTCCGCCGAGGCAGAAGTGCTGAAAACTATCGAGCGTCTGTGGCCCACTGAAGCTGAGCGCCCGTGGGCTACCGCGCGCCTGTTTAGCGCGGGCGAAACCCACGATGTTCTGCAGGCCGAGCACAACGTGGGCATCCGGGATGGAAAGGTGGTTGAACTCGATGAGGAGATCGTGCTGGCCAGCGCCGAAGGCATTTCCCCTCCGGGGCCCGCCGGATTGGCCGATGCTGCAGCCGCCGCCGCGATGGCGCGCAGCGTGGGAGTTCATCCCAGAAGCATCGCCGAGGCTCTGAGTTCCTTCCGCGTCCAAGCCCACCGGGGACAGGTAGTGGCCACCACCGCGGGAGCGCAGTGGATCGATAACTCCAAGGCCACCAACCCCCATGCCGCCGCGGCTGCCCTGAAGGGCCAGAGCAACGTGGTGTGGATCGCTGGCGGTCAGCTCAAGGGAGCAGCCATCGAGCCATTGATTCGCGATGTGGCATCCAGCCTCAAGGCAGCGGTTGTGCTGGGCACGGACCGCCAACGTATTGCTAATGCTCTTGCCGAACTCGCTCCAGAGGTGCCCGTCAGCCTCGTCGACGAGACCGATCCGGAAGAGGCAATGCGCTCCGTAGTGAGTCATGCACTCTCGTTCGCGGCTGAGGGCGATAACGTCATTCTTGCCCCCGCAGCAGCATCGCTGGATATGTACACAGGCATGAGCCAACGCGGGGATCTATTCGCACAGTTCGCCATGGAAGGTGGCCAGTGATGAGCACCCGGATGCCGGAGAAGAACTCCCGCGCACGCCGCCCCCAAGCTGCCCAGAAGCAGCTGTCGAACAACGCGGAACGGAACGAGTCAGCGCGGGTCTGGAAGACACTGGGCAGCCGCGTACAGGAAGTGCTCTCGAAGCCGCAACTCAACTACATGGTGATTCTCACCGTGACCATGCTGCTGACCGGGCTGGGCTTGGTCATGGTGCTGAGCTCGTCGATGGTGAACTCGCGCGCCAGCGGTGGCAGCGTGTACACGGAGTTTTTCCGCCAGGCTGCCATCGTGGTAGTCGGTTTGATTGCGATGTGGTTTGCGCTGCGCATTTCGCCGCAGCGGATGCGTAAGCTCTCGCCATATCTCATGGGGCTTGCTTTCATATTGCTGATTGCGGTGCTCGTTCCTGGCGTGGGTGTGGGCGGCGACGAAGTGGGTTCCAACTCGTGGATTCGTTTCGCCGGCGTGGGCATCCAGCCCTCGGAGGCGGCCAAGCTAGCTCTCGCCGTGTTTGGTTCCTCGGTGGCGGCGCACGGCATTGCCAAGTACAACACCGTGAATCAGGCACTGGGACCGTTGTTTGCGGCCGGCGGAGTATTCATGCTCCTGGTCATGTTGCAGAAGGATCTGGGCATGATGCTCTTGGTGGGCATCGTCATGCTCGCGCTGGTGTTCTTCGCAGGCGCAAACCAGCGCGCATTCTTGGGCGCGCTTGGAATCATCTTTTTGGTTGGTATGGGGGCCATCGCCTTGCAGGCGTATCGTTCCGCCCGCATCACCACGTGGATAGACGCGCTGTTTTTGAACTTCTCTGATTCGTCCACACAAGGTTCTGCCTATCAGTCCCATCAGGGCATTCTTTCTCTTTCCGACGGCGGTTTCACCGGCCTGGGCTTGGGCCAATCCCGCGCTAAGTGGTTCTACCTACCGGAGGCCACCAATGACTTCATCTTCGCTGTGGTGGGCGAGGAGCTGGGCTTCTTAGGTGCCATCCTGGTGGTGGTGCTGTTCGGTCTGCTGGGTTGGTTCGGAATCCGTACGGCGCTAAAGCACACCGATCCGTTCATGCGCATGCTGTCTGCCACCCTGACTTTGGGTGTGGTGGTGCAGGCGATGATCAACATCGGCTACGTGGTGGGCCTGCTGCCTGTGACCGGTATCCAGCTGCCGTTGATCTCCGCCGGTGGTACCTCTGCGGTGATCACGCTGATCGCCATGGGACTGTTGGCCAACTGCGCTCGCCACGAGCCAGAAACGGTCTCGTCGATGCAGCACGAGGGCCGTCCTTTGATCGACCGGATCCTCATGCTCCCCGAGCCTCTGCCAGTGATCGCTGGTGCGGAACGCCGCCAGGATCACCGAAACACCACCCAGCAGTTCGGTGAACCTGTCACCCGTCAACGCGGGGGCGCGGGCCGAGTGGGTCAGGATGCTCGACGCGAGCGCGATCGGCTGGAGGAGTCTCGCCGAAGGGTCGGTGCCGAGTTCCACGAACGCGACTACGATGGTCGCAGACACGGTTCGCTTCCCCCCGTGCGCGAAACTCGCTCCGAGCGGGCGGCGCGCGAAGGAATGCCGCGGACCACACAGGCTCGACGAAGCAATCGCCCGGACTCAAGGAGGCGCTAAAACCCTATGAGCGAGACTCGGAACAACGATGCGAGTTCAACGCTGTCTGTGGTTGTTGCAGGCGGTGGAACGGCGGGCCACATCGAGCCCGCATTGGCGGTCGCTGAAGCAGTACGCCGGTTGGTGCCAGACGCACGAATCACCGCGCTGGGAACTCCACGCGGGCTGGAGAGCGTGCTGGTGCCTGCCCGTGGCTTTGACCTGCGGATGATTCCGCCAGTGCCCGTTCCCCGTAAGCCGAACAAAGACGCACTGACGTTGCCTTTGCGCCTGCGTAAGGCCATCACGGAGACCAAGAAGGTGCTCAAGGACGTCCAGGCGGATGTGCTGATTGGCTTCGGCGGATACGTTTCCGCCCCCGCGTATTTGGCTGCCAAGACCCTGGGCATTCCGTTCTTCGTGCATGAGGCAAATGCTCGGGCTGGGGTGGCGAACAAGCTGGGCGTGAAGCTCGGTGGCACCGCGCTGGCCGCAGTAGAGGGCTCTGGGTTGGATGCGGAAATCATCGGCATCCCTGTCAAGGAGTCCGTGCTGGAGCTGGACCGCGGAGCAATCCGCGAGGAGGCCCGCGAGTTCTTCGGTGTGGATCAGGACGCGCCTCTGCTGCTGGTCACCGGGGGTTCTCAGGGCGCCCAATCCATCAACAACGCGATGGCAGAAGCGCAGCAGATCCTGGCCGATAGTCGCGTGGGCGTGCTGCACGCCTACGGCAAGAAGAATTCTTTTGACGTCACGTCCAGTGGTGGACCAGCGTATGTCGCCGTGCCGTACATCGATCGGATGGACTTGGCTTACGCGGCCGCGGACATGGTGCTGTGCCGCTCCGGAGCGATGACCGTGGCAGAAGCTTCCGCGGTGGGGCTGCCTGCCGTCTATGTGCCTCTGCCACATGGAAATGGCGAACAAGAGCTCAATGCGCGCCCGGTCGTTGCGGCTGGTGGCGGGGTGATTGTGCCGGACGCGGAACTTTCTGCGCAGCGAGTGGCGCGAGAAGTAGTTCCTGTCTTGCGCGATCCGCAGCGCTTGGCGGAAGCCTCCGCTGCCGCTGCCCAAGCGGGTCACCGGGATGCTGCGCACAACATCGCGCAGAAGCTGGTGGATGCGGCGGCTATGGGCGCAAAGTAGTCGGCGACTCGGGTAGTGAGCCGACCCGTGTCACCGCTGCCCGGTGGAAGCCCAAGCGCACCACAATTTCATAATTCTTCAATCACAACTCTTCGTCTTCGAAAGGCCGTGTTCTTCCATGACACTTCCCGCAGCTGATCTTTCCCGTGTCCACATGGTGGGCATCGGCGGAGCAGGCATGTCCGGCATCGCCCGTATCTTGCTGGCGCGCGGACACCAGGTCAGTGGTTCCGACATGAAGGATTCGCGCAGCATCCTGGCCTTAACCAGTGCCGGAGCGAAGGTGGCGATTGGACACGCGGCGGAGAACCTGGATTTGCTTGGGGACAAGCCTACGGTGGTGGTCACTTCCTTCGCGGCGATCCCGCAGGACAACCCGGAACTTCAGGGCGCACGCGAGCTAGGCATCCCTGTACTGCGCCGCTCGGACGTCCTAGCGCTGCTGATGGAAGATCGGCGCGCGCTGCTGCTGGCGGGAACGCACGGCAAAACGTCTACGACGTCCATGGCCGTCGCTGCTCTGCAGGCCGCGGGTACTGATCCCTCCTTCGCCATCGGCGGTCAGCTCAACCGTGCGGGTACCAATGCGCACCACGGCACTGGAGATATTCTCGTCGCGGAGGCAGATGAATCCGACGGATCCTTCCTGTCCTACTCCCCAATGGTGGCTGTCATTACCAACGTGGAGCCAGACCACCTGGATTACTTCGGCACGGAAGAGGCATACCGACAGGTCTTCGTGGACTTCGCCCAGCGCGTTCAGCCCGGCGGGGCACTGGTGGTCTGCGTGGATGATCCCGGCGCAGCGCAGTTGGGTACGTACGTGGCCTCGGGTCAATGGGCGGAAGATCGTGGAGAAGCGGGTGAGCCACACCCCATCACCGTGTGGGGTTATGGCACGCGTGAGGCCATCGATGCACACCCAGAAATTCCGGCGGGCGCTGTCGTCGAAAATATGACGATCACCCCACAGGGCACCCACGCCAGCATCACGCTCCCTGCTCTGGAGGATCAGCGCATCGAACTGCAGGTTCGTATTCCGGGCGCGCACATGGTCCTCAACGCCACGTCGGCGCTGCTGGGTGGTGCGTTGTTGGGTGCGGACGTTGCCAAGCTGGCGGAGGGAATCGGTGATTTCGATGGTGTTCGACGCCGCTTCGACTACCACGGCGAAGCAGCCGGCGTGCAGGTCTATGACGATTACGCACACCACCCCACGGAGATCACCGCAGTGCTGACCGCTGCCCGCGAGCGCGTGGTGGCCACCGGATTGGGCAAAATCATCGCAGTGTTCCAGCCACACCTGTACTCCCGAACCATGACCTTCGCGCGCGAGTTCGGCGAAGCGCTCTCGCTGGCGGATGAAGTGATCCTGATGGAGATCTTCGGCGCTCGGGAAGACCCCGTAGAAGGCGTGGATTCCCGAATCATTGGCGAGCACATCGATGGCACGTGGGACTATCAGCCGGTGTTCAACGCGGTGCCGCAGGATGTGGTGGAGCGTGCGAACAGCGGAGACATGGTGCTGACCATCGGCGCGGGCACGGTGACGATGCTGGCCGATGAAATTCTGCTGGCGCTGCAGGATGCAGACGCAGCGGGGGAATAGACCATGAAGAAGAACTCTCGTCGCAGGCTTCCCGCGCTCATCGCGGCGCTGGTGGTGCTGCTCGCGATCGCGGGCATCTGCGTGTACTTCATCCCGCTAGTGAAGGTGAAGAACATCGAGGTGCACGGCGCCACGAATGCGGATACCGCACAGGTTGCTGAAGCCACGGGTATTTCCGTGGGCGAGAACATGCTGCGTGTAGATTCCGCTGCGGCGGCGAAGAACGTGGCTTCCGTCCCGTGGGTGGAAAAGGTTACGGTGTCCCGTTCGTGGCCGTCGACGATCACGGTCGACGTCTCCGAGCACCAGCCCGTGGGTTATGTCAAGGACAAAGGCACGCCCCTGGCTGTCAATGAGCACGGGCAGGTCTTCCTCAGCGGCGCGCAACCCGAAGGTGCCGTGGAGTTCCGCAACGTCAAGGCCGACGATGCGGCAGCCATCGAAGCAGCGGCCCAGGCCGTGGTGGCACTGCAGCCACAGGTTCGCGAGCAATTGGAATACATGTCCGTCAAGAATGCGGAGAGCATCGAACTGCACTTCCGCGAAGATCGGACAGTGTTCTGGGGTTCGGCCGATAGGGCGCGGGAAAAGGCGGAGGCCACGCGCGTGGTTCTGCTGCGTGACGGCGCGGAATGGAACGTTTCGAACCCCGCCATCCCGGCTCTTGATAGTTAAAGTAGAACTTTAGACCTACGACACGCAACTAAAAATGTGCGCGTAAATGACACGCGTGGCAGTCATGATGGTTAGCAAGATCGGACTCCAAAACCGGATCGCTACAGACCAACAAAGACCACACAGTCACAGTCACCGACGACCTCCTCGAGCCCCGAGAGGTTCACGTCACAGGGACGTCAAGAAAGGCGGAGCACAGGATATGACCACTCCAGGAAACCACCTAGCCGAGATCAAGGTGGTTGGTGTCGGCGGCGGCGGCGTCAACGCTGTCAACCGCATGATCGATGAGAAGCTCCAGGGCGTTGAATTCATCGCGATCAACACGGACGCGCAGGCGCTCATGCTCACCGATGCAGACGTCAAGCTGGACATCGGCCGCGAAGAAACCCGTGGCCTCGGCGCGGGCGCTAACCCGGATGTCGGACGCAAGTCCGCTGAGGATCACAAGGACCAGATCGAGGAGATCCTCTCCGGCGCAGACATGGTGTTTGTGACCGCTGGCGAGGGCGGCGGCACCGGCACCGGTGCGGCTCCCGTAGTGGCCAACATCGCCAAGAAGCAGAACGCACTGACCGTCGGCGTAGTGACTCGTCCCTTCACCTTCGAGGGTCGTCGCCGTGGCAAGCAAGCTCTGTCCGGCATCGACGAGCTGCGCGACGTGTGCGATACGTTGATCGTTATTCCAAACGACTCTCTGCTGCGCATGAGCGACGAAGAGCTGTCCATGATGGAAGCTTTCCGCAAGGCCGATGAGGTTCTGCTCTCCGGTGTGGAAGGAATCACCAAGCTGATCACCACCCCAGGTGTGATCAACGTGGACTTCGCCGACGTGCGCTCCGTCATGACGGACGCCGGCTCCGCACTGATGGGCATCGGTACTGCGCGCGGCGAGAGCCGTGCGATCAAGGCCACCGAATCTGCCATCAACTCCCCACTGCTGGAGTCCACCATGAAGGGCGCCAAGGGCGTGCTGCTTTCCTTCGCTGGTGGCTCTGACCTGGGCCTCATGGAGGTTTCCCAGGCTGCAACTCTGGTGGAGGATCTGGCAGACGAGGATGCCAACATCATCTTCGGCACCATCATCGACGACCAGCTGGGAGACGAGGTCCGCGTGACCGTCATCGCCACCGGCTTCGACGATTCCCCATCCGCAGATTCCCGCGATCAGCGCAACGGCCAGCAGCGCCCATCCGCCGCACCAACGCAGAGCGCGACCATCTTCGGTGGCGAAGAGCCAGCTCAGCCTTCCGTATCCCCGCTGCCGCAGCACGCAGTGGAGCAGCCTGCTGAGCAGTCTCGCCACGCACAGGGCGGCTACGGCCAGCAGGAGTCTCGCCCATCAAGTAGCTTCGCGCAGCGCACTCGCTCGGATGTCCCACGTGGCGATGGCTACCCCGGCCAGAGCAACGGTGGCCTGTTCACCTCCCGAGGTGAGGATCGCTACTCGAACGATCGCTACGCATCTGACCAGCGCTTTGCCGCGCAGGACGATGAAGACGATCTGGATCTCCCAGACTTCCGATAGATCAGGAATCACGTGAGCATTCAGTCAGAACAGCCCACTGTCCGCAAGGTATTCACCAACCGGCACGGCGGGTTTTCTGCAGGTCCGTATTCCTCCTTCAACCTGGGCGATCACGTCAAAGATGATCCCCGGGCAGTAGCGCAGAACCGCGAACGGCTGGCAGACATCATCGGCCTGCCCGCCGAGCGCGTGGTCTACATGGAACAGATCCATTCCCCCAACGTCACGGAAGTGACCGCGGACATGGTGGGCGCCGGTCCCATCGAGGCCACGGATGCGTTGGTCACCACCGTCCCCGGAGTGGCTCTGGCGGTGCTAACCGCCGATTGCGTGCCGCTGTTGCTCTCGGACGAATCCGCCGGAGTGATCGCCGCGGTGCACGCTGGCCGGATGGGTGCTCGCAATGGAGTGGTGCGCAGAACCATCGCCCGCATGGAAGAGCTGGGAGCCATTCCCGCACAGATCCATGCCTTGATGGGTGCCGCTGCCAGCGGCACCAACTACGAGGTCCCCGATTCCATGGCAGCAGATGTGGAGTCCAAGCTGCCAGGCTCACGAACCACCACAGCCCAAGGGACAAGTGGTGTGGATATCCGGGCCGGCCTCACCCGCCAGCTGCTCGGCCTCGGCGTTCGTTTGATCGACGCCGACCCGCGCTGCACGGTAGAAGACAAGAATTTTTTCTCTTACCGTCGTGAGGGTGTGACCGGTCGCCAAGCCGGCATCACCTGGATGCCGTAGAGCCATGGCTCGAAGTTTTCGGCGCGGCGAGTATGGCGTCGGGAATAAAGAAACACCGAAGTCCCCAGATGAAGGAGCGAGAACACCGAATGGACGCACAAGGTACGCGCGCCGAGGAATTGGCGCACCGGCTCCGGGACGTTCGGCAACGCATCGCGATCGCCGGTGGGGCAGACCTGCTGCCCATCACCAAGTTTCACCCTGTGGAAGACGTGCAGGCTCTCGCCGGATTCGGCGTGGGTGCCGTGGGGGAGAACCGCGAACAGGAAGCGCGTGCCAAAGCGGAGGTGCTGCAAGGAACCCCCGAGATTCACATGGTGGGGCAAGTGCAGTCCAAGAAGGCCAACTCGGTGGCGCGGTGGGCTGCAGCCGTGCACACCGTGGATTCCCGGAAGCTGGTGGAAGGCTTCGAAAGAGGCGCCACGCTGGCGATCGCCCGCGGTGACCGGGAGGGCGCGCTGCCCGTCTTGCTGCAGTTCAGTGCAGACGGCGACCCACAACGCGGGGGAGCAGTGGCCGAGGATATCGACGCCCTGGCCGATGCGGTGGCAGTCGCCGATCACCTGGAGCTGCGGGGTTTGATGACCGTTCCTCCTCTCGACACAGACGCGGCCGCTGTCTTTGCTGCCGGCCGCAAACTGCTTGATTCAATCTCCGACCGCGTGCTGGGCGCGCCCGTCTATTCGGCGGGGATGAGTCACGATTTGGAAATCGCAATTGCCGAGGGCTCAACGCTGGTGCGTGTCGGAACGGACATCATGGGCCCAAGGCCAGTAATTTAGACCACGAAAAGTTGCCGTATCGTGGCTGGTAGCAACGAAAGCAGCACATGTATGTGCAGCCAGATATCGGCACAAATTTTAGGGAAGGAACCACACCCATGTCTGATGGTTTAGGCGGAAAACTCAAGGAGTTCTTCGGCTTTGGAGAGGTCGAAAACTACCAGGATCCCTACTTTGGCGATGGGTTTAGCGAAGAAGGCGCGGGGGCTCGTCGTGAGTCCGTAAGCCGAGATGCCGCTGAACGATCAGCAATGGACCGCGGCGCTTCCACTCGTGCTCGCGAGGATCGTTACTCTTCCCGCACTCGCTCCTCCTACGGCGAGTACGGCTCGGGCGCATCCCGCACGCCGGGCGCTAGCCGCTTTGATGAGCCTGCCGTGGGTGCTCGCTCTTCTGCTGCGAATCCTGTCGCGGATGAGCCGAAGGAGCCCAAGGTGGTACGCATCGCCTTGAGCACCTACACGCAGGGCAGTGACCTCGCGGAAATCATCAAGTCTGGCGACGTGACTGTGTTCAACTTGGGTGGCATGGAAAAGGGCGAGGCACGTCGCGTGCTGGACTTCGCCGCTGGCTTGGCTCGCGGCGTGGATGCCGAGTTGAAGAAGCTCAACGGTGTGCGCAACTTCGTGTTGATTCCACAGGGCCTGCACCTCGAGCCAAGCCAGCTGGAGCAGCTGGCTGAGGAACTCTAAGCCACCGTGTCTGCCTTCTTCCTTCTATTAGTCTGGCTGATTCGCTTTTACACCTTTATTTTGGTGCTGCGGATCGTCATTGAAATGATCCAATCCTTTTCCCGCAACTGGCGGCCACAACGGTGGTTCTCCATCCTGGCGGAGCCGGTGTTCGTGGTGACGGATCCGCCGGTCAAGGCTTTGCGCAAGCTCATTCCGCCACTGCGGATGGGTGGCATCGCTTTGGATCTGTCCATCCTGGTGCTGTTCTTCGGATTGCAGATCTTGTCCCGGATCTTCATGGCCTTGATCTAGTTGATCTAGACGCTCCTCGACGTTGCGGTTCCGCTTTCTGACCCAGAGTCTTAAAAGTCCGCGCCTTACCTCTCACAGGGTGGCGCGGACATTTTCGTGGAATTTTTCAGCGCTGTGGAAGAAAACGCTGTTTCGCTCTGTAACAATCTGCCAATAGACACGGTAGAATTTACACGTGTAGTTAAGCCTTATATGGTGAGCGCTGCTATGCTACTTAAAAGTTTTCATAAAAATTAAAACCTCTGGCACAACGAGGCAATTCCGATTTGGAAGGGACGAACCTATGCCACTGACTCCAGCTGACGTTCACAACGTGGCTTTCAGCAAGCCGCCTATTGGCAAGCGAGGCTACAACGAGGACGAGGTGGATCAGTTCCTCGACCTCGTTGAGGACACCCTTGCTGAGCTGCAGGATGAGAATGCGGATCTCCAGCGCAAGGTAGAAGATGGCTCCGGCGCAGGTACCGCTGCTGCCGCCGCTCCTGCTGTTGACGAAGCAGAGCTGCGCCGCAAGATTGAGGCTGACGTTCGCCGTGACGTGGAAGCCGACGTTCGCCGCGAGGTAGAGGCCAAGGTCCGCAAGGACGTTGAGGCCGAGTACGCTAGCCGCGCTCCACAGCAGAATTCTGCTTCTAACTCCGAGGTTGAGGCGAAGGTCCGCCGCGAGCTCGAGTCCAAGTACGAGTCCCGCATCAAGGACGCAGAGTCCCGTGCCAAGGCCGCTGAAGAGCGCGCTAAGAAGGCCGAAGCCGACGCTGCAGATTCCCGCAAGTCCGGCAACGCCGTTCCTGCTGCTGCAGCAGCCGCTGCTTCCACCGGTGATGCGCCCCAGGGAACCGCCACCGCGGATACCCACATGCAGGCTGCCCGCGTGCTGTCCCTGGCTCAGGAGATGGCAGACCGCCTCACCGGCGATGCTAAGGCAGAGTCCTCCTCCATGCTGGCAGATGCCCGCAACGAGGCTAAGCGCACCGTCGATCAGGCCAACTCTTCCTCCTCCAAGACCCTGGAAGATGCGAAGAAGACCGCTGACGCACAGCTGGCCGATGCCAAGGCTCGTTCCGAGAAGATGCTCGCCGAGGCCAAGCAGAAGTCTGACGCTCAGCTCGCCGATGCAGATCAGCGCTCCAAGACCCTGCTGTCTGATGCCAACGCTCAGTCCGAGGCTCAGATCCGCCAGGCTCAGGAGAAGGCCAACGCTCTCGAGCAGGATGCAGAGCGCAAGCACACTGAGATCATGAACACCATCAAGAAGCAGCAGACCACCCTTGAGGCTCGTATCGAGGAACTGCGCACCTACGAGCGCGAGTACCGCACCCGCCTCAAGACCTTCTTGGAGTCTCAGCTGGAGGAGCTCACCTCTCGCGGAACCGCCGCACCGGCTGGTACCCCAGAGGTAGAGAACAACAACCGCTAGTTCATGTTCATCTACGCACTGGCCCTCTCCGTTCTGGGCTTCATCGCCCTGATCGTGGCCCTGATCTTCGGATCGACGGCCTGGGCCATCGTCTGCGTAGTGATCGCGGCAGCCGGAATCGTCCTGTTCATCGTGGACTGGATCCGGCATCGTAAAAACCGGGTGTAGACTCGGCACTATTCGCGTAGATCCGGCAATCACCGGGGAGCGTCACCGGAAGAACGGTGGCTCTTGCACTCTCGAGAGAGCGAAGGGCGCTCAGTAGAACCGGGCGGGTTCGCGGCACGATACGCCGCATGATGAGTGGATCGGCATTCGCGCCTGTCTGTGCGTGTAGCACAGAAGTGGTGCGTGGGTGTCGGTCAACCAGGGTGGTACCGCGTGTCCGTCACGTCCCTGTTTTCTTCTTTTCGACGCCACACTTCAGGCCTTACCGAGGCTGGCGTCGAGAGAAAGAAGACACGGTGAGACGAAACGAATAACACGGACACAAAGGATCTTCAACCACCATGAACACCCCAGCTGGCGGCGCGTATCCCCGCAAGGACATGACCCAGGGCACCTCCTCTTTCCCTGTGATGGAGCAGGAAGTCCTGGATTATTGGGCTCAAGATAACACCTTCGCGGAGTCCATCGAGCAGCGAGACGGCGCGGAAGAATACGTCTTTTACGACGGCCCACCCTTCGCCAACGGCCTGCCACACTATGGCCACTTGCTGACGGGCTACGTCAAGGACATCGTTCCTCGTTACCAGACCATGCGCGGCAAGAAGGTTGCTCGTGTATTCGGCTGGGATTGCCATGGCCTGCCAGCGGAGCTGGAGGCGGAGAAGCAGCTGGGCATCAAGGGGCGCCAGGAAATCGAAGAGATGGGCGTGGCCAAGTTCAACGATTACTGCGCCACTTCCGTGCTGCGCTACGCGGACGAGTGGAAGGCGTATGTCACTCGTCAGGCTCGCTGGGTGGACTTCGAAAATGGCTACAAGACCATGGATCTGGACTTTATGGAGTCTGTGATGTGGGCGTTTAAGGCGCTGTGGGATAAGGGCCTGGTGTACCAGGGCTTCCGCGTGCTGCCCTACTCCTGGGCGGAGAACACGCCGCTGTCTAACCAGGAGACGCGCCTGGATGATTCTTACAAGATGCGCCAGGATCCCACGCTGACCGTGACGTTCCCCATCACGGGCGTCACGGACGGCTCATCTGCGAATGCGGACCTGGTAGGCGCGACCGCGCTGGCATGGACCACCACGCCATGGACGCTGCCTTCCAACTTGGCGCTGGCCGTCAACCCTTCCGTGACCTACGTGCAGGTCGAGGTGGGCGAGGACGGTGCTGAGGGCTTCGTTGGCCGTCGTTTCCTGCTGGCGCAGGACCTAGTGGGCGCGTATGCTAAGGAGCTCGGCGAGAACCATACTGTGGTTAGCGAGTACCCCGGCACAGAGCTGATCGGCCTGACCTACGAGCCGATCTTCGGCTACTTCCGCGATCACCCCAACGCGTTCCAGATCCTCGGTGCGGACTACGTCACCACCGAAGACGGCACGGGCATCGTCCACCAGGCCCCGGCCTTCGGTGAGGACGATATGAACACCTGCGACGCCGCCGGCATCGAGGTAGTCATCCCCGTGGACATGGACGGCAAGTTCACCTCCCTCGTTCCTGAGTACGAAGGCCTCCTTGTTTTCGACGCCAACAAGGAGATCATCAAGGACCTCAAGGAAGCCGGAAAGGTGGTCCGCCACCAGACGATCGAGCACTCCTACCCGCACTCGTGGCGCTCTGGTGAGCCGCTGATCTACATGGCTCTACCGTCCTGGTTCGTGGCCGTGACGAAGTTCCGCGACCGGATGGTGGAGCTGAACCACGATGAGATCGAGTGGCTGCCGGAGCACATCCGCGATGGCCAGTTTGGCAAGTGGCTGGAAAACGCCCGCGATTGGAACATCTCCCGTAACCGCTACTGGGGTTCGCCGATCCCAGTGTGGGTCTCGGATAACGACGAGTACCCACGCGTGGATGTGTATGGTTCCCTGGATGAGTTGGAGCGCGACTTCGGCCGCCGTCCTGCGTCTTTGCACCGTCCGGACATTGATGAGCTGACCCGTCCGAACCCGGACGATCCCACGGGCCAGTCCATCATGCGCCGTGTTCCCGAGGTGCTGGACTGCTGGTTCGAGTCCGGATCCATGCCGTTTGCGCAGGTCCACTACCCATTCGAGAACAAGGAATGGTTTGAGACTCACGCTCCAGCGGACTTCATCGTGGAGTACATCGGTCAGACCCGTGGCTGGTTCTACCTGCTGCACGTGCTGTCCGTGGCGCTGTTCGACCGCCCTGCATTCCGCAAGGTGGTGGCTCACGGCATCGTGCTGGGCGATGACGGGCTGAAGATGTCCAAGTCCAAGGGCAACTACCCGGATGTCAACGAGGTCTTTGACCGCGATGGTTCCGATGCCATGCGTTGGTTCCTCATGAGCTCGCCGATCCTGCGCGGTGGCAACTTGATCGTCACGGAGCAGGGCATCCGCGAAGGTGTGCGCCAGGCGATGCTGCCGATGTGGAACGCGTATTCCTTCTTGCGCCTGTACGCTTCTCAGCCGGCGGAGTTCTCCACGGATTCCACCAATGTGCTGGACCGCTACATCCTGGCGAAGCTGCGCGAGGCCGTGGAAAACACCACTGCGGCGCTGGACGCCACGGACGTGGCTAGCGCCACGGATGAGATCCGCACCTTCTGTGACGCGCTGACCAACTGGTACGTGCGCCGCTCCCGCAACCGCTTCTGGGAGGGCGATACCGTCCACCCTGAGGCATTCAACACCTTGTACACCGTGTTGGAGACGCTGTCCCGCGTGGCCTCGCCGCTGCTGCCGATGACCACCGAAGTGATCTGGCGCGGGCTGACCGGCGAGCGCTCTGTGCACCTGACCGACTGGCCAGATGCTTCGGCTCTGCCGGAGGATCCGCAGCTGGTGGAGGCGATGGACGCGGTGCGTTCTATCAGCTCTTCTGCGTCCTCCCTGCGCAAGGCGCATAAGCTGCGCAACCGCCTGCCACTGCCCAAGCTGACGGTGGCTATGCCGAACGCCTCGGCTCTGCAGGACTTCACCTCGATCATCGCGGATGAGGTCAATGTCAAGGATGTAGAGCTGACTGACGACGTCGCCTCCGTGGGAACCTTCGAGGTTGTGGTCAACGCTCGCGCGGCTGGACCGCGCTTGGGCAAGGACGTCCAACGCGTGATCAAGGCTGTGAAGTCCGGCAATTACACCGTCTCCGAGGACGGCGTGGTGGTCGCCGATGGCATCGAACTGCAAGACAACGAGTACACCCGCAAGCTCGTGGCGCAGGATCCGGACAACACCGCGGACTGCCCAGCGATCGGCGGCCTGGTGGTATTGGACACCAACGTCACCGAGGAGCTGGAAGCCGAAGGTTGGGCCGCCGACCGCATCCGCGGTCTGCAGGATGCTCGCAAGAACGCTGGTTTTGAGGTTACGGACCGCATCGCTGTGCGCCTGGCCGTGCCAGAGGATAAGCACCAGTGGGCATTGGAGCACTCGGACACCATCGCCAATGAGGTGCTGGCTACCAAGTTCGACGTCGTTATTGGCGAAGAGCTGCCCGTCGACGTGGCAGACGGCTGCACCGCAGAAGTGCAGCTTAGCTAGTGAGCTCTTCGAAGGCTTCGCGGTGGGCGGCGCCGGGGGTCATGGTGGCCTCCGGCGCGTCCCTGTACGCGGGTGCGGCCCTGGCCGTGGGCCTGTTCGAACAGTTCCCGCCCGCGATCGTGGCATGGATGAGGATGAGCGCCGCGGCGGTCATCCTGGTGGTTCTGCTACGCCCAAAGCTTTCGGAATTCATCAGTACCTCCGGCCGCCTCGCGGGGCTCTTCGGCCTGGTGACGCTGGGCATGAACATGGTCTTTTACGAGGCCATCGCCCGGCTTCCCATGGGCACCGCCGTGGCCATCGAGTTCCTTGGTCCCATCGCCGTGGCTGCCCTGGGCAGCAGATCCGGCAGGGACTGGCTCGCCCTGATCCTGGCCGCCACCGGCGTGCTCACTCTGTCTGGGGCGCAGTGGTCTAGTTCTGCGTCTGGTGTGCTGTTTGCGCTGGGCGCTGCCGTGCTGTGGGCGTTCTACATCGTGCTGGGGGACAAGGTCTCCCGCGATGCCGTGGCACCCGAGCCGGTCACCGGTGGGCTGAGCGCAGAGGAAGACTTCCAGCTCTCAGGCCAGCTTGCAGAACAACCTGCGCAGCAATCCAGCAAACGCACTGGCCTGGCCGTGGGCTTTGGATGGGCCGCGGTGCTCAGCGCTCCATTGTTGGGCTTGGGATTGTATGCGGCGGAGCAGGCAGGGGTGGCGTCGATAAATACGACGATGGCCCCAATGCTCATCGTCGGCCTGGCCATCGGACTTGGCACCCTGAGCGCGGTGATCCCGTACAGCCTGGACCAGGTGGTGCTGAGGATGGCCGGTCCGGCGTACTTTGCGCTGCTGCTGGCACTGTTGCCGCTGGTGGCGGCGATTGCGGGGGCGATCGTGCTGGGGCAGATGCTGACTGCGGTGGAAGTGGTGGGAATCGCCGCTGTGGTGGCAGCCGTGGCGGTGCGCAAGCCGGGGGAGTCCGCTGCAGCTGATCCGGAGGCCGGCGAAAAAAGTAATGCCGGGGACAGTGCTTAGAGCAAATGACGGACAGCGAACTGACGGGTGAGTCTCAACCACGGTGGGTCGCGCACATCGACATGGACGCATTTTTCGCCTCGGTGGAGCAACTGACCCGGCCCACGCTGCGCGGACGTCCCGTGCTGGTCGGCGGCATGAGTGGGCGAGGAGTGGTCGCCGGAGCCTCCTACGAGGCGCGGGTGTTTGGTGCTCGTTCGGCGATGCCCACCACCCAAGCGGTGCGCATGTGCCACGGCAAGGCAGTGGTGGTGATGCCGAGATTTTCGGTTTACTCGGCCGCATCGCAACGCATCTTTGACGTACTGCGGGAACGGGCGGGAATCATCGAACAGCTGAGCGTGGACGAGGGTTTCGCCGAGCCCACCCAGCTGCGCGACGCCACCGATGAGCAGGCCTACCAGTGGGCCCTGGAACTGCAGCAGGCGGTGGAGGAGCGCACCGGTCTGCCCGCCTCTGTGGGCATGGCGGCCACCAAACTGGATGCGAAAATGGCCAGTGATCTGGGCAAACCGCACGGCATCAAAGTGGTTCCTGTGCGTGAGCGTTTGGAGATTTTCGGCTCGCGCCCCGTGGGGGAACTGTGGGGCATCGGGCGCGTGGCGCAGGGCAGGCTCGCCGAGGTGGGCGTACGCACGATCGGTGATTTTGTGGCGATGGATCCTGCCGACGCCCGCTCCTTACTCTCCTCAGTGGGCGCCGAGATCCAGCGCATGGCCGCGGGCGATGACCCCCGGCCCGTGGCACCGCGAGCCCGTTCCAAGCAGGTCAGCGCGGAGCGGACCCTGGAGACCGACGTGCGAACCTCCGCCGAGGTGTGGGGCTATGTGGAAGATGCCGCCCGCGCTGCACACAAGCGGTTGCTCAAGGACGGGCGAGCCGCGCGGACCATCACCGCGAAGGTGCGCACCAACGATTTCCAGATCCACACGCGCTCTGCCACGCTGCCCGCCGCCACCGATGACTTCGAGACGATCGTGGCGGTGGCACGCCGCGTGCTCCCGCGGCCGGAGAAGGTCGGCGCGATCCGGCTGGTGGGCGTGGGCCTGACCGGGCTGATGGACGACCGGCAGGAGTTGTTGTTCCCGGAGCTGAGCAACCCCGCTCACGGCCCGGATGTGGTGATCACCTCGCAAACGGACGAGTCCGAGCTGGGGCCGCTGAACGCTCGCTCAGCGGGCGCCGAGATGTGGCATAACACCCAGGACATCGTGCATTCCGAGTATGGCCACGGATGGGTGCAGGGCACGGGATCTGGGGTGGTCAGCGTGCGTTTTGAGACGCGCTCCACGGGCCCGGGGAAGACCAAGACCTTTGCTATTGATGATCCGCATTTGTCCGCGGGCAACCCCCTGGATTCCCTGGATTGGGAGCTGCCCGATGAGGATGACGACGAGCCGGAGGACTAGCGCTCTTTAGCGTTCTCCGGAATTCTCGTTTCTAGCCTTGCGGGCGAGGTACCCAATGAGCCCGATGCGCGCCTGAGATGGTCGCAGATTTCCGCCGGACATCATCCCGTGCCGCGCCAAGTTGGCACCACCACCTGAGCCGCCGTAGACAAAGTGCACACCACCCTCTGGCACCCGCGAGCACACCACCACCGGCATCCCGGTGTTAGAAATGGCCTCGAACAGCGCGTCTGCCATCAGTGGCGGGATGTTTCCGCTGCCCAGGCCAGCGACAACCATGGCGTCGATAGGAGGAATCTCACCACGCCGGGCCCCGCCCATCATCGCCCGCACGAGCTGCCCATCGGCGCCGGCGTACGCGTCCAGGATGGGGACGTTCCATCCGGAAAACCGGGTGGGCGTGGGTTCCGTGTTGAGGAACGACGCCCTGCTCTCGGCAGCCTCATACGATAAGCCCGCATCCGCCGTGGTGTGCGTCTTGGTTGTGCCCGCAGCGGGGAGAACCTTCCCGCCGAAGACAATGTGAGGGCGGCGCGTGGCCGAGTTTTCCGCAGAGGATTGTGTGCCCTCTAGGAGGTGGGCAACGGCATCCTTCAGATTCCCTGGGCCGTCCGCTTGCGGATGGTCCGCTGGGCGCTGCGCTCCGGTGATAGCTACTGGAATGCTCGCACCGAGTGCTACGTCCATGGCCATGGCGGTTTCCTCCATGGTGTCCGTACCGTGCACCACCACCACGCCAGCCAACTGTTTACCTTGGGCGCGTGTGGTTTCGGCGCACGTGACAACCTCGCTGATCAGGGCATCGATGTCTTCCAATTGCAGAGCGGAGGAATCCAGGCTCATGGCGTCGAAACAAGAAATCTCGCACGTCGGCATATCGGTGACCCCGGCCTGCTCGGCGATGTCCGCGATGGACAGCGACGGGGTGAGATCGCCGTTGCTATCGGTGGTGCAGGAAATGGTTCCGCCGGTGCCGATGATGGCAATGACTGGGGCAGATGTGGTGTACTCGGGTGGCTTCTGAGGGGTGGAATTGCGATCCATAGGATTCAGGCTAGTAGTCACACGATTAACATGTGTAACATGGGTGCCTATCAAAACCCACTGTGGCTCACATGAAACAAGGAGCAATATTTCTCATGCGTAAGGCTTCCCTGAAGGCTCTTGCACTGGCCACCGCGCTCGGCGCCGGCCTGACCCTGAGCGCTTGCGGCGACGACGAGTCGGATACCCCGGATACCACTACGTCCACCACCACTACCTCCAGCCAAGCGCAGACCGCTCCAACCGCAGCTGACCTGCAGACCGTGCTGGCCCGCGCAGTGGATCCCAACGTGCCCACGGACCAGAAGCTAGACACCGTGATGGGTGGCCAGGAAGCTCCTGAACTGTTCGACGCGCTGACCAAGGCCAGCGTTGATTCCGGCGCGACCTTCGAGGTCAAGGAGCCTGTCTTGCCATCGGCTCTGCCGGGAATTTATACCGCCTCGGTCAACCTGATCATGCCGGACCGTGAGCCACAGCTGATCTCCGGTGTGGAGTTCGTGCAACAGGACGGCAAGTACAAGCTGGACCGCAAGTGGGCGTGTGACCTGGTGACCAACGTGGTTCCAGACCAGGTCCCGCCGATGTGTAACCAGGCGCTGTAGCTTCTGCTGTAGCAGTTGCAGCTCAAGCCCGGTCCGCAACGATTGCGGGCCGGGCTTAGTGTGATGGCGCGCTTCCGCGGTGAGGTGGGCAGTTGCCTGCCGCACGGCCCCCGCAGCTAGGACCAAGTGCTCTTGCTGGTGGACTTCTGCACTACCTCGGTGGCGGAATCGTCCTTGCCATAGCGAGTTGTAGTGGTCAGGTTCACCGATCCACGCTGCGGCAGCGGATGCGTGAGGTCTACGGTGATCTGCCCGGAAGACTCGGTGCTGACGTCGAGAATCTTCAAATCAGTGCCCGCAAGAAACTGCGTGGCCGGACGACGATCCACCGAAACTGCCAGCGTCACCGTCTTATTCTGCTTGCTCGTCACGGTGTAGGTGACGTCCTGCAGCAGGGACATGCCACCATCGTCCACACGATTGGAGACAGTCCACTTCGCGCCCTGGCCCAGCGGCTCGGAGGGGAAGACCAGCGGAAGGTTATTCATCTGCACCAGCGCCTCCTCCACGCTGGCGCGGGCGGAATCGGTGGCCCCTTCCGGCGCGGAGAAGGAGCGGGTTTGGGTGCGACCGCTGCTGTCCTGCTCGGAGGTCATGCGGAAGCCCTCGGCGGAGGCGATGTCTTCATTGCGCTCGGTGTTATCGCCAGTGGGGGTGCCCACGGTGACGGTGCTGGTGCGCACGTCGCCATCGGTTTGGATGTTGGCCGTCAGCGGCAACTTCATCGTCACTTCGCTATAAGGAACGTTGAAGTCTTCCTTGTTCAGCTCGGAATCGGAGTTAGAGCCGGACTCGGCTGCGTCGGTGTTGGCCGCATCAGTGCCGGAGGCGGATTCAGGTGCGGACGCATCGGCAGACTCGGAGGAGCTTGTCTCTGCGCTGGAAGGCTCGACGCTTGCAGAGTCGGAAGAAGCCGCAGCCTCCGCATCCAGACGCCGCTTCATCGCCTGATCGACCTCCGTGTGCTGCTCCAGCCCGCGCGTGTAGGCGTACTCCACCTGCTGTTCCTCCGGCGCGGTGAACCACACCAACGGCTGTTTGGGAGCCTCGCCGGCATCCACCAGCGTCACGCGCACACCCTCCACGGGTGCGTCCACGGCGGCGGGGGCTTGGTCGGCGTCAGTGCCACACGCAGCCACGGCGGTGATGGTCAGCGTGACCATCACCGCCTTCACTATGCGAAGTTTTCGGTCTACCACGGTTACTCAGCCTAACAGTTGGCCCGCCGCCCTCTTCCGAAGCGAACCAACCCGAACCAACCCACGCCAGCCGAACGCCAACCAAACCCAGCCCAAACCTCCACCAAACCGCTTGCGGATTCCAGCGCCAGGGCGGGGGACTACTAGACTGTCTCTTTGTGAAATCCCAACGAGTGACCGTCCTATCGCTAGTCCTGCTGATGGTGATCGTGGGCGTGGATCAGCTCACCAAGTGGTTGGTTGTTGAAAATTTGGATCCGCGCACGTCGTACCCCATCATCGGCGAGTGGTTCCGCCTGTTTCTGATTCGCAATCCGGGTGCCGCTTTTTCCTTTGGCGTGGATGCCACCATCGTTTTCTCGATTTTCCAGATCATCGCCACAGTGGTGTGCGTGGTCACGCTGTTTCGCGTGCGTTCGTGGTGGGCGGCCGCGCCTGCGGTGCTGATCGGCGCAGGTGCATGTGGCAATCTCCTGGATAGGATTTTCCGTTCGCCGGGTGCGCTGCATGGCCATGTGGTGGACTTTTTCTCTTTCGGCAGCTTCGCAATTTTCAACGTGGCGGATGCGGCCATCACGGTGGGTGTGGTGGTGTATTTGTGGTTTGTTGTTGTCGTCGAAAATAAGGAACAACAACCTGCCATGGACGGCGAGGTGGCACGATGACCAGGGAGAATCGTGTGATGCCGGTGCCTGACGGGCTCGGTGGGATGAGGGTCGACGCAGGCCTGTCCAAATTGTTGGGCCTGTCCCGAAGTGTCGTGGCGGAGATGGCTGTCGACGGGGACGTGTTGCAGGACGGCCAGGTCGTGGGGAAGTCGGATCGCTTGTTGGCTGGCGCGTGGCTGGATGTGACTTTGCCTGAACCGCCGCGTGACCTGGCTGCGGAGCCGCCGCAGCACGTGGAGGGGATGAACATCCTCTACTCGGATGATGACGTGATTGTGGTGGATAAGCCGGTGGGCGTGGCGGCACACCCGACGTTGGGTTGGGAGGGTCCTACCGTCACGGCTGGTTTGGCCGCTGCTGGTTTTAGAATTTCGACGTCAGGTTCTCCCGAGCGCAAGGGAATCGTGCAACGCTTGGACGTGGGAACGTCCGGAGTGATGATCGTGGCGGCATCCGAACGTGCTTATACCGTGTTGAAAAGGGCGTTTAAGCAGCGTGAGGTGACCAAGACGTATCACGCCCTGGTGCAGGGTCACCCGGACCCCACGGATGGCACCATCGATGCCCCGATTGGCCGGCATCCTTCCGCCGGCTGGCGGTTCGCAGTGCGAGATGATGGCAAGCACGCCGTGACGCACTACAGCACGCTGGAGGCTCATCGCCAGGCAACGCTGGTGGAAGTGAAGTTGGAGACGGGCCGCACGCACCAGATCCGCGTGCACTTTTCCTCCATGCACCATCCGCTGGTGGGGGATCCGGTGTACGGCAGTGATCCCAACTTGGCCAAGAAGATGGGACTGGTCCGGCAGTGGCTCCATGCGGTTTCGCTGGGATTCCCGCACCCCAATGGGGAGTTCATGACGGTGACCTCTGAGTACCCGGATGATTTGGATCATGCTCTGCAGGTGTTGAGGGAGGTCAACGGTGTCTAAAGATCCACAATTCTCCGCACGGCAGTCGCAGCAGGTGGCGGCGGATAAGAAGCGCTCGCGTCAGTTGGATTGGGAGGATACTCGCCGCCCGGCATGGGTGGCGTGGCTATCTGTGCTGTGTCTGATTGCGCTGCTGGTCAGTATCTTGGCGCTGTCTAGCTCGGACCGAGTGTCGAAGCCGCAGAACATTAACGGCGATCAGCTAGGCCCGTTTGATGTGGCAACCTCGCAGGAGTACTTCGCTGAGTCGGAGCAGAAGCTGGAGCAGGCGCAGGGCGATCAGCCGCGGTGGGCGCTGGTGACTCCGCGCGCTCCGATGGCGCCAAGCAAGCTGGCGGGCTCTGTGAGCGACCCGGACCTGCGTGTCAGCACGTTGTTGGTGGGGCCGGTGCAGTGGGTGATCCCGGAACCGGCCAGTGGCCTTCGTCGCGCGGACGTTCTGCGTGGTGCGGCCGAGCAAATGGCTGAAGGTGCCGGAGTGAAGCCGAGCGACATCAAGGTGGAAGGCGTGCTGGTACGCGGAACCCCTGAGCAGCTGCGAGCGGTGGCGGAGGATTCAGCAATCGCCGCCGTGGAACCTGCGGATGCAGGTGCCGTATACGGGCGAATCGGGATCCGGCCTGTCAGCGAACCAACGGCAGGGGAGAGCTCGTGATCTGGGGTTGGCTGGCCTATGGCATGTGGGGCATGTTCCCCGCCTTCTTCCCGCTGCTCAAGCCCGCGCAACCGCTAGAGATCCTGTCTCACCGGTTCCTTTGGACTTTCGTATTCATGGGCATTGTCTTGGCCCTGATACGCAGCCTGAAAAAGCTCAAGACGCTCACCGCCAAGGAATGGATCCTAGTGACGGTGGCGGCCGTGGTTATTTCCGTGAACTGGGGCGTGTACGTCTATGCAGTGAATAATGATCACGTGGCCGATGCCGCACTGGGTTACTTCATCAACCCGCTGGTGAGCGTGATGCTGGGCGTGGTGGTGCTGAAGGAATCGCTGCGCAGGTTGCAGATAGTTTCCGTGGGCTTGGCGGTGGTTGCCGTGCTGATCATGACCTTGATGCTG
Organism: Corynebacterium dentalis; assembly: GCF_900232865.1. Taxonomy (GTDB): domain Bacteria; phylum Actinomycetota; class Actinomycetes; order Mycobacteriales; family Mycobacteriaceae; genus Corynebacterium; species Corynebacterium dentalis. Next base: position 114,916 of record NZ_OCTS01000006.1, on the reverse strand, counting down.
GGCAATCCGCCGTGGATCTCCCTGTTGCTGGCCTTCAGTTTCGGTATCTACGGCCTGGTGAAAAAGCAGGTGACTCTGTCTCCGCAGATCTCTCTGATGGCAGAAACGATGGTGCTGGCTCCGGTAGGACTGGCCTACGTGATCTGGCTGCAGACCCAGGGGAGCAACACCTTTGTTCAAGACGGACCCAGCCACGCGGTGCTGCTGATGCTGGCGGGCGTGGTCACTGCCTTGCCGCTGCTCTGCTTCGCGCGCGCCGCGCATGAAATGACGCTGACCAGCCTGGGCATGATTCAGTACATCACCCCGATGCTGCAGATTGTATGGGCAGTCTTTGTCACCCATGAGTTCATCGAAACCGGCCGCTGGGTGGGCTTTTGCATCATCTGGGTGGCGCTGGCGATCTTCGTGTTCGACCTCGCGATGAATGCGCGAAAAACTCGCGCTGCTCGAGCAGCACGAGTTACCTCCGTGCCGCTCGAAAGCTAGCTCCCTCGTCCTACAAGCCGAAGATCCGATCCACCATCGCGTTGCGGAACAACCCTTGCGGATCAATCTGCTTGCGGAATTCGCTAGCGCGCGCCAGATCCTCGTGGCGCTCCAGCAGATCCTCGTGCGTCAGGCTGTGCAACTTGCCCCAGTGAGGGCGGCCACCCGCAGCCTTGAAGATTGGCTCGATCCGGCGAAAATACGCCCAGTGGTCCTGCTTGAAGTAGCGGTGCACCGCAATGTAGCAGGATTCGCGTCCCTTGGCGGTGGACATTGGAACATCGTCCGCACCCGTGCATCGCACCTCGATGGGGAACAGCACCTCTTCACCGCTGTTATTGATCGCACGGTGCACCTCGGCAAGCACCTCGGTGGCATCCGCCAGCGGAACGGCATATTCCATTTCGTTGAAGCGCACGCGACGCTTAGACACGAACACCCCGTGGGCCACGTCTGAGTACTCGCGCTGCGCCAACGCCTTCGCCGAGAACTTAGCCAGCGGATACGTGCTGGCAGGAACGAGTCCACTGAGCTGGTTCATTGCCCCGAAGATGCCATTGTTCAGCACCTCGTCTTCCATCACGGACTTCCACCGGGGAATAGGGTGGGTCGGCGTGCCGCCTGGGCGTCGAATATTGGTCTTCACATGCGCCACGGACGTCTGCGGGAACCAGTAGTACTCCAGGTGATCCACGGCGTGACAGCGCGCCGGGAAGTTAGCCACCAGCTGATCGAGGGGCTCGGCAACCTCGCTGGCCTCCAGCACGAACGTCGGCACCACGGACATTTCCACCTCGGTGACGATGCCCCATGCGCCCAGGGAAATCCGGGCGAGGTCAAACAGCTCCCGGTCCACAGCACTTTCGGATTCCGGAGACACGTGGCGAACCTGGCCGTCCGGGGTGACGATGCAGAAACTGCGCACCATCCCCGCGAAACCAGTGAAGTTCGCGCCGGTGCCGTGCGTACCCGTGCTGATCGCACCCACCACGGACTGCGGATCCACATCTCCCTGGTTGGCGAACGCCACACCCAAAGGACGCAGAAGATCCGGCACATCGCGCAGGCGCGTTCCAGCCCGCAGGGTGACGGTCATCTTGTCCTTGTTGAACTCCACCAGCCCGCTGAGGTTATCCAGGTTCACCAGTGTGCCGTCCGTCTGCGCCATGCTCGTAAAGGAGTGGCCCGCGCCGACTGCCTTGACCCGACCCGCTGATTCGGCCGCGGTGCGGATGATCTCCTGCACCTCGCCTTCGCTGCTGGGCTGAGCGATTCGCGTGGGGTTGGACGTTGCCACCCCGGACCAGTTGCTCCACGTGTTCTTAGCCATTAGACAAAGCTCCTTCCTTCACCGCGGTAGGTGGGCCATTCGTCGACCACCTCACCGCCGGATACCACCAACACGGTGTCGATGTATTCAGTTTGTTCGCCCGCCTTGGACGGCCGCATCCACACGTGATCGCCGATGCGCATGGTGCGTGCGGCCTCACCGGTCAGCGGCGTTTGCACTTCGCCGAAGCCTTCGAGCGAGCTGGTCTTGAGTCCTTGTGGCCAGTCCACGACAGGTAGTCGGTCTTTTCCTATCGGGCCCGACGCCACTCTGCCGCCTCCCGCTACCGTCACAGTCTCGAGGTTGGGGCGGCGCACCACGGGAAGAACGAACCATTCCGCGGGCTGCGGCGAGAAGTTCTTGTAGTGATCGAACAACGCGGGGCCGATGATCCCCGATCCAGCGCCGATCTCCGTGATCACCTTTTCCGCCGAGGTGCTTTCGACGGAGCCCGTGCCGCCTCCGTTGACGAACTCCAAGGCGGGCTTGCCTGCCTTGCGGAGATCGGAATTGACGGCCTTGACCAGCTGCTCCCTGCGGTGGGCGAGCTCCCGGGTGGAGAACTTTTTCATCATCGCTACGGCTGGAGAGGTATCCGTGGTGCCGGCGATCTGCCCTTCGTAGGCCATCAACCCGACTAGATCAAAGCCCTTGCGGGTGCCAACCGCCCGGACGAATTCTTGTACCTCGTCAACGCTGCGGATAGGGGAGCGCAGGGCTCCGATATGAAGCTTGCCGAGCTCGAGCGCGGCGTCGATATCAACACAAATACGAAGAGGACCACGCTCGTTGGCGGGCACCACACTATCGATGAAATCGAGGTGCTCCACTGAATCCACCATGAGGGTGATGCACCGGCGGAGGTGATCGTCCGTGATCAAGCGATGGAGGGCCTCGCGGTGCGCAGAAGGGTAGGCCACCAGGACATCGTTGCTGGTAGAAGATTCCACCAGCCAGATGGCCTCGTTGAGGTTGTATCCCAACACACCCTGGTAGCCGGGCTCTTCCAAAATGCGACTGATCAGCCCGCGGATGCGGATGGATTTACTGGCGAGGCGGATGGGGGTACCCGAAGCGCGCCGCGCCATATCGGCGGCATTTGCCAGCGCAGCATCGAGATCCAGCACCGCAAACGGGGCATCGAGGTGTTCAACGACGGAACGAATATCTGGCTTCACAATCGATAGACTACGGTGGGATTATTGCCCTTTGGGCGGAAACAAAATGTTTGTAGTCAAGATTCCTGGCTCGGCAAGAAGTTAGTAGGAAATGCGTTAATGGCTGGATCTTCTTTCGTCCATCTGCATAATCACACCGAGTATTCGATGCTCGACGGCATGGCCAAGGTCGACATGCTGGCCGAAGAAGTGGTGCGCCAAGGCATGCCTGCGGTGGGTATGACGGACCACGGCAACATGTACGGCGCGGACGCGTTCTACCGGGCGATGACCGCCGCCGGTGTGAAGCCGATCATCGGCATCGAGGCCTACATTGCGCCCGAGTCCCGGTTCAACCTGAGCCGTGTGCGCTGGGGAAACCCGGAGCAGAAGCGCGATGACGTGTCTGCCTCCGGTGCGTACCTGCACCAGACGATGCTGGCGGAAAACGCCACGGGACTGCGCAACCTGTTCTACTTGAGTTCGATGGCCAGCTACGAGGGCCAGCTGGGCAAGTGGCCGCGCATGGACGCGGAACTCATCGCAGAGCGCGCCGAGGGCATCATCGCCACCACGGGTTGTCCTTCAGGCGATGTGCAAACTCGTTTGCGCTTAGGACAGTTCGATAAGGCCGTGGAAGCTGCTGCGATGTGGCAGGACATCTACGGCAAGGACAACTACTTCCTCGAGCTGATGGACCACGGCCTGGACATTGAAAAGCGCGTGCGAGATGACCTGCTAGAGGTCGGGCGAAAGCTCAGCATCCCGCCGCTCGTAACTAATGACTGCCACTACGTGCTGGAAAGCCAGGCCGCGGCGCACGAGGTGATGCTGTGCGTGCAGTCCGGTTCCACAATGGATGAGCCCACCTATGACGAAGGCGGCAAGCGCTTCGCCTTCTCCGGTTCGGGCTTTTATGTGCGCACCGCGGAGGATGTACGTGCGCAGTGGGATCACATCGTTGAAGACGGTTGCGATAACACCCTGCTCATCGCAGAGCGCGTGCAGGACTACAGCGAGGTCTGGGAAGAACACCCGCATGACCGCATGCCTGTCGCGGAAGTCCCTGAGGGACATACTCCCACCACGTGGCTGACCCACGAGGTGATGAAGGGACTGGACGAGCGCTTCGCCGGCGAGCAGGTTCCGGACGAGTACATCGATCGGGCGAAGTATGAGATCGACGTCATCGACATGAAGGGCTACCCGTCCTACTTCCTCATCGTGGCGGAGCTGATCAAGTACGCTCGCTCCGTGGGCATTCGCGTGGGACCCGGACGTGGTTCGGCCGCCGGTGCGCTGGTGGCGTACGCGCTGACCATCACCAATATTGATCCGATCGAGCACGGCTTGCTCTTCGAGCGCTTCCTCAACCCGGAGCGTCCGTCCGCACCCGATATCGATATCGACTTCGATGATCGCCGCCGCGGCGAGATGATTCGCTATGCCTCGGACCGCTGGGGCGAGGACAAGATTGCCCAGGTGATCACCTTCGGAACGGTGAAGACCAAGCAAGCAATCAAGGACTCCGCGCGCGCTCACTACGGGCAGGCCGGTTTCCAGATGGCGGATCGCATCACCAAGGCACTGCCACCGGCGATCATGGCCAAGGACATTCCGCTGTCCGGCATTACGGATCCCAACCACGAGCGTTATAACGAGGCCGCCGAAGTTCGTCAGCTGGTGGAGACCGATCCCGATGTGAAGAAGATCTACGACGATGCCCTCGGCTTGGAAGGCGTGGTGCGCCAAGCGGGCGTGCACGCGTGTGCCGTGATTATGTCCTCCGTGCCACTGCTGGACTGCATTCCGATGTGGAAGCGCAAACAGGACGGCGCGTTAATTACGGGCTGGCCGTATCCAGCCTGTGAGGCTATTGGCCTGTTGAAGATGGACTTCCTGGGCCTGCGAAACCTCACGGTCATTGGCGATTGCATCGATAACATCAAGGCCAATCGTGGGGAAGACTTAGACCTCGAGGGACTGACCACGGATGACGAGGCGGCCTATAAGCTGCTCGCCCGCGGCGACACCCTGGGTGTGTTCCAGCTGGACTCCGGCGGCATGCAGGAGCTGCTGAAGCGCATGTCTCCTACGGGCTTCAATGACATCGTGGCCGCACTGGCGCTGTACCGACCGGGCCCCATGGGTGTGGGCGCGCACTGGGAATACGCGGACCGTAAGAATGGACGCAAGCCCATCGTCCCCATCCACCCGGAGTTGGAAGAGCCGCTGCAGGAGATCCTGGAGGAGACCTATGGTCTGATCGTGTACCAGGAGCAGATCATGAGGATCTCGCAAAAGGTCGCGAACTACACCGCTGGCCAGGCAGATGGATTCCGTAAAGCCATGGGTAAGAAGAAACTCGATGTGCTCGAAAAAGAGTTTTCCACCTTCGAAGCAGGAATGCAGTCCAACGGATATTCCGCCGCGGCCATCAAGACGTTGTGGGACACTATCTTGCCGTTCGCTTCCTACGCGTTTAACAAGTCGCACGCAGCAGGCTACGGCCTGGTGAGCTTCTGGACCGCGTACTTGAAGGCTAACTACACCGCGGAATACATGGCCGCGCTGTTGACCAGTGTGTCTGACAAGAAGGACAAGTCCGCGATCTACCTCGCCGACTGTCGTCACCTCGGCATCAAGGTGTTGTCCCCGGATGTCAACGAGTCTGCCTATACCTTCCAGTCCGTCGGCGAGGACATCCGCTTCGGCCTAGGAGCCGTGCGCAACGTGGGCGAAGAAGTGGTGGAGTCAATCATTGCGTCGAGAAAAGAAAAGGGCCTCTTTACGGACTTTTCCGATTACCTCGACAAGATTGACGCCGTGGCCGCCTCCAAGAGAGTCACCGAATCGCTCATCAAGGCGGGCGCGTTCGACTCGCTGGGTCACCCACGCAAGGGTCTGGTGCTGATCCACGAGGACGCGGTGGATGCCGTGATTTCCACGAAGAAGGCAGCGGCGAAGGGGCAGTTTGACCTGTTCGCAGGGCTAGATGCGGGTGAGGCGGGCGACGTGTTCCGCGTGGATGTCCCGGATCAGACGTGGGAGCGCAAGCACGAGCTGGCTCTGGAGCGAGACATGCTGGGTCTCTACGTGTCCGGGCACCCTCTGGATGGCTTTGAGGATGCACTCGAGGCGCAGGTGGATACGCCGCTGACCCAGGTGCTGTCCGGCGAGCTGGCGGACAACAAGGAGATCAAGATCGGCGGCATTATTTCCTCAGTCGAGCGGCGTGTGGATCGCAACGGTTCGCCGTGGGTCATCGCCACGGTGGAGGACCACCACGGCGCGCAGGTGGAACTGTTGGTGTTCTCCAAGACGTATCAGATGGTCGCGCCGCAGATTGTTGAAGATAACATCGTGCTGGCTAAGGCGAGGATCCGCTACAAGGATGACCGCATGAGCCTGTTCTGCGAGGATCTGAAGTCCGCGGAGCTGTCCATCGGTGCTGGTTCGGGAGTTCCGCTGCGTTTGCACATGCGTGTGGACCAGGCCACGCCGGAGAATATGGATCGTTTGCGCCGAGTTCTTGCGCAGAATAAGGGCGATTCCGATGTCTACCTCACGGTGGTTGATGGCGAGGAAGAGGTGCAGTACATGCTGGCGCCGGAGATGCGCGTGGCGAAGTCCCCGTCCCTGATGGGAGATCTGAAGGCGGCGACGTGGGAGGGAATCTTTGCCTGATCAAAGTTCTTCGCAGACGGTCATCGAGGTCAGCGCGGTAGTTTTCTTCAACGCAGAGGGTCGCATGCTCACCGTCCGCAAGCGTGGCACCGAGCTGTTCATGCACCCGGGCGGCAAGCCGGAGCTAGGGGAGAGTGCAGTCGACGCTGCCGTGCGTGAGGTGGCGGAGGAACTGGGCGTTCGTGTACAGCCGGCCGAGCTCACGCTCTTGGGGACCTTTATTTCCGACGCCGCCAATGAATCAGATGCTCTGGTCAAGGCTCATTTGTTTGAGTATCGCCCAGGGGATCCGGAGGAGAATGCGGGGACGCTTATCTCGCAACCGGCTGCGGAGATTGCCGAGCTGCGGTGGCTGGATTTCTCTGAAGGTGTTGAGCTGCCAGGCGATCTCGCTCCGTTGGTGACGGAGCGTGTGCTGCCGCTTTATGGGCGGGGCTAGCCAGGATCAGACTGGGGAGGGACGGAATGCGAAAGACCCTTTTTTGACCAATTGATCCCCTCGAACTTAATGAGAGGGAAGTTGACACTTACACGCGTCTTCTATGGGTAGTGATGACAACTTTGGCGGAACTACTTGGTGGAGCCCTGTCACTCTCACTGATTATCCCGCTCGCTGTTTGACACAGCGGACGATGCCCACGGCTTATCGTTGGCATGTACAACGTCGCCAGAGTCGATCGACTTGCCCATCTGCGTGACGAGGTGAGCGCCGTGATCGGACAACCAGCCCACGCCACCGAGACTAAGAAGCAAAACTTCTCTAGTGGACGTGAGCTGATCGAGGCTGTCCGTACACCGCGAACATGCTCAACAAGCCCACGCGCTCTTAGACTCGCTGAAATCAGAAAATCTTAGCGCAGATGCACTCGACGGTGACCGTATCGACGGCGTCAAGGTGTTGTGGATCTCCGAGGGGCGCGCTGCGCGCGACGAGACAGCGTTCCGGCACGCACTGGCCACTGGTCACCGTCTCCGCGAAGCGGGGGAACGGATGACGGATGCGAAGATCATCGACGCATACGAACGCGCCTACAACATCGTTCAGGCCATTGGCGCGGATAACCGTGAGCCTGAGATGCCGCCGCAGCGTGATCGTGTGACCATGGCGCATCGCGCGCGCGGTTACGTGATGTCGAAAAACCGCTCGTCTGGGGCGTCCGCCTTTAGCGGTGCTACAGACGGCGTGAATGCACGGGAGCGTAAAGCGCTAGCCACGATGGGACGTAAGGGCGGGCAAAAAGCTGCAGAACGATGGAACGATCGGGACAGCGAGTACGCCCAAAAGGAACTAGAGAAGTTACGAAAGACGCAACAGCGGAAGAAAGCTAGAGGACGTTCCACCCGTTCCCGTATCTCTCAGTATGTCAACGACCAATACATAGAGACGGGTCTCGTTCCTACCTGGAAGGAGATCGCAGCTGAAGTGAACGCTTCACGTAGAACAGTGGCCTATCACATGTCCGCACTCAAGAAACTAGAGGAGATTCCCGAGAGCTAGGGGGTGCAATACCGTAAGCAATACACGGTTCCCCTGCCCCTCTTTTGGGCAGTTAGCTTTTAGAGAAACCCACTCTTACAGGGGCACCATGGTGCCTGCTGAGATCACTCAAGAGTCTGCTGGAAGACTGGGGCTGATTTTCTCCGAGCTCTGGTACGTAGTAGTTGAATACAGTGGGTCAGTGAGTGTGAGAGTTCTTCAAGCACACACGCGTGCGTGTGTGCTATTAGCCGAGGGGCGGGCTCTGTTGCAGAGGTAGAGACCCCCAGAGTTAGCCACGAACTAACTACAGTGCAACGCCCTGGCGCTCAACGGTAGCTACTCAAACTTGTCGAACCACTGAGTGTCAACAGTCGGACGCAGCTTCACACCAGACTCCCCATTTGAACGAGTGAGCTTTGCAAGACGATCGCAGCTAATGAGGTCAACCGTCGGAACAGCCGATGAAGCTGCCCTGCGAGCAGTTCGGCCCCTGGCAAATGGTCTGGACTTGGCTGCGTGTTTTAGGGGCCACGCCCTAACCCAAACCGCGCTATCCACTCCGTCTCCAAAGGGGTCCACCGAAAAGAGGTTGACCCTGATCCTCGACGGGGTCGGAGGTCAATTGCGTGACCGGACTACGGCTTGAGCACCACCTTGATGCAGCCGTCCTCCTTCTTCTGGAACTTCTCGTACATCGCCGGCGCCTCCTCCAACGACGCGGTGTGCGTTTTGAGGTCGAGCACGCCCAGTGGATCGGACGGATCGTCCACCAGCGGCAGCAGCGTCTCGGTCCAGGAGCGCACATTGCACTGGCCCATACGCAGCTGGATTTGCTTGTCGAACATCGTCAGCATCGGCATCGGGTCCTTCATGCCGCCGTATACGCCGCTGATCGAGATCGTCCCGCCACGGCGAACGGAGTCGATGGCGGTGTACAACGCGCTCATCCGGTCTACCCCGGCCCTGCCCATTGCTGCGCGCCCCAGCGGCGACGGCAGTTTGCCGACGGCTGCCTGGGCCGCGCTGGCCACCGGCGAACCGTGCGCTTCCATGCCGACGGCGTCGACCACCGAGTTCGGGCCACGCCCGTCGGTCAGATCCTTGAGCTGCTCCGCCACGCCGTCCTCGGAGGAATCCAGCGTTTCAATGCCGTAACGCTCGGCCATGGCGCGACGCTCGGGCACTGCATCCGTCGCGATCACCCGGTATCCCAGGTGCTTGCCGATCCGGGCGCTCATCTGGCCGATCGGGCCCAGGCCCAGCACCGCCAGCGAGCCGCCGTCGGGGACCGCCGCGTAGTCCACGGCCTGCCAGGCGGTGGGCACGACGTCGGAAAGAAACAGGTAGCGCTCGTCTTCACCGACGGTGGGAACCTTGATCGCCCCGTAGTCCGCGTGCGGCACGCGCAAGTACTCCGCCTGTCCGCCGGGCACCGAGCCGTAAAGCCGCGAGTAACCGAGGAACTGCGCGCCGGTGCCGTATTCGCGGACCTGGGTGGTTTCACACTGCGACTGCAGACCCTGGCGACACATGAAGCAATGCCCGCAGGAAACGTTGAAGGGGATGACCACCCGATCCCCCGGCTTGATGTGGGTGACGGCTGAGCCGACCTCCTCGACGATGCCCATGGGCTCATGGCCGATGATGTCGCCCTTGTCCATGAACGGAGTCAGCACCTCATAGAGGTGCAGGTCAGATCCGCAGATGGCGGTCGAGGTGACCCGGATGACCGCATCGGTGGGTTCCTGGATCTGTGGGTCCGGGACCTCCTCCACGCTCACCGTATTTGACGCCTGCCAGGTCAATGCTTTCATGTGTCCTCCTCGCCAGGGCGGCCGCCTCAGCTGAAACGGCGCCATTGTTTGGTTGGTTGAGTCCGACTGTACTGAAAACACGGTGGGCGGGTTGCCCACGTCGCGGCCGGGGTCTCACATCCCGACGGGGCCCTAGGGAGTGTTTTCTACATGGCTGTGGCCTGAGCCTTACCTCTCCGCGTCCAACGCACCGCGGGCGGGCATACGCATAGGCGTACATGTACGCACAGGTCTCTCCCAGGTTTTGATCACGCCCCGCTTTAAGCGGGGCTTATGCCGCATATCGTCTCCATCATCCAGTCCAAAGGAGGCACGGGGGATGAGCTTATTAAAGGCCGAAGGCGCCGCCGCTGACGAGGATGAAGATACCCAGGCCGATCAAGACGATAGGGAACAGTACATGCTCCCAGCGTTCGAGAACTTCCGCGATGGGTGGACGGGTGGCCGCGAACTTCGCCAACAGGACCAGGCCTGCCACCAGGATCAGAAAGACGACGCAGTAGATGATAACGGTGGCGGTATCCACGTTGAGAAAAACCGGGACATAGACGCCGATATTGTCGCCACCGTTGGCAAAGGTCACCCCGGCGACGATCAAGGCGCTTACGTTCTTTCCGCTGACTTTCGCGTCATCGTCGTCGTCATCGTCTCCCTGCCAGGCTTGCCAGGCCGCCCACAGTCCCAGGGCCAGGGGGATCAGCCCGAAGTAGGGGATCGCCTCGGTGGGCAGGAAGGCATCCGCCCCTAGGGTGACCAGGATCGTGGCTGCGAGGATGCCCGCGAAACCAAGGTACTGCCCGGCCAGGATCCGAAGTGTGGTCCCTGCTTGGCCGGCCCCGCGGGCGAAGAACAGCGAGAGCACGATGATGTCGTCGATATTGGTTGCGGTAAACAGACCAACCGCCCCCAGGAGATCAGTTACCACTTACCTGTTCCCCTCTCCGGTGGCGCACCCGGGCACGTCACATGCCGAGTCAATACATGGGGCATTCTCGTCGGCAGCCAGAGTGGTATCCAGCAGTGAGTTCAGCGCCTGGACGAGATGGGCGTCGACGATCTCGTAGCGGGTCTTCCGCCCCTGCGGTTCGGCGACCACAATTCCGCAGTCCCGTAGGCAAGTGAGGTGGTTCGACACATTTGACCGCGTCAGTTCCAGCTCCCGGGCGAGAGCGGCCGGGTAGGCCGGGCCGCCCAGCAGGGTCAGGAGAATACGGGATCGGGTGGGATCGGCCATCGCCCGGCCCAATCGGTTCATCACGTCCAAGCGCGAAGGAATAGTCAGCATGCACTGAACTATACAGCTGTTGCTGAACTGTTGCAACGAGGGTCGAACGTCGGCCCGACGGTGTTGTGTTTCTGAGCCTGTTTCCGCGCGGCTTTAGTGTCTTCCCTTTTTGTGTTTGTGTGGTTGTTGAATCTGTGCCTGTGGCGCAACCTGCTTGTCCCCTACTTTTTACAAACCGTCGTGAACTTTAGTTCGCGACGGAGCTTTTAATGACCCCAGTTCGTGCCCGTCTAAGTGGGGTACACCCCAGACGAACACTTTGAGAATGACAAAAGATCCTGTTCGCTAGGGTTGGTTCCATGGCTAATGGAACAGAACCGTCACTACCTCTAGAGATCACTGAACAGTTAGGTGTGATCTCGGGGTAGAAGGTGGGCTATGCCCGGGTGAGTTCGAAAGATCAGAATCTTGAGCGCCAGATTGAACAACTCAAGGCGGAGAAAGTCTTTACTTACTACACCGATAAGGCCAGCGGTGGATCGCGTGAGCGGCCTGGTCTTGATGAGGCGATGCGGTATGTCCGCGCGGGGGATCAGCTTGTGGTCACGTCGACGGATCGGTGCGCGCGTTCCCTAACGGATCTGTATGCCATTGTTGACGAGCTAGTCAGCAAAGGGGTGTCGGTGAAGTTCCTCAAGGAGGGGCAGACCTACTCAAAAGACTCCACCCCGATCGCCAAGCTGATGCTAGGGCTATTGGGTTCGGTGGCAGAGTTTGAGCGCTCCATTATTAGGGAGCGTCAGGCAGAAGGAATTGCCCGGGCGAAAGAGCGTGGGGTGTACAAAGGGCGCACTCGTGCGCTGACTTATGAGCAAGTGGCTCAGGCACGTACATGTGTCAACGCTGGCGTACCGAAGGCAGAGGTCGCGCGACGTCTTGGGGTGGAAAGGACGACGCTATACAGCTACCTTGGGTAAGCCCGTGAAAGCACATAGCATCCGCCGATGGGGCAGCAAGCTTGAACGGCGGCAGGTTTTGCAATGGGGCATCCTGTCTTAGCTCAGATATGCCCAGCGAATGATCAAGTATCTACCGCAGGGTTTCGAGAATTGTCGCGATGTAGTCATCCTTTAGTTTGAAGCCGTCTGAAGTTTCGGTGAGGACACCTGCTTCCATTCGCCTTTTCCACCAGATTCTCAACATGGCTTCGCTGCATGCTACTCCAGCGAAATCCCCCTCCAATAGGAAAGAACTGCGGATCAGTGATGGGAATTGATATTCATTGCCGTCCCATGGAGTATCTTCCCAAAAAGGCCAGTTGAAGGATTCGAGGCTAGAGGATGATTGCACCTGTTGAGCAGCCCAGTACACGACATCGAGGAGATGTAGCCAAGCTGGGTTACTGCCCCATACTCCGAAGCCGCCTTCAGTTAAGGCCAAGTTGTATGCAGCGCGGCGAATGATTTCTTCATAATCGGCGATATGTGTAGCTGCAATGGATTCCTTCAATTGTGGCGATAAGGTTCCCTCACGTGCGCCTGTGATGTCTTGTTGCATCTTCTCGCTTAGCTGCCCTTGGCCCGCTGTGTCAGGGTCGTAATCGGGCGTGGGTTTCAACTTTTAGAGAAACGTTTCGAAAGACTCAGCTACCAAAGTGAACTGACCAGGCTCGTCATTGTCGAGATACAGGACAGAATGAAGAGGGAAGCCCTCCAGGTCATAGTTGAGCGCGAAGCTCTCATGCATACCGGCGCCGGGGTTGCCAATGAGCAGCACTTTTGTGGGGATTTCCCATTCTTCGTCGAGAAAGCTGGCATAGTCAGCTAGGTCATTGTCATCATCCTCGGAATGGCCGTTGCCGAAAATCTGTTCAACGTTGATCTCGAGCTCTTCGCCGTCGGGAAGACTGATGCCAGTAAGAGTAGTGTTTTCTAAGCTGAGGGTGCCACCGCCAGTCGTCTTGATGAACTTCTTGTAGTCCTCAGGAAGCTTGCCCCCAATTTTTTCCTCGATGGAACGGATACGGAAACTGCCGCAGGGCTTTCCTTGATGGGTGAATTCAATCTGTGACAGTTTCATGGTGTGTCCCTCATAAGCGTTACATGCACTGTATTCCGGTAAGTCCCCGACTGCTACGAGGTCCCAATCCGATAGCTCCAAGCGTCCAGCCCACGCGCAGGTTCGTCGCTCAGATTGACCGTGAGCGTGACAAGCTTTTCCGGCGCTTGGTAGACCAACTCGACCCATCGGCCAGAGATGTCCTCGTTTCCAGCCGCCGGGGTATTACTTGCAGCAAGATCGTCAGACTCTGCTGGGGTGCCACTATATTTAAGGCCTCCAGATCCCGTCACCGGCGCCACCGTAAACAGCTCACCGCTTAACGGCTCGTCGGCGTGCCAGCGCACATCCACCAGTTCTGCCTCCGCCATGCGCAGCTCCTTGCGAAGCCGCAGCAGCTCCTTGTATCCGGCCAACACGTGGGCGTGACCGCCCTCAGTCCGCTCAGACCAGTTCAGCTTGGAATCTAGGAACGTCTGCTCCGCCGCAGGATCTGGCACCTCCTCAGGATTCCATCCCGCCCGGGCAAACTCCCGCATCCGCCCCTCACGGGTCAAACGATTGAGCTCCGGGTCCTCGTGATCCACGAAGAATGCGAACGGGGTAGAGGCTCCCCACTCCTCGCCCTGGAACAACATCACCGTAAACGGGCTGATCAGGACCAGCGCGGCCTTGGCCAACTGCTGCTCCACGCTCAAGTTCATGCTCGGCCGGTCACCGGCAGCGCGGTTACCGGTCTGGTCATGCGTGGTCGTATAAACCACGAACTTTGAGTAGTCGGGACTCTGCAGCGCCCGGCCGTGGGTGCGCTCACGGAAACTGGAAAAGCGACCGTCGTGCCAGAACACGCGTTGGAACGTGGTGGCCAGCACCTCCACCGTCCCGAAATCGGCGTAGTACGCGTGATTCTCCCCAGACACCGCCGTGTGGATCGCATGGTGGATGTCATCGTTCCACTGCGCCACGCCGAAAGTCTCCGTGTACTTCGGATCATTCTGATCAGTCTCCGCGATCACATAGCTGGGCGCGGCCACGTCCCGAATCTGCTCCACGATGCTCACCGCGCCCACATCATCCAACGCATGCACCGCGTCCAACCGCAGTCCATCAATCCCGAACTCCTTGGTCCATATCGCCACAGCATCCAAGATGTAGGCACGCACCTCGTCCGAGAGCGAACCCTGGATGTTGATGACCTCGCCCCATCCTGTGGAACCGCCAGACGTATAAGGACCGAAAACCCCCGTGTAGTTGCCGTCTGGGCCGAAGTGGTTGAACACCACATCCAGAATCACCGCCACGCCCTTGGCATGCGCCGCCTCCACGAAACGCGCCAGCGCATCCGGGCCACCATAGACCTCGGACACAGCGTGCCAGCTGACCCCGTCATAACCCCAGTTGCGCTGCCCGCCGAAAGGCTGAACAGGCAACAGCTCCACAGCAGTGACACCCAGATCAACCAGGCCATCAAGCCGCTCGATGGCGGAATCCAGCGTCCCCGCAGGAGTAAACGTTCCCACGTGCAGCTCATAAATCACCTCGCCCTTGAGCGGGCGCCCTAGCGTCTGAGTGGGCTCGTCCTTCATCCAGACCTGCGACAAACCGTGAATGCCATCAGGTTGGCGTCGAGAACGAGGATCCGGAAACACATCGGACCCATCCACGCTAAACCCATAGCGAGCACCCTCGATCCTGGGCGTGGCGACCCGGAACCACTCACCGTGACGCTCCATCGGATGGCGCGCACCTTCAAGTTCCAACTCCACATTTTTGGCCTTAGGTGCCCAGACACTAAACATGGACTCAACCCTAACTGCGATAATGCATCCATGCCCGCTAACTCCCAGCCCTACCTGCGCCCCTCCACCGGCGAGTGGAGTGCAGAGATCGAGATCAAACGTTCGCGGTTCATCGGGTTCGTTGCCAGGACTGCCGATGAAGGTGCGGCCCGTTCATTTATCGACGCCATCGCCTCCCGCTATCCCGATGCCCGCCATCACTGCACCGCATTCATCGTCCACGTGGACGAGGCCCAACCCATCGAGCGTTCCTCCGACGATGGCGAACCGGCAGGAACTGCTGGCCAACCCATACTCGAGGTGCTGCGGGGAAGTGGCCTGCTGGATGTGACCGTCGTAGTGGTGCGTTACTTCGGTGGAGTGAAGCTGGGTACCGGCGGGCTGGTGCGTGCCTACCAAGACGCGACCAAGGAAGTTCTGGCCCAGGTCACGCGCGTGAGTCACGAGCCGGTGGACCTGTTCCGGGTTTCGGTCCCACACGCGGATGCGGGACGGTTCGAGGCGGACATTCGCACCGAAGACGTCCAGGTGGTCAACGTGGACTACGCGGCCCAGGCTGAGTTCACACTGGGAGTGCCCGCAGGGGATGGGCCGCGGCTGGAATCAGTGGTGGCGAAAATCAGCGGCGGAAACGTGGACATTCACGAGGCCGGAAGTACGTGGGTGGATAGGCCCTCCGGTCAGTAGTGCGCGGCGCAGGACAGTAGAGTGGGACAGCATGAGCATGAATAACTACTCAGGTGGATCCGGAGACATCGTCGGGCAGCGCAAGCAGCAAATGCGCAAGCACGTCTACACCGCGCGCACCTCGGGTGCTGTGGCAGTTGTGAGCTTGGTGGCCGGGCTGATCCTGGACATCCCCCTCCTTTCCGTGGTGATTCCGATCATCGCCGTGATTGTCTTTATCTACTCCGGTGTGCAGATCAAGAAAATCCTGGACCACAAAGACGAGTGGTGAGCGTAGGTCAAGGCGGTTCTGTCAGGATCGACGCCTGGGTGTGGGCAGTCCGGCTGTATAAAACCCGCACGGCAGCCGCGGACGCAGTGCGCGCCGGGCACGTGAAGCTCAACGGCGTGGCGGTAAAGCCTGCGCAGACCGTGGTTCCCGGGGATACCGTGCGCGCGTGGGTGAACCACCGCGAGTACGTGGTGGAAGTAGTGCAGCTGCACAGCAAGCGCGTGGGGCCAGCCATTGCGCGGGCGGCTTATGCAGATCACTCGCCGCCGCCTCCGCCCAAGGAAGTGCTGGCCTCAATTCCGCGACGTGATCGGGGAGCGGGGCGCCCGACCAAGCGGGAGCGACGTCAAATGGACCGCCTCATGGGCAAGCGCTAGCGCTGTACGTTTTAGAGTTGTACGTCCTAGTCTGAGTCGGCTTGGACCTCTGTGTCAGCCTAGAGCTCTCCGTCAGTGGATGTTTCAGACATCGTGGTCTGCCCCAACTTTTGCCAACGGTTGCCCAACCGGCCGGGGCGGCTGGTCGCATCATCGCCGATATGAACGGTCTTGCGAATGTGATCGCGCCCGTAGACATACAAGAGCATGTCGTCGAGAAAACGGACCTGACCCGGCGAGTACGGGTACTCGAACGCCTGCAGCAAGCGCTGTACACGGTCCGGAGATAGCAAATCCGCGAGCTGCTGATACGTGGTGATCCCGTGGGCGGCGAGCATGTCCACGGCGTATCCGTAGTAGGCCACCTTGGAGGCAGGGAACTGCTCTCCCAACAGGCTGGTCAGCACGCGCGGGAGGGTGGATTCCTGGATCTCGCCCTCGGTGTAGTTGGCGCGATCCTCTGGGTTATCCACGGCATCAGCGATCAGATCGAACTGCTGATCAGCGAGCTCAATTAAGCCCGCGGCCAGGGTAAACGCGCGCTGCACTTCGGGCTTGGGGTTCCCGGTGAGGCTCTTGTAGCGCACGTCGTGCTCAAACTCCGCCCATGCGTGCTGCAGCACGGTGCGCAATTGGATCTCCATGAGCATGTCGTCCAGCTGCGGAACCCGCACGATGACGTGCTGAGAGGAATAGCCGAACCCGCCGCGCCGGGCAGTTTCCGCGGCCTTGTCCACCACGGCCTCGATGGTGAACAGATCCTCCATCACGGTGAGAAGCTGTGGGATCTCCGAGGAGTGATACGTGATCACGCGGGCGCCGAGGATGTCATAAGCGCTGGCGATGTCCACGTAATCCGGGTAGTTCTCGTTGGCGACCTTGGCCATGAAGCTCACGCGATCCTTGATGCGCACCACCACCTGGTCATAGGCAATGCCGGCATCGTCCAGGGCTTCCTGAATCACGTCGCGAATCTCTGCCCGGATGCCGGGGTTAGCGGCGACCCAAGCATCGTATTGCGCGAGTTGGCGGTTAGTGCGGCTGCGAGAACTCATGCCATCCTAGATAGCACAGCCTGCCCACGATCGGAAAACAGATCGCGCAGGGGAACTTCGCCTTGCCACATGCGGCCGCCTGGCAGTTGATCCTCCCAGAGACCCTCGGGGAGCATGACCATGGTCTCGCCCCATCCGCCCGCACGCTGCACGGTCAAGGGACGGCGGATGGCCAGGATAATGGCGGATTTATCACGCATCATGCCGACCATGGAGCGGTAGAGGGGACCCTGAGCCATGACAGGAAAGTAGCCAGCGTCATCCAGTTCCAAATGGGAGCGCACGCGCAGCGCGGTAGTTATGAGACCTAACCGACGGTCATCCGGCGTGGAAATATCGCCCCGGGAGACGCGCTCTAGCGCCTCTTCGCGGGCATCGAAATCCACCGGGCGGCGGTTGTCCGGATCCACCAAGGAATCAGTGAAGAATTCCGTGCCCTGATAAATGTCCGGAATGCCCGGGGACATCAGCTGCAGGAGCTTCTTGCTCAGGGAGATCTCCTGACCGGCATCGTCGATCAGAGACACGAAACGGGTGATCAGAGCGGCGTGGGCATCGAAGAGCTCGTCGATCCAATTCAAGATTGAGTTTTCGAAATCCTCATCAACATCGAACCAGGTGGTGTGCACACCTGCTTCGCGCATCGCCTTGGTGGCGTAATCATGCACGCGCGTGCGCAGTTCCTCAGATATAACGCCGTCACTGGGCCACACTCCGATGATGTTCTGCAGCAGGAAGTGGCAGGTCATCCCGTCCACGTAGGTGATCTGCTTGCACAGCTCAGCGAAGTCTTCCGGAACTTCGGTGATGGCGGTGATCCGGGAGCGGACGTCCTCGCCACGCTTCGTATCGTGCGTGGTCAAAGCCGTCATCGCGCGAGGCCACAGTCGGATTCGCTCGGCCTGCAGCATGTGGTACTCGGCTAGGGATACTCCGAAACGACCGGGAGCGCCGCCGACTTCCTGCAAGCTGACCAGACGTGAGCCGCGATAGAACGCCGTGTCTTCCACGCCCTTGGCCATCACCGCTCCACAGACCTGGGCGAAGCGAGTATTGGCCTCGCCGTAGGAGAGCAACGCAGAACTAATCAGGTCCAACGCATCTGCGCGTTCGGGGTGCTTCATCAGCATTTTGGCCAGAACGGTGCTGGTGACACGAGACAGCGATTGGTAGTCCGCGCGGTAGACCGGCATCGCGGCTACCAAACCGACGAGGGTTTCCTCGAGAAGTTCGTCCGAGACCTGGTCCCCTTGGGTGGACCAGTTATCTGCGCGCACGGCGCGGGCCAAGCGATGAACCTCCGCTGCCAGCTCGAAGCGGGCAACCTCGGACTTCAGTTCTTCCTCAGCAGCCTCGAACGCTGCATTGTCCCAGCGCACGCCCGTCCACTGATCGGCGATATCACCCATGCTCTGCACAGCGTTGCGGTTGACGAAGACTCCGTCGAACTCGCGCAGGGCGTCGTAGCCGGTGGTGCCGTCCACGCTGAGGCGGGGATCCAGTGGCTCGTTGACAGCCAGGATCTTTTCGATCAGCAGCCAGCGGTCCTCACCGATGAGCATGCGCAGGTGCTCTAGGTATCCAAAGGGGTCGGCCAGGCCATCGGGATGGTCCACGCGCACTCCGTCGATGACACCTGCAGCCAGCAGCTGATTAAGGATGCGGTGCGTGTGTTCAAAGACCACGGGATCTTCCTGGCGTAGCCCTGCCAACCCATTGATGGAGAAGAAGCGACGGTAGTTGATGATGCCGTCTCGCCAGAACATCAACCGGTAGCTCTGACGGTCGTGAACCTCCTGCGGAGTGCCCTCGTTGGTGCCGGGAGCGATGGGGAATTCGTTGTCGTAGTAGCGCAGGACATCGCCGTCTACTTCGAGCTTGTCCACGTCTTCCTCGCTGCCCAGCACGGGGATGCCCATGCGCCCACCGGCGCCGTTGTCCGCGGACCAGTCGATATCGAAGTAGGTGGCGTATTCGGACTCTTTGCCATGCTTGAGTACATCCCACCACCAGTCGTTGAGGCGGGGATCATCCACGCCCACATGGTTGGGAACGATGTCCACCAGAATCTTGATGCCAGCGGCGTGTGCTGCCTCAGCGAGGGATTTCAGACCCTCGATTCCGCCGAGCTCTGGGTTGACCGTGGTCGGGTCGATCACGTCGTAGTTGTGGGTGGACTCTTTGGGAGCCGTCAAAATGGGGGAGAGGTACAGGTGGCTGACCCCAAGGCGGGAGAAGTAATCGATGCGCGCTTCAGCATCAGCGAAGGTAAACGCTTGTGCAGGATCACTGCTAGGGCCGCGCAGTTGGAGTCGGTAAGTGGCAGACATGCCTCCTACCTTAGGGGAAGAGACATGCAGTAGCCCGCGGACAAATCCAGTGGCCCAACCCATTCCGGCACCACATGAGCATCGCGCGCAGCACACGCACGCAACTGGCCGTCGCGATAATAGACCGCAGGTCGGCAGCCCAGAGCGATCTCTAGCGCCTCCAGGAGCACCGTGGCAATCTTCGGATGGGTCAGCAAGCACTCGGCGGGCAGCTCATCTGCTACTACCCGGATGGCGATCCACCGCATTGCCCCGCCCGGGATCAGCTCGTCCGTCCATCGATATTCGAGTGCCGTTCCGTGCAGGGACAGCAGCCTGCGTAGTTGCTGGAGAATCTCTTCCGCCCGCTGGTGCCACCGCGCGCTTGCTCGGCCCGGGCCTGCGGGAATGGACGCGCACAAGCCGCTACCTAGAGCCACCAGCTCAGTGCGCTGGGCGTCCGCGACGTGGGGACTACCCGAAGCAGCGGAACTCGAACGAAGCTGAGAGGCGGTTTCTGTGGTGAGAGTCAGCATGAGTTATCTGACTCCGCACCCATAAGAAACGTTCACCGCAGCGCGAGGCAGTAAGAACGAGCTACCACCGCGCGAAAAATGCCCCGGCAAACCCCAGAAAACTAGGCCTTACCCACGGCCTTCAGGAACTCGGCAAAGCTCAGGATCTTGATCTCCTGACCCTTATCCTGCAACTCCCGAGCCCGCTTTTCCTTGCTGGTCATCGAGGCCCATTCGCCCACCACCAGCATGGTGGTCTTCTTCGTCACGTTCTTGCCCACCGTTCCACCGGCCTCGGCAATCATGTCCCAGACCTCGCCCTTGTCGTACGGCTCCACGTCACCGGTGACGGTCACATTCTGCTCGAAGATGGGGTTATCGATGTCCGCGTCTGGGTTCGCCTCGGGAACCTCGTCCGGAGTCGCCACCTTTTCCCACGGTGCCGGGCGCCTAGCGCCACCAGATTCCTTCTCCTCAGCAGCCGCCTCCGTAGAGCCTCCGCTCAGCCACTCTTCAGCAGTGACCGACTCATCCTTCGCGTCCGTTTCAGCAGCAGGAATAGACACATCGTCCAAGGGATAGCCCGCCTGCAGATTGGTGAGCCGTTGATGCGCGGTCAGAAAATCCTCGAGGTGATTCGGGGAGTAGTTAATGCGCGTGCGGACCAGATCCTGCTGATCATCGCGGGAAAGAAGCTCAATCCATCCCGGAGATAACTGGTCCGGGGCCTGCAAGTACCAGCCGAGAAGCGCAGAGGGATCGATGTTGGCGTCGGGAAAAAGGGACGCTGCCACCGAGGAACGGGTGACGGTGACGGCCTCCTCGGTCACGGTGACCTCGGCGCCACGGGCGTGAAGGGTAGGAGTACTCATGGTTTCACCAACGTATCAAGAGGACGCTGTAGGATCACCACGCTGCGACCTCCCACCTTGAGGGAATCATTGGCGGAGAAGGTGCGGGTCTCCTCGGAAATGCCGTGCGGCAGACGAGTATCCAGCACCACGGTCCAAGAGCCTTCCTCGCCGGGATCCACGTGCATGACGCTATCGCGGGAAGGCATGCTGAACTCGATGGGCTCATTGTGTGCGTTGAAGCACAACAGGAAGGAATCATCTTCCACCTTGCGGCCCTGCTTGTCTGGCTCCTCGATCGCCATGCCGTTGAGATGCACCATCAGGGACTTCCCAAAGTGATGGGACCAATCTTCCTCGGTCATCAGGCGCGCCTCTGGGGTCAGCCAAGCAATATCTCGCTCGGCCACGTCCTCGCCCAGCGGACCACCGGCGAGGAAGCGACGGCGACGGAACACCGGGTGCTTCTTGCGCATCTTCAACACGTAGCGCGTGAAGGCAAGTAGGTCCTCATCCGCAGAATCCCAATCCATCCACGAGATCTCGTTGTCCTGGCAGTACACGTTGTTGTTACCGCCCTGGGTACGGCCGATCTCATCACCATGGGCCAACATGGGCGTGCCTTGGCTCAGGATCAGCGTGGTCAGAAAGTTGCGGCGCTGCTGCTGGCGCAGCTCGAGGATGTCCTGGTTATCGGTCGGCCCCTCTTCGCCGCAGTTCCACGACCGGTTGTGGCTCTCGCCGTCCCGGTTGTCCTCGCCATTGGCCACGTTGTGCTTTTCGTTGTAGCTCACCAAGTCATTGAGAGTGAAGCCATCGTGCGCAGTGACGAAGTTGATCGACGCCGTGGGTCGGCGCCCGTTGCTGGCGTACAAGTCCGAGGAACCCGTGAGGCGCGACGCAAACTCACCCAATGTCGCCGGTTCGCCCCGCCAAAAGTCGCGGACAGTATCGCGGTACTTGCCGTTCCACTCTTTCCACAACGTGGGGAAGTTGCCCACTTGGTAGCCGCCTTCACCTACATCCCACGGCTCGGCGATCAAGCGCACCTGGCTGACAATTGGGTCTTGCTGTACCAAGTCGAAGAACGCGGACAGGCGATCCACGTCGTGGAACTCGCGAGCCAGCGTAGAGGCGAGGTCAAAGCGGAACCCGTCAACGTGCATCTCCGTGACCCAGTAGCGCAGGGAATCCATGATAAGCTGCAGAGTTTGCGGGTGGCGCACATTCAGGGAGTTACCGGTGCCGGTGTAGTCCATGTAGTGCGCGCGATCGTCTTCCATCAGGCGGTAGTACGCCGAGTTGTCGATCCCGCGGAAGTTGTAGGTCGGGCCCATATGGTTGCCCTCGGCGGTGTGGTTGTAGACCACGTCGAGGATCACTTCCAGTCCCGCATCGTGGAAGTTATGCACCATCTGCTTGAACTCAGCCACAGCGCCCTCGGCGGAGTTCGATGCTGCGTAATCCCGGTGCGGGGCAAAAAATCCCAGGGTGTTGTAGCCCCAATAGTTGCGTAGCCCGAGCTCGCGGAGGCGATCATCGTGGACGAACTGGTGCACGGGCATCAGCTCCACGGCCGTGACTCCAAGATTCTTTAGATAGTCCACGGTCGCGTGGTGGCCTAGGCCGGCGTACGTTCCGCGCAGGTGCTCCGGGACGCCGGGCAGGGTGGCAGTCATGCCCTTGACGTGGAGCTCGTAGATCACGGTCTCATGATCTTCGATGTGTGGGCGACGGTCGTTGGACCAGTCGAAGTAGGGATTGATCACCACAGAACGCATGGCGTGTGCTGCGGAATCCTGGTGATTGCGCTCTGCTGGGCTGAGGATGTCGTAGTTGAACAGGGACGCATCGCCGTCAAATGCGCCGTCGAAGGACTTGCCATAGGGATCCATGACCAGCTTGGAAGGGTCGCAACGGTGGCCGTTTTCCGGATCCCACGGGCCGTGGATGCGGTAGCCATAGCGCTGTCCAGGGACGATTCCCGGGAGATAGCAGTGCCAAATGTGCGCATCCACCTCATCGAGCTGCACCCGGGTTTCCATCCCGCGGTAGTCAAACAGGCACAGCTCCACCTTTTCGGCGACTTCGGAGAAGATGGCGAAGTTGGTGCCGTTTCCATCGAAGGTTGCACCGAGGGGATATGCATCGCCCGGCCACACTAGTAATGGCGCTCCGGGGGCGCGCAAGCCACTCTTATCAGCCAAGCCAAAAGACATGCTGACCATCCTAGCCCCGCGCCAGACACCTAGCCGGGCAGTAGGGGTGCGAGGATCACTTCCACGTTGCGGCGAACGTGGTGCGCATCGGCTGATGCCTGGGCAGCGTCCGCATCGCCGAGAGCGCTGGCTACAGCCTGCTGCGCCTGGACGTCCATGGCCGCGCCCAAGACGTAATGAAAGGCGATTTCCCCTAAGGAACCAGCAGTTTCCCGTACATCGGCACGCAAGTCTCGGTCCGTGGTTCCGGAAGCCAAAGCAGCCAAAGTAATTTCCGCGCCATCGCGCAGGCTCGTCATCGCCGAATAAATTGCCACGCAGTAGTTAACGATCCGGGTCCACTCATCACGCGATTGCAGACGCGCGCCGGGTGTGGTCTGCGGTGGCTGAACACACTCGAGTAGCTGATTTGCTATAGCTCCCAATAGTTCCTGTTTACTGGGGAAATGCCAATACAGAGCACCGGGAGCGACATCCAGCGAGCGCGCTAATCGGCGCATGGTCAGATCAGCTAAGCCGTATTCGGCGAGGATCTGCGTGGCATGAGCCAGGATGGTGGAAGGGTTGAGCTGCACGGATTTCAGGGTAGTCTGCTTTGCATGACACATCGCAAGACCCTTCTGGCTGCCGTAATGGCGGTTCCGCTTTTCCTCGCCGCTTGTGGCTCAGACGAGGAAGGCTCCTCGGACGCCTCCAGCACTTCCGCATCCAGCGAGGCAACGCAGTCGAAAGACAGCTCCGAAACTGCAGCATCGGGAGAGTCCTCTGCTACTCCGTCCAGCTCAGAGGGGCAAGATCCCGCCAAGGATCCCCAAGATCCGGCACGAGGCGAACAGTCTGACCAATCCCAAGAGGGCTCGCCCGCTCCAGCCAACGGTGAAGGTCAGGCTCCGGTTCCTGCAGCCGCCGGCACCGGCTCCGAGGAAGACCGCCAGGCCATCACCAACTTGGTTTACGGCATGGACGATGGCGGGGATAACGTCGGCGCATTCCTGACCTACACGGTGGATCATTCCTGCAGTGCGTACAAGGAGCGCTACGGTGGCGACGAAACTCTGCGCCAGCAAGCGGACGAGGCCAGGAACTTGACCTTCACCCAGATCGGCAGCCCCAAGCCCACCGTCACCGGTGTGGACAACGTCCAGGTCAACGGCGATTCAGCGTCCGCAGACGTGTCTTCAGACACCAGCACGGAGAACCTCAAGTTTGTCCGCGAGGGTGGAAGCTGGATGTTCTGCAACTAGGCAAAGCGCACACCAAACACATGAGTAGTGGTTTCTTGTTCGGCCGTCGGGCCGTCCCTCGGGGCGTTTCCGATGGCTTGCTTGTTTTTGTAGTCACCACGGTGATCTTCACCATCGCCGGCGCCGTGTGGGGATGGCTGTATCCCACCTCGCAGTTCTTGGTGACCCCGAACCGCGGATTGGAAGAAGTCCCGGGTACCGCCGATTCTGGCTTCCGCGCCTTCCTGATTTTCGCTGCGGTGACGTGCGTGCTGGGTCTGCTGACAGCCGTGTGGGCATTCCGGTTTCTGTGGCGGGGAATCGGCCAGCTGATCTGGGTGGCCGCCTGCGTGGCGTTTGGGACGTGGTGGTTCGTCTTTATCGGCGAGCAGGTGCTTGACTGGCTCGCTCCGGTGTACGACGCAAACTCGACGCACGCCGGGGATATCATCAAAATCTCGCACGCCATTTCACCGTGGCCGGGAATCATGCTGGCCCCAGCCGTGGCGATGATGACCTATTGGATCGGGGCTGTGACCTCGACCGATGCAGATTTTGAGCGTGCCCGCTAGCTAGCTGGGAGCTAGTCCCTAGTCCTCTTTGCGGAAATCCAGGATGTATCGGTAGTGCTCGATGAGTTCCTGGATGACCGGATCGAAGTCCGCATCTGTGTCATCCATCCACTGCTGCAAGTCGGGGAGGGCAGCGGTGGCCTTGGTGATGGAAGCGTCTGCATCCATCGTGAGACCGATAGCCAACTGAGCACCTGCCATCGTCAACCAGGCCATACATTCCTTGATGGGGTCTGCAGCTAGGTGGAAGTTTTCCGCAGCCAGGCGTGACTGTTCCACTACGTCGTCTTCGCTGACCACGATGTGCGCCATGGTTAGATGCCATTCGCCGAGGTTCCACCGTGCGTCAGATTCCGGCAACGCCAGGGTGGCGTCCCCCGCGGGATCTTCTCTAAGCAGCTCGCGAGCTTCGTTCATCATGGTCAGAGCATCGGGGTAGTCCACGTCGCCGGACATGGCGATGGATTGCAGCACCTGGGAGGCATTGATGTTCTGTCCGGCCTGTCGGTACAACTCGGCGCGGCGGGACTGAATCTTCCGTACCTCTTCCTCTAAGCCCAGCTCCAGCCCTGCGAAGGTGGCGATGGTGTAGCAGGCGATGGTCCGGTCTAGGTTCGGGGAAAACTCGGACCACTCGGCGACCGCGCGAGAGTTCTCCCACGCTTCGTGGTGCAGGCCAGACATGAATGCGGCCTGCGCCAGCATCGCGCGCATGTCCAACATCGCGGGGCATACGGGGATGCCGTCCGTGGCTTTGACCATGCGGGAGGCCAGCTCCCACGCATCGCCTTCTCGTCCCAAGGTGGACATGGTGCGGCACGCCAGTTCGGCTCGTTCCATGGCCATGACTGGGGCTTCGATCTCTATCGCGATGTCTGCGCACTGACCCCAATGGTTGGCGATTCTGCGGTCATTGTCCGCCGTGACGGACAGAGTCAGGTCGTCGAATTCATCAGAGCTGGCATCGATTCCGCCCAGATCTTGCGGAGCATTGAGATTATCCAGCATCGCGAAGTGCCCCAGCATGTAGTGTGCCTCGAAGTGGGAGACGGGCTGGTGTGGCAACTCCAAGACCGCCTCGGCGGAGGCGCGGGCCTCGTCTAGGCGGCCTTCGGCCCAGTGTTCTTGAGCAAACCACAAAAGCTCGTCTGCACGCTGCGCGGGGTTGCGCCCGAAGCGACGGACAACCGAGGCGAAGAACTGCGCCAATTTATCCTCGGAGATCTCAGGAACGGAAGACTCAGGCGAATCACCGTCCGCCTGTTCACCGGCAGAGCCGAGGAAATAGTCACTCGAGGGCACCCCAGCCAGCGCCCCGATGTCCCCGCGCTCGCGGGCTGCCTTGAGGCTGGTGGCCACGGTGTGCGCGGTGGTGGCAGAGGCGGTCAACATGCCGGCCTGCCGCTTGCTCACGTTCTTCCACGACATCTCTGGGTTTTCAGACAACGTGAGGGAATCGGCATCCGGCCGCCACAAACGCATGCGCTCGGCCAGATCCGCCAGCAGGGAGGCGGCCGAAGGCAGCGGATACACCGAATGCTCGGACTGGTTGAGCGATTGATAGGCCAAGTGGGAGCCTGCAATCAGCCCTGCTTCGTTGTCGTTGCCTTCGCGCGCCCAGTGCAGCAGGTTGCGCAGGGCGCTAATGGCCTCGTCTTCCAAGCCCATCCAGTCCGCCGCCGCAGCCCGCACCGCGTAGAAGTCTCCTCGCTGTTTGGTGGGGATGTCTGCCTCGTCGACCAGCCAGAAGTGCTGCGCGTAATCATTGATGAGCTTCCAACTACGCCGAGTGTCCCCAGAGGCGGATGCCGACGCTGACTCGGAGAGCAAAGAGGTGATGGTTTGTGCCATTGTCTCGTGCCACCTGCCTTTCCTGTCTGTCTCCACCGCTGGGTAAGATCGCTATGAAGCCTAGAAGTCCACGTTAGTGGAAACGCCCACAGGAGGATGTCACCGATGCTTGCCCGGATTGATCTCAGAGGTCAGACCCCCACCACATCCGAGCTGCGACATGTCCTGCCCAGGGGCGGCACGGACATTGAGTCGGTTTTGCCCACGGTCTCGCCCATCGTGGAGGACGTTCGTACCCGCGGTAGCCAGGCAGCGTTGGAGTACGGCGCGAAGTTCGATGGCGTAACCCCTGAGTCCGTTCGGGTTCCGGAACGCGTTATTTCCGACGCCCTGCTCACCCTCGATTCCGATGTTCGCGCAGCTTTGGAGGAATCCATCCGCCGCGTGCGCGCGTTCCATTCCACTCAGGTGCCAGAAGACTACACGGTGGAGATCGCTCCCGGGGGACTGGTGACGGAACGTTGGGTACCGATCGAGCGCGTGGGTTTGTATGTCCCGGGTGGCAAAGCGGTATATCCATCGTCGGTGATCATGAATGTGGTTCCAGCGCAGGAGGCTGGCGTCGGCACCTTGGTGATTGCCTCCCCACCACAGGAACAAGGATGGCCACATCCCACCATCCTGGCGGCCTGCGCACTGCTGGGCGTGGAAGAAGTGTGGGCGGTCGGCGGTGCTCAGGCCGTGGCGCTGATGGCCTATGGCTGCGACGAGCAGAGCTTGGATCCAGTGGATCTAGTGACCGGGCCGGGCAACATCTTCGTGACTGCGGCAAAGCGCCTGGTGCGTTCCGTGGTGGGCATCGATTCCGAGGCTGGACCTACGGAGATCGCCATCATTGCCGATGATTCAGCGGATGCCGTGGAAGTGGCTTATGACTTGATCAGCCAGGCGGAACACGATCCGATGGCTGCCTCTGTGCTGATAACCACATCAGAGCAGCTGGCAGATGAGGTAGATCGTGAGGTTGCGGAGCGTTACTCCGTGACGCTGAACGCGGACCGCGTGCAGGAAGCGTTGGAAGGCCAGCAGAGTGGCATCGTTGTGGTGGATTCCATTAAGGCTGCCATCGCTGCGGCCAACGCGTATGCCGCGGAACACCTGGAGATCCACACCGAAGGTGCGGAACAGGTTGCGCAGCGAATCGTAAATGCCGGCGCGATCTTCATCGGCCGGTACAGCCCAGTACCGCTTGGCGATTACTCCGCGGGTTCCAACCACGTCCTGCCTACGTCCGGCTCGGCTCGCCACAGCTCCGGACTGTCCACGCACACCTTCATGAAGTCCATCCACGTGGTGAACTACAGCAAGGATGCCCTCTGCGATGTGTCGCAGACCGTGATTGCGCTGGCCGACGCAGAACGCCTGCCCGCCCACGGTGAAGCCATCGCCGCACGATTCAACAACTAGACAATCCACGGGAGCACATTCATGGCACAGTTGTCCGATCTTCCCCTGCGCGAGGAACTGCGTGGCCAGTCCGCCTACGGCGCCCCGCAGCTCAAGGTGGCCAACCAGCTCAACACCAACGAAAACCCCTACGCGCCCAGCCAGGCGATCATCGACGAGATCGCAGAAAAGGTTCGGGAGCTGGGCGAGGAACTCAACCGTTACCCAGACCGCGATGCCACAGGCCTGCGCACGGAATTGGCGCGCTACATCTCCCAGCAGACGGGAGTGGACGTAGACGCGAACAACGTGTGGGCGGCCAACGGTTCCAACGAGGTGCTGCAGCAGCTATTGCAGGCCTTCGGTGGCCCCGGTCGCTCCGCTCTGGGCTTTACCCCCAGCTACTCCATGCACCCCATCCTGTCCGCGGGCACCCAAACGGAATTCATCGCCGTGCCTCGGCCGGAGTCCGAAGGCTTCGCTATCGACATGGATGCAGCGCTGGCAGCCATCGAACAACACCAACCAGACATCATCTTTGTCACCACGCCCAACAACCCCACCGGAAACGTCACCTCGTTGGAGGACATCCGGCGGATCCTCGATGCCGCGCCGGGCATCGTGATCGTGGATGAGGCCTACGCGGAGTTCTCTGATGAGCCTTCCGCGCTGACGTTGATCTCCGAATACCCGACCTCGCTGGTGGTTTCCCGCACCATGAGCAAGGCCTTCGACTTCGCCGGAGGCCGCCTGGGCTACTTCGTGGCAGATCCCGCATTCATTGAAGCCGTGATGCTGGTGCGCCTGCCATACCACCTGTCCACACTGTCCCAAGCTGCAGCCACCGCAGCCCTGCACCACAGTCAGGACACGCTGGCCACCGTGGAAAAGCTCCGCGAGGAGCGCGACCGCGTGGTGGCGCGCCTGCGCGAGCTGGGATTCACCACCATCAATTCCCACTCCAACTTCGTATTCTTCGGCAGGTTCGCGGACTCGCACACCACCTGGCAGGAGTTTTTGGATCGAGACGTTCTCATCAGAGACGTTGGCGTACCCGGATGGCTGCGCGTCACTATTGGCCTACCGCAGGAAAACGATGCATTCTTGGAGGCAGCACAAGCATTGGCGTCGAAAGAAAAGAAGAACTCATGAGCCAGCAACCAGAAGGAAACGCGAGCCAGCGCACTGGACGCGTGAGCCGCACCACCCGCGAATCCGAGATCACCGTGGAGATCAACCTCGACGGCACCGGACGCACGGAGATTTCCACTGGCCTGCCGTTCTTTGACCACATGCTGACCGCCTTCGGCGCTCACGGTTCCTTTGACCTGAAGGTTCAAGCCAAAGGCGATGTGGAGATCGACGCACACCACACCGTGGAGGACACGGGCATCGTGCTGGGGCAAGCGCTGGGTGAGGCGCTGGGTTCCAAGGAAGGCATCCGTCGTTTCGGCGATTCCTTCATCCCCATGGACGAGACGCTGGCACACGCAGCAGTGGATGTCTCCGGTCGCCCGTACTACGTGGGCACCGGTGAGCCAGACGCACTGTTGCACACCATCATCGGCGGGCACTACGCCACCGTGATCAACCAGCACTTCTTCGAAACACTGGCGCTCAACGCCCGCATCGCGTTGCACGTGCGCTGCATCTACGGACGCGATCCGCACCACATCACCGAAGCGGAATTCAAGGCCGTGGCCCGGGCACTGCGGGAAGCCACGGAAAATGACCCTCGCGTATCCGGCATTCCATCAACCAAGGGAGCTCTCTAAAACGACATGGCAATCAGCAGGCAACCAGCGCTATCCCCGGAGGAACTCGACCAGCTAGAGACTGTGTGGAAGGCTCCGGGCCTGGTGGCCACGCTGATTTCCGTGTTCTGTGCTTTCGGCGGATGGTCGTTGCTGCTGCCCGTGATCCCGCTGGCAGTGATCCAGCAGGGCGGATCCGATTCGCTGGCGGGTCTATCCACTGGCGTATTCATGGGGGCCACCGTGATCACGCAGGCGTTTACGCCGTGGTTAATCAAGCGGGTTGGTTTTCCCGCGGTGATGGCATTTGCCGGGCTGATGCTCGGCCTGCCCGCGCTGTTTTATGTGGTGGATATGTCCGCGGTTCCACTGCTGGTGGTGGCGGTGATCCGCGGTATTGGGTTCGGCGCCGTGACCGTGGCGGAAGCCGCATTGATCGCGGAGTTGGTGCCGCCGCGCATGATGGGCAATTCCTCCGCTGCGCTGGGCGTGTCCGTGGGGCTATCGCAGCTGCTGAGCTTCCCGCTGGGTCTGTGGCTACTCAACGCGCACGGCGAGGCCGTGGTGTTCGTCACCGCGGCGGTCTATGCCTCGGTGGGAGCCGCGGCGGCGTATTGGATCCCGTATCGTTCCCGTGCTCAGCTGCAACAAGCGCGCCGTTCGCAGGCCGCACCTTCTATTTCCGACGCCACCTCCGACCAGATCATCCATGGTCCCCAAGCGCATCCGCCACAGGCCGCTACGTGGAAACTCGCCGCCGTTCCGGGGCTGGCAATTGGCGCCATCGCCACTGGATTTGCGGCATTCAGCACCTTCCTTGCGCCCGCCGTGGAAGAGGTGGATGTCTCCGTCGCCGCGTTGGTCTCGGCAGCGGGTCTGTCCGTCTTGGGCGGACTGCAGATGCTGGGTCGCGTGCTGGCCGGGCGTGTCGCCTCCCGCAGCGGTCAGGCTGGGCGATTGGCTGCGACCGGCCTGGGCTTTGGCATCGCCGGACTGCTGACCGGGGGCGCAGTGATCACCTTTGCCGACGGGGGACTGGTGCTGGTCATCGGCGCATTCGCTGCCGCAGGGCTGTTCGGCTTAGGCTTCGGCATCGTCCAAAACGAGGCCTTGCTGATGCTGTTTGAACGCCTGCCGCGAGAAAAGACAACGCTGGCCAGCGCCCTGTGGAACATGACCTTCGATTCCGGTACCGGCATCGGCGCAGTGGTGCTGGGCATGGTGGCGGGCGTGCTCGCGTACTACCAAACCTTTTGGATCGCTGCGTGCATTGTGGCCGTGGCACTGTTGGCCGTCATTACCGACGGCATCATCGGGCGCAGGCGTCAGTGGGAACACAACAACATGGCTCATCAACTCCGCGCAGTCCGGCAGAGGGTCCGCGCACCGCGCATGGACCGCGAACACTAGGATGACAACTTATGGGATTGCAACCTACGAACGAATCATCTGAACAGTCTTCCGCGCCACGCACCGAGTCTCCTACCGTTGCGCTGCTGGATTACGGCAGCGGCAACGTCCGCTCCGCACAGCGCGCACTGGAACGCGCCGGCGCGGAAGTCACAGTCACCGCGGATCCTGAGACCGTGCTGGCTGCAGACGGATTGCTCGTCCCGGGAGTGGGAGCCTTCGCCGCGTGCATGGAGGGACTCAAAGAGGTCAAGGGAGACCGGATGATAGGGGAACGGCTCGCCGGAGGCCGTCCTGTGTTGGGAATCTGTGTGGGGATGCAGATTTTGTTTGAGTATGGCGTCGAATTTTCAGACGGAGAGGGCGCCAAGCCAGCAGAAGGCACCGGAGAATGGCCGGGCACCGTGCAACATCTGGATGCCGACGTGCTGCCGCACATGGGGTGGAACACGGTTGACGTGGCGGAAGGATCCGCGTTGTTCGCAGGAGCCGCGGCGGACGAACGCTACTACTTTGTCCACTCCTATGGCGTGACGGACTGGGAATTGATCACCGACGGGCGCACCGTAGCGCCGCTGGTCCACTGGGCAGAACACGGCCGTTCCCGGTTCGTCGCCGCCGTGGAAAACGGCCCGCTGTGGGCCACGCAGTTCCACCCGGAGAAGTCAGGAGACGCCGGTGCGTTGTTGTTGCGCAATTGGGTCGATACTCTGCGTTAAGTTCTGTCTTGGCCGTGCGTTAGACTTTGTTGAGCTGGGTCACAACGTATGGCCCATCACGCCGGTTTAGCGCCGCGCGCGATTTAACTCAATACTTATTCCAGTTTTCCGTTTTGTCGAGTCACTAAGGATTCCTTCAGTCATGACTTCTGCCGCCCAACCGCTCGTTTTGCTTCCCGCAGTCGATGTCGCCGATGGGCAGGCCGTGCGCCTCGTCCAGGGCGAAGCTGGCACGGAGACCAACTATGGTGCTCCCATCGACGCGGCCCTGGCCTGGCAAAACGCTGGCGCAGAGTGGGTCCACCTAGTGGACCTGGATGCGGCCTTCGGGCGCGGAAGCAACTTCAAAATCTTGCGTGACGTGGTGGGGCAGCTGGACGTAGACGTGGAGCTCTCCGGTGGTATCCGCGACGACGAATCCCTGGAACGCGCACTGTCCACCGGCTGCCGCCGCGTGAATATCGGCACCGCCGCTCTGGAAGATCCCGAGTGGTGTGAGTCCGTGATCAAGCGCTACGGAGACAAGGTGGCCATCGGCCTGGATACACGCCAGGTGGACGGCGAATGGCGCCTGCGTGGACGCGGTTGGACCTCCGATGGTGGCGAGCTTTGGGAGGTTCTGGAGCGCCTGGATTCCCAGGGCGTATCCCGTTTGGTCGTCACCGATGTCAGCCGCGATGGCATGCTCAACGGTCCGAACATCGAGCTGCTCCGCGAAGTCGCCGCAGCTACCTCTGCGCCCGTGGTGGCCTCGGGTGGAATTTCTTCGCTGGACGATATCCGTGCGCTGGCAAAGGTTGTGGGCGAGGGCGTGGATTCCGCCATCGTGGGTAAGGCCCTGTACGCAGGTAAGTTCACTTTGGAAGAAGCTCTGGAGGCAGCGCGACCATGAGCATGGACAACAGCGACCAGCTAGATACGCGCACGCTGCTGGCTATCGCCGAAGCTGCCGTGGATGAAGCCGAATCTACCTTTTCCGCAGCTGTGGGTGCGGAGCCAGAGATCATCAAGTCTCCCGGAGACTTCGCCACCGAGGCGGATCTCTCTGTGGAGCGCCAGCTGCGCACGCTACTGAGCCAATACACCGGCCTGCCCGTGCACGGCGAGGAATTCGGCACGGTTCTTCCCGGTGAGATCCCTGGCGAAATGCCACAGGAGCGCTACCCGAACCAAGACAAGGCCGATGGCATCGACGGTCCCCGCGCGAACACCGTGCAGGAAGACATCGAGCCAGAGACCTACTGGGTGGTCGATCCCATTGATGGCACCGCCAACTACGCGG
The DNA here is from genome assembly GCF_900232865.1 of Corynebacterium dentalis. Lineage (GTDB taxonomy): Bacteria > Actinomycetota > Actinomycetes > Mycobacteriales > Mycobacteriaceae > Corynebacterium > Corynebacterium dentalis. The sequence continues at coordinate 81,396 of NZ_OCTS01000006.1, read as the reverse complement.
TAGGCAATCCCTTTGCCTGCATCCTGTTGGCACTGGTCCACAAAGGCGAGACACAACTGTCTGTCACGGAGATGCCGCTGCTAGGACGCCGTATTTCTGCCCGTCGGGGGCACGGATTGCTGGTGGACGGCATGCCTGCCCGCCCGTTGCCACCGTCAGATCCCGGTGTGACGCAGATCAGCTTCGGCTCCATCCTCTCGCAGCGCCGCGGCAACCTGCCCATCAGCTACCGCCAGGACATGCTCAACGAAATCGGCAAGTCCTACCCACGCATGCGTGTGACGGGTTCCGTGGGCATCGACTTGGCCTTCACCGCCGCCGGAGTGTTCGGCGGCACCGTGACTTTCAGCCCGAACCTGTGGGACAACGCCGCGGGCATCCTTGCCGTGCAGGAAAACGGGGGAGTGGCCACCGACTTCGCTGGAAACCCGTGGCGCCCAGGCGTCTCCGGTTTGGTCGCCGGTGAGCCAGAGGTGCACGCCACTTTGCTGCAGCACATTCAGGCCGTTCCCATCGGCACTGCCGCACGCACCGCTCAAGAAATCCGCGACCGAGGAGGCATCAATTGAGCGTCACCACTCGAGTCATCCCGTGCCTGGACGTCAAAGAAGGACGGGTAGTCAAGGGCGTAAACTTCCAGGGACTCCGCGATGCCGGTGACCCCGTAGAACTCGCGGCTCGGTATGACGCTGAAGGTGCAGATGAGCTGACCTTTTTGGATGTGTCGGCGTCGAAAGAAGGACGCGGCACCATCCTGGAGGTCGTGCGACGCACCGCCGACCAAATCTTCATCCCACTGACCGTGGGCGGCGGCGTGCGCAGCGCCGATGACGTGGACGCCCTGCTGCGCGCAGGCGCGGACAAAGTCTCCGTGAACTCCTCTGCCATCGCGCGGCCGGAGCTGCTGCGCGAGCTGTCCGAGCGCTTCGGCGCGCAGTGCATCGTTTTGTCCGTTGACGCTCGGCGCTTGCCCGAAGGCGAGCCTGGTGCTTACGAGGTGACCACGCACGGTGGCACCAAGGGCACGGGAATCGACGCTATCGAATGGGCTCGCCGCGGCGAAGAGCTGGGCGTGGGGGAGATCCTGCTGAACTCTATGGATGCGGATGGCACCAAAGAGGGATTCGACATCGAGATGCTCGAAGCCGTACGCGCGGCCGTGAACATCCCCGTCATCGCCTCCGGTGGTGCAGGCAAGGCCAGCGACTTCGCACCGGCCGTCGCCGCTGGCGCCGATGCTGTATTGGCTGCCTCCATCTTCCACTTCGGCCAGGTCACTATCCCCGAGGTCAAGCAGGCCATGGCGGACGAAGGCATCGAGGTGCGCTTGTGAGCAGCACCAATCCCGCGGAATATGAGCTGGATCCAGACATCGCATCCCGCTTGAAGACCAACGCAGACGGGCTCGTGCCAGCCATCGTCCAAGACGCGGATACCAACGACGTGCTGATGATGGCGTGGATGAATGATCACGCCCTGGCTCACACGCTGGCTACCAAGAAGGGCACCTATTGGTCCCGCTCCCGGCAGGAGTACTGGATCAAGGGCGAGACCTCCGGACACACTCAGGAAGTCACCTCGGTCCGGCTGGACTGCGATGCGGACACGATCCTGGTGCACGTCAACCAGGTAGGTGCCGCCTGCCACACTGGCACGCGCACCTGTTTCGACGCAGACCGGATTCTCTAGCGCCTGTGTAGTTGGTGCACAATGGAACCCATGTCTGAAGCTTTCATGACCTCCCGCGAGACATTCCGCGCTCTGGCGACCAACCACCGCGTAGTGCCCGTTGTCCGCAAAGTTCTGGCAGATGGCCAGACCGCACTGAGCGCCTACCGCAAGCTGGCCGAAGGGCGCCCCGGCACCTTCTTGCTGGAATCCGCCGCGCAAGGACAATCGTGGGATCGCTGGTCGTACATCGGCACAGGCGCACGCTGTGCCCTGACCGCTAAGGATTCGGCAGCGCGCTGGATTGGTGAGCCTCCCGTGGACATGCCAGACAACGTGGACCCACTGGATGCCATCCGGGAGACTCTCAGCGCTCTGCACACTGCACCCATCGAGGGGCTGCCTCCGCTGACCAGCGGCCTAGTCGGCTTCATGAGCTTTGACATGATCCGCTACATCGAGGAACTGCCGGATACCTGCGACAACGATCTCGACGTGCCGGACATGCTCCAGTTGCTGGTAGACGGCATGGCCGCCGTGGACCACCACGAGGGCGCGATCTGGCTCATCTCGACCGTGGTCAACTGGGATAACTCAGATGCCCGAGTCGACGAAGCCTACAACGAAGCAGTAGGCAAGATCGATGAAATGGTGGAGAGACTCAACTCGGGCGACACTGGTGGCGTCGACACATTTTCCACCCCGGAACCACAGGTCCGTCGGCAGAGGACCATGGACGATCACCTCTCCCGCATCGAGGAAGTCAAGGAACACGTCCGCGCCGGCGATGCCTTCCAAGTGGTACTCTCGCAGCGCTTCGAAATGGACACCTCCGCGGCACCTCTGGACATCTACCGCATGCTGCGCGTGGCCAACCCCAGTCCGTACATGTTCCTGCTAAACGTTCCCACCGAGGATTTCACCGATACTGCGTTCCACGTGATCGGCTCGTCTCCGGAATCGTTGGTACAGGTCAAGTCTGGAGAGGTGACCACGTTCCCCATCGCCGGGTCACGTCCTCGCGGAGCGTCTTACGAGGAAGACGTGCAGTTCGAAAAGGAATTGAGCAACGACGAGAAAGAAAACTCCGAGCACCTCATGCTGGTGGACTTGGGACGCAACGACATCGGCCGAGTATGCACTCCAGGAACCGTGGAAGTCCACGACTTCCGTCACGTGGAGCGCTACAGCGCGATCATGCACTTGGTCTCAGGAGTTAGCGGAAAGTTGGAGGAGGGCAAGACTGCTGTGGACGCCTTCGCCGCTACGTTCCCCGCGGGAACGCTTTCTGGCGCGCCGAAGCCGAGTGCTCTGAGCATCATTGACCGCCTCGAGGACACGCGGCGTGGCGTGTACGGCGGAACTGTCGGCTACTTCGACTTCTCCGGCAACACAGACCAAGCCATTGCGATTCGTACGGGCGTGTACAAGGACGGCACGGTGTACGTGCAGGCCGGAGGCGGAATCGTCGCAGATTCCGATCCGGTTGCTGAGGACGAAGAAACACGAAACAAGGCAGCAGCGGTGTTGCGCGCAGTGGCGGCCGCAGAGACGATGCGCTCCGCAGAAACGGAGCTGAGCTAATGGCCGGGCAAACCAGCGTTGCCAAGCGCAACCGCAGCATGGCACTGATCTTGGTGGTTCTTTCCGCCGCCGGGCTGTGGGGTGCTGGCCGCATGAAGTACGTCACCGCGCAGATTTTCGACGACAAGACCGGCGAATTCTCCCGCAGCTTGGTGGGATCCGTCTGGGATCCCGCGGCCACTCCGCTGGCGCTGGCCATGCTGGCTTGTTTGATTTTGAGCTTGGCTATGCAGCCGCTGATCCGTCGTATTTTGGGTGTGCTGGTGGTGCTGCTGGCTGGAACTGCGAGCTTCCGCTCGGTCAGCCTGCTGACCACGGACGTTGATCTGATGCGCGTGCGCGACCTGCTGGTTTCCGGTGTGGCGACGCAGCGACAGAACGCCCCGGAGACTATTTCCGACTGGGCGCAGGTGGCCTCGGCGGAAGTACACACTGCACCTGTGCTGCTGGCGATCGTTGCCGCTGCGCTGGGTGTCATCGGTGGCGTGATCCTGGCCATGCAGCCGGGTGAGCGCACGGAAGCCAACTCTCGCTACGTCACCCCGGAGGTCCGCCGCGAGCACGTGCACGAGGATCTCGCAGACAACCCGGATTCCAGCCGCGTGCTGTGGGATGCGCTGGATGCCGGTGTGGACCCTACCGAGGCAGACGAGGCTGACGAAGCAGAGCGCAACGATGCGAACCGTGAGGCGAAGAACAGGCCCAAGGGCGACGGCTAGACCAAGGGCTGATTTTAAACCTCGGAAGTAGACCGATACCCTTAGGTTCACTAGCTGTGTGAACCTGCAGCGTGCAGAGGCCAGACTTCGCACCACGGAGCTGCTCAACAGATTGGAACAGTTCATGACCTCACCAACCCCTAGCGTTCTTGATCAAATCATCGCGGGTGTGCTGGAAGACCAGGCTGTCCGTGAAGCCCAGATTCCGTACAAGGAGATTAAGGCACAGTCCAACGACGCGCCACCAGCCATCGATGCTTATGCCGCGCTGGCCAACAAGTGCGTGTCTGTCATCGCTGAGGTCAAGCGTGCCAGCCCCTCCAAGGGCGATCTGGCTGACATTCCCGAGCCAGAAGTGCTGGCCGCTGCCTACGAGGAAGCTGGGGCATCGGTCATCAGTTGTTTGACAGAGCAGCGCCGGTTCAAGGGGTCTCTGGCTGATTTTGATGCTGTTCGACGCAACGTCGAAATCCCTCTGCTGCGTAAGGATTTCATGGTGAATCCGTACCAGATTCACGAGGCCCGAGCCCACGGCGCGGATGTCATCCTGCTGATCGTGGCGGCCTTGGATCAGCGTCGGTTGGAAAGCCTGCTGGATCGCACGGAATCATTGGGCATGACCGCCTTGGTGGAGGTTCACACCGAGGAAGAAGCCGAGCGGGCCGTGCAGGCCGGCGCCAAGGTGATTGGGGTGAATGCTCGCAACCTGAAGACCCTGGAAGTGGACAACGGCGTATTTTCCCGCATTGCCCCGGGGCTCCCCAACGACGTCATCAAGATTGCTGAATCCGGCGTGCAGAACAAGCACGATCTTCTGGCCTACGCAGGAGCAGGCGCTGATGCCATCTTGATCGGCGAGGGCCTGGTGACTGCCGAGGATCCGGGTAAGAAGTGCCACGAGCTGGTTGTGGCTGGCCAGCACCCGTCCTGCCCGAAGAAGTGCTAGCCCCGAGGTTCTGGATAAGCCGAGCGTGAGCGCTGTCCCGGGTGGCAGGTAAAGTAGGGCGGGTGAATAGCGAGGACAAAATCATGCACGCTAAGCGTTCCGATGCGCAGGGTGGCGCTCTGCCTACCGCGGGAGAAATTCTTGCCACTGCCACGCACCACGAGCCCGATACGCGGGGACACTGGGGCGATTACGGCGGGCGCTATATTCCAGAAGCCCTGATGGCCGTGATCGATGAGATCACCGATGCCTGGGGCAAAGCGAAGGCGGATCCCGCCTACCTGCGTGAGCTCGATGAACTGCACCGCACGTACTCCGGCCGCCCCTCACCGCTGTACCACGCAGAGCGCTTCTCTCAGCGAGTCGGCGCGGACGTATGGCTCAAGCGAGAGGATCTCAACCACACCGGTTCCCACAAGATCAACAATGTGTTGGGCCAAGTTCTGCTGGCTAAGCGCATGGGCAAGACTCAGGTCATTGCGGAAACCGGAGCCGGCCAGCACGGCGTGGCCACCGCTACCGCCTGTGCCCTGATGGGCATCGAGTGCAAGGTTTACATGGGTGAGGTGGACGCACTGCGACAGGCACTCAACATCGCCCGCATGCGCCTGCTGGGTGCCACGGTGGAAGTGGTCACCATCGGCTCCCGCACCCTTAAGGACGCGATCAACGAGGCCATGCGCTTTTGGGTTTCCAATTCTGATGACACCTACTACTGCTTCGGTACCGCCGCCGGTCCGCACCCCTTCCCACAGATGGTGCGCGATTTGCAGCGGGTAATCGGAGTTGAGGCCCGCCAGCAGTTCCAAGCGGAAACTGGTCAGCTTCCAGATGCCGTGGTGGCATGTGTCGGCGGCGGTTCTAACGCCATCGGTCTATTCCACGCGTTCATCGAAGATGAAGGCGTGAAGATCATTGGCGCTGAGGCTGCCGGCGACGGAGTAGAGACCGGCCGCCACGCAGCCCCCATCAACGTGGGTCGCAAGGGAGTCTTCCAAGGCTCCTACGCGGACCTGATGCAAAACGAAGACGGCCAGATCGTGGAGTCCCACTCCATCTCTGCAGGCTTGGATTACCCTGGCGTCGGACCAGAACACTCCGCACTACACGAAGCCGGACGCGCAGAATACCTGCCGGTCACGGACACGGAGGCCATGGACGCATTCAAGGCGCTGTGCGAAACCGAAGGAATCATCCCCGCGATCGAATCCGCACACGGCGTGGCAGCGGCCATCAAGGTGGCAGAGTGCGAACCAGGTGCACGCATCATCATCAACTTGTCCGGTCGTGGCGATAAGGACGTGGATTCCGCGGCCAAGTGGTTCGGGATGAAGCTCAAGGAGGATCAGAACTAATGGCACGGTCGCAGAGTTCACGATTGGCCAAGGTGTTTACGGATGCCAAGGCAGAAGGCCGCGCAGCCTTCGTGGGATACCTGCCCGCAGGATTCCCCACCCTCAGCGAATCCATCGAGCTGGTGGAAACGCTAGCCCAGCACGCGGACCTCATCGAGGTGGGCATCCCGTTCACCGACCCGATGATGGACGGCCCGACCATCCAGCACGCCGCAGACGTGGCGCTGGAAAATGGCTTCCGAGTCAAAGACACCATCGAAGTGGTGCGCAAGATCACCGAGGCTGGTGGCAACGCCGTGATCATGACCTACTGGAACCCCGTGCTGCAGTACGGGCCGGAGAAGATGGCAGAGGAGCTGGCGGCAGCTGGCGGTTTGGGAAGTATCATCCCTGACTTACTTCCAGAAGAGGCCGAGCGCTGGGCTAAGGCCTGCGAGGCCAACGACCTGGATCCGGTCTATCTCGTGGCGCCGTCGACGACTCCGCAGCGGCTGGAATCCACCGTCAACGCGGGCGGTGGTTTCATCTACGCGGCCTCCCACATGGGAGTCACTGGCGCGCAGGAATCCGTGGCCTCGTCCGCGGAAGAGCTCGTGGCTCGCACTCGCGAAGTTACCGACCTGCCCGTGGCCGTGGGGCTGGGAGTGCGCAGCGGCGAGCAGGCGGCTTCCATCGCCGAATACGCCGATGGAGTGATCGTGGGCTCCGCGCTGATCGAGGCCGCCGAAGACGGTCGCTTGGCCGAGCTGGCAGAAGAGTTGGCCGCGGGAGTGCGAGGGAACGTCTAACCCATGGACCAGATGATTCTTGCCAACATCCCATCGCCACCGCAGGGCGTGTGGCATGTGGGTCCCATCCCGCTGCGCGCCTACGCGCTGTGCATCCTCACTGGCGTGGTGGTGGCCTACTTCTGGTCCCGGGCGCGCTACGCCAAGCGGGGCGGAGACCCAGAAGTCGTAGTGGATGCGCTGCTGGTTGCGGTGCCCGCGGGCATCATCGGTGGCCGCCTGTACCACGTCATCACGGACTGGCACCGGTACTTCGGGCCCGGCAAAAACCCCATGGATGTTTTCAAGATCACCAACGGTGGCCTGGGCATTTGGGGAGCAATCATTCTGGGCACCCTGGCCGTATGGTTGCTATTCAAGATAAAGAAGGTCCCGCTGGCTCCTTTTGCGGATGCCGTGGCGCCCACGATCATTCTGGCGCAGGCTATTGGCCGCCTCGGAAACTGGTTTAACCAGGAACTCTACGGCGGACCATCGGATTCTCCATGGGCCTTGGAGATCTACCGCAGGGTGACGGAAGCTGGCGTTGAATCACCCATCAACGGGCGTTCCACGGGCGAGGTCATCGCCGTGGTGCAACCCACCTTCCTCTACGAAATTCTGTGGAACCTGCTGATCTGCGTGCTGCTGGTGTGGGCGGATAGGCGCTTCAAGCTCAGCCATGGTCGAGTCTTCGCGCTCTACGTGGCGGGCTACACACTGGGGCGCTTCTTCATCGAGATGCTGCGTACCGATCCCGCCACGATGATCTTCGGCGAAGTGCGCATCAACGTGGTGGTCTCCGCGGTGGTATTCGCCGCGGCCGTGGCGGTATTTGTGGCGATCACCCGCAAGGTGCGCCGAGACCCCGACACTGGTCTGAAGACTCAATAGCCCTGCTGTATCCTCAATGGGGTGAACAGAAGAACCAAGATCGTGTGCACCCTGGGGCCCGCAGTGGCCTCGCAAGACAATATTTTGGGACTTGTGGAATCCGGAATGGATGTCGCTCGCCTCAACTTCTCACACGGCGATCACGCCGATCACGAGCAGAACTACAAGTGGGTTCGTGAGGCCTCCGACAAGACCGGACACGCAGTAGGCATCCTCGCCGACCTGCAGGGCCCGAAGATTCGCCTCGGCCGTTTCACCGAAGGCGCCACTGTCTGGGCCACCGGCGAGACCGTCCGCATTACCGTCGACGACGTGCACGGAACCCACGACCGCGTGTCCACCACCTACAAGGGCCTTGCCCGCGACGCGCGACCCGGCGACCGCCTCCTGGTGGACGACGGCAAGGTCGCCCTGGTCTGTAAGGAAGTAGACGGCAACGACGTGGTCTGCGAGGTCACCGAAGGTGGCCCCGTGTCCAACAACAAGGGCGTATCTCTCCCGGGCATGAACATCTCCGTTCCCGCCCTCAGCGAGAAGGACAAGACGGACCTGCGCTTCGCCCTGCGTCTGGGCGTGGACTTCATCGCGCTGTCCTTCGTGCGTTCCCCAGCGGATGTGGAGTTGGTCCACGAGATCATGGACGAGGTTGGCCGCCGCGTTCCCGTGATCGCCAAGCTGGAGAAGCCGGAAGCCGTGGATGCGTTGGAGCCGGTAATTCTCGCGTTCGACGCCGTGATGGTGGCACGCGGTGACCTCGGCGTGGAGGTTCCACTGGAGGATGTTCCACTGGTGCAGAAGCGGGCCATCCAGATTGCTCGTGAGAACGCCAAGCCGGTGATCGTGGCCACCCAGATGCTAGATTCCATGATTGAGAATTCTCGCCCCACCCGTGCAGAAGCATCGGACGTGGCCAACGCTGTGCTGGACGGAGCGGATGCCGTGATGCTCTCCGGTGAGACATCCGTGGGCAAGCACCCAATCAACACGGTGCAGACCATGGCTCGCATCGTCACGGCAGCGGAGATCGATGGCGACGTTCCGCCGCTGAGCCACCGCCCGCGCACCCGTCGTGGTGTGATCTCTTATGCAGCCAAGGACATCGGCGAGCGCTTGAACGCGCGCGCTTTGGTGGCATTCACTTCCACCGGCGATACGGCCAAGCGCGTGGCACGCTTGCGCTCGCGGTTGCCGCTGCTGGTGTTCACGCCGTCGCAGGCCGTGCGTTCTCAGCTGGCACTGACCTGGGGTGCGGAGACTTTCCTCGTGGGGGACGTGTCCAGCACTGACAAGATGATTCGCTCCTTGGACGAAGCTCTGCTGTCCATGGATGAGTACAACTATGACGACATGATGGTCGTGGTGGCCGGATCCCCTCCAGGAATCGCCGGCAACACCAACATGATTCAGGTGCACTTGCTGGGCCAAGAGCACAGCAAGTAGTTCCGGAATCTGTTCCGATGTGGCGCTAACTTTTTAGTTAGCGCCACATGTATGTCAGCACAGCCGCAACGGCGGCCGTGGTGGCAGCTTCCACAGTTCCGCGGGCGGGGGCGAACTGGGGGCTGTGATTGCCAGGTACGTCGGTTCCATCGGCCCAGACCTGTGGGTCTGTCGCACCGACAGTCCAGAACAGATAGGGCACGTTGAAGTGCCGAGGGATCTCCGAGAAGTCCTCCGAGGCCGTCCACCGGTCTGCGTCGATGGACGCATCGCCGAACGTGGCATCGAACACGGGACGCACAGCCTCGAAGACAGACGGGGAATTGTCCGTCAGCTCGCCATGAGCGGAGAACTCGATGACGGGATCCTTGGTGCATCCGGAGGCGATGCACTCGCCCTTGATCACACGCTCGATCGCGGCATATGTCTTGTCCCGCACGGAGGTGTCGTAGAAACGGCAGTTCAGCACCAGGGTGGCGGTCTCCGGAATGGTGTTGTTGGTGTGACCCGAGCTCAACGTTCCCACGGTAATCACCGCGAAGTCCTCTGGGGAGACTTCGCGGCCCACGATGCCCTGTAAACGCACCACGATCATCGCCGCCAGGTACGTGGGATCCAGCGATTCGTGCGGCTGAGAACCGTGCGCAGACTTGCCGTGCAGCGTGACGGTGATGGTATCGCAGGCAGCAAGTACCGGCCCGGGAGCAGTCATCACGGTGCCCGCCTTGCCCGGAACAATGTGTTGGCCTAGGCACAGATCTGGGGTGGGGATGACTTCGCTGAGCCCATCCTCGATCATCATGCCCGCGCCGCGGGTAACTTCCTCGGCCGGCTGGAACAGCGCGATGAACGTTCCCTGCCACTTATCGCGGCTCTCGTCCATGACGGCGCACAGCCCCATCAGTGCGCTGGTGTGTGCATCGTGGCCGCAGGCGTGCATCACACCCTCATTTTCCGAGACCCACTCCAGGCCCGTATCCTCCGTCACCGGTAGAGCATCGAAATCCGCCCGCATCAAGATGGTGGAGGACTCGCCACTGGCAGGGGGATTGCTAAACACCGCAACCACGCCGTGGCCGCCCACCCCAGTGGTGACCTCGCAGTCGAAATCCTCCAGCTTTTCCGCGATGAAGGCCGCAGTCTTCTCCTCGTGCAAAGACAGCTCGGGATGCTTGTGCATCCACCGATAGAACTCCTGCTGCCAGCTCAGATCCGCGCTGTGGTCAGAAGCGAACGCGGCTATGGCGCTGGCGTCGGAAGAAAAAGACAGGGAGGAAGGGGACGACGAGGGGGCATCGGTGATGGAGTCAGACATGCCTCCATCTTAAGGAACGCTAACTTTAGCGGATGGCGGGGTTGTACTTCAGTTGGTTCGGGGCGAACTTACACTCATCGCCGAGGCGAATGCCTGGAGCCAAACGGCCCTGCTCGCGGGCCTCGATGAGAGCCGGGAGCACACGGTCCTTGAGATTGCCCGGGGAGATGGTGTTGATGTAGATCTTCGTGCCACCTTCAAAACCAGCCATCGTGGACACGCGCCACTTGATGACGATGCGCCACGGCATGGGCACGTCCACGTCCAGGGGACGGTGCAGCCACTCCTCGTTGCACGGGACGTCCGGACCAGCGGCGATGTGGCAGGCATGCACCAAGTCGGCCACGCCGTCGCGCTCCTCATCGGACATCAACCACGGCTCCGTGGTGGCGGATTTACTGAAGACCTCGAGGGTGGGGAAGCGGTGGCCGAACCCAGCGAAGGCAATCGCGTGGTCATTTTCTGCGAACACCAAGTTGAAACGAGAAGCGTAATCCACCGCCCACTCGTTGTACATGTTGGCATTGCGGCGAACCTGGGCGATCTCCACCTCGTTCTGCAGGCCGTGCTCATCGATCGCCACCAGCTGCTTGTGCAGGTGATCAAAGCTAGCGCCGGCGGGGGCGAGCCAATTCTGGAACACCGCAACGTAGCGCGCATAGCGGTTGGAACGGTACAGCTGATCCATGCCATCAACGGTAAAGGCGATGAAGTGCCGGTGATCCTGCCAGCTCAACGTGCCGGAGCTGGCCAGCTGATCCGTCGTGGTGGCGCCGGGGACGTAGTGATCCCGGGCGATGATGACATCGTGGCCACCCGCGAACAAGCTGTCAGACTTCTCCTGCAGCGTCTGCATGCGGCGCTCCTCGGAGAAGAGCTCGTCGATCTCCTCTGGCGAGTGCCCAGCGGCTTCCATCTTCACGCGCAGAATCTGCTCCACGTGCTGCTGGCCCTCTTCTTCCGAGAGGTAATCCACCTTGTGCTTCGCGGCTGCGGCGGTAATGGTGTGGCCGTAGTTCAGCGCCCAGTATTCGTAGGTCAGGATCTCGAAGAGATTGGCAACCCGGCGGAACAGGGGATTCGTGTCCTCCAGCTGGCTGGTCTTGACTCCCCGCAAGATCCGCGGCTTCTCGTCCTCATCCAGGACAAGGCGCGCCTTTTCCGGAGGAGTGTCCCACTTGCGGTCATTGCCGAAGGCACAGGTGCTATCGCGGTCCGTGATCTCCTTGGCCTCCACGGTGTGGACAGACAACGGGCGGTTCGCCCGGCCGGGGACCGTCCACACTTCCATGCCCGTAAACGGGTTGACCTGCTTGATCGTTCCGTCCGGCAGTGTCGTCAGCGGCGGGACGGGGGCGGGGAAATGCGAAGATGAACCAATCACCCCTCAAATATAACCCAGGAGAAATTGCAGCTCGGTAAATGAGGGCATGCGGACGGGGAGAAAACGCGCAATGGGCCGTGGTGTACAAATTGAGGCATGCCAAGCATCACATTCCGCATTCTCGCGAAACCTAGCCAGCTGGAGTTCATCGAGGACGATTTCCGCAACCTCGTAGCCGCTCTGGGAGATGACCTAGACGCTGATCTGGACGTCACCACCGGCCTTGTTCCGGATCCCGAATTGGTCACCACGTGGGTGGAGCAGTTCGGTGAAGAAAGTGACCCAGACAGCGACGATGCCCCCGAAGGTACGGAAATCAAGGTGGACGTTCGCCACTACGGCATGGGCTCCATCTCTGGGCTCACCATGCACTTCGCAGAGTTGTTGACCGTGCGAGAGAAGGACCCCAAGGAGCCACTGCTGCGACAGGTTCAGGACGATCCGGGCTCCCCGCGCGTGCCGTGGCACGTGCAGGTGCAGCCCTAAGCTCCTCGCGCAGCTTTAGAGCAGGCTGGAGAGGAATTCCTGCGTGCGTTCCTGCTGCGGGTTTGTGATGACCTCGCCGGCAGGACCGCTTTCCACCACCACGCCGCCGTCCATGAACACGACGGTATCGGCGACTTCGCGCGCAAAGCCCATCTCGTGGGTGACCACCAGCATGGTCATGCCCTCGTCGGCCAGTTTGCGCATCACGCCCAGTACCTCGCCTACCAGCTCAGGATCCAGCGCAGAGGTGGGCTCGTCGAACAGCATCAGCTTTGGACGCATCGCCAGCGCGCGGGCAATCGCCACGCGCTGTTGCTGCCCGCCGGAGAGCTGGATGGGGTAGGCGTTTTCTTTCGACGCCAAGCCCACCCGCTCCAGCAGCTCTCGCGCGTGCTTAGTGGCCTCTGCCTTGGACTCGCCCTTGACCTGGATCGGCGCCTCGATGATGTTTTCCAGCACAGTGCGGTGTGTGAACAGATTAAAGTGTTGGAACACCATGCCTATCTCTAAGCGCTGCTTGGCCGCGTCCTTTTCGGAAATCTCGTAGAGCTTTCCGTCCTTTTCCTTGTAACCAATCAGCTCGCCGTCTACCTCGACGCGGCCAGAGTTGATTTGCTCCAGGTGATTGACGCAGCGCAGCAGGGTGGACTTGCCGGAGCCCGAAGGCCCGATCAAGCAGGTCACCGAGCCGCGAGGCACCACGAGGTCGATGCCCTTGAGCACGTCGAGGCGACCATAGCGCTTCCACATGTCCTTGATGGCGATCATGGGTACGGCAGAGCCCGCAACAGTGGGCTGTGGAGAGTTAGTCATCAGTGCTTGTCCTTTGTCGCTTCTGTCTAGGACTGTCCGTGGGAACGCTGGTTGTTTTCGACGGTCACGTTGCGCGGTGGCACACCCTCGGCGTCGGTCAAAACAGCAAGCTGACGGGCGGACAGCTGGCGGGAAGAACCACGGGAGAAGTAGCGCTCCAGGTAGTGCTGGCCAACCATCAAAACGCTGGTGATCAGCAGGTACCACGTGGCCGCGACCATCAGCAGTGGCACGGGCTGGAAGATGCTGTTGGAGATATCCGTGCTGCGTCCATAGAGCTCGCCGGTGTAAGGGATAGCGATGACTAGCGAGGTGGTCTTCAGCAAGGAAATCAGCTCGTTGCCCGTGGGTGGAATGATGATACGCATGGCCTGCGGCAATACGGTACGGCGCATGTTCTGCCACCACGTCATGCCCAGCGCCTTGGAGGCCTCGGATTGGCCTTCCGGAACGGCTTGGATTCCGGCGCGGACGATTTCGGCCATGTAGGCAGCTTCGTTGAGGCCCAAGCCCAAGACGGCCAGCAAGAAAGCATTCTGAAGAACATCCTGCAAGTCCACCTCAGTCACGCCCAAGTTCACCACCTGGTAGACAGCGCCCAGTAGACCCCAGAACACCAGCTGCACGTACACCGGCGTGCCGCGGAATATCCACAGGTACAGCCAGGACACTCCCTGCAGCACCGGGTTGGGGGACATGCGCAGAACGGCGACGATCGAGCCCAGCACCACTCCCAGCACCATGGCCAGGATGGTCAAAGCGATGGTGTGCAGAGCGGCCACGGCAATGCGAGTGTCCAGGATGTACTTGAAGTAGGTATCCCAGTGATAGGCCTCGCGGCTGGCGGCATCGAAAAGAAAAATTCCCAGCAACACAAGAACCACCGAGGCAAAGATCCAACGGCCAGGATGGCGCAGCGGGATGGCTTGGTTTTCCTTGGGGCGGCGCTTTGTAGCCGGGGTGGCCGCGGCTGAGGAGGTGTCGGGTGAGGAGGTCATGCGTGAGTCCTTTGCATGGTCAGTAGAGAACCGGACGTGCGGCGGGTGCGGCGTGACGTACCGCGAGATGCTGCGGCAGCGCTGCGGAGGAAGCCTGGTCGAGGTGGTGTAGCAGGGCGACGGGCTTGCGCGCCGCGGCTACCGCTGGTGTTCGGCACAGGGCCCAAGTTGAAGGTCACGGTATCGATGGCACCCTCTTTGAGCCCCCACGGTTGGAGGATCTTTTGGTAGTCGCCGGATTCCAGAAGCTCCTGTAGAGCGGCCGTCAACGCTGATCCCAGCTCGGACTGCTTCTTGACTGCCCAGCCGAAGGGGGCGGTGTCAAAGGCCTCGCCGATCTGCGCAAGCTTGTCGTCTGAGCGCTCCACGGCGTAGGAGATCACCGGCGAGTCCGAAGAGTACGCATCCGCCTTCTTCAGGATCGTGGCGGTGGCGGCGGAGTCCGCGGTGGCGAAGACCATCTTGTTGATCGCGGGCTTGCCCTCAGCCACGCACTGCTCGGACTTGCCTTGGACTTCGTCAGTTTCGGAATAGGTTCCCTTTTGCACAGCGACGGTCAAGCCACAGGCGTTGTCCGGATCGATGCTACCCTCGCGTCCCGGCTGGGTGGCCCAGGAGACTCCAGCATTGAAAAAGTCCACGAAGTCGTAGTTTTCCTGGCGCTCCTCGGTATCCGTAAACGACGAGGCGCCCACGTCCACCGTGCCTCCAGAGATGGAGGGGAGGATGAGGTTGAAATCCATCTGCCGCATGTCCACCTTGAGTCCGAGAACAGCCGCGGCGGCACTAATGAGGTCTACTTCGTAGCCAATGATCTGGCCTTGGGAGTTCTTAAACTGCGCCGGGGCATACGGGGTGTTGGCACCCACGGCGAGGGTTCCGCGCTGCGCGATGGGTGCGGGGACGAGCTTCGCCAGCGCCTCATTTTTTGCGGGCTGGACCTTTTCCCATCCCTCCGGATTGCCGAGTTCCTCATTGGTTACACACGCGGCCAGCACCGTGGTTAGGCTCAAAGCGATGGTCGCCTTCAGCATGCGGCGGGAAACGCTGTTTATCATGCGGAAAGTATATAGGAGCTTATGAATAATACTCACCTCGCCCTGCTCAACTCCCCGCGTGGAAAAATCATCGCGGAAAGGGATGGGGAAGTGCTCGTGGGGCTGTGGTTTGCAGGCCAACCGTTGGCGCCTTCTGAATCTTCTTTTTTTGACGACGCCACCTCTGTCCCGCTGTGGGTTCAACTCCAGTCCGAACTCGATGAATACTTTGCGGGCAAACGTGAGGTTTTCACTGTTGCGTATGAGTTGCGGGGCACGCAGTGGCAGAAGTCTGTGTGGTCCGAGCTGGAGAAGATTCCGGCGGGGCAGACCGTGACCTACGGGGAGATTGCCGCAGCGTTGCACAACGAGGGGGCCTCCCGGGCGGTTGGTACAGCTGTGGGGCGGAACCCCGTGAGCATCATTGTGCCGTGCCATCGGGTGCTCCCAACTAGTGGCGGAATAGGTAACTACGGTGGCGGCGTGGAGAATAAGGCAGTGCTATTGACGTTAGAAGGGGCAGTGGAATGAAAGACGATGTAATCGGTGATTACCTCCAAGAGCTATTGGAGAAGTTGCAGGACAATAGCGAAGGGGAGGTAGCTGCATATATCCCAGAGCTCGCGGCGGCAGATCCGGAGCCTTTTGCGGTTGCTTTCTGTACCAATGAGGGGCAGGTGTACGCCGAGGGTCTCCGAGAGGGGGACTCGGAGCGAGAATTCACCATCCAGTCATTGTCTAAGCCTTTCGCCTATGCCTTGGCCCTGAAAGAAGAGGGGCTGGAGGAAGTTGCACGCTTTGTTGGCGTGGAGCCTTCCGGCGAGGCATTCAACGAGCTGAGCTTGGATAAGGCGACCAAGCGGCCCATGAACCCGATGATCAACGCGGGTGCGATCACGGTGAACCAGCTGATCAATGGTGAAGAGTCGTCTGTGGAGGACCGAGTGAATAAGATCCTCGAATTCTTCTCAGATCTGGCCGGGCGGCAGCTCCGGATTGATAGCGATACCTGTGATTCCGAGCTTGAGACTTCAGACCGAAATATGTCGCTGGCCTACATGCTCCGCAGCTACGGGATGATTCAGGATTCTGCAGAAGACGCGATTGTCAGCTACGTCAAGCAGTGCTCCATAATGGTCACTGTGTCCGACTTGGCCATGATGGCCGCGACGTTGGCTAATGGGGGAGTTCAGCCTAGGACGCACAAGCAGGTGTGCAGCCGGCGAGTTGCGATCCAAGTACAGGCGGTCATGGCTAGTGCTGGCATGTACAACGCTGCCGGACGGTGGATGGCATCCGTCGGCTTGCCAGCGAAGTCTGGGGTGTCCGGAGGGATTATCGGCACGCTACCTGGTCGTCTGGGCATTGCTGCGTTTTCTCCCAAGTTGGACGAGGCAGGCAATAGTGTGCGTGCCAAGCGCGTCTTCGAATACTTGGATCGCGACATGGGGCTGCATCTGATGGCGCCGGAAAAGCAGGGCCGGGGTGCCGTGCGCAGTATTTCGATCATGAAAGATGATCAGGCTTCGGGGGGTTCTCAAGGCAAGCGAACTGTCATCCGCCTGCAGGGCGATATCGATTTCAACGCGTGCGAGAAAATCTGGCGCACCATCCAGGAGCATGACTTCGAGTCTGAAAACGTGACCGTGGATCTGGAGAAGGTTGATGAGATCAACAGCGTGGGCAAGCGGATGATTGGTGAGTTCCAAGACCGTCTGGTGAGGAACGGAATGAAGATTGAAATCGTGGATCCCGACGAGGTGCTGGCTTAGCCTCCTAGCTGGTGTTTTGTAACTTCCTATGGCGGTGCAATAGGCTGTTACAAGCGTTAGCGCCCCAGTAGCCCAATTGGCAGAGGCAATGGATTCAAAACCCATACAGTGTGAGTTCGAGTCTCACCTGGGGCACACTTTTTCATCAAGAGCCGCCTGTATTCCGCAGGCGGTTTTTGCACAAGGATCCCCCAAAGCTGCCATGTGATTTTCATTTCCACAGGTCGCAGAAAGTAGTGTGGCGCTTCTGGGGGATCCATGTGCGTGGGAGCCAACTAGGCGACGGAAGGTCACCTCAGGCACACCACCCCACCTCGCATACATGCATACGGCCACGCAGTCGATTCGCTTCCTGCCAAATCCACCTATGCTCGACCCCACGAATAACATGCAGAAGCTCGTTCCCAGCATTAGGTGCAACCGCAGCGCAGAGGCCGTCGCTGCACTCTAAGAAGAAGCCTTCGGTGCCGCCGGCTTCGAGGTCAGCTCGGTATTCGAGGCTCGCTACCCAGAGACACATCTCCCAGATTTCCAAAAGAATTCGCTGGTCAGCTGGTCACGATCAACGTGACCATCAATGGTTACCTCCTGACTCTCATCAACGCAGGTGACTAATTCCGCCCTAGCCCTGGCATGTCCTTCATGCTCAATTTCGATCCTCTTATGTTCGACGTCCCGGCTCAGGATCGCGCGGAAGAGGCCGCAAATCTTTACGTGGAACTGTTCAATCACAAGAATGAACAGCGTGCCGAAGCACACATCGCCGAACAGCACGGCCATGCGCTCGACCTAATGGACCTTTTGTGGAGAAGCGCCATGGAAGCCGTTAACTGGGGATCCGAAATCCTTCACGAGCACCTCGAGGATGACCCAGAAGACGATGCCTATGCTGCCTTATTCACTACCTTGACCGGGCTCGCAGCGAGGGCGTTGCTCGCCTTCAACGAAGTGTCCTGGTTACTGCGAGGTGGCTACCCTCAGGGCGCATTTACCCGTGTTCGCTCTCCACGAGCTCTATATTGTTGCGAGGGTCCTCTGGGAATACGGCTCACCTGTGTCAAACTACCCTGACCTCGTGGAACGATACCTTCTTCATCAGGAAGTGTTCCTTAAAGGAGCCGCCAGGGACCTGATCAGTACTGGAACTCCGGGTATCGATGAGACTATCAACACTGAGATTCTTGACGCCCTCGATTCACGACAGAGGGAGCTTATCGGTACATATGGGAAAGTGTTTTCGACATCTTGGGGATGGGCGGCCCCTCTGTTTCCCAAGAAGACACCCTCATTCATGGACCTTAACAAGCTCGTGATGCCAAGCCTAAACGCCTACTACAGAATCGCGAGCGAACACCTGCATGCCAGCTCTGCTGGCTTAGCTAACGCAGGAAAGTTAGATGGAATGGGTACTATCGGGTACAACGGTGGAGCGACCATTGATGGCCTCGCGTTTCCGGCCATTTTCGGATCCACATTCTTGCTCTCTTTAGTAGGCACTATCGTCCCTATAGAGATTCATAACTCAGAGACGGACAAAGATATTGACACCGGGCGTCACATGCTTGGGGTCCTAGCTCGGTTGCACAGAGAAATCCTCGACGCCTGGAACGGGGAGTCGACGGAAGACCACTCAGCAGTAAACGGGACTGACGGCGACTCCAATGAGAGAGGTTGATAATCATGGGCTCAACAGTGCACTTTTTTATCCCGCTTGGCTGGTCGCTCCAAGTACCTGATGGCTTCAATAAGACCAAATATCCATCTGGTCAGTATGAAACAGAGGAAGGGGTTGCCGCCCCGACCACAGACAGCGCCCACTTCATCTTCCATCAGCGTGTGCTTGAGGGGTCTCCGCACCCTCCGATGGAAGCTGGTTTCGAGATCGCTGCCAAGAGGACAAACACCCAGCCCCGGGAAAGTCCTCCTGCCATTCTGCGCACTTCCCACCAGACGGTCGTTGAATCCATGGTGGGGTTGGATTACGAGCCCTTAACTTCTGGGCAGAATCTGAACGATGACGCACCAGACGAGCTAACTAGAGCCTTCGACTATGCAGTCTCGGAGCAAAATATTCTTCTCCGCGCAATCGCAATGGCCCTGGAAAAACCGCTTAGGCTGGTAGCGAGGGAATCGCTCCCCCCGACGATTCCGATCACAATCTCTGCCACCAAACCATGGGAGATGATCAATAAGAATGCGCTACCAGACGTAGAAGATCTCAGCGTCTTCAACGTCAACTGGAACATCCCGATTGCGCCTGATGGCACTCACGATCACGACCAACAAAATACCTGGATTGATGCCGCACTGGTAAATCTCTCCACCACGGGACCGTTCACTACCTACGGTGACTTCCGCCGCGAGGCTGATCTGAGCTTTTCCCAGGAAGGAAACTACCGGACCGCAATCATCCTGTATGCCTCTGCTTGTGAGTCCCTGTTAGATGAGCTTCTACAACATACCCTTTGGGAGCAGAATCTGCGCCCAGAAGAGACAGCAAGGAAATTTCTAACCAAACGAGGCAGCCCCCGAGGCATTGTCGATCTCGTCAAGAACGAACTAGGGAGTCTCTACTCAAATTCCGGGTGGGGGCGTAACACACCCGAGGTCATTGACAGGTGGATCACCTACGTCGCTGATCTGCGAAATCAGGCTATCCATGATGGGTATATTCCTACCTCAAGTGAACTACGTACCTGCGTGGAGACAGTTAATGATCTGGTGGAGTTTCTCGCTGATCAAGTCTTTACAGCCAGGACAACACGGCCTATTACTGCGCTTGCTCTTCTCGGACAAATAGGTCTTGAGGCTCGAGGTGGCTGGGACGAACAGTTCTCTAGCTACGAAACTAGCCTGACCGATGTGAACTTTCGACTCAGAATTTTTCGGAGGTGGGGGAGCGCGCTGTCATACTTCCGGACTAGCAACCGAAAGAGGACGGTGCCGGGAGCAGAGCAGTCCACCTGCTACTTGGTCATTTACCCACAGGGCAAGGATGAGTTTTTCCTTGTGGACCAAAACGGAGTCATGGCGCAGCCGATCACCCGCGAAGAGGTCATTCTGCCCGATAAAGCCGAGGAGAAGATCTGGAATATTAAAAGCCTGAATACTCCGCTTCCTGCAGTGATTAAACTCTCATACGAGAAGCTTGATCTCTTACAGGAGCCAAAGTGGGAGCACTATGTCTACGATGTGCTCCCCGGCCGCGAGGTCACCTTCTCCACTTTAATGGATTAGTAAATTAAAACTATCTGAGGTTTATAAGAGTGCTACTGCTACCGGGCGAGGCCCACTTGATGAAGTGCTACTAGGCCAGCTGACTATACAGCCCCAATGGCTGCGCGCTTGCATGTAGGCAATACGCCAGTTTCGCGACGCAATGCACTGTAGGCCGTCGTACAGTCACCTCACCATTGCTACCCAGCTATCTCCTCCGGGGAATCGGGGAGGAAATAGGCCACCAGGGTCACGGCGGTGAGCACCGCGGCAACCGCGATGGCGGTTCTGCGGGGTGTGCTCGGCATGGATTAGATCTCCTTATTCCGGGGCGGTGGGGAAGAAGACGGTGTTCTGGTTGTCCCGGAAGACCACAACACCGAGGAAGGTCATCGTGCTGCCCGGTGGGTGGTCTGCAGCGACTCTGCCCACCTCGGCACTCAACCCTGCTGTGGGGGTTACTCGTAGCGAAGCGAGCTGACCATCCCGGTTTCCATGTGATAGGCGTTATGGCAGTGAAATGCCCACTCACCGGGGTTGTCAGCGATCAGGTCGGCGATCATGGTTTCACCGTGGCGGAGAAGGACGGTGTCCTTGCGTAGCCCGCCGCTGCCGGGTAGCGCCCAGGTGTGGCCGTGGATGTGCATGGGATGGGGCATCATGGTCCTGTTGCGCATGACCATCCGCAGGCGCTGGCCCTCCTGCACGGTCGCGGAGGAGGATTGGCCGTCGGTGAGAATGCTCCATTCATACGGCATCATCTGCCCGCCCAGGTCGATGCTGACTTCTCGGTCTGGTGTGCCCTCGGGCAGGAGTGCACGGTCTGCTGGCTTCAGGGAGGACAGAAGCAGTCCGGTGGACGACAACTCGGGGAAGTCGACATCGGGGCGGGGGGCCTGGCCGCCGGCGGTGCGGATGACGGCGAAGGCGCGGTCGTCCTTACCCACCGCCAAAGCCGTGAGCGGGAAGATGCCGTCGCCGAGGATGACCTCGACGTCGACACGCTCGCCCATCGACAGGTAGATCGATTCGGTCTCCCAGGGCTGGACAGGGAAGCCGTCGGTGTGGGTCACGGTCATGCGGTGGCCACCGAGGGCCACCTTGAAGATGGTGTCACCGCCGGAGTTGATAAACCGCAGGCGGGCCTTGTCGCCCGGGCGGGCTTCGAAGGTCCGGTGAGCACGGGGGATACGTCCGTTGATGAGGTAGTGCGGATACATCACATCGCCGACATCTCCGCCCAGTACCCGGTCCGGGGTGCCGTGCATCATCTGGCCGTGACCTCCCATTCCCATCCTCCCGTTATGGTCGTCCGAGCCCATTCCGGTGAGCTTGTCGAGCTCATCGTCGGGAGTGCCATGAATGCCATCGACCCAGTCGTCGAGCACGATGGTCCACTCGACGTCCTGGTCCTCAGCGTCTTGCGGGTCACGGATGATCAGTGGGGCGTGGAGGCTGCGATCAAGCTGCAGGCCGGTGTGGGAATGGTAGAAGTAGGTGCCACCGTGGGGGACTTCAAAAACATAGGAGAAAGACTCGCCAGGTTCAATGGGGTCCTGGGTCATGCCGGGCACACCGTCGGCTGCGTTGTGGAGTGCGATGCCATGCCAGTGGATGGAGGTGCTCTCAGGCAGTTCATTGGTGATATCGACCTGGAGGACGTCGCCGGCGGTGGCCTCAATGGCCGCATCCCCGGTGTCAGAGACGTATCCCCACGTCTTGGCTTCGATGCCGCCGATATCCAGAGAGAGGGGCCGGGCGGTCAGTGTCCGGCGCACCGTCGGCTCACCGAGCGCAGTGGGGGTGGGAGTGGGGCGAAGGGAGGGACCTGGTGCCGAGGCAGCGGGTCCAGGGTCGCTGGTGCAGGCGGCCACGGCCCCGGTGCTGGCGAGGACGAGCCCGCCGAGCAGAAACTGTCGTCGGGAAAACGCGTTCG
This sequence comes from Corynebacterium dentalis, assembly GCF_900232865.1. Classification (GTDB taxonomy): domain Bacteria; phylum Actinomycetota; class Actinomycetes; order Mycobacteriales; family Mycobacteriaceae; genus Corynebacterium; species Corynebacterium dentalis. Next base: position 59,066 of record NZ_OCTS01000006.1, on the reverse strand, counting down.
TCATGATTTAACCTTCCTTGGTGCAAGATTTCAGTGACACGGGAGACAGGCGCAGGTGAGGACCCTGCTGAGCCATCACGTCAGGCGCAGGTCTGTGACACAGGTGGCACCGTCGTCGGTGGTGGAAAACTCCGTGGTGCCGGTACGCCCCTGGTAGCTGACCTCAATCAGGCCGGTGGCATCATCGGGAAGCCAGAAGCCAATAAACCCGTTGTCGAAGGTGGTTGTCGCCTCGTCCACCAGCACCTCACCGGTCGCCTCATCGGTGATCGTGACCTGGATATCCTCATTGTCGAGTTCCCCCAGGCAGGTCGTGAGGCTGTGGTAGAAGCAGTCGTGGGTGGAGGTGAGATAGGGTGCGATCGAGACATACGTCTGATTGTCGGGAAGATCGACCACGACTTCCTGGTCATCGCTCGAGAGCAGCAGTTCATCGGCACGCACGGAGGCGATCAGATCCGTGGGACGCTCAGTGACCTTCTGCCGGTCGAGGTGATCAATGATCTCCACCGCGTCCATGGCGGCCAGGCCATGGGTAGTCAGGAATGTATCCTGGGACACCGTCCCGTCGGCGGTGGGTTCCGGGTCGGCGGCCGAACACCCCGTGAGGGCGAGGGCAAGGGCGGCGGCTGCGATCGCTGCTCGTTTCACGTCAATCTCCTTGGATCGTGGTAAGACCGTGAGAAGACACCGCCTCAAGGTCGATGCCATACCTTTATCTAGCACGGGTGCCTGACGGCCCAGAAATCAAAAACCCTGCTCACAGCCTTATAACAGGGCGAAAAGGGGGTGACTCCGGTGGGCTGGGTCACCACCGGGACACCACCCCACAGCCGTGGGCGATGTCCTTCTACCCGACCCGGGTATGCGGTGCAGGCAGTGAAATCCCTGGTGGCGCCTGCTGAACTGACCAGGGGAGGCGATGCCGCCGGCCCGGGGTGGGGCACAGGGGTGACGGCGGTCGAAGGGTGATGTTTGAAGATTTGATGAAGGTTTCCCCGCCGGGCACTGAGCGAGGGTGGTATTCTTCCCTGGCCGGAGCGATACTGGGGTCTATGGCTGACCGCACACCGACCACCGCCACGCCCCCGGGGCGGGTGCTGGTCGTCGATGATGAACAACCCCTGGCTCAGATGGTGGCCTCCTACCTCATCCGGGCCGGCTTCGATACCCGCCAGGCGCACACCGGCACCCAGGCCGTGGACGAGGCCCGTCGCTTTTCCCCCGATGTTGTGGTGCTGGATCTGGGGCTGCCCGAACTCGACGGCCTGGAGGTGTGCCGACGGATCCGCACCTTCTCGGACTGCTACATCCTCATGCTCACCGCGCGTGGCAGCGAGGACGACAAGATCAGCGGTTTGACCCTGGGGGCGGATGACTACATCACCAAACCTTTTAGCATCCGGGAACTGGTGACCCGGGTGCATGCGGTGCTGCGCCGCCCGCGCACCAGCACCACCCCACCGCAGGTGACCACCCCCTTGATCGTTGGTGACCTCATCCTTGACCCCGTCGCCCAACAGGTGCGGGTGGGGGAGACGACCGTGGAGCTCACCCGCACGGAGTTCGAGCTGCTGGTTGCCCTGGCCCTGCGCCCCGGCCAGGTGCTGACCCGCCACGACCTGGTCACCGAGGTTTGGGACACCACCTGGGTCGGTGATGAACGCATCGTCGATGTCCACATCGGCAACTTGCGTCGCAAGCTTGGCACCGACACCCGGGGCCGGGGGTTTATCGACACCGTGCGTGGCGTGGGCTACCGGGTGGGGCAGCCATGAATCACGGACCCGGCCTGACCTTCCGCTTCCTGGCCGCCCAGGTGTTGGTCGTGGTGATTAGCCTGCTGGTGGCCGCGGCCGTGGCCACGATGGTGGGCCCGACCCTGTTCCATGATCATATGTTGATGACCGGCCGGGAGGACCCCTCGCTGGAGCTGTTCCATGCCGAGCAGGCCTACCGGGACGCCAACCTGATCACCCTGGCCGTCGCCCTGCCCACCGCCTTGATCAGCGCCCTGCTGGCCAGCCTGTGGTTATCGCGTCGCCTGCGCACCCCCCTGCAGGAGCTCACCCGCGCCGCTACCAGCCTGACGGCCGGCAACTACCGTATCCGCGTGCCCGCCGGAGAAGCAGGCCCCGAGGTCACCACCCTGGCGCATGCCTTCAACACCATGGCCGACCGGCTGGAACACACCGAACAGGTCCGCCGCCAGATGCTCTCTGATCTGGCCCACGAAATGGGCACCCCCTTATCGGTGCTCACGGTCTACCTCGATGGTCTCCAGGACGGGGTCGTGGACTGGAATAATGCCCCCCACACGATCATGGCTGACCAACTCACCCGCCTGACCCGGTTGATGGAAAGCATCGACGATGTCTCCCGGGCCCAGGAACACCGGATCGATTTGGACCTGGCGGAGGAAGGGCTCGGGGATCTGCTCCATACCGCCGCTGCTGCCGCGGGGGAAGCTTATGCTGACAAAGGCGTCGATTTACAGGTCGAGACCATTACGGACACCGCCCGGGTGCTCGTGGACCGGCAACGCTTCGGCCAGGTGATGAGCAATCTCCTGTCGAACGCGCTACGGCACACCCCGGCCGGCGGGCAGGTCCGGATCAGCGTCCACCGACAGGGGGCGTCTACCGCGCTCATCCACGTCGCCGATGACGGCGAGGGCATCCCACCTGGCCAGCTCGGACACATCTTCGAACGCTTCTACCGGGGGGATGCCGCCCGCAGCCGGGACAACGGCGGGGCCGGTATCGGTCTGACCATCTCCAAGGCATTGATCGAGGCCCACGGCGGCACTCTCACCGCCACCTCTCCTGGCCCCGGTGCCGGATCGGTCTTCACCATCCGTCTTCCCCTGCACCAGGAAAACGTGTCCCTGATGCTCAGTGACCCTCCTCCCGGGGACAATAATTCTGATTACCTCGGCAGCGATCCGTATCAACCCCTGGACAATACCCCATAGGGGTATATGATGGGAGGGGAAACCCCGCCTGATCCCCCGATCCCACAGGAGCGATCCGATGACCACCCCGACTTCCCCCTTGCTGCCGCTGGCCTCCGACGGTTGTGGATGCTGCGCGCCCTCTACGCCGTCCGCGACCGTCTCCGCCCCGGCCGTGGCCGCGGCAACCGACGCAATACCTGAAGGTCCCACCACCTACCAGGTCACAGGCATGACCTGCGGACACTGCGCCGGCAACGTCACCGAGGCGGTGAGCGCTCTGCCCCAGGTCGACGACGTCCAGGTCGACCTCATCGCCGGTGGGGTCTCCATCGTCACGGTCACGGGTTCCGTGCCCCTGGAAACCGTCCACCGGGCGATTGAGGAGACCGGCTACACCGTCTTGTCCTGATCGATTCGCCCATCATCTCGACCCCGACCGGGTTGAGCGGAAGGAACCTCATGAGCACTCCCCACCACCACGGTGATCACCCCGCTCCGGAAACAGACCACACCCACCACCCGGATCATGCCGGTCACGAGCACCATGCGGATGCCGCCACCCACGGCCAGGCCATGCCGCACGATCATCCGCATTCCGCTGTCGATGAAGAACACCAGGTCCACAGTCACGGTGAACACGCCGGCCACAGCGCCGCGATGTTCCGGGACCGCTTCTGGTGGTCGCTGATCCTGTCGGTTCCGGTGGTGTTCTTCAGCCCGATGTTCGCCGACCTGCTGGGATATAATATTCCGGAGATTCCGGGAGCCTACTGGATTCCTCCGGTCCTGGGCACGATCATCTTCCTCTACGGCGGCACCCCCTTCCTCAAGGGCGCAATGACCGAGCTGAAATCCCGCCAACCGGGCATGATGCTCCTGATCGCCATGGCGATCACCGTGGCGTTTATCGCCTCCTGGGTCACCACCCTGGGGCTGGGCGGGTTCCACCTAGATTTCTGGTGGGAACTGGCCCTGCTGGTGACCATCATGCTGCTGGGCCACTGGCTGGAGATGCGCGCTCTTGGTGGAGCCTCCTCCGCGCTTGACGCGCTGGCAGCGCTCCTGCCCGATGAGGCCGAGAAGGTCGTCGACGGGACCACCCGCACCGTAGCGATCTCAGAGCTGGCCGTCGACGATGTCGTGCTGGTCCGAGCCGGTGCCCGCGTCCCGGCCGACGGGACCATCATCGACGGAGCGGCCGAATTCGATGAGGCCATGATCACCGGTGAATCCCGCCCCGTCTTCCGGGATACCGGTGAGACCGTGGTGGCCGGCACCGTGGCCACCGACAACACCGTCCGGGTCCGGGTGGAGGCCACCGGTGGGGACACCGCCCTGGCAGGCATCCAGCGCATGGTCGCCGATGCCCAGGCCTCCTCCTCCCGGGCCCAGGCCCTGGCCGATCGAGCCGCAGCCTTCCTGTTCTGGTTCGCCCTGATCGCGGCCCTGATCACCGCCGTGGTCTGGACCATCATCGGCAGCCCCGATGATGCCGTGGTCCGCGCGGTGACCGTGCTGATCATCGCCTGTCCGCACGCCCTGGGCCTGGCCATCCCCCTGGTCATCGCGATCTCCACCGAGCGGGCCGCGAAATCCGGGGTGCTCATCAAGGACCGGTTGGCCTTGGAGCACATGCGCACCATCGACGTGGTCTTGTTTGATAAGACCGGCACCCTGACCGAAGGCGCACACGCCGTCACCGACATCATGGCTGCCGACGGCATTACCGAGGGCGAGCTGCTGTCCCTGGCCGCCGCCGCCGAGGCCGATAGCGAGCATCCCGTGGCCCGGGCGATCGTGGCTGCCGCGGCCGCACACCCGGAGGCCTCACGCCGCCCACTGCGCGCAACCGATTTCACCGCCGCCTCCGGCCGCGGGATCCGGGCCACTGTCGATGGCACCCAAATCCTCGTGGGTGGGCCGAACATGTTGCGCGAATTCAGTCTGACCATCCCGGGTGAGCTCACCGACATCACCGGTTCCTGGACGCAGCGAGGCGCCGGAGTGCTCCACGTCGTCCGCGACGGTGAGATCATCGGTGCCGTGGCCGTCGAGGACAAGATCCGCCCCGAATCCCGCGCGGCGGTGCGCGCCCTGCAGGCCCGCGGGGTGAAGGTGGCGATGATCACCGGTGACGCCACCCAGGTCGCCCAGGCAGTGGGCAAGGATCTGGGGATCGATGAGGTCTTCGCCGAGGTTCTGCCGCAGGACAAGGACACCAAGGTCACCCAGCTGCAGGAGCGCGGTCTGAGCGTGGCCATGGTCGGCGACGGTGTCAATGACGCCCCGGCCCTGGCCCGGGCCGAGGTCGGTATTGCGATTGGCGCGGGCACAGATGTGGCGATGGAGTCCGCCGGGGTGGTCCTGGCCAGTGATGATCCCCGGGCCGTGCTGTCGATGATCGAGCTCTCCCATGCCAGCTACCGCAAGATGGTCCAGAACCTGGTCTGGGCGACCGGGTACAACATCGTGGCCGTTCCCCTGGCCGCCGGTGTGCTCGCCCCTATCGGTGTGCTGCTTCCCCCGGCGGCCGCCGCCATCTTGATGTCCCTGTCCACGATCATCGTCGCCCTCAACGCCCAGCTGCTACGCCGGATCGACCTGGACCCGGCTCACCTGGCTCCGACCGACGGGAAGGAGGAGAAGGCTGCTGTGAGCTCTGCAGCCCCCGTCCGCTGACTTTCAATCCTTCATCGACTCCCCCCTCCGAAAGGGAACCCCCATGAAGCGCACCATCACCATCGCCGCTCTCGCCTTGACCTCCACCCTGGTTTTGTCCGCCTGCGCAGATAACACTGAGGGAGAAAACACCGACACCACGACCATCGCCACTACGTCCGCCCCCGACACCACCGAAACGACCGGGGCCACCACGGATCCTGAGACAGAGACGGGGGCGGCCGGAGAGGTCTCCGCCGAGCACAATGACGCGGACATCATGTTCGCGCAGATGATGATCCCGCATCACCAACAGGCCGTGGAGATGAGTGAAATCCTCCTGGCCAAGGTCGATCTCCCGGCCGAGGTCATCGAGTTCACCCAGGGTGTTATCGATGCCCAGGGCCCGGAGATCGACCGGATGAATACCATGCTCGAGACCTGGGAAGAAGATCCGGTCACCGGTGATATGGGTGAGATGGACCATGGCGGGATGAGTGGAATGATGAGCGAGGAGGACATGACAGCCCTCGAGGACGCCCAGGGCACCGAGGCTGCCCGGCTCTACCTTGAGCAGATGACCGCCCACCATGAGGGCGCGGTCGATATGGCCCGCGATGAGGTCACTGATGGACAGAACCCGCAGGCCATCGCTCTGGCTGAGCAGGTCATTGAAGACCAGGAGGCCGAGATCGCCGAGATGGAGCTGATGCTCAACGAGCTCTGAACAAGGATATTCCCCGACCACCCCAGATGAGAAACACGACCATACGACCATCGGGCCAAACCAGGATTTCCGGGAAGGACAATCAACATGCCGAATAAAATCAAGGTTGCAGTAAACGGGTACGGTGTCATCGGTAAACGTGTAGCCGACGCGGTGAGAGCCTAGGAGGACATGGAACTCCTCGGGGTCAGCGACGTCACCACCGATTACCGGGTCGCCACCGCCATCACGCAGGGCATCCCGGTCTATGCCTCCACCGAAGAAGCCCACCAAGAGATGAGCGCTGCCGGATATCCCATCGCCGGGAAACTACCGGACCTGCTCGACAACGCGGATGTCGTGGTGGACTGCACCCCGTCCACCATCGGGGCCGGCAACCTCGACCTCTATCGCACCCATGGAGTCAAGTCCGTGTTCCAGGGCGGGGAGAAGCACAGTCTCACCGGCCACTCCTTCGTTGCCCACGCCAACTACAGTTCCACGCTTGGACGCGACACCACCCGCGTGGTTTCCTGCAACACCACCGGCACTGTCCGCACCCTTATCGCACTGCAGGACGCTGGATTGCTGTCCAAAGCGCGGGGAGTGCTTGTCCGCCGGGCCACCGATCCGTGGGAATCCGACCACTCGGGGATCATGAACACCATAGTTCCCGAAGGTCGTATTCCCAGCCATCAAGGCCCAGACGCCCAGTCGGTGGTCCCCGACCTGGATGTGGTGACCATGGCGGCCAAGGGAGCGCACACCCACAACCACCTGCATTTCTGGACCATCGAGCTAACCCGCCCGGCAGACACAGAAGAGGTTCTCGAAGCGTTGAAGGCGATGCCGCGGATCGCTTTCGTGCGGCGCTCCGATGGAATCGTGGCGGTCAACAGCACCGTCGAATTGATGCGAGATCTAGGCCGTCCACGGGGCGATACGTATGAGGTCGCCATCTGGGAAGATATCCTGACCGTGCAGGGCAATGAGTTGTTCTGGACGTACACGGTCGACAACCAGGCCATCGTCGTCCCCGAGAACATCGACGCAATCCGTGCCCTGGCTGGCACCGTGGAAGACGGTGATGAGTCCATCCAGCGCACCGACCGTGCCCTGGGGGTGCGCGCGGACTTTTTCTCACCTCTGCCCAACGGCTGATTCCAGCAGGAGAGACCCACGGCGGTGCCCGACCCAGATCGCTCATGTCCGGGTCGGGCACCGCTGTATAAGCAGTTGATCAGGCGCACCGCGCCTTCTCGGAAGGCGTAGTCAGGTGCGTGAGACTTCCGCGATAGTGCCGATTGTTTCATCCAGGACAGCGTCGAATTCGCGGTCGTCCTGGGTGACGGTGAGCCCTTCGGTCAGGGCGCGGGAGAAACTGGCGATTATTCCGGGGTTGCGTGCCAGGCGAGCGTTAGCTTCCGCGCGGGAGTAGCCGCCTGATAGTGCCAGCACCCGGATCACCCGCCGATGTTCCACGAGCTCGCGGTAGAAGTCATCAGTTTGATGCACCCAGATCCAACTGGCCGACACTACCCAGGACGACGTCGGCGCCCGCCGCGTCCAGTTGCTCCCGGTACCCGGCGTGGTCGATTCCTACCACCAGTCCGAAACCGCCGACGTGTCCTGCCTTGACCCCGGACACGGTATCCTCGATGACCACGGAACGCTCCGGGGATACGCCGAGTCGACGTGCCGCCTCGAGGAACATCGCCGGATCCGGTTTGCCGGGCAAACCTTGATCTGCGGCCACCAGGCCGTCAACGATCACATCAAATGCCGGCTCCAGGCCCGCGGCCTCCAACAGAGCCTGCGCGTTACGGCTGGCTGTGACGAGGCCCACGGGGATGCCGCCGCCACGGAGGCGTTCCAGCAGCGCCACGGTTCCGGGATAGACATCGACACCGTCACGGGCTAATCCGGTCAGGAACAGGTCATTTTTTCGGGCCCCAGTCCGGCGACAGACCAGGCATCCGGTCCGTCCTCCGGGCTGCCTGTGGGAAGCTGGATGCCGCGGGAGGTCAGGAAGGCGCGGATGCCGTCTTCGCGGCTGCGTCCGTCCACGTAAAGCCGGTAGTCCCGGTCTGCGTCGAACGGTGGCGTATCCGCTCCCAATCCGGATCTGGAGTCGGCCAGGACGGAGTCGAAGAGCTCCTTCCAGGCCGCCGCATGCACGCTGGTAGTCCGGGTAACGACCCCGTCCATGTCGAACAGCACCGCATCATAGGGCAAAGTGGCGAGATGATTCGACGACAAGGGCGGTGATGTCTTCCGAGGATGTGACGGTGCCATGTTAGAGCGGTTCCTCTCGTGCTTCCTGCTCGCATCGAAGGCCGGGGCCGGGGACAGCTGTCCATTGCCAGTTGTTGATTTCCAGCATGTCTTCGCCGTGGGTGCGGATGTACTGGTGGTGTTCGATCAGGGCGTTCTTGAATTTTTCGCGCACGGTGGCCGAGACGTCCTTGAGCCGCGGCACTCTGTCAATCACCGCCATGGCCAGGTGGAACCGGTCGATCCGGTTGAGTACGCACATATCGAACGGTGTCGTCGTGGTGCCTTCCTCTCTAAAGCCGTGAACATGGAAGTTCCCGTGGTTGGTCCGCCGGTAGGTGAGCCGGTGGATCAACCACGGATAACCGTGGTAGGCGAAGATCACTGGCTTGTCCGTGGTGAACAGCGCGTCGAAGTCGGTGTCCGACAGCCCGTGCGGGCCTTCGGACTCGTGTTGCAGCCGAAGGAGGTCTACGACGTTGACCACCCGGATGGACAGATCCGGGAAGTGGGAGCGCAAAAGGTCCACGGCGGCGAGGGTCTCCATGGTGGGAACGTCCCCGGCACAACCAAGCACCACATCCGGTTCCGTGTCCGGGTGTGTGCTGGCCCAGTCCCAGATGCCGATGCCCTTGGTGCAGTGAACGATGGCGTCGTCCATGTCTAGGTATTGCAGCTGTGGCTGTTTGCCGGCGACGATGACATTGACATACTGACGGCTGCGCAGACAGTGGTCGGCCACCGACAGCAGCGTGTTCGCGTCCGGTGGTAGGTATACCCGGATGACCTCGGGTTTCTTGTTGAGCACATGGTCGATGAAGCCGGGATCCTGATGGGAAAAACCATTGTGGTCCTGCCGCCAGACGTGGGAGGTCACCAGATAGTTCAAGGAGGCGATCGGCCTGCGCCACGGGATGCCATTGGTCGTGTCCAGCCACTTGGCATGCTGGTTAAACATCGAGTCCACAATATGGATGAAGGCCTCATAGCAGGAGAAGAACCCGTGCCGACCGGTGAGCAGGTAGCCTTCCAGCCAACCCTGGCAGGTGTGCTCGGACAGGATTTCCATGACTCGCCCATCACGGGCCAGATGATCATCCCGGGGACTGTTCCGACGTTCCAGGCCCGGGCCGTGGCCTCCAAAACCGCTGTCAGGCGGTTGGAGTTGTTTTCATCAGGGGCGAAGACACGAAAATTGTGCAGATTTGTAGCCAGAATGTCCCGAAGCATCTGCCCGAGCACTCGGGTTGCCTCAACCTGACCGGTCCCGGGTTGTTCTACCGGGACAGCATAGTCGCGGAAATCGGGTATCCACAGGTCCCGCAATAAAGTGCCGCCATTGGCATGGGGGTTGGCACTCATCCGTCTGTCCCCGGGAGGGTGCAGAATGCGGACCTCTTCGACCGGTTCCCTGGAGTCGTCGAAGAGCTCCTCCGGGCGGTAGCTGCGCAACCAGTCCTCCAGGATCTTCCGGTGGCTATCGTTTTCCCGTGCCGCACTGAAGGGAACCTGGTGGGAGCGCCAGGACCCTTCCACGTCCTGCCCGTCCACTTCGGCCGGGCCGGTCCATCCTTTGGGGGAACGCAACACAATCATCGGCCAGCGGGGCCTTTCCGTCTCTCCGCTTTCGCGGGCACGGTGCTGGATCTCCCGAATGTCATCAAGACAGGTGTCCAGTGCTCGGGCGAAATCCTGGTGCATCTGTTCCGGATCGTGACCCTCAATGTAGTAGGGAGTATGCCCGTAGCCGCGCAGCAAGTCGTCCAACTCGTCATGGTTAATCCGTGCCAGGACGGTGGGACTAGCGATCTTGTAGCCATTGAGGTGCAGGATCGTCAAAACGGCTCCGTCGCGTGCGGGATTCATGAACTTATTGGAGTGCCAGCTGGCTGCCAGCGGGCCGGTTTCCGCCTCCCCGTCGCCCACCACGGCCGCAACAATAAGGTCGGGGTTGTCGAAGGCTGCCCCGTAGGCGTGTGAGAGAGCGTATTCCAGTTCCCCCCCCCTTCGTGAATGGAGCCAGGGGTTTCCGGAGCCACATGGCTGGGAATACCCCCGGGGAAGGAAAACTGCTTAAACAGCTGTTTCATCCCCTCCAGGTCCTGGCCCACGTCTGGGTAGGTCTCGCTGTAGGTCCCTTCCAGCCATCCCGCCGCCACCGGGCCTGGACCGCCATGGCCGGGGCCCATGATGTAGATCATGTTGAGATCGCGTTTGATGATGCTGCGGTTTAAATGCGCTTAGATGAAGTTCAACCCCGGGGTGGTGCCCCAGTGCCCCAACAATCGAGGTTTGATGTGTTCGGGCTGCAACGGCTCGCGCAGTAGGGGATTGTCCATCAGGTAGATCTGTCCGACGGACAGATAGTTCGCTGCTCGCCACCAGGCGTGAAGGTGGGTGAGTTCGGTCGGTGTCAGGACACCACCATCAGAGTGCGTTCTAGCAGTGTTATTTATCATGTCCTCTGTGCTTTCCCTCGGATTGTCGATGATCTGAGCTACTGCCCTGCACTTCGTGGCCAAAACCGCAGGAGCGGAAGACTAGTGCTGGAGCAACGTCTCGTTCACAATGTTCCGGGAGGTCGAAAACCCCTGCATAGGAAAGATATGGCGGAAACAGTGAGCGTGGTCGTGGGTCGGGGTTAGTCCAAGGTGGCGAGCAGCTCAGTACAGGCCTGCTCGCACCGGCGGCAGGCCTCGGCGCAGACCGTGCAGTGCTCGTGCATCTCAGCGTGGCGGGCGCATTCTTCTCCACAGGCCTGGCAGGCAGTACGACAAGCCTCCAGGACGGAGCGGATAAGGGTGACATTCCAGTCGGTGGGCCGGGAGAGCATCCGGCCGGTGGCAGTACAGATGTCAGCACAGTCGAGGTTGAGGCGGATGCAGGTGGTCAGCTCCGCGACCATGTCCTCACCCAGGCAGGCATCCGCGCAGGCGGTGCAGGTCTGGGCGCACTCGAAGCAGGCGGTGATGCATTCGGCCAGTTTGTCCTTGTCGATCTGGCCTAGGTCCTTTGGGTGGGTCTCCAGCATGGCGTGTACGTGATGGGTCATGTCGTGCTCCATATCTCAATTCGGTCCGGAAAGGCGGGCCGGTCGAGCCGACCGGCCCACACCCTCGACCCTAGAGGCCCGACTGGCCGGAATCCAGGGCTGGACCATGAAGATTTCATGAAGAACCCCAACCTCCACCTAGTGGCTACCAGCCGCTAGAAACTCCCCAAGGTACGTGGCGAATGCTCGGCCGTAGCTACGCCGAGTGGGTCGGCCACAGGCTCCCAAGAGCCGGACGCTGCCCTACCCACAGCCTCCACCCAGTGGCACCTATCGAGCAGGAGGAGTGATAAACCACGACGCACTTGAAGCACCATCCCTCGCTGAGTTTCAGCTCCTGCACACACCAAGAAACCTAGAAAGCATTATCATGAAGCGCACCATTGCCCTCGCCGCCCTCGCCCTGACCTCCTCCCTGGCCCTGGCCGCCTGCACGGACGACACTGCATCCGATGCCCCCGAGACCACGACCACCACCACCTCGGAGACGGCCACACAGTCCTCCGAGGAGACTGGCATGAACGATCAGATGGGTGCAGAGGGCCATGACCATCCGGCTGATGGTGGGCAACCCCCGGCAGGGATCGCAGCAGAGGAAAATCCCACCTACCCGGTGGACACCGAGGTCGTCCTCACCGCGGACCACATGCTGGGCATGGAGGGTGCTGAGGCGACGATCGCCGGTGCGTTTGACACCACGACCTACTCGGTCAGCTACACCCCCACCGACGGCGGGGACCCGGTCACCGACCACCGGTGGGTGGTCCACGAGGAGCTTGTCGATCCGGGCCAGGCCCCCCTGCCGGAGGGGTCCGAGGTCGTCTTGGATGCCGAGCACATGTCGGGAATGAAGGGTGTGGAGGCCACCATCGACTATTCCACGGATGAGACGGTCTACATGGTTGATCTCACCGTCGACGGGATGACCATGACCAATCACAAGTGGGTCACCGAAAGCGAGATCGCCCCGGCAGAACAAGACCCACCAACCGCAACCTCAGCACCTCGGGCTCCTCCACCATCTGGTTGAGGTTCCTGGGTGCTTACCTCTTTGGTTTCTGCCCTAGGACGAGTTAGTCCTCGTCCTGGGTGAGCACCTGTCGGGCCAGTCGGTAGGCGTGGTCGTTCCATCCCTGACGGACGACGTCGCGGACGAGTCAGGAGCATCCCACCGGTGGTGGCTGCCCGTGACGGGGATGTTCCCTTGGTGACGGCCGCTCTAGACGGCGTGGCGGATGTCCTCTGAGTGGGCAGAGACGGTACATCGTGGCCCGCTTGTCTGCCGGGTGAACCGGCCATAGCCATCAGGATGCGAAATGAGCCCCACACCAAATCCCGCACCGGTCATCGTCACCGGGGATGACCTGGTCTCATTGGTTGGAGCTTATCTTCGCGAAGCAGCTACGTACCGTGCCCAGAGTTACTCGGGTTGTGGTCGGTGATACTCGACTTGTGTACTACGAACCGCAGGACCAGACCCCCGCCAGTGGAGCGAAGGCGGAGTGGGTCCAGACCAGCTTGTTCCAGGGCGGATTCGAAGGCATCGGCCTCGATGAGGCGGTGCGGGGAGCCATCGACCCGGTGAAGCCAGCCCGCGACGCGCGAGGAGAGCAGGTCATATCCCACGAACAACCCGCCTGGGTGCAGGACCCGAGCCACCTCAGCCACCGCCTGCTCCCACTCGACCACGTGATGGAGCATGAGAAAGCTCACCACCATGTCGAAGGACTCGTCTGCAAAGGGCGGGGCAGTGGCATCAGCCTGACGTGCCTCAATGGGCAGTCCTGCGAGGGATCGCTGCGCGGCCTGGATCATGGCCGGATCGACGTCGGTCGTTGTGAGGTTCACCTGCCCGTGGGAGTGGATGATTGCTTCAGCCATCGCTCCGCTGCCACCGCCGATCTCCAGAACGCGTCCAGCGAGGGAGCAGTCCTGAGTCGCCCAGGGAATCATCCTCGGGGCCAGAAAATGCCACAGTGCACTGCGGCAGAACAACGCTTCTGCGGTCGACATCCGGGGCATGGCTTCCTCGTATCTACGGGGCAGTCTGAGATCGGTTCAGCTGGCGGTGATCCGGTACTGGCTGAAACGACTTTCGTAATACGACCTAGTGCACGGTAAAGGGTGGCGCGGCTGACACCGAGGTCCTTGGCGATGGCGACTTTGGATTCACCGGCTCCGCCCCGCTTTGCAACAGCACCGTAAAAATCAATAACCCCGGTGATATACGTCTAAAACGCAGGGATCATTCCGGGGCCTTCGTTTTTAAGTGTAACACTAGTCAGTATGTCATCCAAGAATATTGAGGCAACCGATCTTGAAGCGTGGTTTTCATCCGAACGTATGAAAACCTACAGCTTCCACTCGGATCCCGAAGCTCTCTACCTGTGGAATACCCATGTGACTAAGGCTTTCCTAGAGGATATTCAACATGTAGAGGTGTTATTGCGTAACTGTGTTCATACTGTGGTTTCCTCAAAATATGGACAGCGTTGGTACATCCATCCCGCTATTCCCTTTGACCAGCAAGCTAAGAAGTCTATTAATAAAGCAGGACCGGCGTGCTGGGATTACCAAAGGGCAAGCACCGCCGCCCGGGCGAGTTATTGCTGAGCTGAGCTTTGATTTCTGGGCGTATCTTTTTACCAATACATACGCGTCGACGATCTGGCCCTTGGTCAAAAAGTCTCTTGTGGCTACGCCGGCTTCTAAAGGGGACGGAATCTTTGTACCTGCCCTGACCGATTTCAAGCGTGAGGTTGATGAGGTCTATAAACTGCGCAACCGATGCGCCCATCACGAGCCAATTATTAAGCAGAACAGACAGAGAGTAAATAATCGCCTTGATCGAGCACAGAAAGCTATCATCCTTTTAACCACGTGGATCGATCCAGCAGCGTCAGCGTGGATTTCTACCCATTCCAGAATCACTGATCTGAGGAACACTAGGCCGTAAACTGGCCTCCATATCGGGTAGAGAAATTGATAGCACGAAGGAGCTCCCGTCCGACGAGGACGAAGGTCCTTCGGAACTGGTGCACGTTTAGGTGACAGATGGTGTCTGCACTTGGGATGAGCGTTCGATATTGATTTCTCCAGAGAGACCTACCCAGAATGATGAAAGGTTTCTCAGATTAAACGCGACATGTAGGGTACAGGCAGATGACGACAATCAGGACTCAGCCGAGGTAGGCAATACCTTCAAATATCCGGAGCACTCCGGCAAGGCTGAAGCTGGTGCGTTGGCCTTCGGCGAGTTCCGCGTTGGTGACCACTGGTTCGTGGTCATGGACAACGGTTCCGGACAAGACCACGGCTTCGGTGGGGTATTTCTGCTGGTCAACTGTGCTGATCAGGAAGAGATCGACTTCCTGTGGGGCTCCCTCAGCGCGGAACCCGCGGCTGAGCAGTGCGGGTGGCTCAAG
Organism: Corynebacterium dentalis; assembly: GCF_900232865.1. Classification (GTDB taxonomy): domain Bacteria; phylum Actinomycetota; class Actinomycetes; order Mycobacteriales; family Mycobacteriaceae; genus Corynebacterium; species Corynebacterium dentalis. The sequence continues at coordinate 43,995 of NZ_OCTS01000006.1, read as the reverse complement.
GATAAGTTTGGAATGGCGTGGCAGATTGTTCCCGCCAATCTAGAGGAACTCATACAGCGCCCTGACGCCTTCGCCCACATGATGCAGATGAAAAAGCTAGTCATCGCCGACTTCTGATCGCCGCACTACGCTCAGCGCTGGGAGTCCCAGCAGTCTCGACCAACGTTGTCTCAGGCTTCTACTAGACTCGGCAAGCATGAGTTCCGCTGGAAAAGATGCCACTGATGACCGCCCCACGCTGCTGTTGCTGGACGGTCACTCCCTAGCCTTCCGTGCTTTCTACGCGCTGCCCGCCCAGAACTTCTCCACCACGGGTGGGCAGCACACGAATGCGGTGTACGGATTCCTCGGAATGTTCCTCGGCCTGATGGAAAAGGAGCAGCCCACGCACGTGGCCGCTGCCTTTGACCTCTCCGGTCCGACTTTCCGCGAAGAGTCTTTTCCCGCCTACAAGGCGCAGCGCCCTGCTACCCCGGATGAGTTTAAAGGTCAGATTGGGTTGATCCGCAGGTCTTTGGAGGCCCTTGGCGTCGAAACGATTGACAAAGAGGCCTACGAGGCAGATGACATCATCGCCACCCTCGCCACCTTGGGGCAGAAGGCAGGAATGCGGGTGCTGATCTGCACGGGCGATCGCGATTCCCTGCAGCTAGTCAACGACGATGTCACCGTGCTGTATACGCTCAAGGGTGTGTCTGACCTGCACCGATTCACCCCAGAAGCCGTGGAAAAGAAGTACGGCGTGACTCCTACGCAGTACCCGGACTTGGCGGCTCTGCGCGGTGATACCTCGGACAACATGCCCGGCGTGCCTGGAGTGGGGCCGAAGACCGCGCAGAAGTGGATCACGCAGTACGGCAGCCTTGATGGCGTGATTGACGTGATGGATGACATCAAGGGCAAGGTCGGCGAGTCCCTGCGGGAAAACATCGATAACGTCAAGCTCGCGCGCAAGATCACGGAAATGGTGCGCGACCTAGACGTGGTGGATTCCATGGATGATCTCAAGCCCGCCGAGGTGGATGCCAACGAGGCGCTGCAGGTCTTCGAGGATTTGCAGTTCGGAGCCACCCTGCGCAATCGAGCGTTCCGCACGCTAGGCGTGGAATTCGAGGACACCGATCAGATCCCCATCACCCAAGAGGAGATCAAGCCTGGCAAGCTGGCCACGTGGTTGAAGAAGCGCGACGGGGTTGCGGTGGAGGTCGTGGGGGAGAGCATCGCGATCCTGGACAAGGACAACGTGGGTGTGGAACTGGACCTCCCCGGTCTAGATCCTAAGGACGACGCCACACTCACCGACTGGCTCGCCGATGCCAGCAAGCCGAAGTGGCTGCACAACGCGAAGGAAACATTCCACCAGCTGCAGCGTTTCGATATGGAACTGGACGGGGTGGAGCACGATACGTCTTTGGCTGCGTACCTACTGCGCCCGGACGTGCGCACTGGTGCGTTGAGTGACGTGCTGCAGCGGCATGCGGGGCGCGAGCTTACGGAAAAGGCCACGCCATTGGAGCGCGCCCAAGCGGTCATTGAGCTGATCAAGACGCTGAACCCGGAGCTGGATGCAGCAGGGCAATCGGCGCTGTACTTCGACATGGAAGTGCCGCTGAGCTTGATCCTGGCGCGCATGGAGCACGTGGGCATCACCGTGGACCGGGACTTGCTGGAGGAGCTCAGCGAGGATTACGGCGCGAAACTGGCTGAGGAAGTGGCCGCGGCGCGTGAGATTGCGGATGACCCAAAGCTCAACCTCTCCAGCCCGAAGCAGCTGCAGAAGGTTCTGTTCGAGGACTTCGATTTGCCGAAGACCAAGAAGACTAAGACGGGCTATTCCACTGCTGCTGGTGAGTTGGAGAAGCTCGCGGCGCAGTCCAACCACCCATTCTTGGCTCACCTGATGGCTCACCGTGAGTACCAAAAGATGAAGTCTACGATCGATGGTTTGGTGGAGGCTATTGCCGACGACGGCCGCATTCACACCACCTTTAATCAAAAGGGTTCCGCGACGGGCCGTCTGAGCTCGTCTGACCCGAACCTGCAGAACATTCCTGTGCGTACCGAGGCTGGGCGTCGGATTCGTGGGGCGTTCTTGGTGGGCGAGGGCTACGAGACCTTGTTGACGGCTGACTACTCCCAGATCGAGATGCGCGTGATGGCGCACCTGTCTGAGGATGCCGGGCTGATCGAGGCGTATCAATCGGGGGAGGACCTGCACAATTACGTGGGTTCCCGCGTGTTCGATGTGCCGGTGGACGAGGTCACGCCGGAGCTGCGACGCAAGGTGAAGGCCTTGTCTTATGGCTTGGTTTACGGACTGTCCGCTTTTGGTCTGTCGCAGCAGCTGAAGATCAGTGCCGGTGAGGCCAAGGGCATCATGGAGAACTACTTCGAGCGCTTCGGCGGGGTGAAGAACTACCTCGACCACGTGGTGGAGGTCGCCCGCGAAGATGGATACACCCAGACGCTGTTCGGGCGTCGTCGCTACCTGCCGGAGTTGAGTTCTAGCAATCGTGTGGCCAGGGAAAACGCTGAGCGTGCAGCGCTGAATGCGCCGATTCAGGGCACCGCGGCGGACATCATCAAGATCGCGATGCTGCGCGTGGATTGTGCTCTGCGCGCAGGGGAGTACAAGTCTCGCGTGCTGCTGCAGGTCCACGATGAACTCGTGGTGGAGGTTGCGCCAGGGGAGCTGGAGCAGATGACTGAGCTGCTGACTCAAGAGATGGATCACGCAGTGTCCCTGCGCGTGCCGCTGGATGTCTCCGCGGGACACGGCAAGAACTGGGATTTGGCGGCGCACTAGGTTTCTGTGGAACGGCGGGTCTGCGGATCAAGGTTCCGCGTTGCCTAGCGCCCTCGCCGGAGACATGGTAGGTCCCCTGTTTGCGCAGGAAAAGGGGCTGGTGTAAGATCTTTTACGTTGTGCGCCAGAATGCTCAATTCTGTGCGTCCTTTGTAACTGTCCAATCCTATTTCCTATCCGTTTCGGAGACTACTACTACATGTCCACCAACAACGTCCCTCAGGTAGCCATCAATGACATTGGCTCCGCTGAGGATTTCCTCGCTGCCGTCGATGCCACCATCAAGTACTTCAATGATGGTGACATTGTCGAAGGCACCGTCGTCAAGGTCGATCAGGACGAGGTTCTCCTCGACATCGGCTACAAGACCGAGGGTGTCATTCCTTCCAGGGAACTCTCCATCAAGCACGACGTAGACCCCAGCGAGGTCGTTGAAGTCGGCGACGAGATCGACGCACTTGTCCTCACCAAGGAGGACAAGGAAGGCCGCCTGATCCTCTCCAAGAAGCGCGCACAGTACGAGCGTGCATGGGGTGCCATCGAAGAGCTCAAGGAAAAGGACGAGCCAGTCACCGGTACCGTCATCGAGGTTGTCAAGGGTGGACTCATCCTGGACATCGGCCTCCGTGGCTTCCTGCCTGCATCCCTCGTCGAGATGCGTCGTGTTCGCGATCTGCAGCCATACATCGGTCAGGAGATCGAAGCCAAGATCATCGAGCTGGACAAGCACCGCAACAATGTTGTGCTGTCCCGCCGTGCATGGCTCGAGCAGACTCAGTCCGAGGTCCGCTCCGAGTTCCTGCACCAGCTGCAGAAGGGCCAGGTCCGCAAGGGCGTCGTGTCCTCCATCGTCAACTTCGGTGCATTCGTGGACCTGGGCGGCGTAGACGGACTGGTTCACGTCTCCGAGCTGTCTTGGAAGCACATCGATCACCCATCTGAGGTTGTCACCGTGGGCGACGAGGTCACCGTTGAGGTTCTCGACGTCGACCTGGACCGCGAGCGCGTGTCCCTGTCCCTGAAGGCAACCCAGGAAGACCCATGGCGCGTATTCGCACGCACCCACGCCATCGGTCAGATCGTTCCGGGCAAAGTCACCAAGCTGGTTCCATTCGGCGCATTCGTTCGCGTCGAAGAGGGAATCGAGGGCCTGGTTCACATCTCCGAGCTGGCCGAGCGCCACGTGGAGGTTCCAGACCAGGTTGTCACCGTTGATCAGGATGCCATGGTCAAGGTCATCGACATCGACCTCGAGCGTCGTCGTATCTCCCTGTCGCTCAAGCAGGCTGACGAGGACTACACCGAAGAGTTTGACCCATCCAAGTACGGCATGGCTGACTCTTACGACGAGCAGGGCAACTACATCTTCCCTGAGGGCTTCGACCCAGAGACCAACGAATGGCTCGAGGGCTTTGAGACCCAGCGCGCTGCTTGGGAAGAGCGCTACGCAGAGGCAGAGCGTCGCCACACCCTGCACACCGCTCAGATCGAGCGCAACCGTGCAGCTGCAGCTGAAGCTGCAGAGGCCGGCGAAGGTGGCTACTCCTCTGAGTCCTCCTCTTCCGAGTCCGCACCAGCTGCTGATTCCAACGAGGATGCCGGCACCCTGGCTTCTGACGAGCAGCTCGCTGCTCTGCGCGAGAAGCTTGCCGGAGGCGCTGAGTAATTCAGTCTCCCGGTAGCGCCCCGCGCGCTACCACGCTGAACTCGCACTAAACAGAACTAAGGCCCGCCCCAAGTAGTGAACCTGGAGCGGGCCTTAATCGTGCGTTAGCAGAACAACTATGCGCCGAAGACCGCGCGCACAACCATAACGGAGACAGCAGCCACTGCAGCAGCGGCAGGCACCGTGATCACCCATGCCAGGGCGATAGGGCGCATCAGGCCCCAGTTAGCGTTCTTGTTCACCAGACCCACACCGAGGATTGCACCGATGAGGATGTGGGTGGAAGAAACTGGCAGACCCAGCAGGGAAGCGACCATAACCACACCAGCGGCGGAGAGCTCGGCAGCAAAGCCTGTTGCCGGGTGCATCTTGGTGAGGCCCGTACCCACAGTGGAGATCACCTTGCGGCCGATGAACCACAGGCCGGAAATCAGTGCCACACCGGCTGCAACCATCAGGGCAGTAGGAACAGCAGCTTCTCCGCGGATCTCGTCAGACTTGATCACGTCCAGTACGGCAGCGAACGGACCCACAGCGTTAGCGATGTCGTTAGAGCCGTGAGAGAACGCAAACGCAGATGCGGTGAAAACCTGCATCCAGGAGAACAGAATGAACGTGGAGCGGTCCAGATCGCGGTGCTTCATCGTGTTGGCGAAGATGTAGACCGCCATCCAGATTGCTGCGCCGATCATCAAGATGGTTACCAAGTTGCCCAGGTTGGACAGGTGCAGACCGGTGTTCTTCAGGCCCTTGAACAACATCATCGAGGTGATGATCATGCCACCGATCATGGCCAGGACAGGAACCCAGGTCACCAGTGCGCGGTGAGCTTCTACGTCGTCAGCGTTCTCGTGCAGCTTGTAGAGCTTGCGGTAGTAGTCAGAATCGAGGTCCTCGTAGGAGTAGCCCTCTTCCTGGGTGGTGACAGCATCGCGAGCCATCGCGTTGTTGTACTCCAACTGTTCTTCTTGGGTGAGACCCTTGAAGAATTCCTTGTGCCACTTGCGGTACTCGTTGCGCTTCTTCTTAACTTCCTTGAGCTTGTCCTTCGCGCGATCGTTGTAGACCAGCACGGACTTCTTGATTGCTCCGTACAGCAGGAAGGCAGCGATACCGCCAAGCACTGGAGACAGAAACCAGCTGATAACGATCTGGATGATGCCACCCCACTGGACCATTGCCCAGGGATCTGCGATGGAGTCCGTTATGTAGCCGGTGGTCACGGCTGCACCGACGATGCCACCGATGATGGAGTGGGTGGTGGAGACAGGCCAGCCCATCATTGTTGCGATCAACAGCCACAGTGCTGCGCCGACCAGCGAGGCGAGCATGATGTAGGCAAAGTCCATCGGCATGATGTTGACGCCCTCGAGGTCAACAATGCCGGACTTGACGGTGTCCGTGACTTCGCCGCCGGCGAGCAGCGCGCCACCGACTTCGAAGACTGCTGCAACAAGGAGTGCCTGCTTCATGGACAGGGTTCCTGCGCCCACGGAGGTGCCGAAGGAGTTGGCGACGTCATTGCCGCCGATGTTGAAGGCCATGAAACAGCCCAAGATGATGGTGACAATCATGAGTGCCATGTGGGCACCCGGGTTGATGTTGTCCTTGGACCAGAAAATAAACCAGATGAGGGTGGCAGCGGTCATCAGGCCGAAGAACAGGTGCCACGTCCTGTCGTTTCCTAGGCCCGATGCCGGGGAGGCGGTGCCTGCCACGGTGGGGTTATCTGTGAGGGTCATTTTGTGTCGTAATCTCCTGACTCGGGTGAACGCACAACGTCAAGTGGTTCTTCTTAAGAGTTTCTTGGCTGGCAGAACCGGTGGCAAATGCGCACAAGCCGAATCCGAATTGTTCACCCGGAGTTTGCTATATATTCATGACCTTCTTTAGATATGCGAAAACCCCGACCCTCTTTTTAGAAAAGGGTCGGGGCTGCAAGTTCACAGTGCGTGAAGCTCGCCTAGTTCACATATGAATTGTTAGAGCTCCTCGAGCTTCGCATTAGCGTGCAGGGTCTCCAGCTTGGATGCCTTGCGCAGCTGCAGCTCCCAAGTGCCATTGGCACCCTGAGAGGAGAACAGTGCAACGCTAGCTGGCAGAACCACTGGCTTGGCGAAGTCAATCTCGTAGCGCACTGCATCTGGAATCAGGCCTTCCAGAGCGCGCAGTGCGGCAGCAGTGGACCACATTCCGTGGGCGATGGTTCCAGGGAAGCCGAAAGCCTTCGCGCCCAGGTTGGAGACGTGAATAGGGTTCTTGTCTCCGGAAGCCTCTGCGTAGACCTTGATGTCTTCTGGGGTCACGCGGATGGTCGAGGTTGGAGTGCCCTCGGTGGCTTCCGCGGTGCCCAGCAGACGTCCGTCTTCTGCTGGCTTGTCCTTGTATGGCGAGGAGCTGGACAGCTTTGCGCCCTTGGACAGGAATGCGCTGGTCTGTGTCCATACCACGTCGCTGTCAACGGAAACCTCGGTGATGAGATCCAGCAGCACGCCCTTGTTCTGCGGACGCAGATTGTCAGCGTGTACGCGGATGTCAAAAGTGTCTTCGACAGTCAGCGGGCGCTTCTGCTCAATCTTGTTGTTGAGGTGTACCAGTCCCATGGCATTCAACGGGCTATCCGATGCGGTGAGCACCTTCATGACCAGTGGGAATGACAGCACGTAAGGGTAGGTCAGAGGCAGTTCATTGCCCAGACGCAGTCCCGTCGCGCTGGTGTATGCGGCGAGGTGGGCGATGTCGACAGTGACACCCTTGACCTCATACGCGGTCTTCGGGTTTTCCTTCGCACTGCGCTTTTCGCCGATGCCAGGGATGACGTCCTTGACCGCGTTGCGGTACTCATCCATCAGGACAGGGATCGAGCTCAGTTCCTTGTAGGTGACCGTATTACTCATGGTTTCCTGTGGTCCTTCCTTGAATTCTTCGTGGAATTCTTTTTTCGACGCCAGCGTGCCGGCTTATTAAGCGCCGAGCAGGGACTGGCCACAGACGCGGACAACGTTGCCGGTCACGGAGCTGGATGCCGGAGTGGCGAAGTAAGCGATGGTCTCTGCGACGTCTACGGTCAGTCCACCCTGGGACAGGGAGGACATGAGGCGACCGGCCTGGCGAGTGCCGAATGGGATGGCGGCCGTCATCTGGGTCTCGATGAAGCCTGGGGCCACAGCGTTGACGGTGATGCCCTTGGAAGCCAGCTTCTCGGAGAGAGCGTCCACCATGCCGATGACGGAAGCCTTGGTCAGGCCGTAGTTGGTCTGTCCGCGGTTACCTGCGATACCGGCGATGGATGCCACACCGATGACGCGACCGTTGTCTGCGAGACCACCGTTTTCCAGCAGTTTCTCGGTGATGCGCACTGGGGCGATCAGGTTGACGGACATGACGGAGTTCCAGCGACCCTCGTCCATGTTGGCCAGCAGCTTATCGCGAGTGATACCAGCGTTGTGGACGATGATGTCGATTGGTCCACCGTGGCGCTGCTCGGCGTGCTCCTTGAGCTTGTCAGCAGCCTCAGGTGCGGTGACGTCCAGAGGAAGCGCGGTGCCGCCGACCTTGTTAGCGGTCTCGGTCAGGCCCTCGCCAGCTGCTGGGATGTCCACGCAGATGACCTTGGCGCCGTCGCGGGCCAGGATTTCGGCGATAGTAGCGCCGATGCCACGTGCAGCACCGGTAACAACGGCGATCTTGCCCTCGGATGGCTTATCCCAGTTGGAAGGAAGCTGCGCGCCCTCGGCGCCGACGCGGATAACCTGAGCGTCAACGAACGCGGACTTGCCGGACAGAACGAAGCGCAGGGTGGACTCCACGCCGGACAGGTCGTCGGAGACGGCTGGGTCAACGTAGACCAGCTGAGCGGTTGCTCCGCGACGAAGCTCCTTGGCGACAGAGCGGGTGAAACCCTCGAGGCCACGCTGAACGATGTGCTCGTCAACGTCGTCGATGGACTCAGGAGTGGTGCCCAGAACCAGGATGCGGCCGGATGGCTTGATCTGGCGCATTACTGGCTGGAAGAACTCGTAGATCTCCTTGAGATCCTCTGGACGCTTGATGCCCGTGGCGTCGAAAACGAGGGCAGCGTGCTTGTTCTCACCGGCGGTAGAGGTGACATCGTAGTCGCCGGACAGCAGGGACTTGACTGACTCAGCCAGGCGTCCATTGCCACCCACGAGGACGGTGCCGTCCAGAGCAGGCTCGCCCTTCTCGTAACGGCGTAGCTTCTCAGGCTGTGGGAGTCCCACCTTTGGTGCCAGGAACTTGCCGGCGGGAGAGTCCAGGAACTGCTGGAATGCGTCCTTCTGAGGGGTAGACATAAAAATGACTCCTTTAGAGAATGTCGTTTTAGAGACTCGGTTTCGGGGTCTAGGTTAGCGAAATTACGAGTACAGGGTGGAGACCATGTCCGGGGTGGTGCGTTCACCAGCGATAACGCGGGATTCGCCCTAGAGCGCCACCGAGACAATATATGATCTCATGTATAATCCTACGGTGTGATCGCGAACACCGTATTGTTTTGGGTAAGGCTTCTGCCACAGCTCATATTCTGATGCAGTGCGCACGCTAAACCGCATTACGACGGACAAACCAACAGACAACATGGAGTGATTCAGAACATGACTAACGGATCTCCTCGCAAGGTCGCCATCCTCGGTGGCAACCGCATTCCTTTCGCCCGCTCCAACAAGGAGTACTCCAACGCCTCTAACCAGGACATGCTGACCGCGGCCGTTGACGGCCTCGTGGCCCGCTACGGCCTGCAGGGCGAGCAGCTGGGCTTCGTCAGCGCCGGCGCCGTGCTGAAGCACTCCCGTGACTTCAACCTCACCCGCGAGGTTGTCCTGGGCTCCGCTCTGGCTTCCTCCACCCCTGCCAACGATGTGCAGATGGCTTGTGGCACCGGCCTGGACGCCGCAGTGCAGGTTGGCGATGCCATCGCTATGGGTCGCATCGAAGCCGGCATCGCCGGTGGTGTGGACACCACCTCCGATGCTCCACTGGCCGTCAACGACGAGCTGCGCAAGACCCTCATCAAGGTCAACAACGCCAAGACCACCGGTGACCGCGTCAAGCTGCTGGGCTCCATCCGCCCATCCCAGCTGGCTCCAGAGCAGCCAAACAACGGCGAGCCACGCACCGGCCTGTCCATGGGTGACCACGCAGCCATCACGGCTCGCGAGCTGGAAATCACCCGCGAGGACCAGGATCAGCTGGCCGCAGAGTCCCACCAGAAGCTGGCTAAGGCTTACGAAGAAGGCTTCTTCGATGACCTGCTGACCCCATTCCTCAACGTGCAGCGTGACACCAACCTGCGCCCAGATTCCACTGTGGAGAAGCTGGGCAAGCTCAAGCCAGTCTTCGGCAAGCGCGATGCAGAGGCTCACGGCACCGAGGCAACCATGACCGCCGGTAACTCCACCCCACTGACCGACGGCGCATCCGCTGTGCTGCTGGCCTCCGAGGAGTGGGCTGCTGAGCACAACCTGCCAGTGCGCGCATACCTGGTTGATTCCGAGGTTGCTTCCGTGGACTTCATCCACGGCCGCGATGGCCTGACCCCAGACGGCCTGCTGATGAGCCCAACCTACGCAGTGCCACGCATGCTGGAGCGCAACGGCCTGACCCTGCAGGACTTCGACTTCTATGAGATCCACGAGGCATTCGCTTCCCAGACCCTGGCTACCCTGAAGGCTTGGGAATCCGAAGAGTACTGCCGCGAGCGTCTGGGTCTGGATGCCCCACTGGGATCCATCGACCGCGCGAAGCTCAACGTCAAGGGTTCCTCCTTGGCAGCCGGCCACCCATTCGCAGCAACCGGCGGCCGCATCCTGGCCACCGCAGCGAAGGTGCTGGAAGAAAACGGTGGTGGCCGTACCCTCGTATCCATCTGTGCAGCAGGTGGACAGGGCATCGTCGCTATCCTCGAGCGCTAAACTTAGCCTGATAGCTACGTAGCTCAAGCGCATAACGCGTAACAAGAAAGTCCGCCTCCCAGCGAGCAGCTGGGAGGCGGACTTTCTTGTGTCTTGGATAAGCTCGCGCCAACCAAAGAACGTCAGACTAGGAAAGGCCAGACCAAAGAAGGCCAGACCAGCGCTGATCAGAACACGGCGTTCAGATCAGTCTTGAAGACCACCGCGTTGTACTGCGCCCACGAGGTGCCCACCCAGTACAAGCTGTTATTTACTTGGTGCGGGAACATGTACCCGCCGTACAGATCCGGCACCTGGGTGCGGGACACCAGCGTGTGCTTGTCGCTCCATGGGCCTTCTGGAGAATCTGCCTTGCGGATCACGATGCCTTCCGTGGTCTCGTATAGCGCAAGCCACGCCTCAATTTGATCGTTGTACATCACCGAAAGTTCGGAAACCCTGCCGTCGATAACGGGGGTTGCACGGGACATGGAAGACGACCACGAAGAACCATCCCAGAACTCCGCGGCAGACCAGGTGGGGAACGAAGCCTCGGGGATGCGAGCCAGACGAGCCTGACCCGAACGGCCGTTGGGGGTGCCGTACACGTAGACGAAGCCGTCCGCAGATGGCGTCTTGGCAAAGGCGGTCATCTGGAAGGTCTCCGCACCTGGCTGGTGAGCAACCAGGGTGGGGAGGCGGGAATCATTCGAGGCGGACGTGTTGGTGCGCATTGAGTTAGGAACCACGGACCAGGTCTTGCCGCCGTCGGTGGACTTTGCAGTCTGCGCATAGTTCGTGGTCCAACTGCCGGGATTGCCCCAGTGCTTCACGGACATGAAGTCCACGTACTGCGCGCCGTTTACTTCGATACCAGCGGTAGGGATGATGGTCATCTCTACTTTGTCGATCTTCAGCGAGCGGGGGAGGAACTCCTCCGAACGGGAACCGGTGGCGGGGCCTTCCAAGAAGATGCCATTGGAAGGATTTTCGTCGTGGGTTTGGAACAGGGAGTTGGAGTGCCAGCCGTCGCCGTTGGCGCCGCAGGTGAAGCTATCGCCGAAAGCGGCCAAAACGCGGGAATCCCCGGCATCCCACATGATGCCCAAGTCCGTGGAGTTCAGACCTTTCATCCGCAGCGTATCGGGGCTGTTGGGACCAGTGAGGAAGTTCATGGCTTGAGTGTTGCCGGACAACTGCGGCAGGCCTTCTGGGTGGCCCGTCAGCCAGCTGGGAGCAGAGGAACCCGAACCGAGGGACTCACCCAAGCTAGAGGCAGCCAGTTGGTCGCCGAGGCTGGGGCGATAGGTATCGCAGGGATCGGCGCTGGCGGTGCCGGTGGACAGAGAGGTGGCTGCCGCGAGGGTGCTAGCGACCACGCTGGCTGTGGCGAGCGCCGCAATCGCAGTGGAAAAAGGCCGCGGAGAAGTAGGAGAATCCCAAGAAACGTTCATGGAACAAGATATTCGCACAATATATCTAGTACTGCCATGCGTTGCAGGAACTGGTCATGTAGATTTTTGGGCATGCATTTTGTATCCCGTGCCCGCAGGCTGCCCGTATTGTTCGCTAGCGCTGCGCTGTTGAGCGCCGGTTTGGCTTCGCCTGCGATGGCTGCGGAGGATCTTCAGCCTCTGCCTCCAATCCAAGAGGCTGCTCGAGGGTCGCTGGGATCCTCCATCGGAGACGCGCTGGGAAGCAGTTCCGCGTGCACGAAGTTGGAGAACCAGCTGGCTGAGATCAAGGAGCTGTGGGACGCTGCCGTCGCCGAGGAGGATTATGACCTCGCGAACTTCATCCGCATCGATTACACGAACATGGCCGTGAGCCTCTACCAGTGCAACCTGGCCAAGGGCTCGCTGTAGGACTGATCGTCATGTGGAAAATCGGCGTGACGGGCGGAATCGGCTCGGGTAAATCAACTGTTTCTCAGCGCTTGCAGGATCTCGGAGCCGTGATCATTGACGCGGACAAGGTGGCTCGCGAGATCGTGAAACCGGGGCAGCCTGCCCTCAAAGAACTGGATGCGGCGTTTGCAGGAGTTCTCAACGAGGATGGAACGCTCAACCGCGCAGAGTTGGCGCGGCAGGCATTCGCTACCCCGGAGGCCACGGAGAAGCTGAATTCCATCACCCATCCGCGCATTCGCGAGCGCACGAATGCGTTGTTTGCCCAGGCGGAACAGGCAGGGGAGGACGTGGTGGTCTACGACATGCCTCTTCTCATCGAAAACGGGGAGACCTCCCGGGTGGACCATGTTCTGGTGGTCGATGCGCCCGATGAGGTGCGTGTGCGGCGTCTCGTGGAGTCTCGGGGTCTTGATGAGTCCGACGCCAAGGCTCGGATCAAAGCCCAAGTTGACCGTGATTCCAGGCTCGCGGCTGCCGATACTGTGATGGACAACGGTGGAACGGTGGACGAGCTGCTTGCCCAGGTCGATCGGTTCTGGAGTACGACTGTCGCCAACCGCTGACCTGCCTGTCGCTAGACTGGACACATGGCATTTGCAGCAGAGCGCCCCGAACTGTCCTATTCCGAATTCCGGCCGGTCGGGGACGTGGAACGCGCCGATGGGCGCTTCGAAGTCATCAGCGATTACCAGCCTGCTGGTGATCAGCCCAAGGCGATTGCGGAACTGGCAGAGCGTTTGGAAGACAAGCAGCGGGACGTGGTTCTGCTCGGCGCGACTGGTACCGGTAAGTCCGCGACTGCTGCGTGGCTGATTGAAAAGACCCAGCGCCCCACGTTGGTGATGGCTCCGAACAAGACGCTGGCGGCGCAGCTGGCGAACGAGCTGCGCAGCTTGCTGCCGAATAATGCGGTGGAGTACTTCGTTTCTTATTACGACTACTACCAACCAGAGGCGTATATCGCGCAGTCGGATACGTACATCGAGAAGGATTCCTCCATCAACGAGGACGTGGAGCGTCTGCGCCACTCCGCAACTTCGGCGTTGCTTTCGCGACGCGACGTGGTGGTAGTCAGCTCCGTTTCCTGTATCTATGGTTTGGGTACTCCACAGTCTTACTTGGACCGTTCGGTGTGGCTGAAGGTCAACGAGGAAGTGGAACGCGATCAGTTCCTCCGCTTGTTGGTGGATATTCAGTACACCCGAAACGATGTGGCGTTCACTCGCGGCGCATTCCGGGTGAAGGGCGACACGGTGGATATCATCCCCGCCTACGAGGAGCTGGCGGTGCGCGTGGAGTTCTTCGGCGATGAGATCGATGCCCTCTACTTCATCCACCCGTTGACGGGCGACGTCATCCGCGAGGTGGAAGAGCTGCGCATTTTCCCGGCCACGCACTATGTGGCGGGACCGGACCGCATGGAAAAGGCCATCAAGGCCATCAAGGAAGAGCTCGAGGAACGGCTCCAGGAACTCGAAGGCAAGGGCAAGCTGCTCGAAGCGCAACGCCTGCGCATGCGCACGGAGTATGACCTGGAAATGATTCAGCAGGTGGGCTTCACCAGCGGCATTGAGAACTACTCGCGCCACATCGACGGTCGCGCTCCTGGTAGTGCCCCCGCCACGCTGATCGACTACTTCCCGGAGGACTTCCTCACCATCATCGACGAGTCGCACGTGACCGTGCCACAAATCGGCGGCATGTTCGAGGGCGATGCCTCCCGCAAGCGCAACCTCGTGGAGCACGGTTTCCGCCTGCCGTCGGCACTGGATAACCGCCCGTTGACCTGGGAAGAGTTCGATGACCGCAAGGGGCAGTGTGTTTACATGTCCGCCACCCCGGGCGATTATGAAGTCGCGGCCGCCGGTGGCGAGTACGTGGAGCAGGTGATTCGTCCCACCGGCCTGGTTGATCCGAAGGTGGAGGTGCGTCCGACCGACGGGCAGATCGATGACCTGATCGAGCAGATTCGCCAGCGCACGGAAAAGCAGGAGCGCGTTCTGGTGACCACGCTGACTAAGCGCATGGCTGAGGACCTCACGGACTACCTCCTCGAGCACGGCATTAAGGTGCGCTACATGCACTCGGACATCGATACCCTCAAGCGCGTGGAGCTGCTGCGCCAGCTGCGGCTGGGCGAGTACGACGTGCTGGTGGGCATCAACCTGCTGCGTGAGGGATTGGACCTGCCGGAAGTCTCCCTGGTGGCAATTCTGGATGCCGATAAGGAAGGCTTCCTGCGCTCTACTCGTTCCTTGATTCAGACCATCGGCCGTGCCGCTCGTAACGTCTCGGGTGAGGTGATCATGTACGCCGATAAAATCACCGATTCGATGCAGTTCGCGATTGACGAGACAGAGCGCCGCCGGGAAAAGCAGATCGCGTACAACAAGGAACACAACATTGATCCGCAGCCGCTGCGTAAGAAGATCGCGGACATCCTGGATCAGGTGGCGGACTTTGGCGAGGATCCCGATGCATCGGGCGCGTCTAAGAACGCGGTGAAGGCGGACGAAGCGATCTTAGGCATGACAGGGGAGACGGCCACCTCAGCGGCAGCCGAAGCGAAGTCGATGGCTCGCCCAGAGCTCGAGCAGTTGATCGCCAGCATGACCCTGCAGATGAAGGAAGCTGCGCGCGAGCTGAAGTTTGAGCTAGCCGGTCGCCTGCGCGATGAGATCGCGGATTTGAATAAGGAACTCAAGGGCATGAAGGAAGCCGGACTGTAGGATAGCTTATATGTACAAGACCATTGTGGTGGGAACTGACGGATCGGACTCCTCCCTCTTGGCGGTCAGGCGAGCAGCGGGAATCGCTTCAGCATTCGGGGCGAAACTGGTTCTGGCCTCGGCGTATTATGAGTCCGACGCCGATGCTTTGTCTTCCCCACGCGGAGATTCGAAAGCTGTGATTGGGGACGCGTCCGCAGATGAGACACTCTCCTCTGCCGTCGCCGTGGCTAAGGCAGAGGGCGTGGAAAACGTCAGCACGCAGATGCGTCCCGGTTCTCCCGTGGAGGCACTCATGGCCATCGTCACGGACGTAGAGGGTGATCTGCTAGTGGTGGGAAACCGCGGGATTAACTCTCTGACCGGCCGCCTGCTGGGCAGCGTGCCCGCAGATCTGGCGCGCCAATCCAACTGCGACACGATGATCGTCCACACGGTGGACTAGAACAGCGGGATTAGACCTGCGGAATTAGACCAGCAAATCCACAATTTCCTCGGCGCTGCCCAGTTGCTCCCATTGCGACTCTGTAACCACCAGCGTCAGTCCCTGGGTCGCACGAGTCATCGCCACGTACACGTCGTTGAGCCCCTGCGGGGACGCCGCGGCGATCGCCTGTGGATCCACCAGCACCACCTCGTCGAACTCCAGCCCCTTGATATCGGAGACCTTCGCCGCCATGGTGTGCTCATCGGATAGGGCGGGATCGACGGTGGTGTCGTCGGAAAAAATCACACCGACCAACCCGTCTCCGGCCAGCTTGCGTGCCTGCCGAACCGCGGCCTCCACGTCCGTTGCCACGCGCACCCCGGTGCCATGCTCGCGCAGGGACACGGTGGCCGCTTGTTCTGGGGCGATCCATCGCAACAGGCGATCGGCCAGCGCGGCGATATCGGCAGGCGTGCGGTAGTTCACCGTCAGCTGGTGCAGTTGCCAGCGGTCGGCAACGAAAGGCGAGAGCGCCTGCGTCCACGTCTCCACGCCGGCGGGGTTTCCCGTTTGCGCGGGATCGCCCACGATGGTCATCCACCGGTTGGGGGAGCGTCGGAAAATCATCCGCCACGCCATCTCCGAAAGTTCCTGAGCTTCGTCCACGATGACGTGCCCGAATGCCCATCGCACGTCCTTGGCGGCACGCTGCGCGGTGGTGCGGGTATCGCGCACGCGCTGGCGGTCGGCCAAGGTCTCGGCATCGATCACGTCATAGGCCATGAGCACTTCTGGCGCGAAGCCATCGTCGAGGTCCTGGGTCGCCGAGCCGGTGAGGATGTCCAGTGCTTCCTGTGCTTCTGCGATCCGCTCCAGCCAGGCCTCGCGTTCTTTGGCGGCGGCCTCTTCGTCGTCGATGAGTCCCAAGAGGTCAGCCAGCTCGTCTAACAGGGGAGCGTCCGCGTCAGTCCAGGTCGTAGCCTGGTTTTCGGTCCCTTCGGTGTTTTGTTTTTCTTGTCGACGCAAACCTGCCCACGTTTGTTCGTCGTACTCCGGGGCGGCCTCCTCGGGGTGAGCAAACAGCCGTTCCAGCACTGCTTCTGGGGTCAGCTCGGGCCAGTATTCTTCCAGCGCCTCCACGATGACCGCCTCATTGCCTAAGTCCTCGCGGAGTTGCGCGCGGTCGCGCTCAGACAGCAAATTGTGGCCACCCAGGGGATCGGCGCCGATGGTCTCGGCCATGGCGTCGGCCAAAGAACGAACCACATGCTCCACGAACAAGGGGCGGGCCTGATTGTGCGGCCGACGCGAACGGCGTGCCCGCGTGCGGGCCGCGCGCACCATGCGCGGGGTCAGGGTGACTGTGACACCGTCGATGGTGAAGTCCCGAGGCTGATCGGGCATGCTCTGCCAGGTCTTGACGGCATCGGCCAGGATGGTGAGCATCTCCAGCGAACCCTTGACTTCGCGCGCCAAAAGCGAGCGCTCTGCCACGGTGGTAATGCCCGGCAGCAGGGTGCCCGGAGTGGCCAGCACCACGCCGGTTTCGCCGAGCGATGGCAGCACCTGGGAGATATAGGTCAAGAAGCGATCGTTGGGCCCGATGATCAGCACGCCGGACTTCTCCAGAATCTCGCGCCACGTGTACAGCAAGTAGGCGGCACGGTGCAGCGCCACTGCGGTCTTGCCCGTGCCCGGAGCTCCCTGCACCACGGTTACACCGCGATGCTCTGAGCGGATGATCGTGTCCTGCTCCGCGGCGATGGTCTCCACGATATCGCGCATG
The DNA here is from genome assembly GCF_900232865.1 of Corynebacterium dentalis. Taxonomy (GTDB): domain Bacteria; phylum Actinomycetota; class Actinomycetes; order Mycobacteriales; family Mycobacteriaceae; genus Corynebacterium; species Corynebacterium dentalis. Next base: position 26,762 of record NZ_OCTS01000006.1, on the reverse strand, counting down.
TGCAGGGATCGAGCCCGCGTGACCGCATCCAACAGGGCAGCTTCGGTGGCCACGGTGGCACCGGTGGCTTGTTCGTCTTCCACCGCGGGGGCTGGGCCGTCTCCGTCTCGGGCCATGAGCCTCTCATCAGCCACGCTGACGATAGTGCGACCGCGCGTCTTGATGTGCCTGCGAGTGTGCACACCATCCGGATGCAGGGTCGTGGCCAGGTAAAAGGGGCGCGCCATGGGAGCGCGCCAGTCCATCAGCAGCGTGCGCATGGACTCGTCGTCATCGTGCAAGCCGATGCGGCCGATGTAACGGCGATCCAAGGACAGTCCTTCTGCAGTGGAGCTGGGGGAGGAAGGAACAGGATTTTCCGGATCCTCGTCTTCCACGTCGATCCGTCCGAACATCAGGCCGATCTCCGCGGCGGAGTAGGACTCGAGGCGGTGATTGATGTCCATCGCTTCGCGGTCACGCATCATCAGACCCTGAGGGTCATCAATATCTGCTTCCTTGCGGACGTTCTTCAGGCGACGTTCCAGTTCCGCCCGCGCATCATCGATCCGACGCAAAAGGTCATCCAAATGCGCTTGTTCGCCCGCCAGAGCTGAATGCGCAGCGGGCTCGGGGCGGGCACCGTGACCGGCAGGCCGCGAGGGGAGAGAGTGTTCTGTCATCAATCCTTGACGCTTGTCTTGAAAACGTGGCTATGGGGGCCGGGAGAGAACTTAAAAGCCGGACCCGAGCTTTTCAGCTCGAATCCGGCAACTAGCTAGCGCGGAGGAATCCTCAGCGCACAGATGCAGCGGTCTTTAGCGACGGTACTTCTTCTGTGCCTTCTTCGCTTCCTTCTGAGCACGCTTTTGGGCCTTCTTCTGTGCCTTCTTGCCCTGCTTACGTAGTTCCTGGCTCTGCTCGCGGGCGCGATCGCTCAGGTCAGCAGCCTGGACGGACAGAGTATCAGCCTGCTCGGTGGCGAACTCCTTAGCCTGTCCACCCAGCTCAACGGCCTTGTCGCGGAGGTCAGCTGCGGTGTCCTTCCACTCGTCAGAGTGGTCGTCTACGTAGTTCGCTACTGCTTCCTTGCCAGCGATGGCGTTTTCCTTGGCCTTGGAGAAGATGTCAGTTGCCTGATCCTGCGCGTTGGCGATCATCTTTTCCTGCTCGGACTTGCCCGGCATAGCCTTCTGTACGCGCCAAGCCAGACCTGGCTTACCAGCGGTGTCTGCGGTGGTAATGACCAGTCCGCCCAGCAGAGCCAGGTCGGTGATCAGGCCGCGTTGCTTGTCCTTCTTGGCAGCCTTGTCCTTGGCAGACCAGAAAGCGTTGCGGTGGATGGAGGTAGGGATCTGCACGGCGGTCAGGATGCCAGCGCCCAAGCGAGGAGCCTTAGAGGAACCCAGCAGAGCAGCACCGGCGATCTTGCTACCAGCCAAGACGCGCACTGCGGTTTCGGTGTCATTAGGGATGTAACCTGCGACGTTCGGAGGAAGGATGCGGCGTGCATTCTTCACCATGTCAGCGGTCTCTTCGGTGTAATCGCTGGTGTTCTTCAGCATCTGAACACCGTCGAGAACGAACACAGACGCCAGCAGTGGGCGTGCAACTGTGCGGATCATTATTCACCACTCCTTGTGAGAAATTTCGTATGGAAATTATCCAGCTAGAAATTAAGCCTACATAATTTCATCCCTTGTGCGACGCGGTTGCGGGTTCACGTCCAAGAAATTTTCCCGCAGTGTGCATCTGAGCAGCTACCAGCCACGCTCGCGCCACTGATCCACCTGTGGCCGCTCTGCACCCACCGTGGTGGAATCGCCGTGGCCAGGGTGGACGATTACGTCCTCCGGAAGATTCAAAATGCGCGTTTCCACATCACTGAGCAGCTGCTGGAAATCCTCGTCCTTCGTGGTCTTACCCACGCCACCGGGGAACAAGGAATCTCCGACAAAAGCTCGCCCCGGCGTAAAATACGTGGGGTTCAGCGCTAACACCGCGATGCCACCCGGAGTGTGTCCGCGCAGTTCCACCGCCTGCAGCGCGAAGTCGCGAAAGTCGCCAGCCAAGCGGAGGTCTTCCGGCAGGCCGTCATCAGTGCCGTAGGTTTCATCCACGCGTGCGGGCAGGGCGTCAGCATCGAAACGGCCCGAATGGTGCTTTGCTCCGGTCGCCTCCAGCACATCCACCAACGCCTGCACATGATCGTCGTGTCGATGAGTGGTCAACACGTCCGTAATGCGGATCTGGAAATTACGCGCCACCTGCAGCAGGTGTTCAGCATCGTTGGCTGCATCGATCAGCAGCGCATCACCCGTGGGGCTCACCAGGAACCAACAGTTGTTGTCCATGGGATCAACGCTGGTGTGAATGAGGGTGGCGTCGGCACGCAAAGAAACCGATTGCACGGCACGCGGGTGACCAAGATGACGGATCTCGGGGACGGAAGAATCAGAATGTGAAGCCATGGCACGCACCGTAGTGGAGAATCCGGGGTTCCGTGTGATTTCGCTGTTCGCGTAAACTTAAGCCTTTGGGTGGCATCAGTACGTCCACGAGCCCGCAGCACCAGCGGAATGAAGAAATGAGGAGTGTAAGTGGCCGATAGATTGGTTGTCCGGGGAGCTCGAGAGCACAATCTCAAGGGCGTGGACATCGATTTGCCGCGTGACAAAATGATCGTGTTCACGGGGCTTTCGGGTTCCGGAAAGTCCTCGCTGGCTTTCGACACGATTTTCGCCGAGGGGCAGCGACGTTACGTGGAGTCCCTGAGCTCCTATGCGCGCATGTTCTTGGGCCGGCTGGACAAGCCGGACGTGGACCTGATCGAGGGCCTGAGTCCCGCGGTGTCCATCGACCAGAAATCCACCAACCGCAACCCACGTTCCACCGTGGGTACGGTGACGGAAATCTTCGACTACCTGCGTCTTCTTTACGCCCGCACCGGTGTGCCTCACTGCCCGGAGTGTGGCGAGATCATCCAGCGGCAAACCCCGCAGGAAATCGTGGACCAAGTGCTGGACATGGAAGAGGGCCTGAAGTTCCAAGTGCTCGCGCCCGTGGTGCGTACCCGCAAGGGCGAGTTCGTGGACCTGTTTGAGGATCTGGCATCCCAGGGCTACTCCCGCGTCAGCGTGGACGGCGAGGTGCACCAGCTGTCCAATCCGCCGAAGCTGGAAAAGCAGGTCAAGCACGATATTGACGTGGTGGTGGACCGCCTGCAGGTCAAGCCTTCGCAGAAACAGCGCCTGACGGATTCGGTGGAGACAGCGCTGCGTTTGGCCGATGGCATCGTGGTGCTGGACATGGTGGGGCTCGCCGACGATGATCCGCAACGCATCCGCCGGTTCTCGGAGAAGATGGCCTGCCCTAACGGCCACGAGCTGACCCTGGATGAGCTGGAGCCGCGCACGTTCTCCTTCAACTCGCCTTATGGTGCCTGCCCTGTTTGTGATGGCTTGGGTACTCGCCTAGAGGTAGACGAGAAGCTGGTAATCCCCGATGAGGATGCGCCGCTGATTTCCGCGATCGCACCATGGGATTCCAGCCCGAACAGCAAGTACTTCGTGAAGCTATTGACTGCCCTTGCCGGCGAGATGGGCTTTGACCCCAAGACCCCGTGGAACAAGCTGAACAAGAAGCAGCAGAAGGCCGTGCTGAACGGGCATTCCACGCATATCCAGGTCAGCTACCGCAATCGCTACGGTCGCACGCGCAACTACTCCGCGCCTTTCGAGGGTGTGATGCCGTTTCTGCAGCGCAAGCTGGATCAGACGGATTCCGAGTGGTCCAAGGAGCGTTACCGCAGCTACATGCGCGAAGTTCCGTGCCCCACGTGTGACGGCAGCCGCCTGAAGCCGGAAGTATTGGCCGTGACCATCGCTTCCGGTTCCAAGGAACTGTCCATCGCCGATGTGTCCAACCTTTCAATTGCCGACGCGAGCTCCTTCCTGGACAACCTCTCGCTATCCAAGCGCGATGAGATAATCTCAGGTGCGGTGCTGCGCGAGATTCAGGCTCGTCTGAAGTTCCTGTTGGATGTGGGCCTGAACTACCTGTCCATGTCCCGTTCCGCGGGCACGCTGTCTGGTGGCGAGGCGCAACGTATTCGCTTGGCCACGCAGATCGGTTCCGGTCTGGCGGGCGTGCTGTACGTGTTGGACGAGCCGTCCATCGGCTTGCACCAGCGCGATAACACGCGCCTGATCAGCACGTTGGAGAACTTGCGCGATCTGGGCAACACTCTGATCGTGGTGGAGCACGATGAGGAAACCATCCGCACCGCGGACTGGTTGGTGGATATTGGCCCGCGCGCCGGTGAATACGGCGGCGAGGTGGTCTACCAGGGCCAGCCGCAGGGTATTGAGAAGGTGGAGCGTTCCATCACTGGTCAGTACCTCAACGGCAAGCGCGTTTTGGCGGTTCCTGAGCAGCGCCGGGAGATTGATTCCGAGCGGAAGCTCACCATTCACGGCGCGCAGGAAAACAACCTGCAGAACGTGAACGTTGACATCCCTCTGGGCGTGCTGACGTGCATCACTGGTGTGTCTGGTTCTGGCAAGTCTTCGCTGATCAACGGCATTCTGGCCAAGACTCTGGCGAACAACCTGAACCACGCTCGCCTGGTTCCGGGCCGCCATAAGAAGGTCACCGGCCTGGAGCACTTGGACAAGCTGGTGCAGGTGGACCAGAGCCCGATCGGCCGCACCCCGCGTTCCAACCCGGCGACGTACACCGGCGTATTCGATAAGATCCGTAAGCTCTTCGCCGAGACCACCGAGGCTAAGGTGCGCGGATACACAGCGGGCCGATTCTCCTTCAACGTCAAGGGTGGACGCTGCGAGGCTTGCCACGGTGACGGAACCCTGAAGATCGAGATGAACTTCCTGCCGGATGTTTACGTTCCGTGTGAGGTGTGCGACGGTGCTCGCTACAACCGCGAGACGTTGGAAGTCCACTACAAGGACAAGAACATCTCCCAGGTGCTGGAAATGCCGATCGTGGACGCAGCGGAGTTCTTCCGGCCGGTCACCTCGATCTCTCGCTACTTGGACACCTTGGTGGAGGTTGGCTTGGGCTACGTCCGCTTGGGACAGGCCGCCACCACCTTGTCCGGTGGTGAGGCGCAGCGCGTGAAGCTGGCCGCAGAGCTGCAGAAGCGCTCCAACGGGCGGACCGTTTACATCCTCGACGAGCCCACCACAGGCCTGCACTTTGAGGACATCCGCAAGCTGATGATGGTGATTCAGTCGCTGGTGGACAAGGGCAACTCGGTGGTGGTCATCGAGCACAACCTAGACGTGATCAAGGCCGCAGACTGGATTGTGGACATGGGCCCAGAAGGCGGCTCCGGTGGCGGCACAGTGGTTGCCGAAGGCACCCCGGAGGACGTGGCCAAGGTGAAGGGTTCCTACACGGGCCAGTACCTCAAGCCAATGCTGGTAGCTCAGAACTGATTCGGTTCTGTTTGCTGCTGAGTGATTGAGCGGCTGAGGGCTGAGCTGCAGAGAGGGGCGCAGCGACTACTTCTTCGGCCCGTAGGTGGCCACGAGGTTCCTAGTTTCTGGAAGAAGGGTTCTGGGGGGTGGCGGGCGCGGACTTCTTACCGAAGAGCTTCTCCCGCTGGAACGCAGCCAGAAGCAGAATCGCACCGCTGAGGATGAAGGCCAGCACCTGCACCACACCGCCCAAAATTGATAGGTCGAAGAATACCAGTTTCGCCACCGCAGCCAGGGCCAGCGCCAGGCCCAGGCGCTTCCATAGATCGCCGTCGCGGCTGAGCAGCAGGATGCCCAAGACAATCCAGCTGACGGAGATGATCATGTGGCCCAGCATGAAGCTCATCTCTGACTTATCGATCAGCAGCAAGGTGCCGGGGATGATGGACGAGGCCGTGAGGAGTGTGGCCACGCCCAGCACAACAGGGATCTGCATCTCCGTAAACGTGCGCTTGCGTTGGAAGAAGTACAGGGCCAAGGCCAGCGATGCAGCCGCCGGCAGGATCCAGTGATCGAAGACGTTGATTCCTTGATCGCCTTCGAAGTCATTGAAGGTCAACAACCGGGCGGTGGCGTTTAGGGCAGTGAGCAGGGCACCCGCGCCGGCGAGATCCGTCGCGGCAGGATGCACCTTTGGGAATAGAGCAATGACCAGCGCACACAGCCCAATGATTCCCACCAAGAACCACACGTTGAGGGTGATGTTGTACTCGATGATTAGCGTCGCGACCACAGACACCGCACTGACGTAGACGGCCGCCGAGGCATTATCTGGAAGCGGAGCAGGCTTGGCCGGGAACAGAGCCGAGCCGTGCTCCGCGAATGCCCACACCAGCACCAATCCGAAGATGATGACCTCAAATATGAGGTAGAAGATTGTGTAATCGACCGTGACCACAATCGGAGCAAGCAGGACCGCGAGCCACGCGGCGACAGTCAGTGGCCGCGGAATCACGGGCTGGTCGTAGGAGAAAACGATCAGTACGGCCACTCCCACAGCGGAGAAGATGAACGTCCAGTGCGGGGATTCCCAAGTCAGCGCGATGCCCAGCACAAAGATGGCGCAGGCTGCGGCGTGCAGATTGATCCACGGGCGTCCCCAGCGCGCGCCGAAGGCCGCCAGTGCGGTGGCCGCGATACACCCGGGGATGGCAGGGGAGAAGTGCGTGTCATGGACAACGTTTAGGAACACGGGCGTGATGAAAGCGGGGGACAGCAGCGTGACTATGACGGCCAGCTTCTCCTGGTTCCATCGGTACGCCACCGCCAGCCCGGCAATGCAGATCAGCGTGGTGAGCACCGAGCCTGTAATTTCGCTTAACCACTCCAGTTTGAAGACAGCAACCCACAGGTCTGCCAGCCCTCCCAGCACCGCGACCACGATCATCGCCGGGGCAGTAACCCCCGACGGCTGGTTCCTGTGAGCGCGGAAGGCCGTCGCGAAGATCAGGATCGTAACGATCGCCGCGAGGATCACCGACGAGCTCGGGCCCAGGATGCCCGTGGAGTAGGCGAGCGTGGCCAGGAAAACCAGGCCAATCAGCGTGATCAGCCCGCCCACGACAGCCAGCACCTTGGTGACCGTCTCTTCCCTTTGCCACCACTGTTGCAGCGGATTGAGGTTCTTCTTTTCCGACGCCACACTCGCCCGCACACCAGCTCCATACTGGTTGCCCGCTACTGGCTGCATCTGCGGGCGCTGCGCACCTGGATACGCGGGGAAGGACGGTGGCACGGGCTGATTGTTGGATGCCGGCTGCGATACGGGGCGCGGCACAGTTTGCGGCGAAGGGTTCTGGGGGGAGCGGCCCTGGGAAACAGAGACTGGTGTGGCACCGTGTTGAGGAGACTGCTGATTAGCGGACCGCGCGGGATCACCGATATATTGATCCAACATGTTCGCCAACTCAGCGTGTGACTGCGCTGCACGGCGAGCGGCATTGCGAATGTCTGTCAGCGTGGGCCTAGGCGCGTTCATGTCTAAAAATTACCACCGATGCAATTTTGTGTCTGGATAAGCCACTGATATAGTCAATCGCACTACCGTCTGTATTCCCTCGGGAATCGTCTGTACATTGCATGACGCACGTTCGCGACATGCAGTTATTGGCCACTTCCGGATGGATATGGACTGCAAGTGGAGTTCCTTCTCCCACCTGTGACCGTCACCTCGTGTGATTGGGCTCGGGTCATCAGCACGCCAAGAGCGTGGCGTCGAAAATAAAAATTTTCGGCATGCGCGCAGCGTGCAATGGTGTTGGGGGATTCGGGGAACTCACTGGCAGTAATCGGTATTAAACCTATAACCACTGCTGACTGAGGAGTTCACATTAGCGCTGAAGCTCGCATAAACGACCGCATTCGAGTCCCTGAGGTCCGACTCGTCGGTCCGGGCGGAGAACAGGTCGGGATCGTCAAAACTGATGATGCACGCAAGCTGGCCTATGAAGCAGACCTTGACCTAGTTGAGGTTGCGCCGAACGCCAAGCCGCCCGTCGCCAAGATCATGGACTACGGCAAGTTCAAGTACGAGCAGGCCCAGAAAGCCCGCGAGTCACGCAAGAACCAGCAGCAGACCGTGGTGAAGGAACAGAAGTTCCGCCCGAAGATCGATGATCACGATTACGAAACCAAAAAGGGCAACGTAATCCGCTTCCTCGAAAAGGGATCCAAGGTCAAGGTGACCATCATGTTCCGCGGCCGTGAGCAATCACGTCCGGAACTGGGCTACCGCCTGTTGGAACGACTTGCTAACGACGTCGAAGAATTCGGCATCGTTGAGTCCCGCCCCAAGCAGGACGGTCGCAACATGACGATGGTCATCGGCCCGATCCGCAAGGGCAAGAAGTAGTCCCTCGTAGACACCCCAAAAACGCTAGAGGATTTCACTAATGAAGCAGAAGACTCACAAGGGTGCCGCAAAGCGCATCAAGATCACCGGTTCCGGCAAGCTGCGTCGTGAGCAGGCTAATCGCCGCCACCTCCTGGAAGGCAAGCCTTCCAAGCGCACCCGCCGCCTGAAGGGGGACAAGGACGTATCGCCAGCCGATACCAAGCGCATGAAGCGCCTGCTGGGCAAGGCCTAATCTTTTCCTGCCCCACCCCTTTCGAACCATCCCGCACCATAAAGACTTAGAAAAGGACGTATCACTGTGGCACGTGTCAAGCGCTCTGTGAACGCTAAGAAGAAGCGTCGCGAAGTACTCAACTCCGCCAAGGGCTACCGTGGTCAGCGCTCCCGCCTGTACCGCAAGGCCAAGGAGCAGATGCTCCACTCCCAGACCTATGCGTTCCGCGATCGCCGCGCACGCAAGGGAGAGTTCCGCAAGCTGTGGATCCAGCGCATTAACGCTGCAGCTCGTCAGAACGACCTGACCTACAACCGCCTCATCCAGGGCCTGCGCCTGGCTGAGATCGAGGTTGACCGCAAGATCCTCGCAGAGCTGGCTGTCAACGATTCCGCAGCATTCGCCGCACTGTGCGACGCTGCAAAGGCTGCACTGCCTGAGGACGTTAACGCTCCAGCTGCGTCCTAATTGCTGCACGTTGCTTAGCTTCGGCTAGGTGGCTCGGAAATGCACCATCCTGATTTCGGGATGGTGCTTTTTGGTGGGTGGGGGTGACTTGAAGGGATATGTGCTGGGCTTGGTGGTCTTGGGGTGGCGGTTATCGGTGCTGGGATTGTGTGCTGGTGGGGTGATTTGTTTGGCGTTTGCACAATGATCCCCCGGAAGTGCCACCAGTTTTGCATTTCCCCAGGTCGGGAAGAGCCCTTTGGCACTTCCGGGGGATGATTGTGCAAGAGAAGGGTTTCCGGGGAGTAGAGGTGTCTTCTCGGTCTCCATGCTTTGCTGTGAGGTTCGTCCAAGAAACGATTGGAGATGACATAAGTATCAAGTGGGACCTTGGCATTGCAGGGACTCTTGACCCGGATTGTCCGTAGTATTCCTAAACATGTACATGGAGTATGAAAACCGCATGGCGGATATGTCTGAGTATGACCGCAAAGCATGGGAGAAATTGACCAGGCCAAAGGCAAGTGATAATTCATCAGGGTTTAGTTCTCGGATGAATGACTTGAGTTCTGGTTTTGCAGCCAGGTCGAAGAAGGTTCAAAGTGCAGCAGGCACAAGTCTTTCAAGTTTGGTTCAACGGGTGCCTAAAGGTTCTGAGATGGAAGCGCTTGTTAGAGATGCCGTTAATGACTCGATGGGTAAGGCTTTGGAGTCACTGCACAGTACGACCGTAGACTTCGGATTGGCTTCCGTTAATTATGGGAAACTAGCCAAGAAGTACTCTAAGGCGGGTTTGGATGTTCAGTCATTCCGCGATATTCAAAGTCAGTCACTAAAAGACTGTGACCGGATGGTGGGCAAAGGGAAACAGGTCTATTCGTTGGTGGGGCTGATCGAGGGAGCTGGTAGTTCGGTTGCGGTTACCGGGCTGACGGTCGCCTCTACAGTTTCGGCGGGTACTTCTTTGGCGGTTGCTGTGGGGGCTGTTGCCACAGACAGCGTATTTGTACTTACTGGCATGGGAAGGATCGTCGCCTCTGTCGCTGCCCACTATGGCTTCGATGTTAATGAGCCAGAAGAACAGCTTTACGCAACCAGTGTTTTGTCTTATACAACTGCGTCTGGAAGTGCGGAAAAGGCTGCGTCTCTCGCCTCGCTTTCACGTCTCACGCAGCAAATGATGAGGGGCGCGACTTGGAGGAGCCTGAATAACAATGTGCTTGTCGGGGTTATCAGGAAGGTGTTTTCATCTCTCGGAGTGAAACTCACTCACCAAAAGTTAGCTTCTGCGGTTCCAGTGTTTGGTATTGCATTGAACGGAGGGTTGAACGTAAGCCTTGCGCGTAAGACGTTTGAACGAGCTCAGGAAGCATACCGTCTTCGTTACCTCTCAGAAAAGTATGGCCTGGATCCAGAACTATGGGTGTCATCGGTAATTGACGCTGAATTCGAAGATGTCCACGATGAAAAAGACACAGTGGATGTCGAAGAGATGTTAGCGGAAGCAATAGAGCTCGAATCTAGCGACAATGTATCTACGTCTAGCGCAGCTGAGTGATTGCGACTGCATGAGTAGACTGTGCACCTATGACGAACCCGGAGCACGACGGACCAGAGATCTTCACCGAGCGCACCCCGCGTGTGGCCAACGCAGCGAAATTGCACCGCGCCGCTGCGCGGAAGAAGGCCGGAGCCTTCCTGGTTGAAGGTGAAAATTCGGTGGAAGCAGCCATCTCCACCGGAGCAGCCACCGATGTCTTTGTCACAGAGAAGGCCGCGGAGCGCTATGAGCCTGTTGTCCGTACCGCGAAATACATGAACGTGTACGTTCATCTGATTACCGAGCGCGCAGCCCACCACCTTTCGGACACCAGCACAACCAGTGGCATTTTCGCCGTGTGTAAGCCAGTTCTGTGGAGCACTGGCAAGGCGATTGCGGGCAACCCCCAGCTCGTCTCCGTCCCTGTTCTGACCAGTGATCCTGGCAACGCAGGAACTCTTATTCGAGTCTCTGACGCGATGGGCGCCGACGCCGTGGTGTTCGCTGGAGAAACCGTAGATCCGCAGTCCTGCAAGACCGTTCGATCCTCTGCCGGCTCGTTGTTCCACCTTCCCGTCTCGCGCGATACAAACATCAAGGACGTGTTGGGTCAGCTGCGAGCAAAGGGTTTACAGATTTTGGCAACCGCTGCGGACGGAGAAGTGAGCCTTGATGATGCCGACGAGCTCCTCACCAAGCCCACCGCGTGGCTTTTCGGAAACGAAGCCCATGGCCTCGGCGAGGACCTCTTGGCAGAAGCAGACATTCGCGTTTCCATCCCGCTACGCGGGCGCACAGAATCCCTGAACCTCGCTACTGCCGCCTCGATCTGTCTTTATGAATCCGCCCGTGCGCAAGCTAAGGCGCGCGGCGAAGAAGACTGACGTGCTGCACGATTTACAAAGCTCGCGGACTAATAGCACGCGTGTGAAGCCAGTTGGCTAGACTGTACGAGTTATTAAATTGTTTTAACTAATGCGAGGTGCGCTTTGTCAGACTCCGTTGACTCCACGGTGGATCTATCTGAGGCTGGTTTGGAGGCTGCTGCGAACGCCGCTATCCAGGCTTTTGAGGGCGCCGCGAACCTCGACGAGCTGGCCGTTGCGCGCAGGGATCACCTCGGTGATGAGGCGCCGATTCCCTCAGCTCGCCGTAGCCTCGGAACTTTGCCGAAAGACCAGCGTAAGGATGCAGGCCGGCTAGTTAATATGGCTCGCGGTCGCGTGGAAAAGCGCTTCGTCGAAGTTAAGGAAGAGCTGGAGCACAAGCGCAACCTGGAAGTTCTCCAGGCCGAGCGCATTGACGTCACCGAGCCGACCACCCGTGGGCAGCGCGGCGCGCAGCACCCCATCACGATCCTGTCTGAGCACATCGCGGACATATTCGTGGGCATGGGCTGGGAGATCGCAGAGGGCCCAGAGGTAGAGACAGAGTACTTCAACTTCGATTCCCTGAACTTCATCCCAGATCACCCAGCACGTACGTTGCAGGACACGTTCCACATCGCGCCAGAAGGGTCCAAGCAGGTGTTGCGCACGCACACCTCGCCGGTGCAGATGCGCACGATGCTCTCGCGTGATCTCCCGATCTACATCGCCTGCCCCGGCCGCGTGTTCCGCACGGATGAGCTGGATGCCACGCATACGCCAGTGTTCCACCAGGTGGAGGGCCTTGCCGTGGATAAGGGTCTGACCATGGCACACTTGAAGGGCACCCTGGATCACTTGGCCAAGACCCTCTTCGGTCCGGAAACCACCACGCGTATTCGCCCGAACTACTTCCCGTTCACCGAGCCATCTGCTGAGGTGGACGTGTGGTTCCCGAACAAGAAGGGCGGCGCTGGCTGGATCGAGTGGGGCGGTTGCGGCATGGTCAACCCCAACGTCTTGATCGCTGCGGGCGTGGATCCTGAGGAGTACTCCGGCTTTGCGTTCGGCATGGGCATCGAGCGCACGCTGCAGTTCCGCAACGGCCTGCCTGATATGCGAGACATGGTGGAGGGCGATGTTCGCTTTACCTTGCCTTTTGGTGTCCGCAGCTAGACCGCGTTTACTCCGCAGTTCATCGCATTAAATTCCACCCCAGCACCGCGCGCAATTTGATTCATAAGGAAAAGATCCCACAATGCTGATTTCCCAGTCTTGGCTGACCCGCATCCTGCAGACCGCCAACCCAAGTTGGTCCGTGGACTCTGAGGAGTTCGATACGGGCTTTGTCCGTGTTGGCTTTGAAACCGAGGGTTTTTCCTCCATTCCGGAGACCACTGGTCCGTTGGTGATTGGCCGCGTGGAGCAGATTGAGGAGCTGGAGGGCTTTAAGAAGCCGATCCGTTACTGCCAGGTCAACGTGGGCACGGCCAATGGTTCCGGGGAGCAGCAGAACATCATTTGTGGTGCTCGTAACTTCGCGGAGGGCGATAACGTCATCATCGCTTTGCCCGGCACCGTTTTGCCTGGTGGGTTCGAAATCGGCGCGCGTGAGACCTACGGCAAGATTTCCGAAGGTATGATCTGTTCGGCCATGGAGGTGGGTCTGGCCACCGTACAGAATGCGGGGATCATGACTATTTCCGACGCCGAACTCGCCTCTCACGGACTGACCATCGGCGACGATGCGCGTGAGCTGCTGGGGCTTAGCGACACGATCTTTGACGTGAACATCACTCCTGACCGCGGCTATGCGTTGTCTGCACGTGGCCTGGCGCGCGAGCTGGCCTCTAGCTTCGACTTGCAGTTCCGCGACCCAGCTACGGATCCTGCCGCGGCGGCGCTGGATGATGACCTGTTTGCAGGCCTTCCTGCCACCGAGTCTGAGGTGCAGGCTATTGAGGTGGATAAGGACACGGAGTGTTCCTTGTTCGGCATGCGCAAGGTCACGGGTATTGACCCGAACTCGGAATCGCCGCTGTGGCTGCAGCGCGAGTTGATGCTCTGCGGATCCCGCCCAGTGAACGCGGCGACTGACGTGACGAATTACCTGATGTTCTTGCTGGGTCAGCCCATGCATGCATTTGATGCGGATAAGATTGCGGGTCCGCTGAAGGTTCGCCGCGCCAAGGCGGGGGAGAAGCTCACCACGCTGGATCACGTGGAGCGCGAGCTGCACGAAGAAGACGTGGTCATCGCGGATGACAACGGCATCCAATCCCTGGCCGGTGTCATGGGTGGCACTACGTCGGAAATCTCTGAGACCACCACGGACGTGCTTTTCGAAGCAGCGCACTGGGATCAGTTGACGATTGCTCGCACCTGTCGCCGTCACAAGCTCAGCTCAGAGGCTTCCCGCCGCTTCGAGCGTGGAGTGGATGCCGCGATTATTAATGAGGCGTTGGACTTCGCCGTGGCACTGCTGAGCCGCATTGCGGGCGGAACGGTGGAAGAGGGGCGCACTGTCGTCGGCACGGTTGAACGCATGCCGACCATCACCATGTACACCTCTCGCCCCGGCAAGGTCGCCGGCACCATTTACCCGGATGGCACCACCATCGGACGCTTGCGGGAAATCGGCTGCGTGGTTCGGGAAACGGGCAAGCGCGATGGCAATGGTGCGCGGGAAATCGAGGTCACGCCTCCAACGTGGCGCCCCGACCTGACGATGCCTGCGGATCTGGTGGAGGAAGTCCTGCGCTTGCAGGGTCTGGAAGATATCCCGTCGATCGTTCCGACGGCACCCGCCGGACGTGGCCTGACGCCGCGCCAGAAGATGCGCCGGGCGGTTGGTCGTGCGATGGCGTGGGCAGGGTATGCGGAGATCATTCCTTCGCCGTTTATCGCCAATAACGTTTTCGATGTATGGGACTTGCCTGCCGACGACGCACGTCGCACTGCCATTAAGGTCCAGAACCCATTGGAGAGCGATTACGCCACCATCGGCACCACGTTGCTGCCGTCCATGATGGAGGCGCTGCGCCGGAACAATACGCGTGGTCAGCGCGATGCGGCACTGTATGGAATCGCTCAGGTCAGCCTGCCGGAAAGCTCCGAGTTGGCTTCTCCGATGCCAGCAGTGACCAAGCGGCCAACCGAGGCTGAGCTGGCAGAACTGATGAGTTCCTTGCCGGAGCAGCCACTCCACGTTGCGATGATCGCTGCGGGTAACCGCCAGTTGCAGGGAACGTGGGGCGACGCCGAGCCTTTCACCGCCCGGGATGCCATCGAAGCGGCACGGACGATCGCCCGAGCCGCTGGCGTGGAGATTTCCGTCCGCAACGCTGAGTACCTGCCATGGCACCCAGGCCGCTGTGCAGAAATCCTGGTGGATGACACCGTCGTGGGCCATGCTGGCGAGCTGCACCCACAGGTGTGCGAGCGTGCGCAGCTGCCAGCGCGTTCGATCGCTCTGGAGATTGACCTCGATGGGCTTCCTCTGCGCGAGACTTTCCCACGCCCGGTGCTTTCTCCGTTCCCTGCATTGCTGCAGGACGTTGCTGTGGTGGTGTCTCAGGACATTCCATCCGCTGACGTGGAGGCCGCGCTCAAGGAAGGTGCAGGCGAGCTGCTGGAGGAGATCCGCCTGTTCGATATCTACCGTTCCGAGGCGCTGGGCGAGGACAAGCGTTCGTTGACGTTCTCCCTGCGCTTCCGCGCGGCGGACCGGACGCTGACGGAGGAAGAAGCATCCCAGGCGCGCGAGGCGGCAATTGCACAGGTTGAAAAGGCTGTTGGCGCGACACTGCGCGGATAAGGCTTTGTGCTGGCTCGTTTTTGAGCAACAGCCGAGAAGCGATAATGGATATTATCCACGCTTGTGAATAGTTTGCATTTCCTGCCGAACTAGGGCACTATGGAGCGCATGTTAAAGATCGCAGTGGCAGGCGCAACCGGATATGCGGGCGGAGAGGCACTTCGCCTTCTGCTCGCGCACCCTGGTTACGGCAAGGATTTTGAGATCGGCAGTTTGACTGGCGGATCGAATGCCGGAGAGCGCTTTGGCGATCTGGTTCCACAGCTTCCGCAGTTAGCGGATCGCGTTGTGGAAGACACGACTCGTGAGATTCTGGTGGCTAACGATGCTGCCATCCTTGGGTTGCCGCACGGATTGTCTGCTGCTCTTGATCTGCCCGAATCCATGTACGTGGTGGATTGCGGTGCGGACTACCGCCTGCAGAGTGCCGATGAATGGAGCCGCTACTACGGCTCTGAGTACGCGGGTGCCCGGACGTATGGAATTCCGGAAATCCCTGGTAATCGCGAGGTCATCCGCAATTCCACCTACATCGCTGCTCCTGGGTGTTTCCCCACGGGGGCCACGCTGGCAGCTTTGCCAGGCATCGCCTCGGGTCTGATCGCACCGCAAATCAGCGTGGTCTCCGTGACTGGAGTCTCCGGTGCGGGCAAGAAGGCCAACGTGAAGCTGCTGGGTGCGGAAACCATGGAGAACCTGCGCGCGTACAGCGTGGGCACACACCGCCACACGCCGGAGATCACGCAGAACTTGCAGGCCGTGGCCCAGGAAGGCGAAGACGTCAACGTGGTGTTCACCCCAATTTTGGCGCCGCTGACCCGCGGAATTTTGACCACGGTCACCGCACCTGCACGTGGCAGCTTGCAGGATATCCGCCGCGCCTACGCAGACTTCTGTGCAGGTGAGCCGTTCCTGCATTTGCTTCCGGAAGGCCAACAGCCGGAAACGCAGAATGTGCGCGGCTCTAATATGACCCACCTCCAGGTGGAATCCATCGACGGCATGGTGGTAGTTACCAGCGCCATCGACAACCTCACCAAGGGCACTGCAGGTGCTGCCGTGCAATGCCTCAACCTCATGCTGGGTTGGGATGAAACCGCGGGTCTCCCGCAGTCAGGAATTTAAGCCATGAATGAACATGGATCGTCCAGCCAGCCAGATGCTCAGTCCGTCGGCACCGTGCATACGGGCGTGACTGTGCCGCAGGGATTCAGCGCGGCTGCATGCACCGCAGGCATCAAGCCGTCCGGTAAGCCGGACATGTCCCTGATCGTGAACAACGGCCCGCTGTCCACCGCGGCTGCAATGTTCACGCGCAATCGGGTGGTCGCTTCACCCGTGAAGTGGACTCGCGCGCACAATGACGGATCATTCAAGGCCGTGGTCATCAATGCTGGCAATGCGAATGCCTGCAACGGTGCGCAGGGCGATGCCGATGCCAAGACCACTGCGAAAAAAACAGCAGAAGTATTGGGCTTGAACGCCGATGACATTGCTGTGTGCTCCACAGGCCTCATCGGCGATGTCCTGCCTATGGACAAGGTTCTTGCTGGCGTCGAAAATCTGGCGCCACAGCTGTCCGAAGAAACCTCAGCCGGAAACGCTGCAGCGCAAGCAATCATGACCACGGACCTCGTGCAGAAGGAAGCGGTGTACCGCGGCGAGGGTTGGAGCATCGGAGCGATGGGCAAGGGAGTGGGCATGATGTCTCCGTCGTTGGCGACCATGCTGGTGTTCCTCACGACCGACGCAAACATCGACGATTCCGCGCAATTGCAAGAAGCCCTGGGTGCGGCGACCTCGACGACGTTCGACTGCCTCGACGTAGACGGCTCGACCTCCACCAATGACACGGTTGTCCTCATGGCCTCCGGGGCTTCCGGTGTGACCCCAGATCTGGAAGAATTCGCCTCCGCGATTCACCAGGTCTGTCTGGATCTCGCTATGCAGCTGCAAGCCGATGCCGAGGGCGTGACCAAGCGGGTGTCCATCACCGTGACTGGAGCGGCCGATGACCTCCAGGCCAAGGACGCCGCACGAGTGGTGGGCCGCGACAACCTCTTCAAGTGCGCAATGTTTGGTTCCGATCCCAACTGGGGCCGTGTGCTCGCGGCAGTGGGCATGGCTCCCGTCGAGATGGATCCAGAAAAGATCAACGTGTCTTTCAACGGTCAGCCCGTGTGCGTGGACTCCACGGGAGCTCCGGGGGCACGCAGCGTGGACCTCTCCGGTGCCGATGTAGCCGTGGAAATTGACCTGTCGGTGGGGCAGGGGCGAGCCACGGTGTGGACCACGG
Source organism: Corynebacterium dentalis (assembly GCF_900232865.1). Classification (GTDB taxonomy): domain Bacteria; phylum Actinomycetota; class Actinomycetes; order Mycobacteriales; family Mycobacteriaceae; genus Corynebacterium; species Corynebacterium dentalis. The sequence continues at coordinate 9,248 of NZ_OCTS01000006.1, read as the reverse complement.
ACCTTTCGTACTCCTACGTGGAAATCAACTCCGAATACTCCACCTAGACCGTTGGTCACGTTCTACAGTGACCACACAGCCCCGACCATCTTCCCCCAACTCATTGGACACCAAGCATGAGCACACTTCCCGATTCACTGGATCCCTCGCGGTACACGGCTGATCTCACACCCAGTCAGCGCTCGCATGTACTGACCGAGGCGCTGCCATGGCTGCTGCACTTCCGCGACAAAATCGTGGTGGTCAAGTACGGCGGTAACGCGATGGTGGACGAGGACCTGAAGCGTGCATTCGCAGCGGATATGGTGTTCCTCCGCACTGTCGGTGCTCGCCCCGTGGTTGTGCACGGCGGAGGTCCGCAGATCAACACCATGTTGGACCGGGTTGGGCTCAAGGGCGAGTTCCGCGGAGGATTTCGCGTGACCACTCCAGAAGTCATGGAATACGTCCGCATGGTGCTATTCGGCAAGGTCGGACGCGAACTCGTGGGCCTGATCAACGAGCACGGCCCTTATGCCGTGGGTACTTCCGGTGAGGACGCGGGCCTTTTCACTGCGGAGAAGAAGCTGGTGGAAGTAGAAGGGGAGATGGTGGATATCGGCCGAGTCGGCGATATCACCCAAGTCCACGCCAGCAGCCTGTTTGATCTCATTGATGCCGGCCGTATTCCTGTGATCTCCACCATCGCGCCCGATGAAAATGGAGAGATCTACAACATCAATGCGGATACCGCGGCGGGTGCGCTAGCGGGCGCCCTCGGTGCAGAACGCCTGGTGATGCTGACCAACGTCCAAGGCCTGTACACGGACTGGCCAGACAAGAATTCTCTGGTCTCACGCATCTCCACGGATGAGCTGGATCGCCTCGTGCCTAGCTTGGATTCCGGCATGATCCCGAAGATGGACGCGTGCTTGTCCGCTATCCGCAGCGGAGTGAAGGCAGCTCACGTTATAGACGGACGCATTCCACACTCCGTCATTTTGGAGCTGATGACTACCGGCGGTATTGGCACGATGGTCTCTGACGGGGACTGGGACAGCGAAGAGTGGAATGACGAGGAGGAAAGCAATGAGTGAAACCACCTGGCAAGACCAATGGCAGACTGCAATCATGCCCACTTACGGCACACCACAACTGGAGCTGGTCAAGGGCAGCGGCGCAATAGTCACCGATAGCGAGGGCAAGGACTACCTGGACCTGCTGTCCGGCATCGCCGTCAATGCTCTAGGACACGCACACCCGGCGATCATTGAGGCCGTGACCACCCAGATCTCCACGTTGGGCCACACCTCCAATATCTTTGCCCACCCGCAAGTGATCACGCTGGCGGAAAAGCTGCGCGAGATCGCGGGGGAGCAGGCCCAGGACGCGCAAGTATTCTTCAGCAACTCCGGCGCAGAGGCCAACGAGGCAGCATTCAAGATCGCACGCGCCACTGGGCGTCCTCGCATCCTGACCGCCGAGCGTGGTTTCCACGGACGCACCATGGGCTCGCTGGCTCTAACCGGCCAGCCCGATAAGCGCAAGCAATTCGAGCCGATGCCAGCGGGAGTTGACTACTTCCCTTACGGCGATCTCGAGGCAGTCCGCGAGATGGCAGACGAAAGCGTTGCAGCCATCCTCGTAGAATCCATTCAAGGTGAAACCGGAGTCATTCCGGCACCGGAAGGTTTCCTCGCCGGATTGCGGGAAATCTGTGATGAGCACGGCATCCTGTTGATGATCGACGAAGTCCAAGCCGGCATGGCCCGCACCGGAGACTGGTTCGGATACCAATCGGCGGGCATCGTTCCGGACGTCATCACCCTGGCCAAGGGTTTGGGTGGCGGACTGCCCATCGGCGCAACCATCGCCTGGCCACCAGCGCAATTGCTGGAAAAGGGCATGCACGGTACCACCTTTGGAGGCAATCCCGTGGCCTGCGCTGCGGCCAATGCCGTGATCGATACCATCCGCACGGAAAACCTGATGGACAACGTGAACAAGGTAGGAGCGTACTTCGAGCAACAACTCGCAGCACACCCCAGCGTCACGGAAGTCCGCGGACGTGGCCTGATGCTGGGAGTAGTTCTGGACGCCCCGATGACTGAGGACCCACTGGACTACGGACTCATCCTTAATCGGCCAAGCCCCGACGTGATCCGGATTGTTCCGCCGCTCAACATGACGATGGAGCAGGCGCAGGATGGCGTCGACAAAATCACGACAATGCTGGACACACACCGCAATAATCGCAGTTAACCTGCACTCTCGATCCACACTGACGACACACACTGCAACACGCATCCCACAGGACTGACTAGACAAGGACTTGCCACATGACGCTCCGACATTTCCTCGCAGACGATGACATCTCGCCCGCAGAACAAGCAGAAGTTCTGGCGCTTGCCGCCGAGCTCAAGCAGGACCGCTACGGCAATACGCACCGCGACCTGCTGGAACGCAAGTCCGTGGCCGTGTTGTTTGATAAGACCTCCACGCGCACGCGATTTTCTTTCGACGCAGGCATAACCGAACTCGGAGGAAATGCCATCGTCGTGGACTCAGGAAGCTCGCAGATGGGCAAGGGCGAAACCTTCCAAGACACGGGTGCTGTGCTCTCCCGCTTCGTGACCTCCATCGTCTGGCGCACCAGCGCGCAGTCCAACTTGGAGCAGATGGCGGAAACTGCCACGGTGCCCATCGTCAACTCCCTGTCCGACGATTTCCACCCGTGTCAGATCCTGGCTGATCTGCAAACGATTCAGGAAAACAAGGGCGAGCTCAAAGGTCTGAACGCCATCTACTTCGGTGACGGCGCAAACAACATGGCCAATTCCTACATGCTGGGGTTTGCCACCGCCGGAGTGAACATCACCATCTGCGCCCCCGAAGGGTTCCAACCGGAGCAGCGCTTCGTGCAGCGCGCGCAAAACCGGGCCGCAGAAACGGGAGCTACAGTCACCGTCACTGATCAGGTGGATGCTAGCGGTGCGGACGTGGTCATCACCGATACATGGCTGTCGATGGGGCAGGATCCATCGGAGGACCGCACCGTCTTGCGCAAATACCAGGTCAATGCAGAGGTGATGGCGCAGGCCAACGAAGGTGCGATCTTCCTGCACTGCCTGCCGGCTTATCGTGGCAGTGAAGTCACGGCGGATGTCATCGATGGTCCGCAATCGGTGGTGTTCGACGAGGCGGAAAACCGACTGCATGCACAAAAGGCGTTGTTGGCATGGCTACTGCGATGAGTCGGTCCGCGCGTCAGGACATGGTCGAGAAGATCATCGGGACGCACAAAGTCTCCAGTCAACGCCAGCTCATTGACCTGCTGACGCGGGAGAACGTGGAGATCACCCAAGCCACGCTGTCGCGCGACCTCGTGGACATTGGTGCCCGCAAGGTCCGTTCCAGCGGCGAGGTGTACTACTCGGTCTCCCACGAGATTCGCATCGACGGGCCGGACAAGCTCCGGCGCGTGCTGGCGGAGCTGCTGGTGGGAACCGATTACTCCTCCAACATCGCGGTGCTACGCACCCCACCTGGGGCGGCGCAGTACCTGGCCAGCATTTTGGATCGCAGCGAAGTGGACCAACTGGCCGCCACCATCGCCGGAGATGACACCATCTTCGCTCTGGCCAGAGAACCTTTTACAGGTACTGAACTGGCGGAGTACTTCAACCAGTTAGCCCACGGCTAAACTGCACTATTAGAAACGTTAAGAAAGAAAACTTGCTGCTGTCGGCACCAAAACACGGCGGCGCAGACGATCGAAAGGATCACTCATGAAGGATCGCGTAGTTCTCGCTTACTCCGGTGGACTAGATACCACCGTTGCCATCAGCTGGATTGCCAAGGAGCGCAACGCTGAAGTTGTGGCTGTGTCCATCGACCTCGGCCAGGGCGGCGAGGACATGGAGACCGTGCGCCAGCGCGCTCTGGGTGCCGGCGCTGTGGAATCCATCGTGGTGGATGCCCGCGACGAGTTCGCCAACGAGTACTGCTTGCCAACCATCAAGGCCAACGGCATGTACATGAAGGAATACCCACTGGTTTCCGCGATCTCCCGCCCGCTGATCGTCAAGCACATGTCCGATGCGGCCAAGGAGCACGGCGGCACCGCCGTGGCTCACGGTTGTACCGGTAAGGGCAATGACCAGGTTCGCTTCGAGGTGGGCTTCGCCAACACCGCTCCTGACCTGGAGATCATCGCTCCCGTCCGTGATTACGCCTGGACTCGCGAGAAGGCCATCGCCTTCGCCGAGGAAAACGGCATCCCCATCGAGCAGTCCAAGAAGTCCCCATTCTCCATCGACCAGAACGTGTGGGGCCGTGCCGTGGAGACCGGCTACCTCGAGGATCTGTGGAACGCTCCGACCAAGGACGTCTACTCCTACACCGAGGACCCAGCGCTGGGCCAGGCACCTGACGAGGTCATTATTTCCTTCGAGGGCGGCGCGCCCGTAGCCATCGACGGCCGGAAGGTCACCGTGCTCGAGGCTATCGAGGAGCTCAACCGCCGCGCAGGTGCCCAGGGCATCGGCCGTTTGGACATGGTTGAGGACCGCTTGGTGGGCATCAAGTCCCGCGAGATCTACGAAGCTCCCGGCGCAACTGCGCTGATTCGTGCGCATGAGGCTCTGGAAGCAGTGACCGTGGAGCGCGAGCTGGCTCGTTACAAGCGCCTGGTGGATGCTCGCTGGTCTGAAGAGGTCTACGACGGCTTGTGGTTCGCTCCTCTGAAGCGCAGCCTGGATGCGTTCATCGATTCCACCCAGGAGTCCGTCACCGGCGATATCCGCATGGTGATGCACGCCGGTGCTATCGACGTCAACGGTCGCCGCAGCTCGAAGTCCCTCTACGACTTCAATCTGGCTACCTACGACGAGGGCGATTCCTTCGATCAGACCCTGTCCCGCGGCTTCGTGGAGCTGCACGGTCTGTCTTCCAAGATCGCTTCCAAGCGCGACCTGGCCTAATAGCGGGTTTCTCCCGTTCTCGCGTTCCCATCATCGACCCAAGGAAAGAAATTCATGACCACGCAGGACCAGCACGGAACCAATGAAGGAGCCCTGTGGGGCGGCCGTTTCTCCGGCGGCCCTGCGGAGGCCATGGCGGCGTTGAGTAAGTCCACGCATTTCGATTGGGTGCTGGCGCCCTACGACGTGCTGGCCTCGCAGGCCCACGCCCGGGTGCTCAACCGTGCCGGTCTTCTTTCCGACGCAGACCTCGAGACCATGATCACGGGTCTCAAGAAGCTGGGCGATGACGTAGAAAGCGGAGCCTTTGGGCCCGACGCCGGCGATGAAGACGTCCACGGCGCGATGGAACGCGGTCTCATTGACCGGGTTGGCCCTGAAGTGGGTGGCCGTCTGCGCGCTGGACGATCTCGAAACGATCAGGTGGCCACTTTGTTCCGCATGTGGTTGCGCGAGGCTCTGCGTGATGTCGCCGCTGGCGTGGTGGATGTCATCGAGGCTTTGGTGAGCCAGGCGGATCGCTACCCGGAAGCCATCATGCCGGGCAAGACTCACTTCCAGGCAGCCCAGCCAGTGTTGCTGGCTCACCAGCTGCTGGCTCATGCGCACCCCCTGCAGCGCGACCTGCAGCGCTTCCGCGATTTGGACAAGCGTTTGGCGATCTCCCCGTACGGTTCTGGCGCTTTGGCTGGATCCTCGCTGGCTTTGGACCCGGAGGCGATTGCCGACGAGCTCGGCTTTGATACTGCGGGCGATAACTCCATTGATGCCACCTCGTCGCGCGACTTCGCCTCTGAGGCAGCATTTGTGTTGGCTCAGACTGCGGTGGATTTGTCCCGTCTGGCCGAAGAGATCATTGCCTGGTCCACGCCTGAATTCGGATACGTTACCTTGGCGGACGCATGGTCCACGGGCTCGTCGATCATGCCGCAGAAGAAGAACCCGGATGTCGCTGAGCTGATGCGAGGCAAGACTGGACGCTTGATTGGCAACCTATCTGGCCTGATGGCTACCCTGAAGGCGCAGCCGCTGGCGTACAACCGCGACCTGCAGGAGGACAAGGAACCCATCGTGGATTCCGTCTCTCAGCTCAACCTTCTGTTGCCGGCCATGGCAGGGCTCGTTGGCACGCTGGAGTTCCATCCGGACAGGCTCCTAGAGCTGGCCCCGGCAGGCTACACCTTGGCTACTGATTTGGCCGAGTGGATGGTGCGCGAGGGAGTGCCGTTCCGTGTGGCGCACGAGGCTTCCGGCTCCTGTGTCCGTATTGCTGAAGCTCGTGGCGTCGATCTCATCGATCTCACGGACGACGAGCTCGCCAGCGTGCACGAGGCCCTGACCCCAGCGGTCCGAGAAGTCCTCACGGTGGATGGCGCCGTAGCCTCTCGCGCGACCCGTGGTGGTACGGCAGGTGTGCGCGTGGCGGAGCAAAAGGAGCGAGTTCGCACCCAAGCACTGCAGGATCGGCAGTGGGCTGAGGCCAGCCCGATTCCGAACCGCTAGACTGAGAAACTATGATCGATTCCCAGCTTCTGGACATTCTGGCGTGCCCGCAGGACAAGGGCCCTTTGGAGCAACACGGTGACTATTTGGTCAACTCTCGCTTGGGCAAGGCCTATCCCATCGAGGATGGCATTCCCGTGCTGCTCATCGACGAGGCCGTTGACTGGCCCCTCGCGAACTAGCTGCGCTTAACACGCGCGCTAAAACCTTTTACGCGTTTACCGCCTAACTTTAGGAAGCTCTTTTCATCATGACTGACACTCCTGCGTCCGATTCTTCTGCATCTGGTCCCTCTGCGAACATCATCGACGAACTGGACTGGCGCGGCCTGATTGCCCAGTCCACGGACCTAGACGCGCTCCGCGAGCAAATGGAGACCCTCACCGCCGCCTACGTTGGTTTCGACCCGACCGGCCCGTCGCTGCACGCCGGACACTTGGTGCCGTTGTTGATGTTGAAGCGCTTGCAGCTGGCCGGCCACACACCCATTGTGTTGGCAGGTGGTGCCACGGGCATGATTGGTGACCCTCGCGATGTGGGTGAGCGTTCTATGAACGACGCCAACACGGTGAAGGACTGGGCTAATCGCATCTCTGGCCAGTTGTCCCGTTTTGTGTCCTTCGAGGGGGATAACAAGGCGGTGTTGGTCAACAACTACGACTGGGTTTCTCAGATGTCCGTCATCGAGTTCCTTCGCGACTTGGGCAAGAACTTCTCCCTGAACACGATGTTGGGGCGTGAGACGGTGAAGCGCCGTCTGGAAACTGATGGTATTTCCTACACCGAGTTTTCCTACATGCTGCTGCAGGCCAATGACTTTGTTCACCTGCGCCGCAACTACGATGCGCGCTTGCAGATGGGAGGATCGGATCAGTGGGGCAACATCATCTCAGGTGTGGATCTGAATCGCCGTCTGGACGGAGAGACTGTCCACGCACTGACCGTGCCGCTGGTTACGGACAGTGAGGGCAACAAGTTCGGTAAATCCACTGGTGGTGGAAAGCTGTGGCTGGATCCAGAGATGACCAGCCCGTACAGTTGGTACCAGTACTTCATCAACACTGCGGATGCCGATGTGATTCGCTACTTGCGCTGGTTTACCTTCTTGGACCGCGAAGAGCTGGAGCGCTTGGAAGTTGAGGTGGCGGAGCGACCATTCAAGCGTGAAGCACAACGTGTGCTTGCTCAGCAGATGACCGCACTGGTGCATGGTGAAGAATCCGTGGCCAAGGTCGAGCTGGCAGCACAGGCGTTGTTCGGCAAGGCAGAGTTGGCTGACCTGGATGAACAAACTCTTGCTGCCGCTCTGCAGGAGACGGAGGTCGCAGAGGTTCCGCAAGGCACGGATATCCTCGAATTGCTGGTGAACTCTGGGCTGGAGAAGTCCAAGGGTGCGGCTCGCCGCACTGTCGGCGAAGGTGGCGCATACGTCAACAACCAGCGCATCGAAGATATCGAATGGGCACCGTCTGCAGAGGATCTGCTCCATGGTGAGTGGCTGGTGCTACGGAAGGGCAAGAAGCGCTTCGCTGGCGCCCGTGTGAAGTAGTCATATGATTCAGCGGTGCGAGGTCTTGGTGATCGGCGGGGGACAGGCCGGCCTTGCCACCGCGTTCTATCTGCTACGGGCCGGGGTGAGCACCATTGTGGTGGATAACCAAGAAGCGCCAGGGGGTGCGTGGAGACACGCGTGGCCATCGTTGACTTTGTTTTCCCCAGCAAATGCCTCCAATTTGCCGGGGATGATGATGGCCTCTTATCCCGGTTTTCCACCCGCCGAACACGTGGTGAATTACTTTTCCCGCTATGAACGGCGATACGACATTCCGGTTCAGCGCCCGGTGGAAATTGTCACTGTGACAAAACTAAATGATGGATTTGTTGCAGAAGATTCCGAGGGGAAACAATGGCAGCCGCGTTCTGTTGTCGCTGCCACAGGCACGTGGTCTGCACCATTTGTGCCCTATTACCCGGGAGAGTTTTCAGGTCAGCAGTGGCATTCTGCTCACTATCCGGGGCCTGAGCCCTTTGTCGGAGATCGAATTGCCGTGGTGGGAGGTGCGAATTCCGGTGCTCAGATCGCTGCGGAACTGACCAAGGTTGGAGACGTGACCTGGTATACCCAGGGCGAACCGCGGTTTATGCCCGATGATGTGGACGGGCGAGTGTTGTTCCGAAGGAACCGCGAGCGTTTGCGTGCAATGCAGAGTGGCGAGGAAGATCCGGGACCGGAGAGCGCATTGGGGGACATCGTTGTTGTGGACTCCGTGAAGGAGGCCAGGGATTCTGGGGAGCTGCAGTCGCATCCGATGTTTTCTTCGCTGGATGAGGTAGATGCTGATCATTTGATTTGGTGCACAGGCTTCCGTCCTGCCGTGGGGCCGTTCCGTTCTCTGATGCACGGCCTTACTCCTGAAGTAGATGGACTATTTCCAGTGGGATACGGAGAAGCTCTAGGACCGGGATCCGCCACCATTACTGGTGTGGCCCCCTTTGCGAAAGAAGCCGCACGCAAGGCGGCGGAAAGAGTTGGCAAGACCATCCGGTAGTAGATGCTCGATATGCCGTTTGACCTGCTGATTTGTGAACATACATGGCGGTGTGTAAATTAGTCCAAGTCGCAACGAGCGGCTGGGACAGAGATTCCAGCAAGCGATTGTGTGCATATGATGTTTGAGAACTCAATAGCGTGATGAACCAAGTTATTTTTTGGATTCCACAGTGCCGTGCTGTCACATTCTGGTGATGGTCGGTATCACGGATAACCGATTGACAAACGCAACG
>NZ_OCTS01000009.1 GCF_900232865.1 Corynebacterium dentalis | reverse complement strand
TGTGAATGTGATCGATATATGGCGTGATTCTGTGGTCGCTCTGTGGCGTGCAGGGCCCAACTCCGCACCTAAAGCTGTCGTCTCAAACCGGGTCACGTTACACAGAGGGACATAAGGTTTTGTATCCGATCGTGACCTGCCCCTCACACAGCTTCAGGGTCGGGAGGGAACGCCACCGCCCTGATAGCTGCGACCGTCTGCTCCTGGGTCAACGAGGAAACGTCGATGTTGGTAAACGCACGTCGGAGCCATGCTGCCTGTTGAAAGACTGGGAATTTGTTCAGCCTCCATCGCAGAGCACCAGACTCTTCAGTGTCCTCTTCTGCGCGGCGTCGGTGTTCTACTGGATCGATGTTCAGTACCACAGGCGTGAGTCGGACCGATGGATCAAGGTCGGACGTAATCTCCGACCAGTAGTCCTCCACCATCACAGTCTGGGGAACAACGATGGTCACGGGGCTGCCCTCCGGCAACTCCCGGAGGACAGCGTTGAGCGTGGTAGCCACAAGCTTTCTCCATGCGGGCCATTCCTGGAAGTCGTGGACGGGCACCACCGGCTGAAGAACAGGCCTTAGAAGAGCCCCGACCTCTTCAGGGTCAACGATCACCACACCGGGAACTTTTCGTGCCAACAACTTCGCTGCCGTCGTCTTGCCCGAACCGAACGCACCGTTGATCCATATGACGTGTGGCTGAGTCTGCTGCATGCGGGCAGTTTACCTTTCGATACCCGCTGCCTCACTCGAAGTGGCCTACTGCCACACACACGAGAAGGTCATGACATCACTAGGCGGCGAAACCGTTGATCAGCGCCTCGACGGTGGGCAAGCCGCTGATAGCCCTCCGACATCGGGACATGTCATCATGAGGCCATGAACAGCACGCATATGCTTCTGATCGGCGGGCGATCCGGTGTAGGAAAATCAACCGTGGCCTTCGCCCTTCATGACCTCCTGTCTGCACGCGGAGTCAAGCACGTCGTCATCGAGGGCGATGCGCTCGACCTCGCGTACCCTGCACCGTGGGAGCAGCAGATGGCAGAGCGAAACCCGACATCGCACAGCAATCGAACCGCTGACTCGGCGATTTCGTTTACGTTCGGCGTGCAGTTGCTCCGCCTGGCGCATGTTCTGCAGGCTAAGGACAGTGCATCTCAGGAATCATGCTGCGAACCGACCCACATCAGAGCGATGTTGCTACGGGGTGAGACATCGGGACAGCGCGTGGCCCTCCAATGAGCAAAGTGCCTGGTAGTCGACTGCATTCCCCCGAGCAGACCCCAGCTACGAAGGTAGACGACGGGTAGTCGCCTGGGCGTGTAGCTCGATGCTCGTGTGGCCGCCCTGTGGCCAAGCAAAAAAGGAACCGGCCCTGAGATCTAATCTCAGCGCCGGTGTCCTGTAACTGCGGGTACTGTCCCGCTATATGGGCTAAACAGTACCGCTCCCCCGAACGAAAGGCAAGTATCCAGTGCCCAGGCTGACATATTGTGCCGCCAGGCAGATCGAGCACGCCATCCCGACCGCCCGATTCCAGACCTACAGGCAGGCCACGGGAGACGTCGTCGAGGCGGCACGGCTCTACCTGTGGAACATCCAGGCCGCGAGCGCGTTGATGACGAGCTGGTCGAGGTTACGCAGACGAAGCTCTGGAGCGCGAACGGGCTCGCCAAGCTTCTCGACACCATCACGCAGGTGCAGAACAGCTACAACCCCCGGCTGCGCGTTGGCGGCGTCGTTCTCAACCAGCACGAGTCCCGCACGGTCGGAGGCGGCCACTGGGCGAGCGAAATCGAGGCGGCCGCCGAGGCGCGCGGCCTCTCGCTGCTCACCCCGCCTGTTCCAAAGCGGCAGTCAATCTCGGATGCGACTGAGGAAGGGCTCGGGCTCGACGAGGGTGGCCCGGACTGGCGCGAGCTCGCAGCGATCTACGACGGATACCTCAACCAGCTCACCGGAAGGAACTAAGAACATGGCCACGAAGCGAAGCGAACGCCGCACGTCCGCGCTCAGCGGGCAGACGCCCGTCAACACCCAGGCAGTGCCGGCAGCGCAGCCGACACCGACCCCGGCTGCGGAAGCGCCGGCAGCATCGACGCCGAGCGGGGGAGAGGGAGCGAGCAAGCTCACCCGCCCGAAGATGACCTACTACGCGGACAGCGACCAGAGCGGCCGCATCCGCGCCGCGTACTTCGCTGGTCGGGATAAGTACCGCTGGCGGAACATGACCGACATGCAGCTGCACGGCGTCATGGGCCTCGTCGAGGACCTGGAGCGTGAATTCAACGGGGGCAAGCACTTCGAGCTGATGCCCCCCGGCACCGGCCCCGTGGGCCGGCCGCTGGAATGACGAAAGCGAACCGCAATGTTTGAGAACCTGAACAACATCATCCAGTGGGTTGCGATCGTGGCTGCCGTCGCGTCCGTGATCCTTGTCATCTACTCCTTCGCCACGAGAAGCGTTATGGAACCCAAGACGGGAAGCCTCGTCATTGGCATCGTTGGCTTCATCGCTGCGGGCCTGATCTTCGTCCTGTCCGGCGGAGTGGTCACCGTCCAAGCGGCATAGTTCCGTGCACCGTACGTTCAGAGCGGCGGCGGCGGCCGCCGTTCTCACAGCGATACTCGCCGGATGCTCAGCGGGCGTCGACGAGCTGCGCGTGACCATCGACGGGGTGACGGTCACCGCCGAGCAAGCAACCAGCACCGAGGCGCAGCGCCAAGGGCTCAGCGGGCGCGACAGCGTGCCGGAGGGCACCGGCATGTGGTTCCCGCTCGAGCACGCACAGCGCACGGAGGTGTGGATGCAGGACACCCGTGTGCCGCTCGACGTCGTGTGGATCCGCGACGGGCGCGTGACGGGCGTTGTGACGCTCCAGCCGTGTTCGACGGACCCATGCCCCCGTGAGGCGTCCCCGGGTGTCGTAGACGCGATTCTTGAGGCCCCGGCTGGCACATTCAGCCATGTGTCGCCAGAGACAACCGTGCAGGTAGAGAGCGAGTAGGACAGATGGGCGTAGGACGGATTGACACCCCGCAGGCCAGGCAGATTGTGCAGACCGTCGCGGCGCAGCTCATCATCGGCTATGCGCCCCCGCATATGGTGGCGGCCGACGACCGGCGAAGAGCGGCGCAGCTCCGGAGGATCTTCGGAGACGACACCCACCCTGAGCCGAGCATCATCATCGGTGCGAGTGATGACCGGGGGATGATGCTGGGCGGCGCCGTGGTCGAGCCGTTCGTGTCCGACGAGCTGATATCGAAAGAGCCCGACGCCGCGCGGCAGTTCGCAACAACACACCGAATCCTCGCCGCCCTCTTCGTGCTGCCTGAGGCCCGCGGGTCCGGTATCGGCCGAGAGCTGCTTTCAGAGGCCGCGTACTGGGCTCTTCCTCATGGTGGCCGCTACCTCGACGGGTTCGTGGACGACCGGAATAATAGCGCGGACTTCTACCGCAGGTCCGGCGCGACCGTTGTCGGTCACAACACGGGACTCCCCGCACGGCGTCCCACCAACAGCGAGCTGAGCCATTACCCGGGCATTGACGGAACATGGTTTTACGTCGACGCATGGCGAATGCACCAGGGCAAGATCAACTGCGCGCGGTGCCGCGACGTGTTCGAGTTCGTCGACGAGGACGGCGGCTACCTCCTATGCCCCAACTGCGGGACGCCCGAGGCGAAGTAGCCACGCTCGACGTCTGATGTTCCCGTAACGATGTCACAGTGGGAACGAACAAGCGCTACCCGCATCTGCCGGCGCAGAGGGGCGAAGAGCGAGAGCTGCGCGAGGCGCGCAAGCGCGGGCCGCTGCGCACCCTCGATTCCCTCCAGCTTCGATTGCATGCGCAGCCGCTCACCATCGTTCCCGAGCAGATGACGATATGGGGTCACGCCTGGCTCCAGTTCGGGGATACGAACGTCCGGTGCGTCGTCCAGGTGAAACGTTGGACGGCCGACGCCGTGGGCGTCCAGGTGACGATCGACGGCGACAAGCTGCGGTGCTGGGTATGGCAGGGAGCATGTCAGCGAATCTCTGACCCGACCGACGTTTGGTAGCCCCGCTGTAAACGATCGCCGGGTTAGTGGACGGCTCCGAGTTCAATGCAGAGAACGCCACCGACGATGAGGACGATGCCGAGGCCCATCAGCCAGGTGAAGGGCTCTTTGAAGAGGAACTTGCTGAGGATGGCGGTGAGTGCGACGCCGGATGCGGCCCAGATGCCGTAGGCGACGCCGAGCGCCATGCCGCCGGCGAGGGCGAGGCTGAGCATGGTGAATGCGAGGACGTAGCCCACCGCCACGCCGACGTACCAGCGCTTCTTGTCGACGGCCATACGCAGGGAGAGCGTGCCGACGACCTCGAAGATGATTGCGCCGATGAGGAACAGCCAGACCATCACGCGACCTCTGCCTTCTTCTTGTGACCGGCCTGTGCGCCGAGTTCGACGCAGAGCACTCCGGCGATGACGACGACGATGCCGATGCCCATCAAGAGCGTGAGCGGTTCGCCGAAGATGATGAGGGAGAGGAGCGCCGTGAGTGCGACCCCGGAGGCTCCCCAGATGCCGTATGCGACGCCGAGGGCCATGCCGGTGCGCAGCACGAGGCTGAGGAACACGAAGGCGCCGATGTAGCCGGCTGCGACGAGTGCATAGAGGGCGGGTGCGTCGAGCGCCCCCTTGAGGGATAGTGAGCCGGTGACCTCTGCGGCGATCGCGCCGATGAGGAACAGCCAGCCTTTGGCTTTGTTGGTCACTGGGGGTCTCCTTCATTCACGAGTTGCAGGGCGATCGCGCGCAGGACGGATCGTTCGTCGTCGCGGACGGTGGGGATGCCGAGAGCAGCGTTGAACCATGCGCCGTCGGCCAGCAGGCGGGCGGCTCGAAGTGATGCGCGGCTCGCCGGGTCAGTGTCGATGTCGCTGCCGAGCCACGGGGTGAGGCGTTCCGCCCACAGAGCAGACAACCGCTCCCGCAGGTTCACGTCCGCGAGCAGGGCGAGATCGCTGGAGTCGAAGTCGCCATTGAGTGCGTAGTCGACGTACGCGCGCAGCTTGTCGATCGGCTCGGCATCCGTCGAGGCCCGAGTATGCAGATCCGCTTCCCAGCGGTCGATGATGCGGTTCACGACTGCGACAGTGAGAACTTCTTTCGTGCCGAAATGGTGGACCACCCCGGGCTTCGTCAACCCCGCCTCGCGAGCGACTGCATCGAGGGCGAGGGCATCGCCGCGGCGAAGGACTTCAACTGCGTGATCGAGAAGTTCGATTTTGGTTGGCACATTTCAAATATACCTACCATACGTATGGTAAGTCAACTTAGCTGCGGGCTCAGCCGTAAACGATCGTTTTCGGCGGCCTCGTCGACGTCGACGACCAGGTGTGAATGTTGACGCTCTTTGGCGGTGTTCTTGCGTTGTTGTTTGGCGGTGGCTATCCGATGACGAGGACGCTGGCGGCGGCTTCGACGACGTCGTCGGTGATGGTCTCGAGTTCGTTGATCTTGAGCACTCGTGCGATTTGGGGGAAGAGGCGTTCGAGGAGGCGGAAGTTGCCGCGAGTGATGCGTTCGATCGCGGCGATGGCTTGCGCGTCGGTGAAGTCGTCGGGGTCGAGGGTGCGGCCCAGTCGCTTCCAGCGACGTTCGAGGACGAAGAGGAGTTCGTCGCGGCCGAGGTTGCGGTAGCGGTGGGAGAACCCGAGGCGGCTGTAGAGCTGGGGGTAGTGCCGGAATCGTTGGTCGATGCCGGGCATGCCGATCAGGATGATCGCGGTGTGCTCACGGTCGTGCCGGTCTCGGAGGACTTCCAGGGCCGTGGGCGTGAGGCGTTCGGCCTCGTCGATGATGAGCAGCTCGACCCGCTTGCCCATGTTGTAGCGGCCGTGAGTCCCCGTAACTTTGCCGGTGGCGCGCAGGTGCTCATCGATGCAGATGCCCAGCCTGGTCTGCAGGTGGTCGATCTCATGGACGAGCTGCGCCGGCTTGGGGAGGACCGGTGGCGTGTAGAACAGGGTCCGGGATCGGTTCGCGGTGGCGTAATGCTCTGTGTCGGTCTCGCTCCGCGGTCCCCACTCGGTGATGAAGGGTTCCAGGGTGTCCCAGTGGGCGTATCGGCGGCCGGATTGCGTCTTGCCGACGCCGGCATCGCCGTGGCAGATGCCGATCGTGCGTTCCTTGCGGACGGCGTTGGCGAATTCGATGAAGCGGCGGTGTTCTTTCGTGACGATGAAGTCGCGGCTCATGGCTCGTCCTCTTCGTAGGTGCGTAGTCTCACCTGGCGTGGTGTCCGCGGCTCGGTTCGCGGCTCGTCACGGACGGCTGTCTGGGGGATGCGTTCGTTGATCTGTTGACGCAGCCGCCGACGGCGGGCGCGTCGGGCGGTCTCGATGTCGCGCAGGGAGAGTCGCTGGTTGGGGTGTGCTTCGTCGATCGCGATGCAGATGTGCGTGTCGTGGTCGTAGACGCGGATCTCGGACACGTCGCGCGGGTCGTACCTGATTGTCACGCTGCGTCCGACGAACGGCGCGAGTGTGGGTGAGAGGTACCGCTGGCCTTGGAAGTGGATGCCATCGCGTTGGACGACGCGGTTCTTCGGCAGGGTCAGCAGCAGCCCGTCGAGCTGGTCGAGGCTGTCGGGCATCCGCGGCAACCAGCCGTCACCGATCCAGGCCTCCTTCGGGCTGGCGCCGATCTCGCTGTGGGGGCGCTCGTTGTACTCGGTGACGAACCGGCCGATGGCCTGATCGAGGTCCGCGAGGCTGAGCTGCGGCTTCGGGGCTCGTGCCCGAGGGGTGAGGTGGCCGGGGAGGGTCGTGAGAAGTTCGGTGTTCACGGTGCCGAAGAATCGCTCGATCTTCCCGCGACCTTGCGGCCGGCCGACTGTCGAGTAGATCAGCCGGATCTTCAACGCCACCGCCGTGTACTCCAGATGCCTGCTGGTGAAGTCGCTGCCGTGGTCGACGTGGAGCACGTCGGGGAGACCGCACATCGCCCAAGCCGGGTTGGTCTTGCGCCAGATCGCCTGCCGCAATGCGAGCGCCGTGTTGATCGCCGAGGGCGCCCCTGTGAACACGGTGTACCCGCAGATCGCGCGCGAGTAGTCGTCGATCACGACCGTTAGCCAGGGGCGTTCCGGCTTCCCATCGGCGCCGACGATGAGGATGTCGAGTTCGGTGTGATCGGCCTGCCAGATCGCATTCGGTCGCTCGGCTCGGCGGCGGAACACTAGCTCGTGTCGGTCCCGGTACGCGGCTGGGCCGTCCAGCGCGAGGGTCACGAGTGCCGGGTCAAGGCGGTGCAGGATCGACCGGACCGTCGAATAGCTTGGACGGGCGCACCCGATGCGGTCGGCCTCGGCCATGGCGAGCCGGTGCAAGGCCGCCATCCCGGGACGCGGTTTGGTGAGTCCGAGCTGCTCAACGAACGCGACCAGGTCTGGGTCGGTGCGCCGGGTCCCCGCGTCCGCTCGCGCGCTCGGTTTCAGCCCGTCGATCCCCGCCACCGCGTAGTCATGGTTCCAGCGTTGAAGGGTGCGCAGACCGATTCCGGTCTCCCTGACCAGCGTGGCCAGGGGAATGTCATCCTCGACATGGAGACGCAGGATCCGCCACCGGGCCAGCGCGTCCATGGCACATCTAGTCGCCGACCGCTGCCGGGGTGCCGGTGGCGTGCTGATGACGGTAGAGCGTCGCTCTGGACCATCCGACCAGTCGGGCTGCGTCTTCGGCGGTGCGTCCCTTCGCGCGCGCGTCTCGCACGATCGCAAGCTTCTCCTTCACGACGCCCGGATCCACGGGTGGCCGGCCGAAGCGCGTGCCAGCCTGCTTCGCCGCGGCGATGCCGGCGTTGACTCGCTCGGTGATCAGTTCACGCTCGTACTCCGCCAGCGTCGCGAGCATGCCCAGCATCATCCGCCCGGACGAGGTCTCGGGGTCGATGCCATCCGAAATCGATCGAACCTTCACGTCCTTCTCGCGCAGCAGGTTCACCGTGTTCAGCACGTCGATGAGGGAGCGCCCGAGTCGGTCGATGCGCCAGACGACCACCGTGTCGCCGGGCTCCGCGTACTCCAGAAGTCTCTTCATCCCTGGCCGCTGCACCGCGGCACGGCTGCCCGAGGTCACGTCTGAGAAGACGTCCCTCGCCTCAACACCCGTCGCGCCCAGGGCGTCGAGTTGCAGGCGCGCGTCCTGACTGACGGTGCTCACGCGCGTGTACCCGAGAAGCCTCACCCGATCAGCATGCCTCACAAACTCCTGTCGCGCGACCCCGTGAGGCAGAGCGCGATGAGGCAACTTTTCGAGACGTTCTCAGCGCCCGAAATTGTGCGACGACGGCACCCTTTGACGCATCGCTCATCATGTCTCATTTAGCTAAAGGTTTACAAGACATCTACGGCGAACGCACTGAAACAGGGCGCTCCTGCGAGAATCGACCCGAAAACTGTCTCGTATACCTGTCTCACCGTAATGTGTTCCACCTTCTTCCAATCTGGGGTTTGGTGAGGCATGATGGTGGTCATGAGACTGTTGGGCTACACCCGGGTGTCCACCGTCGGTCAGGATCCGACTCTTCAACACGACGCCTTGGTCACCGCCGGGGTTCAGGACCGTGATGTCTTCAGCGATGTCACCTCCGGGGCGAAAAACGCTACTGAGCGTCCGGGGATGAAGAAGCTCCTCGCCTACGCTCAACCCGGTGACACGGTGGTGGTGTGGCGCATCGACCGGCTGGGCCGGTCCCTACTCGATGTACTCAACACGGTGAACCTGTTACGCGAACGAGACGTGAAAATCAAGTCCGTCTCCGACGGCATCGACCCGGAGACCTCCTCGGGCCGGTTGATGCTCGGCATGCTGGGCACCCTGGCTGAGTACGAACGAGAACTGATCACCGAACGCGTCAACGCCGGCATCGCCGCAGCAAAGTCCAACGGCACCCGCTTCGGCCGACCACCTGTGGATCCAGAGGTGGTCGACCGCAAACTCGCCATCGTCGCCGAGGAACGAGCCAAAGGCCGCAGTGCCGAAGACGCCGCGAGCATGGTCGGCTGGTCACGGGCGACACTGTACCGCCATCTGCAGGGCGCCAAACGACGACAGTCAGCACTGCCCGCCTGACACGGACACAATGACCAGCGCGTGAGGTGACGGTGATGGACGAGATGCAACGCTGGGAGATCCTCCGGCTCCACATCGAAGACGACATCACCCTGACCGACCTGGCACAGGCCACCGACATCAGCACCCGAACCCTATCCCGGTGGGTAGCCCGATACCGCGCCGACGGAATCCGCGGGCTACGCAACACCACACGATCCGACGCCGGAGCCCATCGCATATCCGCGGAACTCGTCGCCTACATCGAACACCTTGGTCTCACCAAGCCACGCCCATCGATCGCCGCCCTGCATCGCCTCGTGAGCTGTCGAGCACAACAACTATCGCTGAAACCACCCAGCTACGCCACCGTGCGCAGCATCATCCAAGCCCTTGACCCGGCGATGGTCACCCTCGCATTGGAGGGCCCGACGTCCTACCGAGATCGACACGAACTGGTCTACCGGCACCGGGCTGAACACCCCAACGCCATCTGGCAGGCCGATCACACCCAACTCGACATCCTCATCCAGAACCCGGACGGCACCCCGACTCGCCCCTGGCTCACCATCATCATCGACGACTACTCCCGGGCAGTGTGCGGCTACATGGTCACCACCACCGCACCCTCGGCAATGAACACCGCCCTGGCACTACGCCAGGCGATCTGGCGAAAAACAGACCCCACCTGGGCGATGTGCGGTATTCCCGACGTCCTCTACGTCGATCACGGCTCCGACTTCACCAGTGGCCATATCACGTACACCACGACAGCACTGAAGATCCGGATCATCCACTCGACCATCGCCCGTCCGCAGGGCCGCGGCAAGATCGAGCGGTTCTTCAGCACCGTCAACACCGAACTTCTCACCACCCTGCCCGGCCACCTCGCCCCCGGCGTCCGCAACCCACACCCCGTACTAGACCTGACGAGCCTGGATACCGCCGTCGGCGAGTTCATCAGCAGCTACAACCAGCGCACGCATTCTTCAATCAACACCAGCCCGAAAGCCGCGTGGATCGGGCAGGGGTGGATCCCCAGAATGCCGGAGAACCTTGAAGAACTCGACGGACTCCTGCTGCGGGTCTCCACCCACCGCCGAGTCCAGCGAGACGGCATCCACTTCCAAGGCCAGCGCTACATCAGCCCGACCCTGGCACCTTTTGTCGGCCATGACGTCACCATCCGCTACGACCCGCGGGATCTCTCCGAGATCCGGGTCTACGACCACGACACGTTGCTGTGCGTCGCTGTCGATGAAGACCACCCCAACCAGCGCTACAGCCTGGCCGATATCCAGGCCGCTCGTCGACGCCGACGGCGTCAACTACGTGCCGGGATCAACGAGCGCATCCCCATCCACGAGCCACGCCCATCAGACCTTGCCCCTGTGAACCCCGATGTGAGCGCCGAAGCGCCACGGCCGCGTGGTCGTACGTCTCGCCTGCGGACCTATGAAGAGGACCTGTCACCATGAACCGCGACTTCATCGTCACCAAAGAGCACCGCCGCTTCGTCGAGTTCGCCAACGCGATCCGCAAAGACGCCACCATCGGCATCTGCCACGGTGATGCAGGAGTCGGCAAAACACAGTCCGCCAGACGCTATGCCCACTGGGATGCTCTGGGCTCGTTCATTGACGACTGGGGTCCACGCAGTGAATCTGACCTGGCCATCTACGCGACGGCTCATCGGGCGCGCACCGTGTTCTACACCCCTGAGGTGCAACCGAAGTACCGGACGTTGATCCGTGACATCGAATTTTACCGGGGCAAACTCGACGTCTGCATCATGGAGCATCTGATGGCCACCGGACAGCGGGACAGGCTCCACATGCGCAGATCCAGTGGCGAGAAGCTCACCCAACTGATCATTATTGATGAGGCAGAACGTCTGCCTCCCACCGCCCTGGAGATGCTGCGCGACATCCACGATCGTGACGGTGTGGCGATCATGTTCATCGGCATGCCCGGTATTGACCAGCGCTTCCGGCACTACCCTCAGTTGTTCAGCCGGCTGGGGTTCTCGCATCGCTACCGTGCCCTGGGCAAAGACGAGCTGCTGTTCGTGCTGAACCGGCACTGGAGGCGCCTGGGTAGAGAATTGAACCCGGAGGATTTCACGGATGCGCAGGCCATCGCCGCGATCGAGCGGCTGACCCGCGGCAATTTCCGTGTGGTGGAGCGATTGTTCCCACAGATCAAGCGAGTGTTGAAGATCAACGAGTTGGAGACCATCACCGACGATGTGATTGAAGCTGCCGCCAGCACCCTGGTACTCGGCCACTGACCAGGTCAGTACGACACATAGTGATCAAAAAAGCAGGCCACATAGCGATCACATTCACAGTCTTGTGATTCACAAAGTGTTCGTCTGAGGTGTACTCCAGCAGACATCTATGCGCGCTTCTAAAGTTAGTGAGCATTGACGCACAGATTAGTTCGAGGTACAGTTCCACCCCATGAAGATCCGTTCCTAATTCGACGCTCACCTATTCATCGTTGACTCGAAGGCGGAACACGGCATGCCTATTTCTTTTGCCCACCTCTCTTTCACCTGGCCCGACGGCACTCCCTGTTTTTCGGATTTAAGCGCCACGTTCAGCGCATCTTTCACCGGCCTTGTCGGCGCTAATGGCTCAGGAAAATCGACC
This sequence comes from Corynebacterium dentalis, assembly GCF_900232865.1. Lineage (GTDB taxonomy): Bacteria > Actinomycetota > Actinomycetes > Mycobacteriales > Mycobacteriaceae > Corynebacterium > Corynebacterium dentalis. Next base: position 24,628 of record NZ_OCTS01000009.1, on the reverse strand, counting down.
CTCGCTAAGGTGCTGGCCGGTATCTATCAACCCACTTCCGGCTCCGTGACGGCCCCTAAAATCGGCTACCTTGACCAAGATTTGGGGCTTAAAGTGACCGACACCATCGCAGACGTATTTAAGGCCCGCGAGATTTTAGATGCCCTAGCGGAGATCGAAGCGGGCAACTACTCCGAGGAACTCGCGGACATCGTTGCTGACAACTGGGATCTCAAGGAAAGGATCCAGGCCGCCCTTAGCGCGTCGGAGCTGAACTTTGCCCTTGATCGCAGTGTCGGCAGCTTGTCGGGAGGAGAGGCCGTCGCTGTGGCGCTGACAGCACTGTTTTTCACCCAACCAGAGATGATCATTCTTGATGAGCCCACGAACAATCTCGACGCCGCCGCCAGGGATCACCTCCTGCATATGATTGACGCTTCCCCGGCACCCATGGTGGTCATCTCGCATGATCGGGAGCTGCTTAACCACGCTGACGAAATAGCTGAGCTCTATCACGGCTCATTACGTATGTTTAGCGGAAACTTTGAGCACTACCATCAAACCATCGCCCACGAGCAGGAAACCGTGCGGGCGGAAGTAAGTGAGGCCAAAGCCTCCTACCGCAAGGAAGTTCGCCAACGTGCCGAGATGCAAACACGGCTCGCCCGTGACGCCCGCCGTGGAAAAAAGTTCGCTACCTCGAAACGCAAGCCCGGCATGGCCATGGGAAACGATAAGAACCGATCCCAGGTCTCGTCAGCCAAACGTGCCAGTGATGCCGCAGCCTCGGTGTCACAGGCTCGGGAAGGTTATGACTCTGCGCAGCTTATGTTGCGGGAGGACACTCATGTTCACATCGAGCTACCCGATACCAGCCTTCCCAATGCCACGCGCGTTCTGGGCAGCGGGCTGTTGACAATCGTCGGCCCCGAACGCGTCCGACTCGCCGGTGCCAATGGCTCGGGGAAAACCACGTTTCTCAACCGGATTGCCAGCGGCGACGTCGACTACGCACTGCCCTGCAGCTACCTACGTCAACGCATCACATTGCCGGCCGAAAAGAGTGTGTGGGAGCTGGTCACGGAAAGCAATCCACAGGCTGACCCGCAGCTTCTCCGCGACAAGCTGGCGCAGCTGTTGTTCCAGAATGACAGTGTCCACACACCGGTGGGACACCTTTCCGGAGGCGAGCGGTTCCGTGCCGAGTTCGCACGCGTACTGCTTACTTCCCCCGCACCGCAGTTCCTGCTACTTGATGAGCCGACAAACAACTTGGATATCCCCACCGCGGACTGGCTTGTCGACGTCCTCTCCGCTTACCACGGAGCGTTACTCGTAGTCAGCCACGATGAATACTTCTGTTCCCGCCTTTCACTGGATCGCACCATCGAGCTCTAAAAGCAATTCGCAATAGGTCAGTCGGCACACGAAAGCGGGCGTATGAACGACACCTCACAAATGTGCTCCGACAGCGCCTCTTTGAACCGTGTCATGACGACATCGTGATTCCCCACATCGTGTACTCCATCGTCCAGTAATGGTGTCCCACTTTTTAAGAGGTTGCTTATTAAGTGCTCAATGTAGGGCAATAATTCTGGAACGAGAATCCGGGTTTTGGCCCGATAAAGTGCAGTAAGTTGCGTTTATTACGGAGTCTTCCGTTTTATTAATAGGGTGTACGACAAAATACATCCTAGTGCCAACAAAGGGTTCAAGTTCAGCATGCTTCTCTTTTATCTCAAAACCATAGCAACGAAGTCGATGATCGCCGAGGCGATCCATCTCACACGAACCGAATCAAGCGCACTAAGCTGACAGATATGAAGAAGATAAATGTTGCATTGAAAAACTGTCACGGCATCCGCGATTTAAGTGCAACATTCAATTTCAATAAACAAAACTCCATTGCGATATACGCACCTAACGGCACAATGAAAACCTCTTTTGCGCGAACCTTCAAGGATTTTTCCCAAGGCGAAGAGACCTCCGACCATATGTTCCCAACTCGTCAAACCGAGCGCTCTATCAGTGATGAGCATGGGAAGGAACTCGACCCTGACGATGTAGTAGTTGTGTCTTCCTACGATGAAGGACTGCAGCCAAATGAGTTAACTTCGACTCTTCTAGTGAACCCTAACCTGCGAAAAGAATACGAGGATCTCCAGGTCGACCTCATAGAGGCGCGTGATGATCTCGTCGAGGCACTGGAAAAGCAATCTAAAACTAAGCAAGACATCTTCAGTACATTGTCGCGAGTGTTCACTGGTGAAGACGACAGATTCTTCGAGGCCATGCTGCGAATCCGACACGAAGTCAGACAACTGGAAGGTCCACTTTATACCGACCTTCCGTACGACATCGTATTCAATGAAAAGGTCGTTACTATCCTCCGCAATCCCGAAGTTCAGTCAGAGCTAAGTCAATACATCACGCGCCTAAACGAACTCCTCGACGAATCCACTTTCTTCAATCGAGAATCGTTCTCTTTCTACAATGCGACAAATGTAACGAAAAGCCTAAGTAGCAACGGGTTCTTCACCGCGAATCACTCTTTGCTCCTACACGGGGAGAGTAAAACTCGGTCAGTGACTAACGAATCAGATCTGAAGAATCTAATCACTGAAGAGAAGAGGAAGATTACCCACGACGAATCATTACGAATAAAGCTCGATGCGATTGAGAAGGTTCTGCAGAAAAACGCGGATACCCGCCGATTCTTCGACTTCATCGCGAGCCGAGAAGAGCTTCTTCCAGAGCTGGCCAATATCGATACTTTCCAACAAAATGTCTGGAAATCTCATCTGAAGGCACAAGAGCATCTTTTCGAATACGTTGTGACGCGTTTTGAAGACACGGAATCTCGCCGCAAGACGATTGAGGAGCAGGCGGTAAACGAAAGCACCCAGTGGGAAAAAGTTATCGATATCTTCAATGATCGGTTTTTCGTCCCGTTCCGACTCAGCGCAAAAAACAGACACCGCGTCATACTTGGCCAGGAGAGCGTTTTGGAGCTTACTTTCGAATTCGAAGAAGGTGACGAGACTACCGACGTTGAGAGGGAGGAATTACTTAAAGTCCTTAGCAACGGGGAGAAAAAAGCTCTTTACATACTTAATGTGCTCTTCGAGGTTGAAGCGCGGAAGGCTGCTGGTCGCGCGACACTATTTGTTATCGATGATCTCGCCGACTCGTTCGACTACAAGAACAAGTATGCCATTATTCAATACCTCAAGGAGATTGTAAACTACTCCGATTTCAAGATAATCCTCCTGACTCATAACTTCGATTTCTTCCGCACGGTGGTTAACCGGAACGTCGCTGGCTACGGACAGTGTTTTATGGCACAAAAAGACGCTGGAAGGATAGTTCTCAACAAAGCGGACCATGTCAATAATCCGTTCATCAATCTCTTCAAGCGGCACTTCTTCACCTGTGGAATGCAGCGCATCGCATCAATCCCGTTTGTGCGAAACATCCTTGAATACACCAAGGGGAAAACAGACGAAGATTACAAGGTGCTCACATCGCTCCTCCATTGGAAGACTGACTCCCCCTCAATTACAAACAGGGATCTCGACCGGATTTTTGCGGATACGTTCCACGGGCAGGATGAGGAAAGCTGGGGATCACCGGAAGACAGAGTGATGGATCTGCTAAACCAACAGGCCGAAGAGGCCGTCTCTGCCAAAGAAGGTGTCAATTTCGAGAACAAGATCGTGCTGTCCATCGCTACTCGAATACTTGCAGAGAAGTATATGATAACCGAGCTCAACGATCCCCAATTTGTCGAACGGATCACAAGGAATCAGACCGCAGAATTATTTAGAGAGTTCAAAAACCGCGAACTCGGCACCCCTGAAAGTCAAAAAATACTCGAGGGCGTCTCGCTCATGACGCCAGAGAGTATCCACGTCAACGCGTTCATGTATGAACCAATCATCGATATGTCCGATACAGCCCTGCGAAAACTATACCGACAGGCAAAAAAACTAGAGAGTCAGCCAAGCGGAGACGAAATAGTTTAGGTAACCTCTTTACCTTCTAATTGAAAGAAAAGCTCATTCGGCTCTCATCGACTAGGAGCCTTTCACACCATCAATTGCTCTAACCGGTACAGCTAAATAAGCATTGATCCCCGGGCATCTACATAGAGAGCTTGTCCGTCCCTCAGCAACAGCAGATTCCATTCTTGGCCGTAGTCTTCCACCGTCTTACTAATGATGTTGATGGAATACGGACCAGTTGTACCTTGGGCATGAGGAACCACCACAAATTCAGTGAGATGAAGCCCGGTATAATCCCCGAGATCAGGAGCTATGGAAGGATTATCCATCACCGTGGCTGGCTCGATTGAAGGACCAGCAACCATCGCCCCAGCAGAACTACCCGCATACAACTTTCCAGCACGCACAGCATCAACAAGAAGCTGGTCTGTTCCTGTGGATTTCAGCGCATGGAGCAAGCGGAATGTTTCACCACTCGCAACATAGACACAATCAGCTAGTTCAAGCTCTTGGCGGAAATCTGCCAGTGCCATCTGTGACACAGTGACAGGAACTAGCACCTCCGCCGCCTCGCGCACAGTTTTCAACTCTTCTTGGGTGAACGGGGCTTGCCGCATCTCAACTGCTGCATCATCGATATAGAGAATCCTTCCAGTCAGGTAGGTGCCAAGGTCAGGGTGCAGGTAGGAAGCAAGAAATAGGTTCACGAGGGCCAGCTTACGGCCTATTGATCCGCAGATCAGGGATCCTTGAGTGTTCAACAATCCACCGCGACGCGCCCGGATCGATCCACGTGGACAAAAGCCTGACGGCTTGCTGCGCACGATCAAGCCGAGCATTTTCATGCTGCCTGTTTCGCCTGATAATCGGCTCGTGATGAGCACAACGGTTACGTAATTTGTAGACCACATCAACCTCACGTTTGAAGTCGGTCAGAGAAGGCACAAAGATGCTAACTCCCTTCCCCCCATGCGAAGCGATCGGTGTAGCTACAAGGGCTTTACGAACCAGTGGCCAAATCGTCGACGCGTACGTATTGGTAAAAAGATACGCCCAGAAATCGAAGCTCAACTCAGCAATCACCCGCCCCGATGGTGGCACCTGTGCTCGAGCAATCCCCGCCCGCCGTTCCGCCTTCTGAATAGACTTCTTCGCCTGTCGATCAAAAGGAATAGCCGGGTGGACATACCACCGCTGCCCATACCTTGGAGACACAGCAGTATCGACACAGTTACGCAAAAGCACCTCGACATGCTGAATGTCTTCCAGGAAGGACTTGGTCACGCGAGTATTCCACAGGTAGAGCGCTTCGGGATCCAAATGGAAGCTATAGGTTTTCATCCGCTCGGACGAAAACCACGCCTCGAGATCGCTCTCCGGCTTATTCTTGGCTGGCATACGTACCAGTGTTACACTCAAGAGCGAAGGCCCCGGAGCGATCCCTACGTTTTAGACGTATATCACCGGGGTTATTGATTTTTCTTGAACCCACCTTCCCAGAAAGAGGACTCTCCTCTCAGAGTTATTTCCTTTGCTCTCGACGCTGGCCAGGAGCTGCCCCACTGCTTTGGAAGAGGCTGACCATCTGAGCAACAGACAGGTCAGAGGGCAGCTGATGCGAATGCACACCAGACCGCTCGGCCCATTTCCGCGTCGCCTGTCGAGAGGGAAAGATCTTCGCCTGGGTGACGATATCGACGATCCCACGACCCCTCCCCGTATAGACGGCGTGCACTAGAGCTTGGAACGCCTTTCGCTTTCCAACTGGTACCAACATTTTAGGACGGCGTCGGATGTGCAAAACGCCACCATCCACGCTAGGACGAGGGGTAAACGCCTCCCGGCTAACACGTTCTCCAAGCTCAAAAGTGAACCACGGAGCCCACTGGGCGGTCATCATGGTTGACGCACCGACGCCAGCACGTCGGCGGGCAACCTCCCACTGCATAAGCAGCACAGCGTCGGTCCAGCCTGGGGCGCGAAGAAGGCGCCGCAAGATGGATGTGGTGATATGAAACGGGATGTTACCAACAATCACATGAGGGTGGGCTGGCAGACGGTATCTCAGAAAATCTTCGTTGATGACAGTCACAGCATCGTCAAGTTCCCGCCGCAGCGCACCTGCCAGCGCGGGGTCAATTTCAACAGCTGTGAGAGATCGTCCCGTACAAGACAACGGATGAGTCAGCGCCCCTTGGCCGGGACCAATCTCAATCAAGGGGCCGCTAGTGCTTCCCACACGCTCCAAGAGAGAGGCGATAACGCGGGAGTCAGTGAGAAAGTTCTGGCCGTTTTCGTGACGACCACGAGAATATGCAGACATGGGATGCTCCGAAAAGAAGAGTTTTGGAGCCGGGCATGGCAAAATGACCGCCCGGCTTAGTGACCGGAGCGGTGACCACTACTGGAAGGTCAACCGCTGTTAGCGGTTGCGGCGCAACCGCATCGAAGCGGTTCCCAAAATCAACATGTTCTCGACATTAGCATCCGTTGTATTCAGATTGAACTCTCATCCTTGACGGACAGATTTCCCTTAAGAAATACGTTTTTCACATTCAGGACATTCCCTTACTTAGCAATAATCAGCCCGAACCATCCGCAGTTGACTGGAAAAACACCCACATCTGGGAGAATCAAATCATGGAACCAGGAGCAAACAGCGTCCCCTTCACCGAGCAAGGAATGCCCACCCACCAACAACTCGTGCTGCCCATCCTCCTCGCAGTCGACAGCCTCGGAGGATCGGCCAAAACTCAAGAGATTATCGAAACAGTCCTCGAACATCTCCCCCACGCTGACGCACTCCTCCAAGTTGCTTACCCCAACAGACCGCAGGATTCCGTTCTCATTAGCCGACTAGCCTGGGGCCGTTCCACAGCAAAGCGCATCGGCGCTCTTGAACAACCAGCCCAAGGTATGTACCTGCTCACCGAAGTCGGCGAGGAGATCATCAAGCTTCCCGACGTCGAAGCCTTCTCCACCATCAGGGAACTCGACCGGGAAGCTTTTCGAGCTAAACGGAAGCAAAAAGAGTTAGAAACTACTACCGACACTGCCGAGCCCCGCGAGGGCATTCCCGACGCCGACATCCTGTCCGCTTCCGACGAGGAAACCCATGAAAGTGACTGGAAGAGCCAACTACTCAGCCGTCTACACCAACTTCCTCCTGAAGGCTTCGAGAAGTTCATTATCTACCTTCTGCGCCGGCAAGGGCTGCAGCTTCAACACACGGGAGGATCCGGCGATGAAGGCGTTGATGCCATCGGTACCGCTCCGCTCAGTCCAGTCTTATCCTCCCGCGTGGCCGTACAAATTAAGCGTTACGCTCCGGAAGGCAAACCCATCGGACGTGAAACAGTTGCCCTGTTCCAACGCGACGCCCAAACCAAGGGCGCTGAACGTGCCATCATCGTCACTCTCAGCCGCTTCACTGAACCGGCACGCAAAGCAGCCACCTCCACCGTGCCGACCGTTGACCTTATTAGCGGTGACCGCCTTGCCGAACTGATCCGCACTGACGGAGAATCCGGCGTGAAACTCCGCCCTACCGTTGACCCGAAATGGTTCGACAGATTCGAATAAGCAAACAGTGAAAACCTCGACTTGACTAGAGAACAACAGGCATCTCGCATCACAGCAACGTGCCACGATTCACGTGGAGCTCTCCTGACGCCTTACTAACCTAGTTACGGAGCCTCCCTACAAGCTCTCCCGCATCGATGTTCAAAGCTTCCGCCAAGACGACAATATTGATCAAAGCAATATTGCGCTCTCCCCGTTCGACAGAACTGACATACGTGCGATGCAAGCCCGCACGATGTGCGAGCGCCTCCTGCGACAGTCCCGCCGCCCCCCGTGCCTGGCGCACGCGGGCACCGAAGGCTACAAGAAGCTCACTATTGCTGGGCACCTCTTTAATGTCATGTACTGACGACTAAAGGTCTACAGACTATGAGTATCATCGAATAAATAGCAGACCCCCAGCATCCCTCTCAAAGACTAGTGCTGGCATGTCCTGCCACGCACTGTTTTCGACGAATACTTCCCCCTCCAGTGATCGGTCGACAATGAACAGAAAAGACGACGCCCTCAAATCAGTGGCACAGCGAGCCCGGCTACATAAAAGCGCACGCCGACAACTGGCTGCCACCGACTCCGCACACTTGTCTCCACACCACACACTCTCCGTAGACCTCCCCTGCTCGCTGTATGCACAGCTAGCGACACATGCGACAGAGGTAGGAGAGCATCCCAACGATCAAATCGCCCGTGGCTTAGAGCTCTACTTCACCGAAGTGCAACGCTCCACCTCATCTGAAGGCGTTCCGAGAGTGCGCACTTCCTCTCATGACTCCTCAGAACAGCTCAGGCAATTGCCCGATGATGTACCCGTTGTTCAGCTCAACACTCGCGTTGCCCTTCCCTACTACCGGTTCATCAAAAAAGAATCACTTCGCACGGGGCAAACCGTGCGCTCGATCATCGAAGGCGCCATTGCCGATAAATACGGAGTACCCAACTTTGACGAGGCAGAGCAAACTTAATGAACCCTCATAGATAAACCCGCCCACGCTCAGAACACAGATTCGATCGTGAAACAACCTCCCCCCTGCGGTCATGGCCTCTGTCTTCAGACACCGGATCGCTCCACAAAGCCCTAATCGGATCCGCCCCCTTAAAGCACCTGCTCCTAGCTCAGTGCTTTAATCGCACTGCCTTGGTCACCATCTCCTCCAGATCCGCCGGTAAGACCGGACGTAAGCCTGTGGCCTCCAGACTCACGTTCACATTCTTACGCCGAATCGCCACATCCGAATGCGTATGCCCATGCACTCAAACCCCTACAGGAGCCGCCCACCGGGCCAGCTTGTCCGTCTGATGCGGATCAACCACCGCGAACTCCCCCACAGCTCGCGGAATATGAGTCAACAACACAAGCCACCGGCCAATCCGCACCTGCAGATCAAACGAGATCACATCGAAGACTTCCCCATACTTCGTAAGTCCACGTCACCACCGAATCCATCCCACACATCGGATACACACGATCATGGTTCCCCGGCACCAAAATCATGGTGAATGACTTCTCACGCTTCAGCTCTCCCAAGCACCACAACGCCATACGGAAATATCCCCCGAACACACTAGTGTCGCCCCATCTGGAATCTCTCGAAGGTTATTCACGATCACTTCATCATGTTGCTCAGTTGGAGCAAATCTTCGTAATTCCGATACAAGACGATGGCCCAAATGAAGATCAGAAACCGTCTAAAAACCTGGTCCTACTTCACCAGCACCCATCTCTACCCAACCTCAAAGAGTTCAATCCTCTAACTGCGAGCAGGGGAACCGTATATTGCTTACGGCCTGTCACCTTTTCTCTTTCGCCCCACAGGCAGTTCAATCCCAGCCTTAGCCACAGCCCGCTGGACGGTTCTTCTTGAAACGCCGAACTCTGCGGCAGCCTCGTCCACTGTTGGATACTGATCTACCTCGAAGAGCCTATCGTCAAAATAAGCAGCTATCCGGTGCGAGACAGATCGTCCTTGTGCAGCACGCTTCTTATTAGCTCTGGTTAACTTCTGGGTTTCTGATTGTGCATACTCGCTATTTCGGTCGTTCCATCGTTCTGCTGCTTTCTTCCCGCCTCGGCGGCCCATCGTTGCCAGAGCCTTACGCTCACGACTTGTTGCCGCTCCTGTGAGCGTTACAGAACCCGTCGAATCCGACTTGCCCGCCAGGACGTAACCACGCACACGCCTGGCCATCGTCTGGCGATCCCTCATCGGTGGCATCTCCGCCTGGCGGCCATCTGCACCGAGCTTGTGAGCCAAGTTGTACGCATGCTCATAGGCGTCAATAATCGCCTCGTCCTTCATAGGCTTGGAGGCTGCCCGGAGTTTGTGTGCCGTGTACAGCGCGTGCCTAAACGCGGTCTCATCCCGTGCAGCGCGCCCCTCGGCGATCCAGAGCACTTTGACACCATCGATGCGTTCGGCATCCAGTCCGTCGAGATCAGCCATGTCCCCTTGCAGCTCTTTGGCGATCTTCCAATAGGCTTGCGCTTCTTCCCTACGGGTTTTCACTGCATTGATCAGCTCCCGTCCGCTGGTAAAGGATTGCTTCGGTGCAGGGGTCGGTGCCGCATCCGTGGTGCCGTTCATGCGCCGTACCTCCTGAATCAATGCGGCCAGCTGGAAGATATCTGAGTGCTGATAGTGCCAATGGTAGGCAGTGGGATCATCCCCGGTATAAAACGGCGAGCGGGAAAACCCATGCGAGAAATGCGCATCCGCACCTAACAGCTCACACAGCTGATTCGTTGTGGCCCGCAGCAGGCGCATGTTCGACGAATCCCCTGACGCGTCGGCATAGACCGGGTCGATCAGCCAGATCAACTGTGCTTTGCCGTTGATCGGGTTAACGCCGATCCAGGAAGGGGCGCAGCTGGCGTCTTTCATGGCCACCAGGACGTTGATGACCTCAGGGGCCATGTCGGTGACGTTGCCCCCGGCGGAGCCCAGCATGTCCACGTCCAAGACAATGACGGTGGCTCGTTGCTTATGGACAAGCTTGACGTACTGCAGCCTCCCTAAAGCGGAGGATTCCACACGGTAGAGCCGAGGCTTGCGCTTACCGTCTTTGGTCTTCGTCCACGCGCCCGAGAACTTCCGTGTGGGGCAACCATGCAGGGTCTCCCGGTCAAGGTGCTTCAGCAGCTTGTAACGCTCGTAGTCCGTGGCTCCCCGGGACGGCAGTGGCACAGTACGGGGGGAGAGAAAATCCGCTGTTCGCGTTGCATCGGCGCTGTTGGGCGGAAAATGTGGGGACACATTCTCGGTCCCATGGGGTATAGTCATGGACAGGCTTTCTCCCCACTTGGGATGGGGCGATAAGCGAGCGTCATGCGGGTTGCAGCCTGCGTGGCGCTCTTTCTATGTATCAACACAATGTCTAAATGAATCACAGTGTTGGAATTCAGATTCAGTTTACCACCCGGCCAACCCGGTCGAGGTTACGACTTTGCAGACTCGACACAGAATCCAGGACACAACCATACGGTCATATGATCATATATCCATGCAGACATGCAGCTATATGATCATATGGCTGTGTCTTTACAGATCGTGCGCTCCTTTTCGCAATAAGCTTCAGTCATGCCTCACGTGATCTCAGTCGTGCAATCAAAAGGCGGAACTGGAAAGACAACCGTCACCATGTTTTTGGCAACTGCTATGCAGAAAAAGGGATACAAGGTCGCGGTTTTAGATTCCGATCCCCAACAATCTGCAATGCGGTGGAGCTCAGCATCAGAAGAACCTCTCCCCTTCCCAACACTTCCCGCCCCTTCGCCAAGTGAGCTCTCAGAAGGTTTGCACCGTGCTAAGAAAGCTGATTTCGTACTGATCGACACCCCTCCCGGAAATGAAAAGATCATCGATGCTGCAGTATCGGCCGCATCACTTGTCTTGGTTCCGACCGGGGTATCTCCCATGGAGATGGATAGAACACAAATCACCCTTGATGCACTTGCTAAAACGACGACTCCGGTAGCAGTTGTGCTTACAAACGTTGATCGTCGAGAGAAGTTAGCCGATACCGTCCACGCCGAACTGGTAGGAGACGAAACTATGGCTCTGGCCGATGTCGTCATCCCCACTCGCGCTACAACTCGAAAAGCATTTGGAACTGTTCCCGATCTAAATGAGCCTTGGAAGGCTCTCGCTACTGAACTGTGTTCAGCATTTGAAGATTAAGGAGAAGCATATGGGAATCAAGAAAGCACTCATTCAGCAAAGTTCCGATGAGCAACACTCCTCCAGAGAGGAGAAGGCACCTTCAGCAGAAATGTTTGAACAGTCACGGCGGAAAGCCACGACTGTACGACTGTATGTATCGGATGACCAAATGCTCGAAGATCTCAAGACGGAAGCTTTTTTGAAGAAGACGAGTATCTCTAAGCTTTTCCAAGAGTGGGCCTCGCGATGGCTTGAAGAGCAACGAGGGGGGGAGGAATTAGAGTTTTAATGACCATATAGCCATATGACTGTATGGACATATAGCCATTAAAACTCTGTTACCAAAGGCCCTCTCATCCACGATGAGTCTGACAAGCTCCTCTGTTAGCGAGGAAGCGTCTCTTATTCTCATGCTGCACGCCGTAGTGTTGTGCGGTACTTTTCCAAGTGGTGCCATGATCGCCCTTTCCCCAGGGGGGTGGCACCGTTTCGTAGTCCCCGTTGCCGCGTTGAGAACCCCCCGTTACGCTCCGCCGCAGCGGGGACTACCCCTATCCCCGCATCACACCGGACCTAGAAGTCCATCCCCGGATTCGTGCCATGATCTGGACTCCACGACTGTTCATCTGGATCCGCGTCAGGGGAGGGGAGAGGCACACCATGTGCCCGCCGCGACTGGATCACAGCCTCAAGATCGAACGACGGCATGTACGGCATACCAGGGGAGACATAACCATCCGCGTGCTTCTCGTCGTCCTGCCACACAGCATCGGCGCGCAGTCCCGCGAACTCGACTGCCGCCTCCGCCCGCTCGGCCTGCTGCTGCGCCTCCGGTAATCGTGCACGATCGGTCCGCTCAGCACGGATCTCCTCTGGTGTGGCCAGTGCATCCAGCAGTTCCACGCGCTCGGCAGTGACCGCATCGTCCTGATAGTCCGGGCGAGTGACATACCGGCACGCCGTGCGCTGCTGACGGATCTGCGCCAACTGCTCATTCAACTCAGACTTGGCCTGTTCTAACGCCTCGCACTCACTACGAGCCTGGGTGATCTGTCCGTCAAAGGATGCACCGCGTAGCTTCGCCCACCGGCTCCGCGACTGCTGCGCCGACTGCGCCTGACGCAAACGACCACGAGCCTCATTCAACCGTTGCCCCACGACCTGATGCTCCTCGGACACCGCCTGCTTGCGCTCGTCGAGCTGCTCGATCAGCGCGGCCTGCTCATTGTGCTCAGTGACTGACGCATGTTCTGCTCGCGCAGCCTCACACCTGGCCGCAACCACCTCTGGCTGCTCGATGGCCCACTGCAAGATGGTCTCCGGCACCGCCCACAATGGGCGCTGCGCGCGATCCCGCACCGGGGGCTGATCCTGACGGCGTACACACCTGACCATCCGCTGCTGCCGTGCAACCCGACGATCCCGCATCACCTCAGCCATGCGTGTGCCCACAAACGGATCACCATCGACCGGATACGCCGAGGACAACCGCTCCAACGACCACTCCCGGTAGGCATCCCGCCACAACTGATGCGGGGTCTCATCCCGACGATCCCTCGCACACGCCGCGACCAACAACTCCTCGGCATACGCCACCGACTCCCGCCGCTGCGGCGATGCAGTCACTCGGGTGTGCGCGGTGTCCACATCCCCAGGAGACGACTCCGCCAGATACAGCACGTTGGACACCCGGCCACGAGTCATCGGCACGTACACACCAGCCCGATCCACCTTTGAGGCATCGGCTACTACGCGCGCCACATCCACTGTCATGCCCTGGGCAGAATGCCCCGTCGAGGCATACCCCAACTGCACATGCTCACAGACATACTCCGCAGGCAGGGTCACGGTGACGTTTCGATCATCCCTGCGCCGCACCAGCACCGAACCATCAGCATGAATATCCTCAATCGTCCATCGCTGACCATTACGCACCGGCTCCCCGCCAGAGGCCACCAGGTCATAGTCATTCCGCCGGGTCAACACCACATCACCCACACGACCCCACTGGGTACGCTCCGAGGTGTTCAACCGCGCAGTGGCACCCGTGGCCTGCACCAGACCAGCGGCAACGCGATGCTTCTGTGCCGCACGATTCAGGGCATCCACTGTGTCCCGATCACCAGCAATCAACACACTGTCAGCACCGGCATCCACATCCGCACACCACCCAGCCAGCGCATCATCCAACATCGCCGTGACGCTACCGGCATACAAACGACCAGCATTCCCGTACCAACTCGCGGCCTGGGCAACCAGCTGACGATCCCCCTCACGCAACCACTGCGATACACGCCGCTCCACAGCATCCTGCTGACGGAACACCTCCGTCAGCTCCACCGCATCCGGCAACTCGGACGCCAACGTGCCGAGCAACCCACTGCGGGCACGTACCGCCGCGTACTGATGTGGATCACCGACACACACCACACGCGCATCAGCAGCCGCCGCGATCTCCAAGACCCGCACCAAATCCCCAGTGCCGACCATGCCCGCTTCATCAACCACCACGACCGTGTCCCGATCCCACCCCACCTTCTCGGCAGATTCAGCGGCAGTCAACTCACTGGTGCCATGCAAAACACGAGCAATAGTGGAGGATTCATGCGCCACCGACTCCGCCACCATCACATCAGCAGCCTTACCCGTCGGCGCCAAACCCACAACCCGCTTACCTGCGGCCTCCCACGCCCCACGCGCAGCCTTTAATGAGGAGGTTTTACCCGCACCAGCCGGGGCGATCACGACACTGGCGCGGTAGTCGGATTCCACCACCGTCACCATCGCGCTCGCCTGAGACTCCGACAGCGCTCCCTCGACCGGAACAATGCTGCTTCCATCCACACCACGGCCGACTTCGGCCGTAGCCAGATCAATACCCCGATCCACTTCCCGCACCACCAGTTCAGTGGTGAACCGCTGCGACCCCTCCCGCATTGCCCGGTTGTACTCACGCGCCCGTTCCGGGGTGACACTCCAGGCCACACTGGTAGAAAAAATCTCATCCACCAACTCCTCCACACGCTCAAGAAGCAGCGAACGATCCACATCAGCCGGAACCAAACCAGCAGCGGCCTCGACCACATCTGCACGCGTAAACGTCGACCGAGTCTCCGTCACCGCAGCCATCACGTCCACAGCGTTCGGCATCACCGCGCCACACTTGTTCGTCTCCCCAACGCGCACGGAATCAACAAACTTCCGCGCACGCTTCCCGGCGTCAGATTCCGCCCACTGGGTACGCAATTCGGACAGGGGAGTGGCCACATCTTTTACCTGCCGCGTTGTCTTCTGACCCACCCGCGCCAGTGCTGCATCCCGCACCGGATTCGCCTCCGAATCCGACGCCACACCGTTGGCCTCACGCCACGCATCAATCTCCCGGCTCCGCGTCGAAAAATCCCTCAACACACGGCTATCATCCAACCCTGCAATCTCCGCACACCCATTAGTCACCTCACCCCAGGCCACACCCAGAGATGCCGTGAGCTCCGCCCGCAATTGCGCCTGATACACCATCCCCGCCGCCCGCAACTCGTGATACAGACTCACCCCATCAACCGTGCGAAACTTCCCATCCCGACACAACTGCTTATTACTGACCAACACATGCGTATGCATATGCGGATCACCCGCCCGAGACGTCCGATGCTCATACCGCACACCCGACAACCCCACGACTTTTTCCAACACCATCGCAGACCGATTCGCCGGATCGGATTTCCGCGTATACCCCGCATGCGACTGCAAATACTCCAACCCCCGCGCCACCGCATTCTCGTGCGCGGCATCCACCGCCGCGCGCACCGATTCATCCTCGACAAGCCCCCACAAAACAGAGGCCGACTTCGGCGCACAAAACGTTAAATCGTAGCCCGGAACACCACGAGATCCTGGCGCACGCCCCAACGATTCACCACTAGGAGCCACCGCGTTATTGAACCAATTGCGTACCGCACCACCATCAACAGTTTCACCCACCACGACACCACACGCCGCCTCAATCTCACGAACATCCGCTACAGATTCCCCCACCATCCACGCCCGCGCAGGCTGACGACCATCCTCCGAGTAATACGCATCCAACCCCGACGACTCATCCACCGTGGACTCGTAATACGCCACAGAATCAGCATGCAACTTCGACAACGTCAACAACGCCCCTGCACACCTCCTCCAAACGCCCAGCCACCTCGACCACAGCACTGGTTGACAGTTTACTGCAAATGTACCTTGGTGTATGGGATTTTACGGCTGTTATTCTCTTTGCATCGGTGGGGTGCAGGACACAAAAGCCTTTTGTGTCCTGTTAGTTGGAGGCAATCGGAAGTTTCCAGAACAGAGAAATACGGTTGATCTCCGCCTAAGTAAGCATCCTGTTCCACAAGAAACTACTACTCATTGCCACCACCTAAGAGCTCAGCAACAGCGGCATCAAGCTTTTCCTGGAGCCCAGCTCCATCTAGTTTTGCACGCACAGCACCACGTACCGTTTGGAACCCAAGCCCCTCATCAGGGACAGCAGAAGCAAGTCGTTCACACTCCACACATAGATCGACGAGCTCTTGGTGTAGAGACTCTGAAGGATCAAACTCAGGGATCGCCAATCGCCACGGATAAGTATCGAAATGTCGACCACCAAACAAACCAATAGCTTGATAATGCTGGACCATCTCAGTAGTCAATGGAGCGTTCAAAATAGCAGTTAGATACCGAGCCTCTGCCCGATTCTTGACGGGCAACCAGTACAAAGAATGCTCAGCGATGGCCTTCAGCGAGTCAGAATACGCAGCAGCAAGAGCCGTACCTGAAGCTGTGTAGAAAACACGTAAGCGTGAACCACCAAGCTGCTTCGCAAGAAGTCGGTGGTAGTCGATCCGATCAGTCAGCGATTCGGGAGAACGGGTGGATCTATGCATAGTCCACAGTTGCGAAGCCTTGTTCCACCACCGGGCTAAGCCTGGACCGCCACGTTCAGCGATCTCTGATTCAGACAGGACGGTTTCCTTGTCAATGGGCAGCACAGCTTTCCATGGCTTAAGGAATTTAAACGGAACAATCGTAGACCCTAGGTGCACGTCATAGATATAACGTTTCTCAACAACCTCAGACAGGCCCGGGATGTCTCTCCAGGGCTTCTTTTCGAGCGAAGTGCGCAACGATGTAACGCTGATATTCCCTCGGCTCTGACCGAGTTTTCCTGATGCCTCTTTCTCCTCGACGAACAAGAGAAACCGAGGGACGATAGTTGCTCCCTGAGAGACAAGCTTTCGGTATACAGACCCTCCTTCTTTTTGATCGATGGATAGGGTGATGAGGTCACGTTCCGTAAAAGTCAGAGCTTTTTTGGTCTCTTCCCATCCAGACTTATCGCGTTTGCCGTCGACGACTCGTTTGACTTTTGGGAATCCATGGCTAGGTGTGACCGTGGGGGATCCGATGTGCTTTATTCCGAACGTAACGGCACAAGGAACAGGGAACAGATCATTTTTCGGGCGCACGTTGGCGAGATCCCATACTTCAGTGAATTCACCGAAAAGAGTCTCGCTACCCCAATTGCCTTTACGTAAGCCTTCGTACTGGCTACGACTCAGCACAGCTAGTGGTGTGACAAAACCAAAGCGTCCATCGACCTTGAGGTACTTCTCAACCGCACGCACGATGAATAGCCCCACAAGGTCTTGGTGAGTAGCAACTTTGGCACCATGCCAGAGATTGCGAGCTTCAGAGAAGCGCTTGAACTGTTGCTGCATGTCTTCGGTCATATACCGGTAGGCAACCCACGGCGGATTGCCTACGAGAACATCCATGCGGCGATTTTTCATAGATAGCCACAAGGGGCGCACCTGGTTACGTACGTAGTATCCCCAGATCGAGTCTCTCCCTTGAGCATTGAGGCTGCACAGTAGATTAAACGTCTCACGCAAGGTATCCCGATCTGGGTCACTGGTAATGCCATAGTTCGACAAGATGGACTCAACGCTAGGTTTTTTCTCTTGCTGGGAACGGTCAGTGTAGGTTTTTGCTTTTGCGGTCATGTCGGAGACCAGGCGATCAAAAGTGCCAGGATCTTCAATGCTTGACAGGGGGAAAGCAAGAACGTGTCCGATATGAAACAGTGCATCGTCGGCGGTCGTTGGCGTCGTGAGGTCGACGCCGTCTGTGTTGATCGTGATCTGGCTTTCATCATGATTCGCCGATTGGTACCACTGGATAGAGTCACCCAAATGAATAGGCACCCATACATCCTCGCGATCTTCTGCCAAGCGTGAACCTAACGCCAGCAGATAAGTAATACGTGCCAGGGACACAGAGACAGGGTGAATATCCAGACCAAATACGTGTTCTTGAATGTGGTTCAGGATTGTTTGGTTATCCCATTCGGCTTGGTCTGCAGCCTTAATGATGCGGCGAACCAAGTGGTAAATAAAGGTGCCGGAACCGCAAGCCGGGTCAAGGGCTCGCTGTTCCAGTGGCTTCGTTAGTGTCTTTTCTACAATGCCTTCGGCGAGCCAATCGGGTGTGTAGTACTCTCCTGCTCCCTTGCGGGCCTCTGCGCTGATAATTGATTCGTAGAGGACTTTCAACACATCATGCTGGGTTTTTGACCAGTCAAACATAGTGATGCGGCGGATGATCTGTCGGACAAATTTCTCTCCATTCGACACGGAGAGAACCCAGTCGAAGAAGTCTGCCTCTACAGCGTTGTAGATACCAGCATCGCGAAAAGAGTCACCCGTGAGCATGGCTCGTGGGTCTTTCAACAATTCTGCAGGTTCAATACCCATTACGGCATGACCAATGGCGGCTGCTTCAATGGACAACATTGTGTGGTCAAGGAATAGCTTTTCTTGGTCCTCGAATCCTGTTCCCAATGCTGATCTCAGCAAGCGCGCCCACAATTCACGTTTGAGTCTCGTGGTGGGATCGTCTTCTATCGAATGGTAAAGACTGCTCAAGAACGCGCGGTCCTGAGCGTAACCAGGCGAAGTTGCTCCCAGAATGTCCTCAATTGCATCAGGAGAAGGGGTCACACCAGCAGGCATGGCCAGCACCGCTTGTAGCCAACCCACGAGCTCATCAGCCTTGGCCGGATTAGTTAGCTCAAAAGTCGAGAGACGGGGAAATTCCCCAGTCTTAGGATCTTGCTCGAAGAGCCACCAATTTCGCCCATCCGAAAGAATGCCGTTGTACCGCGAGCCAGTCTGCATCATGCGAGTCTCGACATAACCCTGCAGTTGCACTATGTACTCGTTCGCCTCTGCCTGTGTAATCAGGCGTCTTTTTACCTCGATAACGGTTGCGCCCAAGGCAATATCAATCCTGCGCTTGGAGCCATCTGCCAACTGATCCTCCAGCTTGAGAACCGTACTTGCCTGCTCTCCAGAAGGGATTAGGTTCGGCGCAGAGAGCAGCAACATCTTAATGTCCGACTGAATATCGGCTTCTGTCCTCCCTGCGGAATCTTGCTGAGTTAAGCGCTGGATCAGATCTGAATCAAAGTGCATATTCTTAGCGTATCGGCATGGATTGCCTTAGAACTTGCTTTGCCTACTTGTGCCATCCAAAGCGTGCGCATATTTACCCTCGATCATGCACCCCTGGCCTGCGGCCCCCATTTCAGGAAGACTTCCCCCATGGACACAACCACACAACGTCGAAACCTCATCGCCTTCTACTTCGGCACAAAAGTCGCAACCGCCGACGTCACCAGTGAACAAGCCATCCTTGGCGCCTCCCGGAGGGCCTACGCGGATCTGCAGCGCACGCTGCGAGGCATAGGCACCCACCCCGACCGCGACATCCTCAAACAGAAGACCCACAAGTCCATCATGATGTTCGTCGATGATCTCGCCACCATCAACTCGCAGGAGGAATTCGATCGGGCACACAAGCAATGGTGCGAGAAAACCGTCGCGGAGTTCGAACAGCGCATCCATCCCACCCGGCCTGGTTTCAAATTCCACTACGGCCAGGCCCAGAAGTGGCTGAACATGACATTGAAATACCTGGCGGTGCTGGACCACCCCGATGCGCAGAGGGTTTACCCCTACCTGCACGTGCCCGTGGACCTATACGTCTACAACGAAGCCTCCAGAGAAGGGATCAAACGCCTAACCGCCTGGTCAACACTCGGCCCAGAGAAGTACATCGCCTATCAGGAGAGCCTGAGGGAAATGGTGAAAGCCAAAGGAAAGTACTCCTGCCCCCTCGATTGGGAGGCTGACGTGTGGGTCACTAGAGGCAGCGCCACCCCATCCCCATAAGGAAAGGGCCTTGGAATGACCAATCTGTTTGACCCCGTAGGCTTCCCCGACTCCTTCCCCAACTACGAAGCCTTCGACAATTTTTTCGTCGAACGGAGCGTAAAAAGCATCTCGAGCGGCCTCAGAAGAGGAAGCGGATATCTCATGATCGACTGGAAGGACAATCAGGCCTACTGCAAAGAACACATGTTCAACGGGTCCTTCATAAAGTTGGAGCCCGAATACTGGTGACCCCGCAGAGCCCTTTAAGAACAGGAGCGAGCGTAGAGGCGGGGAGAGCCGGTGACTCGCTGGATTCTCCCTTTACAGTCACCTCACTGTCCCCTCCGAGATATTTGTAGAGTGTGGTCCGTCCGATCCCGAGCCGACGGGCCACCTCAGCCTTCGGTATTCCATCGGCTACCCACTGACGAGCCTGGGCCACCTGGGCTCCAGTAAGCACTTTCGCCCGTCCCTTGTCGACCCCGCGCGCTGTGGCGCGGACGTTCCCCTCGGCCTGACGCTCCTTAATGATGGAGCGCTCAAATTCGGCCACTCGTGCTGTTCAATCGAACCGCCCGCGAGATAATCCAGGGCTTGAGAAAACGCGGCGTCGAGGTCGCGCCCCAGCGATTTCGCCTCACCGAGTACGACACCTGACCAGAACAAGTCGATGTAGCCCGTGTTGCCCGTGGAGGCCCGCGCGGCGTCGCGTTCAAACAAGTCGATGCGCTCGGGGATCACGCCGAAGCTGCGCAGGAGATCAGACCAGAACTGTTGAGCATGGGACTTTTCTGTGTGGCGCTTGCCGGTGGATTTCCACTCATCAATCCGGGGTCGCCAGTGGGACACCAGCGAGGTGAGGTTTTTCCGAATGTCGCCACGATCCAGGGCGGCTACAGCATACGAGGAAGTCACACGCTCAACACTACGGTGATGCTCACCCGTGACCTGTCACATGCACGCACACTCCCGACTCACGACGTCGCACCCTTGTGCGTTCCGACTACCCCGAAAATCCCCGCCGTGGCACGACTGCGCTAACGCGCCCAGAAGCCACACACCTCTTGCATCATTACCCAATGTGTTTCGTTGGTACGAAACAAAGGGGTCGCTACCGGCCTGAGACCACGCCCTGCTCGGGGTGTTCCCGGCACCACTGGCGGGCTTGCTGACGGGTCCAGTCGGCAGGCACGCGGAAGTCTTTCCCGTGCACCGACACCGTCTTATACCCCGCTCCGGCCACAGCCTGTGGCGAGCCGTTCGCACCAGGCGACAGGGAGCTTGTGCCCGGTTCCAGCGCTTCCTGGAGCTGACGGGTCAGCCTCTCATTAGCGCGAGTCAATGACTCCACGCGGTGTTGTAAGCGAGCTAGTTCCAATCTTTTCAGTGGATCCACCGCGGGCATCCGGGACAGGCGCTCACGCTCTTGCCGGGAGATCACCACCTGATCCGTGACTGCGTTCTCCAGTCCGTAGCGCAACCCGTCTTGTTGCTCGCGCGTCCACTCCATGCCGCGTAGTACTGCCGAGAGGCGACGCGGATGCCCCTCCAACCATCGCACCACCGCATCCACATCCAAGCGCGCTTCTACCTCCACCACGCGCTCGACAACCTCAGTCGCCACCGCTCCTGTGCGTGCTGCGCGACGGGCCTCATAGGCTCGGTTGCGGCACGTCTGACTGCAATAGCGAGGACGCCGACCGGTGCCGCGATACGACAATTCAGCCCCACATTCCACGCACTCCAACGCTGTGGTTGAACGAGTGTCAGTCATAGTCAGTAAGCCTACCCATTTCGTCACAACGATAAACTGCAGATTGATCTGCCAATGGTGTGACTGACTTTTCTCCCTGCTTTTTTCGGCAAACCGACAGGGGTCCCGCCGCCACAGCAGCAAGAGTTGGCACGCTTTCGGCGCCGAAAGTTAGCCCATGTCCGATATCCAGACGTTATGACAAGTAGTCGGTTCCGAGCTGCAGGGAATCCAGAACTCGCCCCCTGCCTTTCCGCTGCGCCAAGCGCGGCAGACGCGTTGCGGTGTGCGAATCGATTCCATGGCCGGTAAGAATCAGCCGAAAATGTACGGCAGCTGGTCGTTCCAGCTTCGTACCGCGGTCTCATATCGCTCGCTGCGCTGCGCTGCAGCGTCAAGCTGCTCTGGCGCAACGCCAGCCTCGAGAAGGAGCCTGAACGTCAGAACCCACCGCAGCGACTGGTTGAGTGCATGGACATCAAGGATGTCTGCGGTATGCCCAGATTCCTCCTCACCCAGACCGTGGGCGCCAGCAACACGTTGGGCACGCACAGCCTCTTTCCACCGGCTGATTCTCCCAACGGCGGACGGCACTGCCTTGGCAACGGGCTCAGCGATTTCTCTGAGCCGCTGGGGGTATGACTTGTCGGCCCACCATGTCCTTAACGCGTCTTCCAAGCTCGTCTTGACCGGTTCCCCAACCTCCGAGTTACGCAGCGCTTCAACCGCTTGCCCGACTTGCTCCTCGTCGAAGCGCTTCGCATTCGGGTAAAGCCGACGGTGAAGCATTTCAGCGGCGGTCGCGAGCGTGAGCGCCTCGGTCTCAACGGTGGCCAACTCACCGCTCCACGCAGCAGCGAGGATCTGAGGGACTGGAGAAACCCGCGGCGCCAGGTCCAACCAGCGAGGTAGGAACTCATCACCGACGTCGCGGCGATACAAAAAGAGCTCACCAGAACTTCTTGGCGCCTCCGAATGGACCTGAAGCCCCAGCACGTTCACGCGAACGTCCCCCTCAGCTAACCCAAGCCTTCGTACTGAGCTTTCAGCTCCAGACAGCAGCGTCATCAAACTCGCGATCGGTGTCGCGACCTGAGAAAGGGCGTCGGTTAGGACCAGACCGCCGTCAATATTGAACACCGCGGCGGTGTTCGTCGTGACTTTAAAGCCGTCAGAGGCCGGTGGCGAGATCGTCGCCGACGGTTTTAAGCGGACCTGCCCCGGCGGTCTGATTAGGGATGCTTGCGGCGCGTCAGGGAGCTCAACAGAAAATGTGCGCGGGCCGCGCCCCTTCGCGGGAATGATGTGCTTCGTCGTCGGAATCCCGGCCCAGTCGTGGAGGTTCGTGACCTCCGCCTGGATCTCACTGAACCGCTGAGCTTCGTCGGGGATGTGGTCGCCGACAAGACACCAATCTGTTCGCATCTCCTGGTTTCCCGGAGCCTCCTCGTCAGGCATCGCGAAGCCCAAGGAGCGCCGGTGGGTCGTGCGCACACCCCAAAGGGTCACCGCACTCGGGTTCACCGCCAGCGAACCTAGAACTGAGAAGCGTGCCGGCTCCGAGTCGTTAGGGCTCCCGACCCAGCCTCCGTTTGGCTGTTCAGTCCACTTCACCGACGGAGTAAATCCGGGGCTCACCTCAAGGCTGGCGCGGTTCCCACTAAACCGCAGTACGCCGGTCTGCTGAGGGCTGTGAAACTCGCCACCCGAGTCAACGACTTGAAACTGACCGATGGACTCGGCCATCGGGTCGGGGAACTTGTCTAACGCCACGAACAGAATCGTATCGGGTTCAGAATCCATCGACGTTTAGTGGGTGTCGCATTTGACGATCCCCTAACGCGACACCGGCAATGCGTCTCGGAGACCGTACCACCCCTGCGTGCCGCCGTTGCATCTACGTGTAGCGCAAAGAGCGAGCGCAAATTAGGGGTATATGCAACACTGGCGGGGTGAAGATCGGGCATGGACGCGTGTCGACCGCGGAGCTCGGCCGGTTCTTCGGGCTGCACCGTACGTCGGTCTACCGGTACTTGAACGAGGCCAAATCCTGACTAGCTGCACTTCAATTCTGACCCGCTCTTATAGAAGAGCACCTCAACCTCATCATGCCTTTGTTGAATGCCCGACTTTAATGTACTCATACAACGTAGTGCGCCCCACCCCAAGACGCCGAGCAACCTCCGCTTTCGGTACACCAGCATCCACCCACTCGCGCGCCTGAACCACTTGCTCGTCGGTAAGCGCACGAGCGCGCCCCTTGTACACGCCGCGTTCTTTTGCCCTGGCAATTCCTTCTGCCTGGCGCTCACGAATAATAGAGCGTTCAAACTCTGCCACCGAACCCAGCAATCCCAACATCAACTTGGCAATCGGGGTGGAGTCCTCCGAGTAAATCTGCCCCTCTTTGAGGAATTTCACCGACACCCCTTTGCTGACTAACTCGTCAACAATGGCATACAGATCCGTTAGGGAACGCGCGCACCGATCCATCGACGTGACCACAAGCTGATCCCCCGCGCGGACATACCGCATCGCCTCGTCAAGGCCAGGGCGCTCACGCGATCCGCCGCTAGCCTTATCTGTGTAATAGGTGAATACCTTCTCCGCCTTGAGCTGTTCAATCTGGCGTTCAAGATTCTGGTCTTTCGAACTCACCCGGGCATAGCCCACCTTCTGCCCCGAGATCGCGCCTAGCTGTTCAGTGATCTCTAGAGGTAGTGACGGTTCTGTTCCGTTAGTCATGGAACCAACCCTAGCGAACAGGAAGTCTTGTGTGTGAATGTGATCGATATATGGCGTGATTCTGTGGTCGCTCTGTGGCGTGCAGGGCCCAACTCCGCACCTAAAGCTGTCGTCTCAAACCGGGTCACGTTACACAGAGGGACATAAGGTTTTGTATCC
>NZ_OCTS01000013.1 GCF_900232865.1 Corynebacterium dentalis | reverse complement strand
GGTTAGTTCCATGACTAACGGAACAGAACCGTCACTACCTCTAGAGATCACTGAACAGTTGGGTGTGATCTCGGGTCAGAAGGTGGGCTATGCCCGGGTGAGTTCAAAAGATCAGAATCTTGAGCGCCAGATTGAGCAACTTAAGGCGGAGAAGATCTTCACCTATTACACAGACAAGGCCAGCGGTGGATCGCGTGAGCGTCCTGGTCTTGATGAGGCGATGCGGTATGTCCGTGCGGGGGATCAGCTTGTGGTCACGTCGATGGATCGGTGCGCGCGCTCCCTAACGGATTTATATGCCATTGTTGACGAGTTGGTCAGCAAAGGGGTGTCGGTGAAGTTCCTCAAGGAGGGGCAGGTTTATTCGAAGGACTCCACCCCGATTGCCAAGCTGATGCTGGGGCTGCTGGGTTCGGTGGCAGAGTTTGAGCGCTCCATTATTAGAGAGCGCCAAGCAGAGGGAATCGCCCGTGCAAAGGAACGTGGTGTGTACAAGGGGCGAGCTCGCGCGCTCACTGATGAGCAGATTCTTCAGGCACGCGTGTGGGTGGACGCTGGTGTGCCGAAAGCAGAAGTTGCGCGGCGTCTGAAGGTGGGGCGAACCACGTTGTACAGCTATCTAGATGCGGCCGGTGGTAAATCTGCGCACGCTTAGTGAGAGATGTGTGGAGATCGGGAAGCTATACAGTCCGAGATTTCTGTGAGCAAAGACAACGCTTGCGCCTTCTTCAACGCCGATAGGCTCTATGCCTGCCTCTTGCTTTCCCCTTCGGCAGAATCGACTCTGTGACGAAACTCGGCGTCACCTCCGGGCGCTGCACATATTTACCATCAGGGCGCTTTCGCGTTCATGTCTTTACAGGACACACCTCTTGCACTATTACCCGCCTTATTTCGTTGATACGAAACAGGGGGGAGGTTTTTACGTGGTTTCCTGGCCTTGTTCGGGGTGGGTTCGGCACCAGTGCCGTATTTGTTGGCGCGACCAGTCTGCGGGTACACGGAAGTTCTTTCCGTTGACTGTTGTTGTCTTGTAGCGCGTCTCGGATGGCATGGGCGAGGAAAGATTGCGAGTCGGATTCAATGGCTGCGCCTCTGGTTGGCTCCTGTGTTGGAGCTGCCGTTTGAGTTCTTCGTTGGCACGGGTGAGTGACTCTACTTGCTGCTGTAGTTGGGCGTTTTCTAGCCGTTGCAATGGAGTCATAGACGGCGCACGTGTGTGACGAGAACGCTCTGATTGGGTGATTACTGTGAGGTCGGTATCAGCTTTTTCCAGACCGAAGCGCAATCCCTGCTGCTGTTCCGGTGTCCACTCCATGAGTCGGATCACTGCCGATAATCGGCGGGGATGACCATCAAGCCAGTGGGCAACGGTGTCGGCGTTGATCGGTGTTTCGACCTCAACGACGGTCTCAACAATTTCCCGCGCGACCTTTCCCTGGCTGGCTGCGCGCCGAGTCTCCCATGCTCGATGCCGGCAACTCGATGAGCAATATTTCGGCCTGCGTCCTCGTCCTTCGTAGTGCACGGGGTTACCGCATTCTGCGCAGCGTGCTGCCTTTTTCTTCGGCGTTGAGTCCATGGTTGTACTGTATCAATTTCGTGCCAACGAAATATATTAGGTAAAGATGCAAGAGGTGTGTGGCTTTTGGGCGGGTCAGCGCAGTCGCGCCACGGCGGGGATTTTCGGGGTAGCCGGAACGCACAAGGGTGCGACGTCGTGAGTCGGGATTGTGCGTGCATGTGACAGGTCACGGGTGAGCATCACCGTAGTGTTGAGCGTGTGACTTCTTCTTTTGCTGTAGTCGCCTTGGATCGTGGCGACATTCGGAAAAACCTCACCTCGATGGTCTCCCACTGGCGACCGCGCATTGACGAGTGGAAAGCCACCGACAAACGCCACACAGAAAAGTCCCACGCCCAACAGTTCTGGTCTGATCTCCTGCGCAGCTTCGGGGTGATCCCAGAGCGCATCGACTTGTTTGAACGCGACGCAGCGCGCGCCTCGACGGGCAATACGGGTTACATCGACTTGTTCTGGTCAGGTGTCTTACTCGGCGAGGCGAAATCGCTGGGGCGCGATCTCGACGTCGCATTTTCTCAAGCTTTGGATTATCTCGCGGGCGGTTCCATCGAACAGCACGAGTGGCCGAAGCACGTCCTGGTTTCCGACTTCGAATACCTGCGCCTCACCCAGCTCGGTGAGGACGGGTGGACACAAGTGTTCACCATCGACGAAATACCCGACCATATTGATCAACTGATGTTCTTAGCCGGGCAGGAAACCATCACCAAGCGTGAGGAAGAACAAGCCTCCATCCACGCCTCGAAGATCATGGCCAACCTCTATTCGGTGATGCTGGGCGAGGACGCGGACGAACACGTGGGCGATGATGCTCCCACTGATCCGGAAGAAGAAGACTGGCAGGTGCAAAAAACCTCCGTGTTCCTCACCCGTATTTTGTTCCTGCTCTACGGCGATGATGCTGGCCTATGGAATGAGGCCGATCTGTTCTATCGTTTCGTTCTCTACGACACCACCGGGGATAATCTCGGCGCGCAACTGAACATGCTTTTCCAGGTGCTCAACACCCCAGAAAACAAGCGCGCCCGCGTACCGGAATCCATGGCGAAATTCCCCTACGTCAACGGCTCGCTGTTTAACGATCCGATGCCGATGGAATTCTTCGACGCGGAGATGCGGGACGCTCTTCTATCGGCGTGCCGGTTTCACTGGACACGCATTAGTCCGGCCATCTTTGGCTCGATGTTCCAACTCGTGAAATCCAAGGAAGCCCGCCGTGGCGACGGCGAGCATTACACCCCAGAGAACAACATCCTCAAAGTCATTGAGCCGTTGTTCCTCACTGGATTACGCAACGAGGCCTACCGCCTGATCCGTGCCAAGAACACCAGCATCGCTGATCTGCGCCGCTTCCGTGATGCCTTGGCCGAGATGATCTTCTGCGACCCGGCGTGTGGCGCGGGAAACTTCCTCATCGTGGCCTACCGCGAGCTACGAAAAATCGAAACAGAGATCATCGTGGCGATCCGCGAACGCGAAGGACAGACCACCGCGTCGCTGGATGTCTCGTTGGATCAGAAACTCACGATTAACCAGTTCCACGGCTTCGAACTGAACTGGTGGCCAGCCAAAATCGCTGAAACCGCCATGTTCCTTGTTGACCACCAAGCTAACCGGGAACTAGCACTTCGCATCGGTGATGCTCCTAATCGTCTACCAATCAGGATCACCGCCCATATCCACCATGGCAATGCGCTGGCTATGGCGTGGGATGTGAATCTACCGCGCACCTCGGGCATGACCTACATCTTCGGTAACCCGCCGTTTATCGGCCAGTACACCAAGACCACCGAGCAGACCGAGGATATGAAGCGGGTCTGGGGTGCTGACTACGACGGGTACCTGGACTACGTCACCGGTTGGCATGCCAAAGCCAAGGATCTATTGTCTAGTCGTCCTGGTGAATTCGCTTACGTGACAACCAACTCGATCACGCAAGGCCAGCCCGTCCCCGCTCTGTTCCGCCCACTGTTTGATGCTGGGTGGATTATCAAATTCGCGCATCGCACGTTCGCCTGGGACTCCGAAGCACCAGGCAAAGCTGCCGTGCACTGCGTAATCGTTGGGTTCACAAAAAACGAAGGTGCGAAAAAACGGTTATGGGACTACCCCAAAGTCAAGGGCGAGCCTGTAGCAGTCTCCGTTGAACACGGCATCAATGCTTATCTAGTTGATGGTGCCAACGTGCTGGTCAAGAAAAGATCGAAGCCAGTGTCCAGTGAGTTACCAATAACACGATTTGGATCAAAACCAACCGACGGCGGAAATTTAATAGTCGAAATAGACGAGTATCAACAGGTTAAGAACGACCCAGTAGCAGCGAAATATTTGCGCCCGTTTCGTATGGGTAGAGAGCTGGTAAGAGGATTAGACCGTTGGTGCCTGTGGATGGCTGACGATGACTTTGATCCCAAAGACATACAAAAGTCAGTGTTACTGAAGAGTCGCGTAGCCCAGGTTCGGGAAGTGCGACTTGCCAGTAAGAAGAGAGCTACGCAGGAGTCTGCTTTAACCCCACACTTATTCCAAGAAAATCATCAGCCAGATGAACCTTACGTAGGAATCCCCGCAGTTGTTTCCGAGACTCGAAGATTTTATACCGCGCAGCTTCTTAGTCGGAGTGTGATTGCAGGAAACAAGCTGTACACAGCTGTCGATCCAGAAGGTCTTCTATTCGGATTGATTTCCTCTTCGATGTTCATCACATGGCAAAAGACGATTGGAGGTCGGCTGAAGTCTGATCTTAATTTTGCGAATACGTTGACCTGGAACACGTTCCCCGTCCCAGAACTATCCGATAGACAGCGAGATGTGATCATCAAGGCGGGACGGAAAGTTCTCGATGCTCGCGCGCTGCATCCTGAGCGCTCGCTAGCTGATCACTACAATCCGCTGGCCATGGATCCGGTTCTCGTCAAGGCTCATGATGGACTCGATCGAGAAGTTGATAAAGCATTCGGCGCGCCGCGCAAACTGACGAGTGAACGTCAGCGTCAGGAGCTTCTGTTTAGCAACTACGTGGAACTGGCAGGACTGGAAAAACAGTAGGCAGAAAAACGAGATGCTTGACGTCGGGCATCAGGATCTAGCAAAAATATATAGCGTTAAGGCGTTTTAATGATTTAACGTTAACGTTATAGTGTCCCGACGTTAACGTTATGACGTGTTAATGTTACATGCAGGCAGAAGCCATGTTTCTACACCAGGAGGACGATATGCGCGTTGCATTTATTCACACCAAGGGAGGTGTGGGGAAGACAACCAGTGCCTTAATGGTCGCTACGGCGGCAGCGGCAGAAGGTAAAAAAGTCACGGTCTTTGACGCTGATCCGCAAGGCTCTGCCACACGGTGGGCGGAAGTGGCCGAGCAGCGCGGCGAGCAGCTGCCGTTTGCAGTGACGTTCGTGACCGCCGAACAGATCAGCGCATTGCCCCGGCAGGAGGACGCTCTGCAGATCATCGACACTCCCCCAGGAAACGCTGAGTCTATTCAGTCCGCCATCGATACGGCCGATCTGATCGTGATCCCCTCTGGCGCATCACCGATGGATCTTGACCGCGTATGGCCAACCCTGGATACCGTCACCGGCCGTCCTGCCGGCGTCTTGCTCACAGGCGTGCTGATGCACACGAAGTTCTACACGGAAGCCCGCCAGCTGTTGGAGGATCAGGGCGTGCCGACGTTCTACAACGCGATTCCCCAACGCGAAGAAATCAAAGCATCGTTTGGCATGGCACCGACGCGTCTGCATGGCTATGACGATGTGTACCGAGAGATCGTAGAAATCGAGGAGATGTAAATGTCTACTTCCCGTCCCCGTCTTGCTGACACTATGCGCGAGAAGAAGAAAGCCCCACACTCCCCTGCCGTCCCCGTGGCAGACACATTCGCCAATCAGACTGCGAACCTCACGCGACGCACCACGATCTACCTCTCGGACGAGACCTGGAAAAAGCTTAAGCATTGCAGCGTGGAAGAGGGGCGCAACCTGTCCCAGATCCTAGAAGCACTTGCTGCTGACTACCTCAAAGATAAATAACGCTGCAGCGTTTAAACGCTAACGCTATGACGTTTGAGCGTTAGCGTTAAGACGCTAGAGCGTTTGCCGGGGCGGATATGTCCGTCGGTAGGGGGTGGCGTGGACGGTGGATGAAGTATTGTCGCGGAGGCTGGTGGATATAGCGGTAGGCATATCTAGGTAGCAGGTAAACATCTTTTACAACGCCCCGCTGGACGAGCAATCGCGGCGGAGACCTGAGGTGCGGAAAAGCTTTTAGCCCCGCCCGTTTACTCGATAACGTTATAGCGTTGAAACGTTAACGTTTTAACGCTATAAAGTGTTCAGAGGATATTTTCGCCCACCGATAGCACCAGGAGAACGCGCCATGCCCACCACCCGACAAGCCCACCACCCCAGCGGACGCGTCGTCTCCGCACGCATGACCGAAGACACCATTGCCCGCCTCGACATGCTGGCTGCTCGCACCGGTCGTAGTCGAGGCCGCTACCTCCGCGACGCCATTGAGGAGATGCTGCCTATCTACGAGAAGGCCTACTGGGGACACGCCATGAAGAAAAAGGAAGCGGACTTCGTCACCGCAGAGTTCCGAGAGATCATTCTGCGCACCATCGAAGAGTCCGAAAACAAGTGAAAACTAGTACGCATTCGCGGCGCGTAGTGCCGCTGAATACCAGCGCTGTAATTTAAGCTGGCTGCTAGACCAATTAAAAAGAGCGCCACACGGGTTGCCGCCCGTATGACGCTCGCTTATCGCCCAGGAATCATCTGGGGGAAAGCCTGAGTATGAGTTTACCCAAAATGGGTAACGCGCTGGTAGCAAGCCAGCGTGTCCCCACAAAAAAGTCCCACTGGGACGCAGCCCAGCTGATCACCCAAACCCTGGGTGCCACACCCACCACGCTCGGCTCATTCGGCGTCACCGAACAAGATCGCCAACAACTCATTGCCCACCTTGGGCGCAAAACCTTGCAGGGAAGCCCCACCCGCGACTTCAAGGCCGCCTGGCGCAAAGACAAAAACGGCCACACCGTCCCCAAGCTTTACCGCGTCGAAACAGCCGCGCTCGGACGCTGCCAATACGTCGCACTAGCGCACAAGCAACGCTCCGCCGTCCTGGTCGTCGATATTGACCGTCGTGGACACCACGGCGGAACGATTAACTGCATCGACGAGATAGCTCGCCAGAAACTGTCTGTCCTCGCTGCGGGCAATGCAGGACCCGCCTGGATCGGTGTGAACCCGATAAACGGCAAATGCCAACTGATCTGGATGATTGATCCCGTCTACACCGATGAGAGGGGAGACGCCTCTAACGCGCGTCTTCTGCGGGTAGTGATGACGATCCTGGCGGAACTGCTCGGTGGCGACCCGTCTTTCTCCCACAGACTGTCCCGCTCGCCGTTTTATACAGGCGACGATCCCACGGCATATCGTTGGCACGTACAACACCACAGAGTCGATCGACTCGCCCACCTGCGCGACGAGGTGAGAACCATGACCGGACAACCAGCCCACGCCACCGAGGCAAAGAAGCAGAACTTCTCTAGCGGACGTGAGCTGATCGAAGCTGTCCGTACACGGCGTGAGCAAGCCCAACAAGCCCATGCGCTTCTGGACTCGCTGAAATCAGATCTGCCTAGTGCTGATGCTCTCGACGGCGACCGTATCGACGGCGTCAAGGTGCTGTGGGTGTCAGAAGGGCGCGCTGCGCGCGATGAGACAGCATTTCGGCACGCTCTCGCCGCCGGTCATCGACTCCGGGAGGCAGGGGAGCGGATGACGGATGCGAAGATCATCGATGCTTACGAACGTGCCTACAACATCGCCCAGGCCGTTGGCGCGGATAACCGTGAGCCTGAGATGCCACCACAGCGCGACCGTGTGACCATGGCGCGCCGTGTTCGCGGTTACGTAATGTCTAACAACCGCTCATCCGGGGCGTCCGCCTTCAGCGGTGCTGCAGACGGCGTAAACGCCCGTGAACGCAAAGCTCTAGCCACGATGGGGCGCAGAGGTGGGCAGAAAGCCGCCGAACGGTGGAACGATAGAGACAGTGAGTATGTGCAGAATGAGCTGGAAAAGCTCAATAAGGCCAATAAAATCCGCAAGATTCAGGGGCAGGGAACCCGCGCCCGAGTTCTTGCTGTAGCAACCGAGTATCTAGTTGAAACTGGAGACCTTCCCGCAGGAAAGGAAATCGCAGCAGAGGTGGGGATCACTAAGCGCATGGCCAACCTACACCTCAAGGCGCTGAAGGAAGCCGGCATGCTCGGCATCTAGAGGTGGGAAATGCCGTAAGCAATACACGGTTCCCCTGCCCCTCTTTTGGGCAGTAAGTCTTCTGAGAATCTTTCTCTGAGTTCTCTGTTGAACATCCGTACATTGCTCGGTGAACTACTGGAAAGAATGCAATCTAAGTAAGGAAGCTACAGATGGAAATAACTGAAGAAGGTTTCTGGACGGTGTCTGATCTTCATTTGGGCCATCGTCTTGTATCGGAATTATGAGGGTTTGCATCAAGTTAGCAACACGATGAGGTGATCGTGAATACCCTTCGGGAGATTCCAGATGGGGCGACATTGGTGTGTTTGGGGGATATTTCGGTACGCCGTGATGACGAGGCGTTGCCGGCGGGCAGGGGCAGCTGATTTCCAGGCGTAGTAAGAGGACCGATTGATTTTCAGGACCTGGCATAACCGCTTGACCTCGTAGAGGTCTCGATGGTCGTCAACGAACCGGAAGCGGTTCACCAGTTCGTCTCTTCCGCGAAATACTTGGCCGCCTTACGAAGGATTTCTCGTTCCTCGCGGAGTTTGGCGTTTTCGCGTTCCAGTACGCGGATGCGCTCGGCGTCCGACAGTCCTGAGGCAGCGGTGGCGGAGTCCGACGCGGCGATGGGGCTGGCGACTTTCTCACCGTTGGCATTGGTTTTGGTGCCGGTGCCGAAGGCATCGAGCCAGCTGCGCAGCGAGTTGCGGTTGACCCCGAGATCGGAGGCGATCGCGTTGATCGTTGCTCCGGGAGTCGACTCGTACAACGAGACTGCGTCACGCTTGAACCGCTCGGTGTAGGTCTTGCGTGGCATGGTGGAAAGGTACCTTCCCCAGCGACATGCTGGTTTCAGCGTGTCCACCACCAGGGGGTCAGGTCCCACTTGCACATCCCTTCGCTGCGGAATATGGGCGACGAGAAAATAATAGAACTCGTCAGATTGATGCAAACTAGCCAGCTCACTGAAGGCGCCACTGGCAGAGTAATGGTGTTCGCAGCGGCACCAGAACTCCCCATAAAGGTCTCTGGCTCGATTCTGAAAGTTAGGTATGTCTAAAAAGCAAAAAAGCAGCACTCAACGAGGCAGCCAAGACCGTAAGGTGATGCATCCTGGGATATACGCAGAATTAAATGAAACCTTTTACCGAAAGCGGCCAAGCCTATTTTTCGTGCTCCAACTCGTGACGCTTACTTCTTGGGGCGTAGATGCAGAAGCTAGGCAAGCGTTCATTGATCGAGAGAGAAAATTTGGATCTTTCACAATTGGTGGCATTCAAATGCCAGACGAGGATGAGATCAATGGATTTCTGGTAGCCCAGGGTGTTATCGCATTTCACCACGCAGCCGAAACGGCACTTCGCTACTATTTTGCGCATCACTCAGGTGCAAAGTCCCCGTGGTTGCACATGTCGAAAGAAACCAGCTTTGTGAAGTTCAAGCGAAAAGTTGAAAACGAGGTAAAGAACGGGTTTGGGCATGACGACATAGCCCGCGTTTTCTATGGTGGTACCACCAGTAAGGAATCTGCACTCGACTCAACAGAAGAACAGTTTGAAGAGTCTGTTGAAGCCCTTGGAAAACTGCTCTACTTCGCAGCGGAAAGATACCTATCCGAGTCTTTCCTTTACAACGCAGCGAAACATGGGCTGACGGCAATCCCCGCCTCTGGGTTTAGCAGCCTGCACTACACCAGTCCAGGGGGGCAGGAATTTGACCTTTCCTACGGTTACCCGCTTACCCACTTGCATACGAAAGATAAGCCACAAGGAGTCGAGTCTGATACCGGCTATGTGACGACAACATCGACACTTTTTGACCAGGACCTTGTCGTCGTTTATCTCCTAGCCCGGGCACTCGATACTATCTGGATAAATGGACGACGGAAGCACTTAGGGCAACCTGGACGCGTAACGATGTTCACGAATGACGCTGTCGACGTTGCCCTCTATGGTGCGATTGAGTCAGCACGTCAATTGGCCCGCTCCATGACCTGGGAACTGCAAAGCATCTTGAAGGATGGCACCATCCCAGGAATGCACGGCTCTCTTAATATCCAATTTGTTCCAGAAGATTGGAAAGGGGCGACTGGAGAACCTCTAGGGATGGGACTTTGGGAGACTTCGCTGGAAGTTCGCCCAACTGACGAGGAAAACGCAAAGCTTGAGCAGAACGCGAAGCTTCCTGACGGGCAACATCTTCTCCCATTCTGAAATCTTTCCCCCGGGCATCAATGAGGTACACCCCAGGCGAACACTTTGCGAATGACAAGACTTCCTGTTCGCTAGGGTTAGTTCCATGACTAACGGAACAGAACCGTCACTACCTCTAGAGATCACTGAACAGTTGGGTGTGATCTCGGGTCAGAAGGTGGGCTATGCCCGGGTGAGTTCAAAAGATCAGAATCTTGAGCGC
>NZ_OCTS01000008.1 GCF_900232865.1 Corynebacterium dentalis | reverse complement strand
CGTTGCGTTTGTCAATCGGTTATCCGTGATACCGACCATCACCAGAATGTGACAGCACGGCACTGTGGAATCCAAAAAATAACTTGGTTCATCACGCTATTGAGTTCTCAAACATCATATGCACACACCAACACTCACACACTCAAAGTGTGCTGGTCGCTGTGACGGATTTCCGAGTCTATCCACAAAGTTACTGAAAAGCAAAACCTTCGTGAACTCTTTATCTTCCACGCGCTCTCGGAGACAACGCTGAAAAAGATCAGACTGTGAAAGAAAAGGGATTTGTCAGGGCCTGTTGTCCTGCCAACCACTGACTCGCAGTGGCGGTGTCGGTCGCGCTGACTTGAATAAATCTACACACCACCCCGAACGAACACAACCCCGCAGGTCAAGATGGTTTTTGCATTCCCAGGGCCTTGTAGATGCCTGCATTGCCTACGTCGTACTTCAGCACAAGCTTTCGCGTGACTTCGTATCCGATAAGCATCAGCACCACAGTTACGAGCGCCAACGGTCCGTAGTGTGCGAGCGGTTCCATATAGGGACTTTCGAAACTCTGGATCATGTCAGTGAGCCCTCCCATCGCTCTCACGTTAATGAGCACCAACAGACCGGTGACGGCGGTATAGGTTCCCATCATTGCTACAAAGCTCTGCCAACCACTAAAGCGCGCGTTCATGCCGGTCAAGATCACCAGAGTCGCCCAATACGCAGCAGCGACTGCACAGCCACTCAAAACCAGTGTTGCAATGAGCCCAGCGGTAGAACTACCGAATATTTTCACCGCATCGGGTACTTCGGTGCGCTGCTGGAACTTAAACCAGATGCCCAGTCCCACTGCATAGATAGGGATAATGACCAGCATTCGCAACGCAGTACCAAGTGCAACTTTCTTAAACCACGCCCGCCGGCTACCTCCGAAGATCACCCAATGTTTCAGCATCTCTCCTAATCCGGCAGCGACCGCGGAAAGCATCATGACGGCACCGAAGAATAGGATGCCCAAACTCGCCTGCAATTCGCCTGAACGTGCGAGCGCCACAGAGGCCAAGATGACCACAGTAATTATCGCGATACTCCCGATTCGGCGAGTACCAAGTCGCATTCTTTGATCGATGAGGGAATCTTCTGCGTCACCTCGGTCGGCCAGATCACTCCACTGTGTGCCAAAACCTGGCAGCCGTTGGATCCAATTTTTCTTAGTACCTGTCTGCTGCTGCCGAGCCGCACCGGCAACCACTCGCTGATCTGGATCCTGCGCTGGTTCAGCGTTGCCCGTCGCCTTACTATCCACCACCTCGCTTCTCTCGGGACGCGTTCTACGCAGGTGGGTTTAGATTTCAACCGCGTTGAAGGCACTGACCCCCAGGATCATGGCAATACCAATAAAACTGTCCAGCCCAACGAACATGACTACGCCGAACCACAGCAGGATCTGTGCCCACGCGATCCCGGCGAACAGCACGCCCAGTGTCACTCGGCGTATGT
This sequence comes from Corynebacterium dentalis, assembly GCF_900232865.1. Taxonomy (GTDB): domain Bacteria; phylum Actinomycetota; class Actinomycetes; order Mycobacteriales; family Mycobacteriaceae; genus Corynebacterium; species Corynebacterium dentalis. The sequence continues at coordinate 83,488 of NZ_OCTS01000008.1, read as the reverse complement.
CACTGGAGCTCAAAGACAGCGCACGCAACCACTGTGGCTCCCATCCCGGAATCATCGGCAGAATTCCCAAGATCATGCACGTGCAGAACATGGCAAAAACTGAAGGTTTTTCACCCGACCAAGTGAAAAGCCAAATAAACACCGGCCAGAACGCCATGTAGAACATGCCCTCGTGCTTAACCTGATATAGCACCAACTTCATCACGGTTGCCCAGGGAAGCCCTCGTGAGCCAGCTTGTGCCTAGTCACTGCGGTCACCGCGCACAGCGGAATGAACAGAGGAAACAGAAGCAGCGTTAGTCATTGCCCGTCACCTCGCTCACGTACATTTCGCTCCCGCGCGCCTCGTCTACCTGCGCCTGGGTGGAGTGAATGTCGCGGCCAGTAAGCGCAAGTACCGCCTGCTCCAAGTCCGCAAGGTGCATCCGCACGCCCGTGCCCTCGAGCATGTCGCTCAAATATCCGGCTGAGACTGACGAACCAGAGGCCGCCACAGCCAGATCCAGGGTGACTCGGCGGAGGCCGGCGGAAGTGGCGTCGGAAAGAAGAGAAGAAGGACCACAACCCAACCTGCCCAATTGCGCATCCACGGCGGCCACGGACAGCAACTTCTTGACCTTGACCTCGGTAGGCCACGGCACGTCCGGACCAGCCAAAATGATGCGATCCAGCTCCTCCGGGTTGTCCCAGACCGGCTGCCCGTCCACCAGAAGCTTGCCCTTCACGCGCACACGCCCGGCCATCGCACGCAGCAACGTTGTCTTACCAGCGCCGTTGCGGCCAATCAGTCCGTACACGCGACCGCCCGGTAGGGTCGCCGTGGCGCCATCAAGGGGCAGGAGTTCCGCTGGTCAGCGCTCGCTTGATTGGACCTCCGAAGTGGCGCGTAACCTGGCGGAGTTCATAGGAGTGTGCAGGGAGAGAATTCATTCGTACAGTCCTCGACTTTCGGCGACTTGTCTGATGAGGGTGATCAGGTCGTCTCGGTTGATGCCCAACTTGGCGGCCTCGTCGATGAGAGGCACCACGTAGTTATGGGCGAAGCTGTTGGTTCGCATGGTGACGATGATGTCCTTGGCGCCGGATTCGACGAACATGCCCACGCCTCGCCGTTTGCTGAGCACGCCCTGTTCCACCAGCAACGCCAGGCCTTTGCGGGCGGTGGCGGGGTTGATGTGGTGAAAGGTGGCGAGCTCGTTGGTGGACGGCGCTCGTTCGCCTTCGGGGAGGGATCCATCGACGATGGCATCGGCGATGAGATCGGCCACTTGCTGGAATAGCGGCACTGCGGCTTCATCCATGTGACCCTCCTTTTGTGTGTGCGGTGCTGGTTCATCAGTGGTGCGCCATGGAGCGATGCGCAGTGTTGTTGAAGATGAGGCTAGTTGGTTGGTTGCTTGCGTAACCAACCGTACAACGAAGTTTTCAGGCATGCTAGAAGGCATAGAAAACTCGGAAAATCTATGCGAAACGAAACGGACAATGACCAACCATGCTGGAACGCACACTTATCTTCGTCGATACCTCCTACCTTCTAGCCAGCTTCTACAACTCGTGGGACACGGGCGCCCGCGCCCAACTGGAGATTGACCTCCCTGAGGTCGTTTCGGTGCTCGGAAGGATGGGATCTGAGCAGCTCAAGCAGCAAATCCATAGGCAGTACTGGTATGACGGCATCCCGGATTCGGGCCCGCACCGCTACCAACGTTCCCTGCGCAGCGAGCCGGGCGTGCAACTGCGCGCCGGTCAGCTGATCGAGTGGGGCGATAGGCGCACCCAGAAGGCCGTGGATACCCGCCTGGTCGCTGACATGGTTCTCACGGCCATGAAGGGCCACGTCAGCGACATCATCCTGGTCTCCGGCGATGCGGACATGCTCCCCGGCGTGGAAGAGGCCGTCAATGCCGGTGTGCGCGTTCACCTCTACGGCTTCGGTTGGGATTCCATGTCCAGTGCCTTGCGCTTCGCCTGCGATACCACCACCATCCTCGACCCGCGCGAGGACTTCCGAGACACCATGCGCCTGCAAGTTCTCGAAGGCCCCGTCCAACCAACGGTCAGCCCCTCCGCAGAGATCGAGCGCCCCCTCGGCGATGCCGAACAGCCCGAAGAACCCGGTCTCTCCCCCATCCCCGTCGCCACCACCGGGACGTCCGTGGCGGCTGAGGTTTCTTCTTCGTCCGACGCCACTTCTGACAGTTCCGCTTCCGGCCCTTCCCTGACGGATTCCGCCAAGGCTGCGGCGAACGCGGCGGCGGATCCCGCCGCTCCGAGCGACGATGCCGCTGGTCAGCCTGCTGCTGACGCGTCGGTAACCGGCGAATCTGCTGCGAGGGAAGTCACCCCGCAAGAGGCCTATACCCAAGAAAGCGCTTCCCGGCCGGAATCCGCAGAGCCAGACTCAGCAGCTCAGGAAACTGCCCAGCCGGAACAACCTGCAGCAGACAAAACTGCAGACTCGGAGAGCGCTGCGGACGAGACGGGGTTGGCGTCGAAAACAACACAGGTACCCACACCAGGGACGATGCCGCGGCCAAACCCCGGCATGATGGCACGCCACCGCAAACTGCGCAGCCGATACGTGCCACTGCCCAACGAAGTATGGGCCAGCTCGGGCGAACAGAGCCCGCTGGACATCGGACAGCAGTACGCGGTGTGGTGGTATGACAACGGCGCCACCGAAGAGCAAAAGGACAGCGCACATCTGCTTTCCGGAGGCGGGCTGCCACCGGAGATCGACCGCCCACTGCTGCAGTTCGCGTGCGAGACGCTGCACGAATACACGCTCACAGAGGCACAGCGAGTGGGCCTGCGCGATGGGTTCCACGCAGGAATCCGCAGCATCATGCTGCGTCGCTAAAGATTCGGTTCACAGGCGGTGTCTCGGCCATATGCCAAGATGTAACTCATGAGCGCGAGCCCCGTCACGAAACCAACCGAACAGACCGAACACCACTCCCCGCGCAAGGGGCTGGACAAGGTCTACGTGACGGATACCCTCACGTTGCAACAAACGCTGCTGCGCATGGCAGTTGCGGGCGCTCTAGCTGCAGCGATGACGCTGGTGGCATGGTTTGTGCTCGGCAGCGTGCAGTGGCCTTCCTATAACAACAGCTTCGTGCTGCGGGCTATCTCCACGGCTGGGACCACAGCGGTCATTGCGGTGGCGGCACTGACCACGTGGCTGTGGCTGCACCCGCCGAAAGGTCAACCTTTGCCGCGGTGGATGCGACTGGTCACGCATCTGATCGCCTACCTCGCTCCAGCGGCGCTGGTGATCACCACCTTGGCCATTCCACTGGCCGCCACGCGTCTCTACCTCGAGGGAACCAGCGTAGACCAGGGGTTCCGCACGCAGTTCCTCACGCGCATGACAGACCAGCTGGGCTGGCACGATATGGCCTATATCGATATGCCCAGCTTCTACCCCGGGCTGTGGTTCTTCTCCGGTGGTGCCTTCGCCAAGCTCACCGGCCTAGCAGGATGGGCCGCGTTTAAGCCGTGGGCGCTGATTACTCTCGCCGTGGCCAGCGCCATGCTGGTTCCCGTGTGGCAACGGCTGACCGGGTCACTTGCCGTGGCTCTGGCTATCACTCTGACGACCACGGCCATCATGGTGCGCCAGGCCCCGGATGAGCCGTACGCGGCGATCGTGGCCATCGGCATGCCGGCGGCGTTCCTCATGTCCCGGCGCGCGCTCGAAGGCGGCAAAGCGGCGATCGCCGGAAACATCATTTACCTGGGACTATCCGCAAATCTGTACACGCTATTCACGGGTATTTCTGCACTGACGATCGTCATCATGGCGTTTGTAGTGGCGCTGGTGGATAAGTCATGGAAGCCCATCTGGCGGCTGATCGTGATTGGCGTGAGCTCGCTGGCCATCGCGGCCATCGGCTGGGGGCCATACCTCTGGGCCATGCTCACTCAACCGCACGGCCCCAGCAAGGCGCAGCACTACCTGCCGAAGGACGGCACGGAAATCCCCATGCCGTTTTTCGATAACATCACGCTGTTCCTGCTGGGTGCCATCGCCATCATCTGGATCATCGCGCGCTTCCGCGACGCAGACGTGCACTCCATGGCCGTGGGCCTGGCGGTCTGCTACGGATGGGTCTTCCTCTCCCTGCTGGCCACCATTTTCGGAACCACCCTGCTGGCGTTCCGCGTGTGGCTGCCCATCGCGCTGATCCTCAGCGTCTCCGCGGTGCTCGCTCTAGCGGAGCTGCGGATCCAAGGCCTCAAACGCTTCTATCCGCAACAGATGCTCACCGCAAACACCAAGGTCATCACCGGCGTGATGGCAGTATTCCTGGCCGCCACCTGCGTGCACTTTGTCACTACCACCACCAATCACGTCCGCGATAGCCTCGATGCTGCCTACACGGATACCGATGGCGATGCCGTGCGTGGCGACCGCATGCCCGCAGATGCCACGCAGTACTACGCAACGATTGACCAGCTGATCAGCGGTCACACTGGCTCGCAAGCGGGAACCATCGTCCTGACGGACGAGAAAAACTTCATGTCCTACTACCCGTATCACGGCTACCAGGCCATCACTGCGCACTATTCCAACCCGCTGGGCGAATTCGAGCGTAGAAACCAGGCCATTGAAGCCTGGACCACCATCGATGACCCGCAAGAACTGCGCGATGCCATGGATGCCGCAGAACGAGACAACGGCTGGCAGGCACCGGACGCACTGGTACTGCGCGGGCAGCTTGACGTCGAGAAACAAGACCCGAAGGAAGAGAACTCAGAACAGGAAGATTCCGCCGCCGACCCACTCCACGACCTCCCCAAGGTCACGGGCCCTGGCGATGGCACCTTCAGCTACCAGATCGCCGATGACATCTACCCCAGCAACCCGAACGTCCGATTCCGCACGGTGAACTTCCAGGCCAGTGCATTCGCAGACGGTTGGGAACTGCATCAGGTAGGGCCATTTGTGGTTGCTCTGCGCACAGACGCTTAGCCCGTAACACAGCTCACAGGGTTCTCAGGTTCGCAGCCTTGTGCCGTAGAATGCCCCCTTGTGACAAAACCGCAACAAAAGACTCAGGACAGCAACTCCGCCGCGAAGGTCACGGACCAACCGTCACCTCCGGGGCGCTCAGTTGCCCGGCTCAAAGCCCTCGCCATCATTACCGGCGTACTGGGTTTCATCCTGTTTTGTCTGACCCCCGTTCTGCCCGTAAAGCAGGAACATTCCGAGTTCACCTGGCCGCAGGGCAATGACCTGACCAGTGTGACCGCTCCCCTGATCTCCTACATGCCGGAGAAGATGGACCTGGAGCTGCCGGTCGAAGAGATCCGGAACCTGAATCCTGGCGAGACCACGGCGCTGTCCACCGTTCCGGAGAACAGCGAAGAGGCCACCCTGCGCGGCATGTTCGTGCGCTCCACCACGGATGGACTGGATGTCGTGGTGCGCAACGTGGTGCCGTTGACTCTGACCAAGGAGCAGGTGGACGAGCTCGGACCGGACGCGACACTGCACATCACCGCAGATAGCGAGCTGTTCCGGGCCTGGATCCCCGATGAGACCAACGAAGATGGCGCACCATACGAAGGCGCCATCGCCGATGACATCCGGCCGATGGTCACGGGCATCTACTCGGAGATGGTTAACAATCCAGAAACCACCCAGCAGGCACAAGAGGCAGGGCTGCGCGCATCCATCACCGTGGATTCTCGCTTCTCCTCCAGCCCCACTTCACTGAAGCTGATCGCGATGGCGCTGGGCCTGATCATGATGGTGATCTCCCTGTTCGCCTTGCATCGCATCGATTCCCTCGATGGGCACCGCGGCGGACGCTTCCTGCCCCGCGGTTGGTGGAAGCTGCGTCCGATTGACGCGGTGGTGGGTCTGTTCCTGGTGGGCTGGTACTTCATCGGTGCCAACACTGCAGATGACGGCTACATCCTGACCATGGCGCGGGTATCTGAGCACTCCGGTTACATGGCCAATTACTACCGCTGGTTCGGTGTGCCGGAATCGCCGATTGGCTTCCCGTTCTATGACTTGCTGGCGCTGATGGCCAAGGTCTCCACTGCGTCCATCTGGATGCGCTTGCCGGCGCTGTTGGCTGGCTTCATTACGTGGATGATCCTGTCCCGCGAAGTGCTGCCGCGCCTGGGCGCCAAGATCAATCGTCGCGCTGTGGCCCGCTGGTCCATGGCCGCGCTGTTCTTGGTGTTCTGGATGACCTACAACAACGGCACCCGCCCGGAGCCGATCATTGCTCTGGCTTCCTTGCTGGCGTGGGTATCCTTCGAGCGAGCTATCGCTACACACCGCCTGCTTCCTGCAGCGATTGGTACGATCATCGCCACGTTGGCGCTGGGTGCTGGCCCGACTGGCCTGATGGCTGTGGCCGCGCTGTTGGTTTCTTTGGGTGCGATTATTCGCATCGCGATTCGTCGTCTGCCTGCTCTGGGCGCCGGTAAGGGTTCGTCCAAGGGCACGATCGCGGTGGCTTTGTTGGCGCAGATCGCGCCGTTCTTGGCTGCTGGTACGGCGATTTTGGTGGGCGTTTTTGGCGATCAGACTCTGCGGACCGTGTTGGAGGCGACCTCTGTCCGCAGCGCTGTGGGTCCATCGATCCCTTGGTACGAGGAGTACCTGCGCTACACGGCTCTGCTGGAGCCGACGGTGGATGGCTCGTTCCCCCGCCGCTTCACCATCTTGATGCTGCTGTTCGCCTTCGGTGTGGTTATTGCCTCCACGTTGCGCAACGGCAAGGTGCCGGGTGCGGCGAAGGGGCCGTCCAGCCGCCTGATGTTGGTGATCGTGGGCACGATGTTCTTCATGGTGTTCACGCCTACGAAGTGGACGCACCACTTTGGTGTGTACGCCGGTGTGGGTGCTGCGTTGATGGCTTTGGCCGCGGTGGCTGCTTCCCATTTCTCTCTTTCTTCTCGACGCAACCGCGTCCTGTTCATCGGCGCTACTCTCATGCTCTTCGCGCTGGCTCTGGCCGGCACGAACGGCTGGTGGTACATCTCCAGCTACGGCGTTCCGTGGTGGGATAAGACCATTCAGGTGGCTGGCATTGAGGCTTCCACGATGATGCTGGTCATTTCCTTGGCTGTGCTGGTCTGGGGCGTGCTGGTGGGCTACTTGTCCGATATCCGCAATGCCCGGGCTCAGTCGCGTTCGGAGCAGGAGGAGATCCAGCAGCAGGAGGTTCGTCGCCTGTTGAAGTTCGAGGGCATGGCGGCTGCTCCGATGGCTATTTTGACGGCGATTGTGGTGGTCTTTTCCATGGCTTCGCTGGCCAAGGGCTTTGTGTCTCAGTGGCCTGCGTATTCGGTGGGCAAGGGCAACCTGGTGGCTCTGACTGGCAATAGTTGCCAGATGGCTAATGACGTGATGGTGGAATCCAACACGAATGATTCCTTCTTGTCCGTTGCCGGTGGTGGCGAGTTGAAGGATTCTTTGACCACGGCGGGTGCTCGTGGGTTCCGTCCGAATAACATTCCGACACGGATTGATCCGGGCACCACAACGGACGAGTCGTCTTCCACGCCGCAGACGTCTGTGACCTCGCAGTCTGCGTACCAGAACAGCGATTCCAGTGGCTCTACGTCTGATAGCTCCACTGGCGCTTCGTCCACGGCGGGTGCGGGTAGCAGTGGTTCGTCCGGGTCTGCGAACAATGATTCTGGCGATTCGACGCAAAAATCCCAGCAGGCCGACGCCGATGATTCTGGCACCACGGGTGGCGTGTCCAACGAGCGCGGTATCAACGGCTCGTACGCACAGCTTCCTTTCCAGTTGGATAACCAGCGCGTCCCCGTGCTTGGTTCGTTCACGGAAGGTTTGCAGTTGCCGGCGTACACCACAAGCCAGTGGTTTGAGATTCCGGAGCTCAGTGAGCAGCGTCCATTGATTACGTTCTCTGCTGCGGGCGAGGTGGCGCATACCGATATGAATGGGGTGTTCCAGTACGGCCAGGAGCTGAAGGTGGAGTTCGGGCGGAAGAAGGATGCTTCTGCTGAGGCTGGTACTGACGGCGGTGGTGCGGATTCCGGTTCGGCTGATGCAGACGACAAGGAAGCTGCAGGCTCCGGTAATGCGGATGATTACGAGTGGATCGGCGAGTACCAGCCGCTGGACATTGGCACCGCTCCGGAGTGGCGCAATATGCGTATCCCTCGTGAGGTTGTGCCTGCCGATGCGGATGTCATTCGTATCCGCGCGGTGGATACGAACCTGACTCCGGACCAGTGGTTGGCATTTACTCCTCCTCGCGCGCCGGAGCTGAAGAGCCTGAACGAGGTCATTGGTTCCGAGCAGCCTGGACTTCTGGACTGGTCTGCTGCATTCCAGTTCCCTTGTCAGCGCAGCTACGATCACCGCTTGGGCGTGGCTGAGGTTCCTGCCTTCCGCATTTCCCCTGATCACGAGGCACGCCGGGCGCACAGCCCCGTGATGGATTACTACGGTGGCGGCTCTGTGGGACTGACAGAGATGACGGTCAACGCAACCGAGCTGCCGACGTATCTGGAAAATGATTGGCAGCGCGACTGGGGTGTGCTGGACACCCTTGAGACCCAGCCCGCTGGTGATGGCACCCTGCCGAAGCCTGCGGAGATCGAGGAATCGGAAACCACAGAGTTGGGTACGTATTACCCTGGCCCGATGAAGATCACCAGCAGCAAGTAGCAGCTGGGCCGGGTGCGGCAGTCACGGGCCGGGTGCCCGGGCTCACGCGCCCCGCGCCCCACTCCCCTCGGCTCAGCAACATGCGCCCCTGCGACCGGTACCGGTTGCAGGGGCGTTTGCTGTTGTGGGGTACACCGATCGCGGGGGCGTTTGCAGCGTGGCACCCAGAGGGCACCACCCGTCGCGGGGATCGTTGTGCAACTCAGGGAACATGGGCACACAAAAGAAGGCGCACACAGTATCCAACTGTGTGCGCCTTCCCTCACCTCGCCTCACCCGTCACATAGCGGCGGAAGCTTCAAGCGAATTACTGGTTCAGCGTAGCCAGTGCCGCGTTGACTGCCTCGGGAGGCAGCGGGGTGCCAGCCGGTGCTGGGTTCACACCGTTAGCAGCATCGGAAAGCTGCTGTAGCGCGGTTGGGTCGGCTGGAACTTCGCCGTTGTTGAGCTTGGCGCTCCAGTCCTGCGTGCCGCCAAAGGCCTGCAGGATACCCAGCAGCTGGGTTGCGTTGATATCGCCGTTGCTGGATGCCAGACCGGTGAGCGCCTCGATCGGTACCTGTTGGCCGGAAGCGTTCACTTCCTTCAACGCGTTGGCAATCGCCAGGATCGCAGGCAGGGCGTTATCTCCCTGTGCTGCTTCCACAGATCCGGTGACGTTGCCGCTCTGCAGCTGTGCCAGACCCTGGTCGATGAGCACCTGCGGCTCCAAACGGCCACCGGCCACGCCCAGCACGAGCATCAGGAAGTCGGTGGTCAGCGGGATGTCCACGCCGGTGGCGTGCTCGATGCCGTTGATGATTTCGGCTTCGTTGCCCGCTGCGTCGCGGATTGGCTCTACTGCGTCAGAGATGTTGCCGACCATCGTGCCGGATGGGGATCCGGCGGCCAGCTGCTGCAGCTGCTCATCGGTGCCGTAGTACTCGTTGAGGTCCACGTTGCCCTGGATGCCGTTGACCTGTCCGGTGGAGCTGTACTGCCAGAACGTCACGTTGGTCCATCCGCCTGGGAGCGTGGATGGCAGGCTGTCGCTGTAGTAGGCCAGCCATAGTGGCAGGTCGGAGAACTCTGTGGTGTTCCCCATATTGTTGATCCAGAAGTTGTAGTACGTGTACATGATCGGCGTGCGGCCGGTCTTGATTTTGATCTGGTCTACCCAGTCGCGCACCCAATTTTGCAGGGATACGGGATCCAGGCCGCCGGATTCTTCGAGGTCCAGCACTGGTGGCAGGGATGGCTGTGGGCCGGTGGCCAGGGTGGCTGCGTAGTAGTCCGCTTCTGCGCGGGCGTTGCCGTAGCCGGGGCGTGCGTAGTGATAGCTGCCCGGGGTTACTCCTGCTTGCTGAGCCTTGAAGGAGTCAGCGGTGAAGTAGGGGTTGATGTAGCCGGTGCCCTCGGTGGCCTTGATGAAGGCGAAGTTTTGGCCGCTGGCCTTGACTGAGGTCCAGTCGATGGCGCTGTTGCCGGGGTGCTGGTGAGAGGCAACGTCCACGCCGTTGAGCGCCCATGAGGGTACGGGGACGATGTCGGTGGCAACGAGGGTTGCGATGGTGGCTGCAGAACCGAGCAGGGCCGCTGCGGTCAGGCGGGCGGGGACGGTAGTGCGCGCAGAGCGGCGCCAAGGCAGTGAAAGCATGAGTCACACAATACCCAACTGTCACAGAATTAACAGCTTTAACATTGGCAACTTGCTTTACATTTTGAAAATTACCTATGGTTTCTCTGCCAAAATTGCAGCTCTAGGCCAAAAGTTTCACTATGCTCCCGGGGAAAAATTTTTTCCAGATTGGCCCGTTTTGCCCGTTTAAAGACGCCGGTAGATGGTCACCGCCGGCTCCAACCCTGCCTGTCGCAGTGGTTTTAGTCTTCTTCTCGACGCCACAATCACCGTTGCCACAATGGCCACCAGCAGGCACCAGATAATCCCGCGATAAAAGATGAGTTCCATCATTTCCGCTTCTGCGGGGAACTGAACATTCCACGCAAAGTGAGCAGTCATGGCGATGCCCATGCATCCCACGAGGGTCAGCACCCGATCCCGAGTTCCCATCGCCGGACCTTCACACAGGACCTTGCCGATGGCATATCCCACCAAGCCGGACATCAACACGTGTGGCAGCGGCCCCATCGCTAGGCGAAGCAGGTAGATCCCGATCACACCGTGCACGCTGGATTCCGGGTTCAGCGAAGAGAGCTTGAGCGCATACATGGCATTTTCTATCGCCTCGAAGCCCAGACCCACCAGCATTCCTGCCACGATCCCGTGCCATGGACGGTTCCACCAGCTCCGCCCGATGATCATAAGTCCCCAAATTCCTAGGCCCTTGAGCACTTCCTCGGGAACCGCGGCAGCAATGGAGAGCGCGACAGTATGCCAGCCGAGCTTGTCCGCAATGCTCAGCAGCGGCGGGGAGACAACCAGCGCTGCAGTCATCGTAGCGATCACCGCGCCCCATCCCACAGCCATGGCCACCAGCCGCTTGGGCGTGCCGCGCGCGATCATCAGCAGCATAATCAATCCGCCAGCGCTCAAGAGTTCTACCGCTGCCAGCATGAGCGCCACCAGAACGCTCAGCGGGCCGTCATCTCCCGATGGGGTCAGCATCGCGAACTGAACAAATTCCAGCAAGAGACACGGAACGAACAGCACCCAATAAGTAATGAACCAGCCTCCGTGAAACAGGCTCAAGCGTGGCCGCGCCTGCGGAGGGAAACTGTTGTGGAACGCCAGGGGCGTGTGTGTAAGAGTCCACTGTTGATTAGTCATGGGTCGCCGCCGATCTCACGATGTCCTTGGTTTCCTGATACGCCCCATCTGCAGTGTTCGCGGTGACCTCCACCGTCACCAACACTCCATCGTGGACCTCAGATCGCGGCTCTTGGTAGAACGTGACCACGTAGCTGGTGTCCTTGTCACTGGCTAGCGGGTTGGCGCTGTACATCGGGTTAACTAGGTAAATGTCATCAAGCTCAGCATCCTTCGTCAGCTCCGGATTCATCTGCAGTGCCCGAGCTGTGAAGACATTGACTGCCGTCGTATCCACCTGCTCATACCCCAGCGATTGCGCACTACGCACCGTGCTGAGCAGCGGGTTCGTTACGTCTTCAAGCCCCGTGATGCGCACCTGACTGTTGCGACAGTCAAAGTTCGCGACCATCAATTCGCCATTGCTCACCTCATCACAGCGATCCAGGGAAGAGAATGTCAGCGGCCAGAGCACCTCAGTAGGCACGTACTCCTCCAGCACGTCTTCCGTGCTAGAAAATCGATCGGCAGAGGGCTCAAGGTTGGCGTCGAGAATAAAAGGAACCACAAAGGCAATGGCCACCGCAATGACGATGCCCACGGTAACGATCCTGGTGCGTCGGCCGCCGGTGGGCGCGGGGCGAAACTGTCCGAAAGGATCGGCATGCGGCGCGCGAATGATCTCGGGCCGGGCGGGATCGCGGCGCGCACCCAGTGGCGGAGACGGAAGCGGCCGCTGCGGTGGCACGTGAGGTGGCAAGGGGGACGGAGGATTCACAAACTCTAAGCATAAAGGGGCTCAAGACAGCTGTCCCACATGCCGTCTAATGTGGTGGGCATGGCTGATGAAAATAACTCTACTTCCCTCCCGGACAACATCTCCGAGGCGCCAAATGCGCAGGTCAGCGTGGCTCAGGATCTCTACCGCCACGTCAACGGCCAGTGGCTGAGCACCCACGAGATCCCAGCGGACCGAGCAGTGGATGGCACCTTCCACCAGCTGCGCGATCAGGCCGAAGAGGACGTGCGAGCCATCGTCGAGGCCGCGGCAGAAACCGAGCCGAACGGCCGAGTGGGCGCGTTGTACTCGAGTTTTATGGATGAAGAGGGCATCGAGCAGGCTGGTCTTTCTGTTCTCGACGCAGACCTCGAACCCATCCGCTCTGCCACCGACATCCGCGAGTTGGCCCGCGTGCTGGGGAAACTGGACGTCACCGGCGTGGGCGGCGTGGCTGGTTACTGGGTGGAGAAGGATTCCGGTTCCGATGTGGAACGCGCCTACCTGGTGCAGACGGGTCTGGGATTGCCGGACGAGGCGTACTACCGCGAAGAGCAGCACGCGCAGACGCGCGAGGCATACGTGGAGTTAGTTTCGGACATGTTTGCGCTGGTTAATGAGCAGGCTCGGCCCGGACGTTTTGCTAAGTCTTCCGAGGCCGAGGCTGCGCAGGCGCTGATGGACTTTGAGCAGCGTCTGGCCGAGGGGCACTGGGATCAGGTCTCCAGCCGCGATGCGGAAAAGACCTACAACCCCACGAACGTTGCTGATCTACCCACGGGCTTCCCGTTCCAAGAATGGCTAGAGGCCACGCATGTGGACGTGAATTCGGACGGCGGGGCCACCGTGGTGGTGTGCCAGCCGAGCTACCTCGAACACGTGGCAGACATGGCTGCAGGTGACAACGCCGCAGACCTGGATACCTGGAAGCTGTGGGCCTACTGGAGCGTGGTGCGTTCCCGCGCTGGTTTACTGCCCAAGAGCATCGGCACGCGCAACTTCGATTTCTACGGACGCACCCTCAGCGGATCCACCGAGCAGCGCGCGCGGTGGAAGCGTGGAGTGAGCTTGGTGGAAGGCCAGGTGGGTGAAGAAGTGGGCAAGAAGTTCGTGTCCGAGCACTTCCCTCCCTCGCACAAGCAGACCATGCTCACGCTGGTGGATTACCTCATCGCCGCCTACCGCGAGCGCATTGAGAAGCTGGAGTGGATGACTCCCACCACCCGCGAGAAGGCGCTGGTGAAGCTGGAGAAGTTCCAGGCCAAGATTGGCTACCCGGATAAGTGGCGCAGCTTTGCAGGTCTGGAGTTCGGCGCACAGGGCGCGGACGTGATGGCTAACGTGCGCGCGGCCAGCGAGTTCAACCATGTTCATGAGGTCAATAAACTGGGCAAGCCCAGCGACAACGAGACGTGGTTTGCCACCCCGCAGACTGTCAACGCCTTCTACAATCCGGTCAAGAATGACATCACCTTCCCAGCGGCGATCCTGCGTCCGCCGTTTTTCGATCCCGAGGCGGACATGGCCGGTAACTTCGGCGCGATCGGCGCTGTCATCGGCCACGAGATTGGTCACGGTTTCGATGACCAGGGCTCCAAGTACGACGGCGACGGCAACCTCAACTCCTGGTGGACCGACGAAGACCGCGCGGCGTTCACCGAGCTGACGGACAAGCTGGTCGCCCAATATGACGGCCTCATCCCCACAGGGTTGAAGCAGCGCGGCATCGAGGATCACCGCGTCAATGGTCCGTTCACCCTGGGTGAGAACATTGGCGACCTCGGTGGCCTGGGCATTGCCGTGGTGGCGCTTCGCCGTTACTTGGCTGATCAGGGCCAGGATTTCGATTCCGCACCGAAGTTGCCGGTGGATGGTCTGGTTGATCCGGATGGCAATCCGGACACTACGGAATACTCCGCTCTGCAGCGAGTCTTCCTGCGATGGGCTCGGATCTGGCAGACCGCCATCCGCCCGCAGATGGCCATTCAGTACGTGTCCATCGATCCCCACTCCCCTGCGGAATTCCGTTGCAATGTGGTCAGCAGCAACATCGCGGAGTTCTACGAAGCCTTCGATGTGGCGCCAACGGACGAGATGTGGCTGGACGAGGAATCCCGCGTCACCATTTGGTAGACGCGGGATCCGGGGGGGCGTGAGCTTGCTGGGCTCGCGGGCTTGAGCTCAGCTTGAGCTCGCCTAAGTTCGGCTTAGTTCGGCTGGGAATCTTCCGGTGCGAACAGGTCCGGCTCGTGCGCTTCGTCCATCTCCGGGGTGTATTCCGGGATTTCAGCGAGGTTGAGCAGCGCCCCGGTGGGGTCCTGAATAGTGAGCATCCGCCCGAATTCGGATTCCCATGGGCTGCGCACCACGGTGCCGCCGAGGGTCTCCACCTGGGCCACGGCCTTGTCTACATCAAGTACACCCATGTACAGGGTCCACATTGATGGTTGGTCTTCCAGCTTGGAGGTATCCCACAGTCCGACCAGCGGGTTTCCTTCCCATTCGCCCGTGGCGTAGCGAAACTCTTCCGTGTCGCTCATCTGCTTGATGTCCCAGCCGGACAGCTCGTGGTAGAACTTCAGCGCGTTGTCCCAGTTCTTGCCCACCATGAGCTCGTGCCATACGGGCGTTCCGGGCTCACCGGCAGCGAAGAAGGCTTGCTCATCAGCGGGCTTCTTCAGTCCCACGGTGGCTCCGCTGGGATCCACCAAAACGCTCATCATGCCGCGTTTTCCGAGGTCACGGGGATCCAGTGCACTGGTCGCACCCGCCTTCACCGCGTTGTTGTGCACGGTCTCCAACTGGGGTGCGTACAACAGCATGCCCCAGACGCTGGAGGACCCTTCCGGAACCTGACCGATACCTGCCACGGGCATCCCGGAACGCTTAGCCACGGCATAGCCCTCGTTTTCTTCTTCGAATTCCCAGTCGAAGAGCACGCCATAGAATTCGCGGGCGGCGGCAAGGTCAGTGGTCGCGAGGTCCAGCCAGATCGGCATCCCCGGTTCAGCTACGAGTGCGGGCATTACATGTTCCTCCACTTTTCCGGGTCAAAGTCATCGTCGGCGGTGCTTTCGTCAAAGTATTCGCCGAGGTCATCGTCATCATCTAGCGGCTGCTCGCCCGCGTTCACCACGCGCGCAACGGCCAGCATTTCCTCAGAGGCCGGATCAATCAAGCCCACTTCATCGCCGGGGCGCAGCACTTTGCCGCGACGAGTGTCGATCTCACCATTGACGGTGACTGCGCCGTTGGCGATGACTTCCTTGGCCAGTCCACCGGTCTCCACGAAGTTCGCGAGCTTAATGAACTGCCCGAGCCGGATTTCCGAGTCCTTGATGGAAACGTCCTGAATCTGCATGTGTGCCAGTCTAGGTCACGGCCAGGACAGCGCGAGCTTCAGTCTTTGCCCAACTACCAGGGCCCCTAGAGGTGCAGTAGCTTTTCCACGCCGTTGAACAGCAAGAACAGTCCCAGCAGGGCAAAGATCACGCCGGCTACCATTTCGATGATGGGGTTGAACTGCTGCAATTTCCTGGCCCACAGTGGCACGCTAACCAGCCATGCGAATCCGCAGAACCACACCAGACCCACCGCGGTCATCATCACTAACACGATCACGCGTTCTGCCATGGTGATCCCTACCGGCAGGAATTGTGCGAACACTGCGCCAAAGAACAGGAGTGCCTTCGGGTTGGAGAGGTTGGTGGCCAGCCCTAGTCGCCATGCGGTGGTGGCGGTGTTGGTCTGTTTTTCTTCGACGCCAACCTCGTCATTCGCCGTACTTGCGTCGGAAGAAGAAGGGTCTGAAACCCTCTGCTCGGCTTGGCGCTCTGCCCATCCGCTGCGGAGGGAGCCGATGCCCATGCGGATGAGGAAGAGTCCGCCGGCGAGGTAGAGGACCGCGAGGATCCAGGGGAAGGCGGCGATGAGTGCGGACAGGCCTGCCATGGTGACGATCGGCCAGAGGATGTTGCCGGTGCATATGCCGACGGCTGCCCAAACGGCGAGGTGTCTGGATCGGGAGCCGAGTCGGATGATCTGCACGGTGTCTGGGCCGGGTGTGGTGATGGCGGCGATCCAGGTGCCGAGCAGTCCGAGGTAGGCGGCGATGGTCATGTTGGGTACTTTACAAGGCACGAACAAGGGCACCTGCGACAGATCGGAGGTGCCCTTAATTTTCGTGCGCGGGGTACTTCCCGGGGCGAGATGCCCTGGCTAGTGGCGCGCGTGGGGTTATGCGCGCAGTGCGACGTCCGTTGGGTTGATCGGACGAGGCAGTGCGGTGTCTCCCATCAATGCGCGGTCAACCTCGGCTGCTACGGCGCGACCTTCGGCGATGCCCCAAACGATCAGGGACTGTCCGCGGCCGGCGTCGCCTGCGACGAACACTGGGGTGTCGCGGAACTCGTCGGAGTTGGCGGTGGCACGGAAGGTCTCGTCGCGCACCAAGCGGCCGCGCTGGTCAACGTCCAGGTCCAGGTCAGCCACTACTGGGGTGCGCTCGACGGAGACGAAGCCCATGGCCAGCAGGACGAGGTCCGCCTTCATTTCGAAGTCGGTGCCTTCGATGTTCTCCAGGCCCTTTTCGCCGAAGCGGCACTCAGCGCCCTTCAGGCCGGTGACCTGACCGTTTTCGCCGGTCAGCTCCACGGTGTTGATGGACCAGCCACGCTTGCCAAGCACGGTGCCCTTTTCGCGATCCCCGAGGCCGAGCTTTTCTACGAGCTCAGCTGGCTCCTCGCCGGTGATGGAGTAATCGCCTTCTTCGTGGGCGGAGGCCAGGCGCATCTTCAGTGGATAGGTTGGCCACGGGGTGGACTCTGCACGGCTCTCTGGCGGCTTCGGGCCGATGTCGAACTGGTGCACGGACTTCGCGCCCTGGCGCAGTGCGGTGCCGTAGCAGTCCGTACCGGTATCACCGCCGCCGATGATGACGACGTGCTTGCCCTTGGCATCGATTGGGGTGGTATCGGTATCGCCGTAGCCCACGCGGTTAGCCAGTGGCAGGTACTCCATGGCCTGGTGCACGCCGTCCAGCTCGCGTCCGTCTACTGGCAGGTCGCGTCCCACGGTGGAACCGATAGCCAGAACCACTGCGTCGAAGTTCTTGAGATCTTCGCCGGTTGGAGAGGTGTTCAGCTGGAACTTGGTTCCTTCTGCTTCCATCTGCTCGATACGGCGGTCGATCCATTCCTTCTGCATCTTGAACTCAGGAACGCCGTAGCGCATGAGGCCACCGACGCGGTCGGCACGCTCGAACAGAGTGACATCGTGTCCTGCGCGGGTCAGCTGCTGTGCTGCTGCCATGCCTGCTGGACCGGAGCCAACCACTGCCACGGACTGGCCGGTCTTGAAGGTTGGCTTGATGGGAACAATCCAGCCCTCGTCGTAGGCATGCTCGACGATGGTGAGCTCCACAGTCTTGATGTTCACTGGATCGTCGCCAATGCCCAGCACACATGCACCCTCGCACGGAGCGGGGCACAAACGTCCGGTGAACTCCGGGAAGTTATTGGTGGCGTGGAGGCGGTCGTACGCCTCCTTCCAACGACCCTGGCGGACCAGGTCATTCCACTCTGGGATCAGGTTGCCGAGTGGGCAGCCGTCATGGCAGAACGGGATGCCACAGTCCATACAGCGGGTGGCCTGAACCTGGACCTTGTCATCGGAGAAGTCTTCGTAGACTTCCTTCCAGTCCAGCAGGCGCAGTGGGACTGGGCGGTGCTCAGCTGCAGCGCGAGCGTACTTCTGAAAGCCGTGCGGATCAGCCATTACTTCACTTCCTCCATGATTGCGGCGGCGATGCCGTCCTTATCCAGGCCCTCGGCTTCGGCGCGCTCGATGGCGGCGAGAACCCGGGCGTAATCGCTTGGCATGACCTTGATCAGCTGGGAAGGATCAACTTCCACGGTGGATCCGGTCAGACGCTTGTGAGTGGCGATGGTCTCTTCGAGCCATGCCAGTTCTTCATCGTCGGTGATCTTTTCAATGTCAACGAGTTCGGTGTTGATGCGGTTTTCCACGCCCGAGCCATCGTCAAGCAGGTAGGCAATGCCGCCGGACATACCGGCTGCGAAGTTCAAGCCAACCTTACCCAGCACCAGTACACGGCCGCCGGTCATGTACTCACAACCGTGGTTGCCGATTCCTTCAACAACTGCGGTCACGCCCGAGTTACGGACACAGAAGCGCTCGCCCACGGAACCGCGGATGAACATCTCGCCCGAGACACCACCAAAGCCCAGCACGTTGCCGGCGATGATATCGCTCTGCAGGTCTTCCACTCCGTCATCCGATGGAGCCTGGATGATGATCCGACCACCGGACAGGCCCTTGCCGACGTAGTCGTTGGCATCGCCGGTCAGGGTCAGAGTCATACCTGCTGGTACGAACGCACCGAAGGAGTTACCGGCCGAACCCTTGAAGTTCAGCTGCACGGTATCTGCTGGCAGTCCGTCGCGGCCAGCCACACGAGAGATCATGGATCCCGTCATGGTGCCGACCGTGCGGTTGACGTTAGAGATTGGGTAATCGAGGCTGATGGACACGTCCTCACCCGCGGCTGCACGGCGAATAACGTCCTCTGCATCCTTGCGGATCTGGTTGTCCAGCGCCTTGTCCAGGGAGTGATCCTGAGTCTTGGTGCAGTGCAGGTCCTGGTGCATGAATGGGCTATCAGGCTGCGCGAAGATCGGAGACAGGTCCAGCTTTGGTGCGGACTTGTGCTCGATATCCATCTCGCCCTGTGCCAGCACCTCGGAGTGACCAACTGCCTCTTCGATGCTGCGGAAGCCGAGCTCTGCGAGGTACTCGCGAACCTCTTCTGCGATGAACTTGAAGAAGTTGACCACGTGGTCTGCCTGACCGGTGTACTTCTTGCGCAGTGCGGGGTTCTGGGTTGCCACGCCCACGGGGCAGGTATCCAGGTGGCAGACGCGCATCATGATGCAGCCGGAGACCACCAGCGGAGCGGTTGCGAAACCGAACTCCTCTGCACCGAGCAGCGCGGCGATAACCACGTCACGGCCGGTCTTGAGCTGGCCATCACACTGCACGGTGATGCGGTCACGCAAGCCGTTGAGCAGCAACGTCTGCTGGGTCTCAGCCAGGCCGAGCTCCCATGGTCCACCAGCGTGCTTCAGGGAGGTCAGTGGGGAGGCACCGGTGCCGCCGTCATGACCGGAGATCAGAACCACGTCAGCGTGTGCCTTGGACACACCTGCCGCCACGGTGCCCACACCCTGCTCGGACACGAGCTTGACGTGGATGCGTGCATCCGGGTTGGCGTTCTTCAGATCGTGGATCAGCTGAGCCAAGTCCTCGATCGAGTAGATGTCGTGGTGCGGTGGAGGAGAAATCAGACCCACACCTGGGGTGGTCACGCGGACTTCAGCGATCCATGGGTAGACCTTGTGCGGAGGCAGCTGTCCACCTTCGCCGGGCTTTGCACCCTGGGCCATCTTGATCTGAATATCCGTGCAGTTATTCAGGTAGAGGCTGGTCACGCCGAAGCGTCCGGATGCCACCTGCTTGATGGCAGAGCGACGCCAATCGCCGTTCTCATCGCGCTCGAAACGGTCTGGATCCTCACCGCCCTCGCCAGAGTTGGACATGCCCTGCAGGCGGTTCATCGCGATTGCGAGGGTCTGGTGAGCCTCGGCAGAGATGGAACCGTAGGACATTGCGCCGGTAGCGAATCGCTTCACGATCTCACTAACTGGCTCCACCTCGTCGATGGAGATCGGCTTGCGGTTGGACTTGAATTCGAAGAGTCCGCGCAGCGTTGCCAGGCGACGAGACTGATCGTCGACCTTGCTGGTGTACTCCTTGAAGATTCGGTACTGGCCGGAGCGGGTAGCGTGCTGCAGCTTGAAGACGGTCTCTGGGTTGAACAGGTGGTACTCGCCTTCACGACGCCACTTGTACTCGCCGCCAACCAAAAGATCGCGGTGTGCTGCTTCCTCTGGACGAGGCAAGAATGCAAAGCGGTGACGCTCGGCAACATCGTTGGCGATCTCGTCGATTCCCATACCGGAGATTGGAGCGAAAGCGCCGGTGAAGTACTCGTCCAGCAGGCTCTGGTGCAGGCCGGTGATATCCACCAACTGGGAACCGCGGTAGCTGCTGACTGTGGAGATACCCATCTTGGACATGATCTTCAGGATGGAGTAGCCAGCGGCGTGCAGGAAGTTCTTGCGGCCCTCCTCTGCGGTGACATCGCCCAAGCGACCCTGGTTGGACAGCTCGTCGATGGACATGAGCGCCATGTAAGGGTTGACGGCATCTGCGCCGAAGGTGATCAGCATGGCCAGGTGGTGCACCTCGCGGGCATCGCCGGACTCGATGATCAGAGAAGCCTGGGTGCGGGTCTTTTCCCGAACCAGCTGGTGGTGCACTGCGGAAGTGAGCAGCAGCGATGGGATTGGAGCGTTACGCTCATCCGACTCACGGTCGGTAAGGATGATCAGCGTCTTGCCATCGGCGATTGCCTGAGAGACTTCGCGACGAATGCGCTCCAGGGCCTCGGTCATACCGCGTCCACCGTGAGCAACTGGGTACAGGCCAGAGATACGAGCTGCCTGGAAGGCGCTGTACTTCTCGTCTTCGCCAGCGTTTTCCAGCTTGGCCAGATCCTCGTTGGAGAGCACTGGGCTGTCCAAGTGGATGCGGTGTGCAGCCTGCGGAGTAGGGCTGAGTACGTCGCCCTGGGCACCCAGCTGGGTGAACAGAGAGGTCACCATCTTCTCGCGGAGAGAGTCCAGTGGAGGGTTGGTCACCTGAGCGAAGCGCTGTGCGAAGTAGTCGTACAGCATCCGTGGGCGGTTGGACAGTGCTGCGATTGGCGTATCCGTACCCATGGAACCGGTGGCTTCCGCACCGGTGATAGCCATTGGGCGGATGAGGCTTTCGACTTCTTCTTCGGTGTAGCCGAACACGCGCTGGCGCAGCACGATGCGGTCGTGGTTCATGGCCACGCCTTCACCGGCAGGCAGTTCGTTGGAGCGCACCAGGTTTTCTTCAACCCACTGCTTGTACGGCTCAGCGACCAGGAGTGCCTTGACCTCAGTATCGCTGTAGATCTTGCCCTGGGAAGTGTCCACGAGGAACATGTGGCCGGGCTCGACGCGGGTGCGCTGCACGATGTCTGCATCTGGAATGTCCAGCACACCGGTCTCAGAGCCCATAACGATCAGGCCATCGCGGGTGATGGTGATGCGTCCGGGGCGCAGGCCGTTGCGGTCCAGTACAGAGCCGATCAAGGTGCCGTCTGTGAAGGCCAGCGCGGCTGGGCCGTCCCATGGCTCCATGAGGGAAGAGTGGTACTCGTAGAATCCGCGGACCTCAGGGTCCAGGTTTTCGTTGCGCTCCCAAGCCTGCGGAACCATCATCAGCACGGCGTGCGGCAGGGAACGTCCACCCAGGTGCAGCAGCTCTAGGGCTTCGTCGAAGCGGCCGGTATCGGAGCCGTCTGGGTTACAGATAGGCAGTACGCGGGAGAGGTCTCCGAGAACCTCAGAGTTGATCTGAGACTCGCGTGCGCGCATCCAGTTCTCGTTGCCGCGCACGGTATTGATCTCACCGTTGTGTGCCAGCATGCGGTATGGGTGAGCCAACGGCCACGATGGGAAGGTGTTCGTGGAGAAGCGGGAGTGCACGATGGCCAGCGCAGACTCCACGCGGTCATCCTGCAGGTCCAGGTAGAAGTCACGCAGCTGAGGCGTGGTCAGCATGCCCTTGTATACGACGGTGCGCGCAGACAGGGATGGGAAGTAAACAGTCTCGCTGCCTGCACCTTCGCCGGCACCCTTATTACCCAGCTCGCGCTCGGCACGCTTGCGGACGAACCATGCAGCACGGTCAAGTTCGAGTCCGGACAGAGCGTTGCCCTCGGAATCCTCACCAGCGATGAACAGCTGGAAGAAGATTGGCTCTGCGTCGCGAGCCATAGCACCCAGGGAGGAATCGTCCACGGGAACCTCGCGCCAGCCGAGGAAAGTCATTCCCTCTTCCTTAACGATGGTCTCCACGTCACGCATAGCCTCCAGGGCGGCCATGCGGGCGTTCGGCAGGAATGCAATGCCCGTGGCGTATTCGCCAGCCGCTGGCAGTTCGACGCCAAGCTTGGACATTTCTTCGCGGTAGAAGCGATCAGGCACCTGAATCAGGATGCCTGCGCCGTCGCCCGTGTTCTTTTCCGCACCGGCTGCACCGCGGTGGTCCAGATTCACGAGTGCCTGAATGCCCTTTTCCACAATGTCGCGGGAAGCGCGTCCGTGGGCATCCGCCACGAAAGCAACACCACACGCATCGTGTTCAAACTGTGGATCGTACAGACCCTGGCGTGGAGGGTAGTTCGTCATGTTTTGTGGCCTTCTATTCGTCACTTCAAAATCGTCACAAGCTTGCGCAGTTGCGGGGTGGGCAACTCCTTGTTGCGAATGTGATGGCCATCTCCCGGGGTACATGGTGAAGCCTCTATCACATGTCACAAGGTGGTTTTTTTATACAGTTCCGCAACTCCCCCACCTACACAAAATAAGGCAGACCTAAGTTACACGCTTAAATGGAACCCTTTTGTGCTGAGAGTCGTCCAACTGGGGAGATGTCTTATTTTAAGCACATTTTCATAATCATCACGGCTCGTTACCGGAACGTTGCCCTTTGTTAATGCACTCGAAACACAAAGGCATTCAGTAAGCCGATTCATCAGCTCTATTCCGCCACGTGATCGTCCACCATCCCGATTGCCTGCATCAGCGCATAACAGGTGACGGGCCCCACAAAGGTAAAACCTCGGCGCTTGAGTTCCTTGGCCATAGCCTTTGCCTCATCACAGGTAGTGGGAATGTCATTGACATGGCGCGGCTGTTCCTGGTGGGCAGGAGTAAAGGACCACAACAACACAGGCAGGCCAGGAGCCAGCATCTTCGCCACTCCGCCCAGCACATCCCTCGCCGGCGAATCTTTAGGGAGTTTTTGCAGATCAGGATCATCACGTAACGCAATCGTGGCTTCTGCATTCTGATAGATCGCCGCATGCTTCTGCTGATTGCGAACCAATCGAGCATCAGCAAGAGCATCATCACGTTGTTGCTGAGACATTGCCTGAATACGGGTGGCGTCGAAAAGAAAAAACACATCACGGAAGGCGGGGCGCTTGGCCAGGATGGTGGCCCACGAGAGACCGGACTGAAACCCCTCCAAGCACATCCTTTCGAACAGACCGTGTTCCGTAATGACTTTGCGGCCCCACTCGCGCTCGTAATAGTTGAAGTTCAACGGGCTGCGGTATGCCCACGCTGGGCGGGCTACCCCGTCGGTACCCACGGTCTGTCCGCCCGGGGTGACCTCGTCCGTTGCCTGCACCTCCACCTCAACGGATGGCTGTGCAGAGGCCTTGTTTTCTTCCTGAGTCATAGTCACGTTTCTACCCTGTCCTTGTATCTACGGTTGCGCGTCTGCGGTTCTGCAGTTTCGCCTGCTGGCACCAGCTAGTGGGAAGTCGTTTCCCGTTGCCTCGTGCGAAGCCCCCACACCGTACAAATTCAGCAGGACGACCTATCCGGACGTGATCGTCGGACAGGGAATTTATCCCCAGCCGACGCCCTCTGTGGAAAACCTCCCGGCGGCCCACAAAAAGAGCCCTGCCCGTAGGCAAACAGACAATTTTTATGTCCCGGCCAGCTGCTAATGTTGCTGACAAAACCCTAAGCTCTTTCTCCATTCGAGTTATATGGACTCAGCACCGCCAATTATCCCGGCGGACAAACACGCAGGAAGGAGGCTCCCCGTGCAGAAAACCCAGGACACAGGGACCTTCCGCGCCACCACCCCAGAGCGCGGCGGATTCCTCAACCCAGACGGCACCCCAGTGAAATCCTCGGATCCTTTTGCAGAACTGCCCCACCAGGCCGCCGAACTGCCCGTGGACGAAGAGGAACGCAAGCCTCGTAGCGTGACCTTCGCCCTGCGGATGCTGCTGATTTTCGCCATCGCCACCACGGCCGTCGTCCTGCTGGTCTACTGGCTTATCAGCTACTACCACTCGCCGAGCCTGGGGCAATTGGACGGCTATTCTGAGCTATTCCCCGAGCTCTAAACTATGACCATCAACCTTCCGTTTTCTGCAGGTCGCGATGCCCTTTTAGCTGCCTTATCCCGGCAATCCGCGGCGGTTATTCAGGCCCCTCCCGGCACCGGTAAGACCACGCTAGCTCCCGGGTATGTGCAGGATTTTCTGCGCGATCGCGCCACGTCTTCGGATTCCCTTCGTATTCATTCCGACGCCACACCCGCCCCCACCAAAGTCATCGTCACCCAGCCTCGGCGCATCGCCGCCCGGGCGTCGGCAGCGCGCGTGGCCAGCATTCACGGGTGGAGCCTCGGCCAGGACGTGGGCTACACAATCCGCGGTGAATCCCGCGTCAGCCCAGCGACCCAGATTGAATTTGTCACCTCTGGTGTTCTGCTGCGCAGATTGCTGCGCGATCCGGACTTGGCGGATGTGGGCGCGGTGATCATCGATGAAATCCACGAGCGCCACTTGGAGTCTGATCTGGTTTTCGGCATGCTGGCTCAACTGCGCGAGCTTCGGGAGGACCTCGTGGTGGTCGCGATGTCCGCCACCGTGGATGCTGCGCGGTTTGCCACACTATTGGATGCGCCCATTGTGGACGTTCCCAACCCTATCCATCCGCTGGAGATCCACTACTCCACCAGCGAAAACTCCATCTCTCACCGAGACAGCCGGGCTCGGCCCGGCGCGCGTGGCTCAGTAGAGGACATCGTGCACACCCGGATCCTCGAAGCACTAAAACACACCGCCGTCGAGCACATAGACGCCTCCCCCGGCGATCTACTGGCCTTCGTTCCCACCATCCGCGGCACGGAAATCCTCGCAGACAAGATGGACGGAATCACCGTCGCGGGCCACCCCATCGAGGCGCTGGCCCTGCACGGTGGCCTGTCCCCCAAGCAGCAGTCAGCGGTAGTGTCGCCGCGCAATTCGCTCTCCTCAGATAATTCCACCGAGCGCACCCCAACGCGCCGGGTCATCATCGCCACGGACGTCGCAGAGTCGTCGTTGACGGTCCCCGGCGCGCGCACCGTGGTGGATTCCTGCTTGTCCCGGGTTTCCAGGCTGGATTCCTCCCGCGGGATGTCACAGCTGGTCACCGAGTCCGCCTCGCAGGCCTCCACCGTCCAGCGTGCGGGCCGCGCTGGCCGCGAAGGCCCTGGCCAGGTGTTTCGCTGCATCACCGCGGAGCAGTGGTCGCATCTAGCAGTGTTTTCCCCGCCAGCCATCTCCACTTCGGATCTCACGGGCGCGCTGTTGGATTGCGCGGTATGGGGCGCTCCCGTCGGCAATGGTCTGCCCCTCCCCGACCCTTTTCCTGAGTTCCCTGCCCGCGCCGCCACGCAGTCGCTAGTCCGCCTCGGCGCGCTCACTCCTGCGTCCAAGAATCATCCGTTTGGCCAGGTCACGGAGTTGGGTCGCCGCCTCGCCGCCATGCCGTTGGATCCCCATCTGGCCCGTGGCGCGCTCCTGGCCAGCCAGATCGTGGACGTGGATACCGTGGCCAAGGTTGTTTTTCTTCTCGACGCCACACCCGATCCCTCCACCGCGTTAGCCACCCAAGTCTCTCGTGTGCGCAGCTCGGAGCCGGGCGTGACACGCATCCGCAAAATCCTGGACAAGCTCTCGCGGAACGTCGAAGGCCTTCCTGATCTGTCCGCCTTCACCTCCTCCCTCTCGTCAGCAGCAGAACCACCGAAGCCCGGCAGCCCAGAGGCGATCGGCGTGTGCGTGGCGTGCTGCTTCCCGCAATTGATCGCCCGGCGCGTCGTAGACAACGCGGCGGAAATGACAGACCGCGTGCTCACCGTCGGCGGCACTGGCGCGGCCTTGAGCCGCGAGCTGCTGGCCGCGACCAGTGGAAACGCGCAACAATGGTTCGCCGTGGCAGACATCGCTCGCGCTCATACTAAGGACGGCACGGGAGCTCGTGTTCGCAGCGCAGTGGAGATCTCGGAGGAGGTAGCGATTGCGGCGGGAGGTGGCGTCGAAAAGGAAAGAACAGCAACCTTTGACCCACAGACCAAGAAAGTGCGCGTGCGGGAGGTACGGCGGCTGGGCGTGATCGAGCTGAGCAGCGCGCCAGCGCAGGCGACAAAGGAGGAGTCCGTGCGAGCCGTCCGGGAGGCTCTGAAGGAGCACGGCGCAGAGCTGTTGCCATTGAGCAACGACGCGCGCAATCTGCTGGCGCGGATGTCATTTCTGCATGCTCACGGGGTGGAGGGCTACCCGGATGTGTCGTCTGACCTGCCGGAAGAGGTTCTGGAATTCGCGGCCAGTGATCTCGCTGCGGGGCGCGCCCCGGACGTGGCGGGTGTGCTGCGCGGGCTCATTCCGTGGGACCGGCCGATTGACCAGTGGGCACCAGAGCGCATGGAGCTGCCAAGCGGCAGGAATGCGGCGGTGACGTATCCGGCGGAGGATCCGCACGCCGCGCCGATCATCGCGACGAAGCTGCAAGACGCCTTTGGCTTGCACGAATCCCCACGAATCGCGGGTGTGCCGGTGCAGTTTCACCTGCTATCTCCCGCGGGTAGGCCGCTGGCCGTCACGGATGACCTGCGGAGTTTCTGGCACGGGCCCTACCAGGGTGTACGCAAGGATATGCGCGGGCGCTACCCCAAGCACAAGTGGCCGGAAAACCCATCTGAACTGGTCTAACCGGTCACTCACAACGCGCTCTAAACGCTAGCAACTCAAAACGCTAGCGCCTATCCACCGTCACTTCGGCCAACCCAGCGCTGACACGCACCGTCACCGTCGGCAGGTCCTTCCGCGCAGCATCCGCAGCACGCTCCTCCCAGTCCGCGCCCCGCACGTCAAAGCTCGTGCCCTGCTGGCACACCGATTCAGACATAAACGTGTCCGTGCACTCTAGTTTCACCTGGTAGCTGGCAGCGGTGGTCATCTCTGGGATGAGCAGTTTCACTCCGGACAGGCGCGCGTTCAATTCCATGTCTTGGAACCCATCCCGCTTGAGCACACCAGATTCGGCAGACAACGTTCCGAGGTCGAGTTCCACGTCGGACATCCAGAACCGGTACTGCGCACTCTGCTTATCCGGGTCTACCGGGAACGTTCCGGACGTCGCAGCGTTGAGGTTGGATTGCTCCGATCCGCCAACCAAGTCAGACCCAACCAATCCCAGCACCGCAGTACCGCTCACGGCAACGAGCACCACCATCGCGATCACGAACCGTCGGATCGCGCGCCCGAATCCTCCCCGCTTCCGCGCCCCCGAGGCACTGGCGTGGCTCTGCGCAGGCGCCTCGTCTGGATCAGGCAAGTTCCACGCGAACGGCGCAGTGCCCAATGGGTCCCAGCTGGGTGGCGTGGGGATGTCCGCCCGCGTCTCAAATCCTTCTGCTGCGGTGTACGGCGCGTCGTGTTCAGTGGTTGACGTGGTGTTTTCCTTCCCGACGCCATACTCACCGCCCGCCGCAGCACCTCCCGCCGCAGCACCTCCCGTGGCATCCGCTGCGTCCGGATCCGGGTATGCCGTGGCGTAGAAATCCTCCGGTGGCTCCGGCATCCGCTGATGCAACAAGTACGCGGCCGCGGCGATGGCCAGCACACCGATGATGTCCTTGGTGCTCAGCGCGCTGCCGGTGCCCAACGCGTTGATGATAAGGATGATGCCCACGATCCAGCCGATCGTCCGCTCTGTACTGTAGCGCGGATCCCGGCGGTTGCGGAATACCACCTCCGCGGGGCTGAGCGGCACGGTGTAGCGCGGCAGGATCACCAGCAGGGTCAGATACAGAAGCAGGCCCATGCCGGCGAAGAAGGTCAGTGCGACGAATCCCAGGCGGATCAGCACTGGGGAGATTTGGTAGCGCACGGCGATGCCCTCGGCGATGCCAGCCAGCCATGCTCCAGAGTTTTGGCGGGAAGGAAAGCGCACGGGGCGGGTGCGCCACATATCGGAAAGAGTGCTGCTGAAGTCTTGCGTGTTGTTCGTCATGCTTGCCAGTGTCTCTTCCCGCTGCCGTGTCCCACATCGGGGAAAACCCCTCATCCTGTGATTTCAGGGTAAACCCTGATGATCCCTGATGTTCTCAGCTGGCACACTACTGTTATGACCCGCTCCACCCCGGAAACTCCGAGCCCAGGACAAAGCCCCGAGCCATCACATCCCGGCCCGAGCCGCGGCCTGTGGCCGTGGGGCCGGAATAAGTCCTCCGGTCGCAAGGCAGGCAGCCAGCAAGTAGGCGCCCCGTACCCGGAATTTCACCGCGTCCGGGAAAACCGGCTGCTCGGCGGCGTATGCACGGGTTTGGCCGCACACCTTGGGGTGGATTTGCGGTGGGTGCGCGTGGCTTTTGTCATCCTGCTGATCGCTCCGAGTTTGGCCATCCCCTTGTACGTCGGTCTGTGGATCTTCACCGATTCGGTAAGTGAAGCGGAAGCCGGCATGGCGGGCACCACAAGGACCAAGATCTACGAGGGATCGCGCTGGATTAAAGGGCCAGAAACCATCAATCGACCTGCGACGATGGCTGATTGGGCGCTGGTCGCCGTGGGCGTGGTGGTGCTGATTGCCGGTAGTGCCCTGACTGCCGAGCGCACCCCGGTGACCGTGGGCTTGGCCGTGGCGGCCGTGGGTGTGTTCTTGGTGTGGCAGACCTTCGGTGTACGCGATGTGGCGAGCGGCGGAACGCTCACGCCGAAGAATCGGTGGCTGCACCTGAGCAGCCTAATTGGTGGTGTGGTGCTGCTGATTTTGGGGCTGGCCGGGACCATTGTGGTGCTGGGAGTTTCGGATTCGCAGCAGTCGCAGTTCTCGCTGCTTGGCCTGGCTTTTCTTACGGTGTTGCTTCTCATCGTGGGTTTTGTGGTGGTCTTAGTGCCGTTGTGGCTTCGCCTGTGGGCAACTGCCAACAAGGCCGCGATGGAACGCGCGGCGGAGGCAGAGCGTGCGGACATCGCCAGCAGAATTCACGATTCCGTGCTGCAGACTCTGACGATGATTCAGAAGAATTCGCAGGAGCCGGAGACGGTCACGTTGGCCCGCAGCCAGGAGCGCCAGCTGCGCCAGTGGCTGTTTGGGGTGGAGGAATCCGTGGCGCCGGAGACGTTGCTGGGCGCGGTTCGAGTAGCCTGCGGCGAGGTCGAGGATCAGTACGGAATCCGCGTGCGACCAGTGTTGATTGGCGAGGATCGCCCCACCAACGATGCCTCTTTGGCGCTGGTACTGGCCGGGCGAGAAGCAATGGTCAATGCCGCCAAGCACTCCGGGTGCGATGAAATCAACGTGTTCGTGGATGCCGAGGATCCCACCGGCCGCATCGAACTTTTCGTCCGCGATCGCGGCCCCGGATTCGCGGTGGATTCTATCCCCGAAGACCGCCAAGGTGTGCGCCAGTCGATTCTGGGGCGAATGGAGCGTGCGGGCGGTAGCGTGGAAATCGATACTGGACCCGGCGGCACGGAAGTCATCTTCACTCTGCCAGCCGCACCCAACTAGCCCTTTTCCGCCCTCTACCTGGAGTTTTCTTTCATGCCCGATGGCACTGCATCCGCGATCCGCGTCTTCCTCGTCGATGACCATTCCATGTTCCGCGCGGGCGTGCGCGCAGAGTTGGGAACCGTGGGCGCCGGCATGATCGAGGTGGTGGGTGATGCGGGTTCTGTGTCCGACGCCATCAGCGGCATCTCTGCCAGTACTCCCGACGTGATTCTGTTGGATGTCCATATGCCAGAGGGCGGGGGCTTGGCCGTGTTGCGAGAGGGCATGCGCTCTGGTGTGAGCGCGCAGTACTTGTGCTTGAGCGTGTCCGATTCCGCCGAAGATGTCATTGCGTTGATCCGGGGCGGAGCGCGCGGGTACGTGACTAAGTCCATCCGGAGTGAAGAGCTGGTGGACGCGATTCGCCGTGTGCACTCGGGCGACGCGGTGTTTTCGCCTCGTCTGGCTGGGTATGTGCTGGACGCGTTTAGCACCGGCCCGGCCGGCAGTTCAATAACTGGCAAGGCGGCGGCTAATAGTTCTGAAACCAACCTCGCGTCCGCTGAGGATCTGCAGAGCCAGGGCGTTCCGGCTTCTGAGGTGGCAGAAGTCCAGGAGGGCGAGAGCTTGCTGGATGATCTCACGCGCCGGGAGCGCGAGGTTTTGCGCTTGCTGGCTCGCGGATATACCTACCGGGAGATGGCGGAAAAGCTCTTCATCAGCGTCAAGACGGTGGAAACTCACGTGTCCAATATTCTGCGGAAGACTCAGCACACCAACCGGCATAGCTTGAGCCGGTGGGTCTCGGATAACCACCTATAGACAGTGACTCGCGCAGCATTCGCACTCCACCCTAAGAAAACCCAGGCATAAGAAAACCCAGCATCGCTGCCGGGTGTGAGGTGGAGACTGGGCGAATGCCCAGTCAGAGGGGAAGGTTTAGCGCTTGCTCATGACCAGCTTGAGGATCCACAGGAGGAGGCAAGCACCGATCAGGCAGGTAATGAAGCTGAAGATCCAGCCACCGCTGCCGATACCGATGAGGGTGAAGATCCAGCCGCCGAGGAAGCCACCGATGATGCCGACGACGATGTTGGCCAGCAGGCCCATCTGGGCGTCGGTGCCCATGATCTTGGAACCGATCCAACCGGCGAGACCACCGATGATGATCCAGCCGAGGAAGCCGAGTGCGGGAACGCCAGAGTCTGAGTTTGCTGCGAGAATGAGAGTATCCATGGCTACTATTTTACCGCAAAACGCAAATTTGTACCCATATCAACCAAATTGTTGCCAAAAATGAACCATGTCGTTACCCATATCGTCCTTGCTAACCACATATATGGGCAGGCAAACGAGCATCCAACGCGCCACTCGCTGGCACAGGCACCAGGAAGAACTAGAACAACGCGCGGTTCAGCAACAGGCGTGCTTCGTCGGCCATCTGTTCAATAACGGCTCCGGCCGGCTGTTCTGACTTCAGCAAGTCGAGCCCCTGACCTGCATGAAGCTTCAGATCCTCCGCAAAGTCACCACCTGCCGCTCGCGCATCCACCAGCTCCGCATCGGTCACTTCACCCCGCTCGGACATCTCGGCGTATACGTCGGTAAAGCTATTGGCCACGGTGCGGGTGGGCCACGTTTCCGTATCCCACCCCTGCCGCTCGGCGCGGTCGTAGATATCTGTCAGCAGTGTCGATTTTCCGGTGGCCTTTACCGCGGCGGCCCGCAGTTCGTCGGATCCCAGCGCTTCTGGGCTGCCCAGCAGCGCGGTGCCCACCCATGCCGCATCAGCGCCTGCCGCTAGGGCCGCCGCCACTCCGCGTCCGGATCCAATTCCGCCTGCCACGGCCGCGGGGATGCCCGGCGCGGAGCGCATCAGGTAGTCCAAGATGGTCTGCATCAGGGGCATAGTGCCCATGCGCCCGGTGTGCCCGCCAGCGTCCGTGCCCTGAATGCACACCACATCCACTTCGGCATCCAGCGCTTGGCGGAGCTGCGCGATGTCATTAACTGGCGCCACCACGGAAATTCCGTGGTCATGCGCCTGTTCTACATATCCGTTGGCATCGCCGAACCCAAGGCTGATGACCTTCGGGCGGGCATCCAACACGGCTTGCCATACGTCTGGCTGGTCCTTGATTGCCCACAGCATCACGCCGATGCCGAAGTTCCCCAGGTCCGTAGCCTCGGCACTAGCGGCCGCGCCTCCAGCACTCTCCGCGGAATCCTTTTGGCCCAGCATCCTGCGCGCAAAGCTGCCCATCGCATTCCCCTGTGCTCCGTATCCGGCTTGTGCGCCCGTGCCCTGTGTTGCCTCGCGGGCGATGCGGGCGTTTTCGGTGACCCACTCCACGCTCGTGTTCGCCCCCACCCCGATCATTCCGAGGCCACCAGCTTGTGAGACAGCGGCGGCGAGTTCGCCTCCAGCGCGTCCGGCCATCGGAGCGCCAATGATAGGAACGTCGATGTCCCAGAGGCGAGTCAGGCGAGTTGTTATGTTCTGACGTTCCTTCGATGCGTCCTCAACCACAGAGCCTGTCTCCTTTCTTATCTTTTGGCTGGTGGCCAGAATACGCTTTCGGTTCGCAGTTCTCATCTTTTTGCGCTTCAATTACTCCATTTTGTTGAGCAAAGTTGGAGCACCCCCGATTCGCCAACCTTCACCCTCGCCAATGTAAAAAACGTGGCTAGGGTGGATCGTATGAGCAACTCGAGCATTTCTCTGAAGCCCGCTAAGGATGTCAACACGGCTGCAGTGGTCGCCACGGGCCTCATCGGCGGTTGGATCACCGCCCGCGAGACCGGCATTCGCCCCCTCGGCGGAGTGATTCTGGCCGCTGCCGGCGGTTACGCTGCCCGTTCGTGGAACGCCAAGGCTGGCGCTGGCGTGGCCGCCGGCCTGGCCACCGGTTACATCGGCGCGTTCGGCCTGTCCCACCCGCTGGCGAAGAAGATGGGCTCCTGGCCTGCGGTGTTGAGCGTTACCGCCGCCACGGCCGGTGCGGCGTACGCCCTTTCGGACGCCAAATAGTTCCTCCCCGCCGTCAGCCCCCATCCCCGTGGGGGCTTTCTTTGGGTTGTTTCTTTTACGACGCCACTTGCCCCACCACAGCTTGAGCCATGACCTTGAGCTCCTCGTGGTGTGGCTCGATGTCGCCGGTGAACTCCACGGGCTCGGCGCACGGCTGCCATTCGTAGCCGGTGGTGATGCTGCGCATGGCCTTGGCCGCGCCGGTGGTGTCGTACCCGCCACGGATCCACCAGCTCATGGGTAGTCCTCGCTTGTCCTGCTGGACTGCGTAGAACGTGGAATCGAAGTAGTGCTTCAGGGCTCCGGAGATATAGCCGAAGTTGGCAGTCGTGCCCAGGATCAGCCCATCGGCTGCGCGCAACTGGTCGATGTCCGGTTCCAGGGCATTGACTTCCACCACGTCAATCCGCTGTTCAGACCCGAGCACTTCGTTGGCCATGTCGGCCGCGTCACGGGTGGCGTCGAGAAGAAAATCGGCGAGACCACGGGTGGCGGGTGTGGGTGAATGATGGACCACAAGAATCGTTGACATGCTTTCTAACATAACGATGAACTGTGGAAACGCCACCAAAACTGGCAAAAAGGTGGGGCCCTTTTGCGCAAGTGCAGAGTGTTAGTTCGGAGATGCGCAGCCCCTACGCCTACGATAGTTCCGTTATGGCCAAATCAGCTGGTACTTCCTTCAGAACAGATATCGAGGGGTTGCGTGGGCTCGCGATCGCCCTCGTTGTTGTATTTCACGTGTTCGTGGGCAAAGTGTCCGCTGGCGTGGACGTCTTCTTGCTGCTGGGCGGAATATTCTTCTTCTCCAGCCAGCTCAACAATGCGAGGCGTAAAGATGGCTTGACGATTGTGCAGTCTTTGCTGCGCATCGTGAGGCGTCTTTTCCCTCTGCTCGCAGTGGTGGTTGCGGCCACCCTGGCGGGCAGTTTATTTGTGATGAGCAAGCTGGTGCACGTCACGATGGCCCAGGACGCGGTGGGGGCGCTGGGTTACTACATCAACTGGGTACTGGCCTTTTCTGGGCGCGAGTACACCAACGTGCGCAATACGGTGAGCCCGTTCCAGCACTTGTGGTCGATGTCTGCGCAGCTGCAGATTTACGTGGCGTCTTTGCTGGTGGTGGTGCTGATTGCCGCCATTTTCCGCAGGTTTGCCAAGGGCGCGTTGCTGGTGGTCCTTACGGCGGGAACGGCGGCCTCGTTCGCGTATGCGTGCTGGTTGAACGTGGACAACCAGGCGCTGAATTACTACTCGACGTTCAGCCGTTTCTGGGAAGTGGGCCTGGGTGGCCTGCTGGGGTTGTGGCTATTGCGCCGACGCAAGGATGGCAGCCTCGCGATTCCACCCATCCCTTCTGTGTGGCGCTGGATCATGGGGCTGGCTGGCCTAGCCGCGATCATCTGCACGGGCTTGTTCCTCAACGGTTCTGAGCAGTTCCCTGGACCGTGGACGCTGGTGCCTCTGGTGGGTGCCGCGCTGGTGGTTATCTCCGGCACAGGTGGCCGCCCCACGGGCGTGACGCGGATGTTGGAATCCAGGGTTTTCCAGTTCTTGGGCCGGATTTCCTACGCGCTATACCTGTGGCACTGGCCACTGTTGGTGTTGGTGGTTGCATGGATGGGCCAGCGTTCCAGCGCAAAGGCCGCTGGTGGCCCTTCCGGTGGCGGAACGATGGTGGATCCGCTGGTGGGTGCTGGCGTGATTGCGGCCAGCTTGGCGCTGGCGTGGCTGTCTTCCCGGCTGATTGAAAAGCCTCTGCGCCAGGGCAAGAAGCCTGCGCGCAGCTGGGTGCTGTGGAGCCCGAAGTACTGGTGGAACTCCATCAAGGTGTGGCCGAAGACCATCTACACGCTGGTGATTTTGTTCATCGCGGGCGCGATCATTGCCAGCCCCACCTACCTGCAAGAGCAAGCAGAGGCCAATACGGAAGACCTCATGGCCCACGCCATGGATCGCAGCACCTACCCGGGTGCGGAGTCCTTCCTGTATGACCGATACGCCCCAGAAGGCCTGCCGTTGATTCCTCCGCTGGAGGATTTCAAGGCCTTGCTGCCGCCTACTCAGCCTGATGGCTGCCAAATCGGCTTCGAGCCTGCCGTGGTCATCACGCACAAGAACTACAACCAGTCCGAGGAA
The DNA here is from genome assembly GCF_900232865.1 of Corynebacterium dentalis. Lineage (GTDB taxonomy): Bacteria > Actinomycetota > Actinomycetes > Mycobacteriales > Mycobacteriaceae > Corynebacterium > Corynebacterium dentalis. The sequence continues at coordinate 48,592 of NZ_OCTS01000008.1, read as the reverse complement.
GAGTGCGCCTACGGCGATGTGAATTCTGATCGCACGCTATACGTCATCGGCGGCTCCCACTCAGAGCACTACATGCCAGCCATGGACTTGGTGGGCAAGCAGCGCGGTTTGAAGATCATGCCGTTGCTGAAGATGGGTTGCCCGGTGGGCTCCACTGTTCCGCTGTGGACGGGCGAGGATTATCCGTCCTGTCGCGAGTGGTCTGATGCCGTGATGGATTACATCCTAGAAAACCCGCCCACGGATGGCATTTTCATGACCGGCACCCGCCCGAATGACTACCTGGGCCAAGGTCCTGAGGTGGTTCCGGATGAGTATGTGGATGTGGTGCGCAAGTTCACGGACGCGGGCATCCATTCCTACTTGGTGCGCGATAACCCATGGCACATGCAGCGCAATCCTGAAGAGGGTCAGTTCAACCAGCGCGAGTGCGTCTCCGAGATGATGGAGGGCAACTTCGCGGGTAATGGGGATCCGAATTATGACGGCACCGATTTCCCAGGTGTGGCGGATCAGAATGCGCCGACCCCGGAGGAGATCGAGACCATCAATAGCGTGTGTGGCTCTGCGGTGGAGGAATCTTTGCTGCCGGTGAGCCCGCAGTACGAGGCCTACCAGGGCTTGGATGTCACGCATGTGGATCCCACGCTGGGTTACTGCAAGGACGGTTGGTGCCCGTCGATCATCGGCAACATGGCGGTTTACCGCGATGCGCACCACTTCACCAATGTGTTTGCTGCGTCCTTGGCCCCGGAGATCGAGCGGCAGATGTTCGCTGATCCTCCGCTGGGTCCGCTGCCTCCGCTGAAGCCTTTTGTTGCGTTCCCACCTGCTGATGGTGCGGTTCCGCCCGCTAGCGAGGATGAAGTACCGCCGGCTAATGGGGACGGTAATTCCCGTGCGATTGGGTCGTTGGACAAGGATGAGTTTGCGGCCCTAGAGGGTCAAGGTTCTGATTCTGATGTCGACGCCAACTCGGATGGCACCGGAGCTAATGGCACGGGCCAGGGCATCTCCCCTGCCCCGGGAACCGGTGGCGGTGCGGACAATGGCACGGGTGTCCAGCAGTACGATCCGCAGACGGGCTATCCCATCGAGCCGTCCACGGGTCTGCCCTATGACCCGAACACGGGAGCGGTGGTAACTCCGGGTTATCAGTCGCCATACCCGCCATACGGTGGCGGCTACGGAAATGGTTATGGCTACTGAGCAGCGAGTTCTGCAGTGTCAGCAATAGCTTTCACTACCACTGTCGCTAAAAGTTCTAAAGTTTAACTGTTAACTTGTTAAAACTTTGACAGTTTCAGTTTGTAGATTTACAGTTTGAAACATGAACTGGAATGCGCACCAGGTAGAGGTTGCCCTCGCCGAGCTTAAATCACTTGGCGATGACACCACCCTCATCGAGTGCAAGCTGGCACGTCAGTTGCCGGAAAACCTCCCAGAAACGACGTGTGCTTTCGCAAACCTGCCAGACGGTGGAACCATTTTTCTTGGTGTTGACAGTTCCCTCGAAATTCGAGGGGTAAAAGATGCTGCTGCGCTACAAAATCAAGTCGCTGCGCAAACTAGAAATTCAGTTGTCCCAGCACCGCATCTTGACTTTTGGACTGTGGAGATCAGGGGCAAACGAGTTCTAATCGTACAGGTACAACCGTTGTCACCTAGTCAAAAACCTGCCAGGTATAAGGGCAATGCAATGCTCCGCCAAGGTGACGGCGACCATGTGATGAATGCAAACGATCTTCACATGATGGAGGTCGCAGCGCTCCATGACACGGAGCGGGATGATTACGACCTGAAAACCCTGCCTGGTTCAAGTGTCTCGGATCTCGATGAGTCTGCACTAAAGCAGTACCTAGCAAAATGCCGCAACCAGAGCCGCAGGCTGGGCCAAATCAATGACGACTCGAAAATTCTAGAACTCACAGGAGTGACCTCCAGTTCTGGTGAACTGACGTATGCAGGGCTTTATTCGCTTGGCTTCTACCCACAGGCTAAGTTGCCTGCACTCAGCATCACCGCAGCAGTACAACTTCCCTCTGACGGCACAGGCCGGAGAATCAAGAATCTAAAGCACTTTGATGGCCCGGCTCCCGCACTCCTTGAAGATTCGATGGAATGGGTTCGGGAAAATATTTCTTCTGACCGGACGTACAACGAGAGCGGGCATCTTGTACAGGAATCAGAAATTCCCATGACCGCTATCCGTGAGGTGATTGCCAATGCTCTCATCCACAGAGATCTCGGGCCGGACACCGTGGGAGCCGGAAAACGAGTAGAGATCAGAATTACTCAAGACGCCCTCGTCATCGAAAGCCCAGGTGGACTCAAGGGAGTGTCTGTTTCTCAATTGGAAAGCAGCAACCTTTCCAAGGCCGCAGTGAATCAGCGGCTCTACGAACATGCAAAACGAACAGTCACATCTGACGGCCACGCTGTTGTGGAAGGTGAAGGAGGCGGAATTCTCGAGGTTTTCCAGGCCACGCGGTACGCAAACCTTCGTCAGCCAAAACTCATCAATTCTGGCGTGTCTTTCAAGGTGATTTTCCGCAGGAAGAAGACCGCTGAACACACCTTTTCAAGCCCCCCCGAACCCACTCCCTCTCAAGTATCGGCAAATGCGGATGCAACAAAGACATCTGATCTTCGGCTCCCCCACGGAAAAAACGTCTCCATCGTCTTCGCTTCCGTAGCGGAAGAAAATAAAACTATTCAAGAAATTATGGATGCAACGCAGCTGAGTGAAGGACAGGTCCGTTATGCTCTCAAGCCCCTACTCGCTAGCGGTTGGATCGACATGATCGGAGGGCAAGGTAATGCCAGCACCATTTACAGCTCTACAACACTGCCAAACAACGACTGAGCAGCGGGTTCTGAGCACCAACGTGGCTGTTCCCCAGCCTGATCCCGCAGGGGCGGATCGCGTGAGCGGGATCAATAAGCAGCCGTGCGACTCGATTTCCGTTTTCACTCCGGGGCCCAATTACGGCGATGGCTCGGGCGTGCGTGGCGATGTTATCGGCGATTCCAAGCATCACGGTGGGGCGCAGAAAGCCGTGTACGCCATGGCTCGGGAGGAGTTGGACTACTGGGAGTCTGAGCTGGGCAAATCACTGCACAATGGCGCGTTCGGGGACAACCTCACGACTGTGGGCGTGGACTGGGCATCGGTGGTGATCAACCAGCAGGTGTTCGTTGGCTCTGCCGTGTTGGAGGTCTCCGTTGCCCGCCAGCCATGTCGCACGTTTGGCGCATGGCTGGAGCAAAAGGGCTGGATGAAGTCCTTTGCCCAGCGTGCACAGGCGGGCTGCTATTTCCGGGTGATTCGACCCGGCGAAATCGCTCCCGGCGATGCCATCACTTTTGGCCCGGCTCCCAGCCATGGGGTGACCATGGGCGAGGTATTCCACGCCAAGATGGGCGATAAGGAACTCGCGCGCAAGGCAGTCGACGCGGGTTGCCTCCCCGCGATGTACCACGAGCAGTTGGAGCGCCTGCTCCGCTAAGCACACGTCTGCCTGGTCAAGCGTCGGATAAGGCGGATTATTCTTCCCCGAGTGCTTGAACGATGGCGGGAAGGCCGATTGCTGCCGTCGTTCTTAAAGACCATGTGGCTAGGTCCGTGAGGTCGCTACGCTGCGGACTGACCTCCACGATGGGCACGCCACGTTCGGCGACGATGTTCGGCAACCCGGCCGCGGGCCACACCACGCCGGAGGTTCCCACGATCACCACTAGGTCTGCCTGCTGCATTGAGGTTTCGGCCTGGTCCCATTCTTTTTCCGGCAGCGGTTCGCCGAACCAGACCACGCCTGGTCGCACGGGGTTTCCGCACAATGAGCAGGCTGTGGGCGTGGCGCGTTCTACCTGTTCCTGTGGCAATTCTGGGGTGCGGGCGGGCTTGTGGCAGATCGAGCATCGGTAGGAAAACAGGCTCCCGTGTAGGTGAGCGATGCGGGGGCGAGCTTCGTTGTGGTCATCGAAGGCGCGTTCGTGCAGGTCGTCGATGTTTTGTGTGGTGATATGTAGGTTCGCGCCACTTCTGCCCCACCAGCTCGCGATCGCCCTGTGGCCGAGGTTCGGTTCCGCTCGGCGGCACAGCGTTCCTCGCCACAAATACCAAGCCAGTATGGGTTCGGGGTCGCGAGCCCAGGAGCTCAAACTGGCCATGGCTTGCGGGTCGACCCGAGACCAGATGCCGGTCTGTGCGTCGCGGAAAGTATCCAGTCCGGAGTCTTTGCTCATGCCCGCACCGGTGAAAACCTCCACGTTGCGAGCGGTGCGCGCGGCCTCAACGAGCTCGGCGGGCAGCTCGGCCACATTCCCGCGCGAATCCACGGGATGGCCGTTGGCGCTGAACTCGATGACGTGGCTCATGTCCCCGAGGGTAGCTGGTGATTAGCGGGTGCTGGGGCGAATGATTGCTACGCTGATTGACGTATCGCCTTGAGAGTTCAAGGCGCAGTTATCGAAGAATTAGCAACCTATAATCTGCTAGCTACCGGGAGTTTGCGTGAAGAAGCGAATCAATGTCGTTGGTGCTGTATTGACTAATGGATCGCAGGTATTGGCTGCTCAGCGGGGACCGGACATGTCGCTGACTGGAATGTGGGAATTCCCAGGTGGAAAAATCGAAGAGGGCGAGACGCCCAAGGAAGCTCTATTCCGTGAATTGGAAGAAGAGCTCAACTGCGCCGCGACTATTGGTGATGAGGTGACGACCACCGAATACGAATATGACTTTGGAATCGTTGTCTTGACCACCTTTTTTGCCACTCTTGAAGACCGAAAAATTGAACTCACCGAGCATGCCGAGGCTCGTTGGGTCGATGTAGAAAACCTCGACCAGTTGGACTGGGCTCCTGCTGATATTCCTGCGGTTCAGCGGGTCATGAGCGTTCTCGGTTAACCGGCACCACGGATCAGAGACCCCAACACATGCAGCGTTCTTCCCATCCCTTACTCGCGGATACATCCTTCGGTTTTGTTGACCGCAACACGTCATCTCCGCAAATCTATAACCCGGTGCTCGTTGCCAATCGGGATGACAACCACATGCTCAAGGCCATTTTGCATGAGCTCAAACGATCGCGGTCGTTCACCTTTTCTGTAGCTTTCATAACCACCGGGGCACTTGGCCTTTTGAAGCAAGCATTGATTGACTTCCCCGGCGAGGGCACCATCATCACGTCCAATTACTTGGACTTCAATTCGCCAGAAGTGTTCTCGGAGTTGGTGGATCTTCCCAACGTCCAAGTGACTATTCACGAGGATCGCAACAGCCCTTTCCACACCAAGGCATACGTATTTGAGCAGGCAGGTTCGAGCACAGCAATTGTGGGAAGTTCCAACCTGACCCGCAATGCACTGTTGGTCAATAACGAATGGAATCTGCGCTTCTCTGCGATGCCGGACGGAGACATCGTCGATCAGATTCATTCGACGTTAGAAGATCAGAAGGCCCATGGTCATCCGCTCACTCAAGACTGGATCGATCAGTACGCTGCTCATCGTCGACCAACGATCACCCTGGATGATCTGACAACGGATGACGAAAAAGTCTTGCCCGTCGGTGAGATTGTGCCTAATGACATGCAAGTAGAGGCACTCGATGCCATTGAACGGGTATGGAAGTCCGAGGAAAAGCGAGCCGTGGTCATCTCCGCCACCGGTACGGGAAAGACCATTCTGGCCGCATTAGCCGTCAGACAAGCCGCGCCGAAGCGCTTTCTGTTCATTGTTCACCGAGAACAGATCCTCGATAAGGCTATAGCTGAGTTTCAGAGGGTACTGAACTTCAGCGACGCTGAGTGCGGAAAAATTGCGGGCCGGAATAAAGACTTTGACCCGAAGTACGTCTTTGCGACTATCCAATCTTTGTCACGGCCAGAGACTCTGAACCAACTGGACCCTCATGCCTTCGATTTCATCGTGATTGATGAAGTTCACAGGGCTGGTGCGATGGGGTATCAGAACATCATCAAGCACTTCAACCCTCAGAAATTACTGGGACTCACCGCTACTCCAGAACGCACCGACGGCTTCAACATCTTCGAGCTATTCGACCACAACGTTCCCTTCGAAATTCGCTTGCAAGAGGCCCTGGAGTCTAAAATGCTGGCCCCGTTCAACTATTACGGCGTCACGGATTACACCGATGATCGGGGACAATCCACCACGGATACCTCAGATCTCAGCAAGCTAGTCGAACCAGAGCGAATTCGGCATCTACTGAAGATGATCCGTCAGTACGGTCATAAGGGTGAGGTCCGTGGCCTGATGTTCTGCAGTTCGAAGCGGGAAGCTCACGAAATGAGCAACCTACTCAATCAGGAATCGGTCAATGGAAGGATTCTGCGCACCAAGGCCTTAACCGGTGATTCCTCCATGGATGAACGAGAGCAAACCGTTGGGCTATTGAAAGCTGGAGATATTGACTACATTCTGACGGTCGACATCTTTAACGAGGGAATCGATATTCCCTCCGTCAACCAAGTGGTAATGCTCCGCAACACGCAGTCCAGCATCATTTTTACTCAACAGCTGGGCCGCGGGCTGCGCAAGCACGCTGGCAAAGACCATCTTCGCGTGATCGACTTCATCGGCAATTATTCGAATAACTTCCTCATTCCGATCGCACTGTTTGGCGATAACTCTCGCAACAAACACAGCATAAAGAAGCGAGTTATCGAGGCTCAAAACAGCGGCGCAATCGCGGGCGTTTCTAGCGTGAACTTCGATGCCATCGCAAAGGAACGAATCTTTGCATCGCTTGACCAGGTGAAATTGGACAGTTTTGCGAACCTGAAGTCTGCTTTCCAGGAGTTGGAATTCCGACTGGGCACTACACCCAAGCGGATCGATTTCGCACGCTTCGACACCATCGATCCTGTTCTTCTTTGCACTTCATCCAATCTGAAGGGCAAAGACAGGAACTACTGGGGATTCATTCAAAAACTAGGGAAAGTAAAAGTTCTGCCCACGGTTGATGAAGGCAATATGTTGCGCTTCCTCGACACGGAAATCCTCAACGGAATGCGCCCACATGAATTGATACTTGTCCGCGAATTGCTTAGAAAAAACATGCTTAGTAAGAAACAGTTCAAGGATATTCTCGAGCAAGAGGGATTGACCAATTCTGACTTTGTCATAAATTCCGTTCGTCAAGTCCTGACTCTCGACTTCTACACTGAGCCGGATCGCATCAAGTTTCATCCGATCCTCGACCCACAAAGTTCAGGACTGTCGCCTCATCCAGAATTTTTAAATGCCTATCAGGCATCTTCGACCTTCACAGAGCATGTTGATGATGTGATTGAAACCGGTCTCTATCTCGCTCGGCACAAGTATGACTGGGCTTCTGACATGAAGGTCGGCAAAATTTACTCCCGTAAGGATGTCACACGCCTTCTCAACTGGAATAAGTCTGATATTCCGCAGAATATCGGCGGATACAAGCTCGACAAGGCAACGATGACTTGCCCAATTTTCGTCACTTATCACAAAGATGAGGCGATCTCAGAAACCACGAAATATGAGGATGCGTTTCTCGACCCGTCGCTCATGCGCTGGTTCACAAAATCAAAGCGAACCATGGGCAGCCCAACAGAGAGCAAGATCATCCATGGAGAAGCTGACCTCCACCTACTTGTGAAAAAGTCAGACAAGGACAACACGGCATTCTTTTATCTCGGGAAGGTTTCCCCTTCGTCTTCCCGCGATACCCAAATGCCTGGGAAAGATGCGAAGCCTGTAAATGTGGTTGAGATGAAGCTTCACCTCGAACAACCAGTCAGCGATGGTTTATTCGATTTCTTCGTCGGTGATCCGTCCATGTACCTCGAACACCGCAGAGCCGTGCCCGCTGAACCGCAAGCCTCACTCCACTCAACCAAGTAACATCGCGCCAGAAGCCCGAACTCCAAGCAACCACAGAAAGGCCACCACCATGATCGTCACCACCACCAACACCGTCGAAGGCCACACCATCGATCAGTACATCCGCATCGTTGCAGGTGAGACCGTTGTGGGCATCAACATGTTCAAGGACATCGGCGCCGGCATCCGCAACATCGTCGGCGGCCGCTCCGGCAACTACGAGGGCGAGATCATGCAGGCCCGCGAGATGGCTCTCGGCGAAATGGTCCAGCGCGCCATCGAGCTGGGCGCTCACGGAGTGGTTGGCGTGGACATCGATTACGAGTCCCTCGGCCAGGGCGGCATGATCATGGTCACCGCCTCCGGCACCGCCGTCACCCTCAAATAACCAACATCACACCTGGTCAAGCGGCTTGATCAAGATCGTCTCCACGTCCATGTGGCGTGGCCGCGAAGCCAACCAGCGCACCGTTTCCGCCATGTCCTCGGCGGTCAGGTTCAGGTTGTCTTCGTAGACCTTGTTTGCCTTTTCGACGTCACCCTTGAACCGATTCACCGAGAAATCCGTGGCCACTCGGCCCGGATCTAGCTGGCACACGCGCACGCCGTGTTCAGCGAATTCCATACGCATCACGTCAGTCAGTGCCGTTTCGCCGAACTTCGCCGCGTTATAGCCTGCCCCGCCGCGGTAGGCCGCGCGGCCCGCCATGGACACCACATTGATGATCTGTGGGGCATCCGTGTCCTTGAGCTGGCCGAATAGCGCGCGGGTGACCTGCAAGGTGCCCATGACGTTGGACTCATACATCCAGCGCCAGTCCGCCGGGTCAGCCTCGAGTACCGAGTCCAGTCCACGAGCGCCACCTGCATTGTTCACCAGAAGATCAATACCCCGCCCAGCGGTGACCTCTTCCAAGTTCTGGGCAAATTCATCGATGGATTGTTGATTGGTGACGTCGAGAACAAGAACGCTGGACTTCCCACCATCCGCTGCGATGCGCGCCTCCACCTCGCGCAACTTCTCCTCCCGGCGCGCGGCAAGTACAACGTGCCACCCGTCCGCGGCTAGAAACTCGGCGGTAGCAGCACCAATACCTGCGCTCGCGCCGGTGACAACGGCAAAACGGCCGTCCGTGGAAAGGGACTTGTACTTCTTCAGTGCGCTCATGCCACGCAATCCTACGTGCCTCCGCTGGCCACGAGGCACCCCTTGCTCCCCTTTCAGAGGGGTGTTTTGCACTTTGTAAAGCGAACCTGAGAATCGGCCTATATCGTTAGGTACCAATAAGTTTTTCAATTTTTATTTTCACGCGCGCCACACAGTGCCGTGAATCTGACCGTGACGTTTCCACTGGCTTGGTCGTCTCCCCTGCACATTCTGCCCTGATGGACACCCAATAAAGGAGAAGTAATGTCCGATAATCCATACGGTCCTACCTCGAATGGCAATGGCGATAACTCCGCCAATGGCAACGGTTCTCAGGGCAACGAGAACTCGCAGTCCGGCTTCGGCCAGCAGCAGCCCGGTCAGCATCCTGGCCAGCAGTCCTATGGGCAGGGCGATCAGGGTCAGCAGGGTTACGGGCAGGCAGGTTACGGCCAGCCTCAGCAACCACAGCCGGGCCAGGGCAGTTTCGGTCAGCCGGGTCAACAACAAGGTCAGCCACACTTCGGGCAGCCAGGCCAACAGGGTTTCGCTGGCGGCCCGCAAGGCTACCCAAATCAGCCGAACCAACCCGGACAACCGAACCAGCCCGGCCAGAACCCACAGTTCGGAGGCCCACAGAATCAGAACTTTGGCCAGCAGGGCCAGTACCCCTACGGCCAGCCCGGTGGCGCCCAGCCGTATGGCGCGATGAACAACAATTCCGGCGGTAGCGGCAAGAGCGTGGGCCTGATCATCGGCGCCCTGATCCTGGTCATTGCCCTCATCGTGGGTGCGTACTTCCTGTTCGTTGGTAACGACGACAACACTGACCCCTCCGCTTCCGAATCCAGTTCTTCCTCTTCTGAATCCTCGGAGGAGTCCGGCAACTGGGAGGACAGCCTGACCTCCGATTCCAGCGCTAGTAGCTCCAGCGACAGCGGCTACGAGGGCTACGGATCAGCAGATGATTCCCTTCCCGCTAAGTTCAAGACCGATCTTCCAAAGGATGTTTCGGACTGGGTTTACGGATGTGAAGAGGTCAGCTTCACCCTGCAGTACGAAGATGATTCGTCCGCTGATCGCGATATGGACGGCTACAGCTGCAAGGGTGCGACGAACCACGAGTGGGCTTTCCGCAGCATCGATTTCATCGACGATGCCGAGTACGCCGCAAACGTGGTGGAGCGGACGAAGTCTTCCGAGTACCAGCAAATCATCGAGGATGAACCGTCCAGCTTCGTGGCGATGGACGGCGATTACAACACCGATACGCTGATTATTTCCAACCCAGACAAGGGTGTAGTCCTGGAAGTGGAATACATGACCGAGGACACCATGAAGAAGGTCCTCAATGAGTTGGGCTACTCCGTCAACTAAACGGATTGCCCGCCCAGGAGGTACGCAAGTGAACCACAATCCCCACGGATATCACCATCATGGTTCCACGCCCCCTGGGCAGGGTCAGCCTTTCCCTCAACAGCCCGCCAACATCGATCCCCGGCAGAATCAATATGGCCTGCCACCAGGCGGTACCGCGCACAAGGCCAACATTCCCGCGCTGATCACGTTCATCGTTCTGGCGGTGATCGTGGTGATGATTTATGTGGGAGCTTTCGTTTTCTCCATCGTCGCCCAAAGCGAAGGCGATACCAGCCCTGGTAGCTCTGAAAGCAGTTCGGAATCTACGCAAGGCTTGGCGCCGAACAGCGACGATTCACCGCAGTTTCCCAGCGCGCAGCTACGCACCAACGCGGCGGATGACTCTCTGCCGGATTACTTCCGCAAGAATCTGCCAGTCAACCTCGATGGGTGGCTCGCGGAGTGCGAGGAATCTGGGTTCACGCTGGAACAGCCTGGCGACGATGAGGAATCAGGCGACTACCTGCGCGGTGTGAACTGCACGGGAGCGGCAGATTCCGCTTGGGCGTTAGAGTCCATCGATGTGCTGGATGTCGCGAACTACACCAACAGTGTGGTCAGTGATGCCAAGGACAGCGCGCATCACAGCATCGTTTCGGATACTCCAGATAACTTCGCCGCGATGGTGGGCAACGAGTCAGGCATGCAGACGCTGATCATCGCCAATCCGAGCCAGGCAGTGAGTCTGCGGATCGAATATGTCCAAGGTGGCGAGTATCAGATGACCCAGATTTTCGACCAGCTGGGCTACAACTAACGCTTAGAGTGCAGCTTCGAATGCCTCTGGGTACGTCACCGTGCCGGAGGTCAGTTCATCCTCGGTAAGATTCAGGATCTGCAGCTTGGCGGAATCACCGGCGGGGAACTCGAGGCCTTCGGCCTGGGTGAATCCGAAGCGGGAGAAGAAATCTTCGTAACCATAGGCCACAACTGCCTTGGCACCGAGGCCGTGCAGTGCTCCCACAGCGTGGTTGACCAGCGCAGCGCCCTGGCCGGCATCCTGCAGATCAGGAAGAACTGCCACGGGGCCGATGGCATAGACGTCAGAGATTTCCGTCTTGCCCTGATCGGTGGTGACAGTGACGGGCAGCACGGAGACGTGTCCCACTGGGCGACCTTCGTTGATGGACACGAAGCTAAAGGTCAGCTGACCTGCATCGCGGAGCTTTTCCACCATGAAGCTCTGGTGTCCGTCTCCACCGGGATTATCGGCGAAGGCCTGCATCACCAGAGCATTGATAACCCCTACTTCCGCCGGGCGCTCCGGGCGGATGTGGGTAACGCGGTTCGGATCATAAGACGAGGACTGGTTTTCAGTGTTGTCAGACATGTACCCGAGGTTACCCGCAAATGGCTACAGCTTCTTCAGTGCAGCTTCAATATCCTCCAGCAGATCCTCAATATTTTCGATACCCACAGACAGTCGCACCAAGTCGCGAGGGACCTCCAGCTGGGAGCCGGCCACGGACTGGTGGGTCATCGTCGCAGGATGCTCCAGCAGTGATTCCACGCCACCCAAGGATTCCGCCAGGCAGAACAGTTCCGTGGACTGACAGAACTTAAGCGCAGCGTCCTCGCTGCCCATCCGCACGGAGATCATTCCACCGAAGCCCTTACCCGTGCCCTGACGTGCAGCGATCTCATGATCCGGGTGCGATTCAAGTCCTGGGTACAGCACCTCGGCAACTTCCTCGCGTGCTTCTAGGAACTCCGCGATGGTCTGCGCGTTCTGGCAATGCCGGTCCATGCGCACGCCCAGGGTCTTGACTCCACGTGCGTTCAGGTAGGCGTCGAAAGGAGAGGCGATGGGCCCCGCACCACCGAGGAGGAAATCGACCGCCTCATCCAACTCGGCGCTGTTGTGCACGACTGCCCCGCCGACCACGTCCGAATGCCCACCGATGTACTTGGTGGTCGAGTGCACCACCACGTCCGCGCCGAGCTCGAGGGGGCGCTGCAGGTAGGGGCTGCAGAATGTGTTGTCCACGATGAGTGTGGCGTCGGATCCCTTGATCTTGCGCGCCACCTCGGCCACATCAGTAATGGCCAGCAGCGGATTGGTGGGGGTCTCCAACCAGACGACCTTGGTGTTGTCCCGCAGTGCGTCTGCCACCTGCTGCGGCTTAGTGGTGTCCACCACGCTGAACTCGATACCCCATTGGGTAAAGACGGAATCGATGAGGCGATAGGTGCCACCGTAGGCATCGTGGCCCATGATCAGGTGATCGCCGGGGCGCAGGATCGCGCGCAAGATAATGTCCGTGGCGGCCATGCCGGAGGCGAAGACCTTGCCGAACTCCGCGCCCTCAAGTGCAGCGATGGTCTTGGCCAGGCTCGCGACGGTGGGGTTGGCCACACGGCCGTATTCGAAACCTCCGCGCAGATCGTTGGGAGCGTTCTGCGCAAACGTGGTGGAGGCGTAGATGGGAACGTTGATGGATCCCATGGCCTGGTCTGGCTCGTAGCCCGCGTGAATTGCTGCGGTATCGAAGCCCGAGTTGTTCGCCTGAGAGTTGTCCGTTGCCATGGCGGCTCCTTTGGTGCGTATCGGAGTGCATCTCGAGCGATGGTGCGCGTCGAGTGCAAGGTTGCAAGGTATCGTGCCCCAGAATAGACCAAGCTGTCCACTTTTAGGACATTTTGGCCGACGCGCCCCCCTACCCACCACTTCTACGCCCGCATAGTGCGGGAACTATAGTTCGATCTATGTTGTTGGTCGCGTGCGGAATCCTCGTCGGTTGCCTTCTCCCCATCCAAACTGCGGCGAACACCAGGCTGAAGTTGAGCGTCGGCGCCCCACTTTCCGCCATCTTCTACTCGTTTTCCATCGGGTTTACCCTGCTGACGGTCGCTTCTTTGGTGGCGACGGGCGCGGTACTTCCCGGGATCATCGACCTGCACGGCGGCACCGGTCCGGACTACGGCTCTGCGCCATGGTGGATCTGGTTGGGCGGTGTGGCGGGCGTGGCCATGCTCCTGGGAAATATCCTGCTCTTCCCGCGCCTCGGCGCGCTGCAGACGGTGGTGTTGCCGATCGCCGGGCAGATCATATCTGGCCTGCTCATCGACCACTTTGGCCTGTTCCATGCTCCGCAATCTTCCCTCACTGCACCGCGCATTCTGGGTGCTGTGCTGGTGATTCTGGGCGTGCTCATCGCCGTGGGTGTGGTTCGTCCACGCCGCGCCACTTCCTCGTCTTCTATTACGACGCCAAACTCGCCCGAATCACACGCCATGCGCGGGCCCGAGGTGTGGCTGTGGAGACTCCTCGGCGTGTGCATCGGCGGCTTCGTTGCAGCACAGGCGACGATCAATTCTCACCTCGGCCAGCTGTTGAACTCACCCGTGCGTGCCGCGACGGTCAGCTTCGCGGTGGGCGTGGCAGTGCTTGCCGTGCTGGTGATTGTTGGCAGACAACCGCTGAAGGTCAAGCGTCTTCCGGCTTCACATGAAAAGGATGCGCAGAGCGAAAAGAACCCGCCGTGGATGTGGATTGGCGGCTTCATCGGCGCGATTTTTGTCACCACTCAAGCCATCTTGGTGGCTCAGATCGGCACGGGGATGACAGTCATCGCCACACTGATGGGCACGATGGTGGGCTCCCTGCTGGTGGATCGCTTTGGGCTGATGGGAGCGCCGCGCGTGCCGGTGACCAAGGCCAAAATCGCCGGACTGCTGGTGATGCTGGTGGGCGTGGCGATGGTTCGGCTGGTGGGCTAGTCAGTGATCGACTTCAATCAGCCAGCCGATATCGTCGCCCCACAGCTTCTCGGGGCGGTGCTCCGCCACGGACCCGTGGCCGTGCAACTCACTGAGGTGGAGGCCTACCTGGGGGAGGCGGATCCGGCGTCGCACGCATACAAAGGTCTCACCCCACGGTGCGCAACCATGTTCGGCCCACCCAGCCACCTATACGTGTATGCCAGCTACGGCATCCACCGAGCGGGCAACCTCGTGTGCAGTCCAGACGGCACCGCAGGCGGAGTGCTGCTGCGCGGCGCACGGGTGCTCGCAGGGATGGACGTGGTGCGCGAGCGAAGGGGCACAAAGCCTGTTGACGAAGCACTCGCGCGCGGACCAGGGAATCTCGGCAGTACGATGGGGTTTGACCTGAACCTCAATGGGCTTGAGGTGGGGCAGGTGGAGGAGCCTTTTGATCTTGATCAGCCCGTTTCGGACAATGCCCTCTATCTCCACGAGGGTGTCAGCGTGCCCGAGTTTCGAGTGGGTCCACGCATTGGCATCACCAAAAATGCGGACGCGCCACTGCGGTTCTGGATCCCCGGGGATAAGACGGTCACCACCCCGCGGAGATAGACCAGCCAAAGCGCACAAGCGTTTTTCACGCGGCGCCGGATGCGTGTACGTGAACAAGCTCGAGGACATTGATATGAACGTCCTCGAGGAGCTAGTCCGCCATTCCTGGGAGTCAGATCCGCAGAGCTGCTAGCAGCGCCCTAACTCCCGATCCATGGCATCGTACTCAGCGGGCGTGACCCACAGTTGATACTCCGCCTTCACCTGGATTTGAATGCTCACGTACTGGCACCGAAACGCCTTGTTCGCCGGTAGCCAGGTGGCCGCATCTCCCGCACCCTTTTGCTGGTTTGCTGGACCATCCACCGCCAGGAGGTTCAGCGGATCATTGGCGAACTGCTCGCGACGCTCCGCCGAGAGCTGCTGGGCGCCCTTTTGCCACGCATCAGCCATGGCCACCACGTGATCAATCTGCACCATCGCAGAGGTGTCCTGCCCGCGCAGGAAGTTGATCGTAGTGCCGGTGTACGGATCCTCCAGCACACCGCTGAGCACCTTGCACCCCTTCGGCGCATCAATGTTGTGCAGGTCCCGCTGCAGCACGTCATTGCGCTGGTCACAGCCGTTTCTGTCGATGTCTTTCCACCGCTGTCCAAACTGGTCGCGAGAGTAGCCCGTCTTCGGCGCCCTCCCCTTAACCTCCAAGGTGGCCAGGAGGTTGCGCATCGCGGTGGCGTGATCGCCCTGATTCCCGACGCCTAACTCGCCCTCATCCAGCTCCTCTTCCACCGGGGCGGGGGAAGGTTCTGGGGTATCCACTGAGCTAGGCGAGGGAGAAGCATTCGGATCCTCTAGGCCGCCCTCCTGCTGGGGCTCGGAATTGGGCAGGGTGGTGATGGAGCTTGGCGTCGAATATCCAAGCTCATCAAGCACGGCCGAGCAACCAGACACGAGGACACAACTCACCGCGACCAGCCCGGCAAGCACACCTGCCCGCACCCAGCGGAGACGATCAATCACAACACGAGAAAACTGCATACCTTATTTCTATCGGCGCCTGAGACAAACTAGGCGCTGGTGGTGGGACTAATCGAACGCCCGCTGTGCGCGCCGTCTCGCGGACCAGCCTGGGACGGTGTCTTGAGCGCAGTGAAGAACAACGCGAAGAACAACAGCACGCCAGTGATGCCCTGCGCATTAGCCAGGAAGTACTCCGGGAACACTAATCCTTGCAGGTCAACGGCCTCGTAGTAATCGTCACCGTAGATCGTGTACCACCCGAAGAAGTGCGCCACGATGGATAGCACCAGCGCGCCAAACACCCACTTGTTCAACGGGCGGAAAAGCAGCACGAACATCAACACCACGCCAGCCCAGTGGTGCGTCACCGCCAATGGCGAAGCCACCACGATGCCCAGCACCACCAGCAGCAATGAATCCACCGGGCGACCAGCCTTTTCCAACTTCCAAGCACCAATGATGCTCAGCACCGCGAATACCAGGAACCCGGGCCCCATGATGGTGTGCGCCAGATCCTCATTCATGCCACCGCGGGAAAGCAACCCGGTCAGCGCCTGATTGCGGACATACGGTGGCGCACCGCCACGATCCGGATTGAAGAACTCAACCGTCCAGAAGTACCAAGAATCCTGAGTGCGAACTGCAAAGCCTATCACCGCCGTGACCAGGAAGAAACCAGCCGAACGCGCCAGCGACCACCAGTCCTTACGCACCAGGAAAATCAACGCGTACGCGGCAGGGGTGATCTTGATACCCGCAGCGATACCGATGCCCAGCCCATGTACCTTGCGCGGCATAAAGCCCAGGACGTCCGCGGTCACCAACAGCACCAGGAAAATGTTGATCTGGCCGTACATCACGTGGGAGGTGATCGGCTCCAAGCTAATGGCGCAACCAGTCAAAGCCAGCGCCCACATCCACCACGTGCCACGAGTCAGAATCGATGCCTTTTCCTGCACAGATGCCGGTGCATCCACCCCACGCCCCAGACCTGCGCGGTAGGTAGCCATCGCAATCACGCCGAACACCGCGGCAAACGTGCCCAGCGTCCACAGCCACTCCATCAGACCCTCGGTCAACCACGCCAGCGGAGCGAACAGCAACGCAGCAAACGGCGGGTAGATGAAACGGAAGCCACTGCGGGTGGGGAAGTCATCGGAATACAGCGGATTGCCATCCAGCAAAGCCCGCCCAGCGTCGCGGAATACGCCCACATCCAGCAAGAATGAGTGCTGGGTGTGATCGAAGCCCTGGTACATATTGACGGCCAGGGAAATAAGGCCAACGATCCAAACCACGGGCGCCAACCGCTGAACCAACAGTGGCAGGCGCGGGGACATTTGTGGATCGTTCAGAACGCGCGCGTCCGCCGCAGAGTCATGCTGCAGAGTATGAGACATGCGTCCTGATTCTAGTCCAGCTGTGCTGCCAACCAATCAGAGACAATCGGCCACAGCGCGCTATTTGCCGAACGGTAGAAGCCCATGTGCCCCACCGGGCCGTTTTCCGTGGACTTTCCGCAGGGCACGTCCACCTTTTCCACCTGCGCTTGTGTGGCCTGGTCCGTCAGCACGTCCACGGCGGCGCGATTGGCCCAGAGATCATCGGTGAAGACAAGCGAGAGCAGCGGACCCGTGGCTTGGTGGAAGCGCTGGGTGAGGTCAAGGGTGTCGTCGTCAAAGAAATAGCCACGCTTTCGCGACCACCCGGACCACTGATGCATGACGCCGGCGGGGATGGATCTACCTATGCCGAGCTTTTCCACGGGCACGTAACCCAGGAAGCGGTAGGTCAGCGGCGTGACCACGTTGAACACCGCGCCGATCCGCAGGCGCTCTGCAAACGTACTGATCAGACGGGTGATGCCCGCGTGTGCAGCGACCATCACCATCGCGTCCACGTGGGTATCGCGCTGGGTGGCGATCATGCCGTGCGCGCCCACCGAGTGGCCCACGGCAAGGATCTTCCGATCTGGGTAGCGCTCCTGCAGCCAGCGTGTGGCCGAGGGGACGTCGTGAAGAATCCAATCGGACATCTTCATGTCCTTGTTCTTCGCATCGCCAGGTTGCTCACTGAGCCCGGAACCACGCAGATCGTAGATGAGCGTGGGCCAACCGCGGACGATGAGGTGCTCAGCGAACTTGCGGTAGAGGTGCTGGTTAACACCCGTTGCTGGGTGGAGAACCACGGCCGCGCGCGTATCTTCAGAGTCTGTCTCTGGGAGGAGCAACTGGCCTACCAGTTGGTGGCCGTCGTCCGTGGTGATGGTTACCGTGTCCATGGGCGCAAGGTTACATTTTTATATCCGACGCCACCGCCAAAAAGGTAGACTCGTGCAAATGAAGTTGCTTCAAAATCCCCGCGCTGCACTGCGCGACGCACAGAAGTCGATCGCCCGATTGCCAACCACCATCACCGCATGGGCCATGCAATCGCCGGACCGCCTACGCCACACTATGAACGCTTGGCCTCCGCTGGCTGGTTCCGGCGTGCGCATCATGGACATTAGCCAGGACTGGCGCGCCGCCCGCGTGGAGCTGAAATTAGCGCCGTGGAATGCGAATATGCACGGCGCTGCCTTCGGTGGAACCCTGTATGCGATGACCGATTTCCTCTTCGGCACCATCATCGCTCGCGTGTTGGGCAAGGACTATGAGGTGTGGACCCGCACGGGCACGTTCCAGTACTTGGCCCCTGGCCGCAATGGCGCATATATGGACGTGGAGTTCACCCGCGAGCTAGAAAAGTGGGTCCGAGATACTGTTGCCGAGGACGGTTATTGCAACGTGCCTTATACCTGCGTGATTAAGAACCGCGATGGATCCGTGGTAGGCATCGGGCAGCAGTCTTTGCACGCGCGCCCTCGTGGTGGCGGCAAGCGTGTCGACGCCCCGCAACAGGCAAAGCACGCCAATGGCCTAGTCCTAGAATCTCTCGCCACCACGTTGGTGTGGCACGTATTCAAGGACCGGCCGGATGTTTTGACGGTGCTGATGTCTGAACAGCGCCGGATCCCTGATCCGCGGGATCAGATGCGCTTTGTGTGCCAGCAGGTGCTGGAGAAGTCCGATAGGACGCGGGAGGATCTACTAGCGCTGGATATTCCGGAGGAGTACCTGGGCTAGTTGGAAACATGGCAAAAGCCCTTCATCTCAGCAATCAGGATCTGAGGTGAAGGGCTTTAGTGCTAAACGATGCCGCTTAGTAGCGTCCTCCGCGCACGTCGGCAGCCTCGATACGCTGCCGGGAAGCGTAGGCCGTCATCGCCGTGGCGATGATCCCGGTGAGAGTAATGAGCGTGCGCCAGTCGCCGTCGAGCAATCCCCCGAGGAGCACCCACACGATCGCGGCCACCACGGCCAGCGCAATCACCGCGAGGCCATAGAGGTGCTCATTGCCGGTGCCCACCACGGGGATGTACAGCAGACCAGCGAGAACACCGACGATGCCAGCGATGACACCAGTGACAATCGCCGTGCCCACGCCGCCGGAGCTCACTCCGGTGAACTGGCTCAGCAGTAGATCCACCACAAACACAGCCGCGAAGGTCACTGCTGCCGCGAGCACACCGAGGACGATCAGGTTGACGATGACCTTGGTGGCATCGAAACGGCCTGCGATGAGGCCAGACTTCTGGTTCTTGCCCCAGTCCGGATCACCTTGCTGCTGATAAGCAGCTTGCTGAGGCGGAGCCTGTTGATGTCCCTGTGCGTGATTGTCTTGGGGATAACCGCCGTAGCCGTCCTGCGGGTAGCCGCGCTGGTCTGAGTACCCGTCCTGAGATGGCCGGAACTGTCGCGTTTGGTCATCGTTGTAGTTGTGTGGGTTGCTCATGAGAGTTTCCTTTCGTGTGCGATTTTCTCGCGCTTTACGTACCGATGCTACAGATTAGCCAAGCATGGTTGGAGAAAGTTGTGGTAATCCCATGAGCCCCACTGGCCACAAACTGCAGGCAGAAAGCCTGTCATTCGTGGCAATAGCGGGCGGATTTACCCGAGTGGGCCGCCGCAGTTAGGCCATGCACCTGGGCCCTGCTGTGCCAGAACTTGCTCGGCAACGGCAATTTGCTGTTCCTTGGTTGCCTGGTCAGCGGATGGCGCATACTGCTGGCCGCCAAAGCCGTCCCACGTCTGCTGGGAGAACTGCAAACCGCCGTAGTAGCCGTTGCCCGTGTTGATGGACCAGTCTCCACCGGACTCACAAGCGGCCACCTGATCCCACTGCGCGACCGTCGCCGCGCCTGCCTGTGGGGCTGCGGCCAAAGCGAGTCCAGCTGCGATGCCAGATCCGACGAAAAGGTTACGTACTGTCTTTGCGGTCTTGTTCTGCATGAGTGTTGTGCACTCCTTCGAATAATTTCGCATTGAACGTGCGGGGCACTGCCGGGAAGGTCCTCGGCGACCCATGGCGAGCCAAACTACGGGAGCTCCCCCGCGCCCTGTCAAGCCAATTTGCGCTTCAGAACCCTCATTTAGCTGGCCTTTTCGGCCTTTCCGACGTTCGTTTCCCCAGCGCACGACGGTTACAACTTGATAAAATCGTTATATTCCTAAAATTTTTAGAAAGGGAGCTTGCGGCCATGGAAAACACTCCGGAAATGCGCATCGGCGACCCTGAGCGCTCCCGCGCCATCGATCTACTCTCAGAGCGCTTTGCTAGTGGCTATTTAAACGTCCAGGAGTTTGAAGATCGGACAGGCCAAGCTGCCCAGGCCATGTACAAATCTGAACTTGATGCGCTGATCGCAGACTTGCCTGCCGCAACAGCGCCAGAATCACAGTCGGCCCAGGACGTTTCTCCCCTCGAGGCCGAGCATGAGCTCCAAGAAGTTCGCCGTAAGGGGAAGCTGGTCAACACGATTGACGCTGCCCTGTGGGGTATCGCGATCATCATCATGTTCGTGGGCATCTTCACGGAAATCACTGATAAATGGTGGATCGTGTTCCCAGTCGCCGCCATTGGTTCATGGGTCGCTCGCGAAATCATCGGCCTCGACGATTCAGAAGAAGAAATCTACGAAGAGCTGGAGGAAAAGCACAAGGCAGAGCGCCAGAAGCGCATCCAGCAGGCCTACGAACGCAAGAGGGAACTCGGCCAGTAGCGCGCCATCGCTGCTCAGTTGCTCTTGCCGGACTTCTCTGACTGTTCTCACCAACTCTTCCCCATCACCCTCGTATTGGAATCTGTATTCAATACGGGGGTTCATTGCACTATTCTCCCTTTCTAATTGAACATTGATGTCACTAAGGGAGATAACCTCATGACCTTGACCTCGCGCCCATCGCGCACCCCAATCCGCCTCATAGCAGCACTCGCGGCCACCGGTCTGACCCTGACCGCCTGCTCCACGGACCCCAACAACAGCAATTCCGCAGGTGAAAGTAACACCGGAAGCGCAGAAGTGGCGTCGGAACAAAAAACACAAACCCCACCATCCGAAGCCGCAGGACCCACCCCGCGCCTAGTCACCACCTACGACGGCGGCCTGCTGACCCTCGACGCCAAAACCCTCGAAGTCCTCGATGACTCGAAACTCGACGGCTTCAACCGCCTCAACCCCTTGGGCGATGGCCGCAGTCTGCTTGACTCCACGAAGGAAGGATTTCGTGTTTTCGACGCCAGCTCCTGGACCGAACCACATGGCGACCACACCCACAGCTACACCACCGAACCGCTGCTGACAGACACCGTCTATTCCGCGACCAAGCCAGGTCACGTGGTGAATGAAGGCAAGCGCACGCTCATTTTCGGTGACGGTGACGGATCTATCCAGGAGTTGGACGCCCCCCTCGCGTCACGCTGACCGATACGAAGACCTCGACCATGCACGTGGTGGACGTGAAGGCCTCCTACAGCTTCCGGTCATTAGGCCGCGGGCCAGAAGGTGAGGCGCTGGTGCTGGGCACCGACGGCACGCTGCGCAAACTCGACCCAACCTCCGGTGAAATAACCGGCGAATACCCCGTGGCCAAGGAGTGGAAAGAATCCGAGACCTGGCAAGACCCCCGCCCGACCCTCTTCGTCCAAGACAAGTACGCCTACGTGACAGAACCCGCGACGAACAAGATCCACAAGGTGGATATCGCCACGGGCAAGGTGGTGAAGACAGTGGAGCTGCCGGAAACGTCGAATGAGCTCAACGGGGTGAAGGGCTAACTACTTCTTACGGGTATCGCCTGGCCACTGCGTGGTGGGGGCATTGGGATCTACCTTGTGAGCAGCATTGTTGGCGATGCCGTGGCCATCGGAGTTCCCGGTCTGAGGACGCTCAAACGCGGTGGTCTTAGCATCGCTGTAATCCTCTTGGGCAAAGTTGCGATCCGTCGCCGCGCCGAAGCTGCCGGTGTTTTTGCCATGCGCCACGTGATTGTTGCCCATGGCTCCGTTGCCAGCTCCCGCTGCCGCGCCCGTTCCGGCGACCGCACCGTTGCCAGCTCCTGCATATGCAGAATTCCCCGTACCGGACGCCGGATCGACATAACCGTGAGCCTCGGCATTCTTCTTTGCCAGCTTGGACTCCTTGCGTCGACGAAAAGGGGTCGCCAACAGGTAATCCAAGGAGATACGGCCAGCACCCGCGCCTGCCAACGCCAGACCCGCAGCGCCGATCACGGCAACCAGTTCCCAGCCACCGTCGGCCACGAAGATGCCGCCGTCGCGGTGCGCGAACCACGCCGCCGCAGCCATCTCCACGAACAGAATCGGGCCGACCAGCCGCACCAGCAGACCGATGATCAGCAGTGCGCCGCCCGCGATCTCAAAGTAGGTCGCGAACTGCGCAGCCAGCTCCGGGCTGGGCACACCCATCTTGTCGAAGTTCTGGCCGGTGCCCTCCACGGTCCAGTCATTGTATTTTTGCCAACCATGCGCAATAAGCACCACGCCGAGAATGACGCGCGCAACCAACAGTGAAATATCCCTAAGTGCAGTCATGCCGCCAGACTACCGGCGATCCACCGCGCGCGAATTTTGCACGCTCCGGCATCACGCGAAAAGCCGCTCCCACTTGTCCAGCCCCACCCGCTGCACCAGGTCGCGGTACATCATCGTCTGCCGCAGCCCGGAGAGCAGCCGCGGCGACTTCACCATGCCATCCCACCCCGCCGACCATGTCATTTTCGACGCCATACTCCACACGCTCACAGCTTCCCCCTTTTCATTCTGCGAGAGAATGTTCTGCACTTCGCGAGCGCGCCGCAGCACGTGCTGGGCAGTTTCCTCGATGCGGGCGGGGAGATCAGTGAAGCAGTAGCCGTGGCCGGACAGGACGCGATAATCGTCGAATTCGCTGATGCGCACAAGAGAGTCCAAGTACTGCTCAATAGGATTGCCCGGCGCGGGTGCCACAGACAGGCCAATTCCGGGGAAGATCGTGGGGATGATCTGATCAGCGGCGATGAGGATTTTCTGCGCGCGGTCGATCAAGCACATGTGGCCGTCGGTGTGCCCGGGCGTGATGACGACCTCCCAAGGCAGGTCGCTGAGCTCTGGGATGTCGAGCTGATCCAGGCGGTCGCCGTCTTCGAGCAAGACATCGGGGCGCTGCTTTGGGAAGAACCAGCGGTCACGGGTGGTGGAAGTGTTGGCGTCTTTAGCACCTTTGGTCTCCTTGGCGCCGGGGAGTTTGTCCAGGTCAAGGGCGCCTGCGGGCGCGCCGATGCTTTCCTCCGTCAGCGCGAATCTGTCTGGGTTGGCGGGCCGATCACCGCGCGCCTGCTCGACGGATGTCCATTCGCGGGAGCTCATCACGAGCTTGGCGTTCGCGAGCTGCGCTAGCGGACCGGCGGCACCCAGGTGATCGGGGTGCGCATGGGTGGCGATAACTGCCTTGATGTCCTGAATGCTGCGCCCACGTTGGATGAGGAAATCGTTGAGGGGTTGGGCGATGCTTGCACGAAAATCATCGCGATCCGGCCATCCGGGGTCAACCACCGTAACGCCGTGCTCGGTGATGAAGACCATGGAATACACGTACTGAGGGCCTTCGCCACCTGGCATCGGTACTGATCGGACCCACAATTCGCGGTTCTTGTGGGTGATCTGGTTAGGCTCCTCGGATTCGGCAAACTCATCGAACTGATCGAGGGGGATGCGGACAGGTTCAGGCAGGCGCTCGCCGAGCGCGGCCTGATATTGATCCGGAAACAGCGGTGTACACACAGTTGTCCACTGTAGCGATGACCTGCGGCGGTTCACTGTGGGCGGCGGCATGGAGGTCGGTGGGTCGGTTCGCCTCGTGCTGTGGCGGGTTGGTTCGCGCGGCCACCCGGCACAGTTCGCGGCTCGGCTCGGTTCATGCTTTGGCGGATCGGCTCGTGCGGCACGCGGCTCGGGTCGGGTTGCGCGGCACGTGGATCGGTACGCGATTCGGGTCGCGCGGGTCGGTTCACTCGACCAGATTCACAATTCTTCCCCAACTGGTCGCGCCAATTCCCACCCGTCACATTCACCTGGGGAAATGCAAAGTGCCGAAACACGTTGGGGAAAGATTGTGAATCTGATCCTGGAGGCTTGGCCCCAGCGGCGCCCTAAGCAGAATCTCGGCTCCTGGAAGTATTTAGCTATTGGACTTCCGGATCGTCACGATCGTGAACGCAACCAAAAAGCTTGCAGCCAGCGAGAACATCGCAACATAGATCATGCCAACGCCCCAGAGTCCGGTGATATCTGTCGATGATCCGTACAGACCAAAACAAACGCCAACCCCCAGTGCTGAATAGAACCCTGAGATCAAAGCCACTACCAGCCAAGACTCAATCCGCTTAAGCCCCCACCACACCAACAAGTACATTCCGGCGATGCCCGATAGACCCGCCCCGATGATGTGCCCCGGGCCAAATTGCCCAGCATGCGCCACGGAACAGACCAGCCACATCCACACAGCAGGAATTGCCACCGCCGCAAGCACATCAGCCGAAAATCGCTAAGCTGTACGTCATGTTTCTCGCAGAAGCTCTTGCAAAACGTGCCGAGCGCGAAGGCCGCCAAGCGCCTCAAGTCTTGGCATATGGCACCGATTGGCGGATCGGCAGGAGCGTTCAATTCGCTCGTCCTACAGGGAACCCGCCCCGTACGACTCACAATTGGTACTACGGCCCGTAAAACGGCTGAACAGGTTATTGATTATTACCGCCGCGCTGGGAATCAGCCGTTGAATGAGGGTTGGGAACGGGGACACATACTTTAAAGTCTTGCGGCTTTTGATGGCGCTGGGGGGAGCGCCGGTTTTGGCGTGCGCAGGGAGCGTTTTAGTGCGCTCTGCTCAATGTTTCGTTTTTTGTTTTCTTTATTTCCCGACGCCAAGCTCACCCCCGCCAAACTTAAGTACCAAAACTCAACGGGCGCGTTCTATTTCCGCAAGAGAATGTGGCGCACGTGACTAACTGAATCGAGTTTTGGTACAGAACTATGAACAGTTCAACGGCGCAACGGAATAACAGCACCAGGGGCATTGGTACCGCCGAAGCGAGGCCACGTCGGAACTGTTAGCAATGACAACCCACCACCACCCAGTGAAAACCGGCGGCCCGCACCTTATGAGTGAGAGACCGCCGGTCTGCTTGTGAACCTCAGCTTCTGAAGCTCTTCTGTGGGCGAAGGGGGACTTGAACCCCCACGTCCCGAAGGACACTGGCACCTGAAGCCAGCGCGTCTGCCATTCCGCCACTCGCCCGAGTGGTTTCATCGCGTGAGCGACAAGGAAAAACTATAGCACCGGGTTCAGAAACTAACAAAAACGTGCCGTGCGCTGCAGTATCCTGGACACACCGCTTACTAGTTCTTCGCCAGATTCCTTGCCGAATCCGACACAGCGAAACCCCAACGAATACCGCCTCACCCCCAGTGCTAGTCGCCCAGCGAACACCGGCACACTCCCCGCCGCATCCCAAAATTCCGAATATCAAACGTCTGGAACGCGCCGTCCGTTACGCTTCCTGAATCGACCTTCACTAAGGTTTTTGAGAGTTCTTGAGTATCCTATGCAGTAACCGTGCAGCCGGATCGCAGCTTTTTGCAAGCCCCGCCTTGCCCAAGCTCGCAATGGCCTTGGAACCTCAACCTTGGGAAAAATAGCCCGATACCAGCCCAAACGTGATGCTGACAGTTGGCTGCACCGAGAACGAAAGGAAGTCCCCACATGGACCTCTTTGGCAAATTTAGGAAGCTGGACAGTTCGCTTCAGCGCGGCCTGGATAACGGCTTCGCGCGCGTATTCGGCGGCGAGGTAGTCCCCGCAGAGATCGACGAAACTCTCAAGCAGCAAGTCGAGAACTCCGTGATGATGGACCCGGACGGCAACCGTTGGGCGCCGTGCCACTTTGTTGTCAACATCTCTCAGCGCGATTTCGATTCGCTCAATGAGAAGCACAGCGATGTGGAGGACGATCTCTCCGATCGCCTCCAGCGCTTCATCCGCAATTCCGGATGGCGCACCAATTCCCCAGTTCAGGTGATCATTCAGCCCCGCGAGGGCATGCATTCCGGCCAGCTGAAGGCCGATTCGATGTTCAACGCACCGCCTCGTTCTGAGTCCCGTTCAGAAGCTCGTTCCGAGTCCCGCCCGGATTCCAGCCGCGAGCAGGATCGCCGCGATGAGTGGGAAACTCACCGTAGTGATGAGTCCGGGGAGAATTGGGACGACGCAAACTCCGCGCCCTCCAGCGAGGGTTACCACGGCGCTGGTTATGACCAGCCGCACGATAGCTCTGAGCGCAACCAGCAAAGCTACGATTCCCTGAAGTCCGCTCACGATGAGCAGCAGGAGCGCGACCGCCAGGTCCACGCCGAAGCAGCAGGCACGGCAGGTGCCGACGCCGCAGGAGCAACAGCAGCCGCCGCCGGCGCAGCTTCAGCAGCAGCAAGCTCCGCATCACCGGAGCTCTCGGACATCGTCAAGCCCGCTCCAAGCTCCAACTACGTGTGGGATAACCCAGCGGCTTCCCAGGCTCATAGCGCAGAGGGCGCAGAGTTGGCGTCGGAAGAAAAGGGGGCAGACCAGCACCCCGGTGAGAGCGCCTACGCCACCGATCCACTCACCAACCCGCCCGCACAGCCCACCAGCTACCCGGGCACGGAAGTCCTCGCGCACAACGTTTACAAGGAAGATCCACGCACCGGCGCCTCCAGCGACCGCAACGAAACGCACGCGGAGGTTACGTTGATCCTGCGCGATGGCTCGGACCGTCGGCACGTGCTGCGCGAAGGCTCCAATGTGATCGGGCGCGGCAACGGCGTGGACTTGCGCATCCCGGACACGGGCGTATCTCGCCAGCACGCGGAGATCTCCTGGGATGGATACGATGCCGTGCTCACGGACCTGCAATCCACCAACGGCACCTCAGTGAATGACACCCCCATTGAAAACTGGTTGCTGGCGGATGGGGACCTCATTGTCATGGGGCATTCCGAAATTGAGGTCCAATTCCGCTAAGGGCACTCCCTCTTGTCTCGCTCGTCTACTAGGCTGTTCACGGTAACTATCTAAAATCCCTTCGCGAGGAGTTGAGTACCGTGCAGACCACACTGCTTCTAGTGGCCAAGATCGGCCTCCTGGTGCTGCTGTGGTTCTTCATTTGGATGACCCTGCGCGCCTTGCGTTCTGATGCTGACCGCGCGTCCGGTCTGCAGGCTGCCGCTCCGGTTGTGGCTGCGGCACCGTTTGTCCAGGGTAGCGAGCCTTCCCAGGGCTCCCGCGGCTTTGCTCCTTTTAAGCGCACCAAGGCGCCCACGGCCCTGACTCTGGTGTCCGGCCCGCTGATGGGCACCCACCTGGAGCTGCAGGGATACAACGAGGTCACCATTGGTCGCTCCCAGAGCGCCACGCTGGTTTTGGAGGATGACTTCGCTTCCGGCCGTCATGCACGCCTGATCAAGCGCGGTCCGGAGTGGTTCCTGGAGGATCTGGATTCCCGCAACGGCACGTTCATCGGTTCACAGCGCATCGACCAGCCGGAAAAACTTTCCGCTGGTCAGGAAGTTCGCGTTGGACAGACCCTGGTCCGGATGGAAGGTTAGGCGAATGTCTCTGGTGTACACTCACCACCTCATCCCCGAGTCCCCACTAAGGATCCCCGCATGAGCCCACAATTGACGCTGAATTACGCGGCTTGCTCTGACCGGGGTCTGGTCCGCGGTAACAACGAGGATTCCGCGTACGCCGGTCCGCGCCTGCTGGCGCTGGCCGATGGCATGGGTGGGCACGCTGCTGGTGAGGTGGCCAGCACGTTCATGATTGATGCCCTCAAGCCGCTGGATTCCCCGCTGATTGAGGATCCAGAGCACTCCGAGCGTTTGGAAACCCTCCTGGCCACGGCCATGGACGAGGGTAACCAGAACATTGCGATGCACGTCCAGGAGAACCCCACGCTCGCGGGCATGGGCTGCACGTTGACCTCCCTGTTGTTCCGCGGCAATGAAATTGGTTTGTGCCACGTGGGCGATTCCCGCGGCTACCGCCTGCGCGATGGCGAGCTGGAGCAGATCACCACGGATGACACGTTCGTCCAATCCCTCGTGGAGCAGGGCAAACTGAATCCCGCGGACGTTTCCAGCCACCCGCAGCGCTCCCTGATCCTCAAGGCGTTGACGGGCCGGCCGGTGGAGCCGACGCTGAGCATTTTGGAAGCCCAGCCGGGCGATCGCTACATGCTGTGCTCCGATGGCCTATCCGATCCCGTGAGTTTCGACACGATGGTCGAGATCCTGCGCGCTTTCCCGCCTGCTCAGGCCGCTCGCAAGTTGGTGGAGATGGCGCTGCGTGGCGGTGGGCCGGACAACGTCACCGTGGTGGTTGCCGATGTAGTTGATTTCGACGCCAACTCGGATGCTCCCGTGGATTCGAAGATCAAACTACCGAGTTCTCCCGTGCTCGTCGGCGCAGTTGGTGGCGAGGCTGCGGACGAAGACCGGCCGGATTCTCCTGCGTCTCGCGCGGCGGCACTTTCCAACCTGCGGACCACAAATTCACAGTCCGCTCCTAGCGCTCCTGCCGCCGCAGACACAGCAGCACACAAGGAAGAGCCCACTGCAGCTCGCCCACAGAAGAAGCCTCGTTCCAAGAAGCTGTGGGCTGCGCTGGGGGCGGTGTTAGTCATCCTCGCGCTGGTGGGTGCCGCCGGGTTTCTGGGGTACAAGAAGGTCCAGAACACCTACTACGTCGCCGAGCAAGACTCGCGGATCGTCATCAACCGCGGGCTGCCGGAACCGGTCCTAGGAATCCAGCTGTCCAGCCATTTTCAGGATGTCTGCCTGACAGAGAATTCCACTTTGCTGTTGCTGGATGAGGGCTCCACGGACAACTGTCACCGCTTTGCCACCACAGATCTGACTCCCGCGGCTCGCGGCGCGCTGGAGAGCCTGCCGGAAGATAACTATGACGCGGTGGTGCAGCAGGTGCAGCGCCTCTCCGAGCAGACCTTGCCGGTCTGCGTGACGCGTAGCCCTGCTGCATCCAACAGTTCTGATAGCTCCAAGACCAGCTCCCCATCCGCCAGCGGTTCGGCCGAAGCAACGTCGGAATCGGAAGCGAATAGTGACCGGAACACGAGCGAATCGGAAACGTCCGCTCCAAACACCACGGCTCGCGCCACCGATACCTCTACTAGCCAGTCCACGCACTCGGCTGCTCCGGAAGATCTGACCACTCCGGGGGTTTCCTGCCGGGAGGTGAAGTAGACAATGGCTCTGCTACGGAGAAAGACAGAGGCCGCACTGCTGGTGCTGGCTGCGCTGGTAGTGATGGTCGCCTTGATCTCGCTGGAGATTTCCCAGGGCAACGAGCTCACTGGAAGCGTGTTCCTGCTGATCGGCGGGTTCATCGGCATCTTCCTGATCGCCCACATCGCGATTTCCATCGTGGCCCCGGACGCGGACCAGATCATGCTGCCCTTGGCCGCATTGGTCAATGGCATTGGTCTGGTGATGATCTACCGCTTGGATCTGGATTCCGGCCTCACCCTGGCAAATTCGCAGATCATGTGGACCGTCATCGGCGTGGGCCTGCTGATCGGCACCCTGGTGTTTCTGCGGGATCACCGCAACTTGGAGAACTATTCCTACGTGCTGGGTCTAGCCGGGCTTATCCTGACCGCGCTGCCTATCGTCTGGCCTAGCGCAACAAACTCAGATGCCGCAGTGTGGATCAGCATTGGCCCATTCTCCATCCAGCCGGGTGAGTTCGCCAAGATCCTGCTGCTGTTGTTCTTCGCAGCGTTGCTGATGAACAAGCGCAAGCTGTTCTCCGTGGCGGGCAGGAGCTTTTTAGGCCTGCAGTTTCCTCGCCTGCGCGATCTGGGACCCATCTTCCTCGTGTGGGGCTTGGCGCTGCTGATCATGGCCTTCCAGAATGACTTCGGCCCCGCGCTGTTGCTGTTCGGCACCGTGCTGGGCATGCTCTACATCGCCACGGGACGCGCCTCCTGGCTGGTCATCGGACTGGGTCTGGCCGTCATTGGCGCCGTGGGTGTTTACCAGGTCTCCTCTAAGATCCAGGACCGCGTGGCCAACTTCGTGGATCCTGTGGGCAACTACGATGTCAACGGCTTCCAGCTCTCCCAAGCACTGTTCGGCATGTCCTACGGTGGCGTGACCGGCACCGGCCTCGGCGAGGGCTACCCGTACCTCGTGCCCGTGGCCCACTCGGACTTCATCCTGGCCGCCATCGGCGAGGAGCTGGGCCTGATCGGCCTGGCAGCCGTACTGGTTTTCTACTTGATCTTGGCCTCCCGTGGCTTCAAGACCGCCATGCTCACCCGCGATAGCTACGGCAAGCTCGTGGCCGCGGGGCTATCCCTGACCTTGATCATTCAGGTGTTCGTGGTCACCGGAGGTGTCTCCCGCCTGCTGCCGATGACCGGCCTGACCACACCGTTCCTCGCCCACGGCGGTTCTTCCCTGTTGGCGAACTACATCCTCCTGGCAATCCTGCTGCGTATTTCCCACTCCGCCCGCGCGGCCATGGAGGTCAGCGCGGATGGGGCGAGGGGCTCGAAGGCGGCGGCGCTGGCATCGAAAAGAAAACAACCAGCACCCGCTGAAGGCGAAGGAGACCAGGCATGAACAAGGCAATCCGTGGAGTGACCACGTTCTCCTTCATCCTGGTGATCATCCTGGTGGCCAACCTCATGTTCATCCAGGCCTTCCAGACGGAATCCCTGGCGCATAACGCGCTGAACTCGCGCCAATTCTTGGAAGCCAAGTCCGTGGAGCGCGGGCAGATCACCGCCGGTGGTCAGGTGCTGGCCGAATCTGAAGCCGACGACGACGGCCTCTATTACCGCACCTACCCAGAAACCACGAACGCCTACGGCGCCGTCACCGGCTACTTGTCCGATCGCTACGGCGCTGCCGGCATCGAAGCCAGCCAGAACAGTATCCTGACCGGCGACGATGAGTCTATGTTCGCGACCAAGATTTGGGACCAACTCACCGGCAAGAAGCCCGCCGGCGCCAACGTGGAACTGACGCTGCAGCCCAACGTCCAGCAGACTGCCTACGATCAGCTGGCCTCCAACGGCTACTCCGGTTCCGTGGTGGCACTGCGCCCATCCACGGGTGAGGTTCTCGCGATGGCATCCACTCCGGGTTATGACCCGTCGCAGATCGTGCAGCCAGACGCCGATGCCGCCCAGGCAGCTTTCGAAAGCTACTCCAATGATCCGAATTCGCCGCTGATCAACCGCGCCACGCAGCAGACCCAGCCCCCGGGATCCACGTTCAAGGTGATCACCACCGCTGCAGCGCTGGAAGCTGGCGATAGCGCGGACACGATGGTGGACGGCTCCAGCGAGGTCACTCTGCCGAACACCAACACCACGCTGGAAAATTACAACGGCACGGTGTGTGGCGGTGGCGGACAAGTGACGTTGCGCGAGGCGTTCCGTCGGTCCTGCAACACCGCGTTCGTGGACCTGTCCACCCGCCACGGCGCCGATGCCTTCCGCGATACGGCCAAGGCCTTCGGCGTGGGCGAGGGACTCGACGACCTCGGCCTGCCCGTCACCCCATCCCGCTTGGGTGAGATCCCTGACGATGCTGCCTTGGCACAGTCCGCCATCGGCCAGCGCGACGTGGCACTGACCCCACTGCAAAACGCCGCGATCGCCGCCACCGTGGCTAACGGTGGTGTACGCATGGAGCCGCACCTGATCAGCAAAATCACCGGATCCGACCTGGAAACCCTGCGCACGATCAAGCCCAACCAAGCCGGACGTGCGGTGGACCAAAACATCGCCGAGCAGCTGACGGACCTGATGAAGGAAGCCGAGCAGCACGCTGGCGGCGAGGCCACGATCGCCTCCAAGACGGGCACCGCCGAGCACGGCGAGGATTCCCGCAACTCCAACCCGCACGCCTGGTACATCGCCTTCTCCACCGAAGCAGATGTGGCCGTGGCGGTGCTGGTGGAAAACGGCGGTAACGCGGGACAGGATGCCACCGGCGGATCCGTGGCAGCGCCCATCGGCCGCGCAGTCATCCACGCAGCGGAGCAGGAGCAGAAATGAGCCAGCCAGACCGCACAGACATCGATAGAGTCCAGCGGCTGATCGGACAACGCTACAAGCTCAGCTGGATCATCGGCCGCGGTGGCATGTCCACCGTCTGGCTGGCGTTGGATAGCCGCGACGAGCACGACGTGGCCATCAAGGTACTCAAGCCCGAGTACACCGACAGCCCGGAGTTCCGCTCCCGCTTCCGCAATGAGGCGGAGACCTCGGAGAAGTTCCGCTCGGACAACGTAGTGGAGACCTACGATTACGCCGAGGTCGAGGACCCTGACAGCGGCACCACTTTCTGCTTCATGGTGATGGAGTACGTACAGGGCGAATCGCTTTCGGACGTGCTCTCCCGCGAGCGCATGCTCCCGGCGCGACTAGCGCTGGACGTGATGGCGCAGGTGGCACTGGGTCTGAGCACCATCCACCAGCATCATTTGATCCACCGCGATATCAAGCCGGGTAATCTGTTGATCACGCCGGATGGGCTGGTCAAGGTCACAGATTTCGGCATTGCCAAGGCCGCCGCCGCGGTGCCGCTGACCCAGACGGGCATGGTGGTGGGCACCGCCCAGTATGTCTCCCCGGAGCAGGCGCAGGGTTCCCAGGTGGAGGCGTCCTCGGACATCTACTCGTTGGGCGTGGTGGCCTACGAGATGTTGTCTGGTTCCCGGCCGTTCATTGGTGAGTCCACGGTCAGCGTGGCCATCAAGCACATTTCCGACGCCCCTCCTCCGCTTCCGGCAGAAATCCCCGCTCCTATCCGAGAGCTGGTGGGGATCTGCCTGCGCAAGGATCCTCGCTCCCGCTATGCGGACGGCGCGGAACTCGCAGCGGCAATCCAGTGTGTGGCGGACGGTCAGCGTCCTCCACAACCTAATTCCGTTCCGCCTTTGGACGTGGATTCTCAGCCGTTCACGGAGCAGCTGGGTCAGGTGGCCACCGGTTCCGGCACGGCGGTGCCTCCGCGGCAGGGGCCGGTGAAGCCGGCCGCCGGTGCGGCTGGGGTGGCCGGTGCGGGAGCTCCGCGAGCCGGCGCTACCGTCGCACGAACTAGTTCCCGGCCTGCTGGCGCGAACTCGCAACCTGCGTGGAAGAAGAATTCCAACGGTGCTGGGCCACTGATTGCCTTGGGCGCGGTAGCGCTGGCGGCATTGGGCGTTATTGCTTACCTGTTGCTATCTAACAGCGATCAGCCAGCACCGAATCCGGAAACGTTGACCGTGACCAACGAGGTGACATCCGAATCGACGCCCACACAGGATCCAGAAACCCAGAACACCTACGAGCCTCCGTCGAGCACCACCAGTACCACCACGGAAACCACCACCGAACCAGAGTCTTCGTCCTCCAGTTCCACCTCCACACCAGGAAACTCTGGGAACTCGGGAAACTCGGGCAATTCCAATTCCACGCAGTCCACCAATGGAAATGACGACGGAAACGGGAATAGCAACGGTGCCTCTAACGGCAATGGGAATGGTAATGAAACCGGCGCTGATGACAGCGGACTGGAAGATCTGATCAATGGCCTCAGCGGGACCGAAACCACCGTCGGCGAAGGAACGGCAGAGGGCGAATCGACTGTGGAATCGACACAGGTTCCACAGGTATAGTCCTACATTTACTATCCTTTAACAGCAGTACATATTTCCACCCCATGCGCTTCAAACAAAGCATGGCGACGATTTCCCTGACCATCGATTCCAGAACTACGTACACAAGGAGACTTCAGACGTGGACCGACGCGGCACTCTCTTGGGCGGACGCTACCGCCTAGACGCCAAAATCGGCACCGGCGGCATGTCCGACGTGTACGCCGCGACCGATGAGCTCCTCACCCGCGACGTGGCCGTCAAGATGATGCGGCCGGATCTGGCCCGCGATACGACATTCTTGGAGCGCTTCCGTCGCGAGGCTCAGAACGCCGCCAAACTCAACCAGCCGAACATCGTGGCTGTGTATGACACGGGCGAAACCCCGGAATCCGATGGCTCGGTGCCCTACATCGTCATGGAGCGCGTGCATGGCGAAACGCTGCGGGGCATCATCCAAGAGCACGGCAAGATGAGTCTCACGGATGCGGCGAAGGTGATGTCGCAGGTGGCAGAGGCGCTGCACTTCAGCCACGAGGCCGGCATCATCCACCGCGATATCAAGCCTGCGAACATCATGATCACCAACACGGGTGCCGTGAAGGTGATGGACTTCGGTATCGCGCGCGCCCTGTCTGATTCTTCGGCGGCGATGACCCAGACCGCTGCCGTGATCGGCACCGCACAGTACCTCTCCCCGGAGCAGGCGCGCGGCAAGTCCGCGGATTCCCGCTCCGATATCTACGCGCTGGGTTGTGTGTTCTACGAGTTGGCCACCGGCCGCCCACCCTTTGAGGGCGAGTCCCCGTTCTCCGTGGCATTCCAGCACGTCAAGGATGATCCGCGCCCTCCTAGCACGGTCCAGGGGATGCATCTTTCCAACCGCGAGGCGCTCTCGTTGGATTCCATCATCCTCACGGCCATGGCTAAGCGCCCGGAGGATCGCTATGACGATTCCCGGCAGCTTGCCTTTGATCTTCGACGCCTGAGCGAGGATCAACTCCCACTAGTGGCTCAGGCCTATGCTCATGACGCGGACGAGCCCTCCACCACCGTGATGCCCGCAGCCAATAACCAGTTGCCGGAAGAGTATGCGGACGATGACTTTGCGGGAGGTTCCCGCCACCGTGCCGCTGGCCTCGCCGGGGCTGCTGGCGCAGGTGCAGCGGGTGCCGCAATGAGCGCGGGTGCCGCTGCTGCTGGCACCGGCGGCAACGGGCAACCGCCGGCCGGTTACCCCGCCGATGGGTACGGCGATTCCGGCGATTACGCCGATGATGACGAGTACTACGACGATGATGACTACGAGGACGAAGATCGCCAGCGCAGCCGCTGGGTTCCTATCCTCTGGACGTTGCTGGTGCTCGCACTGCTCGGTGGTGGTGGTTGGGCTGCCTACAACTTCCTCTCCAATGAGGAAACCCCACAGGCAGCACCGCAGGAGACTCGCGTATCCGTGCCAGATGTGGCGAATAAGTCCCGCGAAGAGGCCGAGAGTGCCTTGGAATCCGCAGGGCTTTCCTATGACGTCACCGAGCGCACGCACGAGTCCATCCCCCGCGGTTCCGCTATTGCCACCGAACCTGCGGCGGGCTCGTCTGTACCGTCTGGGACCAACGTCAAACTGGTGATTTCCTCCGGTAAGGAGATCACCGAAGTGCCGGATCTGACGGGCATGAACACTTCGGATGCACGCGCTGCGCTGGACAAAGCTGGCTTGACCCTGAACTCTCAGGTTCAGGAGGAAGCTAGCGATGACCAGCCTGCCGGTGCG
The DNA here is from genome assembly GCF_900232865.1 of Corynebacterium dentalis. Taxonomy (GTDB): domain Bacteria; phylum Actinomycetota; class Actinomycetes; order Mycobacteriales; family Mycobacteriaceae; genus Corynebacterium; species Corynebacterium dentalis. The sequence continues at coordinate 13,006 of NZ_OCTS01000008.1, read as the reverse complement.
GTGATCACGCAGTCTCCTGCGCAGGGTTCTCAGGTGTCCAAGGGGACCAAGGTATCCATCACTGTCTCGACTGGTCCGGAAAACGTTCGCGTGCCGATCGTCAGTGGCCAGTCCGAGGAAGATGCCCGCTCCAACCTGGAGTCCGCTGGCTTCACCGTGGTGGTCAACCGGGTGGATTCCACTGAGCCGGAAGGCCAGGTCATCTCCGCAAGTAACGAGGGCGAATCTCTAGCACCGGGCTCGGAGATCACGCTGGAAGTCTCCAAGGGCAACCAGTTCGTGATGCCTAGCTTGCAGGGCAAGAGCTACGATTCCGCGTTCCGCTTGCTGCAGGAAGCTGGATGGCGCGGCAGCGCTAGCCAGATTTCCCGCAAGGACGTGAAGACAAACGATATCGCCCGCGTGGACCAAATCGCCCAGCAGTCCATCCACGCAGGTGACAAGGTGGATCGCAATAGCGATGTGGTCCTGGACGTCTACACGTTCAGCCTGCTGCCCTAGCAATGAAAAGAGGGGTCACGCCTCACATCGCGTGACCCCTAAAGCGTTGCAGCCCTAAAGCATATCTGCGGTGGCGGAGATCGCTCCAGTCACCGCGAGGTGCTCCTCTTCTAAGCGCCCCACCAACTCCGCATCCACGGGATTACCCGCCTCTGCCAACCAGTTGGCCAGCATCCGGTGACCGTACTGCGTCATCACAGATTCCGGGTGGAACTGCACCGAGTGGATCGGCAGCTCCCGGTGGCGCATCGCCATGATCATTCCGGAATCGCTGTGCGCCGTGACGATCAGCTCATCCGGCACGGTTGCCGGATCCACCGTCAGAGAGTGATAGCGGGTCACGCGGAACGGGTTAGGTACGTCCACCAACACACCGGTTCTGTCATGCTGCACAGGCGAAGTCTTGCCATGGAAAAGCTCGTTGGCTCGCACCACCGTGCCACCGAAGAACTGCCCGATGGCCTGGTGGCCCAAACACACTCCAAACAAAGGCTTACGCAGTTCCGCAGCCACCTCGATCACCTCGAGGGTTCGCCCCGCAGAGGATGGGTCGCCGGGCCCAGGAGAGACGAGGATGGCGTCGAACGAGGAAAGAACCTCTACCAAATCGGACCGAGATTCCCCCAGCTCCGGGGCGTTATTACGCCACACCGTGCATTCCTCGCCCGAAAATCCCAGCTGGCCGATGTACTGAACCAGGTTGTAGACGAAGCTATCGAAGTTATCGATGACGAGGATGCGCATGCCAATAGATTCTAGCGGGAGGATTCCGCAGGCCCACCACGCAGGCTGCTAAGATCCCGGTAGAAGACAACGGAAGGTGCGCAACGTCAATGCCAAAGTCAAAGGTCAACTCAACCGAAGACAACTTCGCCAGCCCAGCTAGCAGCGTAGACCGTCGCTCGCCAGTGAAGCTGAACTCCAGCGGCACCCCGCGCTGGTACCTCGTGATCATGTTCGGCCTCATGTTGCTGGGCCTGGCCTGGCTGGTGGTCAACTACCTCGCAGGCAACCAGATCCCACTGTTCCAGGAGCTGGGCGCGTGGAACTACCTGATCGGGTTTGGCCTGTTCATCGTTGGTTTGTTGATGACGATGGGCTGGAAGTAGCGCTCCCCTTCGCGGCGTGCGCGAGCACACACAAAAACCCGCTGCCTTGGACGTAAATGAGTCCAAACTGCAGCGGGTTTTAGCATGTCCGGGCGCACAAAGCGCCGGACGCTGAAGTGATTCCCGAAGAGGAATTACTCCTGGATCTCGATGGACTCGATGACCACGTCATCCTGTGGGCGATCCATGCGGTCGGTAGCCACACGTCCGATCTTTGCCACAACCTTCTGGGACTCCTTGTCCGTGACCTCTCCGAAAATGGTGTGGCGGTTGTTCAGGTGTGGGGTGGCGGTGGTGGTGATGAAGAACTGAGAACCGTTGGTTCCTGGGCCGGCATTTGCCATGGCCAGCAGGAATGGGCGGTCGAACTGCAGCTCTGGGTGGAACTCGTCGCCGAACTGGTAGCCCGGGCCGCCACGGCCGGTGCCGGTTGGGTCGCCGCCCTGGATCATGAAGTTATCGATGATGCGGTGGAAGATAGCGCCATCGTAGAAAGGGCCTTCGTTGGTGCCGGAGGCGTTGGGCTCGCTGTAATCCTTGGTGCCCTGCGCCAAGCCAACGAAGTTGGCGACGGTCTCAGGAGCGTGGTTGCCGAAGAGGTCAACGGCAATATCGCCCTGGTTCGTGTGGAAAATTGCGGTAGCAGTCTTATTAGCCATGCGTTCGATTGTACCGATGCGTGCTGTGGCGTGTTTTTATCCCCGACGCCACCTCGCCTCTTTTCCACTCCTTCCCAAGAGTTGCCCGCAGGTGGCGTGTCGTGCTTATCCACCTGAACTGGGGTTTTGCGCGTACCGCTCCCTCGTGCCTTGGTTTTGCATAGTATGGGAAGACAGTTGTGGGTATATATCCACCCGCGCGATAAAACTCTCAGTTTTGTAATGCACACCATGCGACGCTTAAGGAGCCCGCACCTCATGAATACCGCCAGCGTGAAGCTCGTGTTGAACGGCGCTAAGCAGACCCAAGCGCTGCTCAAGAAGTACAAGCAGGATCAGGAGCGCAAGGACTTCGATGCCATTGATGCTCTGCGCCGCAGCCAGCTCACGGATGCTGAGCGCGATGAGCTGATCGCTAACTCTCCAGCGCACATCCGCGCCGTTGCGGAGCACATGCGCAAGGAAGAGGGCGCAGCGAAGGCTCTGGAGAAGGCTCGTGCTTTGGCTCTGGCTTACGACGAGCCCGGCCGTCATGGTGTGTCCACCTCTGACGCTACTGTGCACGAAGACCACCCCTACGTGGATATCGCCGCTGCTCGCGAAGCTGCGGCTCAAGAAAAGGACAATCGAGTGAACAACAAGAAGAAGCCCAAGAAGCAGACCGATAAGCTGCGCAAGCGCGCACTGAAGGCCACCAAGAGCGAGCGCAAGGCACTGAAGAAGAACTTCAAGGCTGGTCGCGATGCTGTGGCTGGCAGCACTTTCGCCGCTACCGCAGCCAAGGCCTTCGACGAGGCCAAGGATCGTGGCACCGACGTGGCAGACACCGCCCGCACCCGTGGCGCCGGTTTCGCTGAGGTTGCCCAGACCCGCGGCAATGATCTGCTGAGCACCGCGAAGGATTACAGCAACGAGACTCTGGAGACCGCCAAGGAGCGCGGTGCTGGCGTCGAAAAGAAGGTACAGGAACGTGCCGCCGAGGCCCGCAAGCGTGCGAAGGCTGCACAGAAGAAGGCTCGCAAGCAGGCCAAGAAGAACGCGAAGAAGAACCAGAAGGCCTTCGCTAAGAACCAGAAGCAGTTCGCCAAGGACGTGGATCGTCGCAAGGCTAAGGCTGGCAAGAAGGCCGATAAGATCCTGACCCAGAAGGGTCTGAAGAAGCAGAAGAAGTCCAACAAGCTGGGCGTGGTGGTTACTGTCATCGCACTGGCCGCTGCTGTGGCTGCTGCGCTGAAGTTCTTGGGCGGCAACAAGAAGCCAGCTCCTTCTACCTCTCCAAAGGTGCAGGATTTCGCTCCTGCGAACACCGGCGCTGCGGCGAAGTCCAAGGCTGCGGAGGCTGCCAAGACTGAGCAGGCCGAGGGCGCTAACACTGGCGACGGCGCTCCAGATACCGCTGCTAAGACCCAGGAAACTGCTACCCCAGGCGCTCCCGGCAGCTTTGTAGCACCGGGTGTGGAAAAGTCCGCCGAGGCTCCTGAAGCTCCTGCTGTGCACCACGCCGAGGGCGCGGATGCAGAGACCAAGGACGCGGAGGCCACCACCGAGCACGGCACCGATTCCGAGTTCCCTGCTGCTGGTGACGACCAGGATCCAGAGGGTGGCAAGCACCGCCTTTAAGCTGTATTCATGGCTGAGCTTGTCCCGGTAGAAAATCCTCGCTGTTTCTGGCGAGGCGCACTGCGCCCATGAGCAATGCATGGCGCGTGAAATTGCGCGAAGTAGACGCCGCTGCACCTGGTGTGGCGGCGTTTCGCCGTATCGTCGGCAATGGTGGCGAATCAGCAGCTCAGGAGGGCATTTGGCTGGATTCCTCCCTCCAGCAATCCGAGCACTACGGTCGCACGTTCTCCATCCTTTGCCCCGCCGACGGCCCGCTGAACTCCCTGGTTCGTCTGTGGATCACCGATGCGCCCGCCTCTGACGTTGCCGCCGGTCGTTCTTCTTTTTCTTCCGACGCCACCAGCTGGTCAATCACCGGCAATAGTCCCGTGGCCGAGCACTTGCGATCGTGCGTGAACGCCCCCAGTAGCGTGTTCCATGTTCTGCGGGCTGGCCTGGAGCTGGTGGGTTCTGGTTCCGGGGAGGCGCAGGGTGCGAACCCCTCGGGCTTCAACCTGGGGTGGATCGGCGCGTTCGGCTACGAGCTCAAGCACCACTGCGAGGTCATCCGCCAGTCCCCCACGGCAGTTCCACGTCCGCACCGCAGCGAGTATCCGGACGCGATGCTGATGCTCGCGGACCGGGCGGTGATCACAGACCATGCGGAAAGCCGCAGCTATATTCTTGCTCTGACCAGCAATGATCCTGCGCACTCGGAAGTGGCGGCACAGCAACGGGAGTGGATGAACTGGGTGGAGACTGTGATTCGGGAGCTGGCTTCTGCGGGTTCTGCGGAGCAGCCGGACGCGCATGCATCAGCGGCAGAAGCCACACCTTCATCTTCGTCTGCCGTTTATCGCTTTGATCATTCCCGCGAGGAGTACTTCGAGTGCGTGCGCTCGGCACAGGCCTCGATTGCCGCCGGGGATACTTATGAGCTGTGCCTAACCACCACCGCGGAGGGGCCCGCGCTGGAGGATCCGTTCGCCACGTATCAGCAGCTCCGCGCAACCAGCCCGGTTCCGTACGGCGCGTATATGAATCTCGCGGGGACGCACGTGCTCTCGGCGTCTCCGGAGCGCTTCCTCAAAGTCACAGAGGAGGGAACCATCAGCGCCAAGCCCATCAAGGGAACGCGAGGGCGTTCGGATGATGCGGTATTGGATGGAGCTTGGCGTCGAGATTTGGAAACGAACCCGAAGGACCGCGCCGAAAATCTCATGATCGTGGACCTGCTGCGCAACGACCTATCCGTGGTTGCCGCACCTGGCAGCGTGCGGGTGCCCACCCTATTCGGCGTGGAAAGCTACTCTCACGTGCACCAACTCGTCAGCACGGTGGAGGCGCAGCTGGCCGAAGGATACTCGGCGGTAGATGTACTTGCCGCAGCGTTCCCTGGCGGATCGATGACCGGAGCGCCGAAGGTTCGGACGATGGAGCTGATCGAGGCGCTGGAGCGGCGCGCCCGGGGGTTGTACTCCGGATGCATTGGCTGGATGAGCTTCGCGGGCGCGGCCGATTTGTCCATCACTATCCGCACGGTGGTGGGCAATGAGCGGGCTTCCACCTTCGGCGTGGGCGGGGCAATTGTGGCGGATTCCACGCCCGAGGGGGAATGGGACGAGGTCGTGGTGAAGTCTCAGGCGCTATTGCAGGGATTGCACGCTACGCGCTAGCAACGGTGACGCCAGATTTGCTAACCTGACTAATAGCAGCTGCCTTTCACAACTAGCCAGCTCATAGACTGCACTTATTAAACGACGAAACGGAGACAATCATGACTGATGTCGATGACAGCAAGAAGGTACCCGCAGGCGAAACCCAGGGTTCCGCCGCGGAAGGCCAGTGCCCATTCGGACAGGGCCACACTACGCCTCCCACCGCCGGTGACCAGAACCAGCGCTGGTTCCCCGAGCGCCTCAATCTGCACCTGCTGAACTGGGATGCCCCAGAGCGCAGCCCACTAGACAAGGACTTCGACTACGCCGCAGCGTTCGAGTCCCTGAACTTGGACGAGGTTAAGCAGGACATCGTCACCGCGATGAAGACCTCCAAGGACTGGTACCCAGCAGACTTCGGTACCTACGGTGGCGCTTACATCCGCATGGCATGGCACGCAGCCGGCACCTACCGTGCATTCGACGGCCGCGGTGGCGCCTCCACCGGCCAGCAGCGCTTCGCTCCCCTGAACTCCTGGCCAGACAACGTGCTGCTGGACCGCGCACGCCGCACCCTGTGGCCAGTGAAGAAGAAGTACGGCAAGAACCTCTCCTGGGCTGACCTCATCACCCTCGCCGGCAACGTTGCCCTCGAGGACATGGGCTTTCCTACCTTTGGATTCTCCGGCGGCCGTGTGGACGCCTTCGAGGCCGAGGAAGTGTACTGGGGACCAGAGACCGAGTGGCTGGCCAACGATCGCTACCAAGGCGACCGCGAGCTGGACAACCCACTGGCAGCAGTACAGATGGGTCTGATCTACGTCAACCCTGAAGGTCCAGACGGCAACCCAGATCCAGTGCTGTCCGCCAAGGACGTCCGCGACACCTTCGGTCGCATGGGCATGAACGATGAAGAGACCGTGGCCCTGATCGCCGGTGGACACACCTTCGGTAAGACCCACGGCGCGTCCACCCCAGACAAGATCGGCCCAAGCCCTGAGGAATCCGGCCTGGAAAACCAGGGCATCGGCTGGGTAGGCCCCACCGGCAATGACACCCTCGGCGGCGGCCCAGAAGTGACCTGGACCTACCACCCAACTCGCTGGGACGGCGAATTCTTCCACATCCTCTACGCCTACGAGTGGGAGCAAATGGAATCCCCAGCAGGCGCTATCCAGTGGCGTCCTGTCAACGGCGGCGGCGATGACATGGTGCCAGAAGCCCACGGTGAAGGACGCCGCGAACCACGCATGCTGACTTCCGACCTCGCCCTGCGCTTCGACCCTGAGTACGACAAGATCTGCCGTCGTTTCAAGGACGACCAGGAAGCCTTCACGGATGCCTTCGCTCGCGCATGGTTCAAGCTCATCCACCGGGACCTGGGGCCAAAGACCCGCTACGTGGGTCCAGAGGCTCCTTCCGAGGACCTGATCTGGCAGGATCCGGTAGATGCGCCTGCACACGTGGTCACCGATTCTGAGATCGAGACCCTGAAGAAGGCCATCGCTGAGTCCGACCTGACGGTCGCCGAGCTGGTCTCCACCGCATGGGCTTCCGCCTCCACCTACCGCAACTCCGATTTCCGCGGTGGTGCCAACGGTGCGCACATTGCCCTGGAGCCACAGAAGAACTGGGAGGTCAACAACCCGGCTCAGCTGTCCCGCGTTCTGGACAAGCTGAACGAGATCAAGTCCTCCACCGGAATCGATGTCACCTTGGCTGACCTCATCGTTCTGGCCGGTGGCGTGGGCGTGGAGAAGGCTGCTGAGGCAGCTGGCAACTCCATCTCCGTGCCATTCACCCCAGGCCGCGGCGATGCGCGCCAGGAGCAGGTGGATACCGAGTCCTTCAACTACCTGGAGCCACTGGCTGACGGCTTCCGCAACTACGATTCCGGCAAGCACGTCCTGCCAGCCGAGCACGTACTCGTGGACCGCGCCAACCTGCTGGGCCTGACCGCTCCAGAGCTGACCGTGCTAGTCGCTGGCCTGCGCGTACTGGGCGCCAACTGGGATGGCAACAACGACGGCGTGCTCACCGACCGTCCGGGCGAGCTGACCAACGACTTCCTGGTCAACCTGCTGGACATCGACAACGAGTGGACCAAGGCTGACGAGAAGGCCACCCGCTACAACGGCACCAACCCACACACCGGCAAGAGCTTCTCCGGAACCCGCGCTGACCTGGTCTTCGGTGCGAACTCCGAGCTGCGTGCCGTGGCTGAAGTCTACGCCGCAGATGACGCTGCTGAGAAGTTCATCCAGGACTTCGTTGATGCATGGGTCAAGGTCATGGAAGCTGACCGCTTCGACCTACACCGCTAGTTTCTTCTAGCGGTGGCTGGCTGGTGGCTGCCGGCGGCCAGCTAGCAACTGAAGCCAGCGGCCAACGCCACCGGCTGCCAGCTAGCAGCTCGTCAGCCCCGGGCTCCCTGTCGCGGTTGCCTCCGCGATATGAGGCGCCCGGGGCCCATTGCTATGCTTCAAATCCATGGTGAATCGCATCGGCTTCGACCGGGAAAAGTACATTGAGCTCCAATCCGCGCACATCCAAAAGCGCAGACAGGAGCTCGGGGGCAAGCTCTACTTGGAGATGGGCGGCAAGCTCTTCGATGATCACCACGCCTCCCGCGTCCTTCCTGGATTCACCCCTGATAATAAGATCGCGATGCTGGATCACATCAAAGACGATGTGGAGATCCTCATCTGCATTAACGCCAAGGACCTCGAGCGTCACAAGGTGCGCGCGGATCTGGGCATCACCTACGAAGATGACGTGCTGCGCCTCATCGATGTTTTCCGGGACCGGGGCTTCCTCGCGGAAAATGTTGTGCTGACCCAGATGGAGGACGATAACCGCCTGGCTGCCGCGTTCGTGGACAGGTTGGAGCGCCTGGGCCTCAAGGTGGCCCGCCACCGCGTGATCCCGGGATACCCCACCAATATGGATCTGATCGTTTCCGAGGAAGGCCTGGGCCGCAATGAGTTCGCAGAAACCACCCGCGACCTGGTAGTGGTCACTGCTCCCGGACCTGGTTCCGGCAAGCTGGCCACGTGCCTGTCCCAAGTCTTCCACGAGCATCAGCGTGGAGTGAACGCCGGTTACGCCAAGTTTGAGACCTTCCCCATTTGGAACTTGCCGCTGGAGCACCCCGTGAACTTGGCTTATGAGGCTGCCACGGTAGATCTCAACGATGCCAACGTCATCGACCACTTCCACCTCACGGCTTACGGCGAATCCACGGTCAATTACAACCGCGATGTAGAAGCGTTTCCCCTGCTCAAGACGTTGTTGCAGCGCCTCACCGGCACCACGCCGTATGAATCCCCCACGGACATGGGCGTGAACATGGCCGGTGCCTGCATCACCGACGACGAGGCCTGCCGAGAAGCCTCCCGTCAGGAGATCATCCGTCGTTACTTCAAGGCACTGGTGGACGAGTCTCGCGGCGGTTTGGACAGCACCCAGTCCGACCGTGCCGCTGTGGTGATGACGAAGGCGGGCATCACCGCTGATCACCGCGCTGTGGTTGCCCCGGCCCGCGAGGTGGAGCAGCGCACGGAACAGCCCGGCGCGGCCATCGAGTTGCCAGACGGCACGATCATCACGGGTCGCACCAGCGAGTTGTTGGGTTGCTCGTCATCGATGTTGCTCAACGCCCTGAAGTATCTTGCGGGCATTCCCGACGACATGCACCTGCTCTCCCCCGGCTCCATCGCCCCGATCCAACGCCTCAAGACCAAGCACTTGGGCAGCTTGAATCCGCGTCTACACACGGACGAAGTGCTCATTGCGTTGAGCGTGTCCGCGGAGACCAGTCCGGAGGCCGAGCAGGCGCTCAAGCAGCTAAAGTCCCTCCGTGGCTGCGATGTGCACGTCACGACCATTCTCGGTTCCGTGGACGAGCAGGTCTTCCGCAACCTCGGGGCGCAGGTCACCTGCGATCCGAAGTTCGCGCGGAAGACGCTGTATCAGAAGTAGGTCTTGCCATTCCCAAAGCGGTTTTCCATTGCCCATTTATACTTTTTTTATCTGCGCGATCTTCAATTAGTCGATGTGTGCAACTTGCTACATACGATCGCTAATTTTTAATTTTGCGTAACCCAAAGTTGTTAGGAAAAGAAACGGATCAGGGCGGTTTGTATACCGGGTTTGACTCGTATCGGATACACGGAAAAGCAGAGATAGAGGAGGCACTCCGCGCTGGCATTGTTTCTGTTGACACCAACGTGCTCTCGAATTTGTACCGCTATAACGAAGCTACCGTAGATGATCTACTAGAAGTGTTAGGTGCGGTGACAAATCGTCTCTTCTTGCCACATCAGGTGATACGAGAATTCTGGCGTAATCGTCAATCAGTCATATCTGGGTTGGGAGGTACGTCCAAAGAAGCACGAAACGCATTGTCCAAAAATTAAGGTTCCACAAAGGACGCTATCTCCCGCTGGGCCAAAAGTATTGCATTGCCCAGAACAGAGCGCGATTCTCTCATGCTAGAAACCGACGCATTCTACGATTCTCTGCTTGAACGAGTGGAAGAACAGCCATCAAACATCCTGGCCTCTTCTCCGACCTCTGACGATAAACTACTCGAGAGGTTAGCGAACTTACTTGAAGGTTCAGTAGGTTCAGCCCTTGCCGAAAAAGATTGGGCAGACGCTGTCAGCGAAGGCGAAAGGCGCGTGGAAGCCTCCATCCCGCCTGGTTACATTGACCGCGATAAGCTGGAATCTGAACTTCCTGAGCGAGCCTCAGGGGACTACATAGTCAGTTGAAGACATAGTACGAGTTCGGGACGAAGGTGCTATCTATATACCTTGGACCCTAGATGCTGTCCTCGAAGTATTAGATGAGCTGGATTTCCATGGATACACTCAGGCAGAAGTGATACGAGAAGGTGCTGTTGCAAAGTTCGGGCGACAGGAAGACCTGCGTGAAATAATCACAGCCATGGGCATCTTCTCCGGTCGTCATTTCCCCCGTGAAATCATCCTGTGGGCAGTGCGGTGGTACTGCCGCTACGGGCTCAGCTACCGCGATCTGGAAGAAATGATGACCGAACGCGGCGTACCGGTCGATCACAGCACCATCTACCGCTGGGTCCAGAAATATGCTCCTGAGCTGGACAAGCAAACACGGTGGTACCGGCAGGTACCTGACTGGCAGGCCAGTTCCTGGCGAGTGGATGAGACCTATATCCGGGTCGGCGGTAGGTGGTGCTACCTCTATCGGGCGATCACCGCCGGTGGCCAGACCCTGGACTTTTACCTCTCTCCGAAGCGTAACGTCGCCGCAGCGAAGCGTTTCCTGGCCAAGACCCTGAGGTCGAACACGATAACCGGGTCCCCGCGGGTGATCAACACCGATAAAGCACCCTCCCTGGCCAGGGCAATCGCCGAGTTGAAGTCAGAGGGAATCTGCCCGCAGACCGTGGAACACCGGCAGGTGAAATACCTCAATAACGTCATTGAAGGAGATCATGGGCGGCTGAAACGGATCCTCGGACCGAAGGGGGCGTTCAAAAACCGGACCTCGGCGTACCGGACGTTGAAAGGGATGGAAGCGATGCACTCATTGCGGAAAGGGCAAGGCACGATGTTTGACCTCACGGGCAACCGAACCCGGATGCGGTGATCGTCAGCCGGGTGTTCGAGGCTGCCTGAGAACGCCGACCCGCAGCGAGCATCAGAGGATGAAGACTGGGTCGTCACGGCTCTCCGCCTGAAGTTTGCAACAGCACCCTCTTCCGCGGGGACGACGGGCATCGCAGAAATAAATGTATCAAGCCGTAAGCAATATACGGTTCCCCTGCCGTTAGGCAGTGAGTAATAACCTCTTTGAAGAAAAGCTTGTAGCGCAAGGCTACTTATTATTTGGGGCTATGCGTTCTTCTCTATTCCAGAACTTATTCAAACCCCAGCGTTCATAATGTCGTCAGCATCTTCGTATTGTCGCCCGCGAGGCTTTCTAAAAGCTCGGATGTAGTGCAATCAGTGACTGACTGCAAGGCTCCAGAGCCTACCTCTGTCAAACGAATCAGAACACTTTGTCTTCTCATAAAGTGGAATACTTTGATTTTTACGTTTAGCTTTGTCCGCTCGCCCCATTAAGGTAGATGTCAACAGCAAATAAAAGGCGGAGTTATGGCTGAACACATTGATTCTATCGACGATTTAAAGCGTGCCCTTAGCATCGAGGATCTCCGAAATATGAGCAGCGAAAAAGTCCTTGAACTAGTCAAGTTGATTCAAAACGGCCAGGTAGGCGAAATTGTCCTACCTACCCTCTTTGCTGCTGCGCCAGACACTATGGCGAAAGTGTCTCAAGCAATGGCCGATTCTTTCCAACAGGCCCTATCTAGCAATAAATACAGCTCAGATAGGCTTTATGACAGTTTTGATAAGACGAAAAGCATACTTACGCAAGTTATTGACGACCCTAATTCATCAGAAGAAAGTCGCCGAGATGCCCTCGATCGGTTAGAACGCCTTGACGACAAGCTCATGGAGCATGACGTCAACAACAAAAGATTTAATCTGCAATCACTGCAGGTAAGTAAAGAAACAATTCTTATAGGCTCAGTTTTGGTTGCGAGTGCTGTGGTGACAACTGTCGGTCCAGAGGCCAAGAAGCTTTTGGCTCAAAATGCACCAAAGGTATTATCCTCAACCGCCAAAATGTTACTTCCAGGTAAGAAATAGTCCCTATTTATAGATAGCTCCTGGCGGTTAATCCTGTCATCCTGGCTCTCGTCGAGCTGCAACTCTCGCATAGCGTGGTTGCTAAGGAGGTGTGCCCAATTGGATTACAAGTACCTACACACTTGATCGGTGCTGCACGTTTCAGGGTCCGGGTGCGCGGCGTCCTGTCTGAGGTCCGCGATAGTGTCGCGCAGCACGGAGAGCTGCGCGATCTGCTGCTCGATCTCAGCGAGGCGCACGTCAAGCAGGTCGCGCACGTGCTCGCAGGGCGCCTGGCCGCCGTCGCGGATGTCGAGGATCTGGCGGATCTGGGCGAGGGTGAGGCCCGCGGCCTGGCCGCGGTGGACGAAGTCGATCCGAGCGACCGTCTCGGGCGCGTAGTCGCGGTATCCGGACGGCGTGCGCTCGGTCGGGGGCAGAAGGCCCTGTTCCTCGTAGAAGCGAAGGGTCTTCGCGGTAGTGCCCGCCCTCTCGGCGAGTTCTCCGATCCGCATTGCTGTCTCCCTCCGTGGCCGCGCTTGACCTTCCCCTGCACTGGAAGGTCCAGTATGGCTGAGACAGAGCAGAAAGCCAAGAGTTGACAGGAGCAGCGATGCCTACGAAGTACGATCTCGCCATCATCGGATCGGGAGGCGGCGCGTTCGCCGCTGCGATCCGCGCCAGCACGCTCGGAAAGTCGGTGGTGATGATCGAGCGCGGGACGCTCGGCGGCACCTGCGTGAACACGGGCTGCGTCCCGTCGAAGGCGCTCGCTATACGCCGGATCACAGATGATG
>NZ_OCTS01000004.1 GCF_900232865.1 Corynebacterium dentalis | reverse complement strand
CCGAGAACGCGTTCGCCGACGCCGACCGGTCCGTCGACTACGCCCGCCTGCCGCGGGTGACGTTCACCGGGCCCGCGATCGGCGCGGTCGGGATGACCGAGAAGGACGTCCTCGCCGCGGGGATCCGCTGCGACTGCCGCGTCCTGCCCCTGCACCACGTGCCCCGCGCCTTGGTGAACCGCGACACCCGCGGGTTCATCAAGATCGTCGTGAACGCCGAGACGAACGAGATCCTCGGCCTGACCGCCGTCGCCAAGGACGCCGGGGAGCTCGCCGCCGCAGGCGTCCACGTGCTCGGCAGGACCGTCGCCGAGGTCGCCGACGCCTGGGCCCCCTACCTGACCATGGCCGAGGGCATCCGGATCGCCGCGAAGGCCTTCACCACCGACCCGTCGCTGCTGTCGTGCTGCGCATGAACGGCAACGCAGGCAATCGGGGAGATCTCATCCTGAAGAGGTGCAGACGATGAGCGCCCCTCCCCCTTGGTGGCTCCTGTCGGTTTTGAGATAAAGATGATTCGATAGGGCACAGATAACCGGCAGCCGCTGGTTGAGTTGAAGATTCCGGCTAGGTAAGGATTAGCCGCGGGACTTTTCCGCTTCCTCACATGCGTCTGGGAGGAACGCTTACGCGACGAGGGGATTCCGCGATAGACATCAGGATCCGCGGGGATCGTTTTTGAATACTGCCGGCAGCGGATCGGTGGAGGTGTACCACTCATGAACTGGCGGCGCCACACTGCCAAGTATCCTAAGCAGGTCATTGGTGCTGTTGCAAAGTTGGGGGAGAGCAGCGAAGACTCAGTTTCTCATTCCCTGATGGCCGCTGCGTGTGGGCGTTCTCAGGCCGTCTCGAAGACCCGGTTGACGATCACCGCGTCCGGGTTCGGTTGCCCGTAGGCAAACATCGCGCCCTGGCCTTTCCGTAATGAGTGCATCGCCTCCATCCCTTTCAACGTCCGATATGCAGATGTCCGGTTCTTAAACGCGCCTTTCGGCCCGAAGATCCGCTTCAGCCGACCATGGTCGCCTTCCAGGATGTTGTTGAGGTATTTCACCTGCCGGTGTTCCACTGTTGGCGGGCAGATTCCCTCTGACTTCAACTCGGCGATTGCTCTGGCTAGGGAGGGTGCTTTATCGGTGTTGATCACTCTGGGATACCCGGCTGACGCATTGGATCTGAGGGCCTTGGCCAGGAAACGCTTCGCTGCGGCCACGTTCCGCTTCGGAGAGAGATAAAAGTCCAGGGTCTAGCCACCGGCGGTGATCGCCCGATAGAGGTAGCACCACCTGCCGCCGACCCGGATATAGGTCTCATCCACCCGCCAGGAACTGGCCTGCCAGCCAGGTACCTGCCGGTACCACCGTGTTTGCTTGTCCAGCTCAGGGGCGTATTTCTGGACCCAGCGGTAGATCGTGGTGTGATCGACCGGCACGCCCCGCTGAAGTCATCATTTCCTCCAGATCGCGGTAGCTCACCCCGTAGCGGCAGTACCACCGCACTGCCCACAGAATGATGTCACGGGGGAAATGACGACCGGAGAAGATACCCATGGCTGTGACTATTTCACGTCGCTCTTCCTACTCCCCCAACTTTGCAACAGCACCGTCTAGAACGACGCCACCAGGACCGGTCATGGCTGCGTCGTGAACCATGACGTTGCCCGTAATCAACAACCTGGAACCACCCTGCGACCAGGTTCGATACAACGTGACCAGGCGTGAATCAGGTAGTTGCCCAGTGCCTGACATGTGCTCCTCCATCGCTGCTTTCGCAATGCGATTCGGTAGAACTTGGCCGTTGGGGAGGGTGAGTGTGGTGAAGAGGTTTTCGGACGTTACTTGGGCAACCCCGCAGCCTTCAGAGCAGCAGCGATGAGTGCCGGCTGGCCGAACAGGCGGGCCAGTCGCTTGCCGTCAGTGTCTAAACCAAAGCCATCCTTGCGCTCGGCGTACTGGCCGATGTTACCTGGGAAAATAGCTGCATAGAAGGCTGCGAGAGCTACGCCGACTGGGCGTCGCTGTTCAGGTAGTGCGGCAAGGGCAACACCCAGCGCAATCTCTGCCACGCCAGAGCCCAACACCACGATGTCCTCATCCAACGGCATCCAGTCCGGCACCTGCGCCTGGAACTCCTGGCGGTTCGTCGTCAAGTGCGAAATTCCTGCATACGTCATGATTCCGCCCAGTGCATATCGCGCGACGTTTTCACCTGTGGTGGGTTTAGGTGCCTTACCCAGGTACCGTTTCTGCGCCTTCTTCAAACGTGTACTAACTGACGAGCTAGACATAACAGAGGTCTCCTTCTAGTTGCTTGAAACTTTCAACCATCCTGACTGTACGACTATTCCTTGGCGGTTGGCGCACTTGTCGGTGTGTAGTGACTATTGCGAACTTGATCGCCAACATTGCCAGGACCATGACACCGATAATTCCTATGAATGGTCCCCACAAGATGCTTGAAACCCAACCTGGATAGAGGACATCGCCACGTAGCACATGATTGGTGCTGAGCACTCCGAACAACACAATTGCCAAGGTGAGCAAGCCTGACGTCGACGAGACCACAACGGCTTCCCAAACCAACAACGCATACCGTTGTGCAACCGACCCACCTGATCGCCGGAGCACAATACTGTCGCTCCGCAATCTCGGCGCCAAGACGCACAACGATCCCAGCGCCGCGATGAGCGGTGGCGCAAAAACAGGGGTCAAGAACAGAAACAACATTGCCGTGCTGTCAACGCTGACACCGTCGAATTCCTTCATCATCAGGTTGATCGGTGGCGATGGCTGCGGGCAGGTCTTGCCCAATTGCTCGAAGTCGCTGGGCATGAGGTCACTCAGTCTTCCACGCCTACCGAGCTCATCGACGTTTTCATCATCGACGGGGACAGCCGTGCCATGCGGACCTGTAACCGAATAGCTATTTCACAAAGCTCCACGCTTTATTCAGACGAAGCCACATCGATGCAATTAGATGCGCCCTAATCTCACAATGAATCCACAATCCGCGAAATCTTGTGAATAAACGCCTACCTACAAATCCTCACGCAGCCAACCCCAACCGCTAAATAAATAGCAGTAGAGACAGTGCCATCACAGCCATGCCCGCGATCAGCCCATAGATTGCAGCATGGTGCTTGCCCGTAGAAATAGCCGCGGGCAGCAGCTCATCCAGGCTGATGAAGACCATGATTCCCGCCACCACTGGAAAAATAATCCCCAGAGCCAGCGGCCCCATTAGTGGCATCAGCAGCAGGAAGCCCACCAGCGCGCCCAGAGGCTCGGCCAGCCCGGATAGTGTCGCCCACCAGAAAGCCTTGCGCCGATCACCCGTGGCTTCGCGCACTGGCACACCGATCGCAATGCCTTCCGGAATGTTGTGGATCGCAATCGCCACCGCCACCGGAAGCGCAATAGTCAGATCCTCCAACCCAGAGACAAACGTCGCAAAACCCTCCGGGAAATTGTGAATACTGATGGCCATCGCAGTCATCACACCGGTTTTCATCATCGCGGATCCCCGCGCACCGCTCTTCTTCCCCGCAGCACCCTCCGGCTCGTGCGGATTGACCTCCTCGGGCACTAACCGGTCAATCACACCGATCACCGCAATGCCCACGAAGAAAGCCCCCACTGCCAGCCAGTTTGCAGGGCGCTCCCCCATGTCCTGCCGCAAGTGGTCAATGCCCTGTGGCAGCAGCTCCATCATCGAAACATAGAGCATCACGCCCGCAGAAAAACCCAGCGAGGTCGCGAGGAAGCGTGTGGTCGTCGAGCGCTGAAGCACAGAAATCAGCCCGCCGATGCCCGTGGCCAAACCGGCAAACAGCGTCAGTCCAAAAGCCAGCGCGAAACTGCTCGCATCAATGCCCGCGGCAAAGCCCATGGAATGCTCCCCTTGAATAAAGCAACAGAAATACTCGTCATCAGCACAGTACCGAACCCGCAGCTAGGCTGAACAACACACTTCACGCACCACCGTTTCCAACCTCGCGAAAGGGCAACTCCATGTCCCATTCCGATCGCCACATCGTCGATGCCGCCGTCCAGCAACTCGTGGACATCTACGAGCGCTCCTGCAGCGTCGCCAGAACTGCCCTCGAGACCGGCAATTATGCCGCATATGATGCCGTTCGCTACCCCAAACTCATCGTTGACGTGCAGAAATGGCAGCCCATCGATCGTTCGGAGCCTTTCGGATACGTGAACGAAGGTGGCACTTATTCCGCCGTCATCTCCCACCCCAGCATCATCCGCAGCTATCTCACGGAACAGCTCACCCGCCTGACCTCGAACTATAAGTGCGAGGTGACGGTGTTGGCGTCGGATAAAAAAATCCCGCCGGAGTACATCGACGGCATTGAAGGAATCAACGAAGCCCGGCGCGCCGGCGACGTCAGCGACATCATCCCGCGGCCCTCCCTCGACGATGTTGATGACGCGATCATCGACGGCCACTGGGACGTTTTCCACGCCGCCGAAAAGCCGCTGTTCCACTTCGGTCCCGAGCGTTTCGACATCGCCTGCCAGCGCATTCGTCACTACACCGGCATCAGCGCCGCCAGCGTGCAGAAGTTCATCCTGTTCACCAACTATGCGATGCACACCAGCGAATTCGTGAATTTCAGCGTGCAGCAGATCGCCCGCGAGGGGTCCCGGTATACGTCGTTGCACATGCCGGATGGTCGGAAAATCACCAGGTCGCAGGCCCTAAAGATTGTTGCCGACGACGCCACACTCAACCTCGAATCCGAATTCCAAATGCCGCGCTACGACCTGGTGGCCGATGATGGCAGCGGCATCACCATGATCAACATTGGCGTGGGCCCAGCGAACGCGAAGACCATCACGGATTCGCTGGCGGCGCTGCGGCCGGAGGCGTGGATCATGATTGGCCACTGCGCGGGCCTGGACGCGCGCATGCGGATCGGCGATCTGATTCTGGGCAATGCCTACCAGCGTCACGATCACATCTTGGAACGCTACATTCCCTCGGCCGTCCCGATCCCCGCGGTGCCGGAGGTTCAGCGTGCGCTGGAGGCGAGTGTGGATGAGATTTATGGCGATGACCAGCAGCTCATGCGTACCGGCACGGTGATTTCCACCGACGATAGGAACTGGGAATGGCACACGCAGAAGGATCTGTGGAAGTGGCTGCGCGGATCCACGGCGGTGGCGGTGGACATGGAAAGCTGCACGTTGGCTGCCAATGGTTACCGGTACCGCGTGCCCTATGGAACGTTGCTGAGTGTCTCTGACCTGCCACTTCACGCCGTGCCGAAGCTGCCCGCTGGGGCGCAGGCGTTCTACTCGAACTCCAAACAGGCGCACGTGATGTGTGCGGTGCGGGCGATGGAGACGCTGGCCGAGGCGCCGGAGCGGCTGCGGACGCGCAAGCTACGCCGCGCGATTGGCGAGGTGCCGTTCCGGTAGGACGCCGCCGCGCAGATCTAGTTGGAAAGCCTGCCGGCGCGGAAGACCCAGAAGTTATGCAGCAGGAAATTCAGCACCGTCGCCACGGCTTGGGAGACAAACCAGGCCCAAAAGCGATAATGCGGGAGGGAATCGAGTTGGCGTCGTAAAAGAAAACCGACCAACACCGCAGCGTCGAGGCAGACAAGGCACACCACGGCGGTGCGGCGCTTCTCCCTAGAGGGTCGATGGCGGCTGGCGGAGCAATCCATCACGCCGGTGGACAAGCCTGGCGTCGTGCATCTGAACTACACGGCCGCGCGCGTGCAACTGGTGGAATCGGGCAGAGGAACGGTGACCGTCACCCATCCGGACGGCAAGCGCGAGGTGCACCACGTTTCTTCCGACGGCACGCTCGACCTCGTCCGCGCTTCCAAGTCGCGCTCTGAGGTTATCGATATCGAGGTCTCTAAAGGGCTCACGATCTACTCGTTGACCTTTGGATAGAGCGCCTCACTGGCCAGGGATCACCCCATGGCTAAGGGTAGAAAACAACCCGCTGGCGGGGCATGGAATAAAGTGGATCCGTCTACAAAAACATCGAAAAGTTAGCCGCTGAATGAACCAACTCCGCCGCATCACTGTCACATCTCGCGATGCCTCTGACCCGCATGGCAGCAGCCCTCAAAGCATCTCGCGGGATCGCCGCAACGCTGTGGCTTTCCGCTGGGTAGCCGCGCTGCTGGCGCTGGTGGCAGTGACGTGGTCGCTGTTCACATCCACCGGGATCCGTTATCGCCTGGATACGGACGTCTACCGCCTGGGCGCACAGCGACTTTTGGACGGCCAGGACCTGTACTCCGGATCCTTCCTCATCAGCGATGACATTTTCCTGCCCTTCACTTACCCGCCGATCTCCGCGCTGGCGTTCGTCCCGTTGACTATTTTCACTGCTCACGGGGCATCGTTGGTCTTTGGAATCGTCAACATCGGTGCAATCGCTGGCATCGTCTGGCTGCTGCTTACTCATCTCGGTCACCTGCCCGCCACGACTGTCCGTTGGCTCGTGGTCTTCCTCACGGGCGCGCTGATTTTCTTCGGGCCTGTGGCTTCCACGTTGAACTATGGCCAGGTCAACCTGATTTTGGTGTTGATGATTGTGTTGGATGCGACCGTGGTGCCGCCTCGTTTCCGCGGCATCCTCACCGGCCTGGCCACCGCGTTCAAGCTCACTCCAGCGGTGTTTGGCTTGTGGTTCTTGCTCCGCAAGGACGTCCCCTCGATCCTTCGCATGGGCGTATCTGCCCTGGTCGCCACCGGTATTGGGTTCCTCTTTCTGCCCGACGCCTCTATGCGCTACTGGTTTGGCACTCTCCAGAAGACCGATCGCATTGGTGGGCTGGGGTATTCCTCTAACCAGTCGTTCAATGGCGAGCTGTGGCGCCTCGGCGTGCGCACTGCAGACGCCGGCACCGCCTGGTGGCTACTTTTGGTGGGCATCGCGCTGGTGGCCACCGTCGCGGTGATGATCCGCCTTTTCCGCAGGGGCTT
Source organism: Corynebacterium dentalis (assembly GCF_900232865.1). GTDB lineage: Bacteria > Actinomycetota > Actinomycetes > Mycobacteriales > Mycobacteriaceae > Corynebacterium > Corynebacterium dentalis. The sequence goes on along the minus strand of NZ_OCTS01000004.1, from coordinate 297,811 downwards.
GCCGGTGCTGGCTTTGTGCGTCAACGCGTTCTTCGGACTGCTGGCCAGCCCAGTTTCTTGGGATCACCACTTTGTGTGGGTGGCGGTGTTCGTGGTGGTACTGGGAATTTATTGGTATGATCCAGCTTCCCGGCCGGGGGGTGTGTGGACTCCTGCGCAGCTAAAGCTGCTGGCTGGCCTCGCGATCAGCGGGATTGTGTGTTGCGCTGTGTCCCCCCGAACAGTCGCGCCCTCCAGCGGAAATGTGGAACAGGAGTGGAATATTTTCTGGCACGTGCTGGGCAATGCCTACATGTGGTGGATGATTGCCGCGTTCGTTGTGCTGTGGTTGGTGGCCTCACCTCGGCATGTTCGTGCCGAGGCTGCCCCAGCTCGCTCTGCTTAAGAGGACTGGTTGTAGCGGCGGATAGCCAGTGGGCAGAAGATCACCACGAATACGATGATCCCGCCAAACACCGCGATCAGCGGGTTCTGCATCGGCCAGGAATCAGGCACGGGTGCATCACCCAGGTTGCCGAACAGCTGACGCGTGGCCTGCACCAGCGAAGACACAGGGTTCCATTCCGCGAAGACCTGCAGCACCTTGGGCATGCTGTCGCTGGGCACGAAGGCGTTGGAGAGGAACGTCAATGGGAACAGAACCATGAATGTCGCGGAGTTCATCGCCTCCACGGACTTCACCATCAGTCCCAGCCACACCAGGACCCAAGAGAAGGACCAGCTGAAGATCAGTAGCAGGCCGTAGCCCGCGAGGAATCCCCCGATGCCAGAATCCGGGCGCCATCCCACGGCCAGTCCGGTCAGCACCATGACCAGCAGCGATACGGCGTTGAGCAGCAGGTCCGTGAAGGTGCGGGCAAACACCACAGCGGAGTTGCTCATGGGCAGCGTGCGGAAGCGGTCGATCAGGCCGTCCTTCTTGTCCTGCACCATGAACATGCCACTGAAGGTCGCGCCGAAGATGGCCGTCTGCGCGAAAATGCCCGCCATCAGGAAGTTCGTGTAATCCGTACCCGGCACGTTGATGGCACCGCCGAATACCTGGCTGAACAGCACCACGAACATGATGGGCTGCAGCACTGCAAACACGATGACATCGGGGGTCCGCTTAGCGCGGATGATGTTGCGCGTGGTGACCGCGCGCACGTCATTTAGCCATTGACTCATTGTCCTTCACCGGCCTTTCCACCCGTGAGCTGCAGGAACACGTCATCCAGGCTGGGGCGTGCCAAGCCTGCATCGTGTACTGCGATGTCGTTGTCTTTTACTCCTGCCAGCAGCAGTTGCAGCGCCGAGGTGCCGTCGTGCACCTGCGCGGCCACGGTACGGTCCTGTACGGAAACTGCGTCCTCGCTGTTGGCCACGCCAGCTACCAGACGTCGGGCAATCTCCACATCGTCGTTGTCCACAACGGTGACGTACACGCGCTGCCCACCCACGCGAGTCTTCAGCTCGTCGGCGGTGCCTTCTGCGATGACCTTTCCGTGGTCCACCACGCTAATCTCATCGGCCAGCGCATCGGCTTCCTCGAGGTACTGGGTGGTCAGCAGCAAGGTGGTGCCGCGGCTGACTCGATCGCGAATCACGTCCCACAAAGCCAAGCGGGCGGCCGGATCTAGGCCGGTGGTTGGCTCATCTAGGAAGAGGATCTTCGGGTCATTGACCAGCGACGCAGCCAGGTCAGCACGCCGGCGCATGCCACCAGAGAAACCCTTGATTGGCCGGTTCGCGGCCTTTTCCAAGGTGAAAATCTCCAGCAGCTCGTCCGCCCGCGCCTTGGCGCGCTTGTCCCCGAGGTGGAACAAGCGGCCGATGAGAATCAGGTTCTCGCGGGCGGTGAGCTCCTCGTCGATCGTGGCGTACTGCCCCGACGCGCCGATGATCTTGCGCACGTCATCCGGCTGCTTCATCACGTCTAGACCCGCAACGGTGGCCTGCCCCGAGGTGGGCTTGATGAGGGTGGTCAGCACCTTCACTGTGGTAGTTTTTCCCGCACCGTTGGGGCCGAGTAGTCCACGAACGGTGCCTTCTTCGACGCTAAGGTTCAGACCGTCTAGCGCTCTGACCTCGCCTTTCTTAGCTGAATATATCTTTCGTACATCGCGAAGCTCAATGAGAGACATGCCAATCAATTTACCGCAGCCCAAGACACCGCCGCCTGCTCACAGATTCCGTTCCGCGGTCGCTGCCTCATTTTTACCCGTCTTTTCCAAGAATTTCGCCGGTCATACCGCATAAATCTCAGAGGATTACTGCCTGAAAACTCCACTGAAAATGGGGATAGGATCACCACTCATTCTCAGCTTTATCTCAGGTTCGCGGGTTGAAATAATCTTTATCAATCCCCTTCCCTACCGTCTCGCGCCATGTTGAGTACATAGGTCATCCTCCGCACGAAGCCAGGCCGGATTGTAAACCCTCTCTTTGGATTTTCTAGAAAAGATTTTCATCATGAACCACACCATGCAGCCCTTTGTCGCCGTTGAACAGATTATGGGCCTTCCGTTTTCCCTGCACATCCGCCCCGCTCGTCGAGCAACCTCCAATTACGGCCTGATTAGTGAAAAGAATTGGCGGGCCGGTCTCGAGCAGCGTCTCGTGGATGCCTCCGAGTCCGTGTGGAGCACTCTTCGGGAGTTCGACGCCATCTTCTCCCGATGGAAACAAGATTCAGACATTAACCGCTTAGCCCGCCGCGAGGACATGTCCCAGCTGGATTCTCGTGTCGCTACCTGTTTTGAGCTGGCACAACAGGCCAAGGAGGTGACCCGGGGATACTTCGAAGCGTTTGTGACTGAAGGGTCGGATCTGGTCTTTGATCCCACGGGCTTGGTCAAGGGCTTGGCCATGGAGGTGGCCAGCGAGCACCTTAAACCACTGGAGGCTGACGGGTTGACTTGGTGCCTGAACGGTGGCGGCGATGTGTTGGTGGGCGGAGCGAATGAACACTGGCCGTGGACCGTAGGTATCGAAAGCGCCGAGGATCCGAATTCCCTGGTAGGGACGGTCACGCTATACGAGGGCGCGGTGGCTACCTCGGGCACCTACGCGCGGGGCAACCACCTGTACCGGCCAACGCCTGTGGACTCCCACACCTATGACTTCGGAGATCTCAGCGATGCAGCCCAGCAGGAGGTTAGCCAGCACGAAGGGGCAATCTCCGTGTTCGGCCCGTCGATTACCTGGGCTGACATTTGGGCGACGGCTCTGTTCGTGGGCGAGCAAGATCTGGCTCAGTCCATGCTGGAGTGGGACATGGGCTACGGCGTGGTCTGCGATCAGCGTGAGAACGTCGCTGCCCGTGGCGATGCTGTACTCGACGAAGCAGGGCGTGGCGGAGCGACGCTGAGACTGCGGACGTAGAGACTGTGGTGGCTTAGAGCCACCCATTATCTTCGGCGGCCCGCACGGCAGCGTGACGATTGCCTGTCCCCGTCTTTGGAATCAGGGATAACATGTGATTTCTCACTGTTCCTGAAGATAAGTGCAGTTCATTTGCTATTTCGCTGATGTTCCCACCATGTCGTGCCACCTGACACACCTCGGTTTCTCGCTCGGTCAAAGGATTGGCTGGGGTGAACAATGAATCCTCAGCGAGCGTGGGATCCACCACTCTCAGTCCGGACGCCACCCGTCTAATAGCTTCGGCCAGCTGCGCCGGCGGGGTGTCTTTGACGATGAACCCGCTGGCACCTTCCTGCAGGGCTCTGCGCACATAACCGGGCCTGCCAAATGTGGTGACAATCAACGAGCGCACCCGCGGGGCACGCTTCTTCAGCACGTCGCTGGAAGCCGCGGAGACCACCCTTGCACTGATCTGCAGTAACGATAACGCGGCATGAGCTCGCTTCAGCGTGCCGAACAGTATTCGTCACGGCCTCCCGCAATACCCAAGAATATAGCTGCGCATTCACGCCGCTGATGTGCTGGGCAGAGTCTGGGTTGGGCAGGTCCGCTTGTATCCCAGCGGTTTCCATCGCCCGCTGAGCTGCAGAAACCTCTCCAGCAAAGTCTGGCCGTTCGATACGAGTAACTGTGGAGCGCACCTTTGCCAAGGCGGTGCGGAAAAGATGCACGATCTCTTCCAACTCTGCGCGAGCCACTTTAGGGTCGTTATCCACGACCGCCCGCGCTAGCTCTGCCTTGAGGTTAATCACGGTCAGCGAGTGTCCCAGGAGATCTTGAACGTCTCGCGCTAATCGTTCACGCTCCTGGAGAACGAAGAGGTTCTGTTCGTCGCGCTTTCGGTCATCACCAAAATCAACTGCCAAGGCTAAAGGCACGATCACGGCAGAGGAACTGGCCACCAGCAGCATGTAGGTGGCAAAGAGTGGATCATCCTGAAACTCCAGAAAGATGACCAGCAGAGACACCGCCGCGACGGGGAACATTGCGCGGAACAAGATGACCACGCATTACCTAGTCAGCAATTGGGAACCAGTCATCGGGGTTAGCGCCAGCTGCCTCCCCCATCCTGTGGTCTGCTCCACCACAGTGGTTCCCACCGTGGATACCGCTGCGGTAATGCCGCCGTAGACGGCCATGCCCACCATCGCGTAAGCAGTGACGTTGCCGTGCTTCATCATCTCCGCCCCCCAAATCCTGTAGCGACCCGAACAAGAGAAAGAACAGGAGGGGCGAAAACATAGAAAACACGAGGTTGGAGATATTAGGCAGATGTCTTTTCAGGTTCAGCACCGTGAACGTGAGGCGGTCACCATCTTGAACTACTTCGGTGACCCCAGCAGGCAGGTCTTCCCCGCTTGCCCACGTGCTCATCTGGCGTTCGGGTCCATGCCAGCGGTGGGTTCGTCCAGAATCAGCAGGTCAGGTGAGCCGAGGATCGCCAGCGCCTGACGGACTCGCTGCTTCTCGCCGCCCGAACAACGCTTGACGGCCTGCTTGGCGAGATGCGTAAGGTTGGTTTCCGTTGTCACTTCGTCCACATCGCGGGGCTTGGGGAAGGTGGGGGCGATCATGCGGATCGTATCCTTGACGGAAAGGTCCGGTAGCAGCCCACCAGTGTGCAGAACCACGCTGACCTTGCATTTCGCGACTGCTTCGCGGGGCTTGGGCCGAAGAGAACCTCTTGGTTGCCGTATCTACTGTGCATGCAGCTGGATTCGTGCTTTACAGCTTCGCCCGGCGCACGCGGTGTGGCGGACGTAATCCGTCACGACTTGAGCATGACGTTTGTCATGGGTGTGGTGGCTGCTTCCCCGAAGCCATTTCTCCACCCCGCTGCCTTGCGGGGCCAAGTGAAAAAGTGGCGAGGAACTTTTTCTGTTCCTCGCCACTTTGATGCTGTGGAGCATAGGAGAATCGAACTCCTGACCTCCTGCTTGCAAAGCAGGTGCTCTACCAATTGAGCTAATGCCCCGAATCTTCATTCGAAGTGTTCGAATGGTGGGCCTAACAGGACTTGAACCTGTGACCTCTTCGTTATCAGCGAAGCGCTCTAACCGCCTGAGCTATAGGCCCTTCGAACAAGAAAGTACTCTACCCAGCCTTGAGGTGTTTACCAAATCGGCTGGTCAAAAGGCTATTCGCTGCGCTTGCTCACGGTGATGCGCAGCCCGCCCACAAGCTTCGCAGACAGGTTGTACACCACTGCCAAAACGGGCGCCAGCAAGCTGAAAATGATCACTTCAATGATGCCCACCGTCAACACGATGCCGAAGTACTCTGCGCTGCCAAACGATCCCATACCCGTGAGATCCCCGAGAAGAGAATTCAGGTTGTCCCACACGCCTGCGATCCCCAACAACGCGTAGATCACGGCGGATGCCACCAGTACGATCACCAACAGGCACACGTTCACCGACGCGCCCAGTTTCAGCGCGCTGAGCGGGTTGATATATGCAAGGGTGCGCTCCTCCGGGTCTGTGACTCGAGCTGACTCCCGCAAGGTCTCCATCACACCGGGCTTCTTAGTTGGGACACCAGGTTTCTCGGCTGAGACATCTGCCTTGGCCGCCACAGTCTCCTGACTGTTCATTACAGGCAACTTTTTCTCGCCGGCAGAGGCGGCAGCGGCACTACTCGAAGTCTCCTTCGAACTCTTCGCAGCCTTCGGAGCGGCAGCCTTCTTTGGGTTGGCACCAGCTTCCGGCTTCGCAGCCTTCACTTCCTTCGCCCCAGCTTCCTTAGAGACCTCTCCATCCTTGTACGGGTTAGAGCTTTCCTTATCTTTGCCGTCCGGACCGGGGCTGTGGAAAGTCATGGGCTACTTCTCCTTCTCCTGCGCCTTTGCTTCAGCGTGTTCCTCAACTTCTTCTTCGATGTTGCGGTCCACAGCCAGCAGTTCCACATCCTTGCCCAGATCAACCAGGCGCACGCCCATCGTTGCTCGAGAGGTGCTTCGGATCTGTCTGACTTCGGTGCGAATCACTCCACCCGCAGACGTCATGGCCAGGATCTCGTCATCGTTAGAGACACACAATGCGCCGATGAGCTTGCCGCGCTTTGGATCGTACTTAAACGTCACTACGCCCAGGCCACCACGGCCCTTAGCTGGGTATTCATCCATTGGCGTGCGCTTGCCGTAACCACCGGAAGTAGCCACGAACAACTGGGATCCTTCGCGAACAACAGTCAGCGCCAACAGTTGATCCTCGCTGCGGAAACGCATGCCCTTCACACCGGCGGTGGCGCGGCCCATTGGGCGCAGCGTTTCGTCATCGGCAGTAAAGCGCATGGCCTGTCCCTCTTCAGAGACCAGCAGGAGGTCGTCCTCGTCAGTGCACAGCTGGGCACCAACCAGGCGGTCGTCCTCGTTCAGGTTGATGGCGATCAAACCGCCGGAGCGTGGGGAATCGTAATCCGTCAGACGGGACTTCTTCACACGTCCGTGTGCAGTTGCCAGCACCAGGTACGGAGCGTCTTCGTAGCTCTGAATCTGGATGACCTGAGCGATCTGCTCGCCCGGCTGGAACTCCAGCAGGTTCGCTACGTGTTGACCGCGCGCAGTACGCGATGCTTCTGGCAATTCGAAGGCACGCAAGCGGTAAACGCGACCAAAGTTGGTGAAGAACAGCACCGTGTCATGCGTGGAACAGACGAAAAAGTGGCGCACCACATCGTCTTGTTTCAGCTCTGCACCGCGCACACCCTTGCCACCACGGCGCTGGCTGCGGTAGCTATCCACCTTGGTGCGCTTGGCATAACCCGTGGAGGTAATGGTGATCACCACGTTCTCGCGTGCGATCAGATCTTCCTCAGATACCTCGCCAGCTGCAGCGATGATCTGCGTGCGCCGCTCATCGCCGTACTTGTCCACAATCTCCTTGAGCTCATCGTGAACTATGGTGCGCTGGCGCTCCTCGGAGGCCAAGATGTCCTTCAAATCCGCGATGGTCTCTTCGATTTCTTGCAGCTCATCCATGATCTTCTGGCGCTCAAGAGCGGCCAGACGGCGCAACTGCATGGCCAGGATGGCATCGGCTTGAATCTCATCGATATCCAACAGATCCATCAGGCCTTCGCGTGCCACATCGACGGTCGCGGACCGACGAATCAGGGCGATGACCTCGTCCAACATGTCCAGTGCCTTGACCAAGCCGCGCAAGATGTGGGCGCGTTTTTCAGCCTCGTCCAAACGGTACTGGGTACGGCGAACGATAACGTCGATCTGGTGATCCACGTACAGGCGGATCATCTGATCCAAGCGCAGGGTGCGAGGCACGCCATCGACGATGGAGAGCATGTTCACGCCGAAGCTGGTCTGCAGCTGGGAGTGCTTGTACAGATTGTTCAGCACCACGCGAGGGATCGCATCGCGCTTGAGCGTAACCACGATGCGCATGCCGACGCGGTCGGAGGACTCATCGTCGATCTTCGAGATGCCTGCGAGCTTGCCGTCGCGCACCTGCTCCGCAATGTTGTAGACCAAGTTATCCGGATTGACCTGGTACGGAAGCTCCGTGATGACGATGGTCTGGCGGCTGCCTTCTTCCTCGATGCTGGTCACACCGCGCATACGGACGGAACCACGGCCGGTGCGGTAGGCATCATCGATGCCTTTATCGCCAACAATCAGACCAGCGGTTGGGAAATCCGGACCCTTGACGCGAGCCATGCAGGCTTCGAGAGCCTCGGCCTCTTCTGCATCGTGGTTGTCCAGCATCCAGTAGATGGCCTCGGCCAACTCGTTCAAGTTGTGCGGAGGAATGTTGGTAGCCATACCCACAGCGATACCGCCGGAGCCGTTCATCAACAGGTTGGGAACGCGGGACGGCAGAACTGTTGGCTCCTGAGTCTTGCCATCGTAATTTGGCTGGAAGACGACGGTATTTTCGCGAATATCGCGCACCATCTCCATCGCCAGTGGGGTCATCCGGCACTCGGTGTAACGCATGGCCGCAGCGCCATCGCTACCGCGGGAACCGAAGTTACCCTGGCCGTCAACCATCGGGTATCGCATCGACCACGGCTGCGCCATGCGGACCAGCGTGTCGTAAATCGCCGAGTCGCCGTGCGGGTGGAAGTTACCCATCGTGTCCGCAACCGGCTTCGCGGACTTCACATAGCTGCGCTCGGGGCGGTAGCCGTTGTCGTACATCGCGTAAAGGATGCGGCGGTGTACGGGCTTCAGTCCGTCACGCACCTCAGGAAGGGCGCGGCCGACAATGACGCTCATGGCGTAATCAATGTAGCTGGACTGCATCTCTTCTTGGAGATCAATTGGCTCGATCTTGTCGAAGAGGGAATCTCCGCCGTTAGTATCGTCGCTCACGTGAGAGCGTTCCTTTCTACTTGGGACAGACCGACCAATTCTAGCACGTAATAGTGCTCTTCCCGGTTAATGGCTCCTCTTAAATCTCCCATGTCAGAGCGGGTTTTGGGCCTATCGTTTTGCATCCTTCATGGAACCGGTAACCCCGCCTGCCGGATCGGTGACCACGCACTGGATGCGACGGTCAGATTCCTGATCCCAGCTCTCCTGAGTGGGGTGAATAAATTGGCCTTCTAATTTGGAATCGGATCCGGGGATTCCCACGAATGGACCAAACTCCTGCGCGCAGTATGTCTTAGCTTCTTTCGCTGCAGCCTCAGTGCCGGGGAAGGTTCCGTCCGCCATATCTTTCTGCGCATAGATCTCCGCATTGTGTGGCTTATCGCAATCAATGCGGTTCAGATCTTTAACCTCGCCGGAGGGCGCGTCCCCTAGCATCAGGCAGTCGCCCAAGCTGACATCAAACACGCTTTCGGACTGTGCCTGTTCGCTTTCCGAATCATCCGAGCTACCAGAACTCTCGGTGGAATTTGCCGCAGAACTGTCCCCAGCGCTGGACTCCCCCGAGACCCCACTGGTGGAACCAGATGCTGCTGACTGGGCTGGATTGGCGGAATCTCCAGAATTGGAGCAGGCTACCAAGCCGAACAGGCTCGTTGCTGCCACTACCGCCACTGCTTTACGCAGAAGTTGAGAATTCATGTGCCAATCATCGCACAGAAATTTTGGCCTCATCCACAAATTCTTCCAGCTTGTCCACCACAATGTGGGGTTGCCGCGCCCACCGATTGTGGCCTAGGCCGCCCTCCAGCTCCACCACAGAAGTGTTCGCACACGGCATCAAGTCCACAAGATTTTGCGCGGATTGCCGCGGGCAATCGTCATCGTTGGTGAACCGAGTCAGCATCACATTACTGTCTACCTGCGCCAACGCATCCATGTAATTACGGTCCTGACCACGCAGTTTGCGCAGTGTGTTGGTACGACCGAACCGGAACCACTCCCACGTGTGTGCTCGAGCTTGGCGCCCGTAACCCGCGATGTCCAGCTTGCCGCCAGGCCAGTAGCCAATCAGCAAGCTGCCGATACCCATCACCGGAGCACCAAACAGCAACCGACGCTTCGAATCACCACTAAAACTCTTGTAGTACGGAGTTCCCGCGCCCACACCGATCATGCCCTGCACGTTCAGCATTTCTGCCTCCGGCCGCGCCAAGAACAGCGAGGCGATCTGCCCACCCATCGAGTGGCACAGCAGCAGCGTCGGGTGATCCTCTGCTAGGCCTAGCTCCTTCTTCGCCGCCCGCACGGTGGTCGGGTAGTCCTGAGAGGCCAGGTCGTGGTATCCCCATGTCTTTTTTCTCGACGCCACCGCGGTCGACGATCCCTGACCCCGCAACTCACCCGTGGCCGTGGGATAGCCACGCGCGGCCAGCTCCAAGGCGATCGGATCGTAGTACCGCGCGCCCATGCCGAAGCCCGGCCAGATGACAATTAACGGCTTGTGAGGAGAAGCCGAAGTCTCAGAGTTGGCGTCGAACAAACGAACCGAACTCGTGGACCCATCGGGCATACGAATGTCCTTGGTGCGGACGTCCTTCGCGGCAGACTTGGAAGTAGACACGGCAGGCTTAGACGTCCAGGAAGCGGACGTCGCGGGCGTTCTGGGTGATGAAGCTGCGGCGAGCAACCACGTCATCGCCCATGAGGATGCTGAACAGCTCGTCGGCTGCCGCGGCATCTTCCAAGGTCACGCGGCGCAAAGTACGGGTGGTGGGATCCATCGTGGTTTCCCACAGCTCCTTGGCGTTCATCTCGCCCAGACCCTTGTAGCGCTGAATGCCGTCATCCTTGTTGATCTTGCGGCCGGCGGCCAGACCCTCTTCCAGCTGCGCATCGCGCTCGCGGTCGGAGAACGCGAATCCGGGCTCACCCTTGCCCCACTTCAGCTTGTACAGAGGTGGCTGAGCCAGGTAGACGTATCCCTGCTCCACCAGTGGACGCATGAAGCGGAAGAGCAGCGTGAGCAGCAGCGTTGCGATGTGCTGGCCGTCCACATCGGCATCGGCCATCAGCACGATCTTGTGATAGCGCAACTTGGCGATATCGAACTCTTCGTGAATGCCGGTGCCCAGTGCCGTAATAATGGCCTGGACCTCGTTGTTCTTCAGCACCTTGTCCATGCGAGCCTTTTCCACATTCAGGATCTTGCCACGCAGGGGCAAAATGGCCTGGTACATGGAATCGCGGCCGGACTTCGCAGAACCGCCTGCGGAGTCACCCTCCACGATGTAGAGCTCAGAGAGCTTCGGATCCTTGGAGCGGCAATCGGCAAGCTTGCCAGGCAGTCCACCCATATCGGAAGCAGACTTGCGGCGAACCAGATCGCGGGCCTTGCGAGCAGCATCGCGAGCCTGTGCAGAAGCCACGGCCTTATTGATGATGGCCTTGGCCTCAGCAGGGTTGGCATCCAGCCAATCCGTCAGGTGCTCGTTGACGGCCTTTTGCACAAAGCCCTTGATCTCGGTGTTGCCGAGCTTGGTCTTGGTCTGACCCTCGAACTGAGGATCACCCACGCGCACGGAAACCACGGCAGCCAGACCTTCGCGGACGTCATCGCCGGTCAGGTTGGACTCTTTTTCCTTGAGCAACTTGTGATCACGTGCGTAGCGGTTCATCAAGGAAGTCAGCGCGGCGCGGAAGCCTTCCTCGTGCGTGCCACCTTCAAAGGTGTTGATGGTGTTCGCGAAGGTGTGCACGGACTGGGAGTAGCCGTTGTTCCACTGCATGGCCACCTCCACCTCGTGATCCTTGCCCTTGGCTTCAAAGGAGATCACGCTGGGGTGGACTGGGGTGCGCTTGCGGTTGATGTGGTCTACATAGTCCTTGAGACCTTCTGGGTAATGGAAGGTGCGGGTGCGTGGGCCCTTTTTCTTGGCCTCTTCCGCCTTCTTCTCTTCCGCAGACTTTGGTGCTTCAGCATCCTCGGTGGCCTCGGCCAGCTCGTCCTTCTCCGGCTCAGCCTGGGGACGCTCATCGGTCAGGACGATGGTCAATCCCTTGTTCAGGAATGCCATCTCCTGCAGACGCTTTGCCACGGTGTCGAAGTTAAAATCCGTGGTTTCGAAGATCTCTGCATCTGGCCAGAAACGCTGCTTGGTGCCGGTGCCACGGGCCTTCTTCACCTGCTCCAACTCAGCGGGAACAGCGTATTCGAAGTTCTGGCGCCACAGGTAACCGTCGCGCTTGATCTCCGTTTCCATGCGCGTGGACAGCGCGTTCACCACGGAAATACCCACACCGTGCAGACCACCGGAGACCGCATAGGAATCGGAATCGAACTTGCCGCCGGCGTGCAGCTGGGTCATAACCACCTGGACGGTTGGCGCACCCGTGGGGTGCATCTCCACGGGAATACCACGGCCATCATCGGTGACTTCCACGCCACCGTCAGCCAGCAAGGTCACGCCCACGGTGGTGGCGTATCCTGCCATGGCCTCATCCACGGAGTTGTCCACAACTTCCCACACCAGGTGGTGGAGGCCGCGCTCACCGGTGGAACCGATGTACATGCCGGGGCGCTTACGGACAGCTTCCAATCCCTCGAGGATGGTGATGGAATCCGCGCCGTAATTGTTCTTTACGGCTAGCTGAGCCGCGGAGGACTCTGCTGCGTTGGATTCAGCTGCATTTGATTCTGCCACGGTGGGTCAAGCTCCTTAAACAGTGGACATTAACCTCACCATCCTAGCTTGTTAGCACCCCAAATTCACGTAGCGATACAGCTTCTGTGGATATCTCATCCATAATCATCGCGTGGCCCTCGACCTTGAACTTTGTAGCGACCCTTGCGTTTCGGACCCAGATCTGGCCCACGAATCTCCAAATCTCGAACAATATCCTCACCTGCTAGCCGCTCGATCGCCTGCAGAATCTGCGGCTTCATAAATCGCAGGTTGCTGGCCCACGGCGTGGAATCGCACTCGATAGACAGTTCGCGCTTGCGCTTATCAAAAGCCACCGGCCGCGTCTTATCCGCCACCGTGGGACCCACGATTTCTTCCCAGTTATTCATCACCGATCCCACGGCAAAGTCTTCTGCCCAGCCAAAACGCCCGATGGTGGGTTTGATCAGATCGTGCAAAGACTTCGGGTTTCGGTAGCTGCGGTCCGCTCGCCCGTCGAGTCCAGTGGGTCGCTTAAACACGCGCGATCCACGTCCTCGTGTGTCGCTCATTCTTTTTTTCGATGCCACCCTGGGCAAAGCCGCTCCCGGTTTTCCTCCCGCTTTTCTCAATCCTTCGAGAGCCTGGGCGATAGGGTCCAGGTTGTGATCCGCGTTGTTTTCCGCGGAGTTCTCAGGCCGCTCAGCAGAACGAAAGTCATCCTGTTCACTCATCGTCTACACCTGCCTTGAGAGTCAATTCCGAGATACGGCCGTCGGGCGTATCTCGCGCTAAGACAGACACTATCGTGGCATCTTGCTTCAGCGCTTGCGGGATATCGTGCTCCACCGCGGCCGTGATGAGTACTTGCTCGGCATCGGAGATCAGGGAGACAAGAGCTTGGCGTCGGGAAGAATCGAGCTCCGCAAACACATCATCGAGGATGACTACGGGCTCAGTGCCATCGCCACGCTGCATGAAAAAAGCGCCTAGACGCAGGGACAATGCAACGGACCAGGACTCCCCGTGGGAGGCGAAACCCTTGGCCGGTTGCGTGCCGAGCATCAAAATCACGTCATCGCGGTGCGGGCCCAATAAGGTCGTGCCGCGATCAATTTCTTGCGAACGCTTGTCTGCGAACGCATGCAGAAGGGTTGCCTCGGCGACCTCCGGAGTGAGCAAAGCGGTGGGCTCTGCCGGCACCGACTGACCCAGATGAACACCCACTTCAGCCAGCGGGCCATCGATGGTGGAGGTGTAAGACACGTGCGCCGGACGCGACCCGGGGGCCAGGCGCTGATAGGTCTGCGCCAGGTGCGGAGCCAGATCATGGACGATCTGAATGCGGGCGGACATGATCTGCCCACCCAGCGCCGCCAACTGAGCATCCCACACATCGAGGGTGGTCAGGGCCGCTTCTTCCTCCTCTGAACGCGTGCCACCCAGCGCTGAACGCATCGCGTGCGACCGCAGCAGAGCATTGCGCTGCTTGAGGGCCTTGTCATAATCCGCCTTAACGGCGCCCAGCCGCGGATAGCGGGCGATCATGATGGTGTCGAGGAATTGGCGTCGCTGCTCCGGCTCACCGCGCACGAGCGCGAGGTCCTCTGGTGAAAACAGCGTGGTGCGCACGATGCCCAACAGCTCGCGGGTGGTGGCCAAGGTGGTGCGATTGATGTGCGCCTTATTGGCTCCGTGGCCACGCAACGTCATGCGCGCCGTGAGTTCGCGCCTTCCGTTGACGGCCGTGGCACTAATCATGGACGCGGTGGCATTTTCCCGCACGAGCGCGGAATCGCTGTTGACCCGGTGCGAGCTCAAATGGGCCAGGTAGCCCAACGCCTCCACGATGTTGGTTTTCCCGTGCCCATTGGGGCCGGAAAACACGGTTACACCTGGAGAAAGCTCCAGATCGAGGGACTTCCATGAGCGGAAGTCTTCGAGGTGTAGCGCGCGAACATACATGGTGCTTTCTTGAAAGGCCGTGTTGGCTTAGCCCGGCAAGCGCACGGGCATCAGCAGGTAAATGAATTCCGTGGATGGGGTGGGGAAGTTTCCCTCGGCATCTGCTTCCGGCAGCTCAGCTGGCTCCGGGATCAGGATGGCGGGGCGGGAAGGCATCGTGAAGCCGAAAACGACGCGCTGGGAGCCAATCGCTGCCAAACCGTCCTTGAGGTAACCGGGGTTGAAGGCGATGGTCAATGGTTCACCAGTGAACGCACACTGCAACTGCTCAGTTGCCTTACCCACTTCGCTGCCGCCGGCCGATAGCGTCACGCTACCTTCAGAAAATTCCATCTGGATCTGCGCGTTGCGGTCCGCCACCAAGGAAACGCGACGGATGGCATCCTGCAGAGGATCAATCTCCACGCTGGCCAGCGCAGTGTGATTCTGTGGCAACAGGGGACGGAACTTGGGGAATTCTGCATCCAGCAAACGAGTGGTCATGTGACGCTCGTTCATTTCGATGCCCAGCAAGCCCTCCTTGCCGATGTTTTCTCCGGATCCCACGGAAATGGCGATGTCCTGGTTGTTGTGTGGATCCAGCGAGCGTGCGGCGTCCGCCAACGTACGCGCAGGAACCAACAACGTTGCCTTCGACGAAGAATCAGATGGATTCCACGAGAATTGGCGCACTGCCAAACGGAAACGATCCGTGGCGGCCAGAACCACATTCGATCCATCAATTTCTACGTGCACACCAGTGAGCATGGGCAGGGTGTCATCGCGTCCTGCGGCCACGGCCACCTGAGAGATGGCTTGAGAAAACAGGTGCGGATCAATCGTGCCGGTGTTTTCTGGAAGCTTCGGCAGAACGGGGTAGTCCTCGATGGTCATTGGACGCAGCTCGAAGCGGGAGGACCCGGTGGATAGCGTAACCGTGGAATCCTCATAACGCATGGTGATGGGCTTATTTGGCAATGATCCCACGATGTCGGAGACCAACTTGCCGGCCACCAAGATGCTGCCTGGCTCATCGACTTCCGCGTTGATGTGCACGCGAGTGGAGACCTCGCGGTCGAAGCCGGAGAGGTGAAGTCCGTCATCGTCGGCTTCAATCATTACGCCACGCAGAATTGGCTGGGTGGGCTTGGAAGGCAAAGAGCGAGCAACCCAGGCGAGTGCTGAAGAGAAGTCGTCCTTCGGCACTGTGAAACTCACGGTGTGTTGTTCCATTGCTGTCTTTCGTCTTCCTTGTCGTGGAGTCCAGGGTGGGCACGTTTAACGTCTCCCAGATTAACTCACATCCCCAAGTTGCTTCTCTTTTCCCTTTAGATAGGGATTTAGAAGTAGTAATAGGGGCTGTGTGAACTGTGGGATAGTGCCTGTTTGGGCACGTCGTGGCCACTTTTTAGTTGTTGAAACTGTGGGGATGAAACTGTGGATAACTTCCGCAGGCTGTGGAGAAAAATCTGCGTGGGGCAGTTATACACATCTTGTTCACCATTTCTCCCGTGTTTAACCATGGGTTATCCCCAAGTTCGAATCAAAATCTCAAGCCTGTCAGCAGCGGTGCGGGGTCACCCGTAATGACATTCTTGTAATTACACATGTGGAAAACACTGTGGAATTGTGGATAACTTCTATCTGTAGTGGTCGAGCGGGCGCACTTTATCCACAGAACTTTCCACTTGTCCCCAGGAATCTGTGGATAACTGTGGACAAGTGCACTCCCCAACCCCCTGCGGGGCTGAGATTCTCTTAATTCCTTGCGCGAGCCTTGATTCTTTGCGTGAGCTCTTGGACCTGATTGAAGGTCTTGTGATCCTCTTGGATCTTGTCGTGGATTCGTCGTTCGGAGTACATCACCGTTGTGTGATCTCGGCCGCCGAAGGCCTGCCCCAGCTTGGGCAGAGATAGATCCGTGAGTTCGCGTCCCAGGTACATGGCGATTTGCCGGGCATTGGCCACCTGACGTGCGCGGCCTTTACCCACGATCTCGTCCGGAGTCAGAGAGAAAAACTCGCTGACAATCTCAATGATCAGTTCCGGGGTGATCTCAATATCCCCGTCACCAGGCATGATGTGCCGCAGCGCCGCCTCGGCCGCCTGCATAGATAGCGGTTCCTTGCCGAGGTTGCAGTATGCCACCACGCGAATCAGCGCACCTTCGAGCTCACGGATGGACTTTTCATAGCGCGAGGCAATCAGTTCCTTGACGTCCTGCGGCAACTCCACCGTGGATTTCGTGGACAGAATCGCCATGCGCGTTTCCAGATCAGGCGATTGCACGTCCGTGATCAGCCCTGATTCGAAGCGCGTGCGCAGCCTATCCTCCAGCGTGGTCAGCTGCCGCGGCGGCCTATCGGAGCTCAGCACAATTTGCTTACCGGTTTGGTACAGAGCGTTGAAGGTGTGGAAAAACTCCTCCTGCGTGGACTCTTTGCCCTGCAGGAACTGAGCATCGTCCACAATCAGCAGGTCCAAGTTGCGGTAGCGCCGCTTGAAATCGTCGCGCGCACCGGTGGAAATCGAGTTGATGAAGTCATTGGTCAACTCTTCACTGGAGACGTACTTGATCCGCATGTTGGGACGCAGTTCGCGTGCGTAGTGTCCGATCGCATGCAGCAGGTGGGTCTTGCCGAGTCCCGATTCACCCCAGATGAGCAGCGGGTTGTAGGAATTTCCGGGGTATTCTGCCACGGCGCGGCACGCCGCATAGGCCAGCTGGTTCGAGGAACCAGTCACGAAATTCTCGAACGTGTAGCTGGGGTTCAGGAACACTTCGTCTTCGTTGCCGGGACCAGCCGGGGTGGGTTGGGCAGGCTTGCTGTGCGCAGGTGGTTGTACGTCGTTTTCTTTTCTCGACGCCAACCTCTCCCCCTTCGAGCCCTGTCTACTCCCCTGAGTAGGCGCTGCCTGGGCTGGATTAGGGGGCTGGAATCCACGATCGTGTTCCCGAAGCCCTGGGCTGACCATCTTTCCCCAGGATTCTGGAGTGGGCGACGGCTCTTCGTTGATGTGCTCGGTAGAGGCTTGGTAGCTGCGAGCGTGCTCCTCGGCTAATTGCGCGCGGGATACCTGGCCGGCGGAATCCTGGGGAGTTCCCGCTTCTGATCTCGGTACGGAATTAGCCGAAGTGGTTGTTTTAGAAGAAGGTTCTGTAGGTTCGATGATGTTGATGGACAGCTGAATGTCTTGGCCTAACTTCTTGCTGAAGACATCGCAGATTTTGGCGTTGAGTTTGGTCTCTACTTCCTCGCGGACCAGCCGGGACGTGGTCTTCAAAATCATGTAGTGACCAGCTAAAACTTCCGGCTCAATTTGATCGAGTAGTGCCCCTTGCCTTTGGGTAATCGCAGGAAATTGCGGTTGCTGTGGGTCATCGGAGATCCATTGAGGAATGACAGCGTTCCATAGGTCTGGAAACGGCATAGAAGCGGAGGCGTTGGGGTCAGTCATTGGGTCAGTGTGTCGCGATCTGTCAGTGGTGGGTCGTCTGGGTTCGTGATTGGGGGGTATTGGCAGGCTGGCAAGTGCCTGTCAGCTCGCAGTGAAACGTCACCTGAAGTTCATGAACTTATACTCAAGTTCTTCACTGCTTGTTCCACAGCCAAACATGTCCGTTTAACTGGTATTCCACAGAGTTGTGCACAGCTATGGATAACTTTCAGTTCAGAGTTATCCCCAATGTAGTCGATGCTTGTGGATAACTCTACTTGTTTGGGGAAAATCGCGTGACCTGCATAAACATACCCTAAACTCTCACTTTAAACTTCGGGGGTGTGGGTGTTGTCCACAGCTAGACGATATGGCATTTATCCCGCAAACAGTTTGTGGACAAAGAATCGGCGCATCGTTTCCACAAGCTAATCCCGAGGTCATATGTGCGCTCGTTTTGTTTTGACTGTTCTGACCGCGTATCCTTGGTGAGGTCTGCGGCATCACACACGGTGTAGCGGGTAAGAAGTGAGCTTCACGCTTTACCCCCGTTATCCCAACAGATGCCATATAAGCCGCAATATCTAGTTCTTCGCGGCACAACCGTCCACAATCCGTGGGCGCAAAGGTGAACACCTTGAGGCAGATGCGGGTTCCAACGGAAGCCGCCTGGCTCACTCGTCTGAAGTAAATGAATACTCAGGTTGAAGGTCACCGGTGCGTACTCGGGTTACTAGTAATGAAGGAGTGAAGTACCGTGGCTAAGGGCAAGCGTACTTTCCAGCCGAACAACCGTCGTCGCGCACGCGTGCACGGCTTCCGCACCCGCATGAATACCCGTGCAGGTCGTGCAATCGTGTCCGCACGTCGTCGCAAGGGTCGCAAGTCTCTGACCGCGTAAAATTCGCGTTCACTGCTCGATCTTGTGAAAGCTCGGCTCTCCCCTCGAAGTGGGAGCCGGGCTTTTCTTTCATTTATTCCCTTTAAGAAAAGGTCTTGACCGCCGTGCTTCCTGCTCCTCACCGCTTGCGATCGTCCGCAGCCTTTGCGCGCACGATTAAGCGCGGTCGCAAAAAGGGTAGTCGCACGGTGGTGGTCTACGTCCTGGAACCCTCGATCCCTAAGAAGCTGGGGAAGGTCTCTAATCCTCGTATTGATTCCTGGGGCGGTCCGCAGATGGGACTCGTGGTTTCCAAGGCCGTAGGTAACTCAGTGGTACGCCACAATACTGCGAGAAAGATCAGGGCCGCGTTTAGCTCTATCTTGGATGACAGAAGTGGCGTCGACATCGAATCACACCACACGATCGTCATCCGAGCGCTTTCCAACAGCGCCACCGCAACCACCGAGGAGGTAGAAAAGGATGTGCGCAGCTGCCTCAGACGAATCGCCAAGCAACGAGCCGATTCCCAATGAGTCACCGGCAGAACGTGTGGAGCCCACTGAAACCCGAGCTCTGTGGGCGCGCCGAGCAATCTTGGGTTACCAGGAATACCTTTCAGGTCTTAAAATGGGGCCTACGTGTCGTTTTGATCCGACGTGCAGCAACTATGCCTTGACGGCGTTTTCCAGACATGGGGCGCTCAAGGGGTTGGTTCTGACTCTTGGACGATTGGCTCGATGCGGTCCGTGGCACCCCGGCGGATGGGATCCCGTTCCACCGTCACGCCGCAACTGACGTATCGAACTGTGGACGTGATGATCCGAGTTTCGCTCTTGGATACATATGCGTGCCGCTGAGGACGACCAAGTTTTTTGCCCATCAGTTTTCCCAGAACTCTGACATAGGAGAACCCTTCAGACGTGCTGAACTTTATCTATTACCCCATCTCGGCGGTGTTGTGGTTCTGGCACAAGGCATTTAGCCTCGTGCTCGACCCGGCTTCCGGCATCACCTGGGGGCTGGCCATCATCTTCCTTGTGTTCACCATCCGCATTTTGCTGGTCAAGCCCATGGCCAACCAGCTTCGGTCCACTCGCAAGATGGCTGAGTTCCAACCTAAGATGCAGGAGCTGCAGCGCAAGTACAAGAATGACCAGCAAACGCTGGCTCTGGAAATGCGCAAGTTGCAGAAGGATATGGGATTCAACCCCCTCGCATCCTGCTTGCCGATGCTTGTGCAAATCCCAATCTTCATTGGTCTGTTCCATGTTTTGCGCTCGTTCAACCGCACGGGCGGCGCTTTCGGTGAGCTTGGCATGACTGTTGAAGAGACGCGAAACACCCCTAACTACATCTTTGGTGTGGACGATGTGCAGAGTTTCCTGGATGCTCGTCTGTTCGGTAGCCCGTTGTCCGCTTACATTTCGATGGATCCGGGTAATTACGATGCGTTCTCCCCGTTGGGTGTAGCGGCGGACTTCACGCGCAACAACATTATCTTCGTGGTGGTTCCGCTGATGCTGGCTTCGGCCGTCATGATGCACTTCAGCGCGCGCATGTCTATGGATCGCCAGAAGAAGCGTCAGGCTGCGAACCCTAAGAAGCCTGCCGATGATCAGAAGGCTCAGCAGATGCAGATGCAGATGGATCTGATGCAGCGCATGATGTTGTGGGTTATGCCCGTTATGTACCTGATGGGTGGCTTCCTGTGGCAGACTGGTCTTGCTCTCTACATGTTTACTAACAACTTGTGGACCTTGGTCCAGCAGCGTTTGCTGTTCGCCAAGATGGACCGCGAGGAAGAAGAAGAGAAGGAAGCTAAGGCGGCGCTGAAGCGGACGTCTGCGCCAAAGGTTGGCGCGCGCCCAGATATTCCGAAGAAGGGTAAGAAGGGCAACAGGTAGTTCGTGAATCGTCCGGCCTGAAGATGTGTTTTCTTTCGGAGCTTTAGGACAATTGGAGCCTCGAGGAGTCAACATCCCGTGTGGGGTGTTGGCTCCCTTTTTTGTGCGTGCGCTGGGGGGCTAGAATGTTTCACGTGGAACTTCACAATGAGAACTCTGCTCCCCTGTCCCCCGCAAACGCCTCCGAATTGTTCGGCCCGCGTTTGGATATGGCCAACCTCTACGCTGAGTGGCTTGCTGGCGCGGGTATCGAGCGAGGCCTGATTGGTCCCCGTGAGGTGAGTCGCTTGTGGGATCGCCACATCCTCAATTCTGCAGTTTTGGAAGAGGTCATTCCCGAAGGTGCCCGTGTTGTTGATGTGGGGTCTGGCGCTGGGCTTCCCGGATTACCTTTGGCGATCGCCCGACCGGACTTGGAGATCCAGCTCCTGGAGCCGCTGTTGCGACGCACGACGTTTTTGAATGAGGTTGTGGCGGCCCTTGAGCTGCCGAATGTCGAAGTAGTTCGCGGCCGCGCTGAGGAGCGAGAATCAGTGGTTGCAGTAGGAGGAGCGGACATCGTTACCTCGCGAGCTGTTGCGCCTCTTGGCAAGCTCACACGGTGGTCTTTGCCACTTGTTCGTAAGGGGGGCAGCATGCGCGCTCTGAAGGGGGACTCTGTTGCCGAAGAGCTAACTCGCGACGCTGTGGAGATTAGGAAGGCCGGCGGAGATGCGGGCCGGGTGGAAACGGTTGGAGATGCCGTTTTGGGAGAACCGACGCACGTCGTGATCATCTCGCGAGTTAAGTAGTATTTGCTGGGTTTTATGGGGTCGGCCCCTTTGTGCTTTTTATAAAGAACAGTCGCGTTGTTGCTGTCTCCCTCGCCCACTAGTGTTGAGTCATCGACACATCGTTGTCATCGGTAGCGGTTTGTGAATCGTCAGGTTCCGATGTTTCACGTGAAACTTCGCATTGAAAAGGTGCGTAGAGACTAGAGGAAGTTCATGACCAGTATGGATTGGGATTCCACACCTATTGATGTGGCTGCTCGGCAAGCAGCTCGGCTGAGTAATACCGCAAACCTGCACTTGGATCGCCCAGAGCGTTGTCGATCCTTCACCATCGCCAATCAGAAGGGAGGCGTGGGTAAGACTACCTCTACAGTGAACCTTGCGTGGGCTCTCGCCATGCACGGTTTAAAGGTGTTGGTGGTAGACCTCGATCCTCAGGGCAACGCTTCCACGGCTCTCGATGCTGATCATCACGTGGGCACTCCGTCGTCCTACGAAGTGCTGATCGGCGAAGCAACACCTTCTGAGGTCATGCAGCAAAGCGGAGAAAACCCTAATCTTTACTGCATCCCTGCGACTATTGATTTGGCTGGAGCGGAGATTGAACTGGTCTCTCTGGTGCGTCGCGAATACCGGCTATCAGATGCCTTAGGAGAGTCCTTCATGCAAGAGCATGGATTCGACTATGTGTTTATTGACTGTCCTCCCTCCCTTGGCCTGCTCACGATTAACGCCATGAATGCGGTGCAAGAGGTTCTTATCCCTATACAGTGCGAGTACTACGCCCTTGAGGGCGTGGGACAGCTGTTAAACAACATCACGATGATTCGGGAGAGCCTCAACCCCTCTCTCCATATTTCTGCGGTATTGCTTACGATGTATGACGCTCGTACCAAGCTCTCGCAGCAGGTTGCTGACGAAGTACGTAACCACTTTGGCTCGGTTGTTCTTAACAATCACATCCCGCGTAGTGTTAAGGTTTCAGAAGCACCGGGATACAGTCAGACCGTGATTCAATACGACGGTGGATCGACCGGAGCACGGGCGTATTTTGACGCTGCTGTAGAGCTAGCCGAACGTGGTGACTATTCACCCACTTCTGAAACTGCTCCAATTGGTATTGCTCCGGATCTCCACTAAGGATTACCCTGACTATGGCTACGAACAATAATGGGAAACGTCAATCATCTAAGTCAGAGATTGATGACGGTGCCCCTAACAAGGCGCACAAGTCTGGGATGCCTTCCGTTAGCGCAGTATCGAACGCGCGAAGGGGTGGTCTCGGACGAGGTCTCGGCGCCCTAATTCCTACGGGCAATGCTCGTCCCTCTCTGGGCAATGGGGCGGCGGATGTAATTCTAGGAACCCACTCCCCTTCCGGTCGTTCGGCTCATTCGGCCGAAACTTCACCTGCCTCGGGATCAACCGCAGCAGCGACGAAGGGTCACAGTGACGAAACGATTGTGAGTGCCGGCCAAGGTTCAGACACGAAGGTTGTACCCAAAAACTTCCCGAATGAGGATTCCACCAAGGGATCTCAGACTGGCGTCGCAGCTTCCGCGGATGATTCAGGTGTGAAGAGGAACGGAGCCCAGGCCAATAGTCTTGACGATCAGTCAACTAGGTCTTCTGATGCCAACGAGGTGACAACAGACACGAATTTCGGAGCTACCTACCGAGAGATCTCTCTGGGTGATATCCGTACTAACGCCAAGCAGCCTCGGTCAGTGTTTGACGAAGAGGCACTGCAAGAGCTCGAACATTCCATTCGAGAATTTGGCTTAATGCAACCGATTGTTGTCCGCGAGGCACCGGATGCGGATACTCACTATGAACTGATCATGGGTGAAAGGCGGCTTCGGGCGTCACAGCGTGCTGGTCTTCAGGTTATCCCTGCGATCGTGCGCGAGACGGATGACGAAGAAATGCTTCGTGACGCCTTGCTGGAGAATATCCATCGTGTGCAGTTGAACCCACTCGAAGAAGCGTCGGCCTACCAGCAGCTCTTGGAGGAATTCGGAGTCACTCAAGCCGAGCTCGGACGTCGCATCGGACGCTCTCGCCCAAGAATTACCAACATGATTCGACTACTGCAGTTGCCGGTAGGAGTTCAACGACGAGTAGCTGCAGGTGTACTCAGTAGCGGACACGCTCGAGCACTGCTTTCAGTCCGTGCGGGTGCTGACGCCCAAGATAGGCTCGCTAATCGCATTATTGCTGAAGGTATGTCGGTACGCGCGACAGAGGAAGCGGTTGTTCTCCTGAACCGTCAGGCTGGAGATGACACTTCAAAGAAGAAGGGTCAGGGAAGTAAGCCACCGCTCCCCTCCCACGTGAATCACTGGGTGGATGACATTTCAGATGCGTTGGAAACCAAAGTGTCTGTACAAATGGGCAAGAAGAAGGGCAAGATCGTCGTTGAGTTCGGCGGCCCAGAGGACTTCGATCGCATCGTGGAGATGTTGAAGTTCGAATCTGACTAATTTTGGTTCTAGTACCCTTGCCTTGATGGACAGGCCGGATGTTTCACGTGAAACATCCGGCCTTTTTGTGAACGAGGTTGGGTCAATGTGTCGGCTATTGCTGACTCGGTATAGAGGTCTTTTGGTGAAGGCTCACCCCGTTTCTATGCACAGCTCGGTTGGTTTCACGTGAAACATCCTCTTCGGGCGGGGCGGGTGTTCGCTGAAAAAGAAGCGATGTTTCACGTGAAACGCCTCGACTGCTAAATAGAGAAGATCCACGGGCCAAAGCAGAAGTTTCACGTGAAACGCCCAGGGACCGCGAACGGAATCGCTGGGACCGCTCAAAAAGAATCCGATGTGCGATGGGAAGCAGCACACAAAAGGGGATATTCAGAAAGCTCAGACAGGAAACCGCCATGCCCATAGGATGGGATGAGAATCAATGAACAAACAAAGAAAGAGCCCAGAGGAGGTGAAATGAAAATAGAGATAGCGCCAGTCAACGGCTCTGCGTTCGGGCAGCTGGAAAAGGCAGCGGGATCGACCACGTGTTGGGAGCTCGAGTGGGAGGACAACCACCGGCCGCGCCAATGCGAGGATGGAGCCTTCGATAAACAGTTGTGGATCCAACGCGTGCTCATGGAATGGGGAACGTGCGGGTTTACCGCGCTGGTAAGCACGGGGGAAAGCGACGCGAAGTCAATACCTGCAGCAACTGTATTCTTTGCCCCGGCTGGCTACTTTCCTGGTTATGCGGTGATGCCGTCTGGACCTATCTCCCCGGACGCTGTAGTCATGTCGCACGTCTATGTCACGGCAGCATATATGGGACTGTATCTCGAACATCAAATTATCGAGGCCGTAGTAGCCGAGGCGCGGAAGCGGGGTATCAAGGCAATAGAGACCTTCGCTAGAGCAGAGGATGAAGAGGATCTAATCGAAAAAGCGCTGCAGCTAGATATCGACGGATACCTTCGCGCACACGATAAGAAGAACCCGGTAGAGGGAGCAGTCCGAGCTACGCAGCCACTAGAAAATCAGCAGTACTTCTTTGATGAGGCCTATGGGGGTTGGCACGAACTCGTGTTGAATGATCACTCCGAGCAGCGGATGGATCATCTCAGCGTCTCCCCCGTTATCTCTGAGGACATTGTCCGCGATCAGGGATTTACTCTGATTCAGAAGCACGCGAAATACCCTCGATACCGGTATGACATCGGAGAAGCCGCATCAATGTTTGCTGTGGGAGTCAACGAAGACAAGCAAGCACTAGGAGCTGCAGTCAGCCCCTGGCCAACAGTCATCGGCGGTAAAAAGAACTATCCGGCGCACGCGAAGAGCCTATCCGCAGCACTGAGGAAATAGCTCAAAGGTGAAGCGGAGCAAATTTAGCCACGAAGTTCGCGAGCCAACAGCTCGTCGAAAGTAAACTGCCCTGTGGAGTGAACGTCATTGTCCAACAGGTAGAGGCGCTTCACGGCCACCACAATGGCCTCAGCGATCGTGTCACGCATGGAAGGGTCAGTCAGTACCGCCACGTCTTGGCCATTGGTGAGATAGCCAGGAACTACCTGCACCGTGGGCATCGTGGTCAGGCGAAGAATATCCCACGTCTTGCGGTGGTTGTAGCAATTCTGCAAAGGGGTGCGGGCGGCAATTTCTCTCTGGATGAAGCCAGAGAGCTTCTCTCCGATCATGGAGGAGTATGCGTGCATAGAGCCGTAGAAGTAGCTCGCCGCGCCGTTTGCTTTGTCATTGGGATAGATATCGCACTTCAGCGAGATCATTACGTCAGCACCAAAAGCATTAGCCATAGAAGCGCGGTCAGACTGGGAGGGATTAGCTGAGCGCGGGCGGGAAAGAATGGTCTCCATGCCGGCGGCAATCATGCGGCCTTCGATGCGCCCTGCCAGATCCCACAGAATGTCTTCCTCAGAGATTTGCCCGTGCTTGCCCTGGACCGATACGCCCTTTTCCGAACCGCCAAGGCCCGGATCGATGACCACACGCTTGCCGGACAGCTGTGGGCCCGCGGCGCGAATCTGCTCCTTTTCCCGGATGGATTGCGGTGAACCGCCGGTAATCCGGCGTCCAAGGTAGGACAGAGCACGCAGTGTGCTCGGCCCCACTAGTCCATCGGCCTGGAGAGCGTAATCCGTTTGGTAGGCGACCACTGCCTTGTGGGTCTGAGGGCCGAAGTGTCCGTCCACTCGGTTGGTGTAAAAACCGAGGTCATGAAGCTGAGCCTGAAGTTCGCTGACGTCATCCCCCACAAGCTGATTGTTCTGCAGGGATAGAATGCGTGCGCCCAGCTTGTAGGAGGCCTCGCGCAGGGCGCGGAGTGTGCCGGAAGTAATAGCACCGTCAGCGACGATTCCGCGATCTTGCTGGAAAGCGCGCAGCGCGTTGGCGAGGTCCTCGTCAAAGAATTCATCTTCGTGGGCCCATTGTTGGGTTTTGCTACCGGTGGTATCGCCCTCGAAATCCTCGACGAGGCCAAGTCGCGCCAAGGTGCCACGAACCTCAGCGACGCGCGGGCTGCGGTCGCCTACTCGGAGCAAGAACTTATTCACTGGTCAAAAAACCTACTTCAATAATCTTAATAACGTGGTGGTTTATGCCAGGCTCTCGAGCTTGGCCTTGAGCGTGTCCTTGGACTGCACACCAACAAACTCGGCAACCTTTTCCCCGTCCTTGTAGACGAGGAGAGCCGGAATCGACATGATCTGGAACATTGCCCCCAAAGCGCGCTCTTCGTCCACGTTGACCTTGGCGATAACCGCCTTGCCATCCAGTTCCTCCGCGAGTTCTTCGAGAGCCGGGTTCATGCGATGGCATGGTTGGCACCACTCAGCCCAGAAATCCACCAGAACAGGGAGTTTGGAATCAGTGACGGTCGACTTGAAAGTGGCCTGAGTAACCTTTTGGATCTGAGCCATCGGGTGGGCCTCCTAGTTGTGACGAAAAAAGCGTGCACGCTTGAAGCAGACAATATCTACAAAGCCACATCCTACTCGGAGTAGGCCACAATCAACCATAGCGACGTTCCGTAGTAACGTGAACTGCGGAAATATCGTCAATTACTGTGTCAGCGCCGCGAGGAATTCCTCGGCATCCAATGCCGCACGGCAGCCAGAGCCCGCTGCGGTGATGGCCTGCTGGTAGTGGGAATCCACCAAGTCTCCAGCGGCAAAAACGCCGTCGATGGACGTATGTGTTCCCGGCTCGGCAACCTTGACGTAACCGTTATCCTGCAATTCCACCTGACCTGCGAATACTTCGGTGCGAGGATCGTGACCAATGGCTACGAACATGGCGTCCATCGACAGCTCGCTGGTCTCGCCGGTCACGGTGTCCTTCAGGGTCAACGAGGTCACAGCGCTCTCGCCGTTGACAGCGACCACCTGGGCATTGGTGATGAACTTGATCTTTGGGTTGTTGCGCGCGCGGTCCAGCATGATCTGGGAGGCACGGAACTCATCGCGACGGTGAATGATGGTGACGCTATCGCCGAACTTGGTGAGGAAGTCTGCCTCCTCCATGGCGGAATCTCCACCACCGATTACTGCGATCTGCTTTTCCTTGAAGAAGAAGCCGTCACAGGTGGCACATGCCGATACGCCACGTCCCAGCATCTCTTGCTCGCCGGGCACGCCCAGGTAGCGAGGCGCAGCGCCCGTAGCCAAAACGATGGTCTTCGCGCGGAATTCCTCGCCGTAGACCCATACCTTCTTCACTGGGCCGTCCAGCTCCACGCGCTCCACGTCTTCACCGCGCAGATCTGCACCAAAGCGCTCAGCCTGGGCGCGCATTTCTTCCATCAGTGCGGGGCCCATGATGCCGTTTTGGAAACCGGGGAAATTCTCCACCTCGGTGGTCTGCATGAGCAGCCCGCCGTATTCGATTCCCTCAAACACCAAAGGCTTCAGGTCCGCGCGAGCTGCGTAGACCGCTGCGGTGTAACCAGCAGGGCCGGAACCGATAATGATCACATCATGGACGTGCTGATCGCCCTGAACGTCACCTTGGTTGCCCACGGAGCTCTCCGGTACTGCGGAGGAATCCTTCGCCGTAGAGTTGCCGAGTAGTCCTGGGGCCTGCAGGAAAGGCTGAGTCATGGTGAATCGAGTTCCTTATAGAGGTAGAGACGTGCTGAAAGTTTCATCCCATTCTAACCGCCAGCCCCCGCAGCATATTCCTCGCCGTTGTGCCCCCACGTTCGCTCCCCTACGCCGCCACCACCATCGGAGCCAAGTCCCCACCGTCGGCAGTAATGATCTCCCGTAGCGTCCTGCGCGCTCGCGACTTCCGAGATTTCACCGTCCCCACCGGTATGCCCAACCTCTCCCCCACTTCCACTTCGCTGAGTCCGTACAGCGTGGTCAGTACCAGGACCTCTTTGAGTTCCAACGCCATGGCGTTCACATATCGGTGCAGATCCAACCGCATCACGGTGGAATCTTCCCGCGGGACCGCTGCGGCGACACTCTTTATCCGCTCCTCAAACTCAATCAGCCCAGGCTCCACACGCCGCGATTTCGCGCGGATGTGAGTCAGCGCGGTGTTGCGCACCAAAGCGAAGATCCACGTCCCGACCTTGGCGGATCCATCCCAGCGATGTGCGTGGCGATGCACCTTCAGCAGTGCATCTTGCAGGATGTCGCAGCCTTCGTCTTCGTTGGTGATGCCCACTTGGCGGATTGCTCTCCACATCAGCTTGTGATGCCTGCGTGCCAGCTCATTGAATGCGCCGCGGTTGCCCGCGATGTGTCCGTGCAATAGTTCAGCGTCTGTGGTGGCGCGGTAATCGTAGGCGAGACGGATGGTCATGTGCTCTTCCCCCAAGAGTTTTTCAGTGCCGCCCGTTCGCAGTGCTTGCGCATCCCCCGATGCGGTGACAAGCCATGCTGTTCGTTGACGAGCGTGCGTACAGCTACACCATAACAACGAGGTGGCAGGGCGCGCCGTGTAAAAGCGCGTCCTGCCACCTCAAGTGTGGATAACTGTGCCGGCTGTGGATAACCAGCGGCTAGTTAACTATTGCTCCCTGCCGGACGTGGTGGGAGCCGGTGTTGAAGCGGAGGTGCCGCCGGCCGGTTGATCCTTCCACGTGCCCATGACGCTGACCTCGCTAATCGTCGCAGCTTGCGGAAGTGGCAGCTCGGTGATCCACACCAGCAGGTAGTTGCCTACTGGACGATCCGCATTGTGGGACGCGGTCTCCGTGGGCTGGGCCGCGCTCGATGCCTCGGCGCCTGCGTCGGCATTGCTGCCCTGGCTCGTCAGATCCACGGTTTTCGTGGCTCCATCTGAGCGGACGGTGTCCAGCAACTCGGTATCGCCCAGCGTCGTGGGTTTACCGTCGGCGGAGCGTAGCTCAATGGTGGTGCCGGGCCGCAAGCCTTCGAGCGATACGGAGGAGACCATGGTCTGCTCTGGAAGGTCGATGAGCAGGCCGATTCCCTCCTTCGTTGCTGTGGGGCTCGTGCCCAGCTGGTTGAGGTAGGTATCGGACTCCCACGCGGTGGATGCGTTGTGGTCCACGGTGAGCTCGGCCAGCTCCGGCGAATCCTCAGTACCGCGTCCGTCCTGCGGCATCCACTCCTCCGCCACGGATAGCGAGATCACGGCTGGGTCATGGTTCGCCACAGCATTGGCCCCGTCCTGCAAGGAGTTGCGCGAGACTGGGGAATCCTGGCGGTTGCCGCCCAGCACGCTGACGGCCGTGATCACGATGGCAGTGATGATGGCCACGGAGATCAGTGCGATGGCACCGGCCTTGACCAGCGTGCGAGCCCGCACCTTCTCCACGCCGAATCCAGCGCGGGAGGAAGGGTCCGGCGTGGTGTCCTCGTGGATCGCCAGCTCGCCCGTTGTGAGTCGACGCAAGGTTCGCGCGGCTTCCCGAAGATTCAATTCTTCGCTCTTGTTCCGAGTCAGCTCCCGCAAGCGGAAATACTCGTGGGCAAGCTCGTCTGGGATTTCTTCATCCGGGACATTGCGCAAAAGCAGTCCCAGGGCGGTAGCTACGCCGTGAGCGTCTTGGCGCACGCTGTTTTCCGGCAGCGCGCCAGGGAAAGCCAGAACAGCGGAACCGTGCGTGTTGATGCGCACGCGGTCGCGGTGGTCCAAGCCCATGGGCGAGCCCACGTCCGCCGCATCTGCAGCCGCATCAGCCAAGTCCGCCACCGCATAGCCCGCAGCCAGCGGATCCGGTCCGGACTCAGCCACGGCGTCCAGTGGACTGCCGTGAATCCACTCGGAAATGACCAGCACCAAGGATCCACCATCAACCACAGAGTGAATCTTGGCCATGCCCGGCGTATCCAGCGACGCCAACAGTTTGGCCCGGCGCAGGATCTGCGCCTTGGCCTGTGCACGGGAGGCATTGCTGCGGGTGCGGGAAGCGGTTTCGTCGCGGCCCTTGTGCCCACCCAGCACGGCGGGATCCATGATGGTCAGCGCCCGCACCTCGCCTGTAGACAGGTCTCGGGCCTGCCACAGACGGGCCGCCGCTGAGCCACCGTGATCGGCGAGGAGGCGGTACTGACCGCCGAGGATCGGGGCACCCGGAACCAGACGGGGTCCGCGGACTCGTCCGGCGGACAGCGGCGGAAGGATTGGGGACATCGTGTTGGTGGCGGAAGCCACCACAGCTGCCTCGGATGCCTGCGATGGTTGCTGGGCAAGAGGCTGATCGGGGGCGGGTTGGCGTCGGGAAACAAAACGGGAAACACCCGGCAACCGGGAGAGCGCGGCACCCACCGTGGTGACCTCCGGCAGGCGCGAACGGGACAGCACGATGCCAGTGACGGCGAGGAAGACGATGCCCGTGATGCCCATGCGGATGAGGAACCAGGGGTGGCCGATGCCGTCGCCGGGATAAACAAAGCGCGTCAGCAGGGCATCCAACCGCCAGGAAACCAACGCGCCCAGCAACGAAGCGCCCAAGGCCCAACCGCCCGCGTGCGAGACGTCCCGGAAGCGAAGGCTGCCCAGTGAACGATTCAGCAGGCGGTGGCCGATGATCGCGCCGGCCAAAAAGCCCATGCCGTTCGCGGCACCCAGCAGCACCACCACCAAGCGTGGCTCGGTGGCAATCAGAGGTGCACTGAAAGCCAGGGCCAGCTTGGTGATAGTGATGCCGGCGATGATGAACGTGGGAGTCCAGACTTCCTCGCGGGCGTAGAAAACGCGCAGGTGCAGCAGAACCAACGCATAAGGAATCAAGGTGAAGGCGGAGAAACTGATGGTCCAGCCCAGCACGTTCGCGGTCTGCAGATCGAAGCTTCCGTAGGCGAACAAGGAGGAAGAAATCAGCGTGCCGAAGCAGGTGAAGAACACGATCACCGGGATCAACGCCATCATGGTCAACTTAGAGGCCATCGTGAGATCGCGGACCACGGCCTTGTCATCGCCATCCGCAGCATTGCGGGATAGCCGAGGCATGACGGCAGTCAGCAGCGTCACGCCAATCACGCCATATGGAACTTGCAATAGCTGCCAGGCTTGCTGGTAGATGAAAGCTGCCGAATCGCTGGAATTGGCTGCGATTCTGTTATTCAGAGCGAAACCAACCTGGGAAATGGCAACGTAGACAACGATTGCAACTGCCATTCCACCGAAGGACTTCAGGCGTTCATCGATGCCCCACAGAGGGCGAATATCGATTCCGGCTTTACGCAGATAAGGCACCATGATGAGCGCCTGCACCACCACACCCAGAGTCGTTCCCAATCCCAACAACAGGATGTGTGGATCGGTAATAGTGACATTCTCGAACGGTTGCAGCTTTGAGCTCTCGGGAAGCAACAGGTAAAAACCCAAGACGGCGAGTGTGACCACGTTGTTAGCAACGGGTGCCCACGCGCCGGGTTTGAAGATCTCCTTGGTGTTCAAGATGGCCATGAACACCGCAAACATGGCGTAGAAAAAGATCTGTGGCAGGACTAGATAGCCAAACGCGGTGGCCATATTTACATCGACTTTGCCCTCCGTGTCCAGCATCACGCGCGTGAGAATCGGGGTCAGCAGGAGGGACAGCAGCGTGATCACCACGGTCAGCGTGAAGGTGAGGGTGAGTAGGCGTCGGATAAAGGCCTCACCCTTATCCGGGTCCTCCTTCTCCGCACGCACCAACACCGGCACCACCAGGGCGGTCAGCACGGCACCCAGCACCAGCTCGGTGATCAGGTTGGGCAGCGTGTTTGCGGTGTTAAACGCAGAAGCGACCGCGGGGCCCAGCGCCGAGCCGATCAGGACCGTGCGCAAAAAGCCCGTGATGCGGGAGATCATGGTGGCGATGGCCATGGAGCCGCCCGCGCGCACCACCTGGGTGTCGCTGGTCGTTTCCTCCCGGCCGTCGCCGTCGACTTCTTGTTCCGACGCCACCTCTGCGAATTCAGCGTTGATTTGCTGCCGCTCGCTGGGGGACTCAGACAGAGTGGAGTGATCCACTGTCTCGGTGGCAGTCGCAGCTGCTGCGGGCGCGGCAGGCGTGCTCTGCTTGCGCTCGGGAGCTAGCGCCGGAGGGCGCGAACGGCGGAAGCGGCCACGCTGTCCTGTGGTCTCGCGTGGACTCTCCGTGAGGTCCGGCTCCGAGCGCTCGGAGTGCTCCGTGCGTGAATCGTCAGAAAAAGAGTGAGGGGTAGTCACTCCACCATCTTGGTTCACCAGCCGCGCGGATACCTAACCTGTGCGGGGCGTGTCTGCTATTTGTTGTCCAGATCCAAGCGCTGTGGGTGGCTGCGGCCGCGGCGATTCTTGGACGTTGTGGCCGAGCCGGAGCGACGATTCCACAACACCCTTCCTGCCACGCCCACTCCCATGAGCAGCATAAGCACGCCGATGATCAACCCGGGAGAGACTCCGGGGACGGACTGCATGCGCAGCTGGACGGGCTCCGTGATGCGATCGCCACCTTGGGAGTTAAGCCACATTGTGAGGTTTGCGTCACTCTCTTCTGCGTTAGCGCTCTCCGAGGACGTATTGAGCGACAACGTGATGGAACCCTTGGCGGGGATGGACTGGTTATCGTCCGGCAATTCCAGTGTCAGCGGCTTATCGTCTTCCACTTCATAGTCCAAGGTGATGGGTACTGGGAGGGGAAGCCCGTTGCGTGCCAGCACCAGCAGCGGCGAGGAATCCGAAGTACGCGTGAACACGTTGCCGGGTGGGACCAAAGACACGCTGCGCTGCAGGGCGGCAATCATGTCCTGCACCTGATCCAAGCGGCGCGCGAGGCCCGCCCGTACGTCCGCCCACGAGCTACGTTCGCGCATGCGATAACTGCTGGTGGCGCGGGTGAGATCGTCATACAACGGCCGAGTGAAGGCCTCGCGAGTCAGAGCGATGGTGGGATCATTGCTCATGGTTGTGGTCAGCTCGCCCAGCGTGTTGGCCTGATCGGCAATCCGTTGCACCGTTTCTGCCGAGACCTCGCCGGGGTCCGTATAGCTTTCCGTCAGATTGCCCGGCTGGGAGCGCTGTTGCATCACAGCGCTCAGTGGCGCTGGTTCTGCTCGGTTGTCTGCAAAGCTGGAGGTCACCGCATCCAAGAATGCGTTGGCTCCAGTCTGATCGACGGACCATAGCGCAGGTGGGATGGCAACCACGGCATCGCCGGCGCGTACCTCCTCGTCAAAAATCGCGGTGGCATCAGCCATGCGCGCCGCGGGACTGTCTTCTTCCACGTTGTAGCGCTTAGCGGGATCCGAATACGCCGCAATCTCTGGGTGCGAACCGGTGGCGCGCAGAGCCGAGCCCAAATCTGCGGAGTAGCCCACCGCATTCAGCGTCACTTGCCCGCGCGTCGACTGCGGTACTGCGCCGGTAATATTTGCTACGGGAACTGGGGTGATGCCGGTGTTCGCGGAATTGTCCGCTTCTGGGTTGTTTGCGGAGACGTTGAGGGTGTTATCCGCGACGATGGCCGTGACGGTGTCATCGTCGCCTTCTGCTCCAGGGCGCGTGGCAGCGGGAGCGCCGTCCGCCAAGTTATGGAGCCGAACCCGGCGCTCAAACTCATCGGAAAGATCCAACTCCTCCCCCAGCGTGTCCGCATGGCGCAACAGAGGGGCTGCGGCGGAAGTGAGGTAACCGGCGTCGGGAATCACCACATTCTGCGTGGGCCACACACCCAAAATGCGGTGAACAATCTGCGGACCTTGGGCCACGGCGTGAACGCCGAGCCAATCCTGCTGCGTGGCCGCAATCGTGTCCAGATCCGCACCTGCATACGGCAGAGCGACGCTGCAACCCTGGTTGACCGTGTCCTTGAGATCCGCGATCCACTGACGAGCGTCTGCGGCACCCCGGCCCTCTTGATACTTGGGCTCGTCGCCGCCGAAGATATCGCCCCAAGAATCACGCAGCTGCTTGGGCACGTCCACTGGGCTCGGGCGTTCGGTACCCACGCGATAGCCACGCGTCATGCGGTCCACCGTGTCGATCAGCTCTGGATCGATGGCCAGGCAGCTGGCCTGCTTGAGCTTGGTGCCCTCCGGGCCCTCCAGTGCCTCGCGGTAAGTGTCTAGTAAGGTGCGCAGACGGCCGTTGTCAGCGAGTTCGTCGGCCAGATGCTCGTCTGTGAGGTAAAGGGGGCCGCGCTGTGGTGCCTCGCCCGTGGCTCCTCCAAGAACGTGTGTTTCCGCAGCCAATGGCCACACGAAGGTCACCGGTGTGGGGCTGGTGGGAGCGTCATCCGAAGGGTTTGCGGCAGGGGCGGCTGGATCGACCGGGGTGCGTGGCTCGGTCATGCTGACGGTGGTGCGGGCCACGCCCACCAACTGCTGCGTGGGTTCCTGCTGGCCCTGCGACTGATCTGAGGACTGCGCATCGGCGGTGACGCTGAACATCACCGGGTGACTGCCTTCAGTAAAGAGGCCGGGCGTGACCAGCGTGCTTGTAGATTCCGGGTCTGTGGAATCGTTTGGGGTCAGGTGCAGAGAGAAAGTCTGGCTTTCCCCTGGCGCAACGGAAATTGGTAGCCGGAGCAACTCCGAGGACTGCTGATATTCGCCGAAGTTGGCCAACTGGGCGGAACGAACCGCCGAGGCACTGCCTGCCACCGGTTGCGAAAGCACACGCAGGGCGATGTTGCTGACGGGAGCGGCAGTGTCATTGCGTAAGGACAGCTGCGCATCGATGGAGCGGTCCTGCACATCGAGCGAGGCGAGCCCCACGCGCACGCCCAGGTGAGGATCCGTGCTGCGTGCCTGCGGATTGCTCCACACCCCAGCCTCTTGGTCATTGGCTGGGTCGTGAGATTGGCGCGGATTCTGCTGGGCCTGGGCCGTGGCCATGGGGTGAAGTACGTGATCTACCGCGTTGTTTATCGCGCCGGGTAGAGCGTTTGCGCAGGTCATCATCGTCGCAGCGCACGTGGCAGCCACGGTCAGCGCAGGCCTGCGCAACCTCGTGCTCAGCCCAGAGGTGGGCTGAGGCTGTCGCAGGCGATTGGCTCGAATAGACATCAGCAACCTAACGCGGGGTGTACCGGCCAGCCTTGGCTTCTTCCCGAGCGTAATCGGGGAGCCGTTCAAATGCTTGGCGTGCCAGGCGACGCTCATCGGCGTACGCCAAGCGCTCTACCAGCTGGTTTACGGGCAGCCAAGACACTTCAGTGACTTCGGGGTCTTCGTCGTTGAGGGCACCATCAACGTAGCGCAGCAGGTGGTGGTGCACCGTTTTGTGGATGCGCACGCCTTCGGAGACGAACCAGTAGTCAATCGTTCCCAGATCCGCGATCACCTCGCCAGCGACACCCGTTTCTTCCCATACTTCGCGCTCCGCAGTGGCGTGCTGAGACTCGTCCGGCTCCACGTGCCCCTTGGGCATGGACCACAGCAGGCGCCCGCGACGGTCCAAGCGCCCGATGAGAGCGACGTAGATCTTGGAGAGGTCAACGTTATTATCGTTGCCTACTGCCTCTGCGAGCCCGGAAATGACCAAGCCACCTGCTGAGGTTTCCACGGAAACGGGCAGCTCGGAGTGGGCATCGTTGTAGTGCGACGACGGACGCGCCGGGCTGCGACGGTATTGATTGGAGCTGGTACGCCGATTATTCCGGTTGTTCTCGGAGCGATTACCTCCGGAGCTATTCGCGTTGCCTGAACGGCGTGATTTGCCGCCCCGGTTGTTGCGGTTGCCGGACTTGCCGCCGTTGTTGGCGTTTCCGCCGGGACGGTTGCCGGGCTTATTTCCGCTCTTGCCCGCAGAATTGTTCTTGGCCTGCGGGTTCTTGCCTTGGTTTCCGCCGGACTGTTGCTGGTTGCCCTGCTTATTCGCGTTATTGCGGTTGGAACGGCGCCGCCGACGACGACGTGGCGCGCCACCGGTGGTCTCGTTCTCACTCATTCCGATAAGACTAGCCGCCCACCTAAATAATGTGGAACTTTGGCACGAGCGTGCACAAATGTGTTCGCTGTGGGATGGGGGCAGATGTCATATACAGGGCAGCACTGAACGAGCAGCGGAGCCCTCTAGTTTTCCCAACCAAGTGATATGAGTCACTACTTTGCGGTAAGGATGGAAGCATCCTTTGCTGACCATCAGCGCCAGCTACCGCAAAGTTAGGAGCCGAACATGCTCGCCGGACTCAACGCACCTCTGTCCCCTCTTCGCTTCCTCGAGCGCAGCGCCACCGCCTACCCAGATCGCACTGCCTGCCAAGACGGCCCGCGCAGTTTCACGTTCGCACAGATGAAAGCGGACGCAGAAGCCATGGCACGGGGTCTACTGCAACGCGGCCTACGCCCTGGCGAGCGCGTGGGCATGCTGGCCGCCAATAGCTACGAGGCGCTACTCGCCCAGTTCGCGGTCCCCCTCGCCGGCGGAGTACTCGTCCCCATCAACACCCGCCTGGCTCCCGCCGAAGTCCGCTACATCTGCGATCACGCCAGCATCAACATCCTGTTCGGTGAGCAGGTACTGATCGATCCGTGCCGTCGCACTCTCGGAAGCGCGGGTCTGGTGGAGACGTTCGTTCTTATTCCCGACGCCAACGGCTCCCAACCCCAGCCTCATCATCCAGATTCTGGGGTGGTTATCACGTTCGAAGAGTTCGTTGCTGGCGTCGAAAATAAGGAACAAGAACAAGCAAGCACCCGGGGGCTGACCTACGGCGTGGACGACGAGGACGCGGCCATCGCGATTAACTACACCTCCGGCACCACCGGGCGGCCGAAGGGCGTGGTCTACACCCACCGCGGGGCATATCTAGCGGCGCTGGGCATGGTGATGACGCACCAGTACACGCGCGATTCTGTCTATTTGTGGACGCTGCCGATGTTCCACTGCTCCGGCTGGTGCACGGGATGGGCGGCGATGGCGGCCTCGTCCACGCAGATCGCGCTGCGTGCGGTGCGAGGTCCGGAAATGTGGCGGCTGATCGACGAAGAGGGCGTGAGCAATCTGTGTGGTGCGCCTGCGGTGCTGACCACGCTGGTCAACGCGGAGGAGGCACACGAAGTGACAAATCTGATGATCGCCACGGCCGGAGCGCCGCCGAGCCCCACAGTCATCGGCGCGTGCGAGGACCTGGGCATTGACATCATCCACGTCTACGGGCTGACGGAAACCTACGGACCTACGGTGGCCTGCGCGCCGCAACCCGCGTGGAAGGAGCTGTCCACCGCGGAGCGTGCCAAGCTGAAGTCCCGCCAGGGAATTGCCATGGTGACCAGCGAAGAAGTGCGCGTGGTAGAGCAGATCCCGAAGCACTCCCCGGCTGACGTTCAGCTGGTGGATGTACCTGCGGACGGCGCGACGATGGGCGAGGTGGTGATGCGCGGCAACGTGGTGATGCGGGAATACTTCCACAATCCCGATGCCACCGCGGAGGCGTTCGCTGGCGGTTGGTTCCACTCGGGAGACCTTGCTGTGAAACACCCGGACGGGTACATCCAGATTCTGGACCGAGACAAAGATGTGGTGATCTCCGGCGGCGAGAACATCTCCACCATCGAGGTGGAACAGGCGATCATCAGCCACCCGGCGATCGCGGACGTGGCTGTCATTGGAATTCCAGATGACAAATGGGGTGAAGCGCTACGGGCATTTGTGGTGCTCGCGCCGGGCAACCAGGCGGATGAAAACATGGAGGCCTCAGTGATCGATCACTGCCGCGGACTGGTGGCCGGGTTCAAGGTGCCACGCGATTACCGCATCATCGACGAGCTTCCGCGCACCTCCACAGGCAAGGTGAAAAAGAACGAACTGCGTGAGTGGGAGGGCTGAAAACGCGCAAAAGTCGCAAGGTAGAATTACCGCTGTGACTGACCCAACCTCCTCCCCCGCCCCACGCCTGCCCGAACCTGCGTCTGATGTGGTGATCCCCGGTGGGTCGGAGGCTGCGGCAGATAGCGTTGCCCCAGCGCAGCTGATGGCCAACGCGTGGCAGGGTCTGCAGGAACTGGATGGCTGGCTGCGCCCGCTGGCAGAGGCGTTTGCTGCGGCTGGGCAACCGATTTTCCTTGTGGGCGGGTCCGTGCGCGATGCGTTGCTGGGCAGGCTGACGCACGATCTGGACTTCACCACTCCGGCACGTCCGCAGGAGATCATCGAGATTGTCACGCCGCTGGCCAGCACGGTGTGGGATACGGGCATCGAGTACGGAACCGTATCTGCGCTGGTCAAGGGCATGACCCTGGAAATCACCACCTTCCGCGCGGACCAGTACGACGGCCAGTCCCGCAACCCCGAGGTCACCTTCGGTGACACCTTGGACGGGGATCTGGTGCGTCGCGATTTCCGCGTGAATGCCATGGCTTTGGAGCTTGCTACCGAAGGCGAGCACACCTTCCTGGATCCGCTCGGCGGGCTGGACGATCTAGCCGCGGGCGTGCTGGACACCCCGGATTCGCCGCAGATCAGCTTCAACGATGACCCGCTGCGCATGCTGCGGGCCTGCCGCTTTGTTTCCCAGCTGGGCCTGCAGGTGGCACCGCGCGTGGAGTCCGCGATGCAGGATATGTCTACCCAGATCCAGCGCATCACCGTGGAACGCGTGGCCGTGGAGTTGAACAAGCTCATGCTCGGCGAACAGCCGTGGAGCGGCCTGGACCTGATGGTCACCACAGGTTTGGCGGAGCATGTGCTGCCCGAACTGCCCGCGCTGAAGTTGACCCAGGATGAGCACCGCCAGCACAAGGACGTGTACTGGCACTCGCTGAAGGTGCTGGGCAATGCGGTAGAGCTGGAGCGCGAACGCGGGATGGAACCCAACCTGGAGTTGCGGTGGGCCGCACTGATGCATGACATCGGCAAGCCGGAGACCAGGGACTTCAACGAAAACGGCAACGTCACCTTCTATCAGCACGAAGTAGTGGGCGCCCGCATGACGCGCCACCGCTTGCGCGCGTTGAAGTACAGCAAGCAGCACATCAAGGACATCTCTGAACTGGTGCGCCTGCACATGCGTTTCCACGGGTACGGCCAGGGCAAGGGCTCTGCAGAGGACGATGGCACGTGGACGGATTCCGCCGTGCGCCGCTATGTCACTGACGCCGGAGACCTGCTTCCCCTCCTTCACCTGCTGGTCCGGGCGGACTGCACCACCCGGAACAAGAACAAGGCTCGCCGCCTGCAGCGCACTTATGACGGGCTCGAGCAGCGCATCACGGAGCTGCAGGAGCAGGAAAATCTAGAAGCTGTTCGCCCGGATCTGGATGGCAACCAGATCATGGAGATCTTGCAGCTCAAGCCGGGCCGCGACGTGGGTCGCGCGTGGGCGTACCTTAAGGAGCTGCGCCTGGATCGGGGTCCCCTGGACCGCGAGGAGGCCATTACGGCGCTGAAGCAGTGGTGGGCCGAGCAGCAGGATCACGCAGAACAAGAACATGCACAGCACCAACAGCACAAGGAGAAGTGACCATGAGCCAAGCCTCTGACCTGCACGTCTCCCCCGGTGACATCCTTTTCATGTCCGCGCGCAGCGTGGCCAACCCTGGTTTCGATGGGCTGGGTTTTGAGGATGATGTTCTTGATCTCGACGCCATGCACACCTTCACCGATTGCTTCGGCACCGAGCCCGGACAACTGGCGGCACCGGGGTTCCCCACGGCAGATAGCCTGCTGGTGCTCTCTGTGGAGGACAATGACACGGTCATCGCTGTGCGCTTGGGCGTGATGTCTACCGACCCAGTGGCCAATCATTTGCCAGAGCTGGCCAAGGCGCTGAGCAAGCCGAAGGTGTTTTTCATCGGCGGGCACAACCAGCCCGTGGTGCTGGGAGTGGGCTACCTCGCCAGCTCCATGGATGCCGAACGCGCAGCGCATGACGAAGAAACCAGTGCGCCACTGTTCGGCAAGAACCACCAGTTCCTGCACATCCACACGGGAGATCCGGAGAACTCCGTGGAGCAGCAAGTGGAAGCCACCGGCAGCGAGCTAGCCGGTCTACGCCTATTCCACAGCTACGTCACCGCCCCGGTAGAGCACATCACGCAGTGGGTGAAGGCCGGCTTCATTGAAGCTGAGCAGGCTACCTACGAGGACGTCTTTGCCGAAAGGCCCAGCGAAACCTGGCGGCAGATCATGGCTCGGCGCCCCTTCCCAGAGAATCTCTTCTCCACCTGGGCGCAACATCCGGAGCGGAACTAAGTGGCGCGGGGAACAAACAACGATAAGGTTCGCGGCTGGGTGCCCCAACAGATCAAGACCGGTATCGGTGATGTGTGGGCCGTGGCGCTGGGCATGTTCCCGCTGGGCGTGGCCTTTGGGCTGCTGGTGACGCAATTGGGCTTCGCCTGGTTCTGGGCACCGGCGCTCTCGATTGCGATTTACGCCGGTTCGATGGAGTTTTTGGCTCTCTCGCTGATCACCGGCGGGGTGGGGCCGCTCAGTGCCGCGTTGTATGGGCTGCTGGTGAACTTCCGACACGTCTTTTACGCGCTGAACTACCCGCTGACCAAAATAAAAAGCCTGGTGGGTCGCATGTACGGCGTCTATGCGCTCACGGACGAGACCTATGCGGTGATTTCCGCCCGCCGCGATGTGGAATGGACCGGTCCACGGGTGATCACTGTGCAGGCGATGCTGCAATCCGGATGGGTCGGCGGAGGAATCATCGGCGGGCTGTTCGGCTCCATGCTGCCGATGGAGATCGAAGGTATGGAATTCGCGCTGACCGCGCTGTTTACCGTGTTGGCCATCGAGGCCTTCGCGGGATACAAGGACCTCTCGCTTCCCCTAACCGCAGTAGTGGCGGCCGGGATTGGCTTGCTTATCTCTCCGGAGAACATGCTGATGGTGGCGATGAGCGTGTACTTCGTCGTGCTGCTGGTGCGGTTCTTCGTGCCACCGGTGGATGCGGCGATGAAGCTATTGGTCGGCAGCGCTCGGGCGCGCGAACAGGGTGGTGAGCGAGCATGATCCTAGCGAGTGCGGGCTTGCCCGAAGGTGTGCAACTGCTGCCTACCGTGCTGATCCTGGCAGTGTTGTTTGCTGTGACGGTCGCCCTGCGCGCGCTGCCCTTCGCCGCGCTACGGTTCTTCCGTGAATCAGAGCTGGTGACCTGGCTGGGCCTGGTGATGCCCGCCGGTGTGATGGCCATTCTGATGGTCTACGCACTAACGGGCAGCGATGGCGAGACCGGCGGATACGCCGCCTTGGGGCTAGGGGTGGGATTTACCGTGGCGCTGCACTTGTGGAAGCGTTCGGCCAGCCTCTCGATCCTGCTGGGCACCCTGTTTTATGTGGTGCTGGTCAACTGGGTGTTCTAGTCACGCTAGACCCCAAGCTACATTTCCTGCGCACTACGATGAAGCACATGCCTACACCCGAATTCATCCTAGAACTCCGCAAGCACGTGGGAAATGCGCCGCTGTGGGTCCCCGGCGTCACGGCGATCGTGCTCAAAGAGGTGCCCGCGGACGCGCCCATCTGGCAGGTTCCGGAGGTGTTGCTGGTCAAGCGCGCGGACAACGGACAGTGGACTCCCGTGACGGGCATCGTGGATCCTGGCGAGGAGCCTCACGTGGCGGCGGTGCGCGAGGTCAAAGAGGAGACCGGCGTGGATGTCACGCCCGTGGCGCTGTTGGGCGTGGGGCAGGTGGGTCCCGTGGAGTACCCGAACGGTGACGTGACCAATTACGTGGACACGGCGATGCGTTGCAGTTTGGTGGACGGTGGGAATCAGGATCCTTTTGTTGCCGACGCCGAGTCCTCCCACGTCGGCTTCTTCCCCATTTCCCAGCTCCCCCCTATGCAGCCGCGGTTCCGGCTGATCATCGCCGATGCCGCAGCGCAGTTGAAGCATCCCGGCGGTTTCCGCCCGCGCATGGGCTATAGCAAGCGCAACTAGCTAACCGCCGAAGGGCTTCGCGAACTACCAGGTGTGCGCGGTCTCCGGGGACTGTTCATAGCGCTCGGCGTACGTGGAGGCGCGGATGGAACAGATGATCAGCTGCATCTGGTGGAAGATCATCAGCGGCAGGATCATCAGGCCCAGCCCGGTGGAGCCGAACATCACCGCGGCCATGGGCAGGCCCGCGGCCAGGGACTTTTTAGTGCCGGCGAACTGGATAGCTACTTGGTCTTCGTAGTTGAAGTTCAGCTTGCGGGTGATCAGGCTGGTGACCCACAGCATCAGGTAGACCAACACGACGGATCCCAAGATCAGCCCCACGATCGCCTGCCATGCCACGGAGCTCCAAATGCCCTGCACCATGCCCTCGGAGAAGCTGACGTAGACCACCAGGCCGATGGAGATCTGGTCCACTTTCTTGGTCATCTTGGAGGCGGCGAATCCCTTCACCCATGAGCGCAGGATCTGGCCGATGAAGAACGGCAGCAGCAGCTGCACGCCGATGTTGATGAACGTGCCGCCATCCACGTGGACCCCACCGGGCGCGGTCATCAGCAGCAGCACCAGCAGCGGGGTTATCACCACGCCGACCAGCGAGGATGCGCTTGCTGCCACGATGGAAGCCGCCACGTTTCCGCGGGCGATAGATGTAAAGGCCACGGAGGACTGCACCGTGGAGGGCACCAGAGTCATGAACAAAATGCCCATGTACATGTCCTCGCCGATCCATGGTGTGAGCGGTTTGAAAGCCAGCCCGACGACAGGGAAGAGCACAAACGTAAACAGCAAGATCAGTACGTGGAGCCGCCAATGTAACAGCCCGCGAAGCGCCTCCTGCGGTGCCAGACGAGCACCGTAGAGGAAGAACAGAAACGCGATAGCGATCTTGACAACCCAGTCAGCTACTTCGGCCGCTCCACCCCTGACCGGCAACACAATGCCGGCGATGACCCCGAGCAGGATCATCCAAATCAGGAAGTCTGGCCGATAGCTGAGTAGGCGTTTCATCCAGCTAACGCTAGACAGTTTCCAATGCGTTATCTAGTTCAGCAGTCGTAGTTTTAGGAATAAAAAGAGACGTGGCTGCGGATATTGCCAAAATGATGGCACCCACGATAAACGCTGTGGTGTAACCCGCCGCGCTGTCCGAGCCCGCGGGAGATCCGGCGACCATGAATACCGGAAGGATGGCGAAGGAGATGCCCGCGCCCAGGTTGAATGCGGCAGAGTTCATGCCGGGCAGGAAGCCCTCGTAGTCCTTCGGGGAATTCACCACGCCCAAGTTGTTCAGGACGATGTTCGCCACACCGGCGTAGGTGACACCGATCAGGACGATGGAAGCAATCAACACGACTGCGCTGTGAATGCCCACGAAGGCCAGCAGTACCAGCAGCAACGCGGTGGCAACGTTAGCCAGGCGAAGCATCCGTGCGTAGCCGATGAGCGGGGCAAAGCGTCCCGCCAGTGGGCCGACCGCCCAACCGATCAATGCGTAGGGAGTCAGCAGTGCCAAGGAGGCTGCATCGGCTTGCCAGCCGAAGCCTGCGTCGGGATTCTGGGCCAAAGAGGTAGCCACGCCATTGACCGCGGCGAACACTCCGGTCATGGTCAACACGGTGGTCAACAGTAAGCCCCAGGTTTGGCGGCGAGCCAGGTACTTGGGCGCCACCAGAGGCTGCTCGTGCTTCTTTTCGTACGTCCAGAACAGTGCGAAGACCAGCAGGCCTAGGATCACCAGGCCAGCGACCATCAGCCAGTTCGCAGTGCTGGCCTTGCCCGCCTCGTTGACGGCCAGGGTGATGGACAGGACGGAGACCACCAGGATCGCCGCGCCACCCCAGTCCATCTTCACGTTGTCAGAAGGCTTGGATTCCGGAGCCCACAGAGCCACCACGGCTACGGCAATGGCGCCGATGATCGCGATCAGCCAGAACACGGAACGGAAGCCCCAGTGTTCCGCCATCCAGCCGGAAATCAGCACGTCCAAGCCAGCCACGCCACCGTTGATGGCGGCGATCAAGCCCATCA
Organism: Corynebacterium dentalis; assembly: GCF_900232865.1. Lineage (GTDB taxonomy): Bacteria > Actinomycetota > Actinomycetes > Mycobacteriales > Mycobacteriaceae > Corynebacterium > Corynebacterium dentalis. The sequence continues at coordinate 253,670 of NZ_OCTS01000004.1, read as the reverse complement.
GCGTGCCCAGGCGAATCTCGTCCTTGACCTGGCTGCGCAGGATGATCAGCGTCATCGGGATGGTGGGTCCGGCGATACCCTGCATCGCGCGGGCCAGCATCAACACCTCAATGTTGGGGGCTAGTGCGGCGATCACACCGCCGAGGGCCATGACGGCGAGCATGATGAGGAGGATCTTGCGCCGACCAACAATGTCGGACAAACGAGGCAGGAACAGGCCGCACATCGCGCCGCCCGTGAAGAAGGCCGTCTGGGTCAAGCCCACGGCGGCCTCATCGGTGTTGAGCTCGCGCGCCATGGTAGCCAGCACCGGCGAGAGCATGGAGGCGTTGAGTTGGAAGGCGATGGCCGCCGTGATCAGCACGGTCATCAGCAGGGCGAGGCCACCCTTGCGGGAATCCACGGGATCAGGAAGCGAAGTAGAGGCAGTGCCCGTGCCGGTGGAAGCGCCGGTGGCGCGTGAAGAAGGGTTGTTAGTCACAGTGTCATCCTGTTGAATCTGGCCGCGCTAACCGCGGAAATTGGTGGTGCCGATGCGGGTCAAGGCGCTGGTGAGCAGATCCCAGAAGCGATCCGCGTCCACGTCGATGCCCACGCAGTGCCGCACACCGTGGGCATCAGCTTCATAATCGTCTGCGATTCCCAGCGCGCTGGGATCTTCCGCCTGGTCGGGATTCCAGGTGCGGCGCAGGTCAACTACGGTTTGTCCGCGAGTGAACTCGCCCTTGGTCTCCACCTGGATGGGCGCGCGAACGGTGGTGAGGATCAGCGGATCAGCTACGGCCGCCACTGCCAGCGGATCATGCATGGGAGGTCCGGGGTAGCGGCGTTCCTTCATGTAGGAACCACCGAAGAACTCCACCAGCTCCGCGATGAACTGGGAGACGTCCGTATTCACCTTCTTGAGCTGCTCCATGCGATCGGGCGTGGCGAGCACCTTGTGGGTGACGTCCAGGCCGACCATGGTCACGGGCCACTGCGCCTCGAAGACGATCTGCGCGGCTTCTGGGTCCGCGAGGATGTTGAACTCTGCGGCGGGAGTCATGTTTCCGGTGTGGTGTCCACCGCCCATCAGTGTCACGCCTGCTACGCGTTCCACCAGTTCAGGGTAGGTCCGAGCGAAGAGCGCGACGTTGGTTAGCGATCCGGTGGGTACTAGGGTCACGGATTTGTCTGGTTGCTCGGCCACGATGTCCGCAATCAGCTGAATGGCGTGGCGAGAATCCAGTTCCACGCCGGGTGCTGGCAGTTGTGGGCCATCGAGACCGGAATCGCCGTGGATTTCCTCCGGGATGAGTTGTGGCCCTACTAGTGGTCGGCTGGCACCTGCCGCGAAGGGAACTCCGGTGATGGATCCCACTGTGGCGAGCGCACGGGCATTGGTTGTGACTTTTTCCAGCGTCTGGTTGCCGGCCACGGTGGTTACGCCGAGGAGCTCGATGTCTGGGTTTCCCCAGGCCAGGAGCATGGCGATGGCGTCATCGTGTCCGGGGTCGCAATCCAGGATGATCTTCGTCATGGGTGCGATCCTTTCTCATGTCTTTGTAAGTCTTGATCGTTTCAGAAGGTGAACTTTAAAGACAGAGTAGACCCAGAGCGGACACCGGGGACAGTGATCCGCGCTGTCGCGCGAGGATTGTTGTGCTGGTCGCCTGATGGGCGAGCGCTGTCGACGGATTAGTTGGCGCTAGAGAAGAAGTCCTTGGCCAGCGCCCGCACCTCTGCTTCGGTGGCATAGGAACCCGCCGCTCCAGCTTTGCGGGTGGCCAAAGAACCCGCCGCAGCTCCCAGTTGTACGGCCTCCACCATGTCCGCGCCTTGCGCCAATGCCGCGGCAAAGGTGCCACAGAAAGCATCTCCCGCGCCGGTGGTGTCCACCACGTCTGGCGACGGAGGAGACGGCACCAGGCGAACCTCGTCCTGCGTGATCACTGCCGCGCCCTTGGGTCCCAGGGTCATCACGGCCGATTTCGCCACGGAACGCAGCGCCTCTACCAGCTGCTCAAAGGGAGTATCGCGCGGGAGGCCAGTGACATCAGCCGCCTCGATCTCATTGACCATCAGCGGGTTTGCCGCCGCCAGCAGGTCTGCATCGCGCGTGGTGACGGGCGCCAAGTTGAGCACGAACCGCGCGCCGGGCAGCGCCTCCGCCAGACGTGGCAGCTCTGCCGAATGTTCTGGGGTTAGCTCGCCCTGTGCGAGCAGGACCTTGATTCTTTTTTCGACGCCACCCTCCCCCTTCAGCGTCTCTCGCAATGCCAACGGGCTGACGGTCTCGTTGGCCCCGGAGGTGACGATGATGATGTTCTCGCCAGACTGATCATTCATGATGAAAGCTTGGCCGGTGGGCAGATCAGTACGCGACACATGAGTGGTGTCCACCCCGTGTGCTTGCAGCTCATCCAGGGCAAGATCTGCCAGAGGGTCGGCGGCAGAGCTGCTGGTGCCATCTGCACCTGGCCCCACTGCAGAAAGCAGCAGAGTCTCTACGCCCAGGTGGGCAGATGCCGCTGCCTGGTTGGCACCTTTTCCGCCTAGACCTTGGACACCGCGGGTGCCGATCACGGTCTCGCCGGGCGCGGGGAACTCGGTGAGTCCCACGAAGGTATCAACGTTGATGGTGCCGCAAACGGCAACGATCGGTCCGTCGGTAGCGGAGGCCTCAGACTGCGCTGGGGTGGAAGAGCGGTTCATGGCGCCCAAGAATACCCAAACGGAAGGAAAAGCTATCGCTGGGACTGAGGTTCCCAAGTCAGGTTGGACGCACCTATGAAACAATTGAGGGCAAAACTTTTTCTGTATCAGATTGAAAAGCCGAACGCGCAGAAATGAGTTGATCACTAGTGAACACGGGTGTGCTGGTCGTGGCGACCATCTGGATCCTCTTGCTTCTCGCGTTCTTCGCTATTGCGTGGCTGACAACCTTTGCCTTGCGTACCCGAAATCGTCGGAGAATCTCTAAAAGGCGCTTAGCGGAAGAAAGTGTCTGGCAGGACGAAGCGGCCTGGCAGGACGAAGAAATGTTGCAGGAAGAGGCCGCTCAGCAGGGTAAGAACTACTGAGTGTCCTGTGAAGCCACTGCGCGCCGGGCGGCATCGAGGTCTAGCGCAGGAGCAGAATCGTATGCCGCTCCCCCACCTTTGCAGGAACCGTTGAGCGAGCAGGATCCGCAGGCTTGGCCAGACGCACACGCGTCTGCGCTCACTACCCCATCGGCTGCAGCCTGCCCTTCGGGTGAAACGTCCGCAGACCCACCACAACAGGTATCCGAAGCGCCGGCTGAGCTGGCGCTTGATCCAGAAGAACAGCAACCTGATTCAGCGTCGGCTTCCTTCTGCGCGCGGGCATCTACCTGCGCCATAGCGTGTGCTGCAAGCGCACCGCCCATTCCCAAGAGGAATAGGGAGGCCACCACCAGGCCGGCGACGACAAGCCATGTCCATCCCGCAGCGCTCCATGCCACGGCACCCGCAGCCAGCATTGCGAGGCCGGAACCTGTCCAGGCTGGACCAGCAATCTTGTGTCCCATGTTCCAGTAATCCTGAGACTTGCGCGCCTCCGGGATCCGCAGTCCTACCAGGGCATTTCCCGGAAGATTTTCCGTCAGACACAGCAATCCAATAAACAGGATGCCCAGACCAGCGATAGCCACGATGATGCTCAGGAAACTCATGCTTAACAGTCTAGAACTGCCTGCGGGGATCACCAAGTAAACGCAGGTAGCTACTACCGAACAAACACGTTCCGCCAGAGATGTTCACGATGCCGAACAGGCATGCGAAATCATGGTTAGCATCGACGATAAGCTATTTTCGTTATTCAATATTTCTATGCCTGTGAACATCACCCAAAACCAACTCGACACCTGGGTCTCCGAAGCAGAACAAGGCTACGATCTGGAGGCTCTGAAAAAGCGCGGACGCGGACGCCCCGGTCGTGGAACAGATCCTGCGCAAGTGGTCGCTGTGCGCCTCACCGCCGATGAACTCAGCGCCCTAGACCGCCTGGCTGCGGAAAAGCATCTCACCCGATCCGAACTTGTTCGCCAAGCCATCAGCGCACTCACGGCGGCATGAGAGCAGCGAAATCTGCCACTAAACACGGCGTCGCAGAAAGCGATGGCATCCACGCCGCCTCACATCCGCTGTGGATAGAACCTCATCGATGATGACCTCACCCAATGGAGGGAACTGCTGTTCCTAGCTCAGTGCTTTAATCGCACTGCCTTGGTCACCATCTCCTCCAGCGCCGCCGGTGACACCGGACGTAAGCCTGTCGCCTTCAGACATACGTTCACGTTCTCGCGCCGAATCGCCACATCCGAATGTGCATGCCCATGCACCGTGCACTCGAACCCCTCTCGAGCTGCCCACCGGGCCAGCTTGTCCGTCTGATGAGGATCCACCACCGCAAACTCCCCCACAGCCCGCGGAATATGAGTCAGCAGCACAAGCCACCGACCAATCCGCACCTGCAGATCAAACGAGATCACATCGAAGACCTCCCTATACTTCGGTGTCCACTCCCTAACCGAATCCATCCCGAACATCGGATGCACACGATCATGGTTGCCCGGCACCAGAATCATCCTGAAAGACTTCTCACGCTTGAGCTCTCCCAACCGTTGCAACGCCTCATCATCACGACGTACCGAAATATCCCCCAGACACACTAGTCTCACGCGATCTGGAATCTCCCGAAGGTTATTCAAAATCACTGCATCATGTTGATCAGTTGAAACAAACCCACGCAATTCTGAAACCAAGCGGTGTCCCAGATGAAGATCAGACACCGTCCAGAAACCTGGTCCTACTTCACCAGCACCCATTTCTACCTAACCTCAAGGAGTTCAATCCCCTAACTGTAAGCAGAGGAATCGTATTTTGCATCTGATGTGAGGCTCTAGAGAGTTGGCAGCTCACCTAGGGAGTTCAAAGTTGTCACATGGCTAGCCACTAGTGGCGTCTCCGCCGAACGCCCAATATTTCGCCTGCGGTGCATCCACCAGCCCACGCGGTTGCACCGTTGTCCCGGCCACCCACTACAATTTTCAAGCATGACTACCCCAGCTACCGGCAATTCGACCAGCCCAGAAGGCCAGTCCGGCGCAGGCAACGCGGATTCAGCGAACGCCACCACGTATCGCTACACCCCGCAGCTTGCAGCGGAGATTGAGAAGCGCTGGCAGGACGTGTGGAGGCAGCAAGGCACGTTTAACGCTCCCAACCCCACGGGAGATCTTTCGGAACCGGGTTTGCAGCTGCCGGAAGACCGCATGTTTGTGCAGGATATGTTCCCTTATCCGTCCGGTGTGGGTCTGCACGTGGGGCACCCGCTGGGTTATATTGCCACGGACGTATTTGCGCGCTTCCACCGTATGAAGGGTGCAAATGTCCTGCATACGCTGGGTTATGACTCTTTCGGCCTGCCCGCTGAGCAGTACGCTGTACAGACCGGCACTCACCCGCGTACCACCACGATGGCGAATATCGAGAACATGGAGCGCCAGCTAGGTCGCCTGGGTTTGGGTCACGATAAGCGCCGTTCCGTGGCTACCACGGACACTGATTTTTACCGGTGGACGCAGTGGATTTTCCTGCAGATTTACAACTCCTGGTTTGATCCAGAGGCTAATGACGGCAAGGGTAAGGCGCGTCCGATTGCTGAGCTGGAAGAAAAATTTGCTGGCGAGCGCGAGGATTGGTCTTCTCTGAGCGAGGCTGAGCGTCAGGCCATTCTCGATGAACACCGCTTGGTGTACCGCTCGAACTCCATGGTCAATTGGTGCCCCGGCTTGGGAACTGTGTTGGCTAATGAGGAAGTCACTGCGGACGGCCGTTCCGAGCGCGGTAATTTCCCCGTTTTCCGCAAGAATCTCCAGCAGTGGATGATGCGCATCACTGCGTATTCGGATCGTCTGATTGATGATCTGGATTATTTGAATTGGCCGGAGAAGGTCAAGTCCATGCAGCGGAATTGGATTGGTCGGTCCCGTGGTGCAGAGGTTGTTTTTTCGTCCGACGCCACCGATGACTCGATCACTGTATTCACCACTCGGCCGGATACTCTTTTCGGTGCGCAGTACATGGTGCTGGCTCCGGAGCACGAGCTCGTGGACTCGCTGGTGGAAGCCGCTGGTGACCAGACTTATGACGGTGTGGACGAGCGCTGGACCAATGGTTCTAGCAATCCTGCTGAAGCAGTTGCAGCGTACCGTGCGTCTATCGCTGCGAAGAGCGATCTGGAACGTCAGGAGAACAAAGAAAAGACCGGCGTGTACTTGGGTGTGACTGCCACCAACCCGGTCAACGGCGCGTCCATTCCCGTATTCATCGCTGACTACGTCCTGATGGGCTACGGTACCGGTGCCATCATGGCCGTTCCGGCGCATGACGAGCGTGACTTCGAGTTCGCCAAGGCTTTCGGACTATCCATCACCCAAGTGGTCGCTCCGGAAGGTCAGCAACCTCCAAAGGGCGAGCTGGAAAAGGCTTTCGTTGACGGCGGCGTAGCTGTCAATAGTGCGAACGACCGTGGCTTGGACATCAACGGCTTGGGTCTGGACGAGGCTAAGGCCGCAACGATCGATTGGCTGGAAAACAACGGTACTGGTCAAGGAAAGATTCAGTACAAGCTGCGCGATTGGCTCTTCGCTCGCCAGCGCTACTGGGGCGAGCCTTTCCCTATCGTCTATGACGAGGATGGTGTAGCTCACCCACTGCCTGAGAAGATGCTGCCCATCGAGTTGCCTGAGGTAGAGGATTACAAGCCGGTCAGCTTTGATCCTGACGATGCGGATTCAGCCCCTCAACCCCCGTTGGCTAAGGCCAAGGAGTGGGTCAACGTGGAGCTGGATCTAGGCGATGGGCCGAAGATGTACCGGCGCGATACCAACGTGATGCCGCAGTGGGCGGGTTCTTCTTGGTACCAGCTGCGATACATTGATCCCACCAACGACGATGCCCTGGTGGACATCGAAAATGAGCGTTATTGGGTTGGCCCTCGCGAGGGCCGCCCCTCCGGCGGCGTGGATCTGTACGTCGGCGGTGTGGAGCACGCTGTCCTGCACCTGCTGTACAGCCGTTTCTGGCACAAGGTTCTCTTCGACCTCGGTTTCGTATCCAGCTTCGAGCCGTACCATCGCTTGTTCAACCAGGGCTACATCCAGGCGTACGCCTACACGGATGCCCGTGGCGTGTACGTTCCCGCCGAGGAAGTCACTGAGCGCGAGGGCAAGTTCTTCTGGACCGACCCCGCCGGAGATGGCTCTGAGGAGGAGGTTTTCCAGGAGTACGGCAAGATGGGCAAGTCCCTGAAGAATGCCGTGAGCCCGGATGACATTTGCGAGAACTTTGGCGCGGATACCCTGCGCGTCTACGAGATGGCGATGGGACCACTGGACACGTCACGTCCGTGGGCAACCAAGGACGTGGTGGGTGCGCAGCGATTCCTGCAGCGTGCGTGGCGCCTGGTTGTGGACGAGTCCACCGGCCATTCCACAGTCACTAGTGCTTCTCTTTCCGACGACGACAACCGCGCGTTGCACCGCACCGTCGCCGGCGTCCACGAGGATTACGCTGAGCTGCGCGATAACACCGCCGTGGCCAAGCTCATCGAGTACGTTAACTACCTCACCAAGACTTACGGCGGCAGCGGTGCATACGGCCAAGCTGCTGTGCCACGCGCTGCAGTAGAGCCGTTGGTGCTCATGCTCGCTCCTGTTGCTCCACACATCGCAGAAGAAATGTGGGCGATCTTGGGTAACGACAATGGCGTCACCTATCGCCCCTTCCCTACCTGGGAAGAGCGTTGGTTGAAGGATGACAGCATCGAGCTGCCTGTTCAGGTGATGGGCAAGCTACGTGGGCGGATCACCGTGCCCGCGGATGCCTCGCGTGAGGATATAGAAAAGGCCGCATTGGAAGAGCCCAACGTGGTGGGCCATATTGAGGGTAAGAAGGTGGCGAAGATCATCGTTGTACCAGGCAAGATGGTCAACATCGTCGCGAAGTGACCACGGTAGTCGAAAAAGCGAAAGGCAGGCACCACAAATCGGTGCCTGCCTTTCATCCGTCTTGAGTGCCTGATTCTCTAGCCGATCAGCAGCGCAGACCCGATGGAGATAACCCAGGCCAAAGTGATGGGCATGATGAACCACACCACGGCCAGCCAAGGGCGCCACCGCAGGTGGTCGCGCCAGCGGGCGTAAGTGATCCAGGCGCTGCCGAACTGCCCGAATAGTGCGATCGCGGTGGGCAGGATGGCGAAGATAACTCGCATCGTGGTGCTGCACAGCATTGCGGAACTATCTGCCTCGCAACGTGGGCCGCCCATCACTTGGGACACCAAGTAGATCAACAGCGCAGTGCCGAACATGGCGGCAATGATGGCGAAGAAGAAAATCACCGCGTGGCGGGTGGACTGGTTGTTCTTCTCCAAGCGAAGCAGCGGATCTGCTTCGTAATCCAACGTATCCGGCCGCGACGACGGCATGGCACCGTCACGCGGCACGGAGATACGTGGCTCGTGGGGATCAGGGGAACCAAGCGTGTTAGACATGATGCTTCCGAGCCTACACAATCGAAAAACCGCAGGTTATTGAGCCTGCAGGACTACTGCTACACCGGGCTAATCATCACCGGCACCGGAGAGTGCCGCAGAATCTGGTTCGTGGAAGGTCCAATGAAAACACGGTTGAAGTCTCCCAGCACGGAAGATCCCATGACCAGCAGATCGCCCTTCTTCCACTTCATATCGTTCATAGCCCCGGACCAGCCATAACCAGCTCCAGCTTCAGTCTGGACGTGCAGATCCGGATGACGGGACAAAGCGCGATCTTTACCACGATCCAACAATGCCAGCGCCTGCTCGCGCCACTCGACCATCATGTCGTAGCTATCGGAAAATGGCACCGTCGTGGGATACATGGTGGCCCCGCGCGGGCTGAACGCCACCAAACGCAGAGGAACATTCCATCGTGCAGCCAAGTCCGCCGCGTGCCGCAACGCTTGGTGAGACTGCTCTGTATCCACATAACTACAGTTCACGCGCGTAATCCCCCGCTTAGAGAGCTTAGGATCACGCGGAGCAAGAGCCAGCGGAACTGGTGAGCAGTGCAGCAACGCGTCTGCAGTGGAGCCGATGCGGTAGCGCCCCTGAGGAGCGGCGGGATGGGATCCCAGCAGCATGAGATCCGCCTGAAAGTCCTTGGCGGCGTCGATAAGAACGGAGGTCTCCGAATGATCGGTAGAAACAGCGGAAGGAACCTCAGCGTCCAACATGGACGAGGGCACTCCCGCATCCAGGAGTGCCGAGCGGGCGGCCCGAGAACAGGCCTCAGATTCAGCCTGAAGCCACTGCGCAAACTCTTCGTTCTCCCGGGAACCGGGCTGCTGGGTCCACACTCGGGAAATCACCGTGGCGGTGCGGACAAGAACGGGTTGGGTGCGAGAAAGCCACGCCACGAACCGCGCGGCCTCATCGCCAGCGGAATCAGGGCGCCACGTCATCAGCACCCGGAGTGGACGAACTTCAGAGCCCTTCCCCTGCGGGGAAGAGCTCTTCGCAGGATTGCGGGGAAAAGCTGACTTAAAGCTTTTGGAAGTATTTTCGCTGCTCACGAATGCGTGCGCCTAGTCCTTGGAGTGTGCCTCGGTGTAGCGATTCAAAATCAGGTTGATCAGCGGAGCTGCCTTTTCCACCTGAGCAATCTCCTCAGGCGTGAGGTTTTCGATCATGCGAGCCAGTGCCACATTGCGGTTCTCACCGCTGCGGATCAGCTCTTCCTTGCCCTTCTCGGTCAGCTGCACGCTGACTCCGCGGCGGTCAGAAACATCTCGCACGCGAGAGACCAAGCCCATGGATTCCAGCTGGTTGACCGCGTTGGAGGCGGTTGGCATGCGAATGGCCTCTGCCTGCGCGATCTGGCTGATTCGCATGGGGCCAGTTTCATCCAGAATCGTCATGATGGACATCTGCGCCAAGCTGATGGTGTACGAATCTGCTTGGCGGAAGTACAGCAGGTTGAGACGTGACAGGGCCGGTCGCAGATCTTGTGCGATCTCTAGCGGAGTCTTGGGCATGTTTATACGCTACCTCAATGGGCTTAAGTTGTTTGCGAGATAAACCTTAATCGCCCGTGGGCTGAACAGTGCAATTGGCGCACCCTAGGAGGCAAACCCAGGAGGGGAACCCAATAAGGCGCGCACGTCCGGCAAACTACGCGCCGTTGATGAATTCTTCCAGCTGCGCGCGAGCAACGTCATCAGGCAACTGCACTGGAGGGGACTTCATCAGGTAGCTGGACGCCGGGTTGACCGGACCGGCCACTCCCCGGTCCAAGGCAATCTTGGCGGCGCGCACGGCATCGATGATGATGCCCGCGGAGTTAGGGGAATCCCATACTTCCAGCTTGTACTCCAAGTTCAACGGAACCTCGCCGAAAGCGGAGCCCTCGAGGCGGACGTACGCCCATTTGCGGTCATCCAACCATTCCACGTAGTCGGACGGGCCGATGTGGACGTTGCGGTCTGCCACCTTGCCGGCCAGCGGACTGGTTTTGAGGTTGGACGTCACGGCCTGAGTCTTGGAGATCTTCTTGGACTCCAGACGCTCCCGGTCCAGCATGTTCTTGAAGTCCATGTTGCCGCCCACGTTGAGCTGCATGGTGCGCTCCAAGCGCACGCCACGGTCTTCAAACAACTTAGCCAGCACGCGGTGGGTGATGGTGGCGCCTACTTGGCTCTTGATGTCATCGCCGACGATGGGCAGGCCAGCGTCTTCGAACTTCTTAGCCCACTCCGGGTCAGAAGCGATGAACACAGGAAGCGCGTTGACGAAGGCACAGCCTGCGTCGATGGCGCACTGCGCGTAGAACTTGTCTGCCTCTTCGGAACCTACAGGCAGGTAGCTGACCAGCACGTCTGCGTTGGCGGCCTTGAGGGCTTCTACCACGTCAACCGGTGCTTCGGAGGATTCTTCGATGGTCTCCAGGTAGTGCTTGCCTAGGCCGTCGTAGGTGTGTCCGCGCTGAACCTTGACTCCCAGCTCCGGCACGTCGGCGATCTTGATGGTGCAGTTCTGGGAAGCCTCCAGAGCCTCGGAGACGTCCTTGCCCACCTTGTCCTCGTCCACATCGAATGCGGCAACAACCTCTACATCGGAGATGCGGTACGGGCCGAACTTTGCATGCATCAGGCCGGGGATATCGTCCCCATCGTTGGCGTCTGCGTAGTAGGTCAGACCCTGAACCAGCGAGGTGGCGCAGTTGCCCAGACCTACGATTGCAATGTTCACTGTGTTTTCACTCATAACTTTCAAAGCTATGTCTCTACTCGGAAAATCCCGTGGTTGGCGGCGATGTTTATCGATCAAGTTGATTTAGTGAACCGATCAAGTTGACGCTGAACGTAGGATGTCGGCATGTCCGCCTCCTCCCTTTCGCGCCGCGTCATGGACCGTCATCTCGACCGCACCCGGGTGCTTGCCCAGGTGCGGCGTGGGGAGCGCAGCAGGTCTTCAATTCTCGACGCCACCCCGTCCCTGATCGCCTCCGCCGAAGTTCTTGGCGAGTCGATTGACGCCGATTGTCCGGTGTGCGGACAGCAAAACTTAAGGTTGACGCGCTGGATACACGGCCAGTGGTTAGGTGAAAAGTCGGGTACTGCGCGTAATGTAACGGAGATACAGAAACTGATTGAGGATTTCGCTGCGCTCGAAACGGGCGCGGACGCGGAGTTATCAATCCATACTGTGGAAGTGTGCTTGCACTGCAAGTGGAACTTTTTAACGCAGCACGAGGTACTCACGCTGCGTTAATAGCCAGAATTACTCGAGTAATGGAGATTTATCCCATTGTCTTCTGACAGTAAGCCACCGAGGAAGCGCCCGAACCGCAACACGTCGGCCAACCAGGGTCGTCCGAACAATGCCCGCGGCAAGGGAAACCAGGCTGGCGCCAAGGGCCAGTCTCGATCCAACGGTGCCCAGAGTTCTAAGGCTCAGCGCCCGAATTCCCAGGGTGCTAAAGCCCAGGGTTCTAAGGCCCAGCGCCCGAGTGCCCAGCGGAACCGCCCTGCTGCGAAGAATGGACCTAAGAATAAGGCCACGCAGCAGAAGGTGGCCTCTAATGGCAACATCACTGCGCGCGCCCGGAAGAAGAACAGCTGGAAGTCCAAGGAGTTCCGCCGTTCCCTGCTCGCAGGATTCGCAGCTCTTATGGCAGTGGCCATCATTGTTCCTCTGATTGCATTCTTCACCGCCTACTCCGTGACTAAGGTGCCAGAACCAGAGGAATTGGTGAACAACCAAATTTCCTACATCATGGCGTCGGACAATGGCACGGAATTGGCACGCATCGTGCCACCAGAAGGCAACAGGCAAAACGTGGACCTGAGTGAGATCCCCGAGCCAGTACGTAACGCTGTGCTCTCGGCTGAGGACCGCAACTTCTACACCAACCCCGGTTTCTCCGTGACCGGCTTTGCCCGCGCGGCATTTGGCCAGTTGCTGGGACGCTCTGGTGCCGGCGGCGGTTCCACGATTACCCAGCAGTACGTAAAAAACGCGCTGGTGGGCGATGAATTCTCCCTAACTCGTAAGGCCAAAGAGTTGGTGATTTCCGCCAAGATGGCACGCGAGTGGTCCAAGGACGAGATCCTTGAGGCCTACCTGAACACCATCTACTTCGGACGAAACGCCTACGGCATTTCCGCAGCATCCAAGGCATATTTCAACAAGGATGTCTCCCAGCTGACTCCGGAGGAAGGCGCGGTATTGGCCGCTACCATCCAGGCTCCATCCTCATTGGATCCGTGGACCAACCGCGATAATGCTGAATACCGGTGGAACTATGTCATGGACGGCATGGTGGACATTGGTGCAATTTCGCGAACCGAGCGTCTTAATGCCACGTACCCGGCCGTGCAGGATCCTGCCGCAACCGCCAACAACAACGTGGGTGAAGGCCCGAATGGACTGATCAAGTCCCGCGTGATTGCGGAGCTGGAAGAGGCCGGAATCACCGAAGAGCAGGTGAATACGGGAGGCCTGCGAATCACCACTACTATCGACATGCAGGCGCAAAACGCGGCGGTGGAGCAAGCCCGCACCCAGACCGAGAGCTTGGCCGAGGATGTGCGTGAGGCAGTGGTCTCCGTGGATCCGAAGTCTGGCGCTGTGCGCTCGTGGTACGGCGGCGAAGATCCAGTGGGTTACGACTATGCGGGTGCGGGCCTGCAGACCGGCTCAACGTTCAAGATCGTTGCCCTAGCGGCTTACTTGGACCAGGGAGGAAGTATCTACGATTACTTCGATTCTTCCCCTGTCACTACCGGCCAGACCGAAGTGACCAACGTGGACGACCAGTCCTGTGGCTCCTGCCCGATTTCGCAGGCGTTGAAGATGTCTCTGAATACCTCCTTTATCCGCCTGACTCGTGAGCTCAACGGCGGTGCACAGGACGTAGCCGATATGGCTCACCGCCTGGGTGCAGCAGAGACGCTGCCTGGCGTGGGTGAGACGCTGAAGGAAAACGGCGGAGCTCCGTTCGAAGGCATCACCCTGGGCCAGTATCAGTCCTCCCCACTGGACATGGCATCCATCTTGGCCACCTTGAGCAATGAGGGCATGTACTACCGTCCGCACTTCGTGCAGAAGGTAGAAAATGCTGATGGAGATGTTCTGCTGGATAACTCCAACCCGGAGGGCGACCAGGTTATCGATGAGGAAGTGGCCAACGGTGTGGTGGAGGCCATGGGCCCAATCGCCGCTTACTCCAATGGCAACAGCCTTGCGGGCGGACGTCCTTCGGCAGCCAAGACAGGTACCTCTCAGCTGGGCGATACCGGCCAGAATAAGGATGCCTGGATGATCGGTTCCACCCCGCAGCTGGCCACGGCCGTGTGGTTGGGAACTGTAGATAACCAGCCTCTGGTTAACGAATGGGGCGGCATCATGTACGGCTCCAGCGTGCCGGCCACGATCTGGAAAAACGTTATGGATAGCTCCCTGCAGAACGCCGACGTGGAGTACTTCGGTGATTCCGGAGACACGGCCAGTGGATCTGCGGGAGAGGTAGCCACCGGCGGTGGCGGCGGCGGTTACGAAGAACAACAGCCAGTGGAACAAGCACCGGTGACTCAGGCACCGGCTCCGTCACCGGCGCCTGCACCATCGCCGAACGAACCCGCACCAGTGCCTGCCCCTGCCCCAGCACCAAACAATGGTGGCGGACAGGACATCGGCGCGATTATCGACGGACTGATTAACCCTTAAGGTAGCTACTCTCCCGTTATCTCGAAGGCAACGACGATGACCCACCACTCCCCCGAGCCACAGGTTAAAGAAGGGAACACGGCGCACCCGCGGGTGCTGCCTTCCCAGACGGAACCTGCAGCTCGGGGGTTTGTTCGTTTCCTGGGCGGTCCCCCTGGATCGCACGCGTATATCGGACAGCAACCGTGGTGGACTCCCCTGCGTGTCATCCTGGCCTTGAGTGCATTCTTTCTCTCTTTTGGCTGGATGCAGAAAGCCAACTGTGTACGCACGGGCACCTCTCCCGACGGCCCGTTTGTGGATTGGTCCGGCCAGCCGCAGTACACCTCCGCCTGCTATTCGGACATCGTCGTTCTCTATAACGGCCGGGGGCTCAATGAGGGCATTTTTCCCTACGCTTACTCCTGGCAAGCCGATGGCGTGACGCGCTATCTGGAATATCCCGTGATCACAGGGCTATTCCAGTACCTCATGGCAATACTGACCCGCATCGTTAGTTCGGTATGGAGCGCCTTGGGACTTCCACCTGCAGCCGATGCTGCGCTCAACCTCGGTGTGACCGCAGTGTTCCTTGGTGCGTGCTGGATGGCTGCCTGCGCAATCATCGCGATGCTGGCAGGAAATCGCAAGTGGGACACACTTCTGATGGCACTGTCTCCCCTGGTCATCGTGCATGCCTTCACAAACTATGACGTGCTGTCCATCCTGTTTGCCGTGGCAGCGATCGCGGCGTGGGCACACTGCAAGCCCACGGGGGCGGGCGTGCTGGCTGGGTTGGGAATTGCTGCCAAGCTATGGCCGATCTTCCTGGTGGGTGCCATCATTTTGTTGTGCCTGCGCGCGCGACAGTGGGCAGCGATGGCCAAATTGATCGCGGGCACGGTGTTGACGTGGATCGCGGTCAATCTGCCCATCTACCTGCTATATCCCCAGGCGTGGGGAGAATTCTTCCGCCTGAACTCCACCCGCGGATGGGAGGGCTCCACCATTTATGCGGTGATTGCTCACGCCACCGGAAGAAGCAGCTGGGAAGGCACCACCCCCAGCAAGGCAGTGGTGGGCGCAGAGCAGTTCAACATGATCACCCTGATGCTGCTGTTGGCCGCACTGGTCGCGCTGACTGTCGTGGTACTCACCGCACGGCAGGCGCCCCGGCTGGGTCAGATCACGTTCCTGGTGGTGCTTGCCTTCATGATCACCAACAAGGTGTGGAGCCCGCAGTACTCCCTCTGGTTGGTTCCGCTGCTGGTCCTGGCCCTTCCTCGCTGGCGCTTGGTGCTCTCCTGGGCCGCGGTGGAGGCCGTGTACTGGTACCTGCGTATGTGGACCTTCCTCCCCCACAAGTTGGCGGCTCCGGACTGGCTGGTGGATTCATTCACGCTCATTCGCCTGGGCCTGTTGGTCGCGATGGCTGTGATTGTGGTGCGCCAAATATACGGCTACTCCCCTGACCCCGTTCGGGCAGCTCATGGTGGAAAAGACCCACTGAGTGGTGTGGCCAGGATGTCGTCGGGAAGAATAAAAGAATGAACAACACAACGATGTTTGTGACCATGGCCAGCGTGATGATCGGATTCATCCTCTTTGGCAGCAGCTACTTGGCCTTTTCCTACCGGAAATCTCGCGTACTGGTGTGGTCCTTGTTCGCCCTCGCGGTGGTCTTTATGACCTTCGTTCCAGTTACTGTGGCAATTTTCTTTGCGGCGGCAGGGCAATGAATCTCCTCGCGGGTTCGCACAGCCATTAGGTTTCCCTGCTCACAGCGAGTAAGCTGAACGGGTTGCTGACGCAACGACCCTCCTGCCATGCCAAAAAGGGTATGGCCGAAACTACAAAGACCATAGGAGGTGATGAGGTCCGTGCGTCAATACGAAATGATGATTATCATCGACCCTTCCCAGGATGAGCGCACCGTTACCCCGTCGCTGGACAAGTTCTTGGATATTGTCCGCAAGGAAAACGGTAAAGTCGAAAAGGTCGACGTCTGGGGCAAGCGTCGCTTTGAGTACCCAATTCAGAAGAAGGAAGAGGGCATCTACGTTGTTCTCGACCTGAATTGTGAAGCAAGTACCGTGCAGGAGCTTGACCGCGTCCTCAACATCAACGACACCATCTTGCGCACCAAGGTGCTGCGCAAGGACCAGTAATACGGTTCTTGATCTTTCCAGAAACCGGATAGTTTCTGGTCACTGACACCACCACACCACTTCACGAACACAGAGGAAAAGGCTCGAGTTATGGCACAGGGAGATACTCCGATCACTGTGGTTGGCAACCTCGTTGCTGACCCCGAACTGCGCTACACCCCTAACGGTGCAGCCGTAGCAAACTTTCGCGTGGCATCTACGCCGCGTCGCTACGATCAGCAGGCCGGTCAGTGGGTTGACGGCGATGCCCTGTTCCTAACCTGCAACGTGTGGCGCCAAGCTGCGGAGAACGTGGCGAACTCCCTAACCAAGGGTGATCGCATCGTTGTCACCGGACGTTTGCGCCAGCGTTCCTTTGAAACTCGTGAAGGCGAGCGCCGTAGCGTTATGGAAGTTGAGGTCGACGAAGTTGGCCCATCTTTGAAGTATGCAACCGCGCAGGTGCAAAAGGTAGCCCCTAACAGCCGCGGAGGCGGCCAGGGCAGCAACTTTGGTGGAAATGGCGGAGGCCAATCGAACTTCAACCAGGGTGGTCAAGGCTCTGCACAGGGCTTTGGCGGTCAGAGTAACTCTGGCAATGGCGGAAATGGCGGTAACCAGGGCTTCGGTGGACGTAATGCGTCTCGCGACGACGACCCATGGAACTCCGCTCCGCAGTCCGGTTTCGGTGGTGGCGATGAAGACCCACCGTTCTGATTCGCCAGTTGACTAGTTGACACTAGAAAACTTTTTAAACGCTTAAAGTCACACTCCAATGCACAACATTGCACAACGAAAGGCTGGATCATGAAGCTGATCCTCACCGCCGCCGTTGACAATCTCGGTGTTCCCGGCGACATCGTTGAAGTCAAGGCTGGCTACGGACGTAATTACCTGCTGCCTCGCGGCTACGCCATCCTGGCAACCCGCGGTGCAGAGAAGCAGATCGAAGGCATCAAGCGCGCTCAGGAAGCACGCGAGATCCGCGATCTGGATCACGCACGCGAAGTCAAGCAAGAGCTGGAAAACCTCTCCGGTGTAACCGTCCAGGTTCGCACCTCCGAGGCTGGCAAGCTGTTCGGATCTGTCACCGCTGATGACGTAGTCGCAGCAGTGAAGAAGGCCAATGGCCGTTCCCTGGACAAGCACTCTATTGCCTTGAAGAAGAACGAAGTGAAGTCCACGGGTATCTACGCCGTGGATGTGAAGCTGCAGAAGGACATTGTTGCTTCCCTGAACTTCGAGGTTGTTGCTCAGTAGTTCTTACCTGCTTTCTGGCTACCGGTAGAGATATCGATAGTGAACGGATGGCCGCGAAGAACTGCGCCTAACGCAGCAGCAAGACAGTTATTTAGCAGCATGCCTGCCTACCGCTTGGCCTAGACACCCAAGACGCGTGTTCTCTATTGGGGGAGCACGCACGGCTGGATGGGATCCTGCTCACTGAAATTGAGACACATATAGACAACAGCGCGCCTCAACTTGGGCCCCGTGGTGATTTCTTTCCTATGTATCCATAGGGGAAATTGTTCCGGGGCCTTCGGTGTATTTTCCGCACGCTTTGGAGATTTCCTGGCCTGTGCAAAACTTCCTTGGGGCAGAGCTGGAAGATGTGAATAAAAGGTGAAATCAGCGAATAATGCGTGACCTGCGGGTATAGAAGTATTGACTTACCGCGAGCTGGGAAAACGCTTATCCCCAAGTTATCCACCGCAATAAACGGTGAATAACCCGTCACGGCGCATGCTCTGACCTGCGGGTTTGTAGAAACGCGCAGGTCGCGGACTTGCGTATCCACAGTTTATCCACAGGGCCAACTGGGGAAAAGGAAACTGTCCACACCTTATCCCCAAGTTATCCACAGTGCGCTCTGTATAGTTGTGGATAACTCGTTTGTGGGCGATGTTGGCGAAGGAGTTTAGTAGTGTCTCGCCGCGCGCTAGAGTACTTCTCATGAGTACACAGGGACAGGGTATGCCGGACGAAGAACAGTGGGCTGCGGGCTACGGCGATTTCCCTGAAGACGGGGGAGCGCCAGGGGGATGGTCGCGCGGTAAGCCACAGGGGGATAGGTACCGCGCGCAAGACCTTGGCCGCCAAATGCCGCAGAACGTGGAGGCGGAACAGGGCGTGTTGGGTGGCATGATGCTCAACAAGGAAGCAATCGCTGACGTGGTGGAAAAGCTCACCACGGATGATTTCTACCGTCCCGCCCATGCCACCATCTTTAACACCGTTCTGCGGCTGTACGGCGAAGGCAAGGAGATTGACCCCGTCATTGTGGCGGGACGCTTGGATCGCGATGGGCAGCTGGATAGCGTGGGCGGCGCCACGTATCTACATAGCATCATTTCGCGCACTCCCACCTCAGCCAACGTGGGCTTTTACGCCAGCTTGGTCGCGGAGAAGGCCACGCTGCGGCGGCTGGTGCAGGCGGGAACGAAGATCGTCCAGTTGGGCTACTCCGGCATCGAGGGCGCAGAAGTGGCCACTGTGGTGGATAACGCCCAGCAAGAGATGTTCAAAATGACGAACACTGCTGCTGCGGAGGATTACCAGATCTTCTCCGAGCTTTTGGATGACACGATGCAGGAGATCGAGGAGAAGGAGGCTGAAGGTGGCCTCGCTCAGGGTGTACCTACGGGCTTTGTGGATCTGGATGACATGACCAATGGCCTGCACGGCGGACAGATGATCATCGTGGCTGCGCGACCTGGTGTGGGCAAGTCCACGCTCGCCTTGGACTTCATGCGTAGCGCATCCATTAAGCACAAGAAGACGTCTGCACTGTTCAGCTTGGAAATGAGCAAGTCTGAGGTGATGATGCGCATCTTCTCGGCGGAAGCAGAAGTGCATCTATCCGCCATGCGCGGTGGCAAGATGGATGAGGATGACTGGAAGCGCCTGACTTTGCGCCTCGGAGAGATTGACCAGGCACCCATCTTCATCGATGATTCTCCCAACCTGACCATGATGGAGATTCGCGCAAAGGCCCGCCGTTTGAAGCAGCAGCACGATCTCTCACTCGTGGTGGTGGATTACCTCCAGCTGATGAGCTCGGGCCAGCGCGTGGAATCCCGTCAGCAAGAGGTCTCGGAGTTCTCTCGTCAGCTGAAGTTGTTGGCTAAGGAAGTCGATGTCCCGGTGATCGCCATTTCGCAGCTTAACCGTGGTGTGGAATCTCGTGGCGATGACGCACTTCCCCGAGTCTCTGACCTGCGTGAATCCGGTTCCCTGGAGCAGGACGCGGACATGGTCATGTTGATCAACCGTCCAGACTCGTCTAACCGAGATCATGAGCGTGCTGGTGAGGCGGACATCATCTTGGCGAAGCACCGTGGTGGTCCCATCGGCACGGTCACGGTGGCCCACCAGCTGCAGTACTCAAAGTTCAGCGACATGGCGCGCGATTACAGCTCGCCGATGTAGGCAACCGCGCCGATACCTGAGCGGCTGATACCAGGGTAGGGAAGAGCCGCGTTCTTAGTCGCGGAAGTGTGCCGCCAGTTTGCCGAGGATGCGGGTGAGATCCTCGACGTCCTCGGCGTCCAATTGCTCGAAGAAATGCTCGCGAACAGCCCCGGCGTGCCCGGGAGCTGCGTCTTTGATGATCTCCATGCCGTGATCCTCGATGGCCACGAAGGCGCCGCGGCGATCGTTGCTGCACAGCTCTCGGCGAACGAGACCGCGCTTGGTCATGCGGGTGATCTGGTGGGAAAGCCGGGATCGATCCCATTGCAGGGCATCTGCCAGTGCGGCAATTCGCTCGCGCTTTTCTGGGTGCTCGGAAAGATACACCAGCACCCCGTAGTCTGCCAGGGAGATTGCGGAATCGTTCTGCATTTGCCGCGCCAAGGCGGTGTCTAGGCGGCTGGTGACCAAGATCCAATCGCGCCACGTGCTCTGTTGGGCATCGGTGAGCCAAGGGGAGGCAGGGGTGAGTGCTTGTTCGTTAGTCGCTCTCATAGCTCTCATTTAATCACATCGACCAAGTAGTTGACACATCACCTATATGCGGTTATTGTTGTTTCCGGAACGCCAACACCACTGGATACGGCGCTCACCAAAAGATTTCTCCCAAAGAAGTTCCCAGGAAAGGAATTCACAATGTCTAACCTCAACAATTACGCAGGTACCTTTGTCATCGACCCAACCCACTCCGAGATCGGCTTCACCGCTCGCCACGCCATGGTGACCAAGGTTCGCGGTTCCTTCACCGAATTTAGCGGAACCGCATCCTCCGAGGAGAATCTCAACAATGCGCAGGTCAACGTAGAGATTGACGTTAACTCTGCGGATACCCGCAACGCTGATCGCGATGGACACCTGAAGACCGGCGACTTTTTCGAGGTAGAGAAGTTCCCAAAGATCACCTTTACCTCCACCGAGGTCACCGCCAAGGATGACGAGACCCTGGTCGTCACCGGCGATCTGACCATCAAGGACGTCACCAAGTCCGTGACCATTGATTTCGAGTTCAACGGCGAGGCCGTGGATCCATTCGGCAACACCCGCGTGGGCTTCGAAGGCCAGACCACCATCAACCGCAAGGACTTCGGTCTGAACTTCAACGCTGGACTGGAAACCGGCGGCGTGCTGGTCTCCGAAAAGATCGTCCTGAACTTCGACATTTCTGCAATCAAGCAGTAAACAGTTGTAGGACTCATAGTCGCGCGAGTATTCTGCGCCTATGACACGGCAGCACCGCTTACCTGACACGGTTTCTAAGCCGAACAGGAAAGCGGTGCTGTTAGTTTTTCTCGGCGGGGCACTAGGCGTGTTGATCTCTACTCTCATCCGCGTCCAGGGTTTGCGACTCATCGGCTACGAAGCGCTGCCGTTGTTGCTGGTCAACGTGGTGGGTGCCATGTTGCTCGGAGTGTTGGTTGGTCTCATTCCCGACGCCAAAGATCAGCGACGACTATTCCTCGGCACCGGCCTGTTGGGCGGTTTCACGAGTTTCTCGGCGATCCCCGCTAGCCTCTTTCCTCCGCTGAAGGCCGTGGCCGAGATGCATGGAACGGCAGGAGCGCCCAGCACCTATAGCACTGAGGAGATCGGCCGAGATCCAGTGTTGGACCATACCGGCTTGGAAGGCCTCATTTTGGCGCCCGTATCTCTGCTGGTGGGAGTCCTAGCCGCCGCGTTGGGACTGTGGTTGGCGCAGAAATTGATTGATCGACGCCAAGCTGGTGACCAGTCATGACTTGGATTCTCATTGCCGTGTGTGGTGGCCTGGGCGCCGTGGGACGCTACGTGATGGAGCAGTACCTCAAGGGTTCGCGAGGATGGAGCCCCTTGAGCACGGTTTCGGTGATCAATCTGCTGGGTAGCGCGTTGCTGGGCCTGCTGACTGGGATCATCTTTGTGGCTGTGGAAGCACAACCACAAACAGTGATGGTTCCCGCAGCGGTATCTGCCGCCGCCGTATGTGGAGGTTTCACCACTTTCTCCACCGCGATGGTGGAGGAGGTAAAACGAGCGTGGGGTATGTGGAATTCTATAGCAAGCCTGGTGTTCAACTTGCTCTTCTGCGTGTTGACTTTCGGATTGTTGGCCCTGATAGGGACCTTTTTGGGCAGCCTGATCTTCCAAGTTCCGTATTTCCCTGTGTGACCCCAGACGCGGCCCAAAGAGACTACTTCTTCGCCGTGACCCAAATATCAATCTCGGCGTAGACGGGCTCCTTGCCCGCAGCATCGGTGTAATGAATGGTCACAGTCACCGTTTGGCCACCGGATTCCTTGGTGATCTGGGAAAAATCAGGCAGCTCGGCAGTCGCCTTGGCGGTCAGTCCGCCCGTGGACTTAGTCAGGTACTTGGTGCGCATCCCTTGCGGCAGCCAGCGGTGCGTGGCAGGGAGTGAAGCCTCCGCCAACATGCCCATCGCCATCTCAGCCACATTGCAGGCGGCAATCGCGTGAAACGTTTTGATGTGATTGTTCACGCCAATCCACTTTGGTGCTTTGACCTCGGAGTATCCGGGGCGCATATCGATCACATGCGGAAAGACCGTGCCAAAGTACGGTGCCTTGGCACACACCGCGACGGAGAAAAGCCGCGAACCCCCGGGCTTGGAGGAAAGCTTCTTCCACATGGAGAAAGTTGAGGAAGGGTTGGAGTTGGCGTCGAATTTGGAAGACATGAACCACAGCTTAACCGAGGGAATAAGAAATGGGTCGCGTAGCGTTGATAATGAACAACGAACCGCTAAAGAAAGGGAAGTTACAAAATGGCTACCGTAGAAATCACCGGCGAGAACTTCCAGGACACCATCTCTGAGGATGGCGTGGTGCTGCTGGACTTCTGGGCAGAGTGGTGCGGCCCTTGTAAGCGCTTCGGACCAATCTTTGAAGAGGTCAGCGAGCAATTCCCTGATCACACCTTCGGCAAGGTTGATACTGAGGCTAACCAAGAGCTGTCCGCAGCACTGCAGATCCAGTCCATCCCTACGCTGATGGTCTTCCGCGACGGCGTACTGCTGGCTCGCGAGGCCGGACTGCTGCCTGCTGCTGCTCTCCAGGAGCTCATCGGCAAGGCCGAAGAGCTGGACATGGAAGAGGTGCGCAAGCAGATTGAGGCTGCTCAGGCTGAGCAGCAGCAAGCAGGGGAGTAACCCACTGCTCTAGTAGCTCCGGCTGCTAGAACGTTGCCGCGTCGATGACGAAGCGGTAACGCACGTCAGAATCAATGACGCGCTGGTAGGCCTCATTGATTTGCTCCGCAGGGATCACTTCGGTCTCTGCGGTGATGTTGTGTTCGGCGCAGAAATCGATCATGTCTTGGGTCTGCTTGATGCCGCCAATGGCGCTGCCCAGCACGCTGCGACCCTTGCCGATGAGCAAGCCGGCAGGGATCTGCATTGCTTCCGTAGGCAGGCCCAGCAGAACCAAACGGCCCTTGCGGCCAAGCATCTTGATGAACGAATTCACGTCGTGAGGTGCGCTGACGGTATCGATGATTACGTCGAAGGTATTGCGGAAGGGCTTGTCGAAGCCCTCGTCCGCGGTGGCCACGTAATTGGTGGCACCCAGCCGCAGGCCGTCGTCCTTCTTGGACAGGCCGTGGCTAAACACGGTGACCTCAGCGCCCATCGCAGCGGCGATCTGCACGGCTACGTGGCCGAGTCCGCCCATGCCCACGATGCCCACGCGGGAACCAGGGCCCACGCCCGCGTTCTGTAGTGGGGAGAACGTGGTGATTCCCGCGCAGAGCAGGGGAGTAGCGGAGGCGGCCTGCTCGGATTCGAGGTCGCTGAACGCCTCGGGGATGCGGATGAGGAAGTCCTCACGGCACACGATGTGCGTGCTGTAGCCACCCTGGGTGATGCTGCCATCGTGGCGATCCACACCGTTGTAGGTGCCCGTGGCGCCTTCTTCGCAGTAGTTTTCTTCATTGTCGACGCAAGCACTGCACGTGCCACAGCTATCGACCAAGCAACCGATGCCCACCACATCGCCTGTGGTGAACTTCTGCACGTCGGGGCCAGTCTCGATGATCTTGCCGATGATCTCATGGCCGGGAGTCATGGGGAAGTTATCGTGGGGCCAATCGCCGTTGACCGTGTGGATATCTGAGTGGCAGATGCCAGCCCAGCGGATTTCGAGGAGGCAATCGTCGGAGCGGAGTTCGCGCCGAGAAAGCGTGGATTTGGTGAGTGGGGAGTCAGATGATTCGGCTGTGTAGCATGCAACGTCCATGGGGAAAGTCTACGCTTGATGGCAAAATGCGCCTGTCCCACTGTTGATAGGTCACACCGCGATCTAAGGAGAGCTCATGGCTAATCCGTTTTCTAAGGGCTGGAACTATCTTCTGCAATCCCTCGATACCAAGATCGAGGAGAATGCAGATCCCAAGGTGCAGATCCAGCAGGCTGCGGAGGCTGCCCGTAAGCAGCATGCGGAGCTGACCAAGCAGGCCGCAGCGGTGATTGGTAACCGGAATCAGCTGGAGATGAAGCTGCACCGCCTGCAGGAGGACACGCAGCAGCTTTCCGATAATGCGCGCACGGCGATCCAGCAGGCGGACAAGGCCACCGCCGAGGGCGATGCAGCGAAGGCCCAGGAGTTGAACCAGACAGCAGAAGTGTTTGCATCTCAGCTGGTCACGGTGGAAAATGAGCTGGAGCAGACCAAGCAGATGCACGCTGGTGCCGTGCAGGCCGCTAAGCAGGCCGAGGCGCAGAAGCAGCAGGCCGATATGCGCTACCAGGAGCAGCAACAGCAGATTCAGCAGCTGCAGCAGCAAGTGGATCAAGCCAAGATGCAGGAAGCTACTGCGCAGTCCGTGCAGCAGATGAATGGCATGCAGGGTCTGCAGGACGATGATTCAGTGCCCACGTTGGATGGCGTGCGAGACAAGATCGAGGCCCGCTACGCCCGCGCATTGGGCGCTCAGGAGCTGGTGGAAGGTTCCGTGCAGGGGCGCATGGATGAGATCGCGGCTGCGGGCAATGACATGAAGGCCAACTCTCGCCTGGAGCAGATTCGCGCGGAGATGAAGGGCGAGCTGGAATCCGGCGATGGTCAGCCGAGCGGTGACGCGCAATCCGACGACTCGGACCCTTACCTCGGCGAAGAAAAGTAGACACATCACCCACCGCTAACCCGAAAAGGTTACACAGTGGATGCACATCTGCTTTTCTAGTTTGCGCGAGGGCGCAGGCGGGCGTACTTTGAGGCGTCCGCACTTAAGAAAGACGTCCTCGTGGTGACTAATAACGAACCTCATTCCCCGCAGCCGAATCCGGCGCACACCCAGCCTGAAGATAACACCAATGTCGGTCTCCTGATCGGCATTTTGGTTGTTGCCGCCTTCGTGGTGATTTTGAACGAAACCACCCTGACCGTGGCCTTGCCCGTCCTCATGAAAGACTTCGGCATTACGCCCGAGGCCGCTCAGTGGTTGACCACCTCATTCATGGTCACCATGGCCGTGGTCATCCCCACCACCGGCTGGATCATGCAACGCTTTACGCTGCGCTCTATTTACATCTTCGCCCTGCTCACGTTCCTCGCGGGCACCATCTTGGCCGCCGTTTCGCCCACCTTCGCGGTGTTGCTGCTAGCCCGCATCATCCAGGCCTGCGGAACTGCGTTGGTCATCCCACTGTTGATGACCACCATCATGAGACTGGTCCCCGTGGAGCGCCGCGGTGGCGTGATGGGCTTGGTGTCCGTGGTTATCGCCGTGGCCCCTGCGATTGGCCCCACGTTCTCTGGCTTCGTGTTAGAGCACCTGACCTGGCACTGGACCTTCCTGCTGATCATTCCGCTGGTGGTCATCACGTTGATTATCGGCGTGTGGCAAGTCAAGAACTTCGAGACACCGAGCCGTCCTTCCCTGGACGTCTTGTCCGTCATCCTGTCCGCCGTGGGCTTCGCGGGCCTGATCTACGGCATGGCCGGCTTGGCGTCGCTGGCTGAGGGCATTCCGTGGGATCGAGTGGGCATCCTGGCCATCGCCGTTGTAGTGCTGGCAGTGTTCTTCTCTCGCCAGAATTCGCTGGCGAAATCCCAGCAGGCCGCGATGGCCAAGCAGGAAGCTACCGCTGGGGTGGAAGGCGCTGACGTCGATCACAACATCCCAGCGCCACTGCTTAACCTGGCTCCGCTGCGCTCTCGTGAGTACGTGCTCTCGCTGGGCCTGATGCTGGTGAGCTTCTCCATGCTGTTCGGATTCATCATTCTGATGCCGCTGTTTGGCCAGAATGTGCTGGGAATGTCCGAGTTTGAAACCGGCCTGGTCTCGTTGCCAGGTGGTTTGTTGATGGGCGTGCTGGGTCCGATTGTGGGGCGGATTTACGACGCCAAGGGCGTGCGCTTGCTGATCATTCCTGGCTCGATCCTGCTGGCTTTGTCCATGTTGGGCTTCGCCTCGCTGAACCCTGATTCCACGGCGTGGCACCTGACGGGCTATGCGGTGCTGCTGAACTTGGGCATTGCTTTCTTGATGACCCCGTTGATGTCTAACGCGTTGGCTTCCGTGCCGAACCACTTAGCATCGCACGGTCAGGCGATTCTCAACACGTTCCAGCAGATCGCGGGTGGTGCCGGTACCGCCATTTTCATCGCGATCATGACCTTTGCCTCTACGTCGAAGGCGAAGGATGGTTACACGGATCCGGTGACGATTCTGAACCATGGCATTCATGTGGCCTTCATGTTCGGCCTGATCGTCTCCATCATCCCGATCTTGTTCTCTATCTTCGTCAAGTTCGATGTGCTGCGAGACAAGAAGCCGGAAGATGCGGCTCAAAGCGCAGTAGACGCACAGTAACTCTTTGTCCGGATTTGCCGGTAAACGCGGTAAGTCGCAGTGGAGGATCCGGCAGATCAGCCGGAGTTTTACGAGGTGCCTGAGGGGGCGGATGTCAGCGCACTCCCGCCGGGCACGGTTCTGCGTGAGCGGACCTTCAAGTACTACGTAGCCACCATGGAGACTTCGTGGGACGTGACGCAGCTTCTCTACGTCACAACCAGCGCGCTCGGGGTTCTTGAGCCCAATGTGACGTCTGTCCTTCATCCTCCACAGGAAACCGATGGCAGCATTGTTGCTTACCAGTCCTTTTATGACACCTCGAACCCGTTCGATAATCCTTCGCGCAGTATTGCGGGCAACCTCAGCCTTGGCGGATTGATCCCTGCTTTGGAAAACGTGTTTATTTTGCCGGCACTGCTGGCGGGGCACTCTGTGGTGGTGGCGGATACGCAGGGTAAGGACGCCAACTTCGCGGCGGGACCCGCCTATGGAGCGGCTTTGGATTCGTTGCGAGCTGCGACGGCTGCTACGACGACTGAGCCGCGATTCGGGCGCGCGAGTATGCGCCGGAGATCGAGCAGCGACTCATTGGTGTGGCGCAAGGCGGTTTGATGGTGAACCAGATTAATAACCTGAGTTATGCGTTCGATGGCTTGGTCTGGTCGGGAGTGGTTGGGCTAGCGCTGTCATCCCTTGGTGATACCTATCAGGTAGACATCTCCGAGTACCTCAATGAGTACGGTCTGGCGGCCTATACGGACACGAGGAATCTCTCGATCATTGAAGCGCAGTACCGTTACCTATCCTGGAAGTGGACGGACATCGCAAAGCCGGAATATCCGAACCTGAATGAAATTCCTGAGCTAAAAAAGATCATCGATACCCTCAATATGGGCGCATGGGATTCTCCGAAGATCCCCATGTTCATTTTTCAAGGGGCGGGAGGTGAAAAGGAGGGCACTCCTGTCCATCCTGAGGTGGGAATGAGCGATGGCATCATGGTGACAAAGGACGTGCGAACCCTGGCTCGCGAGCTAGTTTCAAGGCGCGGCCGCAGCCAACAACTGCAATACGATCCCCGAGGGAAACACGTTGTGATCTGGCAGCGAGCCGTGGCTTTAAAGTAGGGTTCGCAAGGATTCCAGTGCTCGTGGCGATGTTGGGTCAAGGGGGCTGCCGGAGGGGGGTGGCGACATTGTCATTATCCTCACTCGTTAGAAGTCGTAAATTTCAGCAAGCTGCAGCCCATCGGCGGCCAGCGAACCAGCAACAATGTCGTGGCGCCTTCTGGCGAGAATGTTAGTGATGTCTGCTTGTATGTAGATCTTGCTGTTCACCCTCCGCTCCACTGGGCTCCCTGTCTACCAACTCGCTTGGTGCACGCGCCACGGGAGACTCTGTTCCACCGAAGCAGGAGATGGACAACGCATTTGGCTGCCACTCTCCGCAAGCTGATCAAAATGCCAAGAAGATAGTTTTGCTTGTACACGGAGTGGGCGGCAATGCCCAGGCGTGCTTCTCTTGGAACTATGTCCCTTAGCTAACCGCTGAGGGATTTGATGTTTGTTGGGTCGATCTGCCGCATAGCGGTCGGGGAGACCTCACAGAAGCAGCCCAGTACGTGATGAACGCTGTGAAGCTCGCGCATCGCCGTTTGGACAAGAACACCAGAGTTGTCGGCCACAGCGCTGGACCTCCAGCGTCCGTGTGGGCACTTCGCTATGACGAAGAGGCTGCGGAAAATGGTGGATGACTTTGTTGCCGTCGCGGGAGCCATCCACGGCACAGCGTTCTTTATGCGCTCAACAATGACGGTCCAGCAGACCCAGCGCGGTTGGGAAATTTCGATCGCAAGCCGTTCTTCGCACCGGGGCTGGATGTAACTCAAGCGCATAAGCTCCTCCCCGTTTTTTTGGGGAATACCCAGCAGCGTTTGGAGAGCCTCGCTACACCTCGGAGCCACTACTTCCTACCTATGCGCAGGACGATGTTACGGATCCTGTTGATCCGGACCAGATTGCTGCCGGATCATCGGAACGAATCGGCGATAATTTGGAAACCTTTGGAGACGCAGTGCTGGGTAGCGCCAGCGGCTCCAACTAACCCGAGCTAGATAGGCAGCTTGCGCAGAATTGGCAGTGGCAGGTGCTTCAGAATGAACATGATGGGCTGGAACAACGGGTGGACCCAGATCACGGTCTTCTTGTTGTCCACAGCCTTGGAAATGGCCTTGGCCACGTCCTCCTTGTTCACGGTGAGCGGAGCATCCTCCAGGCCCTCCGTCATGTTGGTGCGTGCCTGACCAGGGCGCACCGTCAGCACGTTCACGCCAGTTCCGCGCAGCGCCTCGCCGAGCATGCGGTAGAAGCCATCGGTGCCAGCCTTGGAAGAGCCGTAGACGAAGTTGGAACGGCGAACCATCTCGCCAGCCACGGAAGAGAACACCACGATCTGACCGTGGCCCTGCTTCTTCATTCGCTCAGCCAGCAGCACGCCCACAGAGACCGCACCTGTGTAGTTGACCTGAGCAGCCAAAACGGCGCTCTTCTGGTTCTGCCACTGCTCCTCGTTGTCTCCGAGAATGCCGAAGGCAACGATAGCTAAATCGATATCCCCGTCCGCCCAAATCTTTTCAAAAAGATCAGGGTGGGAATCGAAATCCGTGGCGTCGAAAGCAAAATCGACCACCTCTGAGGCGCCGGCTTCATTCAAACGAGCGTGCGCACTGTCCAGGGACTCGCCCTCGCGAGCAGCCAAGATAACGCGGGCGGAACCGCGCGACAAGAACTCCTCGACAACCGCGAGACCCATGTCCGAGGCACCGCCGAGCAGAAGAATGGACTGAGGCTTACCAACAGCGTTGATCATGAAAAACTCCTTGAAAGAAGGTGCAATATATGGGTGCGGATTAAAGCTCGAGGCGGCGGGACATATCGGAGGCGAACACGCCGGTGGGGTCGATCTCCTGGCGAGTCTTGAGCCAGCCTTCCAGGCCTGGGTACATCCGGTGGAAGTTCTCCGCGGACGTCCGCGACTCCTTGGCTAAGTACAAACGGCCACCAAACTCCATGACACGCTTATCCAAATTATCCAAGAACTGGCCCAAGCCCGGCTTGATGGGGAAGTCCACACAGACGTTCCAGCCCGGCATCGGGTAGCTCAGCGGCGCGCGGTTGCCTTCGCCGAACAGCTTGAACACGTTCAGCGCAGAGTAGTGACCGGAGGACTGAATGTCCTTGATGATCTGCTTAAACGGCTCCACTGCGTCCATCGGAACCACAAACTGGTACTGCAGGAAGCCCTTGGAACCGTAGCCGCGGTTCCACTCACCGATGAGATCCAGCGGCTGGTAGAACTGCGTGAGGTTTTGCACCTGGTTCTTGTAGGTGCCGGACTTCAACCACCACAGCTCGCCGATCGCTAGCATGGACAGTTTGTTCATCGTGAAGTTCGGGAAAATGTCCGGCACGGTCAGCAGCTGGGGAGCGTTGAACTTCAATGGATCCTTGGCCAGCTTGGGGCTCAGTTCCTTCAGCTGATCCAGCGTGGCTAACGAGCCACGGGAAATCGCTGCGCGTCCCAGCTTTGGCTCTGGGGAGATGGCATCGAACCACGCAGAAGAGTAGGTGAAGTTGTGCTCGGAGCCGTCCGAGTGGAACTCGATAGTCTCGTCCAAGTTTTGAGTGAGATCGCCGTCCGCGATGAAGTACGCGGTTTCGGTGCGAGTCATCTTGATGCGAGCGCGCAGGATGATGCCCGTCAGACCCATGCCGCCCACGGTGGCCCAGAACAGCTCGCCGTCCGGATCATCCACGGAGCCTTCTGGCTCGAGGTGCAGAACACGACCGTCTGCGACCAGGAGTTCCATGCTGGCCACGTGGTTGCCAAAGGATCCCGCGGAGTGGTGGTTCTTGCCGTGAATGTCCGGACCGATGGCGCCGCCGATGGTCACCTGGCGAGTGCCGGGAAGAACAGGAACCCACAGGCCATAAGGCAGTGCAGCCTTCATCAGCTGGTCCAAGGTCACGCCAGCGTCCACGTCCACGATCGCGGAATCCGGATCGATGGAGTAGATGTGGTTGAGCTCCTGCATGTCGATGACCAAGCCGCCACCGTTGAGGGCTGGATCGCCGTAGCTGCGGCCCATGCCGCGGGCGATCACGCCGCGCTTGAGGTGGTCCGGCTTATCTGCGTTATCGTCTGCGACCTGCGCTACTGCGGCGGAGATCTCTTCGATATTCGAGGTGGAGAGCACCTCAGCGGTGGACGGCTGTGTACGTCCCCAGCCGGTCAGGGTCTTGGTCTCAGTGTGAATGCTGGTCTGCATTGTCATGCGATCCAGAGTAGCCGGAACGATGTAGATATTTTTAGTCCAACGCGCGTCTGTGCGCTGGCTGGCAGGGAGTTCTCAGTAGAGATCCATGATTTCCCGGATCTCTTCGGGCAGGTCCTCAACGTCCTTGATCTCCTCGCCGTCCCATTCCTTAAGGATCTCCATTACCCGACGCCGACTCGTCGAATCCATGATCGGAAGCTCTTGTGCCATGAGTCTCGTCATGAAGGGGGAGAGGGGGAGGTTAGTGCGTTCTGCAGCTTCGTACGTGGAATTCTGGCCCACACCACCGACGCGCACGGGAGCTGCGCGCTGTTCTTGCTCTTCAGGGCTGCGTTTTTTGCGGGAGAAAATGTCGAAGACTGCCATACGGTTAGGCTACTCGGGGATTGGGATGCATAGCTCGGCGGTAGGCAAGCTCCGGAAGTGGGGAGTTCCTTACCCATCGACAGTGTGGGGCACGGTCAATGCAGGCGTGGGATTGGCAGCACTGCTGGACGAAAGCCGCTAGAGAAATTTTCCTGTCTCGGCGGGGTGCTATACAAGAGGCATGAGCGAACCAACCGCCACCGCCGAACCCCAATACGACCCCCTCATGGTGGTCGCAGTCCACGGATTCACCGTGGCTATCTGGCAGGTAGAGACGGACCCCACCGTCACCCGCGGAGATTTCTCGGGCGCGTGGCTGGTGACAGAATCCGGCATCCACGGCTTTGCGGCGGAGGCAGACTGGATCGATGACCGTGCAGACCAAGCGGCAATGCTCGTGCACCTGCTGCGCTACCCCTATCTACCTGCCGAAGGGACCACCCACGAGGAAATTGAGACGCTGAAGGGCCAGGGTGGCGTCGGAAAGAAAACAACCGCTACGGAACTTGAGCGAAAGGCACACGAGGCGGTCGAGCACGCACGTGCGGAATTCGCTCGGTTGGCGCCTGGCAAACCGCAACCTGCATGGGGGAAGATCGGGAAGATCGAGCCGGTGGAGGGCCCTGCTCCGCAGGAGCACGATGAGGCCGCAACTGAGGCCATCGAGGCGGCGATGAATACCGCGCGTGGCCTGCGCGTATGGCTGCGAGAAAAGCAAGCATTTGAGAAGGTGCGCGCGCGACGACTGGATCCTTTGTACGACGTGGAGTGAAGCTGCTCGCACAGCGAAGCAGACACAGCCCAACTATTGTGTGTTGCATGATCGCCACGCATGCACACAACCCGGACCGCGCGCCGTCGTCGGGTCCGGATAACGTGGTGGCTCTCACGGCACGGGGGACGATGAACCGAGGGGGACGCGGTAACGAAGGCGGCCGTGAGGAAACAACCGGCTCGCAAGGCGAAGAGCGCAGCCCACACGGACTGCTGACACTCAGCATCGAACACGCGATTCCGCAGGTGGGGCACTACACGCGGCTGCTTTCGGCAAGCACGGCAATGTCCGTCGCGGAACTCGTAGAGGCGATCTTGGTGGCCTATCGCTGGCCCACCACTCCCGAGTATTGGACCCTGCGCGTGAAAAACCGTGGCTTGGTGACCATGTACGCGCCGGGCAAACTAGGCGCCACAGAGCAAATGCTTGGCGTGCGTAGCGCCGGAAAGAGCGTGGGCGAGACCCTGAGTAAGGGATGCGTGGCTCAGCTCCAGGTGGGGGAGATGGCCTTCATCGTGCACGCCACCGACGTGGTGAACCACCAAGACGCAGACCCCACAGCTGTGCTGCTGGGCGCGGAATTCCTCCCCGCCGCTGATCAGTTCGGCCGTCCGCTTCCGGAGGCCGATGCGCTGCATCCACTGGGAATTCCCACCGCCGTGAGCCTTAGCGAGATCAACATCGAGCTGGCGGGTGAAGACACCGTGGAGCACGTAATGGCGCACGTCCAGCCGGAGCTCAAGGCGCTGCTGCACGATGGCGAGCTCTACGAATTCGTGCCGTTGCTGCAGGCTTTGGACTTGGAACGTCTTGCAACGGTCTCCGACCATGCTGCAGAACTGCTGACGGATGCTCCGAGTGAGGACTCTGCCGTGGGGCGCGCGGCTGCGTGGGCGCGGATCGTGGCGCTGTCCACCTTGGTTGATGGCGATAGCGTGGACGAGGTCAGCGAATCATTCATGCAGGCGGTGGGGTATCGCCGTGGTGATGTTGCTCACCTGCCGCAGATGGACTCCGCTAATACTGGTGAAAATCTGGACCCTGAGGATCCACTGACCGCCACCGAAATCCGCGAGCTTTCCCGCCCTACTGGCCACCTGTTGGCCTTGGCCGGAGCTGGTGGTTGGGGCGCGCGTCCTGGCGAGCCCGTCCCCCTGGTTCCTCGCTGCTCCGTGGTGGAGCGGCTAGAGATGTACCGGTTCTTGTTGCAGCGCTAGTAACTCGGCGCGCCGAGGCGGAAACTGCCTGGAACGGGGCGTAGTGTAATTCTCGATTTCCTATGACTAAACACAGCACAAACGAGAATCCCGCTGAGCGACCCGCGGCGAAGGAATCCTCATCGGCCCTAGAGCGCAGCAGGCGCATCGCGCGACAATTCATGCGCTTCGGAATTGTTGGCGCCTCTGGTTTTCTGGTGAACCAAGCGGTGTTTGTGCTGGCTAAGAAGATTTCCCACGATGGCTTCGAGCTGTCTCCCTATGACGTGTTCCTCAATCTACTGGGCACCCAGTTCAACCTGCGCTGGCACCACGTCTTTTCCATCCTGGCGTTCTTGGTGGCCAACATTTGGAACTTCGTACTCAACCGCTATTGGACGTTTGGCGGCGCGGAAAAACAGAAGTGGTGGAAGCAGCTGCCGCAGTTCATGGCGGTGGGAATCTTTGGCCTGATCATCACGTTGGCTGTCTCTACCGCTCTGGTGAATCCGGAGTCCCCCATTGCTCTGCCGGAAAGTTTCTTCGACGATTCCACTGGTCTGCGCACTAAGGCGTACTGGGGCAACTTTATCGGTGTGATCGTGGCTGTGCCGGCAAACTTCCTGTTCAACAAACTGTGGACGTTCCGCGTGGTGCGGGAAAAGCGTGATCACGTCTCTCACGATCCGAAGCCCAAGCACAAGGATCCTGAGGACACGGTCGGGGCTGTGGGTGCTGTGGTGACGGGTAAGGAAGAGGCTGGTAAGCACTCTGCTCAGAAGCCCAATGTCACCCAGGAGGATACGAACAACCGATGAGCTCGAACCAACCCGCCAACTCGATTGACGAAACCTCTGAGCCAGCCGCCCACACCTCCGCCGTGGGGCATCTGATGAACAATCAGCTGGTCCGCTTCATCCTCGTGGGTGGTTTCAGCGCCATAGTCGATTTTGGTTCCACGTCCCTGTTTACGTGGGTCTTTGGATTTTCCGACGCCACCGCCAAGACCCTTGGCTTTATCCTCGGAACGCTGACTGCTTATCTCATCAATCGGCGTTGGACGTTTAAGGCGGAACCTTCGGTTACCCGCTTTGTCATCACCATGGTGACCTACGCGCTGACTTATGCGGTGCAGGTGGGGCTGTATCTGGTAAGCATCCCGTGGTTGGCGGACATGGGCCTGGACGAGTTCTGGGTGCGGCTGTTCAGCTTCGTCATTGCCCAGGGTACGGCCACGGTACTGAATTTCCTGATCCAGAAGTTCTTGATTTTCCGTACCTAGTTCGTCTATCGCTTCGCCTACGCGGCCGCGTGTGAGGTTCCAGCGAACTCGCGAATGGACTCGCACACGGACCGGCACCAGCCGGACACGTTGGACCGGGCCTCGGGAGTATCGGGATAGCGAACCCGGATATGCATCCCATCGTGGTTCACCACAAACCACAGCATCACACCATTAACCTTGATTTCCGCTGAAACGTGTTGTGGATCAAGCGCAGGATCCACCTGGACAGGCAGTTTTCGGTTGTCTAGCCAGCTCACCGCCAGCATCCCGGTGGTGTGAGGCATACCTCCCCATGGCTCCAACAAGGGCTCCAGAGGGTAGCTGCCCAGCTTAATAGCCTCCTTTACTGATTTCATAGCTTCCTGCGGATCAGAGGATGAGCAACGGATGACTGAGTTGGTGATGAACCATCCCATGGCTTGTGCCCAAGTTCTCGGAGGGGTGAAAGGTTGGCGTCGAGAATGCACTGGGAACACCGCTTTCAACGGTGCCATCGCGGCGACTGCCACGCCGAGGAGACGGACACCACGCTTCTGAGCGGCGGTCTCGAGGGACTGTAACCCCTCCGCATCGACTACATCATGAATTTTTACAACCTGATCCCGCGGTTCGGATAGATCTCCCAGAGGGAGGGGAAACGTGGGCATCTGACCGTCGACCTCCATGATGCGCTTCCACGCACTATGCACTGCGGCGGGAGCCAACGGCCGGGCGAGAAGATCACGGGTGTGCTCGCCAAAAGAATGAGCCGGCGGAAGGACGGGAGAAGGAGTGAGGCTACCGGAAGTCCCCGCCTGGATGGCGTGAAGAAATGCGGTGAAATCGCGGATCAAAACCAATAACGACCACGCATCTGTGTGGCAATGATCGAGGCCAATGACCACCGTGGCATCCGTGAACTGATGAGGAGTGAGGTCACCATCGCCCGTCATAGACGCAGCTTGAGGGTCAATGTGCGTGGTGTGATCAACCACGCACATCTGATGACTGGGGGTGGCAAATGGATCGCAAGCTTCGTCAAAGACCTCGCGGAGCACCCTCCGAGGATCTGTTGAAGATGTAAAAGTGGAACTGAGGCGGACGCGTGGATGCGAAGGCCGAGCCGCCGACCACTGACCACTGCTGACATGCACCATTTCCAACGCAGGATTCGAGGGATTGACCACCCGAGTACGTAACGTCTCGTGGCGTTGAATCACCTGTAGCCAGGCCTGTTCCAACTGGGTGTCCGTGGCGGCTGAGGGCAGTGCAAAAGCTACCGCCATCCACGAACCAGGCCGTGGACCTAGAGAACAATGCCGCTTCTGATCAAAAGAGATGGGTGGGGTGGAACTGGTCTTGTACGGTTGCGCGGTAACGTCGTAACGAAGAACCATCCCCGGACGGAGATCCATGTTGTACACCGTTGTGAGTCGCATGAATCCGACACTAAGCAGCGAATATTTCCACGGTGTTGCGGGGTTATTGATGAACACGAAACAGAGGATCGGCTCATGAACTCGAAAATTTCCTTGCCAAATGGTCAAGAAATCGCCTACGACGTGCGAGAGCGTGGAACCATTTCCGTGATTCAGTTGCACGGCCTGACCAGCTCTCGAGCGCGGGATGAAATTCTCGGATTAGACTTCACCGCTGACATTGATGGCGTGCGAGCCGCGCGCTACGACGCGCCGGGACACGGGGAATCACCGGTACCCTCTGTCGGCGACGCGATGCCTGCCGACTTCTCCTGGCCGCGATTGGCTGAGGTGCTGGAAGGGGTGATGGACAGTATTTTCCCGAGCGGAGATACCGGTGAAACGTCGAGCTCTACGGCAGACAGTACCACTGCACCCACCCAGCACGTTGTGGGAATCGGACAATCCATGGGCGCCGCCACACTGTTGACCGCAGCCGCGCGTAACCCAGAGCGATTCGCAGGTCTCGTCCTAATAATCCCACCGACCATCTGGGAGGTTCGTGGCGACCAGGCAGAACAGTACGTGCGTTTTGCGGAACTGATTGAACAACACGGAATGTCGCTGTTCCGCGATGCATCCACCAGCGGGCAGCTCCCGCCCGCCATTGATCCCGAACGCCCAGATACTGACCCTGATGTAGACCCAACACTGTTGCCGACGCTCTACCGAGGGGCCGCCCGCACCAATCTGCCACCCCAGGAAGAGATTGAAAAGTTGGATATTCCGGTGCTGATCTTGGCATGGACGGAAGATCCCGCACATCCACTGTGGAGTGCTGAGGCTTTGGCAGAGGCTCTACCGAACGCGGAACTGGAAGTCGCGGATACTCCGTCGGAAGTGGAGAATTGGCCGGCGCGAATGGAAAAGTTTATTGCTTCTACCGGGCGGTAGGTAAAGGTAGCCTAATTTAGGCTAGGGTAAGTTTTTGTCTAGGGCTCTCACGAGGGGGTTCTGAACTTCATTCAAAGATCGAGGACTTAGCCATGGCCACTGCACCATCTGAACCATCCGCGGGTACTCTCTCCTTAATCTCCATGCAGTTGCGGCAGGGGACTGCACGGGCACATGAGGATGCGGAAAGCTAACACTTCGTGGCATGGCTGATGGACGGAACGCTGAGTGCGGCCGCGTATGCTGATCACACTGCGCAATTGTGGTGCGTGTACTCCGCGTTAGAGTCCGCCGTCAGGGCGGGAAGGGGTCTGCCGGAAGTACAGGCAATTTACGACAGCAGACTAGAGCGCAAGGAGAAGCTGGAACACGACCTGGCGCAGCAGTGGGGGCAAGATTGGGAGCAGCAGGTCACGATGCTCGAAGGCACGTCTACATACGTTGACCGCTTGCGCGAATTAGAAGCGAACCCGAGTGGACCAGAGCTGGTGGCTCACCATTACGTCCGCTATCTGGGAGATCTGGCGGGAGGGCAAGTTATCGCGCGCCGGGTATCTGAACACTACGGGGTGCAGGCGGCGGCCCTGAACTTCTACGATTTTTCCGAGTTGGGCAAGATCAAGCCATTCCGTGACAGGTACAAGGCAGGGCTCGATGGCCTAGAGCTGGACTCCGCGCAACAAGAGTCCATGATGAGCGAAGCGGTAGCGGCATTTAGTCACAATCAGGCAGTGTTTGAAAGCTTGTCGGAGCTGCATAAGCCCTGACTGCGGATTCCCTATGCTTCACAGAGGCTGGGAATGCTCCTCGTCTGAGTAGTCGACTTCATGAGAGTCTGGCTCTTCGAAAGCGGGGGAGGAAACTTTCCATGCGGTGGACAGGCCCGGAGCAAACCACACCAGGGCGACTGCGATGATCGCACAGATTGCTGCGCCAGTGAGCGCGTATTCTGCGGAGACAAAAAAGAGACAGACTGCACACAGGGTCATGATCGCAAGCCAGACAAGAGGGAGGGCCCAGCCCAGCTTGAGCTGGGAATCGGCATCCGCTTCGTACCAGTTCAGATCGGGGAAGCGACTGCGTGCCTCACTGCGCAGGCGGCGAGGCGGGCGCGTAGAGATGCCGTAAACCGTGAGCAGAAGCACAGCTGCTCCCGCCCCGGCGATAGCGAGATGACCTGCAGCGCCGCCGTACGCCAAGATTCCTGCAGCAACGGCAATACCCAGGCGTTCTACGCTGCTGAGTGGAAGAGGGAGCTCGGGATCGACGTCCGGGTACAGGCGAGTGAAATCCGCGTATAAAGCCATGTTGTTCCTTGAAGGGGGCACGAACAATCCTTAATTAGGATTTTCCAGTTTTTATGTTTAGGCTAACCTTAGTAAGCTAAGCCTTATCTTGCCTAATCTTTCAACGTCGCAGACCGAGAGAAGAGAGCGGGCTCCACGCAACTGCTTCGTTGCCCACCCTGCGCATGCAGACGAGTTTTTGAGAAACGAGAAATCGGTGTCTTTCCTCCCTCGCGTAAACCGCTCTCCACGATCCATTTTTGCGGCTGCCGCAGCAACCGCCCTCACCCTTGGAGCCAGTTTTATCCCGATGGCCGCAGAAAGTACCTCGGCTATCGCAGCGGCGCAGCCGTGCATCGGGGGTCAGCGCACGGTGCAGGGCGGCAACTTGGGTTGGCGCTTGTCCGACCGATGGATGGAATACATGGCCAAGCCCTTTGTCCTAGGCAAGGTCAGCGGAAGTGGATGGGACGGTAAGCAGTTCAACTTCACCCCGACCCCGCAGGGCACATCTGTCGCAGGAAACCAAGGAACAGTTAAATTCCAAGGCAACATGAAGTTCTATGGCCATGCTGGTGCGCTAGACATGAACCTTTCTGATATCACAGCGAAGGTGCACGGAAACACCGCAGAACTGCAGGTGGACTACGTCTCCAACGATCCTTCAAACCGCGAGGCCGGTCTCATGGGTCAAAAAATCACAGGCCAAGATGTCAGCATCGTGAAGATCAAGTTGGCCAATCCGACCAATTTCGACTCGAACTCGGTCAATCTTGCTGGAACCACCACACTCACTGCCGAAGGTGAAAAACTCTTCGGAAGCTACAAGGCAGGTACCGAGTTCGCCCCGACCACGGGTTCACTGAACATGGGCTGTGGCAGCCTTTTACCATCCATCCCGGGCGTTGGTGGAAATACCGGAAACTACGGAAATACAGAGAAGCCCGGGTCTGAAAACGAATCAGCAACGCCACAAGGTCGAAACAGTGGAAATGACCCGAGCGAAAATGATCTGGGCCACAACAACTCCACATCCACCACGAGCAACGGGGAGGCACAGGCGAACGGTGCCGCGAGTGCCGCAGCCACCGGTTCTGCTGGAACCAACGCAGAAGCTTGTTCAGCTGCCGATTCCGTGGGTGTGACCCAATCTCAGGCGCAATGGGGAGTTCGCGAATCCTTCCGCAACTACCTGTCCAGCTCTACCGCCAATGGTGGTTGGGCGACTGGTGGCGTCGGAGAAAACGAAGGCATCTTCCAATTCTCCGGTAACTCGAGCGCGGTGAATGTCGGACAAAAAACCGGCACGTTGCTGTACCCAGGAACGATCCACTTCACCGGACATGGCGGAACCCTAGACATGGTTTTGTCCAACATGGAGATTCAATTCGAGGGCAACTCGGGCCGACTACTGGTTAACGCCCGCTCCAATTCCACCGACGGCAAGCCATATGACTACGGACGCATCGTGCTCGCGAACTTGGAATCCCTCCGCCAAGGATCGGGGAACGGTGGTGCCATGAATGCCGCAGACTCAGATTCCAGTGTCTTTGACGAAATGGCTACTGATCCTGCACACAGCACCAACCGTGGTGAGGAAGGCGATCAATTCAGTATTAAACCCACCGCACAAGGCGGTAACGGCAGTTTCGACGATGCTCGCGTGTCGGTGCTCATTCTGCTCGCAGCCCTGTTTGTCATCGGCGGAGCAGCATTGACTCAATTCGTTCGACGCAACCCTACCGCCGCCTAAAAGTTCCTTCCGCTCGTCACGGCTCTGGCTGCGGCGGGCGCTTGCATTGTCTGAGGTAAACATGAACCACCACGTGCCATCACGTCACCGCCGAGCCCTGCTCGCAGCATTGACCACCGTCACTCTTGCCCTTGCTGGATGCTCCTCGTGGGATGGGAGAGAAACAACTACGGACTCGTCCAATTCCGACCTGATTTCCGAGATCCAAGGTTCAGGGAAAGATGTGAACCCGCGGGAATTGAGGGGAGTTTCGACAGTAGGAGCGCTGGATGAGGTGAAGCCTGTCGCTGACAATCCAGAGCCTCAGTTGCCTGTCGAGCTCACCGACAACGATGGCAACGACGTGAAAGTCGAAGATACCTCCCGCATCGTTGCGCTCGACATCTACGGCACGTACACAGAAACGCTCAGGGGACTGGGGCTAGGCGAAAACATCGTCGGGCGATCCAGCTCCTCCACTGAAGCTTCGCTCCAAGACCTGCCGGTCGTGACCCAGAGCGGCCACGATATCAATGAGGAGGCGGTGCTATCGCTTGAACCTACGTTGATCGTTGTTGACCACTCCATCGGCCCTGCTGGGGCAATTGATCAGCTTCGCGATTCTGGAGTGCCGACTGTGGTCATGTCTCCTGATCGCTCGCCAGAGAAGCTCGGTGAAAGCATCCGTAACCTCGCGGGCGTGGTGGGCCTTCCTGACGAAGGCGACACGCTGGCGCAGCAATCCACCGATGAATATGACGAAGCGATCCGCACAATCAAGGAGATTGCCCCCGAGCGACCACTAAAAATGGCCTTCCTTTATGCGCGCGGCGAGGGCGGAGTGTTTTACGTGCTAGGTAAAGAAGCCTCCACCGACGACCTCATCTCAGCACTCGGTGGCAAAGACGTAGCCACGGACA
Organism: Corynebacterium dentalis; assembly: GCF_900232865.1. Classification (GTDB taxonomy): domain Bacteria; phylum Actinomycetota; class Actinomycetes; order Mycobacteriales; family Mycobacteriaceae; genus Corynebacterium; species Corynebacterium dentalis. The sequence continues at coordinate 212,763 of NZ_OCTS01000004.1, read as the reverse complement.
ACAGAATTGGAGCACCCTCGCCGGCTAACGCCGAAGCCTTAGCAAAGCTAAATCCTGACGTGTTTGTCATGATGTCCCACGGCCTCGAATCGGCGGGACAATTGCAAGGCCTGTTGACTCGCCCAGGAGTAGCCCAGACCACCGCCGGAAAGAATCAGAGAATCTTGGCTCTGCCTGATGGCGATTCCCTAGCTTTCGGCCCGCAAACCGGGGAAATGCTTCTGCGCGCGGCCCACGCTCTGTACCAAGAAAACGGAGAGTTGATGTGACCTCGCAGGTATCGACTAGCGAGCAGGTCTTCGCCGCCCGGCGAACAAAACGACTTCTGCTTTTCACAATTCTGATCTTGTTGGTGTTAGGCGTGGCAGTCATGTCAGTTTCGGCCGGGCAGTTTAGCGTACCGGTGTCTGACCTTGGCAGAGTGCTGTCCAAGGAGCCGTTGGGCGCCAGGCTGTTGGATGAGACCGTGGTGTGGAGGATTCGGATCCCCCGCGTCCTCCTTGGTTTGTTGGTGGGCGCTGCGCTGGGTGTCGGCGGCGCGCTGATGCAAGCCGTCTTTGCCAATCCGCTCGCCGAACCATCCGTGATTGGAGTCACTAGTGGGGCAGGGGTGGGCGCGGCTTTTGTACTGGTGACGGGCTGGAATTTCCTTGGTGGTTCTTCCGTGCCGCTAGCGGCGTTCATCGCCGGACTCATAACCACTGTCATTGTCTATAGCCTGTCGCGCTACAACGGCAGGGTGCACATCGTCAGCCTGATTCTGGTGGGAATCGCGGTCAACGCGGTTGCTGGCGCGCTCATTTCTTTCATGGTGTACAACGCGCCCACCACCTCTCGCGAACAAATAGTTTTTTGGCAGATGGGCAGCCTGAACGGGGCGAAGTGGGAACACGTTAGTGTGGTGGCTCTAGTGGTCGGACTCGGACTGCTGGTATCCATCAGTATGGCGGGCACATTGGATTTGCTGGCTCTGGGGGATCGTGCAGCAGGGCACGTGGGTATCGACGTCCAACGCTTGCGGTTCGCAGCGATCACCACTGCCACGCTCCTGACCGCTGGGGCGGTGTCTTACGCCGGGCTCATCGGCTTCGTGGGGTTGGTCATTCCTCACATCGTGCGCACTATCGTCGGACCGGCGAACAAGATTCTCATACCTGCGTCAGCCTTGGGCGGAGCGGTGCTGGTCGCAGGTGCGGACATGGTTGCACGCACAGCGGTCAACTTTGCTGATCTTCCCATTGGTATTTTCACGGCTTTGGTGGGCGGCCCCACGTTTTTCATTCTTTTACGACGTCTGATGAAACGAGGTGGAATGCGATGACCGCCGTTCGTGTACAGGCAGCGACTGTTCGATTAGGAGACAAGGAGATAGTATCCGAGGTTGATTTTGTTGCTCGACCAGGTGAAATCACAGCGTTGATCGGCCCAAATGGGGCAGGAAAGTCCACACTGCTCGCCGCCATTGCTGGGGATGTCACGCTCGCCCACGGAAGCGTGCACATGGGAAAGATGGACATCAGCGCCGCGAGTGCCAATGCACTGTCTCGTACCCGGGCTGTGATGTTGCAGGACACGCAAGTGGCATTCAGCTTCCTGGTGAGAGATGTCGCCGAAATGGGTAGACGTCCTTGGTCGCGTCACCAGGAGGCGGAAGACGACGATCAAATCGTCGACGCCGCGCTGCAAGCCACGGACATCATTCACCTCGCGGCCCGAGAGGCGATGACGCTATCGGGCGGCGAGCGTGCGCGAATGGCGCTGTCCCGAGTGTTGGCACAACGTACATCAGTAATCTTGCTCGACGAGCCGACGGCGGCGATGGATATTCGCCACCAAGAGCAATCGCTGGGCTTGGCCCGTACTCTCGCGAAAGAAGGCGCGGCGGTAATACTTGTCGTGCACGATCTCAACGCAGCGGCGGCTTACGCTGACCACATAGTCTGCCTTTCAGCTGGTCGCGTAGTTGCCGATGGAACGGTTTCCGAGGTCTACACCGCGGAAACACTCAGTTCAATCTATGACTGGCCCATCGAAATTGTGACCTTGGGCGACGGCCAGGTTTGCGTGCTGCCGCGAGGAAGAACAGCGAACTAGGGGCGTTCGAACTTCTCCGCCCGCCCCTTAGCGTGCAGGCGGAACCAATCGCGGAATCCCTTGATGTCCCGCTTCTGGATCAAGAAAAACCATCCGAAGCGGGCGTACTCCTGTGGTAATAGCTTGCGCATGCCCGGCTGGTTCATGATGTACCCGCGGTTGCGGTACGTGAAGTAGCGCTTGAACTCGTTATCTGGGTACTGCGTGTGCATCTTCCCGCCCAGGATCGGCTTGAACTCGTCCGAACCATCCGGGTGCAGATACGCAGCCTTCAACGAGGTGCCGAATGCCAGCCCGCTGCGGACCAAACGGCGGTGGTATTCCACCTCATCGCCGCGGATGAATAGGCGATAATCGGGAACACCAATGATCTCCATGGCCTTGGCACTGATGAGCGCGCCGTTGAACAAGGAGGCAATTCCGGGGAGGAAATCGCCCTCTAGCTCGTCGAGTTTCCGGCGCCACACCAATCCTTGGCGCAGCGGGAAAGCCAAGCGTTGCGGGTCGGCGATATTACACACCACAGGACTGACCTCATCCAGCTTCTCGCGCTCAGCCACGCCCAGCAGGGTGGCCAGCACATGGTGGTCTGCAGGGCGTCCGTCATCATCGGCGCACCAGATAGCGTCGGCACCAAGGGACAGGGCGGTGAGGAAACCGTACGCAAAACCGCCTGCGCCACCGAGGTTCGTGCGGCTGGGCAGGTAGGCGGCACGCTCGCCAGCAATCCTGCTGACAAGCTGTTCTACCTGCGGATCAGCACCATTATCCACCACGATGATGTGGCTGACGGAGGCTCCTTCTTGGAGGGCCACTTGCTCCAGGCTGGCGGCCAACAAATCGGCACGATTGTGGGTGACGATGACGGCGGCGATGCTGTCCGAACGCTGAATTGGCATGTGTCCAGTGTGCCACCCACGTCCGCACGGCACTCACTGTGACGCGCTACTGGGCAGGAGCTACTTCTGGCGCTTTATAAACAGGTCTTTGACCTCGCCGCGGCGCACCTTGCCCAGCTGGTCGGAGGGCAGCTCGTCGAACTGCTCGAACACGCGTGGCACCTTGTAGCGGGTGAGCTTCTCGCGGCAGTAGTCCTTGAGCTCGTCCACCAGGGTGTCATCCATCTTCTTGCCGTCTGCCAGCACCAATGCTGCGCACACAGTCTCTGAACCATCTTCGCGATTCAGACCCACCACCGAGGCGCTTTCCACTGCCTCGTGTTCGGTGAGCACGGCCTCAACTTCGGCGGGGTAGATGTTGAACCCACCGGTGATGATCATTTCCTTGATCCGCGAGACGATCTTGATGAATCCATCGGATTTCATTACGGCCATATCGCCGGTGCGGAACCAGTCCTCGTAAAAGGCTTCCTGGGTTTCTTTCGGCATGTCCAAGTATCCGCTGAACACCTGCGGGCCACGGACTAGCAGTTCGCCGGCTTCGCCATCCGGCATGGTCTCGGCGGGGTTTTCGGGGTTACCGATGCGGATTTCCGTGGAGGGGAACGGCACGCCAATGTAGCCTTCGCGCCCTTGGCCCATGGGGTTTCCGCAGATGATGGGGGAGGTTTCCGTCAGGCCGTAGCCCTCCACGATGTTGCCGGAGGTCATCTTCTCCCATCGGTGCACCGTGGTCACCGGCAAGCTAGACGCGCCGGAGAACGAGCTGCGAATGCCGTTAAGCGAGACATTCTGCTCCTCGGCCGTGTCCATGATCTTCTCGTACAGAGTCGGCACACCCGGCAGCCAGGTGGGGCAATCCTTCTTCATGATGTCCATGATCAAGTCCATCTCCGGCGAAGGCAGCAATTGCAGCGTGCCTCCGATGGCGGGTGCCATGGTGAAGTTCATGGTCAGGCCGTAGGCGTGGAAAATTGGCAGCGCTGCCAGCATCTTTTCCGTGCGATTTTTGCCCAGGTTCTCTACCCATTCCAGCCCCTGCTGCAGGTTGCTGATGAGGTTCATGTGGCTTAACAGCGCGCCCTTGGGAGTGCCCGTGGTGCCGGACGTGTACAGGATCAAGGCCGCATCGCGAGGGTCCATCTTTTCCTTTTCGACGCCATGCTTACCGCCCTTTTGCAAAAATTTCGCAAAGCTCAGGGAAGATTCTGTCGGGCCAGTCAGCTTGGCTCGTGCATCTTTGAGCGCGCGAATGGGAAGTGGCAGGGACAGCGCGATCCGCTGTGCGGTGGGCATGCTGGCGATCAAGCTGATATCGATGACGGTTTCCAGCGGGCTGTTCTGTTTCAGCTCGAGGGCAATTGGGTTGGCCTTTTCCCAGAAGAAACCCACCTTGGCCTTGTGATTATTGAACGGAACCTTAAGTTCGCTGGCCGTATACAGCGGGTTGTGCAGCGCGGGAACGGCACCCACGCACAGCACCGCGTAGAACGCGATGGCCGTTTGCGGGGAGTTTGGCGCGACGATTGCCACGAAGTCCCCCTTGCGTACGCCGAGCGCCCGAAGCGCAGACATCGCGCGTTCCACTTGAGCGCCGTATTCCTTGTACGTGGTGGACTTTCCGAAGAAAGTGAACGCGGGAACATCGGCGTATTCTTTCACGGCATTGTCAAAGACATCCACCAGCGTGCGCGTGTGCGCTTGCGTGCGTCCGTTCGCGCCGGGGCCGAAGAGTTCATCGATGTCAATATCGTGAACGGTCCACGGTGAATAGTGCTCTAACCACGTCTTATTGTTAAATGCTTCTGATTGCGTGCTCACGTTATCCAGTCCTCAAAGTCGGTGCAGGTGTATTTATAAAAGGTATATTTGTTCGCTCTTGTCGAGTGTAACCGCCTGCGAGTTAACAGCTACCGGAGCTCAATCAGCAGAAACTACAGTCGCCCCAGATCCCGCAGCACATTCCGCACATGCTGCTGCGCGTCCGGCCCCTCGTACGCGCCAACAACTTCGTCCACCAGCCCGGCCTGCCGGACTTGGCCGTGGTCGATCCACAGCGCACTGTCGCACAGCTGAGCTAGGAACTCGTTGCTGTGTGAGGCGAACACCAGGATGCCGGAGTTTTCCACCATCTTCACTAGTCGCTCGCGTGCCTTGGCCATGAACGCCGCATCTACTGCGCCGATGCCCTCGTCCAGCAGCAGGATTTCCGGCTCGATGGACGTCACCACGCCCAAAGCCAGGCGGATGCGCATGCCCGTGGAGTAGGTGCGCAGGGGCATGGAGAGGTATTCGCCCAGCTCGCTGAACTCCGCGATGTCGTCCATCTTCCTGTGCATCGCCTTGCGGGACTGGCCCAGGAACAGTCCGCGGATCACGATGTTTTCGTATCCGCTGATCTCTGGATCCATGCCCACGCCCAGGTCAAACACCGGGGCCACGCGTCCCCGCACCACTGCGGAGCCTCGCGTAGGTTCGTAGATCCCGGAGAGCAAACGCAGCAGTGTGGACTTACCAGCACCGTTGTGACCTACCAGGCCCACGCGGTCGCCCTCTTCCAAGTGCAGGTTGATATTCCGCAGCGCTTCTACGGTCACCGTGTTGGAATCATTTCTGCCGATCTGCCCACCCGCGGCGCCTAGGAAACTCTTCTTTAAAGAGCGGGACTTGGCGTCGAAAATAGGAAAATCAACGCACGCATCGTAGGTGTCAATGCTGACCATGTTCAGTACCTTCCTTGGCTTCTTTTTAAACCCAGTAGCTGACGCGGAAGCGCCACTTTCGCATGGCCAGCACGGCCAGCAGCAGGCCCACGGCGGTGCAGGCCAGCACGATAAACCAGTGGTAGGCCGCCACTTCTTCGCCGATCATCGGCGCGCGGACGATCTCCAGGTAGTGGTACAGCGGGTTGATTTCCGCCAGCTTGGCGCGCTGGGCGACCTCGCCGCCTTGGGTCTCCAGAGTCTTGGTGGTCCACACGATCGGTGTCATGTAGAAAGCCAGCTGCACCAGGGAATCCAGCAGCGGAGCCACGTCGCGGAAGCGGGTGGAGATAATGCCGAACAGCATTGAGACCCACACGCCGTTGAGTAGAATCAGCGCCATTGCGGGAACCACCAGCAACACGTTCCATCCCAGCGCCGGGCGGAAGATGGCCAGCAGAACTAGCCAAATCACCAGGTTGTGCAGTAGGAAGAGGAATTGCTTCCACACCAGGCGATAAACGTGGACGCTCAGCGCGCTGGGGAGTTGCTTAATTAGGCCTTCGTTGGCGATGAAAACCTCGGCGCCTTCTTTAATGCAGCCGGCGATGAAGCCCCAGATGATCAGGCCCACTGCCACGTGTGGCAGGAATTGCCTGAGATCTTGTTGGAACAGCATTGAGTACAGCAGGCCCAGCGCCAGGGCCATCACGCCGGTTGCCACGGTGATCCACAGTGGTCCTAGCGTGGAGCGGCGGTAGCGCTGTTTGATGTCCTGCCAGCCGAGCGCTAGCCAGAGTTCGCGTTGTTGGAATCCTTTCCGCAGGTCATTCCATGCGGTGCGGAAGGTTTCGGAGCGGCTTTCGGGGGCGCCGGTGTTGATCTCGGCGGTGATGCGCGCCAGATCGGGCTGTTTCCGTGGCTCGTTCATTGTTGGCATTCTACTCGGTGGGTGGTTGGTTTCTTTGTTCCGACGCCATGCTCTGGCGCCGTCTAGGAATAGGCGAAGCGTAACTTACTATTTAACTGAGAAGGGTATTGTAAGGACTTTTCGCGGTAGTAGGGCACGGCTATAAAAAGTAGATGGGAATGAAAAGTTCTCCTTTTCACGGTGTACCTTGCCACCCTGTGGTTCGTCGTGGGTTTGTTGTTGCGCTTGTTCTCCCGGGCTCTGGTTGAGGATATTGCGGTGGGGTTCTATCTGGCTGGTTTGCCGAACTGCCCCGCGCTATTAATGGCGTAGCACTTGCTGGATTATTCAGAGTTCATCACCACTAATTTCCTGGTCTGGGTGGTGGCAGATCCAGACCCTGTATCAGTCCAACCTGAAGTGCAACCCGGATTGGCAGCCACGGTTCTTGGCCGTGGATAGCGCCTTCCACACGGCCCGCATGCTCATCGCCTTCGCTTCAGGCGAGGGCTTCCTTCCTCGCTATCAGCCTCCTATGCAGCCACACGGAGATCCCGCGGAGATCCACACGCTCGAAGAGAAGCTGCTGGCCAGCAAGAAGTGGGCTTCCAAGCTGTTGCAGCAGCAGCGCTGGCGTCGAGAAAAATCGGCCGAACTGTGCGAATACGGTGAGGCGGGCTACCCGGCCAGCGTGCCCCGGACCCACTCTTTGGCGCAGTTGGGGAACCTCAAGGACGGCGAGCAGGCCATCTCGGTGACCGGCCGCGTGCATCGCCCCCGCGACCACGGCGGGGTGCAGTTCGCGGACATCGAGGAAGGCGGCGTGCGGTTCCAGATTGTGGTGGAACGCAGCGCGGGCGAAGCAGCCTGCACGTTCCGTTGGTTCGTGAGCAAGGGCGATGTGATTTCCGTTACGGGGCGCCTGGGTGCCTCGCGGACTGGCACACCCTCGGTGTTGTTGGAGGCCTGGCGGATGGTGTCCAAATCCCTCGTTGATTTTCCGACGCAAACTCTCAGCGATCCGCACGCCCGAGCCAAACTGCGGCATAGTGCTGGGGAGGGCAACCCAGGCCGGGCGAAATGATCCACATAGCGATCCAATGCAGCGCGGATTGGAGGAATGGTCTCTTTTTATTTCTCCCCACGCGTGCCCATGCTGAGCAGGAATAACGCGTCTTGGGGTAGCGGATCTGAACTCATCTGGGATTGTCCGAATATGGCAGGCTAGTATCGTCGGAGTCTAGGTTCTGTGATGGAAGTGACGACAGTGAAGAGATCTCAGCGGTTAGTGGAGAAGGTGGATTTGGGTGTTCGATAATCCTCGAGTGCGCGGCTTGTACGCCTCGTTGTCGGACGGTTGGATCTACGTTAACGCGCAATCGCGCCCGCAAATCCCAGAGCGCGTCTCCTCCGCTGTCTCCCGCAGTTTCCGCACCGCACCTCTGCTTGAGCAGGCGGAATCGGTGCGAGGCTCACATTCCCGAGCTCAGCGCGTGGGCCGCAGGATCGGCGAGAACTTCGTGGATTCCGCGCGCATCGCCGTGGCTGATCTGGTGGGATCCCGCCCAGAATGTGTGATCCTCGGCGCCTCGCGTGCATCCCTTATCCGGCAGTTGTCCATGACGATGGGCCGCAAGCTGAGCTTGGGGCAGGAGATCGTTCTATCTCGCTTGGATGCGCCCGCCAACATCGAGCCGTGGCAGCAGGCCGCGGAACTATATGGCGCGCGCGTGCGATGGGCGGAGCCTGATCTGGCTACAGGTGTGCTGCCTAGTTGGCAGTTCGCGGATCTGGTGTCTGCGGATACTGCCGTGGTTGCCGTTGCTGCGGCCAATGAGTTTGTGGGATCTGTGACCGACGTCAGGGCGATCGCAGATACAGTGCATGCCAAGTCCCGAGGGCTGTTCGTGGTCGACGTGGACGCAGCGGCTCCCTACCGGGTGCTGGATATCCACGCGATGGGCGCGGACGTGATGGCCGTGGACCTCGTGGGCTTGGGAGGACCTGCCGTGGGTGCACTGGTGTTCCGCGACGAGTCCCTGCTCAGTTCCGTGCTTCCCGCCTCGAGCTTGAGGCAGCACGCGCAGACTCGCGCCTATGGCGAGTCTGCGTCTGTGCAGCCCTCTGTCGCACGAGCTCGTGCCGTGCTGGAATTGGGAGGCCTGCCGGAGGGACTGCTCGGCGGAGTACCCGCAACTATTGATCACCTTGCCAGCTTGGACGATGATGCACGAGGCACGAGGCGGCGTCGACTAGAAAAATCGGTGCCCCAAGCCACCGAATACATGAACAGTTTGGCAAAACATCTGGTCGAGGGCCTGCAGGACTTGGGGGCGGTGCACGTCATTGGCGTGGACGGTGACTTCAGCGAGACCCCGGCCAGCTTTGATGCCATCCCGCGGATCCCTCGCGTGAGCTTCATGGTGGACGAGGTCTCCGCCTCCACCGTGCGGGATCGGCTGTTGGGCAATGGGCTGGTGCCCTCCGTGGTGGAGCATGGCCAGTCCATGCTCTTGGAGCGGATGGGTGTGTTTGAAGAGCCCGCTAGCGGGGCTCATGCCCGCCGAGCTCAGCGAGGCAGCGACCGCGCCGCCAGCGCAACGCCGCAGCACGCCGGCCCTGGTGCCGTGGTGATTGGGCTGAGCCCGCACAACACCATCGGGGACATGGAGCAGATCATCCGCGTGGTGGCATCCCTGCGCTAGTTGCTGTGGCGAGCGGGGTTACTGCTCTTCGGGTTCGATGCCCACCAGTTCGCTGACCTCTGGCTTTGGGGGAGCCGGGATGCTCACCGTCTGAGCTGGGGTGATGGCGCGTGTGGGCTCAATCTTCTCCAGCGTCTGAACCTGACCAGTCTCTAGGCTGCGCTGTGCGGCTTCGCACACGCGAATATCCATGAGGCCTTCGGTGCCGTCTGGCTCGGGCTGCACACCGTCGCGGATGCACTGTAGGAAGTAGCGGGTCTCGCCGGCGAACTGATCCTTGGCGCTGTACTCCTTGTCCTCTGGGCCTTCACCGAGATCCACCGTGTAGCTCAGCGGTGCACCATCGCCCCATTGGAATGCGGCGGCGGACTGCACGTAACCGTCCGTGCCGGAGAGCGTGAAGCCCTGCTGGGAGCAGGTGGCGTAGGACGAAGTGAATTGCGCGAGGCGACCGCTGGCAAAGCCTAAGGTAACGGCCACCGTGGGAGTGACCTCCAGTTCCGAATCGCGATGGTCCACACCGATGGCGTGGACCGTGGTGGGTTCTTCGCCGTAGATATTGCGAATGAAGTTGAGCGGGTACACGCCCAGATCTGGGACGGGGCCTGCCCAGAAGCCTTCCTTGCCGCGGTGGTTGTCTGGGTTGATCATGTGCCCGAAGGACGCGGTGAAGGAGCGAAGTTCGCCAAGCTTGCCGGAGTTGGCTAGCTCCACGAGATCCGTCATGAACGGGTCGCTGTGCATGCGGTAGGCAAGCATGAGGGGAGTGCCAGTGCGCTCTGCGGTATCGATCATCGTACGGCAGTCCTCGATGGACGGTGCCATGGGCTTTTCGCACAGTACGGGAAGCCCGGCTTCAAGAGCGGGAACGGTGTAATCCAAGTGCTGGTGTACTGGGGTAGCTACGTAGACTGCGTCGATATCGCCGGAATTCAGCAGCTCAGCGTACTGATCGTAGGAGTATCCGGGCACGCCGTAGGCATCGCCCTTGGAAGGATCTGAGCTGACAATGGCTGCGAGCTCAGCTTCGGGCAGTTGCTTGAGGCCGGGGATGAACGCTTGTTGGGCGATCTGCCCAGTGCCGACAACTGCGAAACGAGTGGTGGGATTTTCAGCGTTGGTGGTCATGCTTTCGACGATACAGATTTCCCCGAACTCGTTTCCTGCGGCTGCAGAATTATCTGTTGCTAAGCACTGGGAATCTCCAGCACAACCTTGCCGGTGATTTCCCCATCGAGCAGGGCTTTGTGCGCCGCCGGGACGTCCTTGACGGGCATCACGCGGTCGATGTGGTGCGTGATCCGCCCATCGGCGAGCATGGGCCACACGTTGTTCACCGTGTCCTCCACGATCCGCGCCTTATCTTCTTTATCCCGGTAGCGCAGGCCAGTGCCGCTGATGTTTCCGCGCTTGCTCAGCAGCTTGCCGATGTTGAGTTCGCCCTTCACACCACCCTGCATGCCGATGATGACGATGTGTCCGTCCTTGGCCAGCGCGCTGACGTTGCCGTCCAGGTATTTAGCGCCGATGATGTCCAAGATCACGTCCGCGCCGCCGTACTCCTTGAGCACCTCGGCGAAGTCCTCTTCCTTGTAGTTGATGAGAATGTCCGCGCCGTATTTTTTACAGGTCTCCAGCTTTTCTGCAGATCCCGCGGTGACTGCCACCGTGGCGCCGAGCTCCTTGGCCAGCTGAATGCCGAAGATGCCGATGCCGCCCGCGCCACCGTGAAACAGCACAGTGTCGCCCTCTTTAACATGCGCGGTGAGCATAATGTTTGACCACACCGTGCAGGCCACCTCAATGACGCTGGCCGTTTGCTGCAGGTTAAAGCCCTCCGGCAGGGGAAGGAGCTGGCCTTGCGGAACGGCCGCGTACTGCGCGTAGCCACCTCCGGAAAGTAGGACGCCCACGTGGTCGCCGTTTTTCCATGGTGTTCCGTCTGGTCGGGTGGTGCCGTTTGCTTCCTTAACGACGCCACTTCCCTCTAACCCGATGATCTCCGTAACCCCCGCCGGAGGCGGGTAGTGACCGGCGGCCTGGAGGGTATCCGCGCGGTTTAATCCGGCGAATTTCATCTCCACTAGTGCTTCGCCGTCTTTCAGTTCCGGTATCGGTGCTTGCTGCCACGACAGCGCTGAGGGATCTTCCGCGTCTGTCTGGATGATGGCGTGCATGGTGTGTTCGGTGGTGTGCTCCATGCTCCCCACACTAACTAACGACGAGACAAGCCCGTGGGGTATTGTGTGATGGCACCGTTTCGAGCGGTCCCAAGGAAGTATGGCAGAGCGGCCGAATGCACTTGTCTTGAAAACAAGCGATGGGAGACCATCCGGGGGTTCAAATCCCTCTACTTCCGCCAAATACATTTCCCCAGTTCAGCAATGAGCTGGGGTTTTGTTAAGTCTGGGGCGCCTTGATGGACAATTGATTAACTGTTTTGCACAATTATCCCCCGGAACTGCCATCCGATTTGAGTTTCCTCAGGTCGTGAGTTGCCCGGTGGCACTTCCGGGCGGGGTATTTGTGCATGCCTGAGTGGTTGAAGGCAACTTTGCTACTTAGCTAGCGCGAAGAATGCGGGTAATGACATTGAACTTTCGCGAAACCCCTGCAGCATCGGTGAGTTCTAGCGGTGACCCCACGGTGCAATTATCTAGCCTCGTCCACGTAATGGCAGATACGTACACTTCGCGCCTGTCTTGCTCCCACATACGCAGTGTTTGCCCGATGAGCACGGTCGTGGCATCTGCTAGCTGCACCAAATAGGTTTCCCCGGGCCATCTGTCACGAGTTGTACCATCCAGGGAATTCTGTGCAGCATCGATGTAACTGGTCTCTGACTCCATCACCCGAATCTGCCGGATCACCCCGAGCCGATGCGTGATCCCGTCCAGATCCTTGGCCTGAAGCGGCAGCCCAGCTTGGCAGTTCACCAGTTCAGAGACCTGCCACACACCGGGCTGAGGTTCCTCTCCTAGGTTGCTGGAACCTCCGCGCCCGCGCGCTTTCCCCGATGTTCTCGGGGTGCGGACCACAATCCATGCCTCATCCCCCACAAAGTTCAGACTCACGCGACGAACCGGCCCCTCTGTCTCGATGAGGACACAGGCGGGCTGGTCAGAAGTGGCGTCGGGAAAAGAAAGAGAAAGCGGGAAATCATGCCGCACGGCACGCAGCGCCTCCACCACCTCAACGTCAGAGGAATTCAGCGCCACCCCACGCGCCTCCAACTGTGCCCACACATGCGCCAACGTCACGTCCGGTTGAGCCTCCCAGGTGCGGGCGAGCTCACTCAAAACGTCAGGGATGCGCTGCGGATCACGCATCGGCATCATCCTCGTGGGCAATGGTGATGCGGTTGAAGCTGTTGATGGCGATGGTCAGCCACTCCATCGTGGTCAGCTGTGCGGAGGAAAAGTACTGCGATGCCTCACGCCGAGCCTCCGCGATCAAACCCTCGGCGGGCACGGTGAACGCAAAGGTGAAGAACAAAGCGGCTTGCTCGGAGGCAGAGAAAACTTCGTGGCGCATCGCAGCGCGCGGCTCCATATACTGCAGAATCTGCATCTTCTGCTCATCCACACCCAGCCGACGCGCCTCGCGAGAGTGTGTGGCCCAGCAGTCTTCGCATCCATTTATACTGCTAGACAACAGATTCATCAGCTCCGCGGTGGACTTATCCAGACTGGAATCGCGGATGCCGGCGCGCACCGTTTTCAGCATGTTCACCAGCGCCTTGTATTGCGTGGTGGTCCGGTAGGCAGGCACAGCGGAATCGGAACTCAACGAACTAGCTCCCGTTGTCCAGTTCGTCCAGCGCCTCCGGAAGCACTTTCATCAGCTGGTCCATCTCATCTTCCGTGGTGATGGTGATGCGCACGCCCTCGCCGGGAAAACAGCGCGGAATAATCCCGCGCTTCTTCATCGCCGTGTCCAGATCCACCGCCTTTTCCCCCAGTGGCAGCCATACGAAATTCGCCTCGCTGGGCAGCGCGCGCTCGCCCAGCGCCTGGCTGACTCGTTCCCGTTGTTGGACGGTCGCCTCCACCCTTTCCGTCAGTTCCTCTTGTGCCTTGAGCGACGCCAAACCCGCCGCCTGTGCCACTGCATTCACGCCAAACGGAATACCGACCTTGTTGACCGTGCCGATGAATTCTTCTGCACCGATGATGTATCCCAGACGCAGCCCTGCCAGGCCATATGCCTTGGAGAACGTGCGGCAGATGGCGAGATTTTCGTACTCGTCCAGCAAGAAAGCGCCAGGGCTGGTGCCCGTGCGGTCGTACTCGGTGTAGGCCTCATCCAGCACCACCTGGACCTCTCCGGGAACCTTGCTCATGAAGTCACGGAACTCGTCCACCGTCACGGTGGTTCCCGTGGGGTTGTTCGGGTTACAGACGAAAATCAGGCGGGTGCGCTCGGTGATGGCCTCAGCCATGGCCTCCAAATCATGCTTACCCTCGGCATCCAGTGGCACCTGAACCGGCACCGCCGCGGCGATCTTCGCCAAGATGGGGTAGGCCTCGAAGCTGCGCCATGCGAAAAGAACTTCATCGCCGGCGGCGCAGGTGGCTTGGATGGACTGCAGGCATAGCGCTGAAGAGCCATTGCCCACTGAGACGTTGTTCCACGTCAGCGGGATTTGTACGTTGTCGCGCTGCTGAACAAACGTGGCCAGCTCGCCACGGATATCCACCGCAGCCATGTCCGGATAGCGGTTGAGGGATTCGGTGGTCTCCGAAATGAATTCAGCGACCGAAGGCAGGGGAGCCAGGGAAGACTCATTGGAAGCCAACTTGAGCGCACCCGGCACAGTGGTGCCCGGAACATAGGCGGGGAGTGACGTGAGATCTGGGCGAATCATGCCCTAACCATAACCGCAGATTTCCGCACTGGGGTGTTTTGGTGGCGCACGCGGGCGTTGTGTACTCTGAGTAACGGTCAAACGGAGATTTCGCATGAAAACTTCTGACCTGGAGGCGTGCCAGAGCGGCCGAATGGGGCTCCCTGCTAAGGAGTTGTCCCGCAAGGGACCGCAGGTTCAAATCCTGTCGCCTCCGCAACTTCGACAGAGCATAACCGTGTGAGCTGCCCAAAAGCTGCCCAGTAACTTGTGGTGAGGTCTGGGATTAACAGCAGCGAGCAGTGTTGTGGGGCGTGTGGTGCGCCTGTGGTGGTTCGCTGGGATTGTGCCCGCGGATGTGCTCTGTCGGAGTTGTTTTTATTTGCGGCCAAAGTCTTTTGACATTTGCTTTGCGCAGGTGAGAGCCTGTGCGAGCCGGAATTTTGTAGAAGCACGGCGGTGTGTGTAAAGTAATTCCTCGTTGCACAGCACGTCACGTGAACACGTGATATGCGCCAACGGCTGCGCCCGTAGCTCAACGGATAGAGCATCTGACTACGGATCAGAAGGTTGGGGGTTCGAATCCCTCCGGGCGCACAATCGCCCCAGGTAGAACATAGTTTCTTCCTGGGGTTCTTTCGTTTTTTGGGCGAAGTGTCTAAGAAGCAGCTTCAGTGCTAACAGAACAACTGATTTAGAAGAATCGCTAGCAAGAGATGTATAAGCGATCCAGCACACACCAGTTCCGAAACGCTCAACGTCGATGTCGCCTGATCGGTTGGGGCAAGGGCGGCAAAAACACCCTCGCCAATGGCGATGTAACCGGCGGACATTAGCAGACCTACCTTTCCCTGGATGATTTCCGTGCGGTTCAGGATCAGCTCATAGGACAGTCCGAGGCCGAAGGGGTGCGCCAGACAACCCATCGAGTGGCCGTGCCAGCCACCATCTTCATCACTCCTGCGCTGTCCTCCGTGGGCATCACGGAAACCCAAGCGCGCGAGGAAGGCCGCGATATCAAGGTGGCGGTCCAGGAAGTGGCCAAGATCAAGGCCATGCCTCGCCCCAAGGCCGTGAATGATCCACGTGGTCTGATCAAGTTTGTGGTGGATGCCTCCACCGACGAGATCTTGGGCGCGCGGTTGTTCCACGTTGATTCGCAGGAAGTCATCAATTTGGTTGCTCTCGCGATGCGCGCGGGGTTCACTGCCACGCAGCTCAAGAATGGTATTTGGACGCATCCTTCGTCCACGGAGGCTCTCAATGAGACTCTGGGCCAGCTGAAGTAGTGTGGCTCACCGCCAGCTGATAATATACCCCCCTAGGTATTCCAATCTACTGGAAACAGGGTGAGGATTCGCATGATTATTGCGGTTGCTGGCGGTTTGATCATCGGCATGCTCGTGGGCGCTCTCGGGGGAGGGGGTGCCATTTTGGGCGTGCCTTTGCTGGTCTATGGCGCGGGTCAGGACTCGCAGCAGGCAACGATATCTTCGCTGGTCATCGTGGTTTCCGCCGCACTTGCGGGCTTGGTGATGCAGCATAGAAACGGTGCTGTGAATTACCGGACGGGCCTCATCTTCGGCGTGCTCGGATCAGTGGGCGCGCTGGCGGGAACGCTTCTGAACGGCAAGATCAGCGAGCCGTTGCTGCTGACCTGTTTTTCCGTTCTTCTTGTTGTGGTTGCGGTACTCACCTTCCTCAAGGCGCGAAATTCTTCGTCCGACGCCAACCCCGAGACCGCCGATGGGGATGAAGCGGGCCATGAGCTGAAGAATCGTCTACCAATGCTGGTCGTGACTGCTACCGGGGTGGGATTTTTGACCGGATTGTTTGGGGTGGGCGGCGGCTTTGTGATTGTCCCGGCGCTGACCATTGTCTTGGGTGTGTCGATGCGCGTGGCGGTGGGAACATCACTGGTGGTTATCGCCATCAACAGCGTGGTCACGATGGTGTTCCGCTACCAAGAGCTGTCCACTATTGAGTGGGGAGCCCTATGGCCGATTGTGGTGCTGACGGTCTTGGGCGCGCTGGGTGGCGCCTTCATTAATAAGCGCATTAGCCAATCTGCCCTGCAGCTTGGATTTGCGGTACTTCTGTGCGGAGTGGCCGTCTTTATTGCTGTGCAAAACGTGCCGGAATTGCCGGTATTTAGCTAGTTCATCGCGTGGCTAAGCCAAGCTGAGGAACATCTTCTCCAGCTTCTTCTGGTCAATCTCTGGCTCTTCGGCGGTGGTGCACTGCTTGAGGCCGGTGGCGATGATGGAGAATCCGGCGCGGTCCAGCGCCTTGGATACGGCGGCCAGCTGAACCACTACATCTTCGCACTCGGCGCCTTCTTCCATCATGCGGGTCACAGCGTTGAGCTGGCCTTGAGCTCGCTTGAGACGGTTAATGATGGGCTTGATTTCTTGGCCTTCGAGCTGCATGGGCGTCCTTCCGAAGATTGGGCTGGTGGCGCTTCGTCAATAGTTGAGCGCCTTTATAGACTAATGACTATACCCCCCGCCGTATCTTGAACGTCAAAGCCAGATGATCTAGGCTGGTTTTATACCCTAGGGGGTATATGAGAAGAGGAAAACGAGGAAAGGAACGTTCAGTGCTATTCGAAAGAATCTACGAAGACGGTTTGTCCCAGGCGAGCTTTCTCATCGGTTGTCAGCAAAAGGGTGAGGCCATCGTTATCGACCCGCGGCGCGATGTTCAGGAGTACCTGGAGGTAGCGGAGAACAACGACATGAAGATCGTTGCTGTGGCGGAAACCCACATTCACGCGGATTACCTCTCGGGTACCCGCGAGCTAGCGGACGCCACCGGCGCCACCATCTACGTCTCCGGTGAAGGCGGGGAGGACTGGCAGTACGAGTTCGAGGGCGAGCGGCTCATGCACGATTCCGAAATCACCCTCGGAAACATCACCATTACCGCCAAGCACACGCCGGGCCACACGCCTGAGCACCTGTCCTTCCTGATTACTGATGGCGCCGCCGCGTCCGTCCCCGGCTACATGCTCACGGGAGACTTTGTCTTCGTCGGCGATCTGGGGCGACCGGACTTGCTGGATGAAGCCGCTGGTGGTGAGGACACCCGCTTCGAAGGAGCCAAGCAGCTCTTCGAAAGCCTGAAAACTCAGTTCCTGACTCTGCCGGACTACATCCAGGTCTTCCCTGCGCACGGTGCAGGTAGCCCATGCGGCAAGGCGCTCGGTTCCGTTCCTAGCACTACTGTCGGCTACGAGCGACAGTCTGCGTGGTGGTCCAAGTACCTGGAGGCCGATGATCAGCAGGGCTTCATTGATGAGCTGCTGGAAGGCCAGCCAGATGCTGATGCTTATTTCGGACGGATGAAGAAGCAGAACAAGCAGGGTCCAGCCATCATCGGCACGCGCGCTGCTGTCCAGGAGCTTTCCGTCAGCGAGGCAGCGGAGAAGCTGGAAAGCGATTCCGCCATCTTCGTCGATACCCGCGATCAACAGCAGGTTCACGAGGAAACCGTGCAAGGCGCTTTGAACATCCCGATGGGCGAGAAGGCTTCCACGTTCTCTGCGTGGGCCATCGATCCGGAGACCGAACAGCGCGATCTCATCGTTCTGGCTGAGGATGAGGAATCCGCAGCGGAATTCCGCGACGCCCTGATCCGCGTGGGCATTGACACGGTGCGTTTCTTCACCGAGTCCATCGATGGCCTGCCTACGTTTACCCCAGAGCTCATCCAGCCGGAGGATCTCCAGGACGCTTCCTACGACATGCTGCTGGATGTCCGAGGAAAGTCCGAGTACGCCGATGGTTCCATCCCCGGTGCTGAGCACATCTCCGGCGGTGTGGCCCTATGGCACCAGGACGAGCTGCCAGACAACGGCACCATCGTCACCTTCTGCCAGTCCGGTGCGCGCAATACTGTCGTCTCGAACGCCCTGCGCCGCGCTGGCTTCCACATCGTGGAGCTGGAAGGCAGCTACGCGGCTTGGCAAAACCAAGCCAATTAGCTCGCCGTTCGTCCCCTAAACCCCCCAAAAAAGCAACAAGAAAGAAGTCACAACAATGTGTCGAGCAGTAACGTGCAAGCAATGCGGTAAAACCACCTGGGCAGGCTGCGGCCAGCACGTGGATCAAGTCATGAAAGACGTTCCAGCAGCACAGCAGTGCCCAGGACACGAGAAGTCGGCCAAGTCCGGCGGATTCTTGAGCAACCTCTTCTCTTAAGTCCCCTAGAAGATGCTGATCTGTGCTCCCATGGATTCCGCAGATTCCAGCTGCTCAACCCAGCCGGGCGCGCCAGGGCGCACGCGGATGATGGGCCGGTTGGTCTGATCTCCCTTGTTGCGCCCCGCCCGGGCCTCGAAGCGTCCGCGCGCTGCATGCCCCTCGGCGGCCAGTTCGCGGAGGTCGCGAGAATCGTCGGCCAGCGCCTCGCGAGCGCTGTGCAGGATCTCCAAGGTCTCGTCCAGTGCGGTGAGCAGCGAGGAACGATTGTTCTCGCACATCGCCCGCACCAACTCCGGGGCGGTTCCGGCCACGCGCGTGCCATCGCGGAAGCTGCTGGCCGCCAAGGTCAGTGCCAGTGGCCCACCAGCGTCACCGGCCACCGCCAAAGCCTCGGCCAAAACGTGTGGAAGGTGGGAAATGCGCGCGACGGAACCATCGTGGCGTCGAGAAATAGAAGGCACCACATCGGCACCGACCAGCTGCGCCATGCACACCACGCGCACCCACGTATCGACCCATCGCGATCCGGAGCTGTCCGCATCACCGAGACTCACGGCGTTGTCGTACGTCACCACCCACACAGCACCCTGGAACAATCCCTTCAAGGTCACGGACCAACCCGAGTCCGCGGTACCGGCCATCGGGTGCCCACCCACGAAGCGATCCGTGAGCCCGTACTGATCTACCAGCGCGTGCACCTCCGCCTTCACGCTGGTCACGTCCGTAAAACCAACAGACGGCGCGTGCTCCTTCAGCGCCTCCAGCATGGTGGGTAGGGCTGGCACGGGAACGCACAAGACCACCAGGGCATCGCTGGCTTCAGCTCGCTCCAGCGTGGCCTGTAGATCCTCCGAGACATTAAAACCGTCCCTTTGGGCCGCGTGCACCGTCTCCTCGCTGCGGTTCCATCCAAAAACATCCCGCCCAGCTGCGGCGAGATCCCGCATGAGCGAGCCGCCGATCAGCCCCAAACCGAGGATGCAGATCGGCCGAGAGTCAGCGTCAAGATTCCAGTTCACGCTACCCAGTTTGGCACAAGGACGGCTAGCCTAGTGCCATGAGCATTATCGAGAATTGGGAGCAGCCCACCTTCGCCGCTGCCGCGCACAACGGCCCGGATGGTTGGCGTGTGCGTCTGTTGCCGGAAAGTGCTTTGCTGAGCTTGGACGATTTGCTCTCTGACCTGCGCGCAACCCGCGAGGAAGGCGCGATTGTGGGGTTGGTGTGCGCGGAGGATGACTGGGTTGCGGTAGTGCGGCCCGTTCCTTCCGGAATGCGAGTTCTTCTTTCCGACGCCACCGCGGCTCTCTCCTACGATTTGGCCAATGACCTACTGGATGAGCTGGACGTGGACGTCCCTGACGAGGGCGAGGCGGACTCTGATGAGCCGTGGCCCGAAGGGGATTTCGATCTGCTGGATGATCTGGGGGCATCGGAGCAGGTCTTGTCTGTGATCTTCGATGATGACGATCTGTACGGTGCCGCGCAGATCTTCCGTGTTGCTGATGAGCTGGGTTGTGCGGAGGAATTGGCGGATGCCACCAAGCTGGACCTCGATGACTTCTTGCTGGCCGATGGGGACTACTGATCCTTCCCGCGAGAGGGGTGTGATTGGGGACGGCCTGCCGCGGACTGTCTCTGAGGTGCGCGCGGAGCAGCTGATGCGTCGCGCCTTGGAGGTGGCAGAGCAGACTCCCGCCGGCGATATCCCCGTGGGCGCCGTGGTGTTCGGCCCGGATGGACGCGAGCTGGGCGCGGGTACTAATCGACGCGAAGTGGATGCTGACCCCACCGGGCATGCGGAAATCGCAGCGATTCGCGCTGCGGTGCAGACTTTGGGGGATGCGTGGCGGCTAGGGGATTGCACGTTGGTGGTCACGCTGGAGCCGTGTGCCATGTGCGCCGGTGCGGCAGTGGGAGCGCGCATCGGGACGATTATTTACGGCGCATCGGAACCGCGAACCGGGGCGTGTGGGAGCGTGTGGGATGTGCCCCGGGAAGCACCGCTGCACAAAGCGGAAGTTGTGGGCGGTGTGCTAGCTGCGGAGTGTGAGGCCCTGTTGCGTGATTTCTTCGGTGAGCTGCGCGCGCACTGAGTCTTTGGGCATGAAGCTCGAGCCTTCTGCAGCAGATTTCTTGTTCACGTATCGTCGGTCGTGCGCGATTCCTTAGCGGGGATCGCTTGAGAAAACCGACAAAAGCGAAACGAATTAACGGTTCACGTGTGAGCCGTGAAGGAGATAATCATGGGACTCGGAGATCTGGGCGACAAGGCAAAGAACCTCGCTAACGACAACCGCGACAAGATCGAGGAGCAGTCTGACAAGGTCATCGACAACAAGCTGGACGGCGACAAGTCCGATAAGGCTCGCGATGCCCGCGACAAGGGACTGGATTCTCTCGGCGAGTAAATCGCTTCTGAATCTGGCCCGGCTTTCGGCCGGGCCATTTTTGTTGCCCTAAAACTCTGCTGCTAGGCTGAGCTGGTCTTTGTTCCACCTCCATAACGGTGGTGTGAGAGTAAAGACGCTGGTGGCGTGTCCGAGCGGCCGAAGGTGTTCGCCTCGAAAGCGAATGTTGGGTAACCCCCAACCGAGGGTTCAAATCCCTCCGCCACCGCCATACTTTTCCTGGGGGATTTTGCGCACGTGCGCTGCGGTGTTGTGCTGCGCGCGTGCTGCAGGGGCTAGGTACTGTCTTGTCCGGAGACTAGGGTGGATGAAGTTTCCGCTTCCGGCTACATCCAAGGACTTATTTCGTGGCGAAGTTTCTCTTCCGTCTTGCACGGTGGTGCTATACCCATAGCAAGCGTGTGATTGCCGTGTGGCTTCTGCTCTTGGTGGGCGTGGGTGCCGCTGCGCTGACGTTCCAAAAGGGTTTTAACGACATCTTCGAGATCTCGGACATGCCGTCTACCAAGGCTACCGAGCTACTGATGGAGAAGTTCCCCGGCACAGAAAACCCTGCGGCTGCCGCGGGCGTAAACGTGGTCTTTGAAGCTCCCGAGGGGCAGCGCCTGGACCAACCGGAGTACATGCAGGCGATGGATCAGACCGTGGAGTCCATTCGCGATAACGTCCCCGATCTTGGCGACGACCTGCAGCTGAACAATCCTGTGACCATGAACGAGCAGCTGCGCGATCAACTCACAAAGCAGCTGACCGATCAGGGCCTTCCTGCAGAAACCGCGGAAGCTGATGCGGAGATCCTGCGCACGTTCTCTGAGGACGGTCGCTACGGCATTGCCAGCTTTGAGTATGACGTGTATTTGCCCGCAGACGTGAGCGACGAAGATCGTCAAGCGGTCAATGATGCCATCCAAATCTCTCGCGATGCCGGCCTGGAGGTAGAGGTCGGCGGTGCGGGCTTTGGAGACCCGATCGCCGTGGAGCCCATTTCCGAGGTCGTGGGCTTGGTCGTGGCGTTGATCATTTTGTTCATCATGTTCCGCTCCCTGCTTACCTCCAGCTTCCCGCTGATCACCGCAGTGGTGGGCGTGGGCTTGGGCGCCCTGATGACGGTCGGCGCTACCGCGTTCATGCCGCTGAACTCCATGACCCCGACCCTGGGAATCATGTTGGGCCTGGCCGTGGGCATCGATTACGCACTGTTCATCATGGCGCGATTCCGCGATGAGCTCCGGGAAGGGCGCGACCGCCTAGACGCCATCGGTCTGGCTGTGGGCACGGCGGGCTCCGCGGTGGTATTCGCAGGCCTGACTGTCATCATCGCGCTGGTGGGTATGCGCCTGGCCAACATCCCGTTCCTCTCCTACATGGGTTACGCGGCGGCAGCCACGGTCCTGATTTCCGTGTTGGTTGCCCTGACGTTCTTGCCTGCGATCCTCGGGTTGGCAGGCAAGCGCGTCTTCAAAGCCGAGGCCAACTCTGCCCCCGCACACTCAGATTCCGAGTCTGAGCCCGTTCAACCCCAGCGCGATTCGTGGGGGACCAAGTGGGTGAAACTGGTCCAGCGCGCACCGGGCATCTCTTTCGCCATCGTGGTGGCTATCCTCGTGTCTTTGACTTTGCCAGTAATGGATCTGCAATTGTCCCTGCCTTCGGATAAAACATCGGTGGTGGACTCCACCCAGAGGAAGTCTGCGGAGATGACCGAGGAGGGCTTCGGGCCTGGTCGCAACGCGCCGATTCTCGTGGTGGTGAACGCGGATGACGTGCAGCCGGATTCGCCTGCGTTGGAGACGCTGGTGTCTGCCCAGGGTGAGGGTGACCGGACTCAGGCGGCGCAGAGGGCATCGTTCCTCTACACCGTGGAGCGCATGGGGGCGAACGTGGATGTGCGCCATGCTCAGCTGGTGGGGCAGTCCGAGGATGGCAGCGCTGCGCAGATTTTGGTGACACCGGAGTGGGGTCCAACTGATGAGCGCACCGTGCAGTTGATTCACGCTTTGCGTGCGCAGCAGGCGGAGATCGAGTCCGAGACGGGCGTAGAGATGGGCATCACCGGCCTGACTCCGATCCAGCAGGATGTGACTGATTCGCTGTCCAAGGCCATGCCGGTTTACTTGGCCCTGGTGGTGGGCTTGGCGCTGGTGCTGTTGATGATGGTGTTCCGCAGTTTGGCGGTGCCGCTGATTGCCGCCTCGGGCTTCTTGCTGTCCGTGGGCGCCGCATTCGGCGTGACAGTTCTGGTGTGGCAGGAAGGCCTGTGGGGGCTGTGGGATTCGCCTGGACCGCTGATCAGCTTCATGCCGATCTTCCTGATCGGCGTGACGTTCGGCTTGGCGATGGACTACCAGGTGTTCATTGTCTCGCGCATGCGTGAGCGGTTCGTGCAGCAGCGCAATCGTCTGCGAAATGGCGGCGAGTGGAACAGCAAGGACTCGTTGGTCGAGGACTCCGTGATCGGCGGTTTCGGCCTGGGTGCCCGCGTGGTGACCGTGGCCGCGCTGATCATGATTGGCGTGTTTGCCAGCTTCGTGTTCCAGCCGTTGCCGTTCATCCAGATCTTCGGTTTTGCGTTGGGTGCGGGCGTTTTGTTCGACGCCTTCTTCATCCGCATGACCGTAGTACCCGCTTTGATGATCCTCATGGGACGCTTCACTTGGTACATGCCAAAGTGGCTGGACAAACTGCTGCCTACCGTGGATGTGGAGGGTGCCGCGCTGGAGAAGGCCTTCGAGTCTGGGGAGTTGGGCTCAAAGAAGCCCTAGCTCAGCCGCTGTTCCCACTCCGGCCCGTAGTAGCGGGACATGAATTCCTTGCGATACTCCACGAAGCGTCCTTCGTTGATCGAAGCGCGGACGTTGTCCACCAGCTGGATCATGAAGTGCAGATTGTGCAGCGTGCATAGCGTGCCCGCCAAGAATTCCTTGGCCTTGAGCAGGTGGTGGATGTAGGCGCGCGTGTAGTTTTCGCTGGTGTAGCCACCAACTTCGGCGTCGATTGGCGTGAAGTCCCGCTTGAACTTCGCGCCCATCAAGTTCATCCGGCCGTCTAGCGTGTACACACCACCGCGTCGGCCCAGACGAGTCGGCGCCACACAGTCGAAAGTATCCGCACCGGAGGCCACGGCCACGAAGATGTCATCGGGCTCGGAAATGCCCAGCATGTGACGTGGCTTGTTATCCGGAAGCTCTTCGGACACCCAACTGGTGATGGTGCCCAGGTTGTGCTTCTCCAGCGCGCCACCAATGCCGAAGCCACCGAACCCGCGCTCACCGCGCGCCTCCGCAGCGTCAGAGAGCTCCACCAAACCGCGGGCAGCTTGGCGTCGAAGATCCTCGTACTGCGCGCCCTGCACCACGCCCCACAAAGACTGCAACGGGCGATGCGAACGGGCCTGCGTCTGCCGCTCATGCTCCTGCAAACAACGCTCGGCCCAGCGGTACGTGCGTTCCACGGATTGCTCCTGGTAGGAGCGGGTGTTTGCCAGGGTGGTGAGCTCGTCGAAGGCGAACATGATGTCCGCGCCCAGCTGGTGCTGGATCTGCATGCTGATCTCCGGGGTGAAGCGATGCTTGGAGCCATCGATCACGCTGCGGAAATCCACGCCTTCTTCATCCACCACGGCCATGCGCTTTTTCTGCTGCGCGATGATGTCCGACTTTTCCTTGCCGCTCATGTCCATCGCCAGGACCTTCTTGAAGCCCTGGCCCAGGCTCATCACCTGGAACCCGCCGGAATCCGTGTAGGTGGGGCCGTGCCAGTTCTCGAACGTGGCCACGCCACCGGCTTCATCCACGATGTCCGGGCCCGGCTGCAAGTACAGGTGGTACGCATTCGAGAGAACTGCTTGCGCGCCGGTGGTGTGGAGTTGCTCCGGGGTCAGGGTCTTGACCGTGGCCTTGGTGCCCACGGGGATGAACGCGGGAGTCTGGATATCGCCGTGCGGGGTGTGGATCACGCCCGTGCGCCCCTGCGGCTCGCGATCCATCGGCCCATCTAGGGTGTCCGCGAGGCGAGTGTGCAGGTTGAAGGAGATGTCCTGGCGCTGGTTATCCATGGGAGTAGACCTTACCGCGCGTGCGGACAAGTCCGATAAGCAGGAAGATCCCCCAGACAAGAAAGAGGGGATCCCAGAGAAACGCGTAACCAATAAGGCTGCTGTCTGTGGCGGAGGGATTGCGCTCAATGACGCCTAGCAAAATTAAGTGGGCTCGTGTGGAATTCCACCCTCCCCATACAATGATTCCCACGGCACCAATCCTACTAACGATGCGAATGATGCCGCGAAGCCAGCCACCACGAATCTCCACGAACAGCGGGAGGATTGCAGCGAGTAACTTTGCGGCTGCTACGAACCATAAGATCCACGCTGTTTCTTTGATGGATGCAACAAGTTTTGGATCAACAGTGTCCAAGAGCCAACTGCCACCGGCGGCCCAATACGCACTGATGGAGGCATGAATAATCCCAGCTAAGGCAGCAAGAATAAACCACAAGAGGTGACGGCTTTCTCTGCCTGATTCCATACTCTTAATCTAGATCTACACTGGTGGGGATGACCACACAAGGATTCGGCCGGTACGCGCCCAGCCCCTCCGGTGACCTGCATTTGGGCAACCTACGCACGGCAGTGCTCGCGTGGCTGTTCGCGCAGCATTCCGGACGCGGGTTCCGGATGCGCATTGATGACATCGACGCCCAACGTTCCTCTCCCGAAACCGCCACCCGCCAGCTCGAGGATTTGGCCGCGTTTGGCATCACGTGGGAGGAGCCCGTTGCCAGCCAGCAGCAGACCTTGTCTTTTTACGCCGAGGCTCTCGCTGACCTGCAACAACGCGGCCTTGTCTACGAGTGCTACTGCTCCCGCAAGGACATCCAAGATGCCTCCCGTGCTCCGCATGCCATCCCCGGCCGCTATCCGGGCACGTGCCGCGATCTTTCCCCTGCTCAGCGTGCGGAAAAGCAGGCTGAATTGGTTGCGCAGGATCGCGTCCCAGCCCTTCGTCTTCGGCCCGACGCCAACTCGCACACCGTCCGCGAATCTTTCTCCCTGGAAGCTGAAGGCGGTCTTTACACCGGCGAGGTGGATGATTTCGTGCTGCGGCGTGGAGGCAACGCGAACCAGGTGACCGACTCGGACTTCGCCTACAACCTGGCAGTGGTGGTGGATGACCACCTGGCGGGAGTGGATCAAGTGGTGCGCGGAGATGATCTGCTCAGCTCAGCTCCTCGACAGGCCTACCTCGCGGATCTGCTGGGCTACGCACCCGTGGAATACGTGCACGTCCCGCTGGTGCTGGGCCCAGACGGCAAGCGCCTGGCCAAGCGCGATGGCGCGGCGACGCTGCGAGAAATCGGAGCAGACCGCGCGCTGGAATGGGTCAAAGATTCTCTGGGGTTAAGAGATATCGCGGACTTCGACCCTTCTCGCGTCACTCAACAGCCAGTGACCTGGAGCCCCTAAACCCCTCGCTTGTTGTACTTCACTGCCTCGCCGATGCCCTTGGCCTTCTCCGCGGCCTTCTGCGCGATCTTGGTGTTTTTCGCGCCCAGCAAACGCGCTTGGCGCAGGCGCTCCTTGAAGAACGTGGCTCGCGGGCCCTTGTTCCACGTTTCTTCAAACAAGCGCTTCGCGTACGCCACGGAATCCGGCGAACGTGTGGCAATCAGACGTGCGAACTCCTCCGCCGCAGCCAACGGATTGTCGCTGATCTCGCTGGCCAGGCCCAGTTCCACGGCGCGCGTGCCGTTGAACTGCTCGCCCGTCATGGTCAGGCGCTTGGCCACGTCGATGGGCAGCACTTCGGACAAGGACTGGATTCCAGACATATCCGGAATCAGACCCCACTTGGCCTCCAGAACGGACCACTGGGAATCCGCCGTGGTGAAGCGGTAATCGGCGGCCATGGCGATCTGCACTCCGCCACCGAAGCAATAACCTTCCACAACAGCGATGACGGGCACAGGTAAGCGTCGGAAACACCACGGCCCTTCCTGAAACAGGTTCGTGCCCCACCACGGACGCGGCGCGAACGCCTTGGCGATGTCCAAGGGGTTCTTCATCACCGTGCCAAAGTCCAGGCCAGCACAGAAATTGTGCTCCGCACCCTGTACGATCACCGCGCGGATGCTGCGATCAGCGGCGATCTCCTTGGAGTAGCGCGTCAGATCGCGCAGCATCTCCAGGGTGAGGCCGTTGAGCTTCTCCGGCCGGTCCAGAGTGATGTAGGCGATGTTCTCAAGCTCGCCGGTGCCTCGAGTAAATGTCACGTTGCTGCTGCTCATGCCACCAATCCTAGAGCACCGGGAGGGGTGACCCGCGACTAACGAATTTTTTCCTCCCTGCCGTATATTTTCCAGCATGAATGCTGTTCTCATTGCTGTGCTGGTCATGTTGGTGCTCGCCGCTGTGCGCGTGCACGTGGTCCTGGCCCTATTTATCGGCGCCCTCGTGGGTGGGTTGCTCAGTGGAATTGGTCTCGACGCCACCATGGTCGCCTTCCAAGATGGCCTCTCCGGCGGTGCGCAGATTGCGCTGAGCTACGCGCTGTTGGGTGCCTTCGCCATGGCTGTGGCCAGCTCCGGGCTGCCCACGGTGCTGGCACGCTCGGTGATGAACAAGCTGGGTAAGGACGATTCCGCAACTGTGGGCCGCGCCGTTGCCGTGACGAAGTGGCTGATGCTCGCGGGCATTTTGGCGATGTCCATCATGAGTCAGAACCTCATCCCCGTGCACATTGCCTTTATTCCACTGATCGTTCCGCCGCTGCTGGGCGTGATGAACCGCCTGCGCTTGGACCGCCGTGCGGTGGCGTCCGTCATCACGTTTGGCCTGGTCACCACCTACATGTGGATCCCCGTGGGCTTTGGCAATATCTTCCTCAACGAGATCCTGCTGGGCAACATTGAAACCGCCGGACTGGACACCTCCGGCGTGGATATCGTGCACGTCATGACCATCCCTGCCTTGGGCATGGTCGCCGGCATGCTGGTCGCAGTCTTCGTGACCTACCGCAAGCCACGCGACTACGAGAACCTGCCCATCGCGGATGCCAAGGAGCCCGAGGAGATCTCCCGCTACAAAATCATCGTGGCACTCGTTGCCGTGGTGGCTACCTTCGCGGTGCAGGTGATCATGCAGTCCATGGAGACTGAGGCGGACTCGCTGCTCATTGGTGCTCTGACCGGCCTGGCTATCTTCATGCTCACCGGTGCCGTGAACTGGCGCGAAGCTGATGATGTGTTCACCTCCGGCATGAAGATGATGGCCCTGATCGGCTTCATCATGATCACCGCCCAGGGCTTCGCCGCCGTGATGAGCGCGACCGGCGAGGTGGAAACCCTCGTAGACGCCACTTCGGAGATCTTCGGCGAGAACCGTCCCGCTGCAGGCATCGCCATGCTGATCGTGGGACTCGTGGTGACCATGGGCATCGGCTCTTCATTCTCCACGCTGCCGATCATCGCTACGATCTATGTCCCACTCTGTACCGCCATGGGCTTCAGCCCAGCGGCAACAATCGCGATCATCGGCGCTGCTGGCGCGCTGGGCGATGCCGGCTCCCCGGCGTCGGACTCCACACTGGGCCCAACCTCCGGCCTGAACGCGGACGGCCAGCACGACCACATCCGGGACTCCGTCATCCCGACCTTCCTGCACTACAACATCCCGCTGCTGGCTTCCGGCTGGATTGCGGCGATGGTGCTTTAAGATCAGGCACAGACAACTGTTCGGCTGCCGGGGATAAACAGAAAGAGGGCGCACAATGAAGCGATCACGGATTGTGGCGACTGCTCTTATTCTGCCGATGGTGCTGGGCCTGAGCGCCTGCGGCAAGGAAATCTCCCGCAACCTTGACGACGGCCGGGAACAGTACGCGGAGTCCAACTTCGCAGTGATCTACGGGCCGGACTACCAGGAGTTTTATGTCCAGTGCCCCGGCGTGACGGCCGATAAGGCCAAGGAGCTGATGGACTCAGAGTCGGACAAGATCGAGGACAACTCGGATCCGGGATCCGACCACCAGAACGTGTACCTGCGCGGCGAGGGCGTGGAGATGGACATCAAGCCCGTCAAGCTCGATGACACCAACCTCTGCGGCACCTTCGAGACCTCGAACCCGGAGGCCTTTGCGCGCCAGCCCCCCACCGAATCCGCAACTCCCTCAGAATCAGCTCAACCACCTGCAGATATGCCGGATCCGGAATACCGCGGATGGTTGAAAGTAGAAACGCCCATGGCCTTCCATAAGCCGGAGCGCCATGAGCCGTGGCAGCTGGATACTGCCGAGTTCAACGAAACGGTAGAAGCGGAAACTACCGAAACTAATTAGTGCTGGCCTTCAGCGAATTCCTCGACGAGCTTGGCGTTGAACGCATCCAAGTCCTTCGGGGTGCGGGAGGAAACGAGTCCGTTGTCCACGTGCACCTCTTCGTCCACCCACGTGGCACCAGCGTTGGTGAGGTCCGTCTTCAGGGATGGGTAGGAGGTCAGGGTGCGTCCTCGCAGCACGTCTGCGTCCGTGAGGATCCACGCGCCGTGGCAGATGACGGCCAGTGGCTTGCCGGCCTCGACGTGCTTCTTCACGATCTCCACCGCGGCCTCGTCCGTCCGCAGCTGATCGGCATTGCCGGTGCCACCGGGAAGGATGATGGCGTCGAAGTCCGTGCCGCGGGCTTCCTCGGTGGTGGTGTCCACGGAGACCTTGGAGCCGTTCTTGCCCTCGATGTCCTCAGTGGATGGGGCCACGAGGGTGATCTGCGCGCCCTCGCTCTTTGCCGCCTCAATTGGGGAACTGAGCTCGCTGTCTTCGAAGCCGTTGGTGGCCAAGACTGCAATGTTCTTGTTTTCTAGTTGAGCCATGATTATGCCTCCTGCGTTGAGGTTGTGTGTCCATTGCCGAGGGTAGACGCGATCGTTCAATCGTGCACAAATGTGCAGCGGGGGTTCTTATCTTTAGTTTTTGTAAGGCCCGTCGCCGGAAGCGTCGTGCATGTCGTCACTCCAGTCCGGCAAGCCGTCGTACTCGCCGGCCTCGGTGATTTCGGACCCATTGCGGAAAACCAGCTGCAGACCTTGTTTTTCTTCCCAATCGCATTCGCATTCGAGGACCACGTACCAGGGTGAATCGTCTTCGTACCCTGGCTGTGCCACGGCATAGTCTGGGAAGTTGACGTGTTCCCATACCTTCGCTGGCTCCTCGATCTGAGGGAGCCATTCTTGGACGTCTTCGTCATCTGCGAATTCGTTGGCGAAGTCTTTGTAGTAGTCGAAGGTTGCGTTTGTGGCTGCTTCGAGGGCGTTTGCGGGCAGCGCCCTGAAATTGCGGATGGCTTCTGTGGCTTTGGCTTCGTTGTCCTCTTCGAGGTCGGAGATTTCGACGTGAATTTCTAGGTCTAACGGTGCCAGCGTGAATTGCGGGGTGTGCAGGTCACCGTTGTCGTCTACGGTGAGTGTGCCGATTCCAGGGAGTTTCTTACTCTTGGTAAGTAGTCTACATGAAGCCCTTGGTGTTTTGTGGGCCTTTTGTTCGCCTTATTCGACGCCATGCTTGCCCGCTTTTTAGACTGCCCCATATTTTCCTACTATTCCTTCCGTCGCGTAGTCACATGCGCCACATTTACTTGGGGAAACGCAGACTTGCTATCGAGAATTGGTACGAAAGTGTGGCGGGGCGCGGCCCGGACGGTGATTGCGCAACGAAAAACCCCTTGAACCTGAAGGTCCAAGGGGGGTGTGGCGGAGGATAGGGGATTTGAACCCCTGAGGGATGTGACTCCCGCACGCGTTCCAGGCGTGTGACATAGGCCGCTAGTCGAATCCTCCATGCCGAACACTCGAGCCGTGGCTCTCATGTACTCCGGAAAGGTTACACAATCGGCAACCTTGGAGCAAAATCCCTGTGTGCGCGGGCTTTGTGTGGGAGCCTTTGTATCCGTTGGGGCAAGTGGGTTAGCATGATGACAGGATTCCGTGCGGCGGTTATCTCATGAACTCCCCCAGGGCAGGAATGCAGCAAGGGTCAGTGAGCTCTACCGGGTGCGCGGGGTCCCCTTTTTATGTCTGGGGTGGGCTAGGAAAATACGGCTGACCAGTAATTTGTCACAATGCGGCGCGGTGATTCGTCATCACTGTATGGAATCAATTTCATTGAAACAGCGTTTCAACGCAGCCATGATCGCGCTCGAGGCAGCAAGTCGTGGGCTGAGCACCAGGGAACGGCTCATGGTGCAGCTCCATGCTTCACAACTAAACGGCTGCGAGTTCTGCATCAACCTTCACTCGCAAGAGGCGTCGAAAAAGAAAATCGACGTCACGCCACAAAACCAGCGTGAGGAATTAATTCTCCGTGTCACCACGATGGGGACAAAGCTCGAGCAATTTGAGGATGGAGTGCTCGACGAAGCTCTCGAAGCCCTTGGAAAATCAACGACGGCCGACCTCGTAGCGGCCATTGCTACCATCAACGCATGGAACCGCGTCGGACGCCTGAGCAGGAAGTAGAGCGCCTATATCGCACCCACTTCCGAAGGTTGACGGCTCTTGCGTACAACATCATTGGGCAATGGCAGAGTGCCGAAGACGTCACTGAAGAAGCCTTGTCGAGGTTGCTCGTTCAGGCACCGGAAAAGCCTGCCGCATGGCTGACCACGGTGACTACACGCCTCGCATTGGACGTCGCTCGAAGTGCCGCGCATCAACGCACTGAGTACGTGGGCCAATGGCTGCCAGAAATTGCGGCTGGGGAGCTGCAGCACCCAGATATCGATCTGGCAGTAACCCGGTTGTTGCAACTGCTTCCGCCGCTCGACCGGGCAGCGTTGGTGTTGGTGGATGTCGCTGGTTACTCCGCGGCTGAGTCGGCTCCCGTGTTGCGCAGCACACCTGCTGCCGTGAGGAAGAGACTGTCCAGAGCACGCGAGTTGCTCCGTTCCCATCAAGGCAACCATGGAGATCCGGAAAACAGCGGAACTGCCTCCATATCCGAGCTAGACCCCAAACACGTGGAAGAGCTCAGCCACCTCTTGGCTACAGGCGAATTGAAGCAATTCGTGTACGCGATTTCGGAAGGTGCCGTGTTGTGGGTGGACTCGGGCGGAACAGCCAGCGCTGCTCGTAATCCAATCGTTGGACGGGACAAGATTTACAGATTCCTCGCGGGATTGTTCTCCAAATATGGCTACCCACAGTTTCGAATCGCAACGCACACCGCTGGTGTGATGCTTGTGGCGGAATCTGCAGACATGGAGCGGTGGGTGATTTTCGAGGGTACTGCTGGTTCCGCTGTGACAGGGATCCAAGTTCAGCAGAACGCGGCGAAGAGGATAGAGCACCTAACTGCGCCTTGTCTCGCCGGTCACTATGCTTGGGACTTGACCAAAAACCCTAGGGAGGCTGACGCACCCATGCAGCGTGAAAACATCAACACCGAGCAGCTCCTTGCTGATAAAGCAGAGATCACTGCAGCCTATGAAGAGCTCCAAGGCGCAGGCCTGAATCTGGATCTCACCCGCGGTAAGCCCAGCTCCGAGCAGCTGGACTTCTCCACGGAACTGCTCAGCCTCCCCGGCGATAACTTCATTTCGCCCAGCGGCCTGGATGTCCGCAACTACGGCGTACTGAACGGCCTCTCCGAGCTTCGCTCCCTGTGGGGCAATTTGCTGAGTATCCCTGCTGATCAGGTGATCGCGGGAGATGCGTCCTCGCTGAACATCATGTTTGACCTGATCAGCTGGTCCTACACGTTCGGCAACAATGACTCCCCAATGCCGTGGTCCGTCGAGGAAGAAGTGAAGTGGATCTGCCCCGTTCCGGGCTACGATCGCCATCACTCCATCACGGAGCTCTTCGGCTGTGAGATGCTCACCGTGCCCATGACCTCCACCGGCCCGGACTTGGATGCCGTCCGCGAGCTGGCCAAGGATCCCGCCGTCAAGGGCATGTGGACCGTGCCGATATTCGCCAACCCAACGGGCGTCACCATCACCCGCGAGGTGGCGCAGCAGCTGGCGGAGATGGAGACCGGCGCGCCTGACTTCCGCATCGTCTGGGATAACGCCTACGCCGTCCACACCCTGACGGATGAATTCCCCGAGGTCATCAACGTCCTCGAACTCGCGGAGCAGGCGGGTAACCCGAACCGCTTCTGGTTCATGTCGTCGACCTCCAAGATCACCCTGGCCGGGGCGGGCGTGGCTTTCTTTGCCTCCTCCAAGGCCAACTTGGATTGGTACGGCAAGATCGCCAACATCCGCGGCATTGGCCCGAACAAGGTCAATCAGCTCGCTCACCTGCAGTTCTTCGGTGACGACGAAGGCGTGCGCGCAATCATGCGCAAGCACGCCGGGTCGTTGGCTCCGAAGTTCACGCGCGTCATTGAGATCCTGCGGCGCCGTCTGAGCCAGTACAACGTCGCCGAGTGGACTGAGCCCGAGGGCGGCTACTTCATCAGCGTCGATCTGCTGGCGGGCACTGCCTCCCGCGTGGTGGAGCTGGCCAAGGAAGCGGGTGTTTCCCTCACCGCCGCGGGCGCCACGTTCCCCCTGAAGCAGGATCCGCAGGACAGCAACCTCCGCCTCGCCCCGTCGATGCCCACCATCGATCAGTTAGAGGTCGCGATGAATGGGTTCGCCACCTGCGTTCTGCTGGCCGCCATCGAGAAGCTGGAATCCGACGCTTCATGAATGAACAGGAAACCCTCGTCTGGGTAAAGGACCTTCTGCCCGGCGAACCTCAGGTCTCATCGCGCCAGGTGGGGGAGTCTTTTCCCTCATTTGAGGTGGCTGAGGTTTTTCTTGTCGACGACGCCACCCCCGACCGCCCAGAAACCGTCGCCATGACGCTGAACGCCTCCCAGATTGAGCCGGCGCTGGAGACCGAAGACGGTTCTGACCTGCGCGTCGAGCTTCTGACGATCACCACGGGCCATTCGTCCACCGCCGCGGAGCTGGTCACCGCAGCAGCCACGATGATCGCGGAGAACCCAGGCGCTCGCTCGCCGCAGCCGGGCACGTTCCTCCCACAGCTGGGCCCTTCCGTGGATAGCTCCATCACGGCGAAGCACGGCCTTCTGGTGGTGCCATTTGTCTGGGAAGAGGGAGTCCCGCATGCGCACGAGGTGACGTCGGGCGGAAAGAGAAGTGCCCAAACGGCCACGTCAGACATCGAATTCACGCACCCAGGGCGGCTCACTGTGCCGGCGCAGCTGATCATGCTCACGGATGCTGAATACGATCTCGCGCTGCGCGAAGGTCTGGGCGCCGTGCAGACAGCGATGGCGGAACAAGCGGTGAACCTGAACGATCTATGGCGTGTCCCGGCGGAACTGTAAGGTCTAGATCGTGGCTTTATACCGGAAGTATCGTCCTGCCAGTTTCGCTGAAGTGGTGGGCCAGGAGCATGTGACGGAGCCGCTGTCGACGGCGTTGGATAGCGGCCAGATCAATCACGCGTACCTGTTTTCCGGCCCGCGCGGCTGTGGCAAGACGTCCTCCGCGCGCATCCTCGCCCGCTCCCTGAACTGTGTGGAAGGTCCCACATCCACGCCGTGTGGGAAGTGCGATTCGTGCATTGCCCTGGCGCCCGGCGGCTCCGGCACGCTGGACGTCACGGAGCTGGACGCTGCCACGCATAACGGCGTGGATGACATGCGTGAGCTGCGCGATCGCGCTTTCTACGCCCCGGCGGATTCCCGCTACCGCGTCTTCATCATCGATGAGGCGCACATGATCTCCAAGGAGGGCTTCAATGCTCTGCTGAAGATCGTGGAGGAGCCGCCGGAGCACCTGATCTTCATCTTCGCGACCACCGAGCCGGAAAAGATGCTGGCCACCATCCGCTCGCGTACGCACAATTATCCGTTCCGCCTGCTCACCCCACCGGCGATGCGCGGCCTGTTGGAGCGCGTTGTTGCTGGTGAGGGTAAGAATATCGAGGATGCTGTCTATCCTCTCGTGGTGCGCGCGGGCGGTGGTTCGCCGCGTGATTCGTTGTCCCTGATGGATCAGCTGCTGGCCGGTTCCGGACCCGAGGGCGTGACCTATCAGCGCGCGTTGGCGCTGCTGGGTGTGACGGACTCTGCCTTGATCGACAAGGCGGTGGATGCGCTGGCGAATCAGGATCAGGCGTCCTTGTTCGGTGTGGTTGATGATGTTGTCGACGCAGGCTACGAGCCGCGCCGCTTCGCCACCGATCTGTTGGATAGGTTCCGTGACCTGCTCATTCTCAAGGCTGTCCCCGATGCTTTCGAGCGCGGTCTGGTGGATGCTCCCGCGGGGGCGCAGGAGGTGTTGATCGAAGAGGCACAGGCTCTCGGCCAGGCCACCATCACCCGCTGTGCAGCACTAGTCAATGAGGGGCTGTCCCAAATGCGTGGCGCGACTGCCCCACGCCTGCTTCTGGAGATCCTGTGTGCGCGCATGGCGCTGCCAGCCGCGGGCATGACGGTGGAGGCTTTGGCGCAGCGCGTGGAGGCCCTGGAGAAGGGCCGCGGCAATGCGCCTGCAGTGACGAACTCCGCGGAAGAGACGGCTCCGGTTCTTTCCTCTGGCCGCCGCTACGAGCGTCCTTCCAAGGCCAAGCGCGAAGAGCCTGCCCAGCCAGCTGTCGAGGAGGATCCGGTTATCGCCGAGGCCCGCCGCGCTCGCGAGATCATGGACCGCAATCGAGCGCAGACTGAACCAGAGTCAGAACCAGTGCCAGTCGCAGTGCCCGAGCCCGAGCCGCAGCCCAACTCGCCGCGCAACGCGGCCGAGGAGTGGACGCAGATCCTGGCGCTGGTCAAGGAATCTAACCTCAGCGCTTGGATCGCCGCCCGTGATGCAGTGGCCGCCGACGAGCAGACTGAAGCCGACGAGCTCCTGGTTCGTCACCACACCGGAGCGCTCGCGAAATTCGTGAACTCCGAGGCCAACCGCAAGATCTACGCCGAAGCTGCAGAAAAAGCGCTCGGCTCACCTCTGACCGTCATCGCGGTGGTGGGAGATAGGCAGAAGGAGCCGTCGCAGCCGGGAAAAGCAGAGGCCGCTCCGAGCGGCATCATCCCGCAGGAAACTGGCCTTGACCCAGCTGAGCTGAAGAGCAACTCCAACAGCGCTCTCGAGCGCGCCCGAGCCATGGCGGAGGCCTATCAAAAGCCCGCGTCAACCCAGCCGCAGCCCTCCGCGAACACCTCCACCCCTGCCAGCACGGACAAGCCCGAGCCGCGCTGGAAAGCCCGCGCTCAGAAGTATCGCTCCGAGCACCAGCACAACGTGGACAACGGATTCAACGGAGTGCCTCTGCCTCCGGAACCCCCGGAAGAGGAATGGGACTCCGTTCCACCGGAGCCCGCCGACCCGTCCCCGCGGGCGCCGGTACCGGAAAAGCCAGAGTTGGCGTCGAAAAAAGAACAAGACGATGAGTTCCTCGACCAGATCGCCGAAGGACCTGGCGAGGCTGACCATCGGAAACCGCTGGATATTGCCGGTGAACTTGTGGAGAAACACCTAGGTGGGCAGCGATTACGCTAGTCGGACGGGTAGAGTGGCTCGCGTACCCAACGAAAGGAACCGCGTCATGACCCAGCCAGATATGAACCAGCTCATGCAGCAGGCCCAGCAGATGCAGGCGCAGTTGCAGGAAGCCCAGAAGGAAATCGTCGCTTCTGTGGTCACCGGTGAAGCAGGCAACGGCCTGGTCACCATGGAAATGGCTGGTTCCGGCGAGGTTAAGTCCCTCAGCATCGATCCAAAGATCGTGGATCCTGAGGACATCGAAACCCTGCAGGACCTGGTTCTCGGTGCGTTTACCGATGCGAACAACAAGCTGCAGAACCTGGCCCAGGAGAAGATGGGTCCACTGTCTCAGGGCATGAACGGAATGGGTTTCTAGAACTTGTTCGAAGGTCCATTACAGGACGTCATCGACGAGTTCTCCCGGCTCCCCGGCATTGGGCCGAAGAGCGCTCAGCGGATTGCGCTGCATCTCCTCGACGAAGATCCAGAGGATGTGCAGCGCTTTCAAACTGCTCTGGGAAGACTGCAGGATGGCGTGACGTTCTGCCGCATTTGTCACAACATCTCCCAAGAGGAGGTGTGCCGCGTGTGTGCTGATTCCTCGCGCGATAAGTCCTTGGTGTGCGTGGTCGAGGAGACCAAGGACATCCAGGTCATCGAGCGCACGGGTGAGTATCGCGGCCGCTACCACGTGCTTGGTGGTGCGCTGGATCCCCTCGGCGGGATCGGTCCCAAGGAGCTCAATATCACGGCGTTGGTGCAGCGTGTCGGTGGTGCGCTGCCGGATGTTCCGACCAATGAAGTCGACGCAAACAACGAGCCGATTCTGGAACCTGGCCCCGAGGTCAACGAGGTAATCATCGCCACGGATCCGAACACGGAAGGCGAGGCCACCGCGGCGTATCTGGCGCGTCTGCTGCGAGATTTTCCAGGTTTGTCCGTGAGCCGATTGGCCTCTGGAATTCCGATGGGTGGGGACTTGGAGTTCGTGGATGAGCTGACTTTGTCTCGCGCTTTTGCTGGGCGCACTAGGCTGTAGGCATGAAGAAGCAGAATGGTGACGCTATCCGACGGGCGATTTGGGCAGGAGTGTTCGGTTTTGCTGGGGTGATGCACTTTGCTCAGCCGAAGCCTTTCGACACCTTGGTTCCGCCTGAGTTGCCTGGTGGCAGGCGCGTGTGGACGTATGGTTCCGGCGCTGTGGAGTTGGCCTTGGGGGCTGCGATCGCTGGGTCTTTGACGGGCCGGATGTCGCGTTCCTATGAGGCCGCCGTGTCCACCACCGCGACCGCGTTCCTGGCGGGCGTGTGGCCGGGCAACATCAAGATGGCATGGGATTGGCGGAACAAGGGCTTGACCGAGCGTTCCATTGCTTTTGTGCGCGTGCCTTTGCAGCTGCCGATGATGTACTCCACGTGGAAGTTGGGGCACTAGGTTCTGGGTTTTTTTGGGGGGCTGGCTGCTTGTGGGATTGACTGCGGGGCGAGTTAACCGGAACAAAAATATTTCGAGAAAGTGTTCGATAAGTGTGGACGGGTGTCCCGTAGGCGTGTATTATTAGGGTATAACTTCAAACGTTTGTTCTACTACTTAAGGTGTTAGCGCTGGTGGGGATTGCCGGTGGACCTTGAGTTGATGGGGCAGGGGGAACCATGAACGTCACCGAACCACTCTTCGAATCGGACACAGATACACCTACGGATAGCGAGCCGCACCTACACGCGCCAGAGCCGTCGTGGCGCATTCTGGACGATGCGGATCCGTTGAGCCGAGCTGCAGTCCTAACTAACCAGCACCACCTCGCGATCGCCCGCATGTGTGTGCCTGACGTGCAGGAATGCGTTGCCGATGTCTCTTCGCGTCTGGGCGTGCGCCTCGGTGTGGCCGAGCACCGCGCTTTGAGTTACGTCTGCATCGGCTTCATGCTGCTCAACTTCCCGCGCCTGGCAGCCAACTTGGGCCAGGGGCATCTTTCCTTCGATCATGTTCGACGCCTAGCTGATTCCCTAGAGTGCCTCCCTCCAGAGTTTCACGAGGTGGTCGAATCAGATCTCCTACAGGCTTTGTCTCCGCGCAGGCCATTGCAGGCCACGCCGTCTGTGAAGCGAGTGGGCAAGCTGATTCGGGACATTATCTACCAGCATCATCCGCCCGCCCGGCCGAAAGATCCAGATGAGAAAGTACGCCAGGAGGACAAGGGAAAGCCGCACCAGCCGGAGCTGGGTTGGGATGAGCGGGGCGCCGAAGTCACTGATTTCTTCCTCACCATGAACAAGGGTGATTCGGAGGAGTTCATCCAGATGATCAAGAGTGTATGTCGGCAGGAAAAGTGCTCCCGAGGAGCTGCATTGATGCTTCTCCTGCGCGGGCAGTGCACCACCGAGGTCACATTGAACATCTACCGGCCTGCGACAGTCTCTGAATCCGAGGCCGAGCCTGGTCGCGTATGGATCGCAGGAGACTGGCTGGAACAGGAAGCGAGCGCGGAGTGGATGCAGCGGGTCACGCACGTCGCATCCCCTGGGTGGGCACGATGCGCGGGGTACCAGCCCACGCCGACAATTCGCGCCAGCGTGATCGGCAGAGACGGACACTGCCGCTTCCCGGGCTGCGATGTCATCGCCGAGCGCTGCGACCTAGACCACGTCAACCGTTGGGACCATAGCCAACCATTGGGCGGAAGCGCTGAAACTTCAACGTCGAATCTTCACTGCCTGTGCCGCAAGCACCACAAGCTGAAGACCGCAGGGCAGTGGGACGTATCCCTATTCCCCGATGGCACCGAGGTGTGGACCTCCCACGGGGACGGGCACACGGTAGTCACCGAGCCAGGTGGAGTACTGGGGCGGGAAACCTTTGAGCGACGAGCCAGCAGGCGCGCCCGAGTTCTCGCCGAGCACAACCGCATCCGCACCGAAGCAGATGATGACGAAGCAGCCGAGAACATCCCGTTCTAGCGGATCCCTAGCGCAGACGTTCCTTACGCAATTGCTGCACTTCCCCATTCAGCTGATCAGCGAACTGGCCCGTGACCTCGGGAAGCTCGCTCATGTCTACGCCCATCGCGCGGGCCAGGATCAGATCTGCCAATTGCGGATTACGGGCCAAGGCTGGGCCATGCATGTACGTGGCGATGACAGACCCCTGAACCGCGCCCTCGTAGGACACCTGCTCACCCTCATCAGT
Source organism: Corynebacterium dentalis (assembly GCF_900232865.1). Taxonomy (GTDB): domain Bacteria; phylum Actinomycetota; class Actinomycetes; order Mycobacteriales; family Mycobacteriaceae; genus Corynebacterium; species Corynebacterium dentalis. Next base: position 173,313 of record NZ_OCTS01000004.1, on the reverse strand, counting down.
GTTGCCGGTGCCCTTCGTCAGCGTGCCCAGAGGAGAGGCATCGGAACCCAGAACGGTGGAACCCATGTGGTTGGCAAAACCCGTCAAGGTCTCGGTGAGCCCTTCCAGCTGAGGGGTCGAAGTGATCTCACCGATCATGCGCTTAGACAAGACATCCGTGGTGGCGTCGATAAGACCCAGCCCCTCAACCACAGAATCAGAAGCCGTGAAGGTGCGGCCGAGGACCTGCAACCCGGCACAGATCGACAGAATCGGGCGTCCAGCATTCGCCGCGCGGGTCAGACCACCATCGGCGAGGAGGTGCTCGGTGGCCAAGCGCTGCGCCACGTCCTCGCCGCCGCCGAGGGTGTACATGTCCAGCGTCTCGGGAATTGCGGCGCCCAGCGTGATGCGGTGAATCTCCGCGTCCAAGCCACGCATGCGGGCGCGCTGGCGCAGGACCAGAGCGTTTCCGTCATCGCCGTAGGTGCCCAGAACGTCGGGAAGGACCAGGCCAATAGTCAGTGTGCTCATCGCTGCTCCTCATTGTTGCGGTCCAAAACGCGCCTCAAATCACGGAACGCCGTGTAGTTCGCCAACACCTCAACGCGCCCCGGAGGGCACGAACGAATGGCCTCCACTGTGTCCTTGACCAGCGTGTGCTCCACGCCCGCGTAGCCCAAGCGCACGGCAAGATCCGTGCCGCGTTCGCCTGCGGAGACCACCTTGAGATCCTCGAAGTTCTCAAAGCGCACATCCCATAGCCAAGACAGATCCTGCCCGTCGGCAACCTGGCCGTTGACGGAGATGACCAGGGAATCGGCGTCGCGATCCACCATGGACAGCGCCTCTTGCCAACCGGCGGGATTCTTCGCCAGCATCAGCCGCACGTCGCGCCCCTCGAAAGGCACCACGGAGTAGCGGCCGGCCACGTTGTCCACCTGCTCGGCGGCGGAGATCGCGGCGCTGATGTCCACGCCCAGAGTCTTAGCTGCGGCCACGGCCTGGGTAGCGTTGCCGCGGTTCGCGTTGCCGGGAAGGCGCAGGTTGAGAGGGTGCAGAGAACCGGAGGCATCCACGATTCCCTCGTCCGTGATGCGCCACTGCGGCTCCGGCCGACGGAACTCGGAACCGTCGGGAAGCTTCTTCACCGCGAACCAGTCCATGATCCCGTCCGCGCGCTCCTGATGCACGATCGCGCCACCGGTGCGCGGGCAGCTGGTGGAATCGCCCGCCCAGCCAAAGCCAGCAGACACCCACACCACGTTCGGGGAATCCCACGCCACGGAGGTCACGCCCACGTCATCGCAGTTCGCGATCACCGTCATGTCCGGCCGCGCATCCACACAAGCGCGCAAGGTGCGCTCGATCTTGTTGATCTCACCCACGCGGTCCAGCTGGTCACGGCTCAGGTTGAGCAGCACCAACACGGAGGCATCCAGTTTCTCGGCGATGTTGGGCACGTACAGCTCGTCGACTTCCAGCACCACGATCTCCGCATCGCGCCCCGCCAGCAGGGCGGAGATCACGCCGGCGTCCATGTTGTCGCCGCCCTCGTTGGTGGCCACGGTTCCCGCGGACTGAAGGGCGCCCGCCAACATGCGCGTGGTGGTGGACTTGCCGTTGGTGCCCGTCACCAGCGCAACCGGCCGGCCCTTAGCCAGCGAGTTCATCAGGTGCGGATCGATGGCACCCGCGATGAGGCCGCCGATCATGCCGCCGGAGCCACGGCCCGTCTTGCGGCTGGCCCACGTGGCGAGATCCGCCGCGCTGACGGCGGCAGCACTCCGGGCGCGTTGCAGGATGTTGCTTCTGCTGTCCTTAGAGTTCACTCGCCCCAGACTAGTCGAGTCCGCTTCCAGCTCCAGCTACCGACGCTTGCGGGAGCGCCGATTTCCGCCGCGCGTAGGAGGAATGCCCTGCGTAGCGGGTCGCACGCCCGCTTGCGGACTGGTGGGCGACGGCGCGCGCTTGCCCTTGTCCACATCGTCCAGCAGCTCAAGGAACGTCTGATCGCTGACGAGCGGAATGTTCTTCCGATCCGCGTGCATCGCCTTGCCGCGCAGCTCGTGGTTCGTGTTGCACACCACCAGTGAGCTGCGGCGATTCAGCTTCTCCGAGTACACCAGGCCCGCGGCAACACCCTTGCCGATGATCTCATCCGGATCGCTCATCACATCCGGGCTGACCACAAACTCCATGCCCTCGACCAGCTTCATACCCGGTGCCCACTTTCCGGGATTCTCGTGCGGACGGGGTGCATTGGCCGCATCGACGCGAATCTTCGAACGCTGAATTCCAAACTGATCTGCCACCAGGTCCGCTGGCTGCAGCTTCTCGATCAGCCCCGCGCCGGCACCAGCCGCGCGCCGCTGGGCGAGGTGGAGATGCATGGTCAGGTGGGCGTCCGCCTCCAGGAGGGCATCTGGGTCGATGTTTCCCCTTTCGGTCGACGCCACCGCCCCCACCTCAGGGATAGCTTCCTCTGGGGCATCCACGCCGTACGGGCCCTGGTTATAACACTCCACGATGGCCCGCAGACGGAAGTCATAACACTCGGTGGACTGTCGCCGTGCGGTGCCGAGCGTGTCGATGATCTCCACGGGAGTAGGAACCGGAACCTTCCGCGCACCGCGCCCGCGGCCCCGGCCGCGACGACCGCGGTTCGCGGAACGCTTGGTGCGGCGGAACTCGTTGGCCAGGAAACCCCAGGTGTAGCCCACCTGATGCATGACCAGGGTGCGGCCATCAAGGGCTTCGTGCATGAGCTCGGCGGAGCTGGCAAAACCAAGAGCCTGCGCCAGATCCCCAGGCTGGTACCCGTGCAAATGCCATGGCCCTGCATCCTCACCAGGGTTCAAGTGCCGGGTCCACGCCTCGACTGGCTCCAAAGCTGGGGAATAAAAAGCCACGGACAGTGCCACCAGACGGGACGTCGTGGGGTGAATTCCCGAAGTGACGATGCTGACGGCCGCGTACGGCGCCTGCTCAGGGGAGGGGAACGTGGCAGGACGTGGGGTGCGCTGGGTGGACTCGGGGTTGGCGTCGGAAATAGGAGAAGGCGGGGCCGCACGGCGATGAACGGTGCGACGGGGGCGCCTTCTGCTATCAGTCATGAAAGGAGATGTTACTAGAGAGGTCCACGAGCTAAGCGCCCTGTGGCACTCCCGCATCCTGAACGCGGTTGACGGCCGAGGTGATGGCCTTCAAGGAAGCGTAAGTGATGGAGGAAGCGATGCCCACGCCCCACACCTTCGTTCCATTGACGGAGACCAAGGCGTACGCGGCGGCTTCGGCGTCGTCACCAGAGGTGCGCGCATGCTGAGAGTACTCCTGAACCTCCACGTCCATGCCCAAGGACTCCAGGGCGTTGCAATAGGCGGCGATCGGACCGTTGCCATGACCCTTAATGGTCTGCGGCTCGCCGCGGTACTCGATCTGCGCGGTGACCTTGGCTTCTTCGCCCTCAGCCTGGCCGCCGTCGACAGTCACGGAGATGGCTTCGATGGGAGCCACGCGATCCAAGTACTCGCCCGCGAAGATATCCCACATGGCCTTCGGATTGACCTCGCCACCCTCGGCATCCGTGACCGCCTGCACCACGGAGGAGAACTCCACCTGCATGGGGCGCGGCAGATCCAGGTTGTGATCCGTCTTCATGATGTAGGCCACGCCGCCCTTGCCGGACTGCGAATTCACGCGGATCACGGCCTCGTAGGTACGGCCGATGTCCTTCGGATCGATGGGCAGGTACGGAACTTCCCACGTGGCCTCGCGGATATCGCCGGTGCGGTCCTGCATGGCGTTCAGGCCCTTGTTGATGGCGTCCTGGTGAGAACCGGAGAACGCGGTGAAGACCAAGTCGCCGCCATAAGGGTGACGCTCCGGCACGCGCAGCTGGTTGCAGTACTCCACCGTGCGGCGGATCTGATCGATGTCGGAAAAATCAATCTGCGGATCCACGCCCTGGGTCAGCAAGTTCAGACCCAAGGTGACCAGGCAGACGTTGCCGGTGCGCTCGCCGTTGCCGAACAGGCAGCCCTCGATGCGGTCTGCGCCGGCCATGTAACCCAGCTCAGCTGCGGCAACGCCCTCGCCGCGGTCGTTGTGGGGGTGCAGGGACAAGATGATGGAATCGCGGTTGTTCAGGTTGCGGTGCATCCACTCGATGGAATCCGCGTAGACGTTCGGGGTGATCATCTCCACCGTCGACGGCAGGTTCAAAATCATCGGGTTTTCTGGAGTTGGTTCCATGATGGAAACCACTGCGTCGCAGACTTCCTTGGCGTAGTCCACCTCGGTGCCCGTGAAGGACTCGGGGGAGTACTCCCAGCGCCAGTTGGTGTCTGGGTAATCCACGGCGATGGTCTTGATCAGCTCAGCTGCATCCGTTGCCAGCTTCTTGATGGCCTCGCGATCCTTGCGGAACACCACGCGGCGCTGCAGCTCAGAGGTGGAATTGTAGAAGTGCACGATGACGTTCTTCGCGCCTTCACACGCCTCGAATGTGCGGCGGATGAGGTGCTCGCGCGCCTGAACCAGAACCTGGATGGTCACGTCCTCGGGGATGCGGCCACCCTCGATGATCTCGCGGACGAAATCGAAATCCGTCTGGGACGCGGAGGGGAAGCCCACCTCGATTTCCTTGTAGCCCATCTGCACCAGCAGATCGAACATCCGGCGCTTGCGCTCGGGGCTCATGGGATCAATCAAGGCCTGGTTGCCATCGCGCAGATCCACCGCACACCACTGGGGAGCGCGGTCGATGACCTTATCTGGCCAGGTGCGATCAGGCAGGGTGATGTGATCGACTTCTTCGAAGAATGGCAGGTAGCGGGCATCGCGCATCTGCGAATTGCGCTGCTTGTTCCATGCGGGCTGGCCATCGGGGATGTTGCCGTCTGGAGTGTTGATGGCAGCGGGGGCGGAGATGAATGTGTCGTTCATGAGAAAAGAGGCTCCTGGAAAGTCTGTGGTGTTTCAAGATTTCCGACCGGCAGCACTTACTCCGCGACGGGGTGCCGGTCGGAAAGAAAATTTAGACCTGAGCCCCGCCGCGGCGCAGAAGGAGAGCGCAGACGCGGAATGAGAACATGCAGATCACTATAGCGCGCATCACAATGACTGTGGCGAAAAGGGGGTATTTCCATGGGAGAGCTTGTCTCACTGCGTGAGATGGGGGAGTTGCTGATGATTGTCTCCGCGGTGGTTACACTGGGCAAGACAACTTCATAACTCGCACATCTCCGCGGGAGCGTACACCTCAAGGCACTTAGCCGTGAACCAGTGCGCTGAGAGGGTCCTAGGACATAAGGGCCGACCGCTTGAACCTGACCGGGTAATGCCGGCGAAGGAAGGAAAACCCATCATGGGCACACGTCTAACTGAGAAATCTGCACCTCCGGAAGAGGGCCAGGTCACCACCGGTCCTATCTACCGCAGCCGCAAGGTCTACAACACCGTCACTCACACCAACACGGACGGCTCCACCACGGATCTGCGCATCCCCGCCCGAGCCATCGAGCTCACCACCGGTGAGGACTTCGAGGTCTACGACACCTCCGGCATCTACACCGAAGAAAACCCACAGCTGGACCTCAAGACCGGCCTGGCCAAGACCCGCGACGAGTGGGAGAAGCCAGAAGCCGCACCCGCCAGCGACGAGCACCCAGAGCTCAAGGTCAAGACCCAGCTGGCCTGGGCACGCGCCGGAATAATCACCCCGGAAATGACCTTCATCGCCCACCGCGAGGGCTTTGAGCCGGAGTTCGTCCGGCGGGAAGTCGCCTCCGGCCGCGCGGTGATCACCGCCAACCACAAGCACCCAGAGATCGAGCCGATGATCATCGGTCGCAACTTCGCGGTGAAGATCAACGCCAACATGGGTAACTCTGCCGTGACCAGCTCCATCGCGGAAGAGGTGGAAAAGATGGTGTGGGCCGCGCGCTGGGGTGCGGACACGATCATGGACTTGTCCACCGGCAATGACATCCACGAGACCCGTGAGTGGATCCTGCGTAACTCCCCTGTTCCCGTGGGCACCGTGCCCATCTACCAGGCACTGGAGAAGGTCAACGGCGACCCAACGAAGCTGACGTGGGAGATCTACCGCGACACCGTCATCGAACAGTGCGAGCAGGGCGTGGACTACATGACCATCCACGCTGGCGTGCTGCTGCGCTACGTCCCGCTAACTACCGAGCGCGTCACCGGCATCGTTTCTCGTGGCGGTTCCATCATGGCGGCGTGGTGCTTGGATGGTCACCGCGAGTCCTTCCTGTACACGCACTTCGAGGAACTGTGCGACATCTTGGCGAGCTATGACGTCACCTTCTCCCTCGGCGATGGTCTGCGTCCTGGTTCTATTGCCGACGCCAACGATGAGGCTCAATTGTCAGAGCTCAAGACCTTGGGTGAGCTGACCCGCATTGCGAAGTCGCGCGGCGCCCAGGTGATGATCGAAGGCCCCGGACACATTCCGATGCACAAGATCCCCATCAACGTGGAGTGGGAAGAAAACTGGTGTGACGGTGCGCCGTTCTACACGCTGGGCCCACTGGCCACGGACATCGCGCCGGGCTATGACCACATCACTTCCGCCATCGGTGCGGCGATCATCGGCCAGGCCGGCACGGCAATGCTCTGCTATGTCACGCCGAAGGAGCACCTGGGACTGCCGAACCGCGATGACGTGAAGGTGGGCGTGATCACCTACAAGATCGCTGCTCACGCCGCTGACCTGGGCAAGAGCCACCCACGCGCGCAGGAGCGGGACGATGCGCTGTCCAAGGCTCGTTTCGAGTTCCGCTGGCATGACCAGTTCGCGCTGGCGCTGGATCCAGATACCGCGCTGGAGTACCACGATGAAACCCTGCCCGCGGAGCCAGCCAAGACCGCGCACTTCTGCTCGATGTGTGGCCCTAAGTTCTGCTCCATGCGCATCTCCCAGGACATCCGCGATACCTATCCTGCACAGCTGGGCATGCCCGGCGGCCCGAACCGCGTGGTGGATGCGGATGTTCAGGCTGCGGTGGAAGAAGGTATGAAGGAGATGTCAGAGAAGTTCCGCGAGCACGGCGGACAGCTCTACCTCGACGAAGCCGAGGTGGAAGAAGAAATTCAGCAGGCAGAAGGAGAAAATGCCTCGATCAACTGAGCTTGACCTCCGCTGCTACTTCGTGACCGGCAGCGGAGAGCCACAGCAGATTGTGGACACCGCTCGCGCTGCTGCGATGGGCGGAGCGGGGATGATCCAGGTCCGCTCCAAGCCGATCTCCGCGCGCGGACTCTATGAGCTCACCGCTCGCGTGACCGCGGAGGTGCACGCTGTGGCGCCGGAGGCGAAGGTGCTGGTAGACGACCGTGTTGATGTGGCGGCTGCCTTAATCAACGAGGGTCACCACGTCCACGGCGTGCACATTGGTCAGGACGACCTGCCCGTTCCCTCCGCCCGAGCGCTGCTGGGACCGGATGCGGTGATCGGCCTGACCACCGGCACCTTGGAGTTGATCGAGGCGGCCAACCAGCACGCCGAGGTTCTGGACTACGTGGGGTGCGGCCCGTTCCGCGCCACGCCGACCAAGGATTCCGGGCGCACGCCGTTGGGTCTGCAGGGTTTCGCGCCGATCGTTGCGGAATGCGCGGTTCCCGTGGTGGCAATTGGCGACGTCACCAAAGACGATGCCGCTGATCTCGCAGCCGTGGGAGTGGATGGGCTGGCGATTGTGCGAGGTATTATGCACGCCCAAGATCCCGAGGAATACGTGCGCAGTGTGATTGCGGGCTTCGAGGCGGGGCGAGTCCGGTGAAGGTGACTGTTATTGGAGCGGGGACCATCGGCCTGTCCACGGCGGTGACGTTGGCGGCTGGCGGTCATGAGGTGACCGTGATTGACCCCGCTCCGGCTTCTGGCTCCACGTATCACGCCGGCGGCATGCTCGCGCCTGCCGCAGAGGTGGTCTACCAGCAGGATCCGCTGTTTCCGCTGATGCAGGCGGCGGGGCAGTGGTACCCAGAGCTGGTGGAACTGGTGGCGCAGCACACGGACGTCCCCACGGGGCATCAGGCTCACGGCACGCTCGTGGTGGCCGCTGATAGGGCCGATGCCCAGCACTTGGGCGAGCTGATGGACTATCAAGTGGCCCACGGGATGACCGTGGAGCAGATCACCACTCGGCAGGCGCGTACACAAGAGCCCGCACTGAGCCCACGTCTGGCCGGAGCAGTGAGCATTCCGGGGGATCACCAGGTGTTTCCGCGTCAGTTTGCTGCGGCGATGCAGGATGCGGCGGGGAACCTGGGAGTGCGTTTCATCACGGAGACAGCCGAAGAGATTGCGGGAGCCTCGGTGGTTCTGGGCTCCGGGGAGACCGTAGATGCCGAGCAGATCGTGCTGGCTAATGGGCTGGGCGCAGCGTCCGTGCGTGGCTGGTACGAAGATCGCATGCCGCTGCAGCTACGCCCGGTGTACGGCGATATCTTGCGGCTGAGCGTGCCGAAGCCACTGCAGCCGCTGGTGACCAAGGTCATCCGCGGGTTCGTGGAAGACCGGCCCATCTACGTGATCCCGCGCGAGGACGGGACCGTGGCCATCGGCGCAACCTCCCGTGAGGACGGGCGCGCCGAGCCCCGAGTAAGCGGAGTGCACGAATTGCTGCGGGATGCCATTCGCGTGGTGCCCGGAGTGGAAGAGTGCGACCTTGTGGAAGCCAGCGCCGGAGCCCGCCCGGGCACCCCAGATGACCTGCCCTACCTGGGAAGAGTCAACGAACACGTGGTGGTATCCACCGGTTACTTCCGCCACGGAATCCTGCTGACAGCGCTGGCTGCGAAGGTCACGCGGGAGATCATCGAAGGCGTTCAGCCTAGTGTGGATATTGTCGCGTGCTCGCCAGAACGCCACACGAGAGAAGGAATAAACCATGAACGTGATCGTTAACGAGGAAAAGACCGAACTTGCCGACGGAGCAACCGTCGCGGACCTCGTGGAGCACCTCACCGGCGAAGTAGCAGAAGCCGGAGTGGCCGTGGCCGTGGAAGGTCGCGTAGTTTTCCGTTCCGCATGGCAAGAAACCACCCTCGAGGACGGTGCCCGCGTGGACGTCCTCACCGCAGTCCAAGGGGGCTAACACCGTTGTTGAACATCGCGGACAAGCAGTTCGAATCCCACCTCATCATGGGCACGGGCGGGGCCACTTCGCAGTCCATGCTGGAGCAGGCACTGGTGGCTTCTGGAACGCAGTTAACCACCGTGGCCATGCGTCGGTTCCGTGCTGCTGCCAAGGGTGAGGGTGAAAGCGTTTTTGACCTGCTGCAACGCCTGAATATCGCGCCGCTGCCAAATACCGCAGGTTGCCGCACCGCGCGAGATGCCGTGATCACCGCCCGGCTAGCCCAAGAGGCCTTGGGCACCAACTGGGTCAAGGTAGAGGTCATCCACGACGACCGCACCCTGTTGCCGGATGTGGTGGAGACCATCGACGCCACCGAGCAGCTGGTCAACGAAGGTTTTACCGTGATGGCCTACACCTCCGACGATCCAATCGCCGCCAAGCGGCTAGAGGACGCGGGAGCATCAACCGTGATGCCGCTGGGCTCGCCCATCGGCACAGGCCTGGGCATACTGAACCCGCACAATATTGAGCTGATCTGCGCAAACACAGATATTCCCATCTTGATTGACGCGGGCGTGGGTACTGCATCAGACGCTGCGCTGGCCATGGAACTGGGCTGTTCCGGCGTACTGCTGGCCAGCGCCGTCAACCGATGTCAGGACCCAGTGGCGATGGCTGAAGCAATGCGGTATGCCGTGGAAGCCGGGCGCCTCGCGCGCGGCGCTGGCCGGATCCCCACACGCACCCACGCGCAGGCATCGTCCACGTTTGAAGGCCTCGCGAACTGGGCCGACGAGGTTCTGTGATGAGTGCAGATAGAGAACTGCCGCGCGAGGAGCTGCGCCGCACAGCGCGGCACCTGAACTTGCCTGGGTTCGGGATCGAACAGCAGCGCAGGCTGCGCGCAGCGCACGTCCTGGTGGTGGGAGCCGGTGGGCTCGGCTGTCCGGCGTTGCAGCAGCTGGCGGCGGTTGGCGTCGGAAAAATTACAATCATCGACGATGACACCGTTGACCTCACAAACATCCACCGCCAGATCCTGTTCACCGCAGTCGACGTAGGCAAGCCCAAAGTGGAGGTGGCTGCCGCGCGGATCCGTGGCTTGCAACCGGGGATCGAGGTCTGCGAGCTGCGGCGACGTCTCGATTCCGAGAACGCCGTGGAGATCGTGGGCGGGGTGGACCTGGTGCTGGATGGTTCGGATTCGTTTGGGACCAAGTACCTTGTTGCCGACGCCACGGAGATCACCTCCACGCCTCTCGTATGGGGAACAGTGCTGCAATACCGGGGCGACGTGGCGCTGTGGCACTCCGGAACCGAGACCGAGGACGGGCGCGGAGTAGGACTGCGGGACATCTTCCCGGTCCAACCCGGTGGCGGTTTTGTGCCCGATTGCGCGACCGCGGGTGTGTTGGGCGTGACCACGTCGGTGGTGGCGGGCCTGATGGTGACCCAGGCGGTAGCGCATCTCGCGCAGCTGCCGGGTGCGGGCCAGCCGGGGCGCCTGACTAGCTACGAGGCGCTCAGCGCGCGCATGCGCACGCTGGAAGTACAGGCAGATCCGGGCCGCGAGTTGGTTTCGGAGCTGGAGCAGGGCTACGACGTGGGCTGCGCAATGCCCGGTGAAGCCGCGGCCGAGGAAGCCGAACGGCAACGGCTGCTGGGGCTGATCCGCGACGGGCGGGCCGTGGCAGTGGACATCCGCGAGCCACACGAGGTGCTTCTCAACCCCTGGCCCGATGCCGAGCCCGTGCTGCTTCCCGGAAGTGAGATCAGCAGCATCGATGATCTGCCGGAGTTCGACAAAGACCTGGTGGTGGCGTGTGCCGCCGGCGTGCGCAGTGCACGCTTCGTGGAAAACTACGGCGAGCAGCTATCCCGCCGAGGCCTCCAGGCGCAGAGCCTGCCCGGGGGCGTTAACTCACTTTCTCCGTCACGCTCATCCGGCTAAGTGCAACAGTCGCGCCAATCATGACGGTCAGTGCCACGCCCATCGAGAACCAACCGACGCTCGTGGTGACTTGAAAACGCTCGCCCAACACCGCATAGCCCAGCGAGAACGCCACCAGAGGCTCCACGATGGTCATCGCGGGCAGAGAGTTCTTCAACGCTCCCGCATTAAAGCTCAGCTGTTGCACGGCAGTTCCGATCCCAGCCAGCGCCAACAGAGCGTAGAGCTCCCATCCGGTGACCAGACCTTCCATGCCGCGCAGTCGGAAAGTATCCACCACGGCCTTGGACATCAGCGCCAAATAACCCATGATCGAGCCAGTCATCGCGCCATAAAGCAGCGCCTGCATCTCCTTGCCCCGAGTCGCGGCGAACAGCAGAATCGCGCCAATCACCACCACCCCGATGCCCAAGACGAGCAGCCATATTTTCAGAGGCGGATGCGAATCTCCTGACGTCGGACGACCAAGAACTACCAGCACCGCCACCGCAACGGTCAACAGCAAAGCCCACGTGGTTTCCGACTTGGATATGCGGCGACCATCCATGCGTGCGCTGAGCGGCAACGTGAACATCAAACTCAGCACCAAAATCGGCTGCACGATCAGCAACGTGCCAAAATTCAGCGCCACAATCTGCAAGCCATAACCCGCCATCGCGCCGAGCAAACCACCCCACCACCAGGGAGAACGCACTGCATTGAGCAGCGGGACGTCATTGTCCTCAGAGGTAGATGCAACCCGATGGCGGATCACCGTGCCCCACGCGATCGTCAGCGCGGAGAGCAGGGCAAAGAAGATCGCCAGCAGATTGTTTTCATTCATCGATCCCAAACTCTAGCCCACGACAATGCGCGAAACTGCACCGAGCGGTTCAACAGACCAGCACGCTGGGGTAGAATCTGGACGTTAAGACTCACGAACAAGCGCGTCTGATCAATTGGCGTGCACGAAGGGGTGAACGCCACGTGGCACTCATCGTCCAGAAATACGGCGGATCGTCGTTGGAAAGCGCCGACCGCATCCGGCGCGTGGCTGAGCGCATCGTGGAAACTAAGAAGCAGGGCAACGACGTTGTCGTGGTCTGCTCCGCCATGGGAGACACCACCGATGAGCTGCTCGACCTCGCCGAGCAAGTCAACCCAGTTCCCCCAGCCCGTGAGATGGACATGTTGCTCACCGCAGGCGAGCGCATCTCCAATGCCCTAGTGGCCATGGCCATCGAATCCCTCGGAGCCGAAGCACAGTCCTTCACAGGCTCCCAAGCCGGCGTGCTCACCACCGAGCGCCACGGCAACGCACGCATCGTGGGCGTGACCCCCGGTCGCGTGCAAGAAGCGCTCGACGGCGGAAAGATCTGCCTGGTCGCAGGCTTTCAGGGCGTCAACCGGGAAACCCGGGACGTCACCACGCTGGGTCGTGGTGGATCCGACGCCACCGCCGTAGCCCTCGCCGCTGCCCTGCAGGCCGACGTCTGCGAGATCTACTCGGACGTCGACGGCGTGTACACCGCTGACCCACGCATCGTGAAGAACGCACGCAAGCTGGACAAAATCAGCTTCGAAGAAATGCTGGAAATGGCGGCCGTGGGTGCCAAGGTGCTCATGCTCCGCAGCGTGGAATATGCCCGCGCATTCAACGTTCCCCTGCGCGTGCGCTCCTCGTACAGCAGCGATATTGGCACCCTAGTTTCCGGATCAATGGAGGATATTCCCGTGGAAGAGGCAGTACTCACCGGCGTGGCACACGACCGCTCCGAAGCAAAGATCACCGTCCTGGGCATCCCAGACACCCCAGGGGAGGCCGCGAAGGTGTTCCGCGCCATCGCAGATGCCGAGATCAACCTGGACATGGTTCTGCAGAACGTCTCCAAGCTGGACAACAACCGGACGGACATCACGTTCACCTGCCCGCGCGAAGACGGACGCCGCGCCGTGCAGATGCTGAAGTCCATGAAGGAAGCCGCCGAGTGGCAGGACGTCCTCTATGACGATCAGATCGGCAAGGTCTCCCTGGTGGGAGCCGGCATGAAGTCCCACCCCGGAGTGACCGCAGACTTCTGCGAGGCACTGCGCGATGCAGGAGTCAATATCGAACTGATCTCCACCTCCGAGATCCGCATCTCCGTGCTGGTTCGCGAGTCTGAACTGGATAAGGCTGTCGTCGCACTGCACGATCGCTTCCAATTGGGCGGCGAAGAAGAGGTCACCGTGTACGCGGGGACCGGCCGCTAAACCTCTTTCAACTTTCCCCTCGAAAGGACACTGATTTCTCATGACCACCATCGCCGTCGTGGGCGCCACCGGCCAAGTTGGTCGCGTGATGCGCTCTATCCTGCAGGAACGTAACTTCCCAGCAGATACCGTCCGCTTCTTCGCCTCCTCCCGCTCCGCCGGAACTGAGCTGGAGTTTGGGGACAAGAAGATCGTCGTGGAAGACGTGGCAGCCACCTCCACCGAGGACCTCCGCGGCATCGATATCGCGCTGTTCTCCGCTGGTGGCGGTACCTCCCGCGAGCACGCCCCACGCTTCGCCGAGGCAGGTGCCGTGGTGGTGGACAACTCTTCCGCATGGCGCAAGGATGAGAATGTTCCCCTCGTGGTTTCCGAGGTCAACCCCGGCGACGCCAAGAACACCACCAAGGGCATCATCGCCAACCCGAACTGCACCACCATGGCAGCTATGCCCGTGCTGGGTCCACTGCATGCGGAAGCCGGCTTGCAGCGCCTGCGCGTCAGTTCCTACCAGGCAGTATCTGGTTCCGGCCTGTCCGGCGTGTCCGCGCTAATCGATCAGACGCGTGCCAACGCTGACAACCTGGAGGAGTTGGTGCACGATGGTTCCGCGCTGAACGTGGACAGCACCGATCCTTACGTGGCTCCCATCGCGTTCAACGCACTGCCGATGGCCGGCAACCTCGTGGACGACGGCTCCGAGGAGACCGACGAAGAACAGAAGCTGCGCAACGAGTCCCGCAAGATCTTGGGTATCCCTAACTTGCTGGTGGCGGGCACCTGCGTGCGCGTGCCTGTGCTGACCGGCCACACCATGACGGTGCACGCAGAGTTCGACAAGTCCATCACCCCGGAGCGGGCGCGCGAGATTCTCGCCGATGCTCCCGGTGTGGAGGTCGTGGACGTCCCCACGCCATTGGAGGCAGCAGGCAAGGACAACTCACTGGTGGGACGCATTCGCCAGGATCAGTCCGTCGACGGCGGCCGCGGACTGGTGCTGGTGGTCAGTGGCGACAACCTGCGCAAGGGTGCCGCGCTGAACACCATCCAGATCGCAGAACTGCTGGTCTAGCTCCTTTTAAGAGCCGCAGCAGCCAGGGGCGCAGAAGTTTCCGTTCTTGGTGTGGCCGAAGTTCGGCACCGTGCCGAACTTCTCCGCGATCTGCTTTGCGGCTTGCTGCTCCTCAGTCAACGGCTGGGGATCCTCGGCGATCATGTCCACCACCATCGCGGCGAAGGACTTGCTGAGCCCCGGAGTGGCGGAGCGCACGAAGGAAATGCCTGCCTCGTCTGCAGCATCCTTGGCCTCGGTGTCCAGATCCCACTTGACCTCAATGTGATCGGTGATGAAGCCGATGGGGCACAGCACGATGGGGTGCGTATTGCCATGCTCGGCGCGCGACTCGATGTGATCACAGACATCTGGCTCCAGCCACGGCGTGTGAGGAGAACCGGAGCGGGACTGCCACACGAGCTCAACGTCGTATTCCGTACCTACACCGAGATCCACGCCCACGGATTCACCCGTGTTGGCGGGTCCATCGCCGCGCCCACCCACTGGCTCGTGCTCTGCCAGGCGGCCCGTCCACGCATAGCTGGCCCCCGTTCCGGGTTGGCCGGCAAAGGAGCTGGCTTGCTGGACTAAGCGAGCCGAGTCCAAGACCTGCTGGGAGTAGAGATTGCCGCCGAAGCTGTGCGGTCCGGCCTGGTCGTCGGCAACATTCGGCACCGAGTGGGCGGTGAAGATGAGCTCGGCATTTTTCTGATCCTCGTCGGACAGTTGCGCGCGAGCTGCGTCCACGCCCGCAGCGAACTCCGCGATGAAGGCGGGGTTGTCGTGGAAGTGAGGGAGGCGTTCCATCGTCGGTGCCTTCACCCCGGCCTTTTCGCAGGCAGCGATGGCTCTCTGGATGTCCTCTTGGTACTGCGAGCAGCCTGAATAGCCACCCCAAGCGCTGGTGACGAACACATAAGCGTGGGTAATGCCGTCCTTGGCCATCTGGACGGTGGCCTCTTCCACGAACGGCTCCCAGTTACGGTTGCCGAAGTAGACGGGCAGATCGATGCCACGCTCGGTGAGCTCCGCCTCAATGTTCGCGATGACCTGGAGGTTTTGCTCGTTGATCGGGGACTTTCCGCCCAACGTGAAATAGTGCTCGCCAACCTGTTCCAAACGCTCGCGCGGGATGCCTCGCCCGCGGGTGACGTTCTCCAAAAAAGGAACGACATCCTCGGACTTATTCGGTCCGCCGAAGGATAGGAGCAGCAGTGCCTGTGAGGAGCTAGTCATAGTTCCAACCTTAGTAGTCAGTTGCCGGTTCACCCATTGACGGGCTGTTCTTTCCCAGCTCGTGGAGCAGCGCATCCCGCACATGTGGGTAGCGGAAAGGGTGCTCCAGCCGGTTTAGCGCGCCGGGCACCACGTTTTGGTCGGCCAATGCCAATTCCTCCGCGCCGCGTTCGCCCAGAAGTGCTTTGGGACCCAACTCCGGCACGGGAATCTTGAGCTTGGACAGTGGGGAACCGCCGACGTCCGCTAGAACCTCAGTGAACTCCGCATTCGTGACAATGTTCGGCGCCACGGCGTTGACCGGGCCCTGCATCAGAGGGTCGATCAGCGCGCGGTGATAGATGCTTACCAAGTCCTGCAGGCTGATCCATGCAAAGTGCTGCGAACCATCGCCTAGCGGGCCGCCGCCCACCCTCACCGAGGCAGTCAGCATGTCCAGCATCGGCGAGCCGCCCGCGAGCACCAGCCCGGTGCGCACGTTGGTGACACGAAGTCCGGCATCTCGGGCTGGTTGGGTGGCATCCTCCCATTGTTTTACGACGCCACCAATCACTCCCTCGCGCCCGTATTCTGCCTGCTCGTCGACTGCTTCCGGGCGATCATGACCGTAGAATCCCACCGCAGAAGCACACACGAAGGTATGCACGCTTTCAGTGCGCGCAGCCAGTTCCGCGAGCTTCTTCGTAGGGCCTACGCGCGAATCGCGAACCTTTTCGATGTGCTCATCCGTAAAGCGCCCGGCGATGGGATGGCCTGCCAGGTGCACCACGGCATCCACCCCGTCCAAGAGGTTTTCCGGAGGATCCTGCGGATCCCATTGCCGCTGGTCATCCTCAGTGGCGGAACGGGTAATACGAATAACCTTGTGCCCCGCCACCCGCAACAGTGCGCACAGCTGGGTGCCCACCAGCCCGGAGGCTCCCGTAACAGCCACAGTCATGGACTGGGTAGTGCTGCCCGCCCACAGACGAGCGTGAGCCAAGTGGTTGAGATCCTGTTTCAGCTGCTCCTGGCGGAATCCCCACACGCCGGACAACGCCTTGGCGGAGAAGATATGTGGGGCGTTCGTGGTGATTTCATCCCGCAGGACACTCTGGTTAGGCTCCGCGCCCTCTTCGAACTTGTGTATGTGGCGCCAGCCCATCGCTTTGCCTAGGCCGCGGGTGGTGCAGTAATCGGAGAACTGCGCCGAGCCCGCTGTGCCGAGGGGCACAAAGTAGTCAGGATCATGCTGCCCTTCCCAAACGATCCCGCCGGGAAACTTCATGCGGGTCTTGCCGCTCTTGAGATTATCCGCCTCTTGCAAGATAGAAATACGGCTAAAGCCCGGGGTCAGCCGAGTGACCGCGCCAGGTGAGGCGTGATAGTTCCAAAGGTCGCTTAAGGGGTGGGTGAGTGTCTGGGAAAATGCTGTGGTGCTCATGGTGCATACTGTAGCCATGCCCGAGACAGGATGAGTTTCTATCCGAAACGATGTGCCTGATCGGGGGAGGTTTGGCGTCGACCTTGCATGTCCACCAGATCCGCACGTGCACGGGCGACTCGCGAACGAATAGTTCCCACGCGCACACCCGCGATCCCGGCGGCCTCGGCGTAGGTATAACCGAGCATCTGCGTGAGGATCAACGCCTCGCGCCGCTCCGGCTCCAACCTGTCGATCAGAGCGCGAGTGTCCACCCACTCCGCCCAGGTCTGGCCGCCCGTGGTCTCCGTGGCGGGAGTGCCATTGGCTTGCTCGTCCCAATCGCCAGCTGTTTTGCGCGGGCGGGCCATATCGTGGCGGACGGAATCCACCCATACGCGACGAGCCAAGGACAAAATCCAGGTGCGAGCCGTAGACCTAGCCGCGAAACGAGGAAGCGCGCCCAGCACGCGCAGGTAGGTCTCCTGGGTGAGGTCATCGGCGCGATCGGCATCCGCCAAGTGCGCCAGCAGACGCCACACGTCATCGTGGGTCTCCGCGATGAACTTCGTCAAAGCCGCCCGATCCCCTCGGGCGGCGCGGAGAGCCAGATCCGTTACGGACGCGTCGCGAGCAGATACCGCGTTTTCGCTGTGCGTGCCTCGGTCAGGCGGGGATTTCATGAAGGTAGCTTAACACATCCCCCAAATGGGGTTAGTAAATACGGTGTGCGAAAAAATCTAAAAATCTTGCTGGCAAGCTCGAGAGGGAGACCACAAGGAGGTATCACCTATGTTTACTCAAGACCAGCAACACACTTCCAAGGACATCGCCGAGCGAGGCGTCTGCCCTTACTCCGGCCCATCCACCAACGTCAACGGTGCACCCGTTCACACCGAAGAGCACTCCGCAACCGTTGGCGAGCAGGGCCCCCTCCTACTCAGCGACGTTCACCTCACTGAGAAGCACGCGCATTTCAATCGCGAGCGCATCCCCGAGCGCAACGTCCACGCCAAGGGCTCCGGCGCCTTCGGTGAACTGACCGTCACCGAGGACGTATCCAAGTACACCAAGGCAGATCTGTTCCAGCCGGGTCGCGTGACCCCAATGCTAGCGCGTTTCTCTACCGTTGCCGGCGAGCAGGGCTTCCCTGATGCCGTGCGCGACGTTCGCGGATTCTCGCTGAAGTTCTACACCCAAGAGGGCAACTACGACATCGTCGGCAACAACACTCCAGTGTTCTTCCTGCGCGATGGTGTGAAGTTCCCAGACTTTATCCGCTCTCAGAAGCGTCTGGCTGATACCGGCTTGCACTCTGCAGATATGCAGTGGGATTTCTGGACCCGCTCCCCGGAGTCTGCTCACCAGGTGACTTACTTGATGGGAGACCGCGGCATCCCTAAGAGCTTCCGCAACATGGACGGATTCAGCTCCCACACCTACCAGTGGATCAACGAAAACAACGAGCGTTTTTGGGTCAAGTACCACTTCAAGACCCGCCAGGGCTGGGAAACTCTGACTGACGATGAAGCTGCACAGGTTGTGGCTTCTGGCGATTTCGATTCCAGCCGTCGCGACCTCTACGAAGCAATCGAGCGCGGCGACTACCCAACGTGGGACGTCAAGGTGCAGATCATGCCCATCGATGAAGCCGAGGGCTACAGATGGAACCCATTCGATCTGACCAAGACCTGGTCGCAGAAGGATTACCCACTCATCCCAGTGGGTCACTTCACTCTGAACCAGAACCCACAGAACTTCTTCGCACAGATCGAGACGGCAGCATTCGCGCCGTCCAACATCGTGCCTGGTGTGGGCTTTTCCCCAGACAAGATGCTGCTGGCCCGCGCGTTCGCGTACGCGGATACCCAGCGCTACCGCCTCGGAGTGAATCACCACCAGCTGCCTTCTAACCGTTCCGTGGTCAAGGACAAGAACTACTACACCGCCAAGGATGGCGCTGGTAACCAAGAGTTCCCACCAGCTGGCACTCCGGTCTACTCCCCGAACCGCTTCGAACGCGGCGAGGGCACGGACGATGTGTCTGACGGATCTGGCGCCGTGCAAAAGGGTGTGGAGCCAGGTCAGTCCCAGTACGGCTTCGGCCGCGGCCAAGAATCTGGCACGGGCATTGCCTACGATCTGGGTCTCTTCGATGACCTGCATGGTCGCGACCTGACCCGCGGAGCGTACATCCGCCACGAGGATGACGATGACTTCATGCAGGCAGGCATCCTCGTCCGCGAGGTGTTGGACGATGCAGCTCGCGAGCGCCTAGCAAACAACATCGCCGGCGCCATGGACGGTGTCTCTGACCAGGTTGCCGAACAGTGCTGGGTCTACTGGGGTAACGTGGACGAAAACCTGCGCGACCGCGTGAAGGAAATCTTCACCGAAGCACAGTCCAAGTAACGGCCATCACGCAACAGAGTTAAGGAGAACTAAGAGATGAGCGATGCTCTTTACACAGCAAAGTCCCTGTCCACCGGCGGAGGTCGCGATGGACACGTGGCCACCCACGATCGGACCCTGGATCTCGACGTTCGCCCACCCAAGGAACTGGGCGGCAGCGGCGAAGGCACCAACCCAGAGCAGCTGGTGGCTTCCGGTTGGGCAGCCTGCTTTAACGGCGCATTGCAGCTGATGATGAAGCAGGACGGCGTGAACTCTGATCAGACCCCTGAGGTTGAGGTCACCATGACTCTCAACAAGGGCGATGACGGCATGTTCCTGACCGCCACCATCAACGCCACCGTCTTTGATGTGGATCAAGACAAGGCCACCGAGCTGGTCAACAAGGCGCACGAATTCTGCCCTTACTCCAAGGCAATGCGCGGCAATGTGGACGCCAAGGTCACGGCTAACGCAGCCTAATTACGACCTTCCCCGAAGGGGCCAAGGCGCTGAAGATTACTTCGGCTCTTTGGCCCTTTCGCCGCCCGAAAGCGGAACAGTGTGGTCCCAGTGGGTAGCGTGCAACGCACGGCCCATGATGTAGGAGCCCACGGCCTGGATCACCAGCAGGGTGAAGATAGCCGCGATGGCGCGTAGGAATACGCCGAAGTCAAACCCGATTTCTCCCCAAGAATACACCAGGTTGGACAGAATCAGCAGTGGCAAACCCACGCCCGCAGCGGGGCCGATCATGTTGATCTGGGATATGGCATCTGGTGCTAAGTACATGGCGCGGGCGGAGACGAATACGTACACCGCACCCGCGAGTGCCAGAGCACCAGCGAGGATCGCGATGGGCCAGGTGGGCTCGTGGAATTCGATGAGCTCGCCGGCCCCGGCAGCAACAAAAGTGAGGTTCATGATGCTTAGCGCCTCCCTCGAGAAATGATCCGCGCGTACGCTGCCGTGCTGAGAGCGCCGAAGAACCCGGCGTAGACGGCCACTTCAAACGTCACGGCGGAACGATCGTAAATGCCGTAACACATGAACAGTGCCGCCATGCAGAGGAAGATGGCATCGGAAAGCACCGCGCGCCGCGCATCGTTGTGGGTGGTCACGGCACGCCACAGCACCATCAGTAGCGCCGCCACTACGATGACCGTGACGATGATCATGATGATGTTGAGAAATTCCTGCGGGGTCATCAGCGCTTCCTCCTGTTCTTCCGGTTGAGATTTTCCTTGGGGTATAGCGGATCGTACATAGTCTCTTCTGGTTTCGTCTCGCCAGTCTGATCTGGATCTTCTCGCTGCTGCATGTGGCCGGTCTTAGGCGACTGGTCATTCCGTGTGCGAGCGCGCTCTGCGTTTCGGCGAGCTACTTCATAGCGCTCCTGCCGGTTCATGTTGGGTAGGTCCTCGGGATTGCGCTCCTCGTCATCTTGGGCGAGGATCGCCGCCACGAACGCTGCGGCGTGCGGGGTGGAGTCCAGCTTCTCTGCGTCAAAGACCGTTTCGTTGTTCTGACGTCCACCGCGGCTGCCGCGGAATCCGCGAGGCCCCGGGCGTCCGCGCTCTACCAGCAGTTTGACGTCCACAGTGATCTCCTGGGACTTCACGCTCGGCACCAGCTTTTCTTCCATGTGCTCGAGTGATTCCAAAAGTTCCTGGGGGTCGGAGCCATACATTGCGTGAACCGCGAGGAAGCGTTGCACGTTGGAGAGACCGTGGGTCTTGAACTCGTTTTCCCCGACCGCGGACGTATCCTTCCGGCTCCATTTGCCGCTGGCGACGTCTCGGTCTACCTCCTTGGGCCCCGTTATTCCGAGTGCCAGAGTGCCCGGGGTCATCGTGATCGACGCAATGAACGCCGCGATGTCCCGCTCCTTGGTGACGCGCAGCGGGTAGTACAGCACCACAGGGGCGATCTTGCGGCCCGTGCCCAGGGTGTCTACCGCCATGACCGTGGATTCTTTAATGATCTGCCCGGTCAGCCACACGCCGTAGCCCAGGGAATGAAAGAACATGCGAAGGTATTTCATCAGTGCTTCTCCTCTGGTGCTGGTTGAGGATCTTCGTGTGAGCGCAGCGCATCCTCATTGCGAGCTTCTTCCTGGATGGAATTCAATGCGCCGTCCGGAACATGTTCCAGGCCGGACGGTCCAGCATCCAGAACTCGACCGATCGTGTTGTTCGAGTCACCCAGCACGCTATCGACGTACGCAGTAGTATCCGTCAGGTTTTTCGCAGCAGACTCTGTGATGGCAAACATCGGCCCGGCCAGCAGGAACATAGCGACGGACAGGCCAATCATGGTGGCGGATGGAAGTACGAAGCGCGGACGGATCCGCAGCTTCGGATCGCACTCGTTGTCATTCATATCGCGGCCCAAGAACACCTCACGCCACACATAAAGCATGGTCAGCAAGGTGCCGTAGGCGGCCACGATGACCGCGCCAATAGCCACCCAGGACAGCCAAGAGCCATCGGTGGCCATGCCCATGACCAGCCCCAGCTTGCCCATCACGCCAGAAAATGGAGGGAAGCCGATGATCGCCAGTGAACCCATGGCAAAGACAATCGCCACAAACGGATCGCGTCGCAGCAGGCCGGACAGCGGGCGGATGCGCCCGGTGCGGTAGGTCTCTTCAATTGCTCCGGAGGCCATGATCAGCGAAGAAACTACGACCATATGGTGCAGCATGTAGTACAGCGCTGCGGAGAGCATGAGTATGGCGTCGTCCTGCAAAAAAGCGAGTGCGATCAAGAAGAACGGAATACCATTGACCATCTGGTAGGCCAACGCGCCACGCACAGTGGGCTCGGAGAGTCCGGTGTAGGCACCGATCACCATGCCCGCGACCATGAATCCGACCACTCCCCAGGCATATGCAGGGTCGCCCTCGAAGATGGTGAGGAAGACACGGAAGATGGCGTACACGCCGATCTTGGTGTGGATGCCAGAGAACAGAGCCATCACCGCCGCGGAGGTGGAAGGGTAGGCGCGCGGCAGCCAAGTGTGTACCGGCGCTAGACCAGCCTTGATGCACAGGGCGATCAGCACCATGCCCAGTGCCGCTATTAACTGCCATTGGTTGCCACCCACGCCCTCGGCGAACTCGGTGCCGCGAGGTCCGGCAGCGCCTGCCAGCGCGGCGATGTTCGTGGTGCCGATGACGCCGTAGGTGGTGGCCACGCCCGCGAGCAGCATCAGCGAGGTCACTAGGTTCACCACGATGAACATGCGGGCCGCAGACAGGCGGGCCCACGTGCCCGTCATGGCCAGCAGGCCGAAGGACGGCATGAGCATGACCTCGATGAACACGAACAGGTTGAACAGGTCTGCCGTGAGCAGTGCGCCCCACGTGCCGGCCTGCACGAGGATCGCCAGCGAGGGGAAGAAACGAGTGGTGGATTCACCCACGATGTCCGCGAACCAGCTGGCGGTCAGCGCGACCACGGAGGTGGCGAGGACCATCATCGCTGCCAGTGAATCAGCGACCAGTGGGATGGAAATGCCGCCCACAAAGCCGCCGACGTTATCCGCGACCACTCCAGGGTCGCTACCTGCGCCGATGGTCAGGTAGTAGAGCAGGTACGCGGAGCCGATGACGCCTGCCAACGGCACGGCGAGCATGAGGAAGCGTCGCACGAGGAGGGACGGAACCACCGCAGCGACTGCGGAGGATAGGAGGGGAACCAGCAGGAAGAGGGAAAGGGAAGCGCCAATGGTCATGAGTTGGTAGCTCCCTTCTTCTCATCTGCGGGGTTAGTGGGTGTGGTGGGCGCCGGAGTACGTTCCGGCTGCTCTACGGTTTTGGTCGCTTTGCCCAGTGTCTCCAGGGAACGCAGCTTGCGTGCGGTGCGTTCGGGGGACTCGACGGTGCGGGTGTCATCGTCTCGGCCGAGCGCTGCCAGCGTGAGCATCACCGCCGTGGAGGCCATGGAGATCACGATGGCGGTCAGCACAAAAGCCTGCGGTAGTGGATCCGCCGCGACATCCGGAGTAGCGCGGTCCATGAGGGGTTCTTGGCGCCATGTGCCGATTCCCGCCGCCAGGATCAAGAGGTTGACTCCGTGGCTGAGCAGGGTGATGCCAACGATGATGCGCACCATGCCGCGCTGTAGCACCATGTAGACACCTCCGCCGATGAGAATGGCGACGATCGCTGCAATGATCATGATCTATGCCTTCCCGTCTTGTGTGTTGGTATCTTGTTGTTTCGTACCCTGCTTGTCCGGAGTCGGCCGGTGTTTACGAGCGGCTTCGCGTTCCTGTTTGTGCAGCTCTGCAGTACGTTTGCGTTCGGCATCGACTTCCGAGGGGTTGAGCACGATGGTGGATCCGCCTGCATGCACGGCCACATCGTTGTCCGCCGCACTCTTCTTGGTGGGAACTTCCACGGGTGCGGGGTGCCGGGTTGGTTGTTCCAGAACGCGGCGCAGTGTGTCCGTGCCCTTTTTCTTTTTCGACGCCACCCCGGATTCTCCCAGCATCTTTTCCTCGGTCTTGCGGGATGGCGGTTCAGCTCCAGGGCGGTCGCGACCGCCGAGCTCGTTGACGCACACCACGATCAGCCCGATCACCGCTAAGTACACGCCGAGGTCGAACAGCAGCGAAGTGGTCAGGTGCTGGCCGAGGAACTCGCCATGGATGGGAGCCAGGAAGCTGCCCTTGAGCAGCAGGCCGACCAGGCCTGTGAGCAGGGCGGTTGCCATGCCGCCCGCGATGAACCAGTAGCCCAGTTCTCCCTTGCCGATCTTGCGGGCAAAAGGTTGGCCGACGTACCACAGGAGAATGCCACCGGCGGCGATCAGCGCGGCGATGAAAGCGCCGCCCGGAGCCTGGTGGCCGCGCCAGAAGGTCACGGCGGACAGGGTGCCGATCATCGGCAGCACATACGGCAGTGCCTGGCGGCTGAGGATGGAGTTGAGGTACGTGGAACGCAGGTACTTCGAGTAGAACGGTGCCAGCTCGGGGACCTTATGTACGTCCGGGAAGCGGGTGGATCCTTCCGCGCGGAACAGCTCTGAGGTGGAGCCGGGACCGTAGCCGGGCAGTGGGGAGCGGGGGATCGACTGGATGACGGCGGCGATGACGATGCCCGCCATGCCCAACACGATCAGCTCTCCCAAAGTATCGAAAGCACGGAATTCCACGAGGATGGAGGCAACCACGTTATTGCCGCCGGTGATCTCTGGGGTGTTTTCCAGGTACCACTGGGCGATCCGTGGCTTATCGTGACGGCCAAGCAAGAAGTACACACCGAAGAAAGTGATGAGGCCGATGATCACGGAAATTGCCGTGGCTCCCTTGGCCCGGTGCTCACCTTCGCGCAGGTACAGGCGCGGTTGGTGGCGCAGCACCAGCATCATGAGCACCACAACCAAGAACTCCACTAGCAGGTTGGTGGTGGCCACATCGGGTGCGCCCAAGGTCAGCATCAGCCAGGACACACCCACACCGACGATGCCCAGCAAGACTACCGAGGCCATGCGGGAGCGCGTGGAGATGATACCGATGACAGGCAGTGCTATCAGTGCCAGGGCGATCAAATCCGTGGGGCGATCGATGTTGAGCATGCGCGGAGGCACACTGGTCAGACCGCTCGATGTGCCCGGCAACGCGAACGATGCCACGGCCAAACCGACGATCAACAGCAGAATCCATGCCACGTGACGGTCCGGGGACTGCGAGTTGGCCATGGTCGCCATGCGGCGCGCAATATTGGTGGCGCGCTCGTTGGAACCGCTCAGGAATTCCGCGCCGGAGCGCGGTGCGAGCCTGCGGCCTTCCAGCAGCGCAGAGATACGTGCACGGAACGCTACGCCGATAGCACCCACGATCAGCACCGCAATGGAAATGTATAGAGGCACAGTCAGGCCGTGCCAGAGAGCCAAGTGGGAATGAGAGTGACCTGCCCCGGTGGCGGCAACCATGGCGTCGAGCGGCTCATCGAAGGCGCTAAGGAACAGGACGACAGGCAAGGAAAGGACACCTGGGAAAATGGCTGGCAGCCACATCAGGGGTTCTGCTTCCTTGACCTCGGAGACATCGCGCGGGCCGTCAATGAACGCGCCCGTGATGTAGCGCGCAGAGTACAGCAGGGTGAACACAGCGCCGATGCCCGCGATTGCGAGCAGGACGATGATGCCCCACTCGGGCAAAGGCGATTCGGTGAAGGCATCCAGCATGCCCTCCTTGGAAACGAAGCCGAAGGTGGGTGGGACGGCAGCCATCGAGGCCGCCGCGATCACGGCACCACCGAACGTGAAAGGCATCCGACGCCACAATGGGCCGAGGCGCTTGATGTCTCGGCTGCCCGCCTGGTGATCAACCACGCCAGCGATCATGAACAGCGAGGATTTGAACAGCGCGTGCGAGGCGGTATGAACTAGGGCCATTGCAAGGGCAAATGGGGTGCCCACGCCGATGGTGGCTACAATCCAACCCAGCTGAGACACGGTGGAGTAGGCGGTCAGCTTCTTCAGATCCGTTTTCTGGAGTGCGAACACGGCACCCATCACGGCGGTGCCCATGCCCACGACGATCAGCGTGAGGTGCCATGCCATGACGGACTCAAACAGTCCGGAGAAGCGCATCAGCAGGTAAACACCGGCCTTGACCACGGCTGCAGCGTGCAGGAATGCAGAGACGGGAGTGTCTGCGGCCATGGCCTCCGGAAGCCAGAAGTGAAAGGGGAACTGCGCGGCTTTGGAGAACCCGGCGAGTGCGACCAGCACGGCGACGATGGCCAAGCGCGTGCTATCGCCGTCCCACGCAGGTGAAGCGATGATTTCCGAAACGCGGGTGGTGCCGGTGGTGGCGACCATAACTCCGATGGCGGCGAGCAAGAACTGTCCACCGACGAAGGTGACCGTCAACGTACGGAAGGAACCAGCCTCACCGCTGGAACCGCTGCGTGCGATGAGGAAGAAGGAGGCAAGAGTGACCAGCTCCCAGCCGACGAACAAGAGCATCACGTCATCGGCAAGTACCAGCAAAAGTACCGCCAGCATGAACGCCGTCATCAGCACATAAAAACTCATGACCTGCACACGGTGGTGCAGATAGCGCGTGGAATAGATAAACACCACCGCGCCGATGGTCAGCGCGAGGAGGGTGAAAAATAAGGACAGCGCGTCCATGCGCAACGCCAAATCTACGTTGCCCTCAGTGCCGTCAGGTCGCGCGAGTAAACCGCGTATCCACGGGACGGACCACGTGAAAACCTCGCCCTCGATGAGGGGGCGGGCATGCTGAATGATGTATCCAGCAAGACCTATGAACGTAAGGGCAAGTGGCCACCCTGCATTACGGTCAAAAATCTTGACCAGCAACGGAGTCAGAAGTAGAGCCACGGCCACGATGAGGGGGACGGCTACAATTGCCACGCTTTCACAACACCCGATCTTCATGGTCGAAACGTAATGCGACGTTGCTCATTCTATCAGTCGGCAAGACCACCATTTCGGGGGGGGTATGTTCGCGGTCGTGCAAAACTGGGGTAGTGAAACCGCAGGCAACAAGAGAGGATTTACCTATGCGCTTATGGTCTCTCGATCCCGCCTTGCTGGATAGACGCGGATTGGTTGCCTGCTGGAGGGAAGCGCTTCTGGCTCAGAAAGTTTTGCAAGGTCTGACTGTGGGATATAAGAATCATCCTCAGCTGGACCGCTTTCGCGATCAAGACGATCCGGTGGCTTCCGTCGGGGCGTATCTCGCAGGCCTCGCGAATGAAGCAGATTCCCGCGGATACTCCTTCAACCGTTCTCTCATTGTTGAAAGTGTAGGCAGTCCCCAAAAAAATTGCCGTGACCCAAGGCCAGTTAACTCTTGAGGCAGCCGTGCTGCTTGAGAAGGTTAAGGATCGCGACGCTGACTGGTATCAGGATCTCACTTCGCTGCGCGCTGCAGTGAAAGGCGGGAGTTCTGAAGATATCGAAGCTCATCCGCTATTTGATGTCGTCGTCGGCGATGTCGAACCATGGGAAAAGGCAACCACACCACCATCGACCACCTGACCGTGCACGCACGTCGGTGAAAGGGAAATGGTCGGGGTAACAGGATTTGAACCTGCGACCTCTTCGTCCCGAACGAAGCGCGCTACCAACCTGCGCCATACCCCGTTGTGCCCGGAAGCATCGGGCGATGGTGTTCGACTATAGTACCCGGCCTCCCACGCGTTAAAACTGGTGGTAGTCCTCCGTGTTTCCGCGCTCGACCACGTGGATCAACGTCGCCGAAGGGCGGCAGAACGTGCGGAACGGAACGAATTTGGAGTTGCCCAGACCGTTGCTGACGTGCAGCCACATTCGTTCCGTCCACCGCGATAGCCCCTTGGCCCGTGCCCGATCGATGCCACAGTTAGTGACGATCGTGCGGCTCCCCGGCAAGCACAATTGCCCGCCGTGCGTATGCCCAGCCAGCACCAACTGGTAGCCCTCGGCGGCAAACTTATCCAGAATGTATGGCTCGGGTGAGTGCGTCAGGCCAATCGCGAGGTCGGCATCGGGGTGAGGTCCGCCCGCGATGGCGTTGAAATCATCGAGATCGTGGTGAGGATCGTCGACGCCAGCAATCGACACATTGAACTTCTCACTGCGCTCCCACATCCCGTCCGGCCGGGGCGGGATCGAGAACTCCACGTGCTGGTGGGTGGCATCGTTCCATCCATGTTCGATAAACGCGGCGCGCATGCCCTCCCACGGCAGTTTCTCTCCGCTGGGCTTGCGCTTTTTGCCCTGCAGGTAAATCAACGGGTTGACCGGCTTGGGGCCGAAGTAATCGTTGGAGCCGAATACGAACACCCCGGGGTGGTTCAGCAGCGGATCCAAAGCATGCAATACGCCGGGCACGCCACGGGCTTCGCCGAGGTTATCGCCAGTGTTGATCACTAGATCGAAGTCCAGATTGTTTAGCGCCGCGACCCACTTCTGCTTGAGCTTTTGGCTGTCCAGCATGTGGAGGTCGGAGACGTGCAAGATATGGAAGGAATCCTGCGGATCGGCAAACGTGCCGGGGTCCAAAACAGGAGCGGTGACCTGCTTCAGCTCGAACTGACGAATCTCCCGGCTGGCCATCACGAGGGTGGCGATTCCGGTGGCCGCGGTAGCTGCCGCGGCGCCAATCAGGGTCTTCAAGACGTTAGTGCTCACGGTGACTCAGTCTACCGACGGTCAAGACAGCACCGGGCACCGCGGTTCACCGGTTCTAGCTGGGCGATTTACCTCGCACGTTGGAGCGCGCCGTTGAGTTCATTGAAGAATGATTCGGCGTCTCGTTGTAACTGGTTGAGGTCAGGCACGTTCGGTGCCGCTGGCTGCGTTGGTGAGCGCGGGGTAGAAGGTGCCTGATTGCTCTGTGTCGGTGCGCTGTTCGCGGCGGGGGCAGCGCTAGGCGGTGGGTTGGTTCCGCGGTTGTACTTCTGGTTATAAGGAGGGAGCCCTGGTCCGCCGTAGTTGCCGATCACCGCGTTGCTTGCGGTAAAGAACGTTTGCGCTGGTTCATTGCCGCCGTACAGGTTGCCCTCGCCACATTGGCGGACCGGAGCGGTACAGAGGTTGGCTGGGGTGCCGCCGTCGTTGAAGATGTAGCTGGAGCCCGCCCAGCCTAGGGTGAATCCCAGGAACGCGGAGGAGAAGCTGGTCTCGGTGGTACCGGTCTTTGCGGCGATGGGGCCGGACCATCCCGTGGAAGCAGCAGCATTGACTGCGGTTCCTCCGGTGGAATCGCCACCCATGCCGTTGGCCAGAGCGTGCGCAATTTCTGGGTCCAAGGCCTGCTCACATGGGGAAGGCTTGATATCCAACTTCTTTCCGTCGCGATCCTTCACGTTGAGTACCGGCCGCGGCTCACACCAGCGCCCGTTGTCCGCCAGGGATGCCGCAACGTTGGACAGCTCCAGTGGGTTCACCGGGGTGGGGCCCAGAACGAAGGAACCCAGGTTGGCTTCCTTGACGTAGTCCGCGATGGAGTTATCCGCATCTTGGGTGCCCTCATCTTCGTAGCTGCGCAGCCCCAGCTTCACAGCCAAGTCCATGGTCCGTTTCACGCCGACGTCTTCCAGCATGGAAATGAACGGAGTGTTTGGCGAGGTAGACAGTGCTTCCCGCAGGGTCATGGTGGGCTTGTAATCGGCGGAGTTTTCCACGCAGTACTTGCCGGGAGGGCAATCATCCGCGCCGCCATCGCCCAGGCCGTCGACCTCAACACGATTAGGAACGTCCAGCACGGTATCCAGTCCCATGCCGTCTTCAATGGCCAGCGCTGCTGGGAAGAGCTTGAAAATGGAGCCCGCACCGTGGCCCTGCAGGGAATGAGTGACCGGGTTGACGGTCTCCATCTTGTCCGAGTCCAGTCCATAGGTACGCGAGGAAGCCATGGCGACGACTTCGTGGGACTTATCTCGCGGCGCGATGAAGTTGATCGCTTGGGAAACTCCTGCAGCCTGAGGATCGACGTACTGCGTTGCCGCGTTGTGGGCTGCTTCCTGTGCCTGCGGGTCTAGCGTGGTCTTGATGGTGTAACCGCCACCGGCGATGTCATCCATCGACATGCCCTTGCCCTGCAGCCACTCCAGGACGTAGTCGCAGAAAAAGCCCGCGTTTCCAGCGCCGATACATCCGTTGGCCTCACCGTGTGGTGATTTTCCGACGCCAAGAGGCTCCGCTGCCGCCGCATCAGCCTGTGCCTGGGTGAGTGTGCCAGCGGTGACGCGAGACTGCAGCACCGTATCGCGCCGGGCCTTTGCAGCTTCCGGGTTGGTGTAAGGATCCAATGTGGTGGTGGACTGCACTACTCCGGCCAGAAAAGCGGATTGCGCCGCATTGAGCTTGGAGGCGTGCGTATTGAAGTAGGTGCGTGCCGCAGCTTCGATGCCGTATGCACCGTGTCCATAGGACACGAGGTTGAGGTAGCGGGTGAGGATCTCATCCTTGGACAGCTGATCGTTGAGGTCGCTGGCCATCCGCATTTCACGCAGCTTGCGGGGAATGGAGGTCTCGATGGCAGCCTCGCGCTCATCGGGTGAGTCTGCCTCGATGAGGTAAAGGTAGTTCTTGACGTACTGCTGATTGAGGGTGGATGCGCCTTCTGCTACCCCACCGCTGGTGAGGTTCGATACTGCGGCGCGTGCCGTGCCTCGCAGGTCCACGCCATTGTGCTCGTAGAACCGACGGTCCTCGATGGCGACGATCGAGTCCTTCATCTCTTGGGAGATCTCATCCGAGGTGACTTCATAACGACGTTGGTCGTATATATATGCCAAAGGCTTGCCGTTACGATCGGTGATCGTGGTGGTGAGGGGAAGCTTTTGGTTCTCCGACATGTCCTCCAAGTTGGAGTTCATGGTTTCCGCGCCGGAATTGACCAGCCAGCCGCCAGCCAGGGCGATGGGGGAAAGGGCGAGAGCGCACAGGATTCCGCCCACGATGAGTGTGGCCAGCAAGCGGCTGAGCGTCGGGAGGGTCGAGGTGCTCGGGGAATTCACCCGTCTCACATTAGCTGACCACGCAGACAGTGAATAGACCGTTGCATGTAGTGGGATAAGGATGGTGGCGAAGATGCGCTTGTGCATCTGACCGCAAAAAGTTTGCACGGGGGTATGTAGTTTGTGCTGTCTACATAATTACTTCCGACGGGAAGTGAGTTAATTTGCCGAACTAATCAACGAGATCTTCGTAGGATAATCGCCCCTCCATGTTGCCGTCGCAAAATGGGTAAACCCGTGTGTGACCTGCGTCATGTCGTGACGGCTAATGGAAAATCCGCAGGTAAATACCCTTTCTAATTAGATATCAATAGTGAATTATCAGCCAACTCTAAGGAAGTGGGCAGCGTTTTGGTGGCGCAGCCGTCACTCACCCCCACAGTGTGATCCATTCGACACTTCTAAAATCGTGTGAATAAAATTACGGCCATCGTGACAGTGACGTTCGACCCAACGGCCTGCTTAAAGGCCCAATTCGGAGGATTTAACCGATGACCGCATCTCTTGCTCGCCCAACCGCTTCCGCACATACCGTGTGCCAGCCATCTGAGCAGGTAACGAGCCGTGAGTCCTTCAATAACCGTGGCGATTGGGTCACTCAGGCACACTGCCGGGACATCGACCCAGAAGAACTGTTCGTCAAGGGCGCCGCACAGCGCAAGGCTGTGGCCATCTGCCGCCACTGCCCAGTGGTTCTGCAGTGCCGCGCCGATGCCCTCGATAACCGCGTGGAATTCGGCGTATGGGGCGGAATGACCGAGCGTCAGCGTCGCGCCTTGCTGCGCAAGCACCCAGAAATCGATAGCTGGGCAGATTTCTTCGCCGGGCAGCTGGCAACCGCCTCTGAGAGCTAGTCTCTCTCCTTATAGTCTTTGCGTTCGATACACTGTGACCCATGACCAAATGGGAATATGTCACCGTGCCACTGCTCACCCACGCCACCAAGCAGATCCTCGATAACTGGGGTGAAGATGGCTGGGAACTCGTCTCCGTGCTCCCCGGGCCAACCGGCGAACAGCACGTCGCGTACATGAAGCGGGAAGCGTAATGCACAGCCAGCGTCTTTCTGAGCTGGGCATTGAACTGCCGCCCGTGGCTGCTCCAGTTGCCGCGTACGTCCCCGCCGTTCGTTCTGGCGATCATGTCTACACCTCTGGCCAGCTGCCCTTTGTTGACGGACAATTGCCGGCCACAGGCAAGGTCGGGGCGGACGTGGATCCGGATCAAGCAACTGAGCTGGCCCGAATCGCCGCCCTTAATGCCGTTGCCGCTGCGGCCGATCTGGTGGGATTGGACAACATCGAACAGGTGGTAAAGGTCAACGGTTTCGTTGCCTCTGCCCAGGATTTCGGTGGTCAGCCCGGCGTAATCAATGGTGCGTCCACGGTGTTGCAGGAAATTTTCGCCGACGCAGGCGTCCACGCTCGTGCCGCCGTTGGCGTGGCTGAGCTACCTCTGAATTCACCAGTTGAGGTAGATATCGTCGTTCGGGTGCGTGACTAGCCTTTCGCCCCAGTGCCGACCAGCACGAATTTGGGGTTAATGTTTGCTCATTAGGGGCGCGATAACCGGTTTGTCCGACGTACACTATGGGCATGGAGCATCCCGCCTACAGCCAACTTCGTCCTGTTACCGACAATGCCGGTGTGGTCTTGGCACCGAACCCCAGCTACTCCTCCTTGGAGGGCACTAACTCGTGGGTTATCCGCGGCGAAAATGATCGCGTGTGTGTGATCGTTGATCCCGGACCGGAAGATGAGGGACACCTCAACGTCCTGAACACCAAGGCCACGGGCACCGCCGAAGCGCCGGTGGAGATCGCCTTGGTGTTGCTTACACATCGCCACGGCGATCACGCTGGGGGCGCGCTGCGCTTCCGTCAGATCACTGGAGCTCCAGTGCGCGCAGTGGATTCTCACTACTGCTACGGCGCGGAGCCACTCCAGCCGGGCGAGGTCATCCGTATCGAGGGCTTGACTCCCACCATCGAGGTTGTGGGAACCCCGGGTCACACCGCTGATTCCGTCTGCTTCTTCATTCACTCTCAAGGCGGAGAGGACCATTCTGACGTCGAGGCAATCATCACCGGCGATACCATCGCCGGCCGCCACACCACCATGATCTCCGAAACGGACGGCGATCTGGGTGCTTACCTAGACACGCTGGCGATGCTGCGAGACCGGGGAGAAAACGTCCCCATGCTGCCGGGCCACGGCCCTAACTTGGAGAGCACTGCGGAGTTCGCCAACAAGTACATTGACCGTCGCGAGCTGCGCCTCAAGCAGGTGCGGGAAGCTCTCGACGAGCTGGGCGAGGACGCATCGGTCAATGACATCGTCAATCACGTCTACACCGATGTGGATCCTGTGCTCCGCGATGCTGCAGAGCAGTCCACGCGCGTGACCCTGCGCTACCTGCAAGACCAGAACAGCTAGCGCTCTCCCCTTTTCGGGGAGCGGCTTAACGGGCGCGCTTGGCCAGGCGCTCGGTATCGGAGATCAGCACGGACTTGCCCTCCAAGCGGATCCAACCGCGATGCGCGAATTCCGCCAGCGCCTTGTTCACCGTCTCGCGGGATGCGCCCACCAGCTGGGCGATCTCTTCCTGCGTGAGATCGTGGTGCACGCGCAGCGCGCCACTTTCTTGGGTGCCGAAACGGTTCGCCAGCTGCAGCAACGCCTTGGCCACGCGGCCGGGGACATCCGTGAAAATCAGGTCGGCGAGTGAATTATTGGTGCGGCGGAGACGTCGGGCCAAAACACGGAGCAACTGCTGCGGGATCTCCGGGTGCTCCGTGATCCACTGCTGCAGCATTCCGGAATCCATCGTTGCCGCGGTGACCTCGGTGACGCAGATCGCTGAAGAGGTGCGCGGTCCGGGATCGAAGATGGACAGCTCGCCAAACATGTCCGAAGGACCCATGACGGTCAGCAGGTTCTCGCGGCCGTCCACAGAGTGGCGAGCCAGCTTCACCTTGCCGGAAATGATGATGTACAAGCGGTCGCCGGGCTCACCCTCGTCAAAGATGGTGGTCCCTCGCGGGAAGGTCACGCTGTCTAGCTGCTCGATGAGGAAGCGCACTGCACTGGGGTCCACGCCCTGGAAAATTCCAGCTCGGGACAGAATCTCAGTTACTTCAGACATCGTTATAGTTTCTCTTCCACTTGTGTGATGTTTCAGGTGGCTCGCGGTTGAACGAGATCGCAACGGATCTCGTTGCTGCACATTCGAGGTACTTTAACTTCTAACCGTACAACGCCACAGTGCCGTGAGACACACAGCATTCATTCTAACGCCGAATTCCCAGCAACTTATGCGGTTTTAACGCCCAATTCTTCGGGGGCCTGTCTCGCCCGCCAGTTAGAGTGTTCACCATGTCCGCTCACACCAGTGCTTCCCTTCCTCGCCCCGGCTCTCATATCGCTGCCCGGGGGAAAGAAACTGAGCTCGGTACCACCCGCCGGGCGCGGAAGATCAACCGGATGCTGGCAGAGGCCTACCCGGCTGCACACGCGGAGCTGGACTTTTCAAACGCGCTGGAATTACTGGTGGCCACCGTGCTTTCTGCACAAACCACGGATGTGCGCGTCAATTCCGTCACTCCTGATTTGTTTGCTCGCTACCCATCGGCTGCCGAGTATGCAGCAGCCGACATGGAGGAGCTGGAAAGCATCATCAAGCCCACCGGTTTCTACCACTCCAAGGCCAAATCTCTGGTGGGGCTAGGAAAGAAGATCTCCGAGGACTTCGGCGGAGAAGTACCAGGAACTCTGGAGGAGCTCACCTCGCTGCCCGGGGTGGGGCGCAAAACCGCCAACGTGGTCCTGGGCAATGCGTTCGACGTTCCCGGCATCACCGTGGACACCCATCTGGGTCGTCTCGCCCGCCGGTGGAAGCTCACAGAGCAGGAGGATGCCGTCAAGGTAGAAAAGGACCTCATGGAGCTGATTCCGCGCAAAGAATGGACCATGTTCTCGCACCGGAGCATCTTCCACGGCCGCCGCGTGTGTCACTCCCGCAAGGCTGCGTGTGGGGCCTGCTTGTTGGCACGCCAGTGCCCTAGCTTTGGCCTGGCAGGCCCAGCTGATCCAGAAGAAGCAGCTCGCTTGATCACCTCGGAGGATCGCGGGCACCTGCTGCAGTTGGCTGGCTTTGAGGTTCCTGACGCAGGCGGCGATGCCTTTGTTTCCGCGGATGAGACAAGGTAACAATGACGGACATGCCTGAAAAGCCGGATCGCGCGCGCCTCCTGTTGCTGCTGCTCGCAGTGGTGGTGGGGCTCACCGTGGCATCTATTCCCCTCATGGCGTCGATTTTCTCTGAGCCCAGCACGCCGCCAGCTGCAGCGCCCAGCTCCACTGGCGCAGAACCAGCGGATGATTCTGCAACCGATGATCAGAATGCACCTGCGGATACCCGCGTGACCGTGGACAACGTGGTGCCTTGCGTGGAGCCGAAGGGGGAGGAGTTGGCGTCGGAAAAACAAAACACCGCACTTGCTGACGGCGCCGAACTCGCCGACGTACACCTGCCCTGCCTGACCGATGGCGGAGAACAAAGCAGCCAGAGTCTGGCGGAACAATTCGCCGGAACGCCCACCGTGGTCAACGTGTGGGCCTGGTGGTGCGGGCCGTGCCGCAAGGAGCTGCCCGTGATGCAGCAGGTGGCGGACAGCAACCCGCAGTGGAACGTCGTGGGCGTGCACCTGGACGCGCGTGGACAGGCCGGAGTGGATTTCCTTGAGGAACTGGGCGTGGACAATCTGCCCAGCTACCAGGACGCCAACCACACTTTCGATACCGCCACCAGCATCCCCAAGGTGGTGCCCGTGACGCTGGTCTACCGGGCTGACGGTATACGCGCGGCAACCTTTGTGCGGACGTTCGACGACAGCGCCGAGATGCAACAGAAAATCAACGAAGCCCTCGCGGGATAGGCTCACACAGTGCACGAAAGGCGCGATATGACCGAGTATTCCCAACAACAGTGGTTGGACAAGGCCGCCGAGCAACCAGAGCTGCCCAGCGAACTACCCGCATGGCTGCGCGATTTCACTACGATCGCTCGGACGGGGCGGATTCAAGACGCAATCGGCGACGAATCCCGCGCCGTTCCAGACCGGGATGCCAAGGGCAACCCGCCACGGTACTCGGCGGTGTTGGTGCTGGTGAAAGGCGAATCCACGTTCGTGGCGAAGGAAGTTTTGCCGTACCCCAAGGATGCGGCGATGCTGCTGACGCACCGCGCGCCGAGCATGCGGCAGCACTCCGGACAGATCGCCTTCCCCGGCGGTCAGCGCGAGCCGCAAGACAGCGGACCCGTGATGACCGCGCTGCGCGAAGCTCAGGAAGAGACCGGGTTGAATCCGGACCACGTGCAGCCGCTGGCGGTGATGGAGCCGATCTACATTGACCGCTCGAACTTTGCCGTGGTGCCGGTGCTGGCCTACTTGGCTGAACCCAGCACGGTGTATCCCGCCAGCTCGGAAAATGACTGGGTGGCGATGGTTCCGATCGAGCAGCTGACAGACCCAGCGCTGCGCTACTGGCTGACGTTTAGCCAGTGGAAAGGCCCCGCATTCGATGTGCACGGCATGGTGCTGTGGGGCTTTACCGGCGCAGTAGTCACAGCCCTGCTGGACATCGCCGGATGGTCGCGTCCGTGGGGCGAAGATTCGGAGCCCGTCGAACTATTCGAGGCGCTGAAGAACTCAGCAAATAAGGAAGCCATGGGAACTCTCAAAGAGAGTTTCCGCCAAGCAGGAGATAGCGGAGGAGCGCCATGAGCGGATCACTACTAGTCGATATTGTGCTGGTGATCGTCGCCCTGAGCGCGATGGCCTCGGGATGGCGCCAGGGCGGACTTTCCGCAGTGCTGAGCTTGGGTGGCGTGCTGCTCGGCGGATACCTAGCCATTCTGGCCATTCCTACCGTGCTGGACTTCGCCGCCTCGCAAGGGCACGAGTCCCAAGGGATCCGCTTTGTGGTCTCGCTGGTGCTCATCACGGTGGGCGTGCTGCTGGGATACACCGTGGGCACCAGCATCGGCATGCGCCTGCGGGATAATATCCGCAGCCGGCAGGTGCTCAAGGCGGAATCAGCCGTGGGCGCAATCGTGCAGGTCATCACCACGTTGACCGTGGTGTGGCTAATCCTGGTCCCACTGGTGGGCACGAAAAACAACGAGTTTGCCCGCTCCGTGAAGGATTCCGAGGTACTCAATGCAGTGGAATCTGCCGCTCCGGAATTCCTGCAAAAGTTCCCCACCCGCGTGGCGACATTCATCAGCGATAGTGGCTTCCCCGTCATTACCGACCCACTGGACAGCCTGCCGCAGCAGGAAATCGCCGCCCCCAACCCGGAGCTGCAGAACTCCTCCGTGGTGCAGTCCACCCGCGATTCCATCGTGCGCGTGGTGGGCGAAGCTGAACAGTGCAGTCGGCTCATCCAGGGCTCTGGTTTTGCCGTGACCCCAGACACCATCATGACCAATGCGCACGTGGTCGCCGGAACGGACCGCGTGAAACTAGACACCACGCAGGGCATGGTGAATGCCACCGTGACGTACTACAACCCCACCCACGATGTGGCGTTGCTGAAGGTGGAAGAAAGAGTGACCCTGCCTGCGCTGCAGTGGGCGGAGCAAAACGGCGCTCCGGGCGATGACTCCATCGTCATGGGCTTCCCCCAAGGCGGCCCTTTCCAAGCCACACCAGCTCGCATTAGGCAGCTGTTTACCGTCAGCGGCCCGGACATCTACGCCGATACCCGCGTGGACCGCCAGGCTTATGCCGTGCGCGGAACCGTGGTGCAGGGCAACTCCGGTGGTCCGCTGCTCAACGAGCGAGGCGAAGTGCTGGGGCTGATATTCGGAGCAGACGTCAACCAGACCGATACCGGCTACGCGCTGTCCCGCGAAGAAGTGATGAACCAGATCCAGGATGCGGAAGACTGGGTTGATCCCGTGGCTACAGGAGCCTGCGTGCTGCACTAAACGCGCGGGGCAATCAGCTCCGCAATAGCCGGAGGATCCTCGATGTGCGGATAGTGCCCCACCCCGTAGAGCAGCACGGACTCGGAATCAGTGTGCGCGGTGCGGCGCAGGGACTTCTCCGCCGCCCGGGCGCTATAGCTCGGATCCATGCTGCCGTTGATCTGTAGCACCGGAATGTTGATCTGTGCGGGGAATGAGCGGTCAAAAATGAAACCCTCGGGGCGTAGGCGCATGCGGAACAGCCAACGCTGATGCTCGCTGCTCAAGTGCGCTACCTTATCCGCCAGCATGGCATCCCGGCGCTTGCGAGCCATCGCGCGGTACGGCGCGGTATCGCGGAAACCAGGGGACACACCACCGCGGAAGATGGATTCGGCCAGGGCGGCGTCGTCCTTAACCAAACGAGACTCCGGCCAACGAGGAACCTGCGCGCCTAACACCCGCCCCGCACGGCCCCAATCGCTCCACAGATTGCTGGAAAGCCGAGAGGTCTGCACCACCGGGTGCGCAGATGCCAAGGTGACTAGCCCACGCACGCGATCGGGCTCGTGCGCGGCCAAAGTCCACGCCACCAAACCGCCATACCCATGGCCCACCACCAGCGCGTCCTTATAGCCAAGTCCGCGGATGACACCCGCCATATCTGAGGCGGCGGTGGTGAGATCATAGCCACGGGGAGTCTTATCCGAACGGCCATAGCCGCGCAAATCTACCGTGGCGATGCGCAAGGAGTGGGTAGAAAGCTCCTGCATGACGCTATAAAAATCAAAACAACCGCCACCAAAACCGTGCACAAACAGCACTAACGGCGCGTTACGCGGGCCTTGTACCTCGACATGAATACGCACGCCCCGCGAGTGGATATACACCGGCTCGGGGGCGTGCGAAGAATTATCTGCTGTCACTGTAAGGAGAAAATCCTAGGTGTACAGACCTGGATCCTGCGTGTTGGCAGAGGTGCGGTTGTTAGAACCGGACGGGATGACCGTCTTCAGGTCATTAACCGAAGCGATGGTCTTCTCGGGCTTCTTCACGCCCTTGATCTGCTTGAGGCCAACCAGAGCCAGAACGCCAACCAGAACCAGCATGAACAGGAAGACGATCAGGAATGCCAGCCAGCGAGGCAGGAAGTTATCCAGAGCCTCGGCGATGGTGAAGAACAGGAAGAAGGAGCTGTAGGCCAAGATGACCGCAGCTGCGGCGAACAGGCCGCCGCCGATGCCGGCCTTCTTAGCGGAGGTTGCAACTTCAGTCTTGGCGAGTTCGATCTCCGAGCGAACCAAGGAAGAGATCTGCGCGGAGGCATCCTTGACCAGATCGCCGATGCTGCCTTCGCCCTTTGCGCGGGCGTCTGCATCAGACAGTGGGATTGCGTTCACCTGGGGGTTGAACGAATCGCGGTCGGTGTAGAGACCTTCGCCTTGCTTGTTACTCACGGGAAAACTCCAAGAATTTATAAGTTGTTCAGCAGATTGACTCTCCCTAGTTTGCCAGACCGGGGAGAAGATTGCGCGAAAGGGTGAATTTTACGTTGAACGGGAGGGTCTGGTCCGGGATGTGGGAGACGTGGGTTTATGCGTCCTCGTCGCGCGAGCGAAACCACAACGCCAGGCCTGTGGCGACGGCTCCGAGGAGGGCAAGGGTGGCTCCCGCGCCGGCCAGGACGGCACCTTGAGGGAACAGCGGTTCGGGTTTGACGAAGCGGTTGATGGGCCAATCATTTTCCGTGGCGTACTTCCGCAGCGGTCGGTCCGGGTTGACCGCGTGGGGGTTGCCGACCAGCTGCAGCATGGGCAGGTCGGTGAAGGAATCCGAGTAGGCGAAGGATCCGTCCAGGTCATAGCCGTGTTCATCGGCCAGCTGTTGGATCTTGTCTACCTTGGCCTGACCCTTGTTGAAGTGCGTGACTTGGCCGGTGAACAGGCCGTCTTTGACTTCGAGTTCTGTGGCGATGAGCAGGTCTGCGCCCAGCTCCTTGACGATC
This sequence comes from Corynebacterium dentalis, assembly GCF_900232865.1. Classification (GTDB taxonomy): domain Bacteria; phylum Actinomycetota; class Actinomycetes; order Mycobacteriales; family Mycobacteriaceae; genus Corynebacterium; species Corynebacterium dentalis. Next base: position 133,484 of record NZ_OCTS01000004.1, on the reverse strand, counting down.
GGTTTCACGATCACCGAAGGCGAGGCAGTCACGATGGCCACGTGGTGGCCCTGCTCGCGATGCTTGATGATCAGTTCGCGCGCCTCGGCATAGATATATGGGGTGATGACTTCCTGCAACGCATCTTGGGCGACATCCCGCAGGGCCGATTCTTCGCGGTCGCGGATCATGCCCAGCAGGGCATCTTTGGTGGCGTTCATGTTCTGCTCGGTGTGCGTGGTGAGCATGTAGTTGCCGAGCAGGGCCATCATGCGCAGGACTTCGGGCGTGCCGATCAGGCCGCGTTCGGCCATGGGGCGCCCGTAAGCCATCGAGGCGCTGGTATCGATGATGGTCTTATCGAGGTCGAATATGGCCAGTATTGGACCTTGACCATTCTCATTGGTCACATCAGTCACCTTACGCCCCATGTTTCACAATGTCACCGTGTTTTTGCGAGGTTGCGGGAAGTTGTCCACAGACATTCGGCCATTTTTCGACGCCAACTCGCTACTTATCCACAGTTGACCAACGACTTCTACTTTTCTCTTTACCGCCTTGGCACAGTGAACGCATGGGAAAACACGGGGGATTACAGCTGGGGATGGCTGGTCGGCGCTCTCACGAGACGCGGCAGACGCGGGATTTCGTGCACGCGCGTCCCATCGCCATCGAAATCGACGATCCACGGTGGGCGGAAGAAGCCAAGCTGGTCGCCGCCGCCACGGGGCGGAAACACGTGGTGTTGACGGCTGATGACGAGGCATGGCGGAAGGACCCGCGGTGGGGGCGCAACGGCGTGATAGTGCTGACGGACAAGGAGCTGCCGGAGGTGGAGAGTGATCCGCTGTTCCGGGTACTGCGCGTGGATCACTACCTGCGGGACTTTGGGGGTCAAGCCACCTTGGAGCTGGTGGAGCGGATTGGCACGTTTGATCCGCTACGCATTGCCGTGGTGGGCGCGCACGGGGGAGCCGGAACCTCGATATTCGCGGCAGGGCTGGCAGCAGCGATGGAGAAGGTACGGGGAGAAGATGCGCTGCTGGTGGACAGGGATCCGCATTCCCAAGGTTTGGCCACTGTCGTGGGGATCGAGAACCAGCCCGGATGGGTCTCCACGGATCCTTCGTTGGCTACCGAGGAACGGGAGCTGTTACAAAACTGTGCGCATCTGGGGGAGGTGAGCGTCCTGGGGAGGGTGTCGCGGGCTCGTTGCTTCGGGGATGCCTGTGCGGAGGAGTTGAATATTCAGCAGTTGGACCAATTGCTGCGGCGCACACACCTAGTTGTGGACTGTGGGCGAATGATCCCCGGAAGTATTCAGTGGGAACAGCAGTGGAATGGGTGCGCACCGGACTGCGTGCTGGTGGTTTCTACCCAGTGCGTATCTGGGCTGGTTGCCATGAAGGATTTGGCGGAATGCTGCCGTGATCAGCGAATGCCGGATGTTTTGCGCGTGGTTCGCCGGATGCCAGACGGCGGATGTAGCAGTGGGATGGCGGTGGCTCTGCTGGGGGAGAAGCCGGATGTGACCTGGGACTACGATCCTGATCTCGCTAACAGCTTGGATCGGGGAATGCTGGACGTGGACGGTTCCAAGTTGGCCAAAGCCGCGCGAACAATCGTGGTGGAGATGATCACCAGGCTGATGGATGGCTCGTCTGGCCTAGGCGAGGGATCCCGGACATGAAGAGCGTGATGAAGGCCGGAATTCTGTCTCGGTTCGGTAGGAAATCGGCCGTTGATCGTGCCGCATGTGGCGGGGAATCTAAGGCCCAAGATCCCACCACGCGGGTGCGATGGGAGCTGGCGAAACAAGGTGTGACCAGCCCAGAAATGAGCGGCATCGTTGATGTGCTCACGAGCCTTCCGGATTATGACACCGCAACGTTGGTCGATGATGCCAGGCGCATCGACCGGGAACTATCCGGGGTGGGCAGGCTCACCGAGGCACTTATGGATCCGCGAGTCACCGACATGGTGGTTAACCCCACCGGAGACGTGTGGTGCGATCGCGGAGACGGTATGGAGCTATACGCCTACCGAGAGTTTTCTGTAGCTGAAGTGCGGGACCTCGCAGTGGGGCTGGCCGATCGGTGCGGAACCAGGTTGGACGATGCCCGTCCGTTCGCGGACGGGATGCTGAGCGCCCTGCCGCGCGGTGTGGCGGCAGATGGGCTGCGGATCCACGCAGTGCTCTCCCCACCCGCTGTAGGTGGGACCAGCATCAGCGTGCGTGCACTCCGGCAGAGCGCATGGTCCTTGGACGAGCTGGCGACGGCGGGTTTGTGTCCGGGGCAGGTGGCGGAATTTCTGCGGGCTTGCGTCGGAAAAAGAAAGAACGTGCTGGTCACAGGCGGAACGGGAACCGGAAAGACCACGCTGCTGGCCAGCCTGATGGATCTGGTGGACCCGGCGCAACGGATTGTGGTGGTGGAGGACACACCCGAGCTCATGCTCGCGCACCGCAACCTGGTGAAACTGGTGACGCGGAAGGACAACGCCGACGGCCGCGGCGGGGTGGACATGCAGCAGCTGGTGAAGCAGTGCCTGCGCATGCGGCCGGACAGGATCGTGGTGGGAGAGGTGCGAGGAGCGGAGATTGCTGACCTCCTGGTGGCGTTCAACACCGGGCATGCAGGCAGTGCGGGAACACTGCACGCCAACAGCGCGCAGGCTGTAGCCGGACGGTTGATGGCGCTCGGGGCGATGGCGGGGATGTCCGCGGAGACTATCGCGCAGCAAGTTGGCGATGGTGTGGACTACGTGTTGCACCTGGAGAGAGCTGATGGTGTGCGGCGGCTGGCGCAGATCGGGCGTTTATGCAGTTCAGGCGGACAATTGGCCGTCGAGATGGTGTGGGATTGCGGGCCGGCACTGCACTGGGCGCAGTGTTGTGAAGAGCTGGGGCTTGCAGTGGTGGGGGATTGCGCATGAATCCGCTGACGTGTGGCGTCTGGGTAGCAGTGAGTGTGTTGACGGGGTTTACCGTCCGCTTGGTGGTGCAGCGGATCATGGCGGCGAATCGGGAATTAGCCACGTTGAACAGCGTCAAAGAGTTCGTGGACGCGATGAATCGGGAGGTCTACGCGGGCGCGCGAGAGCTCGAGGCGGCCGAGCAGGCACTGACTGTGGTGGAGCGCGCCGGGATGCGCGAGGATTTGAAGCTCGCGGTGGCTGGCATCCGGCTGGGCGTTTCGGTGGAACACGCCACTCCAGGAGATCCCGCATTGAGCAAGCTGTTTCTTGTGTGGTCTCTGGCTCACAATTACGGGCTGGCTTTCGGGAAGTTGTCCGACACGGTGCTGGAGGACCTGGAGACTCGCTTGGCCCAGCGCTCCACCGCGTACAGTGCCATGGCCGGTGCTCGGTTGACCGTGATCGTGCTGTTGATTTTGCCTGCCGCAGCGGTTGTCATGGGTGAATCCATGGGCATAGGCAGCGCATACTTCCTGCTATTCAATCCCGTGGGATCGCTGCTGTTGCTGGTGGGAGCGCTCATGGCCTGCGCGGGCGTGTGGTGGACAGAGGCCTTGTCCGTCAAGGCGCTCGGCGGAGTGGGCGGCAGGGCTGGTCCCAGGGGAGAAGATCCGCTGGAGGTCGCGTGTCTCCTCGATGTGTTTTCTGCTGGTCTTGCGGCTGGATTTCCTACGTCTCACGCGTGGGCGATCGCCAGCGCACACGGGCCAGCCGAAGCAGTGCTTGTCGCCGCGCTCCTCCAGCTGGGGGCGGGGAGACAGGCATGGGAGACGCTAGAAAAGCATGAGCTTTTCGGTCCTGTCGCGCGCCAAGCAGCACAGCAAACCAGGGCGGGGTCGGAACTGGTGCGGGGGATCAACAGGCAAGCCAAGCGGCTGCGCCAAACCGTCAAGGACAACGCGGTTGCCAACGCGGAAAAGATCCTGGTCACCATCGCTGCGCCGTTGACGCTGTGCTTCCTACCGGCCTTCATCGTGGTCGGCCTCATTCCGCTGGTCATCGGACTCGCGGGTTTCTAACAACAACCGAGCAAACTGCTCAATCCAATCCACTCCATCCAATCCAGTAGGGGGAAAAATCATGTCCACACCAATTACCGAACAGAACACCGCCACCATTAGCCCAATCAGTCACGCCAACGTGATGATCCACCACTCGCAGTCCGCGCTGCAGCGCGTGGCCAACCGCATCGTGGAGCTGCTCGGCGAGCACTATCGCGACGAGCGCGGCATGAGCACCGTTGAGTACGCCCTCGGCACAGTCGCGGCCGCTGCCTTCGGTGCGCTGTTGTACACCATCGTGACCTCGGACGCGGTGGAACAAGCGCTGACTGGCATCTTCACCCGAGCTCTCAACCAGTAGGAAGCCGTGAATACCGTCGAGGGAGCCATGGTGTTTACCTCGCTGGCTGTCACCGTGGGACTGTTGCTGGCCGGCTTCAGCACCGTGGCCTCCCGCTCGGCGGCTGAATCTTTAGCCCGAGACGCCGCACGCGTGGAAGCGCTGGGAGGAAACGGCGCAGGTTTCGTTGCAGCCAAGCATCCCGGTGCTCAGGTGGACGTGCAGCGGACGTCCATTGGTGGACAAGACGCGGTTACCGTGTCCGTTCACGTGCCCGCGCGCCTTTTCGACGTCACAGGCCAGGCAAGCATCGCCGTTGAGCCCAGCGATTACTGAAGGACTTCTATGAGCACTGCATTGGGCGTTTCGTGCATCCTGTCCGTGATCGCGACCGCGGGGGTTGTCTCCGTGGGTACGCAGGCTCTACTGCTGCAACAGCAGACGCAGAGCGCGGCCGATCTCGCCGCGCTCTCCGCAGCTGCGGCACAGGCCAGTGGGAATGGGGAGGCCTGTGCGGTGGCAGAAGCTTTCGCACGAGCGAACCGGGTCACCGTGTCGAGCTGCGTCAATGATGGGGAGATGGTGAGGGTTGGCGTCGAAAAATTAGGGAGAACAGCAACCGCGACCGCCGGCCCCACCGACGCCGCGGGAGGGTAGGGGCGGGGAGCGCATGGAGAACTTAAACAAACAAGGAACGCATGAAAGGGGTGGAATCGACGGTCGAGCGCATCACGGTACCGCCGTGATCCGTGGGGTACCAGTGGACTTCCACGCGGTTGTTGCGGTTACCGCCAACAAACTGGTTGAGCCACATTTCCGAGTTGAGGATGATGCCGATGGGGCTAGGAACATCGATGTCCGTGATGCCGTGACCGAGGAAAACCGGGCGGTCGTAGCCGCGGGTGGGGGTTTGCATGTAGTCGCGTAGCGCCTGCTCGAGACCCGGCAAACTGCGCAGCGGCTTGTTGAATGCGCGAGCCAGGTTCACCCCATCCATAGACTGCGCGAGCTGCCCGTAGCAGGACTGCTCTGCGGTGGCGACCATCTGTTTGCCCTCGTCCGTCAGCACAGAATCGATGTCAATATCCGGGCGGGCTTCCCGGAATGCGCCCAGGATGTAGAGCGCGTACACGGTGAGCCCCTCGGGCAGAGGAACCGGTGGGAACGTGGGGCCGCCTGCGAGCACGATCTCCTCGATGTAGGCGGGAGCGCCCGTGGCGACGGTTCCGCGGAAGTCTAGACCGGCCGCTTGGCTGCGTTCGGTGGCCTGCAGGGCAACGTGCAGCGCGGCACCGCCACCCTGGGATTGGCCGATGACCGACCACTGCCTGGACAGCTGGGTACCGTCGGGCAGGTTCTGCGCGGCGATCACCGAATCGATGACATTGGCGCCCGTGACCTTGCCGTTGAGGTAGCTGTGCAGGCCGGGGGAGCCCAGCCCTGCATAGTCCGAGGCGACGATCGCATAGCCCTGATTCAACCAATGGCTCAAGTACTGCGAATCTCGCTCTGAGCGCGGGTTAATGCTCGGCGCGCACTGGGTGCCCAGGCCGGTGGTTCCGTGCGCCCACGCCAGGACTGGATAGCCGCCCTCGGGGGCTGGTCCCTCAGGTAGGAAAATGGCGGCAGTGGAGGTGGCGGCCTGGCCGTGCTGGTCGATTGTCGTATATGCAAAGCGCTGCTGGGTAGCGGCTGCGGGCAGACCAACTGAAGGATCCAGAGGAACCTCCGCGTGGACAGTGCCGGGAGTCAGTTGATCTGCGGTAGGTGCGGCAACTGGCAGGCCACTATCAACGGTGGAATTGGCGTGTGGAGGCAGCGGCTTCGGCGATGTTCCCAACTGCACCGCAGATTCCGGAGTGATATCCGCAATCGAGCCAAACGCCTGCGAAGATTGCGCCGTAGCGACCGGGGTGCCGATGGCCGTGATTCCAGCTGCTAGCAGCGAGGAAGCGCACAGTGAAGCGGCCACTCGGCGACGAAGCGTGCGGGCAGGAGCGTGATAAGCAGGGCGAGCGGACGAGAGCATGGGACCTCCAAAAAGTTTCCTTAAGGAAAGTTTATGGAGGAAGGCTGCGACGTGTCAGCGAAACGAGAATTTTGAGCCCTGGCGAATCAACCCGGCGAAACCGTCTAGCGAAACCGCCTGGCCAGCTCAGCATTCAATCAACGCGAAGCCTCAGCCAACGCCTGCAGAATTGCAATCGCGCCCTGCTTGAACAGAGGATCGTTGCCATTGCCACACTTCGGTGACTGAATGCAGCTGGGACAACCGGCCTCGCACTCGCACTGTTCCACCGTCTCCGCAGTGGCCTCCATCCATCGTCCAAAGTTCTGAAAACCCTGCTCGGCAAAGCCCGCGCCACCCATGTAACCGTCGTAGACAAACACCGTGGGCAGTCCCGTATCCCCATGCAGCACCGTGGATACACCACCGATATCCCACCGGTCACAGGTGGCAAGCAGCGGTAACAGTCCAATCGCCGCGTGCTCCGCAGCGTGCAGCGCGCCGGGCCACGTCGGCTCCGGCAACCCCAGATCCAGCAGCACATCCGGTTCCATCGTGTAGGCCACCGCGCGCGTGCGCAGCTGCTCAGGTGGGTAATCCAACGGGACGGTTTCCAACACTTCGCCGCCCGGCAGGCGCTTGGTATACGAATGCACCGTGTGGGACACCTCCACGTCCACATCCGCCAGCCACACGCCGTCCATGACCTCGTGCGTGCCTCGCGTCCGTCGCACCTCGATGTCCGTATCGCGGCGCACCCGAGTGGTGTACGGCGGCATCTCGGGGTGCACCCAGGCAACGGATTCGCCCAGGTCCAGCTCGTCCACCACATACGTCTCGCCCTGATGCACGTATACGGCCCCGGTGTGGACTTCGCTGATTGCTCGCGAGGAGTCCACGGTTCCAAGCAAGCGTCCGTCGCCCTTATCCACGATCGCCACGTGAGAGGCGGCCCCGCCTCGGATGCTCACCCGGGAATGCACCTGCTGGGCCACGCCCAAATCAGCGAAGATGCCCCGTGGACGCTGCTTCAGCGACCCACGGCGCAGCAAGTACTCGGCCACGGAACGCCCGCTCCAAGCATCAACCTCGGCACTGGACAGTGGCTTTTCCGCCGCCGCACACACCAAGTGATCAGCCAAGATATATGGATTCGCGGGATCGAACACCGTGTTTTCCACCGGCTTGTCCAGCAGCGCCTCCGGGTGGCGAATCAAGTAGGTATCCATGGGATCATCGGCCCCCACCATCACCACCAGTGCGCCCTGACCTCGGCGGCCAGCGCGCCCTGCCTGCTGACGGAAGCTTGCGATAGTGCCCGGGAATCCGCTGACCACCACGGCATCCAATCCGCCTACGTCGATGCCCAGCTCCAGAGCGTTGGTGCTGGCCATCCCCAGCAATGCGCCGTCGTCCAGCCGCTTTTCCAACGCTCGGCGGTCCTCCGGGGTATAGCCGGCCCGGTATGCCGCGATCCGCTGCGCATCGTGCGGCCTGCCCATCACGCTGAGCTGCTCGGCCGCGCCCATCGCGATGGTTTCCGCGCCGCGTCGCGTCCGCGCAAACGTCAGGGTGCGCGCGCCCGTGGCGATAATCCGCCCCATCACCTCGGAGGCTTCGGTGGTGGCGGCCCTCCGCACGGGCGCGCCGTGCTCGCCGGTGACGTCGGGCAAGAAGCCTGGTTCCCATAGGGCGATGGTCCGCTGTCCCATGGGCGAGCCGTCTTCCGTCACAGCGCGCACGCTTTTCCTCCCCGTCAATCGCTGAGCATGCGCGGCGGGATCCACACTGGTCGCGGAGGCCAGAATCACCACAGGCGGCTCCGCAGCTAGGCGCAGTAGCCGCCGCAACACCATGGACACGTGCGCGCCAAAAACCCCGCGGTAAACGTGGCACTCGTCAATCACCACGTACTTCAGCGTCCGCAGCAGCCGCGTCCACGAGCCGGAGTTGCCCAGGATTGACGCGTGCACCATATCCGGGTTCGTCACCACGATTCGCGCTTGTTCGCGGATGACCCTCCGCGCTTCAGCGGGGGTATCACCGTCATAGGTTGCGACCATGACATCTTTCAGCGCGTCTACCCCCGCGCACATCTGCGCGATCGCGGTGCGCTGGTCTTGCGCGAGCGCCTTCGTAGGCGAGAGGTACAGGGCGGTGGCCGTGTTCCCACCGTGGGCCAGTTCGCTGAGGATGGGTAGCTGGTAACCCAGGCTCTTTCCCGACGCCGTGCCTGTCGAAACGATCACATCTTCGCCCGCATGCGCATGCTCCGCGGTGCGCGCTTGATGTGCCCACAGGCTGGTCAGGCCTTGTTCCGCTAGGTGGCTGACCAGCTCCGGATGTGCCCAGTCCGGCCAGGGAGTGGTGACTGAATGCCGGGGTGGTTCGTGCCGAATATGGGTCACGCTGCTGCGCGGCATGGTGGCCGCGAGCTCTGTGATGAGCTCTTCACCCAGGCTGACACGCCGCCCAGAGCCTGGCGCGGGGGAGGGCGCAGAGCTAGCGGCAGGCGAGCCGTTTTCGGGGAGGTCAGCAGCGGGAGTCATCGCAAGTATTGGAGCATACTCGGGCGAAAGACAGCCCCCAATCGTGTTCGGCGGGGTGGGCTATTTTTGGGTATCTCTCGTCATTTGGGGTTGGTTCGTGGCACACTGGTGACTGGTCGCAATTTCCAACGTGCGTTTCCAGTCGGGCCCACTTGCTTCATTTTTTTAGCTGGTGGAGGCTTCGCCATTACGGGGACCTCTTTTGAAATACACCAGTAGTGTGGTGAAAAAGTCGCTGCACGAACCAAGATTTAAGGAAGTAAGAATATGGCACAGGGAACTGTGAAGTGGTTCAACGCTGAAAAGGGCTTTGGTTTCATCGCTCCAGACGACGGATCCAACGATGTCTTCGTTCACTACTCTGAGATCAAGGGCAACGGTTTCCGTTCCCTCGAGGAGAACCAGAAGGTTGAGTTCGAGATCGGCGAGTCCGATAAGGGCCTGCAGGCTCAGAACGTCATCGCTATCTAAGAGTGCTGACTAGAAGGCGGTGAATTCACCGCCTCGCACGCTTTAAAAAACCACCGCGAAAGCGCTCTTCAACAGGTACTTCCCGGTGGTTTTTGCATGTGCGGCACACGGTGCGAGGTTGGCGTCGAAACAAAACAACAGATCGAGGGCAACGAGGGGCCTTACGGTGCCCCCAACTCTCCGTTTAACGCAGCCGGTCTGTAGGAATTATGTAGAGTCTCCACACATTGGTGATATAAACCAGATTGTCGAGAAAAGGTCGCACAAGCGCGCCTGCGGTACACCGCAACTATGACTGACAAGAATCAAGGAAGAGTGATCAACTCCGATGGCAAAAAGCGACGTCAAGCGTTTGGTGATCGTGGAGTCCGCGACCAAAGCGCGAAAGATCGCTCCTTATTTGGGCCCCAACTACATTGTTGAGGCTTCTGTCGGACATATCCGCGACCTTCCTCGAGGCGCCGCAGACGTGCCAGCTAAGTACAAGAAAGAGCCATGGGCGCGCCTCGGCGTGAACGTGGACGAAGACTTCGCGCCGCTGTACGTGGTCAGCCCGGACAAAAAAAAGAAGGTCTCTGACCTCAAGTCCAAGCTCAAGGAAGTCGACGAGCTCTACTTGGCAACAGACCCCGACCGCGAAGGTGAGGCCATTGCCTGGCACCTGCTCGAGGTGCTCAAGCCCAAGGTTCCCGTGCGCCGCATGGTCTTCCACGAGATCACCAAGCCCGCCATCCTGGCCGCAGCGGAGGACACCCGCGAGTTGGACCAGGACCTGGTGGATGCGCAGGAAGCCCGTCGCGTGCTGGACCGCCTGTACGGCTACGAGGTTTCGCCCGTACTGTGGAAGAAGGTCATGCCACGCCTGTCCGCCGGACGTGTGCAGTCCGTGGCCACCCGCGTGATCGTGGAGCGCGAGCGCGAGCGCATGGCGTTCGTCTCCGCCGAATACTGGGATCTAGCTGCGGAGATGTACGCGCCGGATAGCCAGCCGGACAAGTTCTCTACGAAGTTGGCTGCCATCGACGGCAAGAAGGTCGCGCAAGGTCGCGATTTCTCTGACGCCGGCGAGCTGGTGGGCTCGGCGATCGTGCTGGACAAGCAGCGCGCCGAGCACTTGGCCGACGGTCTGATCGGCACCAGCATGAAGGTCACCGGGGTTGAGGAAAAGCCGTACACGCGCCGCCCTTACCCGCCGTTTATGACCTCCACGCTGCAGCAGGAAGCCGGCCGCAAGCTGCGCTTTACCTCTGAGCGCACCATGCGCATCGCGCAGCGTTTGTACGAAAACGGCCACATTACTTATATGCGTACGGACTCCACGACCTTGTCCGACGCAGGCATCAAGGCCGCCCGCGCTCAAGCCAAGGAGCTCTACGGAGCGCAGTTCGTGGCGGATGCGCCACGTCAGTACACCCGCAAGGTGAAGAACTCCCAGGAGGCCCACGAGGCCATCCGCCCTGCTGGAGAGCAATTCTCCACCCCAGGACAGCTGTCCAACCAGCTGGACGCTGAGGAGTTCAAGCTCTACGAGCTGATCTGGCAGCGCACGGTGGCCTCCCAGATGGCTGATGCTCGCGGAACGTCCATGAAGCTGACCGTCACGGGAATGGCCTCCAGCGGCGAGACCTGTGATTTCACCGCCACCGGCCGCACCGTGACCTTCCAGGGCTTCCTGAAGGCCTACGTGGAGGTCTCTGCCACCGCCGATGGCAAGAATGTTGCAGATAACGCGGAAAAGCGCCTGCCAGTGCTGACAGAGGGCGACGAGCTCTCTGCCGTGGACGTCACCGCGGACGGCCACACCACCAACCCACCGGCCCGCTTCAACGAGGCCAGCCTGGTCAAGCGCATGGAGGAGCTGGGTATTGGCCGTCCGTCTACCTACGCCTCGATCATCCGCACCATCCAGGACCGCGGCTACGTCTACGCCCGCGGCAACGCGCTGGTTCCTTCGTGGGTGGCCTTCGCGGTGGTTGGTCTGCTGGAGCAGAACTTCGGCTCGCTGGTGGACTATGACTTCACCTCCGCCATGGAAGATGAGCTGGACCGCATCGCTGCGGGCGAGGAAAGCCGTGGCCAGTGGCTCAAGGGCTTCTACTTCGGCGATGACCTGCCAGGTTCTGCGGAAAAGTCCAACGATGGCAAGCAGGTCCACCGCCTGGGTGGCCTGAGGAACATCGTCGGCCAGAATCTGGAGCAGATCGACGCGCGCCGCGTGAACTCCCTGCACCTGTTCGACGACGAAAACGGCGTGCCGATTGTGGTCCGGGTGGGTCGTTATGGCCCGTATCTGGAGCGCATTCTTCCTCTTCCTTCCGACGCCAAGCCCGATGCCGAGCCTGAAGTTCAGCGTGCCAACCTGCCCGAGTCTATGACGCCCGACGAGCTCAACCTGGAGGTTGCGGAGAAGCTGTTCGCTACTCCTCAATCCGGCCGCGAGCTGGGCGTTAATCCCGATTCCGGGCGCGCCATCGTGGCCCGCGAGGGACGCTTTGGCCCGTACGTCACCGAGCAGCTGGGTGAGGACGAGGAAGCCAAGGCCGCGGCGAAGGCCGAGGCCGTGTGGGAGGCCGAGCGCGACGAGCAGGACGCGGAGCGTGCCAAGGAAGGCAAGAAGCCGCTGAGCCGGGAGACCAAGACGGCACAGAACCAGAAGGCCAAGCGGGTCAAGGAGATCGTCGATGAGACGCTCAAGCCAAAGACCGCCAGCCTGTTTGCGTCCATGGAGCCCGCCTCGGTGACCCTCGAGGAAGCACTGAAGCTGATGAGCTTGCCGCGCGAAGTGGGCGAGGACCCTTCCGACGGAGAGATGATCACGGCGCAGAATGGCCGCTATGGTCCGTACCTGAAGAAGGGCAGCGACTCTCGTTCCCTGAACAGCGAAGAGCAGATCTTCGATATCACCTTGGACGAGGCGCGCCGTATTTACGCGGAGCCGAAGCGCCGTGGACGGGCGGCTGCCAAGCCGCCACTGAAGCAGTTGGGTGATAACGACGTTTCCGGCAAGCCGATGAGCGTCAAGGACGGTCGCTTTGGTCCATACGTCACGGACGGCACCACCAATGCGTCGTTGCGCAAGGGCGATACCCCGGAGACCTTGACGGATTCGCGCGCCAACGAGCTGCTGTCTGAGCGGCGGGCGAAGGAAGCGGCAGACGGTGACGGTGCGGCGAAGTCTAACCGGAAGGCGTCGAAGAAGACCACGAAGTCCACCGCGAAGAAGACCACGAAGAAGGCTTCCAAGAAGGCCTCGAAAAAGGCCAGCAACCGCAACCTGACCAAGCGCACGTTGAAGGCGACGAAGCGCTCCTAGGAGCTGTGAGGCATCAGCTCGGGTTGGCTTCCGAAGTGATCGCGGAGATCGTCGATGATGGGGAAGGAAGCCAACACCAGCAGGATCGTGGCCGCGGGGATCACAGTGTAATAGCCGATCAATAGTACTGTGGCCATGCCACAGATCCCGCCGAAGAAAAAGGCTAGGACAATCAAGGTGTGCAGCCGCATCTGCGGCTTGTTGTGCACCACCGGATCAGGGTCGCCGGGCTTGTTGCGGTAGAAGAACTTGCCAATTTCAATGCCGAGATCTGTGACCATGCCAGTGACGTGCGTGGTGCGGATCTGGGAGCCGGTGATCTTGGTGATCACGGCCTTTTGCAAGCCCATGGTCCAGCACAGCACCGCCAGCACGGACCAGCCGAGACCCTAGTCCGTGATTTTCTCCGCCATCAAGCCCACCAGCAGCATGGCTAGGGCCTCGATGACCAGGATGATGGCGAAGCGACTCGGCAGATTGCGGCGGCGCCCCCAGTTGAAGATGATCGAGCACATGGCTGCGCCCGTCATGAAGGAAAAGATTCCCATCGCCGTCAAGAATACGATTGTGAACTCGCCGAGTACCAGCTGATCGGCCAGGGTGGCGGTCAGTCCCGTCATGTGCGAGGAGTACATCGCCACGGCCAAAAAGCCCACAGAGTTGAGGATGCCGGCGGTGAATGCCAAACCTGCGGCCAGGCTGGTGTTGTTTTCTCGCGTGCGCTCAGGGCTGGCGATATGACGCAGGTGGGTAAAGGCTCTGTGGCGGAGAGTGGACATGCAGATACCGTAGCAATGCCGCCGGAGAGCCGCTGAAGGGGTGAAACTTCTTCCGGTAAAGCGGTTAAATAGGGCTAGGAGCCCTCAGCCTCCGCGAGAGTCTTGCGCACGGGGCGGGCGATCTGGGTCATCTGGCGGCGTCCGCGCAGCTCCACGGACTTCAGCATGGCCCAACGGGCTTGCTCGGCCTCGTTGGCCTGCTTCACGGTCGCAGCACTGGTGAGCACGCGGCCCGGGGTCTTTTTGGCCAAGTCGGTCAGGCGCGCTGCCTGGTTTACCGCGTCCCCGATCACCGTGTATTCAAAGCGGTCGCGGGCGCCGATGTGACCGGCCACCACAGAGCCAGCTGCCACGCCAATGCCCGCCTCGAACTCCAGGTCCTTGAGCTCCTCGTGCAATTCGCGCGCTGCGGCAAGGGCGTGCCCGGCAACGTCATCCAAGGGCAGCGGAGCGCCAAACACAGCCAGCGCTGCATCGCCCTCAAACTTGTTGATGATGCCCTTGTTCCGGTGCACACCCTCCACCACGCGGTCGAAGAACTCATTGAGCGCCTTGACCACGTACTCAGGATCGCGCTCCGTGGCGAAGCCGGTGGAGCCAATCACGTCCACAAACAGCACCGCCACATAGCGGGACTCGCCACCTAGCTCGGGCTTTTCCTCCAGCGCCCGCTGCGCCACCTCCGTGCCCACGTAGCGGCCGAACAAGTCAGAGACGCGCTGGCGCTCCCGCAGCCCGCGCATCATCTCGTTGAAACCGGCCTGCAGAACGCCGATCTCGGAGGAGTCATAGATCCGCACGGTCGTATCGTTCTCGCCACGGCGCACCCGATTGATGGCGTATTGCAGCTCGCGGATGGGATCCACCACCGCCATGGAAAACAGCCGCGTGCCCGCATACCCGGTCAGCAACATCGTTAGAGCCAGGGCGGTCAGCGCGGGAATTAAGGAGTTGGCGTCGCCAGGAAAAAAATCCACAGACTCCGCAAACAGCAACAACAAAATACCCACAACAGGCACCGCAGAGGTCAGGATCCACGTCACTAGCAGGCGGCGGGACATGGGTGTCAGATGCGAATGCCCCGGCGCCCCACGCTGCAGGGCGCGCGCAGCCACAGGACGCACCAGGCGCTCGGCCTCCATGTACGTCATCAGGCACACCAGCAGGCCGCCCATCAGCGCAGTCACGCCCACAGCCATCGCCCACCGGGTGGAATCCTGCAGCGCGACCAGCGTAAAGACCACCACACCGATGCTCCACAACACGGCGCCGGTCACCGTCTGCAACGCAGGAATGCGCAGCACCAGATCCCGCACCATGTTGGGGTCATAGGCTTTCGGCGAGCGCTGCCATCGCAGCACCGGCGCGAAGAAAATGAGTGTGGCGGTGATGCCCGCGATGATCGCGAACAAGAAGTAGCCCAAATACAGAGCCGCCGTGATGGTGTCCGGGTTGGTCAGCGCCTGCGCTTCGTCGAGAGGAATCAAAAAGCGCAAGAACGTGGCCACGCCCAGCGCACCGATCACGTTGGTGGTCAGAACCGACGCTGCGTACAAGGGCCAAGCGGTCTTGCCGGCCCATGCGAGGTAGCGGAGGAACTGAGTCATGCATAACAGCCTAACTGAGCGCTGTCTGCGGGGTATATAGACTGATGAGTTGTGAATGAAACAGCGCCTCGTACTCCGAAGGTCCTCCGGCAGGTCACCGCAGAATCGGTGCGTGCCGCGTTGCTTGCCGCGGTGGAAGACCCCACGGCGATGACTCATTCGTGGCTGTTTACCGGGCCTCCTGGGTCTGGGCGTTCCGTGGCAGCCAAGGCGTTTGCCACCGCTTTGATGTGCCCAAACGGAGGTTGTGGGGAGTGTGAGCAGTGTCGGAGCGCTGCAGCCGGTTCCCATCCGGACATTTTGTGGGTCTCCACCACGGGATCGGTGATTCCGGTGCACGAGGTCCGCGAGGTGGTGCTGGAGGCGGCTAAGTTGCCGGGCGTGGCGCAGTGGCGTGTGGTGGTCATCGAGGATGCGGATCGCCTCAACGAGTCTGGTGCGAACGCCCTGTTGAAGTCCGTGGAGGAGCCGCCGCGGCACACCGTGTTTCTGCTGTGTACCCCGTCCACGGATCCTTCCGATATCGCGATTACTTTGCGGTCTCGTTGCCGTCATATCTACGTGCCCACGCCCTCCCGGCAAGAGGTGGAGCGGGTTCTTCTTTCCGACGCCACCCTGGGCCTATCCGCCGAACAAGCTTCCTGGGCTGCTGGCGTGTCCGGCGGGCATATTGGGCGGGCGCGCCGGTTAGCGCAAGACGAGACCTCGCGGTCGAAGCGCGCCACGGCGCTGAAGCTTCCGCAGATGGTTTACGAGCCTGGTGCTGTGTACCGCTTTACTGCGGAGCTGGTGGCGCAGGCTACCGCCGAGGCAGCATCCTCGATGACCGAGCGGGACGAGCGCGAACTGGCGGAGCTGGAGGCATCCCTGGGCATGGGGTCGAAGGGCCGGGGAGTGGCGAAGGCGCAGCGCGGAGCGGCCGGGCAGGTCAAGGCCTTGGAGAAAGAGCAGGATGCGCGACGCAAGCGCATGATGCGGGACAGCCTGGACTTGGCGTTGATCGACGTAGCGGGGCTGTATCGGGACGCGATGATGATCTCTGCCGGGGCTGTGGATGGTGACGGTGTGCCCATCGGCGGATTCCAGCACCCGGACATGGCCGCGACCTCACGCGAGTTAGCGCGGAGGAACTCGGGCGAGGCCATGGTGCGCTGCATTGATGCGGTGACGGAGTGCCGGGAGACATTGAAGCTGAACGTGCGGCCGGAAGTGGCGCTGGATGCCATGGCAGGACGGCTGCGGGAGTGTTGCGGAGTGGTGTGAGCGGCTGGTTATTCGCTGCGTGGGCGTTTGCTGCGCTCGGTGCACTCATCGGTCTGAATGAGCTCCTTGCCGATCACGCCTTCTAGAAGTTCCGGCTCCATGGGAGTGCCTTCACGGATGACGGAGAGGTCTCCCGTGGGCTCCAGAATCACGCATTTGGCCTGGCTGAGCCGGGCGAGGCCCGCCCTGCGCGCCGCGGTGATGATCTCTACGCGGGTGATGTGCGCTTTGTGCATGGCATTGGGAATGAGCTCGCCGTGGGCAACTAACACGATGGGATAGCCCGTGAGCGTGTGTCGCAGCATGCGGAGATGTTGAACGGAACCGAATGCAGCTTCCATACACATCAGTGTGAATAGACCGATCGCTCCAGCGGCCAGCGTAGGAGGGTGGCCGATGATCACACGGCCCGCCACGGCGCCGAACATGATGATGACCACCGCATCGAAGCTGGCCAATTTCCCCAAGATGCGCGGGCCGAAGAAGCGGACGAACACCAGGAAAGCCAGGTAGATGCCCATGGCGGAAAGGATGACGATGGGGATTCGCCAGAGCTCTATCCCCAAAGCCTCAGTGAGGGCATGCGCCCAACCTTCCGGCGGGGTCCAGGCTGAGCGTGCAAACATGACTACCAGTATCCGTGCCCAGTGGCCCTTTAGTCCAATGCAGGTAAGGGCCTGTTTTGTGAGTGGACGGGCGGGTCGAGTAACATAGCCGCTTGTATCTCGGGTACCCGTGATGCGCGCCGCTTTAGCTCAGTCGGCAGAGCGTTTCACTCGTAATGAAAAGGTCGCGAGTTCGATTCTCGCAAGCGGCTCAACTAAATGACCAGGTAAAGGCCACTTTCTCTCCGGTAGGGAAGGTGGTCTTTCTTGTGCCAGTCCGCTCTCAGTCCGCTATGGGTTCGCTACTGTTCATTTCCGCCCTGATTTTCGCGTCCATCGACACGGCTACCGCTTCAAGGTCATTCGGGAACAGGTCTGCGTAGGTGTCTAGCGTCATGGCGGCGCTAGCGTGTCCTAGCATCCTTTGAACAGCTTTCACATTGGCTCCCGAGCTGATCGCTAGGGACGCGGCAGTGTGGCGTAGATCGTGTGGCGTGAGTGTTGGGAACTCGGGGGCGTTGTTGTCGCTCGCTTGTTGCTGGCAGGCTTCAACGGCGGGTACAAAGATCCGCTTTCGGTAGTTACCTCCTCGGAGCGTTGAGCCGTAAATGGAAGTGAACACGAGGTCTTGCTGTGCTTTGTCCTTGACGGCCTCTAGGAGGGCGTTGTGGAGCACGTGTGGGTAGTGCACGATGCGAGTGTGACCTGTTTTGGTGGAGCCGCTGTATGCCTTCCCTGCTGTCTCTGAGGTTGATTTAGAGATGTAGAGCGTCCGTGTGATGGTGTCCACGTCCATCACTTGGAGCGCTGCTAGTTCGCCCCAACGCAGGCCTGTGTAGGCCAGGACGCGGATCGCGTCGGGTAGGTAGGTGATGTTGTTAGCGAGTTGTTCGACTTGTGCCACGGTGAGATAGATGTGTCTGCTTGTGGTGTTTTTGGGGGTTTTGATTTGTTGGGCTGGGTTTGCGTGGAGGTAGTTGTGGTCTACGGCGTATCCGAGGATTTGGCGTAGTACGACTACGGCGTTCTTGATTGTTGGTGTTCCTATGCCATTCCGTTTTAGTTCAGCTACCCAGTTAGTTATGTCGGCTTTTGTAATGGAGCCGATTTCGTGGTTTCCCCAGTGTGGTTTGACGTGGTTTTTGTAGGTGTTTTTGCGTGTTGTGATGCTGCTGGGGCTGAGGGTGGCGAGGGTGTTTTCCCAGTCGCTGTAGAGCGCGTGGAGGCGTATTCTTGCGCTTTCTGGGTTTATGTATGTGCCTTTGTGGAATTGTGCCGAGATCGCCTCTTGGTGGCGTTTAGCGTCGGTTTTACGGGCGTAGCTTTTGGTTTTTTCTTTACCGTTGTTGTCTACCCATCGGAGGAGCCAGCGTGAGCCTTGCCCGTGGCGTGTGGTGGGTTGCTTGTGTTGGTTGTACCAGCGGTCTTCGATGCGGGTTGTACCCGGCGTGCGACGTTGAGCAGACATGCTAGCCTAACCATCTTCTGACTGATCGTCTTCGGCATTGATTTCTACAAGCCAGCGACGCCAAAAGAAGTTAGTATGCTCAATCATCTTTTCAATTGAAATAAGCATTGATTCATATGCAGCTATTTCATCAGGCGTATGTTCGACTAGGGTGACCATGTATTTAGGAACACTTAATTTATTGTGGTTGGCCTTTATTCTTTCTTGAAGAGTACTCGCATAATTTTCGGCGTTCCGCAAATTAAATGCCACTGAGGCTAGTGAATTAGTTACATCGTTTATTCTAGCCCCATAATTAGCGCAGAGGCGCTCAACGGAGGGGGGCGCGGAGAGGTCGGCTAGTTGAGTGATTGAGACATTCAACGCTTCGGAGATAATGGCCGCCTCGGGGAGGCTGATTGACCGCTCGCCGCTTTCGATCCTGCCGATGGTTGTTTGGTAGTACTTCGCTTCCAGCGTCTCGTTCAAGCGTCTAGCGAGTTCGGTTTGAGTCATCCCGGATGATTCCCGGAGTCTGCGAATTTCGTTGCCCACTTCCGGTTTGGTGGGGTCAGTTTGTGTCATGTGTCAATAGTGCCACTTTGGCCATCTGCCTACAACATGAGCGCATGTGCAAGCGTTTCTAGCTGTGAATTGTATCACACTCAAAAGCTATCGATCCACTGTTTTGGCTGGTCGGCCGCGTGTGGAACGCTCACGATGGCTGTAGATAACACAAATACGCATGTGCATGTTGACATCACATACAACATGCGGGCATACTCATACCTAGATCGCATGATCTTCCCTCACAGAGGGAGCCACCAGGTGAGGTTCACAGCCTCACACACTGGGGTATCAGCCGGGAGAGCCAAAGCACACAGCAGAAGCCCTCCCCACCGAAACCGGACAGGACACCATGAAAAACTCCGAACTATTCACAATCGCCCTAGAAGAACTCGACACCTTCAACCTGAACCTCTCCAAAGCACAGAGCATCAAGCTAGTGAAGAAACTCAGGAAGAAAATGGAGCAAGAACAGCAGAGACTAGAAGCGATAAAAGATAGGACACCGACAGAGGTGAGGCTGATACCCCACAGTGACCCGACAGGGGAACTGGCAGTGAGGAACGTGATACGGGCTGAACTAGCACAGGTGGCGGCATAACAAACAGCAGAGCAGGGCACCCCACGGGGTGCCTTTTCTCATGTCCACACAGACAGGAATCAATGAACCGAAACATTCTCAGCACCCAGCAAGTAGCCGACATGACCGGCCTATCCATCAACACATTCCGCGCATGGCGCGCCCAGGGCAAAGGGCCTCGATGGTTCAAGCTCGGACAGCGTTGCTTCTACAAGCGTGAAGACATTGAAGCATGGATTGAACAGCAGTACGCCACCACCGGCGCGGTAGAGCACAGCGCCTAACCAGACCACCTCAAAGAAAAGGACACACCATGAATATCGAACCACTCAAGGCCAGCCCCACCGCCGCGAAGGATGGGCTGCTGCACTATACGCACATCGCTCACACACTTGCCCACTGCCTTGAAACCGGGCGCGACCATGACGCGGCGCTCAACCACGTGCACAAAGCATGGCAAGAACGCACCGTACCAGCCGAAATTGAGCACATCGTTGCTATGACGCTCATCTGGCACGACGAAGGCATCATCACCGCCGAGGATGCAGTCGAAAAAATGCACACGCTATTCAGCAACTACACCACCACTAGCAAAGAACAGGGATAACCAATGAACCTCAACTGGAAAATGGACGATGCCATCATCCGCGCAATTGGTGAGATGTTCATCCACCACCAGCTCACCGATGAAGAAATCGACAATGAGCAATGGGTATGGAACGTCGGACTTCAACAGTGGCACATCGACAGGGCACTAGAGGCAATCGGCAATAAGCGTTCAGACCTCACTGACTGGTTGACGATGAGCCTTGAGGACTTGCTCCAGCCATCCGAGCCGGGCAACGGAATGAAGTAACGAGGGAGATATGACACCGAAAACTCACACTGAGCTGGACTACGCACACCAGGCCACAGATCAACCCAACGGGGACATGACCACGTTTTGTGGGGAAACGTACAAGCGAGGCCGCTACGTCACACAAGAGCACTTTGGGCTACTCGGAATCACCGAGATAGAGCAATGCCCCACGTGCGCACTCATGCAGCATCTGGACACGTCCACATGGGAGGAAAATACTGAATGGCAGACATAGCAAAAGCGACGCTAGAAGACGGCGGGGCGGGAATCCTGATCGTCTTTTTAGCGTCGCTACTACTGTCAAAGCTTGTCGACCTATGGCAAAGCCATCGGCAACTACTAAGTGACCGTACCGAACGCGCCCAGGTTGGCGCAACCGGACAGCCCGGCCACACACAGGGTCACAGTGACGAAATGAAGGTGAGGCATCCCCGGGGGAATACAGGGGATCAGATGCCACTACAGAGGCATCTAGAGCCGCTCATCACGAAAGGCCGTTTACCGGCACCAGTCAACACCCAGGGGGGACAATGAACACTGTTAAAACGATCACCAAACCACGACCAACTGCTAGCGCCACGCTCGCTGAAACACTCGACAACCTCACCGCGTGGATCAACAAGTACAGCGTCCACTTGTCAGAGCATGAAGCCCGCGTCATGGCTTTATGGGCGGCGCACACGTGGGTGGTGACCTGTTTCTACGTCACACCGAGGCTGATTTTTTCTAGCGCTACACCGCAGTCTGGGAAGACGAGGCAGCTGGAATTATTGGAGAACGTGACCTACGCGCCACGACGGACGGACAGCACCACCCCGGCCGTGCTGTTCCGCAGTATTGAAAGAGGATACGACAACGGCTTACCGCCGACGATCCTGTTCGATGAGACCGACGCGATGTTCAACGGTAGGGGAGAAAGCAAGCAGGAGGAGCTACGCGGGCTGGTCAACTCGGGATACAAGCAGGGCGGCACCGCTGAACGGTGTGTGGGGGACGGCAACGAGATTAAGACGTTCCGCACGTTCGCCCCGGTTGCTCTCGCAGGTATCGCCGGGAACATGCCGGATACGATCACGACCCGCGCTATCGCCATTGAGATGCGTAAGCGGAAACCAGGGGAGAAGATTCAACCTTTCCAAATCCGCGCCGCTGAGAGTGAATCCGAAGAGTTCACGGAGTTCTTCGAGCAGTGGTCTTCATCCGATGAGTTGAAGGACTATTTGAGCATCTACGAACCGGAGTTGCCGCCGGGTGTTGAGGATCGACCCGCTGAGATTTGGTCACCACTTATCGCTATTGCCGACGTGGCAGGCCAGCAGTGGGGAGCTTATGCCCGCGAGGCGTGTTCTTACTTTGTGACGAAACCGGGCATGGAGGAACGCCCACGGGGCGTGCAGCTTCTCGAGGATATTCGGACGGTGATGAGCGGTAGGGAGTTTGTGAGTTCCCGTGATCTGTGTGATGGGTTGAACTGTTTGGAGGATGGGCAGTGGCAGCACATGGGACGCGAGGGCATCACACCGGCTCAGGTCTCGAAGATGCTCAGGCCGTTCATGGTCAAGCCTGTGAAAATACGTGAAGGCAATACGACCTTTCGCGGCTTCTCGGTCTATCCAACGTTCCAGGAAGGCGGGGAGCAGGTGGGCTTGAAAGATGCCTGGGATCGACACCTCACGCCCTTTATTCCCACAACCCGGAATGCCCGGCACACCCGGAACACCGCAGGTCACAGCGTCACAAACTGTTCCACCCTGCGTAACAGCCCGGAACCGCACCCGGAACAGTCCACCCCACATGAGGCACCATCCGAGGACGATATGGCGATCCTCACCGACATGACGCCATGCGACGCTGAGAACTACCGCGCACTCGCACAACGAATCAACCGCGACGAACAGGAGGTACACGCTGCCCTCGAACGGCTCACCGCCGCCGCACTAGTCACCACCGTCAACCACCAGCTTTACACGCGAAACTAACAACCCCCACCCGAGCATTCAGCTAACCAACCAAAGGAAACACATGCGTATCGAAGCACACAACCGCTACAACAACCCCGCACACATCATCCTCGACCGATCCCGCAACCACCCAAACAAACTATTCATGTCCACACCCAACATCATCGAAATGACACCCGAACACGTCGACCAGTTCATCGCAGGCCTCCAAGCCAAAGCCGAAGAAATCTGGCCGAACCGCAACAACTAAACGAAAAGGAAACCATGATCACCACAGCAACAAACCACGCCGGTGGAGATGAAGCGATCATCATCGAACCATCCAAGAACAAACCACAGATGCTCCACGTCCGAGGCTCACGCACATACGACCTCACCAAAGACCAGGCAATCGCCCTCGTTGACACGCTCACCCAAGTCGTAGACGAGAAGTGGGGCATCGACTGGGACTAGCCCAAAAGGTCGACAACCAACAAGCCCCCGCCACTAGCTGAGAAGCACACTGGCACACCTACAAACCAGAACAAAACACATGACACGACAAACAATCCGCAACGGCACACAATCCGTCCGCGCACACCTCAGAACAAGAAACGGCCAACACCTCGCAAAAGCAAGCGTTTCAGTAGCAACCTTTTACGACGAAAATGGACAACCGCACTTACAGCTCCGCGTTGGAAAATTCTTATTCAACCTCAACTTACGAGACGTACCCGCCGTATCCGACGCAATGATCGACGCAATAGAAAACGACCGAAACTATCAAAAAGGAATGTAAATGACACCAGGGAAACAATTAGTACTTAGCCGATGCCCACACCTTGAAGACAATCCGGAAAAGTGGCCTACCGCAGCCCGTATCGTGGCGCGTCGAATCGACCAACGTGGAGAACCGCACCGAATAGTTGGCATCGAATACTCAGCAATCCACCGCGTAAATGCAGAAAATAGGGCTAATGACCGACCCTAATATTCTGCTCACCGCCCACCGGATCGTTGAACTACCCACCGAACCTACAGGCGAAGAACGCCGCCGAAAGAAACGCAGCGACGACATATTAGAACGCCACGCCGGGACACCGATCTACGCCATCGACCTATGGGCAGCAGCCTGCGCAGGCCAGGCACCCTACTTCGATGAGCAAGGCACCGGTGAGCATGACGATATATTCCAACGCCGTTTTCACCGCGCACAGCAACTATGCGCAACCTGCCCAGTAATCAACGAATGCCGCGAAAAAGTCCAAGCCCTCCCATCCGGCCAGCAACGCGGAATATGGGCGGGCAAAGCCTACGGAAACCATCCACTGGAGAAGCCTCATGCCAATCAGTAACCACGTATTCCTCATTCCCGGTAAATCGGTAATCATTACCGAAGAAGCCGCCCGAAAAGTAGCAGCAATACTAGAACGCCGAGAAACTGAAATAGACCTCAGAGGTGGAACCGTGCACCCCGAAATAGTAAATATACGACTAGCGCTACAAAATGCTTCCGCAGATCCGCAGAAACAGCGGAACGCAATAGAAAACTGGGATGATGAAATAAGCGACGAATTATCCACATCAGAGGCCGCAGAATTAATTGGCGTATCCGATAGACACGTGAGACAACTCGTCGCTCAGGGGAAATTATCAGGGGACAAGAGAGCCGGAAAGCTATGGCTACAACGGCTCGAAGTGGAGCAGCATGTGAATGACAGAAACTAAATACACCGGCATCCCATTGGCAAAAGTGGGGACGTGGGATGCCTCAACAGGCAGGGTGAGCATCACTCGCGCTGACCTCGCCGCAGCAGTAGCGGCACAGCACGCACCGGGGTTGCGAAACCCGGTGCTGAAACTAGGTCATGAAGACCCACGATTCGACGGTGAACCAGCACTAGGCAGGGTCACACGGTTACGACTCGCTGATAAGGGGACAACGCTTCTAGGCGACTTTGAGGGGATACCGCAGTGGCTATCCGACATCCTCCCCGACAGCTACCCAGACAGGTCGCTAGAGGGGGTGTTCGACATGGAAGACGCTCAGGGGAACACGCACAGGTTCGCGTTAACAGCCGTGGCGTTGCTGGGGGTCACACCACCGGCCATCACCACCCTCGAATCGCTCAGAGACCTTTACAGCACCGCTCCGGTAGCCGCTAGCAGTGCCCACAAGATCATCTCGATTAATCAAAGCGGTTGGGTTCGATGAAACCCGCCACGATCACATTCATTTAAAAGGAGAAAAATAATGTCAGGAACTAACGCAGGGCGCATCGTGCCCGCCTCGGAACTCATCCAAGAGCTCGAGAAGAACCGATACGACGAAAACACCCGTCATCGCTTCACAGCCGCGCACCCAGTAGCGCGCGGCGAACTGATCGAACCAGGGTTCGACAGCATTGAACGGCTCGCTGAGTACTACTCAGGCCTCATCGACGGCATCGTCTACGCAGAAAACTTCAACATTCAGGAGATCAACTAATGCCTATCTACCCAGGACACCTCGCGCAAAGCGGCAACCTCATCACGGTCGACCAGGCGCTCAACGCCCCAACGGTGATTACTGAACGCCTCGCTGAACTGATCGAACCAAACCTACTCGTAGATAAGGTCTTTTCCGGTTCCGGCCAGGCCGTGCAGGGTGGCGGCGTGATCTACTCACAGATCACCGAAAAGCACCTCTACACCGACATTGACGTAAAGGATCGCGCCCCGGGCGATGAATACCCCGTGGTGTACTCAGAGCGACCAGAACCACGTCTGGCACGTGTGCAGGACTTTGGCGGAAAGTTCGCCATCACCGATGAAGCACGCCGCCGTAACCAGTCCGTGGACTTCGACAATGACGTAACCAAGCTGTCGAACACCATCACCCGAAAGCTCAACCAGCGAGCAATCGAAACCCTCGAAGCGGGTCTTGCAGCACTGGATGACAACGGTGAGGTCAAGGGTCACTCATGGGGCGCACTGAACTTCGAGGGCACCACAGGTGTCACCAAGTCAGCAGACCGCCCCACCGCCGATTTCGCCGCCGCGCAACTCGCAGCCGACAAGGACGATCTAGGCATCACCTACAAGCTCGTGCTCGTAAACCCAGCAGAAAAGGCCGCGTTGGCAACCGCCTACGGCAAAGACCTTGCAGACGTTCTCGACAGCTTCGACCTCGAACTGTTCAGCAGCCTCCACATTCCAGCAGGAACCGCCTACATGGTCGACCCCGGACAGGTTGGCTTTGTGGACTACGAAGAACAGCTCACCACCACCACGTGGCGTGATGAAGAGCACCGCCAAATGTGGGTTCAGTCCTACGCCATGCCAGTCATGGGTGTGACCAATCCACGCGCTATCCGCCGAATCACCGGCATTAACTAAGGGAGAAAAGAATGTACTCAAATCAAGCACACGACCTCTACAACGATGGCAGTGACATCACTGTAGCGGCGGCTAAAGCAATCAAGGGGCGCACCTTCGCTACCCTCACCGTCAACACCGATGATCACGGCATGGCACTAGCTACCACCGCGAACACCACCAGCACCGTCGCTGGTGTGTTCAAGTACGACGTGAACCAGGGCGAACTAGTAGGCCTGGCACGTGGCGCGTCCCGCGTTGTCCAGGTCACTACGGATATTCCACTAACCCCCGGTGTGGAAGTTCAGGTAAGCGAAACCGGAACCGCAGCAGCGGTCACAGACGGCAAGCCAATTGGCTACGTATTCCAGCCCGTCGATGACCACACCGCTTACATCAGCCTCTACCACTAGAAAGGACTCGCACATGGCAAACAATAAAAAGGGCATCTTCGCCCGATTCGCCGCGACACCGAACGAGAAGCAACCACCCGCCCCCTCCCAACAGGACACGCCCCGGGAGGGGGTCACGTTCACCGCAGACCAGTGGGAAACGATCTGTGACACCCTAGGCATCGAACCTGACACCACCGCTGAGAAGTTCATTGCGAACCTCACCGCCGTGATGGAACAGATCGAGAAGACAGTAGACCAGGCCGATGAAAAAGTAGCAGCCGCAGCCGCAGCGAACCGCCCGGTACTGATCGACAGTGACGTGTGGGAAGACATGAGCCAAGCTGTGAAGCTCGGAATGAAAGCACGTAATCAGGAACAGCGCCTCAACGCTGAACGAGTAGTAGACCAAGCAATCCGGCTAGGCAAGATTGGAACCGCCCGCCGTGAAGACTGGATACTCGAATATCAGCACGACCCAGATACGGTACGCGCCCGCCTCGGGAACATGGACAACGACAAGGTTCCCTACTTTGAAGTAGGACACGGACGATCCATGCCTGACGATGACACGACCGCTGGTTGGGTACGTAGCTAAACTGCTCTGGCACTCTAGCCCTCATTCACACCAAGCGATTGGTCACTGTGTGAGGGCTTTTTCGCGTTTCATGGGTCGGGCAAGCACAGGGTGCAGAGTGGTGGCTACGGAGCGTGGGAGACGCTGAACATCTCCGCAGCCTTACTGTGAGGTCTACCGCTATCCCGTTCAGGCAAGGAAGCCCCAACGGAGCCTAATTGATGATCTTGTTTCAACAGCGGAATACTCAACTGACTTCGCAGCAACCCAGGGGAGGCCACCTCCTCCCACCGTGCACCACCACCCCCGTAGGCATAGACGCTAAGACCATGTACGGGTCTGGGAAATCCAGAACCTCTACAGCAGAACGCCCGTTAACGCGAAAATCTTAGGCGGGTATGCCGTCTGTCTCAGCACCGCCCCCCGCTCAGTCAGGTTTTTTTACACGCGGTGCAAAGTTACGGGTTTGGTTACGGGTTTTGGGGTCTATATCGGTTTAGGTGTAACGCTCTGACCTGTGTTGTTACGGGTATTACGGTTGTTGCGGGCTTTTGGGATCGTGTTGTGGTTGTGGCTTGAAATGCCCGCAATGGAGACTGTTGTTCTTAGCGGGTTGTTCCGGGTGCGGTTCCGGGCTGTTACGCAGGGTGGAACATTTCACAGTGCTGTGACCTGTGGTGTTCCGGGTGTGCCGGGTATTCCGGGTTGTGGAGATATGGGGAGGCGGCGAGTGCGTGGTGTTGTTTGTTCCGCAGCTACCGAATCATGAGTAGGTGATCCTCTCGAACTGGCAGTCCGCTCTCAGTCCGCTATAGAAAAACTTTGCCTAATTCATGGATAACGCTGAACGTCTTTTGACCAGCTAATTTGACTAACTGGATGGCGGTGTGCATACCCCGATAACGGCTAGACGGACTTTCTCGTAATGAAAAGGTCGCGAGTTCGATTCTCGCAAGCGGCTCCGTGTGGCGTTTAATTCGCAGAAAAGAAGTTCACCTCCATCCGGATGTAATCGGGTGGAGGTTTTTCCTTTGGGCGTAATGTTTTATCTGTTCCTTGCGCGGACACCTGTACGCGCGCAGTGTGAGGAGATGAACGCCGGTGCTGTGGCGTGGTAAAACAACGTGGCTTGTGGCTCTCAGTGCCGTATTGATGTGGCTGTTTCAGGTGGAAAGTTACGCCCCGAACAACCGCGTGTGGGGAGCGCGCCCGCCACTGGATTTCGACATTTATTACCAGGCTGGGCAGGAAATTATCGCAGGTCGGGAGCTCTACGATGCTCCCTTTATCGGTAATCTCCCCTTCACATACCCACCATTTTCTGCTGCGGTATTTTCCTTCCTCACGCGCTGGCCGCTGGTGACTGCCGCAACCGTGTGGCAGCTTTTGAGCGTGCTGGCTCTGCTTGCCGTGGTCTTTGCCGTTTTCGCCGAGCGGAAGGTGGAATTTTCTGTTCCAGTGGTGGCGATTGGAACGGGCATCGCGTTTGCGTCGATCGCTCTCGATTCCATCAAGGGGACGTTCTACTACGGCCAAATCAATCTTTTCCTGATGCTGTCGGTGACCCTCGATCTGCTCCCTGCCAAGCGTCCGTGGGCGGGTGTGGGTGTGGGTCTGGCAGCTGGACTGAAGCTCACACCGGCGTTTTTCGGTCTGAATTTCCTGTTGGAGCGCAATTGGCGCGCATTGATCGTGAGCGTGTTGACGTTCATCGGCACGGTGATTGTGGGGTTTATCTATGTGCCAGACGCCAGGAGATTCTGGACCGACTCTGTCTTTCATTCCGAGCGCATTGGCGCGGAAAGCAATCCGGGAGATCAGTCCATCAAGGCTGTGTTGTTCAGGGAACTCGGCGGTGGCTCGAATGGGCTGTGGCTGTGTGCTGTTGGGATTGTTGTTTTCTTTTGCGTGGTGGGAGTGCGGCGCAGTCTGCAACAGGGGAACAAGTCCTTTGCCATGGCTTTGTCCGGACTCACGGCAGTGCTAATTTCCCCGTTTTCGTGGTTCCACCATTGGGTGTGGCTGGTTCCACTGTGCGTGTGCGTTGCATGTTTCATCAACGAGAAATGGGAGAAGCTGCGGGTCAAGCAGGGCTGGGACGGCGTGGGGGGATGGCTGTTTTCACAGTTGGGAGCGCTGCTGGCGGTGGGTTTCATCGGAGTAACGATGATCCCGTTCTACAGCAAATACATAATGGCCTCGTTTGGTTGGGCACATCCTAATCGCTCGGACATCTTCCTGTGGAGGCAGAGCTTCATCTTGGAGGGGGTGGCAATTGTTGTGGGGTACGGGCTGTTTGCTCTCGTGATGATGATCGTTTCTTGGCATAGGAAAGAACAACGGGATGAAACAGAAGACCGCGAGTTTTCAACCGCGAAGTGAGCAACTTTTGAACGATTTTCCAAGTACAGAAGTGAACTTTAGGTGAATTTAATCTGGCAGTTTCCTGTCATTTGTATCCGGAATTAGCTGCAAAGCTGCAAAGAAAGCATAAAAACGCAGGGTTGCGATCGGAGAAAAATGCAGGTGGAGCGCATTTTGTGAGATTAGGCACCTAAGGGGGTAACTGCCAACGAATGGGTAAATAATGCCCATTTCATTTACTGAATTTGTGACTTGAGCAGGGAGGATTCGTAGGCTCGAGATCACCGCGTTGTTGAGATGCAGGGCTTGAAATAAAGCGCAACTCTCCGGTGACGACGGCCAACAAACGACTCTCCCGCAGAAAGGGGATTTAGCATGACTACTCAGAACAACATTCGCGACCTCTTCAACACCACCGCTTTTGACAGCAACGGTGAGAAGCTGGGCGACGTTCGAGAAGTTTTCGTCGATGACCACTCCGGTCAGCCAACCTTCGTAGAGGTCAAGCACGGCCTCTTCGGAATGTCCTCAAGCCTGATTCCTCTGAAGGGACACCGTCTTCAGGGCGAAGACCTGCAGCTGGCATTCCCAAAGGATCGCATCAAGGATGCGCCGGACGTCAATGCTGACGAGGGCCTGACTCCTGAAGAGCAGAATCGCATCTTCGAGCACTACGGTATCGCCGGTGCTCAGGACCAGAACGAGTACGTCGCTGACGACCGTCGCGATGAGCGTCACGCTGGAACCACTGAGGCTGCGGGCGTGGCTGGTACCACCGCCGCTGCCGATCGCGACCGTGCAGACCTGGACCGCGACCGCGTTGAGACTGACCGCGGCCGCGCCGACCTGGATCGTGACCGCGTAGAGACGGACCGCGCTGCAGATGACAACTCCATCGTGCGTTCCGAAGAGCAGCTCGACGTAGAGAAGGAGCAGGTTCAGACCGGCAAGGCTCGTCTGCGCAAGTACGTCGTCGAGGACAAGGAGACCGTCGAGGTTCCTGTCACTCGCGAAGAGGTCCGCGTGGAGCGCACCCCTATCTCTGAAGCAGATGCAGAGAACTTCCGCGACGAAATCGGCGAGGACGAGGCATCCGTCGTTCTGAACGAAGAGCGCGTGGACGTCAACAAGCGCACCGTTCCAGTGGAGAAGGTTTCCCTCGAGAAGGACCAGGTCACCGAGACCGAGCGCCACACCGAGACCCTTGCCAAGGAGCAGATCGAGACCGACGCAGACATCGATAGCGATCGTCGCTAGATCTCGAAGATCTTTAGCAACTCGCTAGGCACAGTAAAAGCCACTGATCAGAAGTTTGGTCAGTGGCTTTTCGCTGTGTGAACCCCGCAGGATCCGCTAGCTTTTAGCGCGTGGGGTAGAGGCCAGTTGGATCTTCCGTGTAGGCCACAGCGTTCGCACCGTTGGGGTAAGTGACGTTGGCGATGACTATCACGTTAGGTGAGCTGGCTCCTCGGTATGCGTCGCCGGTCTTGAGGAAGCTGCAGTTTCCGATCGTCTCGCTGTAGCGCAACGTGCCAAGCTCAAAATATGCCTTGCCTGGTTGTTGGGTGTAGCACTCCTGTTCGGTGTAACGACCGTGGAATGCGCCCGCCCCTGCAGTGCCAGCTCCGGCAACGGACAGGGAGACGGCGGTCAGTGCGGCAGCCCCGAAAGCTTCTGCGCGCTTAAGGTTTCGCGACAATCTGCCACTCGATGTCTCAACAACCGATATTCTGGTTCACATGGTTGACTACCCGCATCTGCTCGAGCCGCTCGATCTCGGCTTCACCACTCTGAAAAACCGCGTGATCATGGGCTCCATGCACACCGGGTTGGAGGATAGCCTGCACTATGTGGAAGATCAGGCAGCATTCTTTGCCGCCCGAGCTTCTGCTGGCCTGATGATTACGGGTGGTTATTCCCCTTCGTTCAGCGGTGTCGTGAAGCCTTTTGGTTCAACGATGACCAACAAGCGCCAGGCACGCGCCCACCGCGTCATCACTGATGCAGTGCACGAAAAGGGCGGAAAGATCGCTCTCCAGTTGCTGCACACTGGTCGTTACGCATACGCACCGTGGAACGTCGCGCCTTCGGCTATCCAGGCCCCCATCAACCCATTCAAGCCACGCGAGCTGTCCGAAAAGGCCATTGAGCGGGAGATTTCCAAGTACGCCAAATCTGCCAAGCTGGCTCAAGAAGCTGGCTATGACGGAGTGGAGATCATGGGCTCCGAGGGCTACCTGATCAATCAGTTCCTCGCACCGCGCACCAATAAGCGCACTGACAAGTGGGGCGGCACCCCGGAAAACCGCCGCCGTTTCGCCCGCGAGGTGGTCAAGGCCGTCCGTGATGCTGTGGGCGAAAACTTCATCATCGTGTTCCGTCTGTCCATGATCGACCTCGTTCCCGAAGGCCAGACCCCGGAGGAAATCCTGGCTCTCGCCGGTGAAGTGCAGGACGCTGGCGCCACCATCATCAACACCGGAATCGGTTGGCATGAGGCTCGCGTTCCCACTATCGTTACCAGCGTTCCCCGCGCAGCTTTCGCGGAATTCACCGCCGAAGTGCGCAAGAGCGTGAATATCCCCGTGGTGGCGTCGAACCGAATCAACGACCCGCAGACGGGCGAGGACTTGATCGCCAACGACAAGGCCGACCTCATTTCGATGGCGCGTCCGTTCCTTGCAGACCCGGACTTCGTCACAAAGGCCGCCGAAGGGCGCGCGGATGCTATCAATACCTGCATCGCCTGCAACCAGGCATGTCTGGATCACACGTTTGAAAACAAGCGAGCGTCCTGTTTGGTCAACCCGCGTGCGTGCCATGAGCGTTCGTTGGTGTTGTTGCCTTCTCCTTCCCGACGCCGCGTCGCCGTAGTAGGAGCTGGTCCCGCAGGCCTAGCCGCTGCTGTCTCTGCAGGTGAGCGCAACTTCGACGTGACGTTGTTTGAGTCCCAAGATCACATTGGTGGACAGTTCGCGTTGGCCATGGAGATCCCCGGCAAGGAGGAATTCCGCCAGACCATCCGCTACTTCAAGACCCGCATCGAAGAGCTAGGCATCAAGCTGGAGCTCAATACCCGAGCCGACGTGGATGCGCTGCGCGGGTTTGAGGAGGTCATCATTGCCACGGGCGTGGCACCACGTGTGCCAGGCATCGAGGGCATTGAGCATGACAAGGTGGTGACCTACGCGCAGCTGCTCAGCGGAGAAAAGACTGCCGGTGACAAGGTGGCGGTGATCGGCGCGGGCGGAATTGGTGTGGACGTTTCGGAGTTCCTGGCCTACGACAAGTCGCCCACGCTGGACCTTGAAGAATGGCAGCGGGAATGGGGCGTGGACGGTGACAAGCGCGGTGGCGTGACCAAGCCTGAGGTGGATAAGGCTCGCCGGGAGATTCACCTGATGCAGCGCAAGACCTCCCACATTGGCCGCGGCCTGAACAAGACCACCGGCTGGGTGCACCGCGCGTCCATCAAGGCCAAGGGCGTGAATCAGTGGACGGGCGTGACCTACGACAAGATCGACGATGCCGGCCTGCACATCACTCACCAGGGCGAAAGCAAGGTGCTGGACGTGGACACCATCGTGCTGTGCACGGGTCAGAAATCTGTTCGTACCTTGTTCGACCAGGTCCAGGCCGCAGGTATTGAAGCCCGCATTGTGGGCGGTGCCGATGTGGCCGCAGAGCTCGACGCCAAGCGCGCCATCCGCCAAGCTACTGAAGCCGTTGCTGCGCTAGAGCCACAGGACGGGGCTCCCACGCCGGAGCCACTGCCGTGGCACCTGAAGTTGCAGAAGGAGCTCACGGCCCGGGCGATGGGCTAGGCGCCTCACCTGCCCTGGCCAAGTTCCTTTAGGCGCGTGGGATGGCAATCCACGCGACGATGTAGAAAATGAACTGAGGCCCAGGCAGCAAGCAGGAAAGCACAAACAGCAGACGCATCATGTTGGGGGACAGGCCGGTGAAATCTGCCAAGCCGGAGCAGACTCCGGCGATCCACCGGTTGTGGGTGTTGCGGCGGAGCTTTCCGCGCGGGGCGGGGGACTGGGAAGCGTAGTAGTTGGTCATGGGGTGTCTCCTTCTCGTTGGGGAGGTTTCTGCGTTGAGTGCTGCGATACTTCCTCAACGCTAGGCCGATTGAGGCAAAGAAGAACCCTGAAAAGCAACATTCAGGGTGCTTTTCAGGGTTCTTCCTATTTAGAGAAGCGGAGGCCTAGGCCTTAAGCGGAACCTGCTGGCCGACGCTCGCACAGAGGAACCATCTCGTCGTAGTCCTCCAGCAGCATCGTGTCGCGCATCAGGGAAGGAACGCCGAAGGCATCCACCAGCGTCTGCGACCATGGACCCAGAGAATCCACGAGGTCGTTCAGCGCTGCGCGGGCTGCCTTGGTGCGGGTGCCCGTGAGCATGTTCTGCTCCAGGTACCAGGAGGCGTTCTCCAGCAGGGTGGACAGGAAGTACACGTCGCGGATCTGCTCGAAGACCTTCGCGCCCTGCTTGGTGCGCAGGTGAGATTCGCCGTCCAGGATGGCCTCGAAGACGATGCGATCCACGTGCGCCTCGGCAACAGCCAGCAGGTGATCCTGGGCTTGATCCACAACCTTGGCAGCTTCTTCCACGGACAGATCACGGGCCTGGCGCAGGCGACGAGCCAGGGACATCATGAGGTTGTCCTCGCGCTCAGAGAGCAGCTTGACCTGGTATGCGGGGTCGAACAGGGAAGTCTCTTCGGAGTTGGTGAAGGTGTCCTGCAGGTTCTGGATGAGCTTGTCCGCAGCGGTACGGCGGCGCAGCAGGGAGCTGAAGCTGTCCAGACCGAACATCACCATTTCCATTGGCTTGAGGCCGCCGAGCTCACGGGCGAAGCCCGTCATGAGCTCCTTGGCAGCCAGCTGCATCATGACGATGTTGTCACCCTCGAAGGTGGTGAAGACGTCAGAGTCGCCCTTGAGCGTGGTCAAGTAGTTCTCTGCCATGTAGCCGGCGCCACCGCAGGCCTCGCGCATGTCCTGGATAGTGTCCGTGGCATGGCGGGTGTTTGCGGCCTTCAGAGCAGCGGCGTGAGCCTCGAGCTCGCGCTGGTCAGCCTGCTCCTTGTCACTCATGTTGGTTGGGTCGATACCCAACTGATCCAGCTCGTGAACGCGAGAGATCAGCTTGTTCGTCGCCAGCTGCAAACCGTAGGACTTCGCGATTGCTGGGATCAAGCGCAGGCGGTGCTTGCGGTGTTCGATGAGCTTATTTTCTGGTAAAGAATCGTCAGAAGCGAACTGGCGACGCAGGTTGGCGTATGTCGTGGCGATGTCCAGTGCGGTGCGAGCGGCGGATCCGGCAGCAGCACCCACGGTCACGCGACCACGAACCAGTGCGCCCAGCATGGTGAAGAAGCGACGGTTCGAGTTCTCGATAGGAGAGGAGTAGTTGCCCTCTTCATCCACATCGGCGAAGCGGTTCAGCAGAGCCTCGTGAGGCACGCGGTAGTTATCGAACATCATGGTGCCGTTATCCACACCGGCCAGGCCACCCTTGAAGCCGTGGTCGCCAATGCGCACGCCCTCTACGGGGGATCCGTCGTCTTCTCGGATACGGGCCAGGATGCAGTGCACGCCCTTAGATTCCTCGGAATCCTTGGTGTAGAGCTGGCAGAACACGGCTGCCCAACGGCCATCGCGAGCAGCGTTGCCGATGTAGAACTTCTCAGAGGAGGCCGTAGGGGAGTTCAGGATGAACTCCTTGGTCTCTGGGTCGTAATGAGCGGTGGTCTCCAAAGACTGCACGTCGGAGCCGTGTCCGCGCTCGGTCATGGCGAAACAGCCGAGGGCATCCAAGTTCATCAGGTCGGTCACCATCTGCTGGTGACGCTCGGTGCCGAGGTTGCCCACGGCGCCACCGAACAGTCCCCACTGCACGCCGGCCTTGACCATCAGGGAGAGGTCAACGTGACCCAGCATCTCGATGGAGGTCAGGGAAGGGCCGGTTTCTCCGGTGCCACCCTGCTCTTCCTTAAAGACTCCGCGAGGCAGGCCGGACTCCATGACTTGTTGGAGCTTGCCGGTGATGTTGGCGCGAGACTCTTCCAGAGACAAGCCGAAGGAGGGGAGCATCTCCTCGACGTTGAGCATCTCGCGAATCTTGTCGCGAGTCTCGGGGAATTCGCCGTCGAGAACGAACTGGAAGTCACGGGCAACTTCCTTAGCCAGATCAGGATCTGGAGTGTTCGACAGCGTTTCTGGAGCAGGCGTTCCCTTGGAAGTTTCAGCAGTAGTCTGCGTTACATCAGAGTTTTCTTGTGACATATACCCCATGTTATCCACATGTGCACCCTAAAGCACGGAAGCTATAGAAACTTAATACTGTCTAGATTGCATGTCGTGGCAAAGGACTACTATGTCCCTCATGCCTAGAGTGGACAATTCCTGGAAGCTAGTTGCCTTTGCCGTGGTGGCCGTTGCCTGGGGCGGCAACGAGTTCACTCCCATGATGGTGTTCTACCGTGGAGAGTCCACGTTCTCTCCGGTGTTCGTCGATTCGTTGTTGGCTTCCTACGCCGTGGGCATCGCGGTATCCCTGCTGCTGGCCGGGCCGCTCTCGGACCGTTATGGGCGCAAGGTGGTCATGCTGCCCGCGCCCATCGTGGGTTTGCTTGCTAGCGTGCTGATCGCCCTGGGTGAGGCCAGCGAGCCGTTGATTTTCGCGGGTCGCGTGCTTTCAGGCATTTCTATCGGCATGGCCATGACTGCTGGTGGCTCCTGGATCAAGGAGTTGTCCACGCCGGCTTTTGATTCTTCTGTCCAGGAAGGTTCGGGTGCCAAGCGCTCCACCATGTCCATGACTGGCGGCTTCGCCTTAGGTGCACTGATAGCCGGGTTGCTGGCGGAATGGGGCCCACATCCTGGCCAGATTCCCTATGTGGTCCACGCACTGGTTTCGGTGGCGGCGGTGATTGGCATGCTGACCGTGCCGGAGACTCGCCAGTCCGCGCATCTGCGGGTCAAGGGCTCTTTCTGGAGCGATCTGCGCATCCCGAGCGTAAAGAATCCGCGTTTCCTGTTGGCAGTGATTCCTGCCGCGCCGTGGGTCTTCGGTTGTGCGGGAGTGTCTTACGCCATCATGCCGAGCTTGGTGCAGGACGATGTCAGCTTCCCCATTGCGTTTTCCGCGATCGTCACGGCCGTGGCCCTCATGCTGGGCTTTACGATCCAGCAGTTCAATCATCTGCTGGACAATGCGTACAGCGCCAAGGGCCAACAGGTGGGCTTGGTTCTGACCATCGTGGGCATGACGTTGGCCACGTGGACCGCCACCGATGTGGTCATGTGGAAGGTCGTGCTGAGCTCGCTGATTCTGGGCCTGGGCTTTGGTATGTGCATGGTTTCTTGTCTCGGCGAGGTGCAGCGCATTGCCGGTCCCAATGACCTCGGTGGACTAACCGCCGTCTACTACGCGGTGACCTACCTCGGCTTTTTCTTTCCGATGATTCTCACTCGCCTCAACGAGTGGTTCACGTACCCGATGATGTTGGGATTCGGCGCGGTGATGGCCGTCATTTCTTTGGTGGTGGTCACGGTGTTTTCTCGCCGTTTCCTGCCGGCTCCCAGCGCCTAGATGTGGTTTTCTTTCCGACGCCCACTCGCCCACAACACGCTCATCTGCACCGCCGCACCGATCAAGGGTCCAATACCCAAGCCCAGTGCTGAGCGCACCTCTGGTGAACCATTCACGGTCAACAGAGCCACGGTGGCGCACGTGGCCACGATCCAGCCCATGACGTAAAGCGTGTGCTTGTCCGAGGACAGAGCCGCCGAACCGCTGATCATTAGCAGGGCAGTAGAGCCTGATGCCACAGTCAGAATCGCCAGGGCCCCAGGGGATACCACCAGATCTGCGGGGAAGAACAGGTTCATCAGAGGCTGGCCCACCAGGTATGCGGCCACGCCACCAATAAGCGCGATAGCCACCACAGCCAACATCGGAAGCGTAGCTGCACGAACCACTCGATCGCGGTTCTTCGTGAAGTGCACAATCAGTGCTGGTTGGAAGCGTTGCATCGGCACCAGGATCGGTGCACGAGTCAGCGTGACCGCAGTGATGGTTGCGGCCAAAGCCCCAGCGGCGATGTCCGCGCCCGCAGTGAACTTCAGCAACACCGGGAAACCGGTGATGATCATCGCGTTGGCCCCGCTGGCGATCATGGCCTTGAGGCTGCGATTAATAAAAGAGCCAGCAGTGACGTCGGCACGATCAGAAAGCAAAGAACGGGTGGCGGGCGAGACGAAAAGAATGGCCAGCCACGTGAGCGCGCCGATCACCGTAACGATGAGGAACGCCAGCAGTTCCCATCCCACCATCCATGCCCAGACGGCCAGAGCCAGGCGGATCACCGAGTCAATGGTGATCAGCCACGCGAACGTGGACCACTTGTGCGCGGCGGAAATCAGCCCACACACGGTGGCCTGGAAGGCATAGGCCACCAGCCCCAACACAAACAGGACAGCGCCCCATACCTCTAAGTCCGGGCTGACCACGGGAGCCCACCACGGTGCGGAAGCAGCGGCGAGCAGGCCGGTGACGAGTGCAAAAACGGACGTCAGACGAAAAGGAATCGCGTGAATCCGCTTATGGCTTGTGGGGTTCGTCCGCTGCGCCGTGACGGCTCGCGCGGTTTCTTGAAGCAAGCCGTCCAGCAGCCCCGTTACCGCGAAGAACAGACCCCAATAGACCATGAACGCTTCATAGTCAGAGGCTGAGAGCCCCCGAGCCGCCACCAAAATCACCGCATAGCCTGCGAGGGCAACGGCGATCGTGGCAAAGGTCAAAGAGCGCATGGCAAAAGTGGTGTACTACGAGGTGCTACTCGTCATCCACGCTGGTACCCGCGGGGAGAGCGGCAAAGTCAGCGTCGGTGAGATTCAGAGGCGCAGCTTCGGCAGAACCGTTGGTCTGCACGTCGGGGGAAGGCAGCGGGAAATCGGGGAGTTCATAGGCCCGGAGCCAGGCGTCGAAGAAAGCACTCGTACGCTCTGAGGCCTCCTCGGCGGAGGCACACAAACGATGCTCCACGAGCACGCTGGCCACCAGATTCTCCAGATCGCGCGTTTCCACCAAGCCCATCTTGTGCTCGGTGGTCCAGCGCTCGACCAGAGGGAAGAAGGCCTTATCGCCCAGCATCATGCGCAACGCATGCACCGTCAACGCGCCGCGCTTGTACACGCGGTCATCGAACATAGCCGCAGTGCCAGGGTCCGCGAGCAGGAGATCCTGCGGCTTCTGCAGCAGCTTGCGATAGTGCACCCACGCGTGATGGGCCGCCGGGATCTGCTGCGAATGCTCAAACCAGAGCCATTCCGCATAACAAGCAAAGCCTTCGTTGAGCCAAATATCGCGCCATTCCACCAGGCCCACAGAGTTGCCGAACCACTGGTGGGACAGCTCGTGGGCGATCAACCGCTCCCACGTGCCGTTGCCATCCGCGTGGTTGCAACCGAACATGCTCATGGCCTGGGCCTCCAGAGGGATTTCCATCTCCTCGGAGGTCACCACCACCTCGTAGGCGGGGAAGGGATAGGCGCCGAACATCTGGCTGTAGGCCTCGACCATCTCCGACTGCGCGCGGAAATCATGGTGGAAACGCTCGCGAACCTGCTTTGCCTCCGGGGTTCCCGAAGGCAACCAAGCGCCCACCGGAACCTCCTTACGACCCACGGTGGCGGGGCGGAGATCCTCGTGCGTAAAAGGGCCGATGTAGACCGCTGCCAGATAAGTGGACATGGGGTAGTCCACCACGAACTCGCGTGTGATCTTGACGCCTGACGCCTTTTCGCTGACTAGATCGCCCGTGGCCACGGCGGTGACATCGCGATGCGTGGTGATGCGGGTGCGGTAACGAGCCTTTTCATCCGGAGTGTCATCGCAGGGGAACCAGCTGGGAGCGCCATTGGGTTGGCCAGCGACGAGGGCGCCTTCGTCCGTTTCTTCCCATCCCACTTCGCCCCATGGGGAGCGCAGAGGACGGGGATTGCCGGAGTACTTCACGGTCAGATCGAAGACTAGATCCGCAGGAAGCTCGTTGACGAAGGTCACGTGCAGCTTGTTGCCACTGTGGCGGTAGCGGCGGATTTCCAGCAGTTCGGGCTGGGTGGAAGCTTGTCCGTGCCCGGTCAGGGCCACGCGAGATACGCGCAGGCTGCTGGCCAGATCCACGGTCAGAGTCTTTAGCTCGCGGTAGTTCTCAATGGCCAGCACGGCGGTGGCATTGAGGTGGTTGGGGCCGGCGTTGTAATCCAGATCCAAGTCATACGAGTGGATATGGAATCCCAAGTTGTAGTCCACGCCCGTGTACGGGTCGCGAGCTCCATCGATCGGGGTACTGCGCAACGGCCTTGATTTACTCACACAAGCACCCTACTAGCTGGGCATAAGCAAAGGGGAATAACCTGCCAATTGGCGGTTATTCCCCTTTGTCATGGAAAGTGTTGAGTAAGTTGCTCAGCTTCTAGTTGCTGTGCGTTTAGTTGCTCAGCGGAGCGAAGTCAGGCAGATCTGCGGAAGAGCCGGAGCCGCCGTTGACGTAGTGGTACGGATCGTTAGCGCTGTCCGGCTGCACTGCGCCGGTGCCCAGGCCGGTGACCAGGTCATTCCAGAAGTCGCGGGTGTCATCCTGCCAGTAGCCCCACTGGTGGGTGCCTTGTGGGCGGAAGTTGTAGTTGATGGTGTTGATACCCAACTGGTTGGTGTGGTTAGCCAAGTTGTGGGTACATGCGTTGGTAGCGCCCTCGATGATGCCGCCTTCAACGATGACCTGGCCGGAAGCGGACAGGTTGCCGTTGACGCGAGGGGAGCTCGGCAGGTCATGGCGACCGGCCAGTCCGGTGCCGTTGGATACGTAGACGTTCTGCTGTCCGCGCAGCTTCTCTGCGTTCAGCAGCGCATCGTTGTAGCGAGCGGTGTCCGTGTTCAGTCCACCCCACATCTGATCGATGTTCGCGCCGCCGCGGTTGAGCGTGACGTTGACGAAGGTGGAGCCCATTGGGCTGATGGTCTCTGCACAGCCGGAGAAAGAGCCCACAGCGTTGTACATGCCAGGGTTGTGCTCTGCGTAGAGCAGGGAGGTGGTGCCGGTCATGGACATGCCGGCAACTGCCTTGACATCGCTAGCGATGGTGGCGCCATTCTGCTGGAAGCCCTCCATTGCAGCAGGCAGTTCCTTGGTCATGAAGGTCTCCCACTTCTGAGGACCCTGTCCGTCACCCTGCAGTGCAGGAACTTCGCTGTTCCAGTCCGTGTAGTAGGAGAACGCGCCAGCCATAGGAATGACGATGTTGGCGCCGATGCCTGGGGAGGTCAGTGGGCCGTTGGGGTTGTTGCGAGACTTCTTCTGGTCCGGGCGCTTGCCCTCGTTGCCGCCCCAGAACTCGATAACGTCCGTCTGTGCCAACCAGTTTGCGCGGCCTTCGCCGCCGTCAGCGCCGTTCATGAGGTACAGGGTAGGAGCGTTCGTGCGCTTCTCCTTGGCCAGAGGCTGGATCAGAACCAGAGGAATGTTGCGCTGCATGGCCTCAGACCATGCCCACACCTCGCGCACGTTGTCATAGCCAGCGCGGTTGTAATCCTGGATGATGGAGCGCCACTGAGTCTTGGTGGCTGGCTGGTTCGGCGTAGCACCGGTGTAATCCGTGTACGTGACATCCTCACCCGCACCGTTCTGGTAGGTGACGGATGTTGCCTTGACCTCTAGAAGCGCGACGGCATCCGCGGCCTGCGCGGCTGGAGCGACAAGAGTAGTGGCGGTCACGGGTGCCAGTACCGCCATGGCTGCGGCAGTGGCGCGGAAGATGGTGCGCTTCATTTCAGAACCTTTGGAAAGATGTAAACCGAATCAACACGCGTGGTGCATCTTCGATGGAAAGTAAACGGCCACTCTCGCCAAAACGAAGCTCTCAACCGAAGGCGACTGCCCCTTGTCTCAAGCTGCTGGCGGGAATAAGGCCATAACAAAATGGGACATTACAGTGTCCGTAGGGAAAAAGTAAGGCAAGTTGGCAAGAAACTGTCAGCTCGCTCAACGTCACCCGCAAAGCCTGGTTGCGGTGGAAAAATTCCTTATGCGTTGGAGGTGCGCAACACAGGAAAGTCTGCCAAAATATGAGCGATTGTTGCTTTTCTATCAGTTTTCTTTGTTTGTTTGTTCAGCTGATCGAGAAAGCATTCTCACTTTCTTCTCTGTTGATTCGCCCTTCACTGGAGAAAACCATGGCCTCACTGATCAACAGCCTGCCTGAGTCCTTCCTTAATGAAGAGTTCCTCATCTCAACCGATTCCTTCTCTAGTCTCACCAGGGATTTTAAGGCCCTCGGAAGCGGAATCTTCGTCCATACTCTGGCGCTGATTCAGCCCTTCTTGGGGTAGTCCCCAAGCGGCTCTCCAGGGTTGATGCCCTAGGAGAGCGCCACCTTAACTGTGTAGTCCCCCTGTCTCCCCACCTACTTGTTTATGGGTGGGGAGACAGTCATGTTCTAGGCGCGTATCCTTGGGCATCGTGGCTGAACATTATGATCTAGTAGTACTCGGAGCAGGACCCGGCGGATATGTGGCGGCAATTCGTGCCTCCCAGCTGGGCCTGAAAACCGCCGTTATCGAAAAGCAATACTGGGGTGGTGTGTGCCTCAACGTTGGTTGTATCCCCTCTAAGGCACTGATTCGTAACGCGGAGCTGTCTCACACCATCACTCGTGAGGCCAAGACCTTTGGCATCACGGGTGACAACATCTCCATGGACTATGGTGTGGCTCACCAGCGCTCCCGCAAGGTTTCGGACGGCATCGTCAAGGGCGTCCACTACCTGATGAAGAAGAACAAGATTCAGGAGATCAATGGCAAGGGATCCTTCAAGGATGCCAAGACCATTGAGGTTTCCGATGGTGACGATGCTGGCAAGACGATCACCTTTGATAATTGCATCGTCGCTACCGGTTCCGTGGTCCGCTCCATTCCTGGTGTGGAACTGGGCGGAAACATCGTGTCTTATGAAGAGCAGATCCTAAATGCCGATAAGCCAGATTCCATGGTGATCATTGGCGCCGGTGCCATTGGCATGGAGTTTGCCTACGTGCTGGCTAACTTCGGCGTAGATATCACTATCGTCGAGTTCATGGATCGTGTTCTGCCTAACGAGGACAAGGACGTCTCCAAGGAGATCGCCAAGCAGTACAAGAAGCTGGGCGTGAAGCTCAAGACCGGTTACAAGACCACTGAGGTCCGCGACAACGGCGAGGGTAAGGGCGTTGAGGTAGACATTGAGTCTGCGGACGGCGAGAAGTCCGAAACCCTCAAGGCTGACCGCGTGATGGTGTCCATCGGCTTTGCCCCTCGCGTGGAGGGCTTTGGCCTGGAGAACACGGGCGTGAAGCTCACCGAGCGCGGCGCCATCGATATCGATGACCACATGCGGACTAACGTTGATGGCATCTACGCTATCGGCGATGTCACCGCCAAGTTGCAGCTGGCCCACGTGGCCGAGGCGCAGGGCGTGGTTGCTGCCGAGGTCATGGCTGGTGCGGACACTCAACTGTTGGGCGATTACATGAACATGCCTCGCGCAACGTTCTGCTCCCCGCAGGTGGCATCCTTCGGTTACACCGAGGAGCAGGCCAAGAAGAAGGCAGACGAGGAAGGCCGCAAGATCAAGGTCTCTTCCTTCCCATTCTCTGCCAACGGCAAGGCTGCTGGCTTGGGTCACGGTGTGGGCTTCGTGAAGCTCATCGCGGATGCGGAGTACGGCGAGCTCATCGGCGGACACCTCGTGGGACCTGATGTCTCCGAGCTGCTCCCAGAGCTGACTCTCGCGCAGCGCTTCGACCTCACCGCCGGTGAGATCGGCCGCAACGTGCACACGCACCCCACGCTGTCCGAGGCAATGAAGGAAGCCGCAGAGGGCATCGAAGGTCACATGATCAACCTATAGCCTTCGCGGTGCTAGGCCGGGTCTATCTGCTTATCGTGGTAGGTGGGTCCGGTTTCTTTTTCTTTTCGACGCCAACCTCAGCGCGGACTAGTAAGGCGACACCGTTGAGCTATGTGCGTCCACGGTGATGGGGCGGTGGATCGGCGGGAATGCTCGCTGGGGGCAGTTGTCTCTAGGACACATGCGGCAACCGGATCCGATTGGGGTGGCGGCGCTGGGATCTGCGAGGTCGAGGCCGTCTGCGTAGACGGTGCGGGAGGCGTGCTTCAGCTCGCAGCCCAGTCCGATGGCGAACATCTTGCCGGGCTGGCCCCACGCGGAGCGGTGGTGGTTGACGGTGCGCGCGATCCAGAGATAGCTGCGGCCATCTGGCATCTGCGCCATCTGCCGCATGATCTTGCCGGGGTAGGAGAAGGTCTCGTAGACGTTCCACAGCGGGCATGTACCGCCGGAGTGGGATAGGTGCAGACCGGAGGCGGATTGTCGCTTGGACATGTTGCCTGCGCGGTCCACGCGCACGAATGTCCAGGGAATGCCGCGCAGGCTGGGGCGCTGGAGGGTGGACAGGCGGTGGCAGACCGTTTCGTAGCCCACGCCGTAGTCGCGCATGAGGAATTCGAGGTCATAGCGGGATTCTTCTGCTGAGGCGTGGAACATGCCGTAGGGCAGCAGCAGTGCTGCAGCCCAGTAGGTGGCGAGGCCGCGGGAAGCTAGTGCCTGCGAGCTCTCTGACGTGAAGTGGCCAAGTTCTACGAGCGAGGAGATGGTGTCCCCGGCTTCGAGGTAGGCCAGTTCCGTGGCGAGGCGGAATGCGATCTGACCGGGGCGCATCTTCGAGGACACGTAGATCTTGCGCGTCTGCTGGTCGAAGGTGTGCTGAGTATCGCCCAAATTAGGAGAGTAAACCACGGGGATGCTGTGTTCGCTTTGCAGGCGGTTGGCGAGGATGTCCTCCGTGTGACGGATCTGATGATTGCCCAGCTGGAGGGTGTGTGAGAGTTTCTCGGCCTGCACGTCTAGGACGTCGACGTAATTCTGGCGCGAATAGAAATAATCGCGGACCT
Source organism: Corynebacterium dentalis (assembly GCF_900232865.1). GTDB lineage: Bacteria > Actinomycetota > Actinomycetes > Mycobacteriales > Mycobacteriaceae > Corynebacterium > Corynebacterium dentalis. The sequence continues at coordinate 89,483 of NZ_OCTS01000004.1, read as the reverse complement.
CCTCGTGCGGCATGCTGAATACCTCGGGGCCAGAGGCTCGGCCGAACAGCTCGCCACGCGGGGTAATGGACATCACTGCAGAACCCTGGATGCGTTCCTCTGTAGCCAGCGTGAGTTTGTCCGAGACGTTGCGGTAGCGCGAGTGCATGTCCACCATGGCGCGAGCGACTGACGGGTGGTTGCGCACCAAGGATGCCAGCTCCACCACGTCGAGCGGGGCGGGACAGATTTCTCGGTCCATGACCACGTCTTGCAGCTCCGCGAGCAGGCGAGTGGAGTCTTCTGCGGCGAAGAAGGTGGCGTCTACGCCGAAAGCCTCGGTGATGCGCTCCAAGACTTTGACGGTCAGGGGTCGCACGTCGTGCTCGATCTGATTGACGTAGCTGGCCGAAAGGTGCAGGGTCTGAGCGAGCTGCGCCTGGGAGATATCCCGTTCCTTTCGCAGCTGTCGTAGACGAGACCCCACGAAGGTGCGGTCAGTGTCAGGATGCTCGGAGCTCATGAAGCTAACAGTATCTTTAGGTGGGGCACTTGCGTAACCGAATCTCTGTGAGAGAATTTGCCAGGTATTTCGGGCACCTAGAGTGGGATGTATTTCGCCGAAGCAAGATTGGGAATCCGCGTACAGAGGAGAGTTGCTATGACCGTTTCATCGATCAAGTCGCCTCGGTGGGTCGCACTTGTGCTTGTTGTCTTGGCTGGCTTGGCCATGGGCATCGGCGCAATGGAACAGCCGCAATCGTCAACTACCAGCCTTCCGGATGCAACGGACTCCAAGTTTGTTGCGGAAGTCCTTGAGCAACGTCCCGGAGACGATGCCCAGACTGCCATTGCACTGTTGGATTCCGCGTCGGGCAAGGTGCTTGATCTGGGGAAATTGCAGGGGTTAGCTATGGATCTAGGTGGGCCGCTTATTCCCAACGATGATTCCACTGCCGCCATCATTCCTTTTGAAGTCCCAGATGAAGGTGCACAAGAGGGGGCACAAAGAGTTTTCGATGTGCGGACTGAGCTCGCTGCGAATGCGCCGGAGGGGGTGGAGACGTTTGTAACTGGGCCTGCGGCAGTTTCTGCAGATCTGGTGGACGTTTTCTCCGGGGCGAACTTTCTCCTGCTGAGTGTGACAGCCGCGATCATCGCGGTGCTTCTGATTGTTACGTACCGCTCTCCCATCTTGTGGGTCGTTCCTCTGGTGGTTATCGCGATCGCGGATCGTCTGGCCCAAATCGTGTTCACCTGGGTGCTCTCTGCAGTTGGAGTGCCGTGGAATGAGTCAGTTTCCGGAATTCTCTCGGTATTGGTATTCGGAGCGGGAACCAATTACGCGCTTTTGCTGATTTCGCGATACCGCGACGAGTTGCATCGTCACACATCTTGCTTCGAGGCTATGGCCGCTGCATGGACTCCCACTGCAAAAGCAGTGACGATGTCTGCGGTTACGGTACTTGTCGGCGTCTCATGCCTCCTGCTCTCCGCCGTGCCCACCACCCGCGGATTGGGCTTGGCATCTGTGGTGGGCATCATCATTGCGCTGGTGTTTGGTGCGCTAGTACTCCCCGGTTTTTTGGTGCTGTGCGGCCGATGGATTTTCTGGCCGAAGAAGCCGACGGTGGGTGAAGCAACAGATCACCGCATGTGGGATTCGGTGGGGAAGTTCGTTAAAAAGCGCCCTGTGGCTGTAGTAGTGGCTGCCATGATCATTTTGGGAACTGCGTGTGCGGGAGCCATGGGCATCTCAACCGGGCTAACCCAATCTGATCAATTCATCGATACGCCAGAATCGATATCTGCCGCAGATCGCCTGGCGGAAAAGTTTCCTGGACAAGATGCCACGCCGGCCAAGGTGATTACCCATGATTCCGAAGGGTTAACGGCGGCTCTTGGAGCAAAGGGAGCTGTGGTTCAAGCAGCGGATCCGGTCGGAGAGTGGGAAGTTCTCAATGTTTCTGGCTTTGGTACCGCTGAACTGAGAGAACTCATCGCCGAATCGAATTATTCGGAAGCTCGCGTGGGTGGCCAAGATGCGCAGCTGCATGATCAAGAGCAATCCTCTGCCGACGACCGTCTGTTGATCTTCCCCACAGTGCTTCTCTTGGTTTTCATCGCTTTGGTGATTGTTCTACGCAGCTTCCTCGCACCACTGATCATGGTTGCCACTGTGTTGTTGACCAACGTGGCAGCATTGGGCCTGGGCTGGTGGATTTCCACCTACATCTTTTGCTTTGAGGCTTTCGCTGATACCACGCCACTCTATGCCTTTGTCTTTCTTGTGGCCTTGGGAATTGATTACACGATCTTCCTCATCACTCGAACCAGAGAAGAAGCCACGCAGCACGGCACGAGGAACGGAGTTCTCAACGCACTATCGGCCACAGGAGGTGTCATTACCTCGGCAGGAATACTTCTCGCCGCAGTTTTTGCAGCGTTGGGAGTACTTCCACTGGTGGTTCTGGCTCAGGTCGGGATCGTTATCTTCATCGGCGTGCTACTGGACACTTTGATCGTGCGCACCTTGCTGATACCGGCAGTGGTGCAGTTGCTGGGAGAAAAATTCTGGTGGCCATCCGAGATCAATGGCCACTCTACTTAGCCGTGGATTGTGTTAGCGCAGGGAGGAGCTACTGCCAGCTTCAGGCAGATCGGGGCGCGCTTCTGGTGACGGATTCTTCCGCGCCTTGATGATTCCATTGGGCAGGCGAGGTGCGGGAAGCCAGCTCATGCCATCGGCGTTCTGGTCCGGCCCACCGTGGCCCACATAGCCTTCGACCTGCCCAAAGCGCTCCGTGCGTTGCTGCCACTGCTCGCGGTATTCAGCGATTTCCTCGCTGGACCGGCCCACGAAGTTCCACCAGATCACGATGTCCTCCGCGAAAGGTTCGCCGCCGAGCAGAATGGCTCGCGCAGGATCATCGGAATCATTGCGGATGTGCAGCGTGTGCGCGCCCACGCCCGTGTAGCCGATTCCAGCCTGAGGGATAGAGATTCCTTCGAGGGTGACGCTGCCTGCGTCGACAAGGAGACCGTGCTCGAAGGACTCCTGCACATTCACAGTGATTTCTGCATGCGGATCGATGCGGAGCTCGGCGCCGAGCAGTGGGGTGAAGGTCTCCACCGGGCTGTGGCTACCAGCAAGATCGCCGAGGAACACCACGGCCGATCCGCCGTCGAGGTCAGTGACGGGCGGGGTGTAGTGCTCGAATGAGCGGGGAGCAGTGGAACGCGCGCTCTCCGGCAGCGCGACCCAGAGCTGGACTCCGTGCAGGGTGGAGACGTCCTTCGTGGAAGTCTCGGAGTGGCAGATGCCCGCTCCCGCGGTCATGAGATTGACCTCGCCGGGTAGAACCGTGCCGGAATTTCCACCCGAATCGATATGGGCGATGGAACCTTCGAACAGCCAGCTGACCGTCTGCAAGCCAGTGTGCGGGTGCGGGGCAACATCCATCCCGCCGGTGCGTGAGACATCATCCGGGCCGTAGTGATCAGCGAAGCACCAGGCGCCGATGAGGGATCGCTTGCGCTGGGGCAGCGTGCGGCGGACGTTCATCGCGCGCGGACCACCGAGTGGAACGTCCCGAGCGGTGATGATTTCCACGGGAACGTAGCCAGCTGCAGCACTGGTCGCATCTGCGCAGCCACCTCCGCGGCACAGTATCTCCGAAGGGTGGGCATCCGTATTGCTCATGCGGCAATCATAGCCGTGAGCGTCAGTGGCATGTCACCTACAGATATGAAAAGGCAGGACGGGCTAGAAAGCCCGTCCTGCCTCGTGTGCACAGTTCGCTATGAACCTGCTGCTATCTGGCGTGTTTCCTCAGTGAAGAGAATCAACCGAGATAATCAGAGGCTTAGTGGAACTGGCCCTCCTCGGTAGAGCCCTTCAGAGCAGTGGTGGAGGAGTTTGGATCCACGGTGGTAGCAACGCGGTCGAAGTAGCCAGCGCCAACCTCGCGCTGGTGCTTCACAGCGGTGAAGCCGCGCTCTTCGGCAGCCTTGAACTCGCGGTTCTGCAGGTCCACGAATGCGGACATCTGGTTGCGGGCGTAGCCGTGAGCCAGATCGAACATGGAGTAGTTCAGGGTGTGGAAGCCAGCCAAGGTGATGAACTGGAACTTGAAGCCCATTGCGCCCAACTCGTTCTGGAACTTGGCGATGGTGTCATCGTCCAGGTGTGCAGACCAGTTGAAGGAAGGGGAGCAGTTGTAGGCCAGCATCTGGTCTGGGAACTCGGAGCGAACAGACTCAGCGAACTTCTTAGCCAGCTCCAGGTCAGGAGTACCGGTCTCCATCCAGATCAGGTCAGCGTAAGGAGCGTAAGCCTTCGCACGTGCGATACAAGGCTCGATGCCGTTCTGCACGTTGTAGAAGCCCTCAGCGGTACGGCCGCCGGTCAGGAATGGCTTGTCGCGATCGTCAACGTCGGAGGTCAGCAGGGTAGCAGCCTCGGCATCGGTACGAGCGATAACCAGGGTTGGGGTGTTAGCAACGTCTGCTGCCAGGCGAGCAGAGTTCAGGGTGCGGATGTGCTGCTGGGTAGGGATCAGCACCTTGCCACCAAGGTGTCCACACTTCTTCTCAGAAGCGAGTTGGTCCTCCCAGTGAGAACCTGCAACGCCGGCCTTGATCATGGCCTTCTGCAGCTCGTAAACGTTCAGCGCGCCGCCGAAGCCAGCTTCGCCGTCGGCAACGATTGGCACGAGCCAGTTGTCAACAGAGGTGTCGCCCTCAACGTGAGCGATCTCATCAGCACGCATCAGAGCGTTGTTGATGCGCTGAACCACGGAAGGAACGGAGTTAGCTGGGTACAGGGACTGGTCTGGGTAGGTGTGACCGGAGAGGTTTGCATCACCTGCAACCTGCCAACCGGACAGGTAAACAGCCTTCAGGCCAGCGCGGACCTGCTGAACAGCCTGGTTACCGGTGAGGGCGCCCAGGGAGTTGATGTAGTAATCGCCGCCCTTGGTGACCTCGTCCCAGAGGATCTCAGCGCCACGACGTGCGAGGGTGTGCTCCTCGACGACGGTGCCCTGAAGGTCTTCAACCTGCTGTGCGGTGTAATCGCGCGTGATGTTAGCCCAGCGTGGGTTCTCGTCCCAATCCTTCTGGATTTCTGCTGCGGTACGTGGCTTGCCAGTGTTAGTCATCTGGTAGTTCACTTCCTTAAAGTGGAAATTGTGCTTGGTGTTCCAGTGCGTAGCTGCTCTGAACGTGCACGACCTGCGGCAACCGTGACTCCCGAGTGTTCGCTCTCATCCAACTGTGTGCGAAACCGCTAAGGATTTCGCGGACAGTGGCGGCGCATCGGTGAAAGGTGTGCCCATGTCGCTAATCCCCAAGATACCAAGGTAAAAATCCACGTCAATGCTGCATACGGTTCAAATTATGTGTGGGGGTGCCTACCCAATTTGCAAAGTTTGCGAAGTTTTAAACATTGCATTCCGGTGCTGTTCAAGTCTTACTATCCACCCGTTGCGTGCCAAGCTGGGGATTTTGCGAAAGCTGAAGGGGTGGTGTTTGGCGTCGAAAATAGAAAGACATAGAGGTAACCGCACCGCAACATTTCCGAAACTTCCCCGAGGCGGGGGTGCCAAGAGTGGGGCAGGGGGAAGAATTATCCCAACCGTGACAGCCGTCACCTAGGGTGGAGACATAAGTACTCATCCGAAAGATAGAGGTGTAGTAATGACTGAACCCCAAGCTACGCAACGCGTACAGGCCGGCAACCTGCAGGTTTCCGAGGTTTTGTACAACTTCGTCAATAGCGAAGTGCTCTCCCGTATTGGTAAGGAAAGCGAAGAGCAGCAGAAGGCTTTCTGGGACGGCTTCGGCAAGATCGTCGAGGAATTTACCCCCCGCAACCGCGAACTGCTGAACAAGCGCGATGAACTCCAGTCCAAGCTGGACGAGTGGTACAGCTCCCACAAGGGCGAGCAGAACGCCGAGGAGTACACCAGCTTCCTGAAGGAAATTGGCTACCTCGCAGAAGAGCCCGGCGATTTCGAGATCTCTACTGAGAACATTGACACCGAGATCTCCCGCACCGCTGGCCCACAGCTCGTGGTGCCCATCCTGAATGCACGTTTTGCTCTGAACGCTGCTAACGCACGTTGGGGTTCCCTCTACGATGCCCTCTACGGCACCAACGCCATCTCCGAGGAGAACGGCCAGGAAAAGGGCAAGGGTTACAACAAGGTCCGCGGCGACAAGGTCATCGAGTGGAGCCGTGAGTTCCTGGACCGCGCCGTGCCACTCGAGTCCGGCTCCCACAAGGACGTCACCGAATACTCCATCGCATCCGGCCAGTTCACCGCCACGATCGATGGCAACGAAGTCCGCCTGCAGGAGCCAGACGTTTACGTTGGTTACGCCGGTGACAAGGAAAACCCAACCAGCATCCTGCTGCGCAACAACGGCCTGTACCTGGACATTCAGATTGATCCAGAGTCCCCAGTTGGCAGCACCGATAAGGCTGGCGTGAAGGACATCGTGGTGGAAGCAGCAGTTTCCTCCATCATGGACTTCGAGGATTCCGTGGCAGCCGTGGATGCCACCGACAAGACCCTGGGCTACCGCAACTGGCTGGGCCTGAACACCGGCGAGTTGTCCGAGAAGATCGAAAAGGGCGACAAGTCCTTCACTCGTACCCTCAACCCAGACCGCACCTACGCCGGTCGCGATGGCTCCGAGCTGCGCCTGCACGGCCGCTCCCTGCTGTTCGTCCGCAATGTGGGTCACCTGATGCAGAACCCAGCGATCCTGGACAAGGATGGCGAAGAGGTCTTCGAGGGAATCATGGACGGTGTCATCACCGCTGCATGTGCCATCCCTGGCATCGATAAGGACAATGACCTGCGCAACTCCCGCCAGGGCTCCATCTACATCGTGAAGCCAAAGCAGCACGGCCCAGAAGAGGTGGCGTACACCAACGATCTGTTCGCCGCTATCGAGGACCTGCTGGATCTGCCTCGCTACACCCTGAAGGTGGGTGTGATGGACGAGGAGCGCCGTACCTCCGCCAACCTGGATGCCTGCATCGCCCAGGTGAAGGATCGCCTGGCGTTCATTAACACCGGCTTCCTGGACCGCACTGGCGACGAGATCCACACCTCCATGGTTGCGGGCCCAATGATCCGCAAGGGCGAGATGAAGCAGTCCGAGTGGATGCTCGCCTACGAGGACAACAACGTGGATGCCGGCCTGGCACACGGCCTGCCTGGCAAGGCGCAGATCGGTAAGGGCATGTGGGCCATGACCGAGCTGATGGCTGAGATGCTGGAGCAGAAGATCGGCCAGCCTAAGCAGGGCGCATCCACCGCGTGGGTTCCTTCCCCAACCGGTGCTGCGCTGCACGCTACTCACTACCACGAGGTGGACGTCTTCGCGGTGCAGGAGAAGCTGCGCACCGAGGGTCGTCGTGACACCTTGGGCAAGATCCTCACCCTGCCAGTTGCAGGTCCTGCCAACGGCGAGGGCAATGCCACCTGGTCTGCGGAAGAGATCAAGGAAGAGCTGGACAACAACTGCCAGTCCATCCTGGGCTACGTGGTCCGCTGGGTGGAGCAGGGCGTGGGTTGCTCCAAGGTTCCTGATATCCATGACATCGACCTGATGGAAGACCGCGCTACCCTGCGCATTTCTTCCCAGCTGCTGAGCAACTGGCTCAAGCACGGTGTGGTGACAGAGGAGCAAATCCTCGAGTCCCTGCAGCGCATGGCTGCCAAGGTGGACGGTCAGAACGAGGGCGACGCTGCCTACCGCAACATGGCTCCAAACTTCGACGAGTCCGTTGCTTTCCAGGCCGCGAAGGACCTTATCCTCAAGGGTCAGGAGCAGCCTTCCGGTTACACCGAGCCGATCCTGCACGCTCGCCGTCGCGAGTTCAAGGAAAAGCACGGCATCGCCTAAACGGTTGCTGTTCCGGTGAGGGCCTGAATGGTCCTCGGTGGGTTAGTGTGGTTTCTTTTCCGACGCCAACCTCCTGATTATCAACGCGCAAGCTTTCCTCCTGCAGTGTGACTGCGGGCGCTGAGAGCTTGCGCGTTTTCTTGCGCGCAGCCGAATGTCTTATGGCCCGTTAGTATGGGACGCAGTTGTTTTTGCACTTTCGAATGTCTACTCGCGAACGTTCATTCGCGAACGTTCTGGGGAAGGAACCTGATCGCTGTGCCACAACTCGACAAGCCACTGTTTAGCTACGGGGCGCTGCTGTTTGATCTTGACGGAGTTATTACTCCGACCGCCGCGCTGCACCGTGAGGCGTGGAGCAGGATGTTTAGTGCTTTCTTGGCGCAGCGGGGTGCGGAGCCGTATACCGAGCAGGATTACTTTGATTACCTGGATGGTCGGCGTCGGGATGAAGGGGTGGCCGCGCTGCTGGAAAGCCGCAACATCACCGTGGACGAAGGCACCGCGGAGGATGCTGCGGACAAGGACACGATCCATGGCCTGGGGGCACGGAAGAACGAGGACTTCCTGAAGCTGGTCTCTGAGGGTGTCGAGGCGTATCCCGGTTCGGTGGCGCTACTGGACGAGTGGCGGGCGCGCAAGGATGCGGGCGAGGACGTGCCGCGCATGGCTATTGTGAGTTCCTCGAAGAACGCGCGCCCAGTGCTGGAGGCGGCCGGTTTGGTGGACCGCTTTGAGCTGATTGTGGACGGCATCGTGGCTAATGACCGGGAGCTGCCGGGCAAGCCTGCGCCGGATACCTATGCTTATGCAGCTGAGCAGCTGGGCGTGGGTGTGGAAGATGCGGTGGTTCTGGAAGATGCCACCAGCGGTGTTGCCAGCGGACGAGCGGGTGACTTTGGGCTGGTCATCGGCGTGGATCGGGGCGCGGGGGAGCAGGCGCTGCTGGATGCGGGCGCGGACGTGGTGGTCCGAGATCTTGGGGATTTGCTGCAGAGTTAAAGCCTGACCCAGCGCGTGGGCTGTGGCTTGCGCGCTTTACTGTTTACTTTTCACGTCGGTATGAAGGAGTGCGTCCATGTCCCTGAGCAACACCAATCACTCGCAGCTGGAGAAATTTCTGAAGCAGCGCAGAGAGAACGATTTCGACGGCCCGGATCGTCCTATTGATGGGGAAAACTTGGCGGAGCTGAATTTCCGGGTGGATCAGAAGCACCACCACGTGAATCCTTTTGAGGAGATGGACTGGGAGAACAACCCCATTGACGAGTGGGCGTTCATCGAGACCAAGCCTAACCGGATGGACCTGGGCGTTTCGGAGACGCTCTTCGCGTTGTCCAATGGCTACCTAGGGATGCGCGGCAATCCGGAGGAAGGCCGGGATTCTTCCAAGCACGGCACGTTTATTAACGGTGTCCACGAGACGTGGAACATTCAGCACGCCGAGGATGCCTACGGCCTGGCCCGTGCTGGTCAGGGCATCGTGAGCGTGCCAGACGGCAAGCCGATGCGCCTCTACATTGACGATGAGCCTCTGCGCTTGGGCAATGCCGAGGTCACGGACTACCGGCGCAGCTTGGATTTCCGCGAGGGTATTCTGCGCCGCGAGATGGTTTGGCGCACGCCCAGCGGCAAGCATGTGCGGGTGACGTCTGAGCGCATGGTCAGCTTCCAGGAGCGCCACTTGGCGATCATGAGCTTGGAAGTGGAGCTGCTGGACGATGATGCTGCCGTGGTCATCAGCTCGCAGCTGCTCAACCGCGAGGATGGTGAGGGCGAGTTCCCGGATAACAACGCTCGCGAGGCTGCGGAGGAAGGCTTCGATCCACGCCGTGGCGAGGAGTTCGTGGAGCGGGTGTTCATCCCGAAGTACCAGTCGCAGCCGGAGCCGGAGCGCGCAACCTTAGGTTTTCAGATCAACCACTCTGGCATGACCGTGGCCGCGTCCATGGATCACGTTCTGGATATGTCTAATCCGGAATCTGCGGAGGATTCCGGCGTGGAGGTCAGTACCCGCGTGGAGGAGGACGTGGCTAGCGTGGCGTACCACGTCAACGGCAAGAAGGGTCTCAAGTTGCGGCTGGAGAAGTTCGTTAGCTACCACTCTTCGCGTCACGTGGCCCCGCAGGAGCTGGGTTTCCGCTGCGCCCGCACCATCAACCGAGCCAAGTCCGTAGGCTTCCGCAACCTGGCCATCAATCAGGCGGAGTGGCTGGCGCGTTTCTGGGAGCGTTCCGACGTCAAGATTGGCGGTAAGCCCGCTGTTCAGCAAGCTGTCCGCTGGAATCTGTTCCAGCTGATCCAGGCCTCCGCTCGCGCGGAGACCAGCGGAATTCCGGCCAAGGGAATGACGGGTGCCGGCTACGGTGGCCATTACTTCTGGGACACGGAAGTGTATATGCTGCCGTTCCTGAGCTACACCAACCCGGTGTTTGCTCGTAACGCGCTGCGCTTCCGCTATGACATGTTGCCGGCGGCGAAGCAGCGCGCGCTAGAGCTGGCGCACGATGGCGTGCTGTTCCCGTGGCGCACGATTAATGGGCAAGAGTCCAGTGCGTATTACGCGGCGGGCACGGCGCAGTATCACATTGATGCCGATATCGCGTTTGCGCTGATGAAGTACGTGCATGCCACGGGCGATACGGACTTCCTGCTGGAGCAGGGCATCCATATTTTGGTGGGAACTGCACGCTTCTGGATGTCCTTGGGCTTCTTCACTGCGGCGGGGGATCGCTTTGAGATCCACTCCGTGACCGGCCCGGATGAGTACACCACCGTGGTGAACAACAACCTGTACACCAACGTGATGGCGCAATATAACCTGCGCATTGCCGCGCAGGTGTTGCACCAGATGAAGGTGAGCCGTCCTGATGCCTACCGCGATCTGCTGAAGCAGACGGAGCTGACGGAAAAGGAACTGGAGCTGTGGGGCAAGGCCGCCAAGTGCATGGCCATCCCTTTCAATGAGCAGCTGGGGATGAATCCGCAGGATGATCAGTTCTTGCAGCGCGAGGTGTGGGATCTGGATGATCCCGAGGTGGGGCCACAGCGTCCAATGCTTCTGCATTATCACCCGCTGACCATCTACCGGTACCAGGTGGTCAAGCAAGCAGACGTGGTGCTTGCGCTGTTCCTGCAGGGACAGGCCTTCAGTACAGAGCACAAGCGCGCGAACTATGACTACTACGATCGCCTGACCACGGGAGATTCCACCCTGTCTGCAGTGGTGCAGTCCATCATGGCGGCAGAGCTGGGCTACCGGGAGAAGGCCGTGAACTTCTTCTACCGTGGCCTGTTTGTGGATTTGGCTAACCTGCACGGCAACGCGAAGGACGGCACACACATCGCATCGTGCGGTGGCGTGTGGTCCGCTCTGACGTACGGCTTTGGTGGATTCCGTGATTTCAACGGGCAGTTCTCCATCAGTCCTCGGTTGCCAGAGGGTTGGGAATCCTTGGAGTACAACCTGACCTTGCGCGGCAATCGCTTGAACGTGACGGTGACTCCAGAAGGTGTGGAGCTCAAGGTTGCGGACGGCGAGGGCACCGTGGGGCCGATCTGGGTGATGGGCCAGGACGTTACCGTGGGCAGCGAGCCGGTCTTTGTTCAGGGAGATACCGTGCTGACTGATGATTCTGCCGATTCGACGCGGGCGCACGATCGCGCACTGGCGGAGGATGCGCGGGCATACTCGGCGCTGTTTGAAGAGGACTGAGGTTGGCGTCGAAACAGTAATCGACGAAGAAGATATATACCCATATAAAAGGTATGAAAAGACGCCCTTCGGGGCGTCTTTTTCGCAACGTGACTATTGCGTAAATGCCGTTTGTCAAGTGACCTGGTTCACACTTTGGTGACGAGACCGGAAAATTCCCCCTTAACGGGGTGTATGTGCCCATTGTTAACTTCAGTGAACTAGTGAGCCATGCCCTCCAACACTTAAAGTAGCGATGACACTGGAGGTGCCATGACTGTTAAATATGACGACCGTGAGGCAATTTCTCACGGAAAGATTAGTACTAAGCCGCTGCGCAAGAAGCCCGGCTTCCCTACCTGGGCAATGAAGCTGACGATGGCCGTGACTGGCATCATCTTCGGCCTGTTTGTCCTCGTTCACATGCTCGGCAATCTGAAGATCTATGCCGGCGCTGAATCATTCAACGCGTACGCTGATTTCCTCCGCGAATTCGGCTACCCACTTTTGCCACATGAGTCCCTGTTGTGGATTGCTCGAATTGTCCTGCTGCTGAGCCTCGTGCTCCACGTCTGGTGCGCATTCGCGCTGGTGGGACGCTCTCACCAGTCCCGCGGTCGCTTCAAGCGCAAGAACATGGTCGGTGGTTGGAACACCTTTACCGCACGTACCATGCCGGTCACCGGCATCGTGCTGCTGCTGTTCATCATCTTCCACATCTTGGATCTGACTCTGGGAGTCTCTCCAGCTGCTGCTGGCGAGTTCCAGGGTGCAGTGGATGGGCAGCACGCCGCCTACCAGAACCTCGTGGAGTCCTTCTCCCGTCCAGGCGTGGCGATCTTCTACATCCTCGCGATGGTGATCCTGTTCATGCACCTGTCCCACGGTATTTGGACCGCCTCCTCTGACCTCGGCGTGACGGGCCACCGTACCCGTCAGGTCATCCTCTGGATCTCCTACCTGTTGCCTGCGATCATCATGGTCGGCAACATCTCCATCCCTCTCGCAGTGATGTTTGGTTGGGTTGATCAGGTTCCATTCGTTCCTGGCGCAAGCCACTAAACCGCGAGTCTGAAGGAGATAAAGATATGAGCGCTATTACCAATCATCCGCACAACCAGACTGCGGACTTCAACTACGATGACGCAGTGGCTGCTTTCAGCGCACCGGAATCTGCCGTGCCCGGCGTGGCAATCGGCTCCGTGCTGAAGGACAATGCTCCACACGCTGTATCCCAGGATCAGCAGTGGCAGTACGCCAAGGAGCACTTCGGAATGGTGTCTCCACTGAACCGTTCCAAGTTCACCATCCTCATCGTGGGTACCGGCCTGGCCGGCGGTGCTGCAGCTGCGGCTCTCGGTGAGTTGGGTTACGACGTCAAGGTCTTCACCTACCACGATTCCCCTCGTCGTGCGCACTCGATTGCTGCCCAGGGTGGCGTGAACTCCTCCCGCGGCAAGAAGCTGGATAATGACTCCACCTACCTGCACGCGAAGGACACCGTCAAGGGTGGCGATTACCGCTGCCGCGAAAACGACTGCTGGCGCTTGGCCATGGAATCTTCTAAGGTCATCGACCACATGAACGCTGTGGGCGCACCGTTCTCTCGCGAGTACGGCGGCACCTTGGCTACCCGTTCCTTCGGTGGTGTGCAGGTCTCCCGTACCTACTACACCCGTGGACAAACCGGTCAGCAGCTGCAGCTGGCCACCACCTCTGCTCTGTACCGTCAGATCGGTGCAGGCAACGTGGAAATCTTCACCCACTCTGATCTGGTTGATCTGATCGTGGACAAGGGCGTGTGCCAGGGCATTATCACCCGCAACCTGATCACCGGCGAGCTCACCGCTCACACCGGCCACGCCACTGTGCTGGCCACCGGCGGTTACGGCAACGTGTACCACATGTCCACGCTGGCCAAGAACTCCAATGCATCCGCTCTCATGCGTGCATACGAGCTGGGCGCTTTCATGGCATCCCCATCGTTCGTGCAGTTCCACCCAACCGGCCTTCCCGTGAACTCCACGTGGCAGTCCAAGACGATCCTGATGTCTGAGTCGCTGCGTAACGATGGCCGCATCTGGACCCCAAAGAAGAAGGATGACGATCGCGACCCGAACTCCATTCCGGAGGACGAGCGCGACTACTTCCTGGAGCGTCGCTACCCAGCCTTCGGTAACTTGGTGCCTCGCGATATTGCTTCCCGTGCAAACGCGCAGCAGATCAACGCTGGCTACGGCGTGGGTCCAATGAAGAACTCCGTGTACCTGGACCTGGGAGACGCCATCGAGCGCCTGGGCAAGGACACCATCCGTGAGCGCTACTCCAACCTCATTCAGATGTACGAAGAGGCCATTGGTGAGTCTGCTTACGAGACCCCAATGCGTATCGCCCCTACCTGCCACTACACCATGGGTGGCCTGTGGACGGACTTCAACGAGATGACCTCCATCCAGGGTCTGTTCTGCTCCGGCGAAGCTTCCTGGATGTACCACGGCGCAAACCGCCTGGGTGCAAACTCGCTGCTGTCCTCGTCTGTGGAAGGCTGGTTCACCCTGCCGTTCACGATCCCGAACTACCTGGCACCACGCCTAGGCGAGTCCATCCCTGAGGCTGACTCCCCAGTGGCTCAGGAAGCACTGCAGCGCGCACGTGCTCGCTTCGACAAGATCATGAACATCAAGGGCGATAACCCACACGGACCTGAGTACTACCACCGCCAGCTCGGCGAGATCCTGTACTTCTCCTGTGGTGTGTCTCGTAACGTCGAGGACATGAAGGACGGCATCGAGAAGATCCGCGCCCTGCGCGAGGACTTCTGGGCCAACGTTCACATCCCAGGCGACGTGGACTACATGAACCAGACCCTAGAGTACGCAACCCGCGTTGCGGACTACCTGGACCTGGGCGAGCTCATGTGCGTGGACGCCCTGGACCGCGACGAGTCCTGTGGTGCCCACTACCGTGACGATCACCTCTCCGAAGAGGGCGAGGCAGAGCGTGACGATGACAACTGGTGCTTCGTCTCCGCATGGCAGCCAGATGGACCAAACAAGTTCATCCGCCACGCTGAGCCGCTGTACTTCGACAAGATCCCGCTCATGACAAGGAATTACAAGTAATGAAACTGCATCTTGAAATCTGGCGTCAGGCGGGCCCACACGCCGAAGGCCACTTCGAATCCATCAATGTTGACGATGCTGAACCGCAGATGTCCATCCTGGAGCTGTTGGATCACGTCAACAACAACCTCGTTGAGGACGGCAAGGAAGCATTCGCTTTCGCATCCGACTGTCGCGAAGGCATCTGTGGCACCTGTGGCCTGATGGTCAATGACCGTCCCCACGGCCCAGACAAGAACAAGCCTGCGTGTCAGCAGCGCCTGCTGTCCTTCAAGGATGGCGACACCATCAAGCTGGAGCCACTGCGCTCCGCTGCGTACCCAGTGATCAAGGACATGGTCGTGGACCGTTCCGCACTGGATCGCGTGATGGAAAAGGGTGGCTTCATCACCGTTGCGGCTGGTACCGCACCGGATGCTGATTCCCTGCTGGTTAACCACTCCGATGCAGAGCGCGCTCTGGATCACGCTGCATGTATCGGCTGCGGCGCATGTGTGGCAGCCTGCCCTAACGGCGCTTCTCATCTGTTCACCGGTGCAAAGCTGGTTCATCTCACGCTGTCCCCACTGGGCCGCGAGGAGCGTGGACGCCGCGCCCGCAAGATGGTCGACGAGGCAGAGCAGACCTTCGGCTCCTGCTCCCTGTACGGCGAGTGTGCGGATGTCTGCCCTGCCGGCATCCCCCTGACCGCTGTGGCAGCCATCACTAAGGAACGCACCCGTGCCGCTTTCCGTGGCAAAGATGACTAGAATTTAGTCATACTGTTTAGAAAGTAGGAGAAACGTCATGTCTCTTCCCCAAGAACTCCAGATTGGTCGCCTCTACAAGGAGGGCTACGTGCCGTCCAGCTTGGATGCGCCGCACTCCTCCCTCCAGCGATCCCTCACGTGGCTCGGCATGGGCTTCATCTTGGCGTCCATGGCTGGACTCGGCACCATGATGTGGGGACTGTCCTCAATGCTGAATGACTACCGCACTGATGGGCAAGTTTTTGCCATCGCCGGGGCAGTTATGGGCTTTGGACTCCTGTTCCTCGGTTTCATCTTGGTTCACGTTGGACGCAAGAACTACCGCGAGTACAAGGAACGTACCGGCCGCATCATGTGATACCCGCGCTCTCTTGGGCGCGCAGGCACCTCCATTAACGCGCGAGAGCCATCGTCAACTAACTTCTGTTGGTTGACGATGGCTCTTTTTATTCGAGTTTCTTTCCCCTTTTCACGTATCTCTTGCGAAGTCAGAAAGTGCCCCGCATGACAAAAAGGCCACAAACCCAGTCCACGGACAATGGCAACAATGCCATCCGCTTTACGCGCTACCTAGACCGCGGACGTCCCGTGGAAACTGTAGGCGGCCCAGATTCGCAAGAGGACCTTCGCTTTGTGCAAAACGCGGACAACCGCATCGTCGTCAATGTCTATCCCCGCCCCACCACGATGGATATCTTCGAACTAGGGGACACCTGGAAACTGCACCCGCTGCTTATCGAAGACCTTCTGCAGGGCGAGCAGCGCCCCAAGCTAGAGATCTACGATGACGTGCTGTTCCTCGTCGTGCGGTCTACCCGGTATATCGATGAGTCAGAGGAAGTCGACTTCTCCGAGTTTCACCTCGTGGTGACCCCGCAGTCCTTGAACATCCTGTGCCAAGACAATCGTTGGATTGACGGCCGTGATGGCGTCGACAAAGAAGGGCAACTGGTCAATCCACAAGAATGGGAACGTGTGCTGTTGGGGAAGGAAGACGACCTCGACCTGCGCCCGGAGGTTATTGTGTACCGATTTCTGGACGCCATCGTTGACGGCTTCTTACCCGTGTTGCGAGGCATTGCGGTGGACAAGGAACAGATTGAACGACAAGTCTTCTCCGGCGATCAGACCGTTGCCGAGCGTATTTACCACCTAAGTCAAGAAATCATCGACATGCAGCACGCCACGACCCCGCTGATGGAAGTAATGCAGGGGTTGCGGCGCGAGATGGAAGATCGGGGGATGTCGAAGCAGCTCAAGGCCTACCTGGATGACGTGACAGACCACCTGACGTTCGCGAACAACCAAGTGCTGGAGTACCGGGCAGCGATGCAGCAGATCCTCGACGTGAACGCGACGCTTGTCTCGGAGCGACAAAACGACGCGATGAAAAAGATTTCGGGATGGGCGGCAATCCTTTTTGCCCCGACGCTCATCGCGGCAATCTACGGAATGAACTTTGACGATATGCCGGAACTGCACTGGGCGCTGGGCTATCCCTTTGCATTGGGGATGATGGCGATTTTCGCCGTGGGACTGTGGTTGTTGTTCAAGAAAAACAATTGGATGTGAGCGTGGGGCAACACTAGTGGAGCCTCACCGGAACGGGCAGTACAACGGAAAGAAACAGAATTCATATAGTGGAAACACACCTTGATTTCGGTGCGCTTACACTAAGTTACAAACGTCAGTATGTGTCTAAAGGTCGGAGAAATTCATGTCATTGACACCCCGTGAGATGGACAAGCTCTTTGTGTTCACGATGGCGGAGGTGAGCCGGCGACGTAAAGACCGCGGACTCAAGCTCAACGTTCCAGAAGCTACCGCGCTGATCTCTGAAGCCTGCATCGAAGCAGCACGAGACGGCAAAAGCGTGGCAGATGTCATGGAGATCGGCACTCAAGTGTTGGGGCCAGACGATGTGATGGAGGGCGTCCGTGAGAGGCTAAGTCTCTTGCAAGTCGAGGCCACATTCCCTGACGGGACCAAGCTAATTAGTGTCCACGATCCGATCGGGGTGTGATGCGGATGTCTGAGGATACTCAGGTCATTGTCTTCGCCACGGCGGAAGCCCCGCAGCGGAAGCAACTCGCTGAACAAGGAGGTTTTCCGGTGGCATCGTCAACCCGCGAGCTCACCGAACTAATTGAGGCCACTCAGAGTCCGCGGGTTGTGGTCGTTCCCGCGAGCACGGGACGCGATCTCACAGCGATCACCCAGGTTGCCCAGACTCTGACGTGGCTGAAGTCTTCCGGTTCCGTGCCGCAGCTCCTACTCGCCGCGCCAATCTTTAATGACACGTACACCATCGCGTATCTGCGCAGGCGGATTCGTGCTGCCACGCAGCGGGGAAGCGATGCCTTAGCGTTTGTCGCACAGGCGGTGGATCCCTTTGCCGATGCAGAACTTTTTCGTCGCGTGCGATTGGCGGAGCAGTACTCGGAGAAAATCCAGGTCTCCTTGTGTTTCGACGCAAAACTCCCCACAAAAGCGGACGTTTTCCCCACCTTGGAGCAGACGATGCACACGCTGGACAAGCTGGGCGCAACCCGGGTGGAGCTCGCGCGAGCAGACTTGGGCCTGTGGGAAGACGGGGAGCAACGCTTTGATCTCTGCGGTGCTCGTGCTCTGCACACGGCCATTCACTTGTCCGCGCGAAACGCGCAGCACGCCGCCGAACATGGCGATGATGGCCTCGCGGCCGGGTTGTTGGCCGACCATGCGGCGGGCTTCGCACACTCGCACGGAGACGAAGATGGCCACGCTCATCAACACGAGCATTCGCATCCTCATCCCCACTCGCACAGCCACGCGCACGCGCACTCTCACGCGCATCCTCACACTCATTAGAAAAGAAGGTCAACCATGTCCAGCGGATCCAGCGCGTACATCGTGCAGCCCGGGGAAATTGAGCTCAATGTGGGCGCGGCGCGGGAGCATATGACGGTGAAGAACACCGGCGACCGCGCCATCCAGGTAGGTAGCCATTATCACTTCTTTGAGGTCAACCCCGGTTTGGAGTTCGATCGGGAGAAGGCCTGGGGCATGCACCTGGCCATCCCCGCGGGCCTGGCCATTCGTTTTGAGCCGGGCGATGAGAAGGACGTGGAGCTCACCGAATTCCGCGGCAACCGCATCCTGTACGGCTTCAGCGGTCTGGTCAACGGGAGCCTAGATGATCCGGATATCAAGGCCGCCTCCATGTCGCGATTGCATGAGTTCCTGCACGCCAATGATGAGATTTCCCTGCAGTCCACCGCCACCCCGGTAGTTGAGGAAGACAAAGAATGAACAGTATTGATCGCTCCCGCTACGCAGAGATCTACGGCCCTACTGAGGGCGACCTGGTCAAGCTGGCGGATACCAACCTTAAGGTCCGCATCGACAAGGACTATTCGGCCGTCGCTTATGGCGACGAATCCGTCTACGGCGGTGGCAAGGCAGTCCGCGATGGCATGGGGCAAGATCCCTCGGCGGTCGAGTCGCTGGATACCGTCATTTTGGGTGCCATTGTTCTCGACGCCATACTCGGCGTGGTCAAAGGTGACGTCGGAATTAAAGATGGACGCATCGTGGGCATCGGTAAGGCGGGTAACCCAAACACCCAGGACGGGGTGGACCGTGATTTGCTGATCGGCCCCGGCACGGAGGTTATCTCTGGCGCTCACCGCATTCTTACTGCAGGTGGCGTGGATACTCACATCCACTACATCACGCCGCAGCAGGCGGAAGAGGGACTGTCCAACGGCATCACCACGTTCTTCGGTGGTGGAACAGGACCGGCCGAGGGCTCGTTGGGAACAACCTGCTCGCCCGGTGAAAGCGGGGTGCAGTTCATGCTGCGCGCGGCAGAAGGCTTGCCGGTGAATACCGGTTTCCTGGGCAAGGGCTCCGGTAGCTTGCCCGATGCTTTGCGCGTCCAAGTGGCCGCAGGTGCTGCGGGACTGAAGGTGCACGAGGACTGGGGTGCTACTCCGGCGGCTATCTCCAACGCATTGGATGTGTGTGAGGAAATGGACGTACAGCTGGCGATCCACACAGACACTCTGAACGAGTCCGGATTCTTCCAGTCCACGGCACGCGCGATGGGCAATCGCACCATCCACACCTTCCACTCCGAAGGCGCTGGTGGCGGGCATGCGCCGGACATTTTGCGGGTAACGGGAATGAGCAACGTTCTGCCGTCGTCGACAAATCCCACCTTGCCCTACACGGTCAACTCGGTGGAAGAACTGCTGGACATGGTGATGGTGTGCCACCACCTATCCCACGACATTCCAGAGGATGTGTCCTTTGCGGATTCGCGCGTGCGCGCAGAGACGATCGCGGCGGAAACCGTGATGCACGATATGGGTCTGATCAGCATTTTCAGCTCCGATTCCCAGGCGATGGGCCGCGTGGGCGAATCCTGGACCAGGGCGTTTCAAACCGCGCACCACTGCCGGGAACAACTGGGAGAGCTGGAGGGCGACGACGGCGCGGACAATAACCGGGTACTGCGATACCTGGCCAAACTCACGATCAACCCGGCGATCGCGCAGGGCATCTCCGAGCATATCGGGTCGATTGAAAAGGGCAAGATCGCCGACCTGGTGCTGTGGCCCGTGGATTCCTTTGCTGCGAAGCCGCAAGTAGTGCTGCGCCACGGCCGCATAGCGTGGGCCGCGATGGGGGATCCCAACGCATCTATTTCTACCCCACAGCCGATCTACTATCGCCCGCAGTTCGCCAACTTCGGCAAGGCGTTGCCCGCAACGCGTGTGACATTCATGTCCCAGGCCGCCATCGAGGCCGGGGTGCCGGAGAAACTCGGACTAGATTCGCTGGTACTGCCCGTTCGAGGAACCCGTCACCTGGGCAAGCGGGACATGATTCGCAACAACCGCTTGGCGGATATTCAGGTGGATCCGGACACCTATGAAGTCCGCGTGGATGGGGATATTGTCACCATCGATCCGGCCGAGCGTTTGCCTTTGGCGCAACTTTTCTACTTGTTTTAAGTGAAGATGTAATGACTCAACTATCCGCCTTACTGCACGCTGTGACCTACGGTGATTCGGCATATCCCTCTGGCCGTTACACACTGTCGCACGGGCTGGAAGGTCTGGTGCAATCGAGCAAGGTTCGAGGTGCAGACCAAGCCGGAGCTGCCCTGGAGGGACACCTTCGACACACGGCCGTTCCAGGTGACGGGGTGGCCACGGCTATGGCTGTGCTGCAGGCTGAGGCGGTAGCCGATGGCACGCTGTCGCTGGAAGATGCGCTGGATTTTTTGATGCGATTGGATTACGAACTCACAGCCACGAAAATCACCGAGGAGCTGCGCAAATCGTCCACGCGGGTAGGTCGGCAGACGCTGCGGGTTCATGGCGAGGTCACGCCGGTTAGTGGGGTGTTGGAATCTTTTTCCGAAGCCACCTCGCGCCGTCACACTCCCGGAAACCAGGCCATCGCATTGGGATTGATTCATCAGTCGCGCGGGCTGGATGCGCTGGAAGCCGTCGGCGTGGAACTCATTGGATTGGTGATCGGATGGTCCTCGGCGGCGCTGCGCTTGCGGCAATGTGACCACATCAGTGGCCAGGTCATGATCAATCGCGTGATGCCGCTGATCGAGGACCGTGCGGAATGGGCGGTGGCTGAAGCCCGCGAATTATGCGCGACCGGGGACGTGCAGCACCTAGGCCGCGCAAGCCCTGGGCTGGACATGGCAAGTGCCGCGCACGAGCGTGCGCCCGCCCGGCTATTCATGAGCTGACCAGGGTGAACGAAGCTGGTTGGGGGCGGGGCTGGCGTCGAGAAAATAACGAACGAGAACTCAACGAAGGACACACAATGAACAACCCAGTTACAGGAAACGGATCGCCGCTACGCATTGGCATCGGCGGACCGGTGGGATCCGGCAAGACTGCGCTGATTGAGGTGCTTGTGCCTCAGTTTGTCCAGGCAGGCCACGAAGTGGGTGTGATTACCAATGACATTTACACACAAGAAGACGCCCAGCATATTCGGCGCGTTCTGGACGGCGTGATCGATGGATCCAGGATCGTGGGCGTGGAAACAGGAAGCTGCCCGCACACTGCGGTACGCGATGATCCGACGATGAACCTCATGGCCGCTGCGGACATGTTGGACGAACACCCAGAACTAGACACAATCTTCTTCGAATCGGGTGGAGACAATCTCACGCTGACATTCTCGCCTGCACTGGTGGACGTGTTCGTCTTTGTGCTGGACACGGCAGAGGGCGACAAAATGCCACGTAAGCGCGGCCCCGGCATCACAGAATCGGACGTGTTGGTGATCAACAAAGTGGATATCGCGAAGTACGTGCGATGTGACCTGGACCAGATGCATTCCGATGCCAACGATGTGCGCGACAACAAGACCGTGATCTTGACGAACTCGCTGGACGGGCAGGGCATCGGTGAACTGATGGTGGCTTTAGAAAGTTACCGCGAGCGCGCTAATGGGTGATCGACTCGATGCTTCACTACTCACACCGTGGATTCCACGTGAGTTGCGGGAGTTTCTAGCGTGTACAGATAGAGCTGTTGTCCAGCGATCCGGCGTGCTGGGCGTAGGCAAGCCCGGGAAGGTCGGCGTGCTGGAGGCTGAGTTGAAAGTTGATAGATCTACCGGGCGGACAGGGCTTGCGCAGCGTTTTGTGAAGGCGCCGATGAGTCTCACTCGTCCGCTGTACGTGGATCCATCAGACTCTCGGCATGCGGTGTTGTACGTGCGGACGACCGGTGGTGGGCTAGCTGAAAACGACCGTATTCGGCAAAAGGTGCAGGTGGGGGAAGGTGCGCAAGTCACGGTCACCACGCAGGCTGCCACGAATGTGCACCGCATGAACGCAGGATTGGCAACGCAATGGTCCACATTCACTGTGGCCGATGGTGCGCGCTTGGAGTATGTGCCGGGGCACACCACGTTGTTCGGTGGCTCGCGTTTGGTGCAGTTCAACGAGTTCGAAGTCGCACCAAGTGCTGCTTTGATTGCCGGCGAGATCACCTTGTCGGGTCGCTTAGCCCACGGTGAAAGTCATGCGTTTGATGCTGCCTGCTTGTGCATGCGTGTGACGCGTAATGGCATGCCGTTGCTCAACGATCACGTGGTCATGGTAGGTGCGGGCAGCGGCACGGACCTGATGTTGTGGGGAGATGCGCCGGTGTGGGGCACGTTGGTTGTAGTGGTTCCTGAAGATTTTTGCTCGACGTCAACCCTGTCTCTTAGCGACCAATGCCACGAAGTACTTCTGGCTGTTCCTGCAGTTCAGGATGGCAAGGTGGCGATCGGGGTGAGTACGGTATTGAACAAGTCGGGAGTGATGGTGCGCATCGCCGGGGGATCAACCGTCACCGTGCGTGCTGCGATGCATGCCGCGCATGACGCTGTTCGTCGGGCAGTTATGGGGCGTCCGGCGTTTGATCTGCGCACTATGTGAAACATCTAGGAAATAAACACATACTTCTAGAAACAAACCGTTGATATAAGTGCTCATCGGGTGAAACCTGAGCTTTTTAAGCTCAGTCACCATGAGCCCAGAAACCAAACTCGACCAGCCCTCGGTGGTTGCCCGCCCGGCGTCCATACCGACACGCTCCTCCAGCGCTGACGTCCCAGTCACCGCGGAAAACACCACGAAGGGTGGCGAGGACTTCAGCCTCCGCTTTGCACCACGGCACTACCGCAAGTGGACGCCTGCAGTTGTCGCATCCTCCGCGCTCGGCGGCATCGCCTACCTGGCGGACTTCTCCATTGGCGCCACCATCGGCGTGACTCACGGAACGGGCAACGCGATCGGCGGCATTCTGATCGCTGCAGTCTTGATCTTCATCAGCTCGTTCCCGCTGGCCTACTATGCGGCCCGCTACAACGTGGACATGGATCTGATCACCCGTGGCGCGGGCTTCGGCTACCTGGGGTCCATCCTCACCAACCTGATCTTCGTTTCCTTCACTTTCATCCTCTTCGCCACGGAAGGTGCCATCATGGCCCAAGGCTTGAAGGTGGGTTTCGGGCTTCCTTTGTGGGCTGGATACGCAGTCAGTTCTTTGATGATCATCCCGTTGGTCATCTACGGCATGAAGATCCTGGCCAAGCTCCAGTCCTGGACCAATCCTTTGTGGCTGGTGCTGATGATTCTGCCGATGGCTTATCTGCTGTTTAGCGAGCCGGAGACGGTGGGCACCTTCCTCAGCTATGCAGGCGAAAGCGGCGAGGGCGTGAACTTTGCCTCCATGATGCTGGCCGCGGGCGTGTGCCTATCCCTGACCGCGCAGATCGCAGAAAACATCGATTACCTGCGCTTCATGCCTCCAAAGACTCCGGAAAATGCCCGCAGCTGGTGGACCGCAGTGATCATGGGTGGGCCGGGTTGGGTCATCCTCGGCGCGGCTAAGCAGATCGTGGGCGTGTTCCTGGCCGTCTACATCATCGCCCGTTTAGGGCAGGGCACGGATCTGGCCATCGAGCCCGTCAATCAATTCCTGAGCTTGTATTCGGAGATGATGCCGCACTGGCTGGCGGTTGCCTTGGCCGTGTTCTTGGTAGTGGTCAGCCAGATCAAGATCAACACCACTAATGCCTATTGTGGTTCTCTGGCGTGGACAAACATTTACTCGCGTACTTTCAACCGCTACCCGGGTCGCGTGCTGTTTGTGCTGCTGAACGTTGGTATTTCTTTGGCTCTGATGGAGTTCAACATGTTCCAGGTGCTGGGATTTGTGCTCTCCTTCTACTCCAACTTCGCTATCGCGTGGATCTTCACGGTCGCGGCGGACATTGTCTTCAACAAGTACCTGCTGAAACTGTCTCCGAAGCAGCCTGAGTTCCGACGCGGCATGCTCTTCAACGTCAACCCCGTGGGTGTGGTCTCGTTGGTGCTTTCCGGTGCCATCTCTGTGGCGATGTTCTTCGGGGCCTTCGGCGAGGGGATCGCCGCGTTCAGCCCGCTGTTCGCCGCGCTCATTGCGGTGGTGGTTACGCCGCTGGCCGCCATTGTGACCAAGGGTGCGTATTATCTTCGACGCCAAGATGATGGCATCGACCTGCCCATGTTCGATGAGCACGGTAATCCCAGCGACGCGACGCTGGAGTGTGCTCTGACTGGGGAGATTGTGGAACGCCCAGACATGATCGCTTCCGCGGTGCCGGGCCCGAATGGTGAGAAGCAGTACGTGTCTTCGCTGGCACTGACCTTGGACAAGTCCGGCAAGCACGTGCTGCCGCCGAACTAGGTGTGGGCCATCCGACCGTGACACCAGCGAGAGTGTCAAAAATGGGTGCCAATCCTTGCTCGTGAAAACTACGCAAGTTTGCAGCTGGGCTCTGACATGCAGTTATACAGAGTTGTCAATAATGTGTGCCGGAATCGGCACATATTATTGACATTTTGCTTTTGGATACAGGGGGTAGAAGTACCAGTCGCTGCTTACTGGTTTAAGCGTTATCCCGGTAACCTACGGCCGTTTCTTAGTGGTTTAGTCATTAAACCGGTAAGGGGAGGATTCGGTGAGACGGCCGCTAAAGAGAACTCAGCTTAGTGCTCGTGCAACGCGCCGATATGGTGCAGCACCTGGTGGACCTGCGGATCCACCAACGAGTAGCGCATCTCTCGGCCTTGCCGTTCGGCCTGTACAATCCCTGCGTCGGACATGAGATTCAACGCTGCGCTGGCGGTGACCACGCGCGTCTCCGTGACGTCTGCCAGTTCCTGCACCGTGCGCTTGGACGGACCGCCGTGGTGCAGTGCCACCAGTAGGCGCAGTCGGGTGCGATCACCCAGCAGTTTGAACACCGGATGCCAGGTATCTGCGAGGTCAAGAGCCTCGCTGAGGGTGAGCGGCGCAGAGTGGGAATGGCTCATGGTCGAAGAGTGTAGTGGCGTGTGCCCGGCTGGCGAGGGCACTCGTGGGGATTAAGGGGAAAAGAGCAGGTGAGGGGTGCCGGAATCGTCAATAGTGCGCACCTTCATTCGGTAGATCGGGGAGATTTTTTCCGGAGTCAGCACCTCAGCGACGGGTCCGACATGGGCGAGGGTGCTAGAGTCGAACAAAAGGACCTCATCGCAGTACCGCGCGGCCAGGTTCAGGTCATGCAAGACCATCACGCTGGGGACACCAAGGTCGCGCACCAGCTGCAGGATTGAATGCTGATAGTGGACGTCCAGGTGGTTGGTGGGCTCATCCAGCAGTAGGTAGCGTGGGTTCTGGGCTAGCGCGCGAGCGATATTGATGCGTTGCGCCTCACCGCCGGAAAGCTCATTCAAGGACTTGCCGGCATGCGAGCGCATTCCCACGCTGACCAGCGCGCTGTCGACCCACTCGCGGTCGGTTTGGCTGCTCACACCCATCCAGTTCTGGTGGGGCAAGCGCCCCAAAGCCACGTAATCCCACACGCTCACGGGCATCTCGGAAGGTGTCATTTGGGTGACCACGCCGATGGTTTGGGCGATCGCCCTGGTGGACAGGGCGCGCACGTCCGTGCCGTCGACCGTCACTCTTCCCGCCATCGGTTTTAAGGCCCCGTAGACCGCGGAAATCAAAGTGGATTTGCCGGAACCGTTGGGTCCCACGATGCCGGTGATCCCCTCGCTGCGCGTTAGCTGGGCGTCCACGGAGTGCAGAGCCAGCGTCTTGCCGCGGCGCACGGAAAGGTCATGCACCGCGATACCTCCCGCAGAGCTCATCGGTGATCCCGCAGGTAGGCATCGATTTTCTCCACCCCGTCCACGGACAGCGGCGTGGCGGGCTCCGCGAAGTTCAGCAGCATCGGCATGACGCGCCCGCCCTTGACCGCGGCCACATCGCCAAACCCGGAGCGCTCAGTCACATCCCGCACCACATCGTCCGCCGAACCGGACGTATACAGGGCGATAATCACATCCGGATTGCGGGAAACCACCTCCTCCGGATTGACCTCGAAGACGCGGTCGTCGGTGGAATCAAACACGTTGCTTAGCCCTGCCGCTTCCACCATCGGATTGGACATCGACCGCGAACCATAGGCGTACAGCACGCCACCGCCGAGTTCCGGATAGACCACCGCGACGGTCTTGCCTTCCCCTTCGGCTTGCTTCTTCACCTGCTCCACGCGGGTCTTCAGCTCCTCGACGTACGCCTTTGCCCTGTCCTGTGCCGCGAAGACCGTTCCGTAGAGGTTCACCTGATCCCACACGTTGTCCCAGGTCGTGGGGCCGTCGATGCCGTCGCAATAGGCAGGCTCGTCAATGACGGGCACCCCGCGCGGATGCAGCGCCTGGTAGTTCACAGTCTCCGTGGCCCCGAGCACCAAATCTGGGTTCTGCGCGAGCACTTCCTCCACCGAGATCTGCAGGTGGCCGGAGGCATTCACGCGATCCGTCAGCGCTGGAATCCGGTTGATCTGCTCCATCGTCTGGGAATCGAAATACTCGCTGGGATACACGCCCGCGCGGCTCACCACCCGGTCCAGCTGCCCCAGGTGCGCCAGCGTGGTGATCGATTCCGCACCCATCGTCATCACGCGCTGCGGCGGCGAATCCACGGTGACCTCATGGTGGCAATTGCTCACCGTGGTTTGTTGTCCTTCTTCCTTGTCCGACGCCAGGCTCGAACACCCCGCAACAATCACCAGCCCCACGATGGACAGGGCTGCGAGTGTGGGGCGAGTTTGGCGTCGGGAATAACGGGAAGAAAACGGGGAGAAAACAGACATGCGAGGCTCCACTTAAGACGAGGACGCGGGGTAGGCCCGCTTGATGAGAGGGATGATGAACGGCGCTCCGAGCAGTGCGGTGACAATGCCCACGGGGATCTCCTGCGGGGCCAGAATCATGCGGGAAACTACGTCCGCCCAGAGCAGGAGAATGGCACCCAGAACAGCGGAAATGGGTAGCGCCCAGCGATGGCGGGCACCCACCAAGCGCCGCGCGATGTGCGGGATGATCAGGCCGATGAAGCCGATGGCTCCGGACATCGCCACCACCACGCCGATGAGTAGGCTACTCAGGCCCAGCAAGATAGCCCGCAGGACGTTGGGGTTGATGCCGACGGCCAGGGAGATGGCGTCGCCGGAAGACAGGGCATCGATGCGCGGGGACAGGAGGATGAAGAGCGTGGCAACCACCGCGGTGACGATGAGGGTGACCAGGAGGGTGCCATCGAAGGTCGCGAGGCCGAGTGAGCCGAGAAGCCAGAACATGACCGAACGGCTGGCCTCGGCGGAATCAGAGGCGAAGATGAGGAAACTGGTGGCGGCGGACAGGGCGTAGCCGATGGCCACGCCGGTCAGCAGGACGCGCAGGGAAGACAGGCGTCCGGTGGACATCGCCACGCCGAAGACAATCGCGGTGGCTGCGAGCGCGCCGAGAAATGCGGAGCCCTGGAGGGCGTAATCGCCGAACTGTGCGCCGATGCCCAACACGATCGCGGCTGCGGCACCACAGCTGGCGCCGGAATGAATGCCAAGAATATAAGGGTCTGCCAGCAAGTTTCTCACCACCGCCTGCAGCACCATGCCCGTGACGGCCAGGGCTGCGCCAACGGTGGCGGCCAGGATCACGCGGGGAGTGCGCAGCTGCCAGACAATGGAATCCGCGGTGCTATCCGTGGGCCAGGGCGTGGTGTGTGCGGGTGCAGTGCCGGAGAGGGTTTGGGGGAGGTGATGGCCGAGCACGCCGAGGGCTTGGGGAATGGTGACGCTGGTGGGGCCCAGGCAGATACCCGCGATGATGCTGGCAGCCGCTGCGATCAGCAGCGCGACGAGCCAGGCGAGGGCACGGGTTGGGCGTGTGGGCATGGGGTGAGTGTAACGACATTCTAATGATCGTTAAAATGTTTTCCTTTTCGGGGGAAGTGGGGTTGTCTCGGGGTAGTGACATAATGGCGGAGTGAATAACCAAGAACCCGCCCGCAGTGTCACCACCACTGGCGCGCACACTTCAGAGGCCGTGGCGAACCGCGCGGCCGTGCCCGGCCCCGATCCACAGACCGAAGCGCAACGCCGCGCGGACCTGCGCAAGCACCAACGAATCGCCGGCCTCATGCTGGTGGTGGCCTTCGTGATGTACGTCAGCATGCGGTGGCTGGAATACCAAGGCAACCCCGGCGCGTGGATCGGCTATGTCCGCGCATTCTCCGAGGCAGGCATGGTCGGCGGACTGGCGGACTGGTTCGCCGTCACCGCCCTGTTCCGTCACCCGCTACGCATACCGATTCCACACACGGCAATCATCAAGCGGAAAAAGGACGAAGTGGGCCACCAGCTCTCCGAGTTTGTGGGGGAGAACTTTCTCAACGCGCCGCTGATCGCGGAAAAGCTACGCAACGCGCACATTCCGCAGCGTGCAGCGGACTGGGCAGTGGCCGAAGGCGGCGCCGAGCGCGTATCCCAAGAAACCGGGCGCCTGCTGGATCTGGTGGTCAACGGCATCAATGCCTCCGAAGCTGAGCAGATCCTAGACGCCTTGGTGCTGGACAAACTCCAAGAGCCCACGTGGGGACCGCCGCTGGGCCGTGGGCTGGAACAGCTCATCGAGGAAGGGCGTACCGAACCGGCGATCGAAGCCGTGGTGGTGTGGCTGGATGACAAGGCTCAGAACAGTGAGGAGTTCGTCACCCACCTCATCGACGAGCGCACACCCACCTGGGCGCCCAGCTTCATTCGCGAACTAGTGGGATCCAAGGTCTACACCGAGCTGATCAAGTTCACCTCCGATGTCCGTTACAACCCGGAACACGATGCGCGCCGGGAACTGCGTAAATTCCTCGACCAGCTGGCACGCGACCTGCAGCATGACGAGGTGATGATCGCCCGGGTGGAGAAATTCAAGGAAGACATCATGACCTCCACCCCGGTGCGCGCCATCCCCGGCGCACTGTGGGAGTCCGCGCGCAGCACCCTCAGCGCTATGGCCCGCGATCCGGAATCCATGCTGCGCCAGCGCATCACGGAATGGGTGCGCGAGTTCGGTCGCCGCGTTCAGGACGAACCCGAGCTGCAGGAAAAGCTGGAAGATCGAGTGGTCGGTGCGGCCAGCTACCTCGCGGATAATTATGCGGGAGAGATCACCAGCATCATCGGAGAGACCGTTGAGCGATGGGACGCGCAAGAGGCGTCGGAAAAAATCGAACTTATGGTGGGCAAGGACCTGCAGTTCATCCGGATGAACGGAACCATCGTCGGCGGCGTGGCCGGCCTGGTGATCTATGCGGTGACGGATCTGCTGTTCGCGGTAGCATGATCCCATGGACTCTGTATTTTCGACCTTGCCGTGGGTGTACTACGGCGTGAACCTATTCGCCACCATTGCGGTGCTGGGATTGGCAGTGTTTGGGCTGGTCACAGTAGCAATGACGCGCGATGACGCGTTCCTGGTGATCGACAGGCAGAAGCAGAACTGGCTGATGCTCACCGGCGGCGCCGCCGTAGCCGCCGGGCTGAGCTTGTTGATGCCGACCGTGATGATGCTGTGGGTCATCGCCGCGGTGATCGTGGGTATTTACTGGCAGGACGTGCGCCCCGCCATCCGCGACGTGTTGGATAACTCCAGCGGAAGCTGGTGATCGACGTGACTGACAACAACTCCCAAACGCTGACCCGTGAGCAGGTCGCCTCCATCATGGATGCCACCCTGCTCAAGCCGGAAGCCACCCGCGAGGACGTGGACGCGCTAATCGCCGAAGCACGCGAGTTGGGATGTGGCGCGGTGTGCGTCTCGCCGTCCATGATTCCGGCCGCGCCAGCTGATTCTTCTGATTCCGACGCCACCGCGGGCGCCCCAGTCATAGCGACCGTCGCGGGTTTCCCCAGTGGAAAACACGCCACACTCGTCAAAGCCACCGAGGCCCGCTTCGCCGTGGAGCTCGGCGCGGAAGAAGTAGATGTGGTGGTAGACGTGGCCCGCGCTATCGCCGGAGACACCAACGCGCTGATCAGCGAACTGATGACCATCCGCGAGGCTGTGCCACAGCCGGTGATCCTCAAGGTCATCCTGGAAACCGCACTGCTCAGCGAGGAAGCCATCCGCGCGTGCGTGCGCGCTTGCGTGGCAGTGGGCGCGGACTACGTAAAAACCTCCACCGGGTTCCACCCTGCGGGCGGAGCCTCGATGGAGGCAGTGGAGATCATGGCCGATGAGCTGCGCAAAGCCAACAAGTTGGCCTCGTTCGGTATGGGGGAGGACCTGCGACGCAACCTCGGTGCGTTGGGGATCAAGGCCTCCGGCGGCATCCGCACGTGGGATGCCGCCGTGGCAATGATCGACGCTGGTGCCACGCGCCTCGGGGTGTCTTCCCCGCGGGCAATCCTAGAGGGCGCTATCTAGGCGTGAACTAGGCGGCCATTCCGCTGGTGGACGAGCCGATGGCATCGCCTTCGCGCTGCTGCTCTTCGTTGAGCGCGCCGCTGGTGGAGCTATCGCTGGAGCCGGAAGATCCGGAGCCGCCAGCAGCACCATCGGTGCCAGGAGTCTCTTCCACGCTCTGCGACAGCTCGTTCATATCAACGTTGGTGCCGTGCATTTCCACGGCCAATCCCTCGTCCGTGACGGTGGCGTTTTCGAACTTCAGGCCACCGGGACCGGATTCGGACGTGCTGGAGTTCAGTGAATCCTGAATGGAATCCACGAACTGCTGCGGCAGGCTCAGTCCAAAGATCTCTCCACCTTCGGCCTGCATCTTCAGCTCGCCGTTTTCCACCACGGGCTTCATCGTCAGCGTGGCCAGGCCGTGGGAGATTTCCATCTCCAAGACCTGCTCGTCAGGTACGGGCTTGACGCCGGTCAGTGTAATAGCTTGCTGCAAGAAGCCGCCGCCCCCACCGGAGTTCTGCTCCTGGGTGCCCTTGACGGCTTGGGCCAGGAGGTATTCAGAAGGTACGGCAGTGTTCATGGTCAGATCGCCGATGATCACATCCTGACCTTGGTTCTGAATCTTGATGTGCTTGCCATGGAACTTCACCTCGGGGTTGCCGGTCACCACAGGCTTAGATTCATCGCCATCTTCGTGGGAGATATTCAGCGTGGAGGGAACCGTCATATCCAGCTGTTGCAAGTTCTGGGTTGCCATTCCCATCAACACGGGGGAAAGACCAAAGGACACCGAAGGGTACTCTTCCAGCTGCAAGTTATTGGCACTGGCCTGCTTTTCTAGGCCCTGGACAATCTGGTCCTTCATGTACCACCGTGCGGCAAACTCTGCGGCGACTACCAGCAGCACCAGAACCAGCAGAATAATCAGCAAAACCTTGCCCACGCTGCTCTTCTTCTTCGGCGCGCGGGCGGACGAGCCGTGCTGCTGTCCCCATCCCTGCTGCGCGAATTGCCCGCCGTTGTTCTGGCCACCGTGGTTCGGCGGGAAGTTGTACTCAGACGTTTGATTATTCGGGTTACTCACCCAACCAAGTGTCCCCGAAACGCTGGCAACACGCTAGTGGGAGTCGCCAGTTGGCAGAAAACTCCCAGCAGCATAATCGTCATCAACCGCGGACCACGGCAGCGTCAGTGAGCTATCAGAGTGCCGCCTCCGGGACGTCATCCGCCTAATCCCCGTGGCCGTATGAAAGTGCTCCACAGCAGCCCGCCAACGCACCCGCGGACCGAACACCGCCAGCGGAGCAGCCAGGTTCCACGCGGCATCCATCTCTCGCAGCACGTCGAAAATCGCGTGCCCCGGCGTATTCCGGTGGATCAAAACCTTGGGCAAGCGCTCAGCGATATCGGACGGCCGTTCCAAGCATCCCGGGGTCCAGGCCATCGTCAAGCTCTGCGGCCCGTGTTGATCCAGCAGCACCCACGCAGACCGCCGCCCCACCTCGCAGCACGTGCCCTCAATGATCACGCCGCCTGGCCGCAGGCCTGCTTGCATCGTCGCCCACGCATCGCGCACCTGTGAGGCGTCATATTGCCGAAGCACATTAAACGCTCGCACCACGTCCGCGCGCATCCCCGACAGCTCAAACCCACCCAGAGCAAAAGTCACGCCATCTCGCGGAGGCAGCACCCGGCTCGGCTCAATCTCCAACCCTGTGACCTGCACGCTCGGCGCCACAGAGCGTAGAAACCGCGCCCACTCCACAGTCGTGGTGTGCGAGGCCCCATATCCCACGTCGATGGCCACCGGCTCCCGCCCAGATAATTCCGCACTCCGCAGCAACGCCTGCACCCGCAGTTGCGCCACCAACCACCGGTCTGCCTTCCGCAGGCGGTTATAGCCAGTGGTGCCGCGGGTGGGTACACCAACGGGCCCGTCCGTATTCCACGAACGGGCCCGAAGATTGTGGGCGTGATCAGCCACGCTTACTGCAGGTTGTCAGAGATGTACTTCTCAATCATGGAAGCCTCACGGGTCAGGAAGTCCTGCACCCAATCAGCAACCTTTGGCTCCAGCACGGCACCCATCATTGGGATTGCAACCTCTACGGCGATGTCTGCGAACAGGTCGGTGGCATCTCCCTTGCCGGTGAGCTTGGCGTCGGCGTTGAAACGAACCGGCGCGCCCTTGACCTCGGCGGTGACGGTGCCGGTCGCCTCGTCGCCAGCAACTGGGCCGAACTCCACCACGCGCTTGAGCTTCAGATCCTGGGAGACCATGCCGCGCACAGCCTCAGGAAGCGCAGCCTTGGGGAGCAGCTCGAACAGAACAACGTTGATGGGGTCAGCGGAGAAGGAATCGACCTCGCCTGGCTCATCGTTGATGTTCTGGACTTCGTAGTTCCAGTACTCGTTGGAAGAGAGGGCCTCGTAGACCTTTTCGATCGGGAAGTTGATGGTTGCGGTGTTCTCGCTGTGTGTAGTCATGCTTACAGACTACCGTTAGTGGTGTGACTGATTCGTTATCTACTGAATTAAGCCTGCCCGAGATCCTCGAGAAGCTGTGCACGC
This sequence comes from Corynebacterium dentalis, assembly GCF_900232865.1. GTDB lineage: Bacteria > Actinomycetota > Actinomycetes > Mycobacteriales > Mycobacteriaceae > Corynebacterium > Corynebacterium dentalis. The sequence goes on along the minus strand of NZ_OCTS01000004.1, from coordinate 56,147 downwards.
CCGAATTCTTGCCCGGCGCGCGGATGGTTCAGCGTTCCTTCGCGGACCTGACCACGCTGCGCATCGGTGGCACACCGGCTGCGGTGGTGGCGTGTTCTCGGCCGTCTGCGCTGGCTGGCGTGGTTTCTCTGCTCGACGCCAACTCCGTTCCTCTTTTAGTCGTCGGCGGTGGATCCAACTTGATCATCGGTGAGGGCGATGACGTGCGAAAGACTGTGGTGGTGTGGGCTACCACGGAGCAGGTTGCTGTTGATGCGGGCGCGGAGGAGTCGGCGGCTGGGCTGGATAGTTCTGGGCTGGATGCGTCTGGAGAAGCGGAACTTTTCGCCGCCGATGGGGATGCCCGGGGCGGCATCACCATCGATGCGGAGTCCGGGCTGGTTCGTGCCTTTGCTGGCGTGAACTTCGATAGCCTCGTGCAGCGCACGGTGGAGGCAGGTTTGTCTGGCTTGGAATGCCTCAGTGGCATCCCCGGCTCCGTGGGGGCCACGCCGGTGCAGAACGTGGGCGCGTATGGCGCAGAAGTTTCCCAGGTGCTCAGCCGCGTGCAGCTGTTCGATCGCGGCGCGGAAGACCTGGCTGCGGGTGCAGATGGCGCGGAGTTGGCGTCGGAAAAAGAAAACGACCTGTACTGGGTGGGGCCGGAAGATTTGGACCTGTCCTACCGCTACTCGAATCTGAAGTTCACCAACTGCGCGGTGGTGACGGCCGTGGAGTTCCAGTTGGGGACCGACGGGCTGTCTCAACCGCTGCGTTTTGGCGAGCTGGCGCGGAAGCTGGACGTGCAGGAAGCCGATGCGAAAGCCGGTGCCGAGAGCGCGCGCAGGCCCGTGGCGGACGTGCGGGCGACTGTGCTGGAGCTGCGCGCGGGCAAGGGCATGGTGCTGAATCAAGCGGATCACGACACGTGGTCAGCGGGATCCTTCTTCACTAATCCGGTGGTGGAAGGCGCGGCTGCTCGCGACGCGGTGATTGCTGCTGTGCGAGAGAAGTGTGGCGAGGAAAAGGCCAGCTCAATGCCGGTGTATTCCGCTGGGCGTGGCGGAGCTGCTGAGGATGGTGCGGTGAAGCCGGGTGCTGGTGCTGCTGGGGCTGATGCTGGTGGAGATGCGGCTGGCGATGGTGCGGTTGGTGCTGCGACTGGCGATGCTTCAGACACGGAGCGCTTCAAGTTCTCCGCGGCGTGGCTGATCGACCACGCCGGCTTCGGCAAGGGATTCAGTGTTGAGGGGCACGAGGCGGCGTCGCTGTCCACGAAGCACACCCTGGCGCTGACCAACCGTGGCTCCGCCACCAGCGCAGACATCATCGCACTGGCCAGCGCCGTGCGCGCCGGGGTGCACGAGGCCTTTGGCGTGACTCTGGAGCCAGAACCAGTGTGGGTTGGTGCTCAGCTGGACTAGTTTAGGCCCAAATATTCAGGTCAAATGTCGAAAATATGTGCCTCTGTGAGCGCGGCTTTTCATTTCCCCAGGTAAATGTGGCGGGAGTGATTATGTGCTGAACAGAGGCACATATTTTTGACAACTAAGCTCGGCACAGTGCCTGCCCAGCACAAAGCCCGCCCTGCGCCAAGTCCGATGACTCGCGCCGGGCGGGCTTTCTCTCTGCGGGGTAGTCAGAGCAGAAAGTGGCTAGGTCGAGGCCTAGTCACTACGGCCAGGGGCAGCTACTTCTTGTCCTCGATCATGGACTCCACCAAGTCCTTGACCTCGCGACGGCGGATCTTGCCGATCATGTCTGCAGGCAGTTCATCCACCACGAAGAACTGGCGAGGAACCTTGTAACGGGTCAGGGCTTCGCGGGACCATTCACGCGCTTCCTCGGCGTCGAAATCAGACTCAGAAACACCCTCTTCCAGAACCACGGCAGCAACGACCTCTTCCGAGCCGTCCTCCTGCTCCAAACCAACCACGCCGGCCGTAGAGATCTGTGGGTGATCCGTGAGGACCTCTTCCACCTCAGCGGGGTAGACATTGAATCCGCCGGTGATGATCATTTCCTTGGTGCGGGAGACGATCTTGATGAAGCCGTCCTCTTCCATGACAGCCATATCGCCGGTGTCGAACCAGTCTTCGTGGAAAGGCTGCTCGTCATCCTCGACGTTGATGTAGCCCTGGAATACCTGTGGGCCGCGAACCAGCAGCTCGCCGGCTTCGCCGTCTGGCATGGTGCGGGAGAAGTCATCGGGATCCGCCACACGCAGCTCGGTGTCTGGGAATGGGATGCCGATGTAACCCGCGCGGCGGTCCGGGGTGATGGGGTTGGCCACGATGATCGGGGCGGTCTCGGTCAGGCCGTAGCCCTCCACGATTTTGCCGCCGGTCTTCTTCTCCCACTCTTCGGTGGTCTTGGTGGGCAGTGGTGCCGCGCCGGATAGGGCGTTGCTGATGCCGGACAGATCGAGGTTGTTTTCCTCGGCTGCCTCAAGAATCTTGGTGTACAGCGTGGGCACACCCGGCATGTAGGTAGGTAGTTCCTTCTTCAACTGATCAACGATCAGTGGAATTTCCGGCTTCGGCAGCAGCGCCAGCTTTCCGCCCGTGGCCACGCCAAGCGCAGCGGTCAGAGTCAGACCGTAGACGTGGAACAGTGGCAGTGCAGCGAGGTACTTTTCCTGCTTGCCCTCGCCCAGATCCTTGACCCACGCCAGACCCTGGATCACGTTGGCCATGATGTTGCCGTGGGTCAGTTGCGCGCCCTTTGGCTTGCCGGTGGTGCCGGAGGTGAACAGGATCACGGCTGGGTCTGTGCTATCTAGATCCGCGGGGGTCTTGAGGTTCTTGCCGTCGCCACCGAATTTCTTGGTCAGCAACTTGGAGAAAGGCACGCTACCTGGGGCATCGCCGTGCAGCTGGTCGCGCTTTTCCTTCAAAGAAGGGATAGGAAGCTTCAAAGCCAAGCGCTTAACCAGTGGCATGGCCTCGATCATGTTGACGGAGACGATGGTTTCCAGCTGCGTAGTCTGCTGCAGCTTTTGGCAGACGTCGTAGACGTTGTCCCACGCGATGACGATCTTCGCCTCGTGGTCCTTGAATGGGCCTTCGAGTTCACGTGCGGTGTACAGCGGATTGTGTTCGACGACGACAGCACCGAGCTTGAGTACCGCGAAGAAGGCGATGAGGTGCTGCGGGCAGTTCGGCATGATCAATGCCACGCGCTCGCCACGCTTGACTCCCATGTGCTGCAAGCCGGCTGCTACCGAGTTCACCTGCTCAGCGAAGTCTGGGTAGCTGGTGGTCTGACCGAAGAAGTCGAGGATGTCCCGCTTGGAGTTTTCCGCCACGGACTTTTCCAGCATGGAGACGAGGTTGGATTCGGTGGGGTAGTCCAGAGACTCGGGGGTCCACTCTGCGTAGTACTTCAGGTAAGGCTTGTCCTTCCAAGCGGTACCTTCCGGCTTGGAGCCGGAGTCGGTGGCGGACGCATCTGGATTGTTGACGCTCGTCATCGTGTGGTCTTTCCTCTTGTTCTACGTTGCGTGAATCCCGTGCTCGGGACGGTTTGGCCCGCTCTAAGAGCGAGTTTGTTTGAGGATAGCGCGGAAAAGGTGGTCTGTAGGCGGAAACTAACAAAAAAGAGAAATGCTGCATCGGCGATTACACTTCACTTTCATGAGAGTCGCCATCATCTCCTTCCACACTTCACCTTTGGAACAGCCCGGTTCGGGAGACGCGGGAGGGATGAACGTCTACATCAAAAACACCGCGTTGCAGTTGGCTCGGCAGGGCGTGGAGGTGGACATTTTCACCCGCGCTACGCGTCCGTTGCAGGGCGAGGTGGTGCATGTGGCGCCGGGTCTGCGGGTGATTAATTGTGTGGCTGGTCCGTATGAGGGCCTGCCGAAGGAAGAGCTGCCCACGCAGTTGGCCGCATTTACAGGCAGCGTTTTGGCGTTCCAGCGCAAGAGTCAACAGCGCGCCACTGAGGATGCCGAGGGTACGCAAAATGAATGCGCGGACGTGGGCTATGACCTGATCCACTCGCATTACTGGCTATCTGGCCAGGTGGCGTGGTTGTTGCGCGATCTGTGGCATATCCCCTGGGTGCACACCGCTCATACGCTGGCTGCGGTGAAGAATTCTCTGCTCGCCGCGGGGGATTCGCCGGAGCCTGCCAGTCGCCGGATCTGTGAGCAGCAGATCGCGGACAACGCGGACTTGTTGATCGTGAATACTGAGGCTGAGGTTCGGGATTTGGTGGAGGGCTACGACGCCGAGGATTGCCTGATTCGGGTGGTCTATCCCGGTGCGGATGTGGAGCACTTCACTCCTGGTTCGGATCGCGCCACGGAGCGTACGCGCCGCGAGCTGGGCATCCCTTTCCTGGCCAAGGTGGTGGGTTTTGTGGGCCGGTTGCAGAGGTTGAAGGCACCGGATGTGTTGTTGCGGGCTGCGGCCATTTTGGTTCGACGCCACCCTGACCTGCTTTTGTCCGTGGTCATTTGCGGTGGGCCGTCCGGCTCCGGCAAGAACAGCTTGGAGGAGCTGCAGGATTTGGCCAAGGAATTGGGCATCGCGCATATCGTGCGCTTCCTGAGTCCGCGCCCGGCAGAGGAGCTGGTCTCGATTTACCAAGCGGCGGACTTGATCGCGGTGCCAAGCTACAACGAGAGTTTCGGCCTGGTGGCTGTCGAAGCCCAGGCCAGCGGCACTCCTGTGGTGGCTGCCGACGTGGGCGGTTTGTCCATCGCGGTGGACAATGGCAAGTCCGGATTGCTGGTGGAAGGGCATGAGCCCGAAGTGTGGGCCGATGCTCTTGGCGAGCTGTTGATAGATGATGAGCGCAGGATCGAGATGTCCGAGTACGCGCCGATCCACGCCAGCCGGTTCTCCTGGGAAAAGGCGGCAGAGAGTTTGCGCGCGATCTACGCGGAATTGCCGAAGAGCGTGCGGAACGCTACGCGTAATCCTGCTGGGTGAACATGGCGTGGAAAGGAAAGAAACAACTTCACCGCATTGAGGAACGAGCACTGAGCGGGTGGCTGGTGTCCAGTGCGCGTGTAGGCTGAAAAACATGGATCGCGCGGCTATTTGCACCCTGTTAGATGACGCTGAGGTTGAGTACACCGAGGCTGGCGGCAACCTCGTCGTGGTACTCCCTGGCGAGAAGAAGTTGAAGACGAATTGCCTGCTCATCCCGCAAGAGGGGATGTTCCGCATCGAGGCGTTTGTGTGCCGGCATGTGGAGGAGGCTCAAGAAGAGGTCTACAAGCTGCTGCTGCACGAGAACCGTCGGAACTTCGGCGTGCACTACACGCTGGATAGCAACGATGACATCTACCTGGTGGGTCAGTTCCCAGACTCCACCACGGCCGAGGATTTGCAGCGCGTGTTGGGGCAGATCCTGGAACGCGCTGACCAGGATTTCAACCGCATTCTGGAGCGTGGATTTGCGTCCTCGATCCGCCACGAATGGGCGTGGCGTCTGTCTCGCGGCGAGCCGACGATGAACCTGGGTGCGTTCACCCGGCTGCGTCCGTCCGATGACGAGGTGGCCACTCTCGCGCCACCACCGGGATCCGACCTCGCGGAGGACGTGCACACGCCGGAATCCGTGGTCTCCCAGGAAGAGCCAAACAACCAGCCTGAGACGGGCGCTGAGTCCGACAACTCATAGTTCTGCGATGCTGGTAGTCGACTGCGAATTTGGCTTTGACCACAGCATTGGAAAGATGAGCTCGGCCTTTGAGCCGGGCAAGATCTATGGGCTCTGCGGGCCGAATGGCTCAGGAAAGACAACGCTCGCGCGCACAGTGGCTGGGGAAATCCATCCCTACTCGGGAAGCGTCACCTTAGATGGCCAACCCACGAGTGATCGGAACATGGTGGGGCGACTTGCCTACATTTCCCGGCCGGAGTTCTATCCCGATCTGTCGGTAGGCGAGCACATCAAGCTGCTCGAAAAGTATTCCAAGCAGGATTCCTCCGCTGCTATTGAGCAGTGGGCGCTGGCAGAATTGCTCGATTCTCCTCCTTCAAGGTTGTCCAGCGGACAGCAGCAGCGGGTGTATCTGGGCACCCAATTGTTGATGCACAGGGACGTGACCATCGTCGACGAGCCCGAGCGTCACCTCGATCAGGATTGGGTCGAGGTGTGTTGTGCTCAGTTGAGAGACATTGCTGATCAAGGATCTGTGGTGCTGGTCGCGACTCATTCACCGGTGGTTCGCAACAGTTGCGATGACATCCTCAGCATCGGCGCATGATGAAGGCAGTGCGCTCGGAATTGTTCGTGGTCTATCTGTTCTGCGCTGCGTTCGCGGCGTGGGCAGCATTCGACGTGGTCAGTTGGTTGCAGGCAGAGCAGGCTATCGTTGCCTCGCGATTGCCGGAACCTGTGGGGCTCGGCGCTGCGATAGCGGGGATTGCGGCGCTCATGATGCTGGCAGATTGGTTCTTTCCCCTGGTCAACGCGACCCTGGAGGATTGGCAGTACAAGGTCCGAGCCGGAGGAAAGCTGCGCTGGTTCGGTGCCCTGCAGTTCGTACAGCTGTTGGTGTGCGGCTTTCTCGGTGCTTCTGTGGGAGCGGCGCAAGGTTTCTGGTGGCAGGGCTTGCTGCTGGCACTGGTCCTCCGAGTGGCCCTGCACGCGATTCATCGGCGCGACATCCCGACTTATCTTCGTGGTGTCATGCGCAACGTGTTGGCGCGCGCTTCTTTTTCTATTCTCGACGCCAACCTCGTCTCCGAACTGCTTGCCTCTTCTCATCTGAGAATGCGAGCTAACAGTGCAACGGCTAATTTCTGGGTGCTGATTTGGCGCAGATTTTGGAGGCGCCCGTATATTCCAGTGGCCTTTGTGGCGGCTATCGCCATTTCTGTGGCAACAGCCGACGTCTTTGGTGACTATGGAATATTCGTTTTCTTCATGGTGTGGTCAATGCTGGGAACTGCGTTGATGAGGTGCGCGGACTTTTCCAAGCTCGGGTTAGTTTTCCGCGAGCGCTTCGTTGTGCTGGGAGTTCATGCGCTGTTGGGAGCGCTTCTATTGATTGCGCTCTTCCCGTTTGGCCAGCCATTGGTGGCAGCAGCTCTGTTCATTCCAGCGATTCTGTGGGCTGCCATAAAGCGTTCACAGTCACGAGTCGTGGAGAAAATCACGTTTGTGGATAGCGGAATCGGTGGGTTGGTCTCGCCGGAGATACTGGAGTACTACAGCGGAGGGCTGAAGCTAGCGGCGTTCTTGGGATTCATGGCTACAAGAATCTGACTTGTGCGTGACTCTTTGACTCGGCAGAGAGCAGGACAGCCTTCGGTGAGCTAGCCCAGCTTCCCGGACAGCCTTCGCAAGCGGTTCTCGCTGGCCTCATCCAGGCCGATGATCTGCGCTGTCTTTTCCTTGTCCGCGTACTTCTGAATCACAGCATCCAGCGTGGCCACCGTGGAGGCATCCCAGATCACGGCTTGGCTCATGTCCACCACCACTAGTTCCGGGTCATTCGCGTAGTCGAACTGGTAGACCAAGTCATTCGAAGATGCGAAGAACAACTGGCCTGTCACTAGGTAAATGCGGGAGTTTGAACCATCGTTTTTGATGGCGTTCGGGGCAGGGGATTCTGAGATGTTTTCCGCACCATCACGCACTGCGTCGACCACTTCCTCCTGATCTCCCGCAGGGAGATCTCCCAGCGAGACCGGAGTGATGGTCACCATGTGGGCCACACGGCGAGCGAAAAGCACCATGGCCGTGAGTACGCCGAATGCCACGCCAACCGCCAGGTTGTGAGTCAGCAACGTGGCGATGACAGTCACTAGCATCACCAGAGTTTCGCTTAACGGCATAGCCCGCAGTGTGGATGGCTTGACGGAGTGCCAGTCAAAGGAGCTGACAGCCACCATGATCATGATGCCGGTCAGAGCGGCCATCGGGATTAAGCCAACAATGTCTCCCAAGCTGACCAGCAGAACCAGCAGGAAAACTCCGGCGAGCAGTGTGGATAGGCGCGTGCGCGCCCCGGCGCTGCGGGTATTGATCAGCGTCTGCCCAATCATCGCGCAACCGCCCATTCCGCCGAACATGCCCGTGACGATGTTCGCGATACCCTGCCCCCAGCTCTCACGTGTCTTGTCAGAGTGCACATCAGTGATGTCGTCCACCAGCTTCGCGGTTAACAAGGATTCCAACAGGCCAACCAGCGCCATGCCCAAGGCGTACGGCGCGATGATCTGGAATGTCTCCAAAGTCAGCGGAACATCTGGGAAGAAGAACTCCGGCAAGCTGGTGGGCAGCTCACCCTGATCGGAGACGTTCGGCACGTTCCAACCCGTAGCAATAACAAACGGGGTGAGCACCAAAATCGCAATCAGCGGAGCTGGAATTGCGCTGGTTAGGCGTGGGAACAACACCACAATCGCGATGCTCACCGCCACCAACGGATACACCAGCCACGGAACGCCCAGGAGATGCGGAATCTGCCCACTGAACACGATGATCGCCAGTGAGTTAATAAAGCCCACCATCACCGATCGAGGAATAAACCGCATGAGCTTCGCCACGCCCACAGCCGCCAGCAGCAGCTGGAAAATGCCAGCCAGAATCACACAGGCCAACAAATAATTCAGCCCGTGGCTGGCCACCAGAGGAGAGATCACCACGGCCACCGCGCCCGTGGCCGCGGAGATCATCGCTGGGCGCCCGCCGGTGAAAGCGATGGTGATGGCCATCGTCACCGAAGCGAACAATCCCACCCGCGGATCCACGCCAGCCAGAACAGAAAAGCTGATGGCCTCTGGAATCAGCGCCAGCGCGACCACCAAGCCACCCAGCACCTCAGTCCTGAAGCGGGACAGGGAGGAGAACGCATAGCGGAAGCTAGGGATCACCCCAGTGGGAGCGGGAAGGACAAGGTGTGGAGAAGTTTCGGCTGTGTGCACAGGAACTAAAGTCTCACAGGAAACTTATGTCTGTAGATTCAGGGGTGGCGTCGGAAATAAAAAATCACACCTTAATGACCACAAACCGGGGGAGTCGGTGGGAAACAGCAACCACCACCCACAGGAAATACCCCCAAACATGGCACTATAGAAACCATGAGCGACAACGAACAGAACCACGGAACACTCATCCTCCTGCGCCACGGACAGAGCGAATGGAACGCCTCCAACCAGTTCACCGGCTGGGTGGACGTTCGCCTGACCGATCAGGGCCGCGAAGAGGCCAAGCGCGGCGGCCAGATGATCAAAGATGCAGGGCTCAAGCCCAGCGTTTTGTACACCTCGCTGCTGCGTCGTGCCATCACCACCGCCAACATTGCGCTGGATGAAGCGGACCTGCACTGGATTCCTGTGATCCGCGATTGGCGGCTCAACGAGCGTCACTACGGCGCACTGCAGGGCCTGAACAAGACAGAGACCAAGGAGAAGTACGGCAACGATCAGTTCATGGAGTGGCGCCGTTCTTACGACACCCCGCCACCAGAGATCGACGTGGACAACGAGTACGCACAGACCAACGAGGCTCGCTACGCCAACCTTTCCGAGGTCCCCCGCACCGAGTGCCTGTTCGACGTCGTCAAGCGCTTTGTCCCTTACTACGAGGAGGAGATCGCCCCACGCATCGCACGTGGCGAGACCGTCCTGGTGGCCGCGCACGGTAACTCCCTGCGCGCGTTGGTGAAGTACTTGGACAACATTTCCGACGAGGACATCGCCGGACTGAACATCCCTACCGGCATCCCGCTGGTGTACCGCGTGGGTACGGACGGCACCGTCCTGAACCCCGGCGGTGACTACCTGGATCCAGAAGCTGCAGCTGCGGGTGCAGCGGCAGTGGCTGCTCAGGGCGAAGCTAAGTAATACCCCTGTTGATGGACCTGCTGATCGGGTTGCTCCTCGGGCTCCTACTGGGAGCCCTCTTTGGGGTGCTCGGGTACAAGTTCTATCGGGTGCAGATCAAAGCCAAGCGCAACCTGCGAACCCGGGCGGAGCTGCAAGGAAACCGGGTGTCCACCGTGGCGCAGGTGCTGCACTTTGCCATCCAGTCCGCACCCAGCGCCGTGGTGGTGGTGGACAAGCGCCGCAACGTGGTGATGTCCAACCCGCGTGCGCACGAGCTGTCCTTGGTGCATGAGCGCACGGTCAACGAAACTGTGTGGAAGGCTGTGCAGCGGGTGTTCATGGATCACGAGCCGCGCGAGATTCACTTCTCACCGCCGCATCGCCGGGGCAGCCGTCCCGTGATTTCCGTTGCTGGTCAGGTGCAGTTGTTGACTCTGCAGGACAACCGCTATGCCGTTGTTTACGCCACGGATGATTCCGAGCACGTGCGCATGGAATCCGCGCGCCGGGACTTTGTGGCTAACGTCTCGCACGAGCTCAAGACCCCGGTCGGCGCGATTTCCTTGCTGGTGGAGACGTTGATGGAGGTCCGCGAGGACCCCGAGTCCGTGGAGTACTTCGGTGGCAAGTTGGTGGGGGAGACCCGACGCATGGGTCAGATGATCTCTGAGCTGATCTCCTTGTCCAAGCTGCAGGGTGCTGAGTCCTTGCCGGATCCACAGGTAATCAGCTTGGATTCTGTGGTGGAAGAGGCGTTTGACCGCTGCCACTTGGCCGCAGAGACCGCCAACATTGAATTGGTGAAGGATCAGCGCTGTGGGGCGCTCGTCATGGGTGACAAGTCCTTGTTGGTGACGTCTGTGTCCAACCTGGTGACCAACGCGATCTACTACTCGCCGGCGGGCACTCCCGTGTCTTTGTCCCGCGAGGTCCGCGATGACGTGGTCCGGGTGCGAGTGACTGACCGCGGCATCGGCATTGCGCCGGAGGATCAGAAGCGCCTGTTTGAGCGCTTCTTCCGCGTGGACAAAGCACGCTCCCGCAATACAGGAGGTACGGGCCTTGGGTTAGCCATCGTGAAACATGTGATGGTTAACCACGGAGGACGGGTCTCCGTGTGGTCTCGCCCGGGTACCGGTTCCACTTTCACGCTGGAGTTGCCTCGTTTCACCCAAAGCGAAACCACCCTGCCTGAGGGCGAGAGTCCCGTGGTGCCGAGCCAGACGTCCTTGGCGGATAGCAATGACGTGATCACCGGAATCTTCACCAGCGATGATCGAGATGGCCAAGATCGGGATGATCCTGATGATGAAGACAGGCGGATCGGGTAACTCCGGTTGCGGGTTTGTGAACAGAAACGGACAATAAGGTAACACCGGGATAACCGCCATCGTGCGGTGACCGAACTACAGAGAGGGGCGAGAGCCACCGTGACTAGCGTTCTTATCGTCGAAGACGAAGAATCTTTGGCTGAGCCACTGGCTTTTCTTCTGAAAAAAGAGGGCTTTGAAGTAGCCCTCGCCGGGGATGGCCCCACCGCTCTCGAGATCTTTGCCTCGGAACAGATCGACATCGTCCTACTGGACCTGATGCTCCCAGGAATGTCCGGTACCGAAGTGTGCCGCCAATTGCGCCAAACTTCCTCCGTGCCCGTGATCATGGTGACGGCTCGCGATAGTGAGATCGATAAGGTCGTGGGACTAGAGCTCGGCGCGGATGATTACGTGACCAAGCCGTACTTCGCCCGCGAGCTCATCGCCCGCATTCGCGCCGTCCTGCGTCGCGGTGGGGATAACACTCCGCAGAGCGAGGAGCTGGCAGACGATGGCATGGTGCTGCGCGAAAATCGTGTGATGATGGACGTGGAACGCCACATCGTCACCGTGGATGGGCACAAGGTTCCCATGCCGCTCAAGGAGTTTGACCTGCTGGAATATCTGATGCGCAACTCCGGCCGCGTGCTCACCCGTGGTCAGCTCATCGACCGCGTGTGGGGTGCGGATTACGTGGGCGATACCAAGACCTTGGACGTGCACATCAAGCGCCTGCGCTCCAAGATCGAGCGCAACCCGTCCCGCCCGGAGATCCTGGTGACGGTTCGTGGCCTGGGCTACAAGTTCGAAAGCTAGGTCCCGGCCTGAGGCCGGTTAAATCCCGCGCTCCCGAGCTTGCGCCGTCGCAGGGTGGATAGACAGCAGCGGGAATCCGCTCGGGGATACCGCAGCCATTTTCTCCCGTTGTTCGCAGTGCTCCGCGATCACTCGGTATGCATCGCTGCCCACCAGCTCCGTGAGCTCTTCCTCTTGCGTGCGCCACAGTGGATTCGTCCCTGCATGGCACGTGGAATCTGTGGTGCAGTACCAATCGAAGTCCTCGCCGCCGTTTCCCCACCCGCGCCGGGTGTACTCCGTGATGGTCGTGCGCAGCTGCTCCGCGCCGTCTGACCGCGTCTCCCATTCCTCCAGCCGGCGCAGTGGCAACTGCCAGCACACCTCGGGCTTGGACTGCAGAACGTTCTCGCCGTGCTTGAGCGCCCATGAGTGCAACGCGCATCCTCGCCCGGCCGGAAAACCCTCCCGATTGGCGAAAATGCACGCGCCGCCCACCGTCACGGTCTTCAGCGCGGGCTCCAGTTCACCCTCGTCATTTTCCAGCTCATCCCATTCGAGCCACGGCTCCAGCTGCCCCACCGTGGTGCCGTACCCGTTGTTTTCTTCGTCCTCGTTGTCGGTGGTTTCTGTGCCCTCTTTTTCCGACGCCACCTGCGCCTCTTGCCACTGCTCCACCTCATCTGCGGGTCGGTTCTGCCACTCCGCATCAGTGAGCTGTGCTGCAACGCGGGCGAGTTGGCGTCGATCCTCCACATCGGTGAGAAACGCACCGTGACCACAACAACCCACGTCGGGATTGGAGGCATCGATCCCTAAACACGCCTCCGTGCCAAAACGGCAACGGTAGGTGGACAACAGCCACGTCAGATCGGCCTGGATGATGTGCTCGGAATCCGCAGGATCCACAAACTCGAGCCATTCCCGTGCGTAGTCTGCAGGCAGTTCCTGGCCGGATTTCACGGACTGATCAGCTGCAGTGCCGGCCGGATACCCGGAGGCGCGAGGGGAAGACTGGGACGTTTGGTTCACAGCATTCACCGTAGACGGGTTAGGCTGGTCCCCGTGCGATTAGGTGTCCTTGACGTAGGAAGTAACACTGTTCATTTAGTGGTGGTTGATGCCCAGCGGGGCGGACCGCCTACTCCAATGAGCAATTGGAAAACCCCCATGCGCTTGGTGGAGTACCTGGACAGCAAGGGTGCCATCAACAAAAAGGGCCAGGAACGGCTCTTCAACGGCGTAGCGCTGGCCAAGGAAATGTCTGAGCAGTTCCGCTGCGATGAGATGCTTCCGTTTGCTACCTCGGCCATCCGTTCGGCAACGAACTCTGAGGACGTGCTGGCCAAGCTCCGGAAGGAAACCGGGGTCAATCTGCAGATTCTCTCCGGCGAAGAAGAAGCTCGGCTGACATTCCTGGCCGTGCGGCGCTGGTATGGATGGTCTGCTGGCCGCATCTGCGATCTGGATATTGGTGGCGGTTCGCTGGAGATGTCCATTGGTACCAACGAGAACCCCGACGTGGCGTGTTCTGTGAACTTGGGCGCGGCGCGACTGACTCGAGAGTGGTTTGAGACCGATCCGCCGGATAAAAAGGTAATTGCTGATCTGCGGGACTATATTGATTCCACTTTGGAAGATCCCGTGGCCCAACTATTGGACTCCGGTCCACTGGATTTGGCCGTGGGAACGTCCAAAACGTTCCGCATGTTGGCGCGTTTGACTGGTGCGGCCCCAAGTTCTGCAGGACCTCGGGTCAAGCGCACGTTGACCCAGGCAGGTTTGCGCCAATTAATTGCGTTTATCTCTCGCATGACGGCGGCGGATCGCGCGGAATTGGAAGGCGTGAGCTCGGATCGTTCACACCAAGTGGTCGCGGGCGCTTTGGTAGCTGAAGCTACGATGCGTAAATTGGGCATCGAAACCCTTCATATGTGCCCATGGGCACTACGAGAAGGGGTAATTTTCAGGCAAACTGATCAGGTTTTGCTGGAGTAATGGAGTTTTAACCTTGTGGTGATGCGTGAATGCGCATGTCTGACTGTAAGGTAAAGGTCTAAGTAAAATGGATCAGAGCGCGTTGGATCTTGATGGGAACGATTGATGAGTGAGAAGCTGACAGTCGCTGAGCTGCTAGCCCGGAACGGGCGCGGTTCATCTGAAAGCTCTACCGAGCGCCCCCGGCGGAGGCGCCGCAACCTAGAAACCGGTGGTGTCTCCGTTGCGGAGCTGACCGGTTCCATACCTGTCGTTACTCAGGATGACGTTGACGAGCACAAGGCCTCCAAGTCTGCCAAGGCTGCAGGCTCTACCGAAACAGCTAAAAGAACAGCCGCCAAGGATGCTGCTGGTGAGAAGATCACCCGCAAGGCGGAAAAGCCTGGCGAAACCACCAACCAGATGGCAGCCGTCCCGGATTCTGAGACGAAGCGCCAATCCTCGTTTGACACCAAGCCTGAAACCAAGGTTAAGGCTAAGGATCAAACCAAGGCTGAAGAGCACAAGTCTCCAGTAAAGCAGCCAGCTGCTGCGCAGCCGGTGGCGGGCAAGAAGCCGACTGAGAAGGCCGCGGACAGGAAGCCTGTAGACGCAAAGCCAGCCGACAAGGCCGATACTGCCAAGGAACAGAAGCCAGCACAGACAGAGTCTCGTAAGCGAGAAAAGGCTGCCACCCCGGTATCTGGCAAGGAAGCCCGCGCTGCTGAGTCCGCTCTGATCGGTGGAGGTGCTGCCGCTGCTGGTACCGACGCTGCTTCTACCGCATCCGCATCCGCTTCCTCTGCTTCTGCTGAAGATAAGACAAAAGCTGAAGCGAAGGAGGTGGCGTCGGACAAAAACAACGATAAGAACAACGACGCGCAACCATCCACCCGCGAGCGCAAACCGCTGCCAAAGAAGAAGGACCGCAAGCCAGACGAGTTTGCGGCTCTGGAAGCCAGCCTGGATGAAGACGAAGTCATCGACTACGAAGATGACACGATCTCCTGGCCAGCGATGCTGCTACAGGCAGTGGTTGCGATTGCCGCGGGCGTGGGCATCTTCTTTGGCTTCAGCCTGATGTGGTCCAACCTGCCATCCATCGTGGTGCTGGTGCTGGCCTTGGCCGTCACTTTGGTGCTGGTTGGCTTGGTACACGCGCTGCTGCGCCACAATGACAAGCTGCTCATGATCTTGGCCCTGGTGGTGGGGCTGATCCTGACATTCGGACCGCGGTTCGTCATAGGAATCTAGCGCCTCACGCGGTACACACCCTCCGGTAATCTCCGGAGGGTTTTTCTTGCGCACGGATTCGGTCCATTAGGCCATGACAACACCACGCTAAGGGGAGTGCTCGTGGCAGGATTGGCAAAACGCTGGCACAGTGAATGGCATGACTCGAATTGGAATTATTGGTGGAGGAAACATCGGCGAGGCATTGCTCTCAGGAATTCTGGGAGACGGTGCTGACCCGAAGAGCATTATCGTTGCTGACCCAACGACCGAGCGCCTTGAGCAACTCAAGGACCAGTACGGCGTGGTGACCACTGAGGACAGCGCTGAGGCTGCAGACGGCTCGGACTTCGTGTTTATCGCGGTCAAGCCGGACATCGTGCCCATCGCGCTGCAGGACATTACGGACACGGTGGATTCGAACGGCGACGAGACCGTGGTGGTCTCCCTTGCCGCTGGCGTGACCAACAAGGCTATGGAAAGCGTTCTGCCTGCCGGAACCCCTGTGGTTCGCGTGATGCCGAACACCCCCATGCTCGTGGGCAAGGGCGCCTCTGCGCTGGCTGGTGGTCGCTTCGCAGAGAAGAACCACGTGGAAGCCGTGCAGGACCTGATGTCCGCCACGGGCACCGTGGTGATCGTTAAGGAGAAGGACATTGACGCAGTCACGGCGATCTCCGGCTCTGGCCCTGCGTACTACTTCATGGTCACCGAGGCCATGATCGACGCAGGCGTGAACCTAGGTCTGCCACGCGTACTGGCTGAGCAGCTGGCTGTGGCCACTGCTGAGGGCGCGGCCACGATGATGGCCAAGGGGCAGTCCGAAGACGGTGGGGATGATCCCGTCACGCTGCGCACCAAGGTGTCCTCCCCGGGAGGCACCACCTCGGCTGCTACCCGCACCCTGGACGAGGAAGGCCTCCGCACGGCTTTCTACCGAGCTATGCAAGCATGTAAGGACCGCTCCATCGAGCTGGGCAAGTCTGACTAGTCATTGACTCCCGCTGCGATTAGCGGGCTTAGCGCAAGCATGTGTGGCAAAGACCTCCGGGATGGCCGGAGGTCTTTTTTCCGGAAGCGGCACGTACCAAAAGTGCACGGGGGTGCCAGGTGGGGGAGAAGGTAACTCGAGTGACTCGGTGGGCACTCCAGCGTATTTTTATAACTTTTGCCACGCCAGAATAGTTAAGACCCTATCGATGCTTTCCGTCACACCAATTAACAACGGATAACAATCGTTGCAATCTCCCCCGTGTTATACATCTACCCCACTCTTCAAGTTATGATGGCACACAGCAATTCTTGTGTGACGTCCTGCAGGAGGGGAAGCCTGCATCATGCAAGAAAGCCTAGAAAGTGATGATTGATGGCAAGCAATGAGAATGGAATCTACCTCACCGTTGCTGAGGTGGCAGAGCTGATGCGCGTCTCGAAGATGACGGTTTATCGCTTGGTTCACTCCGGTGAACTGCCAGCAGTACAGGTAGGACGCTCCTTCCGAGTTCACGAGAAGGCAGTGGAGGATTACCTCGGCTCCAGCGTGTACAAATCCACCAATCAGGCTGGTTAAGCATCTGACCTAGGTCTGGCTGCGGGTGTTATACGCTCTCAGCCCACTTGGACCACGAAGCCCCCGTTTCTTATTCGCCTTAAGCTTCCGGGCTTTACGGCGATGGGAGATGAGGGGCTTTTTGTTTTAGCCGCCGGTGAAACGGTAGACTATGCACCATTCGTGTCGGCCGCCCCGGCACAGTTTCCGCCCGCTACGGCGAAACGGCTTGAAGATCAGCTGAAACTGAACTTCCATACCCTGCGCATTACGTGCAGAGCATAGGCCGATCGTCACGGTTAGGCGGGCTGATAACTGTACAAGATCGACCAATTAGAAGTGAGGTTCCCGCTATGGGCTCTGTGATCAAGAAGCGCCGCAAGCGTATGTCCAAGAAGAAGCACCGCAAGATGCTCCGCCGTACCCGCGTTCAGCGACGGAAGTTGGGCAAGTAAGCCGAAACGATCCGTGGGGATTCTTTCGCGCTCGCGGATGTAGTTCTGCTGCTCCGCCAACCGAGGTGCCACCGCACCACGGTTGGCGGAGTTTCGCGTTTCTAGAGAGATCTTCTATGACTTCTTGGATCCGCCGCGGCTGATCCAGTACCCGCCAGCTGCAGCAGCCCCCGCCGCCGCTGCTGTACCGCCCACACGGGCGATCTTCCTACTTCGCCGGTAGTCGCGGATCTCCCAGCCGTTGCGCTGCGCTGTGCGCCGCAACCGCGTATCTGGGTTGACTGCCACGGCCGTGCCCACCATGGACAACATCGGTACGTCGTTGATGGAATCCGAGTACGCCGTGCATCGGGTCAGGTCGAGGTCTTCGTAGGCTGCCAGCGCCACCACTGCATGCTTCTTGCCTGGCCCGTGCAGCATGTCACCCACCATGCGGCCGGTGAACACGCCGTCCTGAACCTCAGCGACCGTTCCTAGAGCGCCGGTGAAACCCAGCTCCCGGGCGATGATCTGTGCCAGCTGAACAGGTGCCGCGGTCACGAGCCATACTTGGTGGCCGGCTTCCAGATGCATGTCTGCCAGTTCTTTGGTGCCGGGGAAGATGCGCTCGGAGATGCTGGCAGCCCAAATCTCCTCGGCCATCTCCGTCAAATCAGCAACCTTGTGCCCCTTGACCAGCGCCAAAGCTTGTTCGCGTCCTTGGTCAATGTCCCCTTGGTTTTCGCCGGACATGCGGAACTTGAGCTGCTTCCAAACAAACCCGAGCACTTCGCCCACCCCGAAGAAGCGTCTGCGGACCAGACCCCGCGCGAATAGCAGGATCGAGGCGCCCTTGATCAGGGTGTTGTCTACGTCGAAGAACGCGGCAGCGCCCGCATCCTGCGGAATCGTGGGGTCTGGGGTGTTGAGAATGTTCGCGCCACCTGCGGCTTCTGCTGCGCCGTGGAGATTGCGCAGGCCGTCTCGCAGAGCATCGTCAGGAACGTCGAGTTCTTGTGCCAGCTTGTTGATCGCGTCCTTGTTGGTGTCTCCGGGCGCATCTGGGTTGAGTGCCTGCCATCGGGCTGTGGTGGGTGTGCTCTTTGTTTCCGACGCCAACTCCGCATCTTCCGCCTCAGCCTGTGGGCCGGATAGAGCGGTCAGGGCGTGTTGCACGGAGGCCTCGCCGGCTTCCTGCTGAGCTTTTTCGCCGCGGCTGGGGAATACGTGGCGGGCTAGGAAATCGCGTACCGTGCTGCGGAAGTTGCTGGCCACGCCGGATGCGGAATCCTCGAGTGCATCGAACGCGGCGGATACGCCGGTCTCCCGCGGTTCGGGATGCGCATCCTCTGCATTGCCGGGCTTGTTGATCACGTACACCAAACTACTCGGTTGCTTAAGGCGGGGGAAACCTTTGGAAGTCTTATCTACTGGGCACGCTGGGTTAACCTTGTAGATGTGATTGATGGTGAATTCTCTGCGTCCGCTTCCCCTAAGGCCGCTCATGTGGTGAGCCTGTTGGTGCGTTCTACCTGTGGTTCCTGCGCGCGGGTACACGAACAGATTCTGCCCGTGGTGCAGGCAGCGGGCGCTCGGTTTGAAGTGATCCAGCTGGACGGGCCGCATGGCGATGCGGAGCTGGCGCAAGAATTCGGGGACCGCGTTCCTGTGGTGCTGGTGGATGACGAAGAGTTTGCCTGTTGGGAAGTTGACAACGCGGAGTTGGCTGCTGAACTGGATCGCCCTCTATAACACCCAGCCCCATCGTTTTGTCATTGGGGTGGGTTAAGGGATAGCGTAGGAGTCCGTAAATACCCGAGGGCTTCCTTGCAGAAAAAGGCAGCCACGCGCGAATTTAAATACACGCGGCCTACCCGGGGTGACACGCATGCAGGAGGCCTGGTTTAGGTATGGACGTTAGCGCAGCTACTGGCACCGCAGCGGTGTTGCTGGTGGGACTGTCTTTTCGCTCCGCACCCGTCCCAGTTCTGGAGAAGGTCTCCTTAGCGGACACGGAACTGCCAAAGCTTCAGCTGGCAATGCTGGAGACAGATGCGATCTCCGAATCTCTGGTGCTCTCCACCTGTAACCGCATGGAGTTCTACACGGTGGCCAATGCTTTCCACTCTGGCCTAGACCACGTTGTGGATACCATCGCCGACTTCTCTGGGCTTCCCATGGAAGAGCTGGAACCGCACTTGTACGTTCACTACGCGGATTCCGCCGCAGAGCACATGCTCAATGTGGCCTCCGGTCTGGACTCGATGGTGGTAGGCGAACAGCAGATCATCGGGCAGCTGCGCGAGGCATATCAGCAAGCCAATGAGATCGGCACAGTCGGCCGCACCCTGCATGACCTCACACAGCGCGCTCTGCACACGGGCAAGCGTGTGCACTCCGAGACCAACATCGACACAGCTGGTGCGTCCATGGTCTCGTTCTCGGTGGACAAGGCGCTGGACCGCCTTGGCGTCGACAAAAATGACCAGGCCCCGATGAACAACCACCGCGCGCTGGTCATCGGCGCTGGCGCTATGGCATCGCTGGCCTCGACCTACCTCGGCCGGTTGGGAATCGACCACGTGTCGGTCGCCAACCGCACGCTCAGCCGAGCGGAAAACTTGGCTTCACACGCACGGCAGGCGGGAGTCAGCGCCACCGCCGTTCCACTGACGGACATGCCACCCGTGCTGGGAGAGGTGGACATAGTTGTGTCGGCAACGGGAGCTGCCGGACACGTGGTTTTGGCGGAGCACGTCGCCGCAGCGCGCGAGCAGCAGGGTGCTCAGGACAAGCCACTGGCGCTCGTGGATCTGTCCATGCCTCGTGACATCGAACAAGCCGCCGCGGAACTGCCCCAGGTGCACCTGCTCAACATCGAAGAGCTCACCACCATGGCGGGCGAGAGCGTGGAAGATGAAGATCCCGCTCGTTCGATCGTCAAGGAAGAGCTCGAATCCTTCCTCGAGCAGCAGCGCGCCCAAGCCGTGATCCCGACCGTTAAGGCGCTGCGCAAGAAGGCTGTGGACCTGATGGCGGACGAACTGCTCGTGCTCGAGCGCAGTACGCCGGAGATGTCCGCGGAGGACCGGCAGCTGGTGGAACGCAGCATGCGGAGGTTCGTAGACAAGCTGTTGCACACGCCCACCGTGCAGGCCAAGCGCCTGTCCGCTGGCGGTGCGCACGTCAGTTACCCGGACGCCCTGGCTGCTCTTTTCCAACTGCCGACAGGCGCGGTGCAATCCGTGACCGAGCCCAACAGTGCCACGGCTTCCGTCGCGCGAGCGGGCAACTTAGGCAGCGCCATCCGCGTGCTTAACAACAACGCGCAAGTTAATACGGTGCAAATCAATCAGGCTCAAGACAACCAGGGGGAGAACTCATGACCGAACAACGAACGTTCCTCATCGGTACCCGTGGCTCTCTGCTGGCCACCACCCAGTCCGGACACGTCCGCGAGGGCATTGCCGAGCATGGGGCACAGGCAGAACTGCACATCGTGCATACCCCCGGGGATGCCTCCCAAGCTGCGCAGACACCCGTTGCCAAGATCGGCATTGGCGTGTTCACTGAAACCCTCCGCAAGGCGCTCAGTGAGAAGGAGTGCGATATCGCCGTGCACTCCTTCAAGGATCTGCCCACCGCACCCGATCCCCGCTTCCGGACGGTGGTCCCACCCCGCGTCGATCCACGCGAAGTTCTTATCAGCGTGGATAAAAAGCCGTTGATGGAACTGCCGCACGGCGCGACCGTGGGAACCGGCGCACCGCGCCGAGTCTCGCAGATTTTGGCTGCGCGCCCAGATCTGCAGCTGATGCCGCTGCGCGGAAACATCACCACGCGCATGGGTCGCGTTGGTGAGGACCTGGATGCCGTGGTGCTGGCGCGCGCAGGCCTGGAACGCGTGGGAATGCTGGATAATGCAGCAGAATCCATCGATCCTTTCCTGGTGATGCCAGCTCCCGCCCAAGGCGCGCTGAGCATCGAGGTGCGTGCCGATGATGACGCTGCCTTCGCGGCCGTTGCTCCACTGGATGATTCTTTAAGCCACGCCCAGGCGATCGCGGAGCGGGCAGTGCTTTCCACTTTGGAAGCGGGATGTTCCGCTCCCGTCGCGGCGTATTCCACCATCGAGGTCAGCGAAGACGGACACTCCGCGCACCTGGTTGTCCACGGCGGTGCCTATGCCATGGATGGAACCGAGACAATAGTGCGTCAGGCGGAAACCACTATCCCGCTGGGCGAAACGCGGACATTACTGGATCCCACCTGGAAACAGTCCGCAGAAGCGGCCCGCGACGTGGGTAAACACGTAGGCCAGGAGTTACTTGCTGCAGGTGCAGACAGACTCATGGCGGCCAGCCGCTGACCACGTACCGCGTACGTCAGCAGCTGATCGCCCTGGATGCGGCGAAGGCATGCGGATCAATCACCTTCCGCTGACTTCTGCTCGCATCCGCACACTTTCATAGTTCACACTCTTCTCCCCCCTCATTAGGAGTAGCGCCTTAGCACGGTGCCGCTCTAGGGCTCATCGCCCCGGTTACGGCCGGGAACAACGGTGGGGCTGTACGAGGAACAACGCACATGGAAAGCCAACACATGAATGATTCCGGAAACGCCACGATGGCCACCGGTCGGATCCTCTTTGTAGGAGCTGGACCGGGTAACCCGGATCTCCTGACCGTCCGCGCTCGCGACGTGCTGGAAAACACCGCATACGCGTGGGTCGATCCCGCAGTGACTGTGGGCATACGTCGGCTCATCGCGCAGCAGGTCGAGGTGCCAATCCACAAGGTAGAGGCCGCCGAAGCGGAGTGGGAAAGCAAGGTCAAGGCAGCCAAGGAAGCTGGCGCCCGCCGCAAGCCACCCAAGCCGGAACCACCTAGCGCTGCGGAGATCGTGCTCGCAGAACCGGATACCGAAGACGATCAGCATCGCACGACAGCGCAAGAGATGATCGATCGCGCGCTCCACGGCGATGACGTGATTCGTTTGGTAGCAGGTAACCCCCTGAGCAATGAGGCTGTTATGGCCGAGCTGCAGGAGGTTGCTGCGCTCGCCGCACCTGCCAACGTGGAATTCCAGGTCATCCCCGGAATGACTGGGGCAGCTGCTGCTCCAGCGTTTACCGGCATTGGTGTGGGACCAGACGTGACTGTCGCCGACGTCCGCGAAGGAGCGGACTGGGACCAGCTGGCCAGCGCTGGACTGCCCCTGATCCTCACCGCAGCTCCCAGCAACCTGGCGGGAGTGGCCAACGAACTCAAGCATCGCGATATCCCTGGCTCCACCCCGGCCACGGTCACGGTGCATGCCACCACTCGTCGTCAGCGTAGCTATGACGTGACCCTGGATACCCTCAAGTCCATCGCCGCTGCCTCCGGCCCCGCGGCAAAGGATGGCGATCTGCCAGATGAACTGCTGGTCACCATCGGTTCGCAGGCGGATCCCGCGCAGCGCTCCAAGTACTCCTGGTGGGAAAACCGCGCGCTCTACGGTTGGACCGTGCTGGTGCCTCGCGCCAAGAACCAGGCTGGTCCCATGAGCGCGCGCCTGGCTGGCCATGGTGCCATCCCCGTGGAGGTTCCCACCATCGCCGTGGAGCCGCCGCGCAGTCCAGCCCAGATGGAACGCGCCATTAAGGGTCTGGTGGATGGTCGCTACCACTGGATCGTGTTCACCAGCGTCAACGCGGTGAAGGCAACGTGGGACAAGCTCGCCGAGTTTGGGCTGGATGCCCGCGCCCTCGCCGGCGTGCGCGTGGCGGCAGTGGGTCCAAAGACCGCCCAGGCCGTCCGCGACCTGGGAATCACCCCGGAGTTGCTGCCGAGCGCCAACGCGCGCAACGCCTCCGGCTTGGTCGATGTATTCCCCGCCCATGATGAGGACCTGGATCCCGTGGATCGCGTGCTTCTGCCACGCGCGGACATCGCGACGGAAGTGCTGGTGGAAGGCCTCATCGAGCTGGGATGGGAAGTTGACGACGTGGTGGCTTACCGCACCGTCCGCGCCGCGCCACCGAGCCCGGAGATCCGCGACATGATCAAGACCGGCGGATTCGATGCGGTGTGCTTCACCTCCTCGTCCACCGTGAAGAACCTCGTGGGCATCGCGGGCAAGCCGCACACGCGAACCATCATCGCCTGCATTGGCCCGATGGCAGCTCAGACCGCCAAGGAACACGGCCTGCGCGTGGATGTCATGCCGGAGCACGCGGGTGTGGAAGACCTCGTAGATGCGCTGGCTGAACACGTAGCGGAGCTGCGCGCTGCGGGACAGTTGCCACCGCCGCGGAAGAGGCGGCGTCGTCGGAAAAACGGCGTGAGCAACCCCGCAACCGTGACGGAAAATGCGGCCTCCGGCGCTGCCACCCCTGTCTGATTCTTCAGACCGTCGGCGGGACTAGCATGGAAAGCATTATGACTAGCTCCGATGCTTTCACTCCGTTCCGCCGTCCCCGCCGGCTGCGCACCAACCCCGTGATGCGCAATTTCACCGCGGAGACGGACCTCAACCCCAACCGTTTTGTGCTGCCCATGTTCGTGGCAGATCGCGCAGAATCCGATGGCCCCAAGCCCATCTCCAGCTTGCCGGGCGTGGTGCAGCACACCGAGAAGTCCCTGCTGCACGCAATCGAGGAAGCCCTGGAAGCGGGAGTAGGCGCGGTGGATCTGTTCGGCGTGCCGAAGGAAGAGGACAAGGATCCCAGCGGCAGCGCCGGAATCGCTGAAGATGGCGTGCTCAACCGCGCTCTGAGGTCCGTCCGCAAGCAGTTTGGTAACGACATCCTGGTGATGGCGGACACCTGCTTGGACGAGTTCACCGACCATGGTCACTGTGGTGTGTTGGGTACCGATTCTTTCGGTGAGACGATTATTGATAACGACGCCACACTCGATGCCTACGCCGATTTGGCCGTGGCCCAGGCCAACGCTGGTGCCCACATCGTCAGCCCTTCCGGCATGATGGACGGCCAGGTTCGCCGCATCCGCGAAGCCCTAGACGAGGCCGGACATGAAAACGTGTCCATCATGGCCTACTCCGCTAAGTACGCGTCCAGCTTCTACGGCCCATTCCGCGAGGCAGTGGGATCCTCTTTGGAAGGCGACCGCAAGCAGTACCAACAGGATGCCCGCAACGTTCGAGAGTCCTTGTTGGAGACCCAACTGGATATTGACGAAGGCGCGGACATGGTCATGGTCAAGCCCGCGATGCCTTACCTGGATGTACTGCGGGAAGTGGCGGACATGTCTCCAGTGCCTGTGGCTGCCTATCAGATCAGCGGCGAGTACGCGATGATCAGCGCGGTTGCGGAAAGGGGATGGATCGACTTGGATGCGGCGATCATGGAATCCATCACGGGTATCCGCCGCGCTGGTGCGGACATCGTGCTGACCTACTGGGCTACCAAGGCAGCGCAGATGCTGCGCAAAGGCTAGCGGTTCGGACAATCAGCGGGCTGGGCACGTTCCCAGCTACTGCAGCCCCAACCGCATGCCGGTGGCGCTGAACACCGGCTCTAGCAGCGCAAAATCCGTGACGTAGTCATTGGTTCCGCCATCGTCGCTGATCGGAGAACCAGACAGAATTCCCAAAGCAGCCACCCGGTTTCCGCCCAGCTTGATGTACAGCGGCGAACCAGAATCTCCGGTGAGGCTGAACAAGTTTGTCCGCACCATCGACCCGTTCCAGGAAATGATCGGTCCACAGGTTTCCTTGGTGCGGAATCCCATCTTGCACACCATCATTCCCGCGTGCAGATCCGCTGGCCCCGCCAAGGTGGTGACGTCATAGCGCCCACCAATGCGCGCGTCCGTTCCTATGCCATCCTCTAGAGACAGCGCGGAATAGTCCGTTTCTCGGCCTTCTGCGATCGGCGCGGGCTCCGGGACGTGCTCAGTGCCGTAGCGCCGACTATCTTCGCCGATTTCCACATCCCAGCTGCCCAGCGGCTGCATGGAATCCCGCTGACCGAGGGGGCGCACGGGATAGCCAGACGCATCGGTGGACCACTCCACGAAGCCGTCATCGTCGGCCTCCATGCAATGACCAGCGGATAAAGCGGCAGGCTGGGAGGAGCCAATGTAATGCCCCAGGAAGGAAAGGGTGCAGACCGATTCGGCATCGATGTCTATGGACATGCCTGGCGTCGGGACGGAAAAATCACCCCACACATCATCTGGGTAGGCACGGGGCGCACCGGAAAATGAGTGAAGCGCTGCACCGCATCGTTTTCTTGCGCCTGGAAGTCTGGGTCAAGCGAATGGAGCAGGTAGGTATATGTGCCGCGGTTGTCGTCCTGGTAGGGGAAAGGTGCGTCGTACAAACCCCGAGCGTTGAGTACGGCGATAACCTCCGCCGCCGAGGAGGCGGGCTGACCCACGCGAGGAGACACCGCTTGAGAACCAAAGAAACCGCCGACAAACATGCAGCTCGCCACGATAAAAATCCCCAGCGCTGCAGAAGCGGCCACGGTCCATACGGGGTGGTTTCTGGTCCACACCGCAAACGTGGCCCGCGGGCGCTGCGGCACAGGTGGCATCGGAGAAAAGCTGGTCACTGCAGAAAGGTTAATCCGTGCAGAGAGAATCCGGGCATTCGAAGGGGCAACTTGTCCGCACTACAAGTAGGCTAGACACTCGTATGAGCAGCAAAATGGACAAAGAAGAGCTGAAGCCGCCGAAGGTTGGGCGGAAAGACGGGCTCGCCAAAAACCTCAAGGGTGCGCCGGAAGATGTGCGCCTGGGCGTGATGATGTGGTGGAGCGTCGCCGGAATGCAGGTGGTCTACGCGCTGGTGCAGTTCTTGGCCAACATCGTGGATCCACGAGCGCTGAAGACTCAGCTGCAGGAACAAGGAGACGGCCTCGGCAGCATGAACAGCGTGCTGGGCGAGGGAGACGTCACCGATCACGTCATGGCCATGAACGTATCCATGCTGATATGGATGCTCGCCGCCGCAGCACTGTGCGCGTGGCTGACATACCGCGCCGGGCGTGGAGGTCCGTACTCCCGCTTGTTCCTCAACGTTGGATCCGTGTACTTGGCCCTGCAGGCGGTGCTGTTGCTGTTCGGTAGCTCGCCAAACACGATGCCCGTTGCGTTCGTTCTGCTGCTGGGCATCCTCGCCATCCTGTCCGGCGTGGCCGCGATGCTGGGCGTGTGGTTCATGTCCCGCCCGGACAACAGTGAATGGCTCGGCATTCCTGATTCCGCAGAAGTGGAAAAATATGCGGAAGCTGTAGAGCGGCGTCGAAAAGAAGAACGCGATGCCAAAAAGGCCCGCAAGGAAGCCAAGGAACGCGAAGACAACAACCATCCGCACAATCACAGCGGCTCTCGCCCCCGCGATCGCCGCTAAACTTGGAGAACCGCACCCATGCCTTCCATGTTTCCGTCGATGGCCCCTAGCGCTGATGACCGCAACCGCAGAACCACCGGTTGGCAGCCGGGAGATCCCATTCCACGCATCGTGCTGATCGCCTCCTTGCTGTTCGTGGTGGTGGGCGTGCTCATGGTCCTCAGCGGGTACCTGAACTTGACCGTGGAGTGGAGCCGGGAGCCGACTAACGCTGAGGAAGCCGAGCGTATGGAATTTGTGCGCAGTAATGTGCAGATCTTGGGCGGCATCAACGCGGTGCTGGGATTGCTGGTCACCTGGCTGAGCTTTAGCCTGCGGCTGGGCTATCGCGGGCGCCGTCGCATCTTGCTGTGGGTTTCTTGCCTGGCCATCATCTTCATGCTGCTGGGGTGGGTCTTCGGATTCACCGGCCCCGGGCAGGCCGTCCTTGCCCTCGCATTGGCGATCGCGTGCCTGATGGCGTTTCGTCCGGCCGCGGATCCTTTCTTCGACGCAGGACACCGCCTCGAAGCACCCGTGGAAGGGGACGGCACTCTCCCCGGAGACAGCGTGCGGGACTAATCCCCGCAACATAGATTGCTGTGGCGATACGGCCCTTAGAATAAGAGGCACCTTCATGTAAAGTGCAGCGGATAGTTTCGCTGAGGCGATCCATGAATAGCAGTGAAGAAAGG
The DNA here is from genome assembly GCF_900232865.1 of Corynebacterium dentalis. Classification (GTDB taxonomy): domain Bacteria; phylum Actinomycetota; class Actinomycetes; order Mycobacteriales; family Mycobacteriaceae; genus Corynebacterium; species Corynebacterium dentalis. The sequence continues at coordinate 29,030 of NZ_OCTS01000004.1, read as the reverse complement.
CAAGTAGCCAGTGGCTGAGTACGGTGCAGGGCACGCAGGTGTGCGGGGGATTCCCAAGACCGCGTTCGATGGAACCCCAGCCGCGGATTCTCGCAGCCGGGAAGGCACCGTTGAATCCGTTGAGCGCGCTATTCATGAGGCGAGAACCGCGGCCAAGGTTGCGGGCTTTGACATGGACAAGGCCGCGGATATGGCTTCCGAGGAGCGCGAGACGTTCCGTAGGAGCACGGGCTTGTCCAGCTTCGCGTTTCGCCTGGAAGGCCTGGAATCTGCAGTAGATGCCACCTCGCTGGAGGTGGATCTCAACGCAATGCCTGGCGTGGAAGCGGTGGTGGTGTACGCCTCCAAGATGGCGTGGGTTTCCGCTGAGGAGTACGTGCACCCTTCTGAGCTGCTGGAGCATATGCGTGCGATGGGCGTGGAGGGCTGGATGACAGCCTCCACGCTGCGCCGCCGTTCGGAGCGCTTGGACCTGCAGGAGAGCCGGCGCCGGATGCGCAAGCACTCGCACGCCAAGGACCCGTCCCGTCTGTTGGCGAGTACGCGCACGCGTGGTGCGGAGCCTTCAATGGTGGGGCACCGGGTGCGCAATCCTTTTGATAGCACTGAGGTTTTGCACACGGCGCGTGACTTGATCACCAATCTTCGTTTGCTTGTTGCCGTGTTGTTTGGCCTGCCGGTGGTGGCCTTGGATGTGGTGCTGGAGTGGCAGTTCGATGGCTGGCAGTGGGTGTCTCTGGCTCTTGCTACCCCGGTGGTGACGTGGTGCGCGTGGCCTTTTCACCGCGCAATGCTCGGCGGTTTGCGCCGTGGGCTTTCCGCGCTGGATGGCGCGAGTTCCACGGCGATTGTGCTGGCGTATCTCTACTCGCTGTACGCGCTGATTTTTACCGAGGCTGGGGACATGGGTTGGCATTCTCACCTGGTCTTTATGACCCGAGAGTGGGCCGCCGATGACGTGAGCGATTCAATGTTCTTGGACGTGGCCTGTGGTGTCACGGTGTTCTTGTTGTTTGGTCGCCTTCTTTCCCGACGCAACCAACTGCGCTCCAAGGCCATTCTCCACGTACCCACTAATGCCTTTGAGGCGGACGTGTTGGTGGTGCGCAAATCTAAGAAGGGTGAGGTCACCAAGTCCATGGTGGCTCCTACGGAGCTGCGGCGCGGTGAGGACATCATCATTCCCACTGGTGGTTGGGTGCCCAGCGACTGCGAGGTCGTCTCGGGCAAGTCGATGGTGGATATGGGGCCTGTGGGCGGCGCGCATCGCCGCACCGAAGTCTCTGTGGGTGATCAGGTTTACGCGGGTGCGCGGAATGCGGGGGCCACCCTGAAACTGCGTGTACAGCAGACCGGTTCCAAGACCCGCTTGGCGGCGATGGAGCGCTGGCTGCGCAACGCTATTCGGGATGAGAATCGCTTCACGCAGCTGGCGAACCGCTCCGCGAGTTTGCTGGTGCCGTGGGCGATGGCTATCGCCATCGTTAACTTCCTGGGTTGGCTGGCCATCTTTGGATCGTTGGATGCCGCAGTGGCTAGTTCGTTGTCCATCATGGTGGCGGTGGCTCCCGTGACTTTGGCGATGTCCGCACCGCTGGCGCTGCGCCTTGGTCTGGCCCGCGCTGCCTCCCAGGGAGTTTTGTTGCGGGAAACGGGCACGATTCACCAGTTGGCTCTGGTGAACTCCATCGTGTTTAACCGCGTAGGTACGCTGACCACTGGTCCCATGCAGGTCATCGGGCTGACTCCGGCGGCTGGGGAAAACCCAGATCTAATTTTGCGGGTGGCTGCGGCGCTGACCATGGAATCCGAGCACGCCGTTTCGCGCGCGATTGTCCGCGCAGACCGTGAGGCCCGCGATGCCAATGCAGGTGGTGACGAGATCCCACACTGGCTTGAAGTGGGCGAGGTCAGCGTGAGCGAAGACGGTTCTTTCCAGAGCGTTGTGGACATCCCAGTAGCAGGGGAGATGCGCCATGTGCAGGCTTCGCTGTGGCGTCCAAGAGACATGGGAGAGATCAAGGACCATCGCCTGGCATCGGCCGCCATCTCCGGTGGTACCCCAGTGTTCGTGCGATGGAAGGGCAAGGATCGCGGAGTGATCCTTATCGGTGATTCCTTCCGGGACGATGCGCCGGATGCCATCGACCGCTTGGAAGAGATGGACATTGAAACGTTCATGCTCTCCCGCGACATGTACCGTGTGGCACGTCGCATCGCGAACTCCCTGGGCATTTCCACAGTGTTGGCGGGCATCGCCCCGAACCGCAAGGAAGCCACCGTCCGCAGCTTGCACGCCCGAGGTAATCACGTGGCAATGGTCGGCGATCGAGACAGCACCCTCGCTCTGCGAGCCGCTGATGTGGGCATCCTCATGGCCGGCCACTCCAATCTAAATTCCGTTTCCGTGAGCACCGCAGACGTGGTGGTTATGCGCGACGACGTCAAGGCTCTGCCCGAAGTCATCAACTTGACCCGCCACGTGCGTAACACCGTGGACTGGAACATCTGGTTGACGTGGGGCTACAACGTTCTTGCCATCGCTCTGGGCATGTTCGGCTTCCTCAATCCGTTGCTGGCCCCAGTGGCGATGCTGGCCAGCTCCGCATTGGTCGAGTGGCGCTGTTCTCGTGTGGTGCGGAGGAATTTCGATGATTCCCTCCTGAGCCACACACACTCCTGGCAGGGTCAGCTGCAGCGCATGCGGGCACTGCGCCAGCTGAAGAAGCGCCAAGAGTTGCGCGCCCAGGCACGCACTCACGCCCGTGGAGATGCACACGATCCGCATCTGAATCAGCCTGCTACTCGGGCCGCGGCTGAGGCAGCCAGCGTCAAGGCGTCGGACTAAGGGAGCTACCCTCGCGAACCGAAATCAAAGGGAAACTACACTGGGGAACAAACGGCCCCCAACTTTCCTAAGGAGTAGGACTCTTCGTGTCTGACTCAACCGGTTCGAACTTTGACCACAGCACCAGCGCAAATTCGATGCAGCGTGCGCAGGCGCTGATCCCCGGCGGCGTGAATTCGCCTGTTCGCGCATTCGGCTCCGTCGGTGGAACCGCGCCGTTTATTACCAGCGCCGAGGGCTCTTGCCTCCACGACGAGGATGGAAACTCTTACGTCGACCTGTTCTGCTCCTGGGGTCCGATGATCCACGGCCACGCACACCCGCAGATCGTGGAGGCCGTGCAACAGGCAGCGGCCAAGGGTCTGAGCTTCGGCGCTGCAACCTCTGCCGAGGTTGACCTCGCACAGGAGATCGTGGACCGCACGTCCGTGGAGAAGGTGCGTCTGGTTAACTCCGGCACTGAAGCCACCATGTCCGCGACTCGTCTAGCCCGCGGCTTTACTGGGCGCGACAAGATCCTGAAGTTCGAAGGCTGCTACCACGGACATGTCGATTCACTACTGGTAGCGGCTGGTTCTGGCGTGGCTACTTTCGGACTCCCAGACTCCCCGGGCATCACCAAGGGAGCTGCCGCAGATACCATCGTGGCCCCCTACTGGGACATTGATGCCGTGAAGAACGCCTTCGCCGAGCACCCCGGTGAGATCGCCGCCGTCATCGTGGAGGGCACTCCCGGAAACATGGGCACCGTCTCCTCCGTGGACGCGGACGGAAACTCGTTCAATGCACAGCTCAAGGAAATCGCCCACGCCGACGGCGCACTGCTCATCGTGGATGAAGTAATGACCGGATTCCGCGTCAGCCGCCAAGGTTGGTTCGGAAAGGACCAGGTGGCGGGAGATCTGACCACCTTCGGCAAGGTCGTCTCTGGCGGCTTGCCGGCCGCAGCCTTCGGTGGCCGCGCAGACATCATGGACCACTTGGCGCCCGTGGGCTCCGTCTACCAAGCTGGAACGTTGTCCGGAAACCCGGTGGCGGTGGCGTCTGGTTTGACCTCTTTGCAGCTGGCCACGGAAGAGACCTACCGCACGCTGGATAAGAACGCAGACACCGTGGCCACGCTGGTTTCGGATGCGCTGAGCAAGGAATCCGTGGCCCACCACGTACAGCGCGCAGGCAACATGTTCTCCTTCCGTTTCGGCCAAGAAGAAGGCAAGAACTTTGCTGATATGCAGGCAGCGGATACTTTCCGCTTCCCGGCGTTCTTCCACGCCATGCTGGATCACGGAGTCTTTGTTCCCCCAAGTGTGTTTGAGACTTGGTTCGTCTCCACCGCCCTGACGGACGAGGATTTCGCAGCTATTGAGAACGCAGCCGCACACGCCGCGAAGGCCGCTGCACAGGCGAGTGCTACTTAGGTTCTAGGCTTAGCGAGGGGGTAGGGTCGATACTCATGACCACGATTGTTCACCTCGTTCGACACGGCGAGGTCCATAATCCAGCGAAGATCCTCTACGGCCGTCTGGAGGGCTACCAGCTCTCCGAGCGCGGACGGAACATGGCACACGCAACGGCCACGGACCTGGCCGATCACGATGTGACCTTCCTAGGAGTCTCGCCGATACAGCGCGCGCAGGAGACCGCCCAGCCGTTTGCTGAGAAGCTCGGCTTGGACATCACCACGGATGAGCGTCTCATCGAGGCCGGCAACATGTTGGAAGGCCTGCACATCAAGGGAGCCCGCAGTGCGTTGTGGAACCCCAAGTATTGGCCGCTGCTGAAGGATCCATCCCTGCCCAGCTGGGGTGAGCACTACACCGATATCTGCGAGCGCATGTGGGATGTCATCGACCATGCTCGCGACAAGGCGCGCGGACATGAGGCCGTACTGATCTCTCACCAACTGCCCATCGTGATGATCCAGCGTGATGTTCAAGGCCTGTCCTTGGCTCATAACCCAGCGGCCCGCCAGTGTGAGCTTGCCTCGGTGACCTCCTTGGTCTTCGACGGCGCTGACCTGACAGACCTGTACTACAGCGAGCCCGCGCAGCAGATCTAGGCGCCTGATAAAACGTTTGATGCACCCCCTGGAAACAGGGGCATCCACCAGGAAGTATGCATGTTTGAGATCAAGAAGTTCATCGCGGTGCTGATCCTCGTGGCCACGGCCGGAACCCTCGTGGCTTGTGGTGAGGAAAACACCGCCGGAGGCAACGCCGTGGCCATCGGCGGTACATTTGAATTCGTCTCTCCAGGTGGCCAGACGTCCATTTCCTATCCCCCAGAGGATCGCGAAAAGATTGGCAACATCAACGGCGTGAACCTCATCACGGATGAGGAGATGTCCCTCGATGAATTCGACGGTCAAGTGGTGGTGTTGAACTCGTGGGGGCAGTGGTGCGGTCCGTGCCGCAGCGAGTCCGATGATCTCCAGCGCGTGCACGAGCGCATGCAGCAGACCGGCGAGGGCACTCTGCTGGGCATCAACGTGAAGGACTTTTCCCGTGCGAAGGCGCAGAACTTCGTCAAAGACAACGGAATCACCTACCCCTCCCTGTACGACCCGCCGTTCAAGTCTGCACTCGCCTTGGGTGGCGTGCCTACCTCGGTGATTCCCACCACCATCGTGCTGGATAAGCAGCATCGCCCGGCGCACATCTTCCTGCAGGAAGTCACCGAGGATCAGTTGTGGGACGTGGTGGAACCCATCCTGAATGAGGATGCGTAGATCACGGTGGATAGCTACGTGGATTCCTTTGTGATGGCCCAGGACATCGGCCAAACCTTTGCAGAAACCGTCTCCGCTGGCCCCATTCTCCTGGCGTTGCTGGCGGCCGCTGCCGCAGGATTGGTTTCTTTCGCCTCTCCTTGCGTGATCCCGCTGGTGCCGGGCTATGTCTCCTACTTGGCTGGCGTGGTGGGCGCGGACACGGATTACACCGCTGAAGGAACCAAGGTCAAGGACAAACGAGCACAAGTCGCCAGCGCGGCGCTGCTGTTCGTCTTGGGCTTTACCGTGGTGTTTGTGCTGGCCACGGTCACCGTCTTCGGAGTGATCAGCACGCTGATGATCAACCAGGAAATGTTGATGCGCGCCGGTGGCGTGGTGACCATCGCCATGGGCGTGATCTTCATGGGCTTTATCCGCCCACTGCAGCGGGACACCCGCATGGCGCCCAAGCGGTGGACCACTCTAGCCGGTGCGCCGCTGCTGGGAGGCGTCTTCGCGCTGGGTTGGACCCCGTGTCTTGGCCCCACTCTGGCCTCGATCATCTCTGTCTCCGCTGGCACGGAAGGGGCCACCGCCGCCCGCGGGGTGGCGCTGATCATCGCGTACTGCCTCGGACTGGGCATTCCCTTCATCCTCGTAGCGTTCGGCTCCTCCCGGGCACTGCGCGGCGTGGACTGGCTGCGCCGCCACTCGCGGATTATCCAAAGGATCGGCGGAGCGCTGCTCATCATCGTGGGAATTTTGCTTCTCACAGGACAGTGGGCGACGATCGTGGAATGGATTCGCGTCGCTTTCATTTCTGACACGACATTGCCGGTCTAAGCGGCGTCGGAAAAGGACAACAACATGATGAAAAAGATCCTGCGCTTGCCGAAGGCCGGCTGGCAATGGCTTACCAAGATGAGGACCGCTTTGGTGCTCATGGTGCTGTTGGCGCTGGCCGCAGTGCCTGGTGCACTGTTGCCGCAGCGCTCCCTGAACAAGGATAAGGTGGCGGAGTACATTTCCGCCAACGGCAAGACCGCGGAGATTTTCGACAAGCTGCAGCTGTTTGATGTCTTCAGCTCCACCTGGTTCGCGGCCATTTACGTGCTGCTGTTCGTGTCTTTGATCGGCTGTATCCTTCCGCGCTCGTGGGATCACTACAAGGCACTGCGCACGGCGCCACCACGGGCGCCGAAGGTACTGAGCCGTTTGCCAAACCACGTGGTGGGCGAGGTGGCGCAGCCAGAGGACAAGGTCAAGGACTCGCTGCGCACGGAGTTCAAGAGCTGGACCTTCCATGAGACAGAAGCCAAGGATGACCGTGCCGGTGCGTGGTCGCTGTCCGCAGAGAAGGGCTACTTGCGTGAGTTCGCCAACCTGGTATTCCACCTAGCGTTGGTGGGCATTTTGGTTACGGTGGCCGCGGGACGTCTGCTGTACTACGAAGGCCAGGTCATCGTGGTGGCGGGCAGCCAGAACTCTCAGTTCTGCAACTCGGCCGTGTCCAACTTTGATTCCTTCCGCTACGGTCCGATGTTCGACGGTACCGGCCTGACCCCGTTCTGCGTGAACATCAAGGACTTCAACGCGGAGTACTTGGACAACGGCCAGGCCGTGCACTTTGAGTCCAACATCGATTACGCCGATGCCGAGACGGCGATGCTGCCTACCGATCAGTGGGAGCACGACGAACTGCGGGTGAACCATCCGCTGCGCATTTTGGGCGATCGCGTCTACCTCCAGGGTCACGGTTACGCGCCGACGTTCACCATCACGTGGCCGAACGGGGAGAAGGTCACCGAGACCACCCAGTTCCGCCCGGATGACTTGACCTATTTCTTGTCTTCGGGTGCGATGCGCTGGGATCCTCCGGCGGACATGTACCCCGATCTTTTGGATCGACGCCAAAACCAAATCTCTATTCAGGGTCTGTTCGCCCCGACTGCGGAGTTCACCGGCGATAATGGCGCACTGCTGAGCTCTAGCTTTCCGGCGATGAATGACCCTGCGGTGGCGATTGACGTTTATCGTGGCGATACCGGGTTGGATGCCGGGCGCAGCCAGAACATCTTCTCGCTGGATTCGGCGCAGCTGCACAACGGTTCCATGCAGAAGCTGGATCGCGTGAACCTGCGTGAGGGCGAGGACGTGGAACTGGACGATGGTACAAAGATCCGCTTCGATGGCGCCCAGGAGTTTGTGAACCTGCAGGTCTCCCGCGATCCGACGGTGCTGTGGGTGCTGGGCTTTGCGCTGTTGATGTTGGTGAGCTTGGTGGGCTCGCTGCGGATCAAACGCCGCCGCTTCTGGGTGCGCCTGACTCCGACAGACGAGGGCAACACCCGCGTGGAGATCGCGGGACTGTCTCGCACGGATTCCGCCGGCTGGGGCACTGAGTTCAACCGCAAGGCGGAGAAGATTCTGGGTCTGGATGACGAAGAGCTGGACGAGGAATTCGATACCGATGCAATGGATTGGGATGATTCCTACGACGATGGCCTAGATGAGGCGATCAGCCGGGCCCGCGGCGAGCAGGATTAGCAGGCCGGGCAGATTGAGCCCAGCTGGGTAGGGGCTTGTTCGCTGCACACTTCAGGGCTAATTTTATGAGAGACACAAAGACAACCGGTTGGCTGCCTGCGCGGATGCGTGGAGCCTGGCCGGTGAGAATGTAAGGATCATGGGAAACAACATCATCGACCAAGACCTCGCGGCTCTTTCGGACAATGCGTTCCGTGCCGCGGTGATCGTCTACCTGCTGGCTCTTGCGGTCTCGCTGGTCCACTACGCCATGGTGCACTTGGCGGCGGAAAGCCGCCGGGGACGTGCCCGCGCGCTGAACTCCGCTGGAGTGGGCGCGTCCACGCGCAGCAAGGTCTCCGTGGGGGCGGGTTCCGGCGCCGGGGATGATTCCGATTCGACCAACCACATTGATCCGGCTACGCGCGACGATTCGGATTTGCCGAAGAACCTGCAGGCGGATTACATCGTGGCTCGCGTGCGCCGGGCGGATAAGTTCGGTGGGGTGGCGCAAGCACTGGTCTGGTTGGCCATCGCTGTGCACGCGGCGCAGGTGGTGCTGCGCGGTTTGGCTGCGGGCCGTTTCCCGTGGGGCAACCTGTTTGAGTACGTCACTGTGGTGACATTGTTTGCCATGGTGATTTCCGCTGCCGTGGTGCAGCGCAAGTCCGTGCGCGTGATGTGGCCGTGGCTGCTGACCCCCGTGGTGGCGCTGCTGTTCTACGCAGGCACGAATCTGTATGCGGATACTGCACCGGTGGTTCCATCCTTGCAGTCCGGTTGGTTCCCGATCCACGTCTCCACCGTGTCCATCGGTGCGGGCATTGGCATGTTGTCCGGCATTTCCTCCCTGATGTACCTGCTGCGTACGTGGCAGCCGAAGGGCCAAGAGAAGGGCTTTTTCGGTGTGATTGCTTCGCCATTGCCGGATGCGCAGAAGCTGGATTCGCTGGCGTACCGCACTGCAGTGTGGGCGCTTCCCGTGTTCGGTTTGGGTGTGGTGTTCGGCGCGATCTGGGCGGATGCCGCGTGGGGTCGTTTCTGGGGTTGGGATCCTAAGGAGACCGTGTCTCTGATGACGTGGATGCTCTACGCCGTGTACTTGCATGCGCGCGCCACCCCGGGTTGGCGTGGTCGCAAGGCTGCGTGGATTAACGTCATCGCCTTTGCCACCATGGTGTTCAACCTGTTCTTCATCAACATGGTGGTCTCTGGTCTGCACTCCTACGCGGGCCTGAACTAGCAGGATAACGGAGCCGATGACCCCACAGCAGCGCCCCGAGTCCGCCGAGTCTCGTGCATTCACCCATCTGTTGGTGACTGGTGGCGCGGGATTCATCGGCTCTAATTTTGTGCATCGCACGTTGCAGACGCGGCCCGAGGTGCACGTTCATGTGCTCGATGCGATGACGTACGCGGCGCAGCCGGCCAATTTTCTTTCCGACGCCACACTCCCCCTGGAGCAGGCTTTTCCCGGACGTTTCCACTTCACCCGCGGTGACATTGCGGACGCTGACGTGGTGGATCAGGCCGTGGCCAGCCTGGCGCGTGCCGCGGACAATGGTGCTGTGGCGATCGTGCATTTTGCGGCGGAGAGCCATAACGATAACTCCCTGTTGGATCCGGGAATCTTTGCGCGCACCAATGTGGAGGGCACGGTCAATCTGGCCACTGCGGCGGTCAAGCACGATGTGCACTTGCACCATGTGTCCACGGACGAGGTCTTCGGAGACTTAGCCCTGGATGATCCGCAGCGTTTCACGCGGGAGACTCCTTACGCTCCGTCTTCACCCTATTCCGCTTCGAAGGCCAGCGCGGATCATTTCATCCGCGCGTTCGTGCGCTCCCTCGGATTGCGTGCCACCATCTCCAACTGCTCCAACAATTACGGGCCACGCCAGCACCCAGAGAAGTTCATCCCCCGGCAGATCACCGGCCTTATTGATGGGCACAAGCCACGCCTGTACGGTGCTGGCCACAACGTGCGGGACTGGATTCATGTGGATGACCACAACGATGCTGTGTGGGCGATCATTGAGCGCGGCGAGCTGGGGCAAACGTATCTGATCGGCGCTGATGGCGAGCGCAGTAACCTCCAGGTGGTGACCGATCTCCTGCGGATTTTCGATCGCCCTGCGGATGATTTCATCCACGTCACGGACCGTCCGGGGCATGACCGGCGTTACGCCATTGACCCGTCCAGTATTCAGGAGCTGGGGTGGGCTCCTGCCTATACGGACTTTGCTGCGGGACTCGCGGCCACGGTGCAGTGGTATCGGGATAATCGGCAGTGGTGGGAAGATGCGAAGGTGGCGTCGGAAGAAAAATACCGCGCCACTGAACGGCCGCTGTAAAACACGAACGCCCGGCGACCAGTGCATAGCGCACCGGTGCCGGGCTTGTCCTACCCTGCGCTGAACTTAGAGTTCGCGCTTGTGGAGGTCGCTTGGCGTGACCGCCAGGGCGATCAGGGAGATGGCACACAGGGACATCAAGTAGATGCCGATGGCCCACGTTCCGCCGTAGCTTTCCAGCAGCAGCTCGGCGATCATGGGGGCGAATGCGCCGCCGATGATCGCGCCGAGGGCATAACCCACGGAGACGCCGGAGAAGCGCACGGAACGGGGGAACATTTCGGCATACATCGCGGACTGCGGGCCGTAGCTCAGCGCCAGACCAGGAACGAAGAGCAGAAGGGCCAGGCCGAACATCCAGATGTTGGCGCGATCGATGAGCATCCATACGGGGATGGTCAGGACGAACAGCAGGATGTAGCCGATGGCGAAGGTCTGGGTGCGGCCGATCTTGTCTGACAGGGAGCCGGACCAGAAGGTCAGCACTGCCCAGAGGATAGCCGCGATGATGACAGCGAGGAAGACCTCGGTTTGCGGCAGACCCAGCTTCTTTGCTGCGTAGGAGCCCATGAAGGCGATGATCATGTAACCGCAGGCGTTATTGGCGGCGAAGATGAACGCGGCCTTCAGAACCGTGCCGGTGTGAGTGCGTAGGAGGTCGCGCAAGGGTGCGGAGGACTCGTCGGCGCGCTCCTGGATCTCCTGGAAGATCGGGGACTCGGAGACGCGGGAGCGGACGATGGCACCTACGATGACCAAGACCACGGAGAACAGGAACGGGATGCGCCATGCCCAGTCAATGTATGCTTCCTTGCCGAATGCGGCGGTGAGCAGCAGCAATACGGCCGTGGCCGCACCCAAGCCCAAGGGCACGCCGATCTGTGGGTAGGAGCCGTAGAGGCCGCGCTTGCCATTCGGAGCGTGCTCGACGGCCAGCAGGGCAGCGCCGCCCCACTCGCCACCGGCGGAGAATCCCTGGATGATGCGCAGGACAATCAGCAGAATTGGGGCGGCCATGCCGATGGCGGCGTGGGTAGGTAGAAGTCCGATCAGGGCCGTGGCCATGCCCATGAGGACAAGGGTCAGAGCCAGAATCCGCTTGCGTCCATAGCGATCGCCAAGGTGGCCAGCGATAGCTGCGCCCAGTGGGCGGAACAGGAAGCTGATGCCCAGCGTGGCCCAAGAGACGATTTGGGCGAGGGCCTCGTTATCGGAGGTGGCAGGTGCGAAGAACTGCGCGCCGAAAACAAGACCGGCGGCCTGGGCGTAAATGAAGAAGTCGTACCACTCGATGGTGGTTCCTACCAGCGTGGCTGCCAGGATCTTGCGTTCTTCGCGCTTGCGAGCGGGCGCAGAAAGTGGGGCGGACGCCGAGTGCGGGGCAGAAGGCGCGTTGGGTGATGCAGACATGACTAGTGAATTTATCAGGGCTGTATCAAGTTGTAATAAAAATGGAAAAATCTCGAAGAGCAGGAAAAGGCCAGCGTATGGTGAGAATTTCCCAAGTTAGCATTACCTAGGTAAGGTTAGCGCATACTTACTCGTTCGGAGATGAGTAAAGATCAGCTGATGATCACCTGACGTTTCCAGTTACTAGGTTCACTTTCAAAGGATCAACAACTCACCATGGCACATAAGCGCTTCATACTTGTAGCAACTATTCTAGCCTCCAGCCTAGCTTTGGCAGGGTGCTCATCTACCGGGCAGGACTCCGCAGATAGCAGCAACTCCTCTGACACTGCGGATCAGACTGTTGAAGTGCAGGACAATCATGGAACGCAGACGGTTCCGGTCTCGCCAGCTGCTGTAGTGGCTACGGATAACCGTAGCTTTGAAATCCTTGACCAGTGGGGAGTGAACCTCGTAGCTGCGCCCAAGCCGATCGTCCCGCGAACCGTGGATAACTACAAGAACAACGAAGACATCGTGGATATCGGCAATCACCGCGAACCGGACCTTGAGGCCCTGGTTGCTGCCCAGCCGGATCTCATCGTCAACGGCCAGCGCTTTGCACAGCACTATGAAGATATCCGCACCCTGAACCCAGATGCGGCCATCGTGGATTTGGAACCACGGGACGGAGAGCCCATGGATCAAGAGCTCATCCGCCACACCACCGCGCTGGGAGAGATCTTCGGCAAGCAAGACGAAGCACAGCGGCTGGTCGATGACTTCCAAGATGCTTTGGAACGTGCCAAGCAGGGATACGACGGGCAGTCTTCCGTGATGGGTCTGAACGTCTCCGGTGGAGAAATCGGCTATGTGGCTCCATCCAAGGGCCGCTTCTGGGGCCCAATCTTTGACTGGTTGGAGCTCAAACCTGCACTAGAGGTGGACGAATCCTCCACCAGTGACACAGGAGATGACATCTCCGTGGAAGCGATTGCGGAGGCTAACCCAGCGTGGATGCTGGTTATGGACCGTGACGGCGCCATCAGCGAGGCCGACAAGCCCGAGTACATGCCCGCACAGGATGTGATTAAGAACAACGAAGCCCTACGCGACGTCCAGGCTGTCCAGGATCAGCAGATCATATTCGCACCGGTTGATACCTACACCAACGAAAACATCATCACGTACACCGAAGTTCTCAACAACCTGGCGGACGCCTTCGAAAAGCACAGCGCTTAACGGAGCTCGCTGACCTTCCCGCCCTCGTTCTTTTCGGATTCTCAATGCATTCAGCCCGCTCATCTAGCAGTACTGCAAGCAGCGCCAGCAACAGCACCACCGCCACAGCCAACCAGCCCAGCTCTACTACCCGCACCACCCGCGCAGCCCAGCTGTTCGATAAGAACCTGCTGATCGGCGTCGTCGTGGTGCTGGGATTGCTGGCTGTGTCTTTGACGGTCGGCGAGTACAGCATCCTGGAAGGCGAACGGGGATGGGAGATGTTTGGCATCACCCGCGTGCCGCGCACCATCGCGTTGGTGCTGGCGGGCGCGGCCATGGCGATGTCCGGGCTGGTAATGCAGATGCTGACGCAAAACCGCTTTGTATCTCCCACCACCACGGGCACCACGGAATGGGCTGGACTGGGACTGCTAACCGTGATGGTGCTGTTCCCAGGAGCCTCGATCCTGGCCCGCATGGGCGGCGCGGTGGTGGCCGCCTTCGTGGGAGCGATGGTGTTCTTCCTCATTCTCCGCCGCATCTCTTTGCGCTCGTCGCTGGTGGTGCCAATCGTCGGCATCATGTTGGGCGCCGTGGTCAGTGCCGTATCCACCTTCTTCGCCTTGCAGACGGACATGCTGCAATCGCTGACCATCTGGTTTGCAGGCAGCTTTACCTCTGTCTACAAGGGACAATACGAATTCCTGTGGATCGTCTTGCTTGTAGTCGTTGCCGTATTCTTTCTTGCTGATCGCCTGTCCATCGCCGGGCTTGGCGAGGATGTGGCGACCAACGTGGGACTGAACTACCAGCGCGTGGTGTTCGTGGGCACCGGGCTGATCGCCATTGCGACGGGTGTGGTGACTGTGGTGGTGGGGAACTTGCCGTTCCTCGGGCTCATCGTCCCCAACGTGGTCTCGATGTTGCGCGGGGATGATCTGCGCTCCAACTTGCCGTGGGTGGGTCTGGCAGGCATCGCGATTGTTACCGCCTGCGATATCCTCGCACGCCTAGTCATTTCGCCGTTTGAAATCCCCGTGTCCGTGGTGCTGGGCATTGTGGGCGCGGTTGTCTTTGTTGTCTTGATTGTTAAGCAGGTCAACCGTGGCTAATTTGCTCGACGTCACCTCCGCTCCCTCCACGTCTCGCCGCACGCAGGGGCGATCTGGCGCTTTCCACTCGGTTCGCGTGCGCAATCGCTACTGGGCATTGTTGATTGTTTTACTGATTGCTGCCGTGGGGTGCGGCGGTGGGCTACTGGCCTACGGCAACCCCATGCCCGTGGGAACACCACAGTTCTGGCTTCTGGCTGAGCGCCGTTTGAATTCCGTGATCGCCATCGCCGTAGTGGCGGTCTGCCATGCGCTGGCCACCATTGGTTTCCAGACGGTGACTAACAATCGGATTATCACGCCCTCCATCATGGGTTTCGAAGCGCTGTACGTGGCCATTCACACCACCACTGTTTTCATCGGTGGTGCCACGGGATTGATCGCTGCGCGCACATTGGGCACGTTTGTGTTCCAGATTGTGCTGATGGTGGGTCTGGCCCTGTTGCTGTACGGATGGATGTTGACCGGTAAGAACTCCAATATGCATGCAATGCTGCTCATCGGCGTGGTGATCGGTGGGGGTCTCGGTTCCATATCAACCTTCATGCAGCGCGTACTCACACCCAGCGAGTTTGATCTGCTCACCGCCCGGTTGTTCGGCTCCGTCAATAACGCAGATCCAGATTTCTATCCCATCGCTATCCCCGTGGTGGTGTGCGCCGGCGTGCTGCTGATTGTTTCGTCCCACAAGCTCAACGTGCTTGCGTTGGGGCGGGATGCAGCAGTGAATCTGGGGCTTCGCCACCAGGCGCTTTCCATTTATGTCTTGGTGCTTGTCACGGTGCTGATCACTGTGTCTACGGCTCTGGTGGGGCCCATGAGCTTCCTCGGATTTTTGGTGGCCACCCTGACGTATCAGCTCGCGGGCACGTCGGATCACCGCTACCTGTTCCCGCTGTCCGTAGTCATTGGTTTCGTGGTGCTTGCAGGGGCATATTTCCTGATGAATAACGTCTTTTCTGCTCAAGGCGCGGTATCTATCATCATCGAATTGGTGGGTGGAGCACTGTTCTTAGTGGTACTTCTGCGAAAGGGGTCACTGTGATTTCTCTAGACAAGGTCTACAAGCAGTACGGCGAGGAAACCGGCATCGGTCCGGTGAGCCTGGACATCCCCGCGGGTGGCATCACGGCATTCATTGGACCCAACGGTGCCGGAAAGTCCACCCTGCTCACCATGATCGGTCGCCTCCTGGACATCGATGAGGGGGTCATTGATGTGGCGGGGTTTGACGTCGCTAATTCAAAATCGAAAGACCTGGCCAAGGTGCTGTCCATCCTGCGGCAGGAAAACCACTTCATCACCAAGCTCACGGTTCGCCAGCTGGTCGGCTTCGGGCGGTTCCCGTATTCACAGGGTCGGCTGACGAAGAGAGACGAAGAAATCATCTCGCAGTACATCGATTTCTTGGGTCTCACCGCGCTGGAAAATCGATACCTGGATCAGCTCTCTGGCGGCCAGCGGCAACGCGCCTACGTGGCCATGGTGCTGTGCCAAGAAACGGACTATGTGCTGCTGGATGAACCGCTGAACAATCTGGACATCGCCCACTCTGTCCAGATGATGCAGCACTTGGCGAGTGCGGCGCGGGAGTTCGGTCGCACCATCTTGGTGGTGTTGCACGATATCAACTTCGCTGCCCGCTACGCAGACCACATTTGTGCCGTCAAGGATGGCAAAATCGTGGAGTTCGCGGAGGTGAGCACCATCATGAATGAAGAGACGCTGACGCGAATTTTCGATACGCCCGTGAGCATCCTCGATGGCCCTCACGGCCCGATTGCCTGCTACCACTAGCGTGTGCGCGGATCGTTGTCCCGGGCAGTCGATAGAGTAGGGGGCATGACTTCCAGCGAGAATGCCTTGGACTTTTCCGCCGCGGACATCGAGCCCGGCAGCATCACCCCTTTGCCCATCAAGGAAGCGTGGCTGTACACGCCACGAGTGTTTGGGGATGACCGCGGCAGCTTCCACGAGTGGTTCCGCACCGAGCAGTTCACCGAGTATCTGGGGTACCCCTTTGACGTGGCCCAGGCGAATCTTTCGCGTTCGCAGGAGAACGTGGTCCGCGGAATTCACCTGGCTGAGGTTCCTCCTGGCCAGGCCAAGTTCGTGACCTGCGTGGCAGGATCCGTGCGTGACGTCCTAGTCGACGTGCGCAAGGGCTCGCCAACCTACGGCAAGCACGTGGTTATTGAGTTAAATGCGGAGAATAACGCGGGTGTGTTCGTGCCCCTTGGCGTCGGGCATGGGTTCACGGCAACCTCCGACGAGGCCACCGTGAGTTACCTGGTCACCGAGGCCTACAACCCGGAGCGTGAGTTCGAAATCAATCCTTTCGACGCCACACTCGCCATCGACTGGGGCATCGCGCAGGACCAGGCTGTGCTATCTGAGAAAGATGCGGCAGCGCCAGAACTGTCTGCGGTCACTGACCGTTTGGCCACGTGGAACGACGTGCGCGGATGGGAAAAGGAATTGCGCGACGCCTGGCAGGAGGCGCTGCACGCCGCCGATGAGTGGGAAGAAGCAGCGGACGAGTGAAAGGCATCATCCTGGCTGGTGGGACGGGCTCCCGCCTATGGCCCATCACCGAAACGCTGTCGAAGCAGCTGGTTCCCGTCTACGACAAGCCCATGATCTACTACCCGCTGACCACCCTGATGCTGGCGGGAATCCGCGAGATCTTGGTGATCACGCGCGCGGAAGACGCGGAGCAGTTTCAGCGCTTGTTGGGTGACGGCTCTCAGTTTGGCGTGAGCATCACCTACGCGGTGCAGGATGCGCCGAACGGGCTGGCGGAAGCGTTCATCGTGGGCGAAGACTTTATCGGCGAGGATTCCGTGGCGTTGGTGTTGGGAGACAACATCTTCTACGGCGCTGGTCTGGGCACACAGTTGCGCCGCTTCGCGGAGCCAGAAGGCGGCACCATCTTTGCCTATTGGGTGGCAGAGCCACAGGCTTATGGAGTGGTGGACTTCGATGAGCAGGGCAAGGCCTTGAGCATTGAGGAAAAGCCCGAGGAACCCAAGTCTCAATTCGCTGTGCCTGGGTTGTACTTCTATTCCAATGATGTGGTGGACATCGCTAAATCGCTGGTGCCGAGTGCGCGGGGCGAGCTGGAAATTACCGATGTGAACCGCAGCTATTTGGAAGAAAACCGGCTACACGTGGAGGTTTTGCCACGTGGCACGGCATGGCTGGATACGGGCACGGTGGATGATCTGGCGGCAGCCGGAGACTTCGTGCGTGCCATCGAAAAGCGGCAGGGCCTGAAGGTCAGCTGTCCTGAGGAAGTCGCGTGGCGGATGGACTACATCTCGGATGAAGAGCTAGCAGCGGCCGCCGCGCGTTTGGTGAAGAGTGGCTATGGCCGCTACTTGGAAGACTTGTTGAAGCGAGGTAAGCGCTAGAACATGACCAGTCAACATCAGCCTGAAGCGGGATCCCACGGCCTGCGCGTCCACCCAGATAGCCTTGCAGATCTTGTCAGCCGCACCTGGCGTGACCTCACGTGGGAATCCGTGAGCGTGCCGGATCAGGGCATGGATCACGCCGTGGTGAAACTGCATGGGGTGAGTTCGCACGAAGGCGAGCTGGCGGACATGATCCCCGAGACGGTGGTCATCCGCGTGCCCTATGCCGAGGACTACCGCGTGCAGGCTCCGCTGGAATCCGCTGTGGTGGCGCAGCTGTCCAAGCTGCGCTTTGCCGCAGTCCGGGCGGTGAATTCTGCGGTGGATGCCCTGGGCGATGGGCAGCGTGGCAGCGGTGGTCTCGGTCATGGCCAAGTGTGTGATCCGCACAAGCTCAACGCTGTGCGCGTTCCAGGAACGGTACGCCAGTCCTACGTGCGCGGCACGTTCGGAACGGATCAGCCGCTGATGTTGACCATGCAGACCAACGTGCACGGCGAGCCCATGACACGGCAGGTATGGGATGCGATGTCTGCCGAGGATCGAGCATGGGCTGCTACTCAATTGGGAAGCATGCTGGCTGGTCTGCGCAGCCTAGATCCGGACTTGGTGCCGGTGCGCAACGTGGAATCGTGGTGGACTGATGGGGAAAAAACGGCGCAGCTCAACACCTCCGCTCGCTCCCTTCCTGGCAAGCTTGCGCTGATGAAGCGGCGCGCCCCTGTCTACCTGGAGCCAAATCTGAGTGCTCGAGAGATGGCAACCGTTCGGGAAATTTTTGCTGAAGTAGAGAGCCTGATTCGTCGCCCGCACCAGCAGCGTTGCCTCACCCACGGCGAGCTGATTCCGGATCACGTGTTGTGGAGCCCCACCGACGGCGTGGGCGTGATCGACTTTTCCGATATGACCATCGGCGACCCTGCACTGGACTACGCACACTTGGCGGACATCGCGCCGGAATTCCCCGGGATGGTCTCCGAGGAAGCTCTCAAGGCTGGGGCGCCTCACCACGAGGCAGAACCGCCGCTGTTGGAGCGCGCACAGGCTTTCAAGCGGTGGGACAACGTGTTTCTATTGATAGATCACTACCGCACAGGGCACTCGCCGCGGGTAGAGCTGGAGTAGTTGGGGTTCTTCATTTACCCGGGCAAGTTCGAAAAATCAGAATCTTTATCGTCAGATAGGGCTACTCTAGGCGGAGAAGGTCTTTACTTAATACACAGATAAGGCCGGCGGTGGATCGCGTGAGCTGCTAGGTCTTGATGAGGCGATGCGGTATGTCCATGCGGGAGAACTGCTTAACGTCACGTAAATAGATCGGTGCGTGCGCTCACTGATGGATATGTATTCCATTGTTGACGAGCTGGTTAGCAAAGGAGGGCGCGGTGAAATTCCTCATGGAAGGGCAGATCTACTCGAAGGACTCGACCCCAATAGCCAGATTGATGCTGGGACTATTGGGTTCGGTGGCGGAGTTTGAACGTTCCATCATCCGAGAGCGCCAATCAAAAGGAATTGCCCGGGCGAAAGAGCGTGGTGTGTGTAAGGGTCGTGCCCGTGTGCTTACCGATGATCAATTCACTTAGGCGCACGAGTGGGCGGATTCTGGTGTGCCGAAATCGGAAGTCGCACGTCGTCTTGGGGTGGGGCGAACAACGCTGTACAGCTATTTGCAGCAGGCTCGATGAAGTGAGGGCTGCGGTTCGTTTTGGCGAACACTTAGATTTTATCGAGTGATGTTAACTAAATAAATTCACGGTTCCTCTAACGTACTCTTCACTTAGTTTAAATCCGTGGGGGGTTTCTATTAGGACGCCAACTTCAGTTCGGCTTTTCCACCATTCATTGATGACTGCATCAAAAAATTGAACCGCCGACCAACCTTTAGATGTAATGAAGCTGTGAAGGAGTAGGTCATCAATGTAGAAATCTGGGCCTTCGGTTTGAGACTTCTTCCAAGAAGATCTGCGATTTGGCCTTCACAGGCGGCGTGTATTCCCTCTTGCCCATCGTAAGGAGATCGTTCGACCTCTTTGTAGCCCGGAGATGGCCGCAATTTAGAGAGAAAATCACTGAAATTTCCGAAAATCTGGTCCAGCTTGCTGCCGAGCTCTACCTCGGAAGGCAGGTAAACATCTTCGAGAACACAATTTTTTAGACTGACTATGCCACTACTTGTGTTCTTTAAGAATTCTGCGTAGTCGTCCGGCAGCTTCCGTTTGATCTTGCGCTCAATTGCGCGGATTAGCCGATCGTTACATGGCTTGCCAGGCTAGCGAAGTTCAATATTCGGAAGAGTTATAAGTGTCCTTATCCTAGTTTTGTAGCGAGGGTTAGCCTCCTCAGATGTCCCAATCTCAAGTCAGGGAAGTAATCTTGGGTAACTGTTGACCAACTGACGAGAGCTAGCTCAGTTTTCATCCTCCGAATTAGCGCCGTTGTCTGGGCGCTGATCCTTCGGGTCTTGCTGAGTTTCGTCCTTGGGCTTCTGGTTATTCTGCGCGTTTTCCTCGCGCGCCTTGTCTTCCAGCTCTTGCCTGCGTCGGGCACGTTGAATGCGCAGCTCCTCCTCGCGCTCGGCCTCACGACGTTGCTTGAAACGTTCCTTTCGGATGTTCCATAGAAAGTCCGGATCGTCATCGGGTCCAGCTGGGGTGGAGTCCACCTGCTTCTGGCCGCGCCCCCGCAATCCCGACCACTGTCCCGAACCGCGGTCGGAGCTGCGTCGCACACCGGAACCAGGACCGAAAGCCTTCCACAGCACAACGATCGTCACGATGATGAGGAGCAAAATGACCAGACGGCCCACGGGTTCAATGTCCTTTCCGACGCAAAAACTACTTCATTCCATCGTAAGTGATCCCCACGGCCTCATGGGGTGAGCTGCAAAGATTGTTCGATGACTTTGCCCCACGGAGAGATTCGCCAGAACAGCCGCACCGAAACTACTCTGTAGAGCGTGAGTAAAGATGATCAACATGCTGAAGTGAACGCTGCTGCGGAAGATCTACGGGAGGATTCGGCTGTCGGTGCGCGGGTCGGCAGTGCTCAGGCTGAGCCCATCGGTAAGCCAAAGCTGGGCGGAAAAGCCGTGCGAGACATCGCGCTCTACGGCCTGTGGCGCATCGTGCTGTTCTTGGCGCTGACGTTCCTGATCCACTCCATCGTGATCCTGCTGGGTATGGCCAGCTTCTTCCCGCTGCTGATCAGCGCGATGCTCGCGCTACTGCTGGCACTTCCGTTATCGATGGTTCTGTTCAAGAACCTGCGACTGCGCGCTACTAAGCACATCTCGAATTGGGATGCTGGCCGGCGAGCCCACAAGCTGCAGATGCGCAAGCAACTGGAAGAGCGCTTGGGTTAAGAGTCCTCGGGGGCGGGGGAGCTTACGACGACGGGGAGTGTGGCGTCAGAGAGCAAAGGGCTAGACGAATGAAACCACAGCAACGATCAGTGCCCATATCAGCATTCCACGGCCGGTGATGCCGAGCACGGGGATCAGGCCGCGGCCTTGGACTCCCGCACGGATGATGCGCGCCGCGTTGAACCAGAAAATGCCTGCCGCCAGGGCGATCAGCATGAGTGGATGAACCACACCCACCGCAATCGTGAGCACCACAGCGGTGGCGACAAGCGCCTGCCACAGCACGCGCGTGCGGCGATCCCCGAGGCGGACGGCCAAGGTGATCTTGCCGGTCTCGCTATCGGTGGGGATGTCTCGCAAATTATTCGCGAGATTCACGGAACTGGACAGGGCGCCGATGGTCACAGCCAACGCGAGGCCCACCCAGGAGACACGTCCAGCCTGGGTGAACTCCGTGCCCAGAACCGCGACCAGGCCGAAGAAAATAAACACCGCGACCTCGCCCAAACCGCGGTAGCCATAAGGGTTTTTTCCGCCGGTATAAAACCACGCACCGAGGATGCACAACGCGCCGATGAGGATGAACCACCACGCGCTTAGCAGGCTCAAGACAATGCCCGCGATACCCGCGACAGTGAAGCTAGCGAACGCCGCGTACTTCACCTTGGACGGCTCCACCAAGCCGCTGCCCGTCAGTCGCAGTGGACCCGAGCGATCCTCATCAGTGCCGCGGATTCCATCGGAGTAATCGTTGGCGTAATTCACACCGATGATCAGCGCCAAAGAGACCACCAGGGCCAGGAACGCGTGGAAGAAGTTGGCGCCTCCGGCTAGTTGCGCGGCGGCGGTACCAGCAAGAACAGGGGAGATAGCATTAGCCCACGTGTGCGGGCGTGCGCCCTCCAACCACTGCGCGGCGGAAGCGCTGGGATGGGAAGTGTGTGTCATCGTGGATTTGATCTCTCTGCTAAAAACGAGCGGGCCCGGCGTGGGACTGGTAATACTCCTACTTTAGCCCGGGGGTGATGCGCTCAATAAGCAGGTCAGCGATAGCGCGGCGATCCACCTTGCCGGGGCCGATCAGCGGCAGTTCCGGCAGGGCAATCGCCATGGTGGGGATGAGGTAGCGAGGGATGGGTGCTTGGCTTTCGTCTTGTGGTGCGCCGCGGAGCTGGTTGCGCACGTCATCGGTGATGTCCGTGGGTGCGGGGGCCTCGTGTGACTCGATGGCAATACCAATGGCTTGGCCAAGTTCCGGATGAGGGATGCCCACCGCGCACACCGCGCCGCTGAATGTCAGCTGCTGTGGCTGGCCGGTAGCGGAAGTGCATGTGGCGGAGCGGAGATGGGAGGAGATGAGGCGCTCCACCTTCTCGGGCAGGATCTTGTACCCGCCGGAGTTGATAGCGCCATCCGCGCGGCCGAGGACTTCTAGCGTGCCGTTATTCAGCCTGCCGAGGTCAGAGGTGACAAACGTGCCGGGAGAGGGGAAGGCTTCTGCGGAATCCACGTTGCGGTAGCCCGAGGCCACCACGGGTCCGAGGATATGAATTCGGCCGGGTTGGTCGGGGAGTGTGGCGTCGACAAAAAGACGAACACCCGGCAGCGCACGGCCGTCATATACCGCACCACCGGCGGTCTCGCTGGAGCCATACGTGGTGACCAGGCGAGCGCCAGCTTCGCGCAGTTCCGCGAGCAGATCCCCGCGCGCTGCCGCCCCGCCCACCAATACGGCCGAGTAGCTAATCAGAGCGTCGACAGCCTGTGGATTTGCAGCGATGCGTTCCAGTTGGGCAGGAACCAAAGAGGTGTAAAGGCAGGCCTCCGGATAGGTGGCGCGCAGTTGCTCCGTGTCCGCGATGAACCCGGCCGCAGAGAAGCTCGCCTCGTCTTGGAGATGGCGCGCGACCAGCGGCTCAAAACCCGCAGCGAGACTCCGCAAGATCACCTGCAAACCAGCAATGTGGTGCGGCGGCACGGTCAGCAGCCACGCTCCGGGCACGGTCTGCGGGCCAAACTTATCCGCGAGTAACTCCGCCGTGGCATCGGCAGATGCACGCAGGTTGTCCGCGGTCAACATCGCACCTTTGGGCGTGCCTGTGGACCCGGACGTGCACGCGATCAATGTCCCCGCTGTGATGGGTTCGTCCACGCGCATAGCCTCGCTGAGCTGGGTGTTTGCGTGCTGTTGTGCTGGGGAGTGGGCCGGAGGTAGCGGCAGGATGGACGCCAAGCCCCTCATCATTTCGCGCAAAACCGCCACGAACGGGTACAAGTTTCGGGGATCTGCTGTGGCGGTGTCTAACGCGATGCTCATGCTTGCAGAGTCTAGTGGGTGCCTGAGAGGGGCTATTCCCTGAGGTAGAGGCCAAAATCATCGAGCTGATCGCGCATGGTTTCCAACTCGATGGGGCCGGGCACGCGCTTGTGGATGGCGACGAAAGCTTCCTGGATATCCATGCTGGTCGCAGGCGTGCGGCCGGTATCGATGAGGTAGCTGACGATGTCCAGGTAGGACGGGCTGCGCCGATCCAAGGCATTCAGCGATGGGGTGGCGAGGTCCGCCTCTGCCTTGAAGTAGCGGGCGAGCTCGTGCTCGTTGGCGGGCAGCCAGGTTCCATCCGGCAGTTCAATGCGGGAGGCTGCGGCGGCCAGCGAAGGCTGACGATTGATCACGCGACGGTTGGAGGGTTCGTGGAAGCGGACTGGCGCCTCCGGAACATTGCGTTTCAATACCTGTCCAACAAGTCGGTTCATGAGTGCGAACATGGGTTGAGCTCCCTCCCGTGATGTAGGTAATTGCGGGTTTTGATCTTTCCTAAAATCGCGAGCAGATTGAATATTTTCCACCAACTATCTATCTGGCTTGCTCTAGTAGGGAGTCTAGCAAATTAGTGGGAGTTTTCAAGTATTGGTGTTGGGCAAGCATTGAAATTTCAAATTACTAAGTATCCGGGAAGCTTTGCAGACCTGCAAATGGGAGTGGAACTACCAGCGCGTGGCGTGAATCCGCGAGGAGGTCTTCTGGTTCCGTTCCGGATGCTGCCTTCGGGATCCGTTGCGAGTGTGAGGAATAGGGAGTAAGCAGGAGGTATGTCCACTTTTAACGTTCAAAACCCAAACAACGGAAAAACCGAAGAAGAGTTCAACCGAATCAATGATTCTGATCGTGATGCGATCTTGGACCGTGCGAAGGAAGCCTTCGCCAGTTGGCGCCAGGCTCCCATCGAGCAGCGCGCAAAGGTTCTAAGCAAGACGGCTCAGTTGTACCGTGATCGCCAGGACGAGTTGGCCGAATACATTGGACGCGAAATGGGTAAGCCCACTGCCCAAGCCAAGGACGAGCTACAGACCACCTGGGAAATTTACGAATGGTATGCAGAGCATGCCCATGAGCTCCTTGCAGACAAGCCCCTCGCCTCTCAAGGAGCGCTGCAAACTTACGTGCGTAAGGATCCCCTAGGCGTACTCCTCGGGGTTATGCCATGGAATTTTCCGTACTACCAGGTAGCTCGTTGGGCAGCGCCGAACCTGCTGTTGGGCAATACCTTGGTTCTCAAGCACGCGTCGATTTGCCCGCTGTCCTCGCAGGCCTGCCAGGACCTCTTGGAGGAGGCTGGCTTACCGCAGGGTGTTTTCCAGAACATCTACGCCTCAGGATCTCAGATGGATGCCTTCGTTGCAGACCCTCGCGTGTCCGGCGTGTCCCTCACGGGTTCGGAAGAAGCTGGAGCTGCAGTAGCGAAGACCGCAGGCGAGCACTACAAGAAGTCACTGTTGGAGCTCGGTGGCAACGATCCATTCATCGTACTCGATGACGAGAATCTGGATTGGGTATTGGATCAGTATGTAGCTCTGCGTATGTTTAACGCTGGCCAGTCATGCAACGCTCCCAAGCGCTTGATTGTCATGGAAGATTTCTATGACAAGGCCATGGAATCCCTCACCGAAAAGATCCAGGCAGTTAAGCCGGGTCCCTTCGATGATGATTCTGCTGATATGGGCCCACTTTCCTCGATTGGTGCTCGCGATGACTTGGTGGAGCGCATCGCCGAGGGCGTTAAGAAGGGCTGGGCTCGTGTCGCCGTAGGTGGTTCTGCTGTGGATCGAGCCGGTGCGTACATGGAGGCTACGCTCCTCACTGATGTGGATCCCGAGTCTGACTTGGGCTGCAACGAGATCTTTGGTCCAGTAGCCTGCCTCTACAAGGCATCAGATGTGGAGCATGCGCTCGAAATCGCCAATAACTCAGAATATGGGCTGTCCGGGTCTGTGTGGGGAACTGACCTCGATAAGGCTCATGAGGTCGCAGCCCGCCTAGAGGTCGGTATGTCCTTCGTCAACTCACATGCTGAAACCGCTGCCGGCCTACCGTTCGGTGGTGTGGGACGCTCCGGTTATGGTCGGGAGCTGGCCGAATGGGGTGTCGGCGAATTTGTCAACGATCACCTTATTCGGGTTAACGCCCAGGGCTAGAATTCCTTCCGCGTGCACCCCAGCTCCGAGGGTGCACCCGATTTTTTTGGCTAACCATCGCAAAGGCTAAAGCTTCCGCTACCCACTGCACCACTTCCCCTGCTAATTTCCCTTGCAGAGGGACGCCTAACTCAGTAGTAGTAGGGGATGCTATCCCATTCCGGCGCGCGCTTTTCAAGGAAGGCGGCCTTGCCCTCAGCTGCCTCATCAGTCATGTAGGCTAGACGTGTCGCCTCACCAGCGAAGACCTGCTGACCCATCAACCCATCATCAGTCATGTTGAACGCAAACTTCAGCATCCGCTGCGCGGTAGGGGACTTCGTATTAATCTTGCGTGCCCACTCGATGGCCACATTCTCCAGCTCCGCGTGATCCACCACGCGGTTGACGGCCCCCATCTGGTGCATCGTCTCAGCATCATAGGTATCGCCCAAGAAGAAGATCTCACGCGCGAACTTCTGTCCCACCTGCTTGGCCAAGTACGCAGAGCCATAGCCTGCGTCGAAGGAGCCCACGTCTGCGTCGGTCTGCTTGAACTTGCCGTGTTCGCGGCTGGCCAGGGTCAAGTCGCACACCGCATGCAGCGAGTGTCCGCCGCCCGCTGCCCATCCGTTGACCAGGCAAATAACCACCTTCGGCATGGTGCGGATGAGGCGCTGCACTTCGAGAATATGCAAGCGGCCACCTTCGGCCTTCACGCGCGTCTCGTCCACGGTCTCCGCGCCCGAGCCGGTCACATCGTCGTTGTGTTCGGTGGCGTACTGGTAGCCAGAGCGTCCGCGAATGCGCTGGTCGCCACCGGAGCAGAACGCCCACCCGCCGTCCTTCGGGCTCGGGCCGTTGCCGGTCAGCAGGATAGTGCCCACATCAGGGGTGCGCCGAGCGTGATCCAGCGCGCGATACAGCTCATCCACGGTGTGCGGACGGAAAGCATTGCGCACTTCGGGGCGGTCGAACGCAACGCGAACGATGCCGTCCGCCCGCGTCTCACCGACGTGCCGGTGGTACGTGATGTCCGTGAAGTTGAATCCGGGAACGTCGCGCCATTGGGTGGGATTAAAGGGTTTGTCAGTCATGTATGGCAGTTTAGTTGTCATGATCTCTTTGTCTGAGCTCCAGGATCGCGCTCACCCCGTTGCCTTGCCGTTGCAGGTGCCGTTTCGTGGGGTGCAGGTGCGTGAGGCCCTCCTATTCGACGCCACTTCTCGCTGGTCAGAATGGTCCCCCTTCCTCGAGTACGAGGCGGACGAGGCTGCGCGGTGGCTGCGCCACGCGGTGGATTTCGGTTTTGGGGGGGTCCAAGCCAGCCCGGTGCGGGATTCTGTGGAGGTGAATGCCACTATTCCTGCCGTCGACATGCGCAAGGACGGCGCGGACGTGATTGATGCGCTGATGCGCCGCTACCCGGGCTGTTCAACCGTAAAGGTCAAGGTGGCGCAACAAGGCCAGGAATTGGCTGATGATGTGGCGCGCGTTGCTGCCGTGCGCGCGTGGTTTGCGGAGCAGGGGCACGGCGGCAATGGGGGCGAGCGCCCCATGATCCGCGTGGATGCCAATGGCGGGTGGACAGTGACCGAAGCAGTGGAGGCAATCGAGGCACTGCTGGCTGGAGGGCCGCTGGACTACGTAGAGCAACCGTGCGCGAGCGTCAGCGAATTGGCGGAGGTGCGTAAAAACGTCCAACGACGTGGGCTCTTCGTTCGGATCGCCGCCGATGAGGCCATCCGCAAGTCCGCGGACCCGCACGCAGCCGTGCGCGAGGTAGTGGATGCAGGAGCTTGCGACGTGGCGGTTCTCAAGGTTCCGCCGCTGCAAGGAGTGGACAACGTGCTGAGCATTGCGCGCGAGGTGGCCGAGCTGGGAGTGGCAGTGACCATCAGCTCCGCACTGGATACTGCGGTGGGCATGGGTGCTGGCATTTATGCGGCAGCGTGCCTTCCGCAGTTGCACGACGATGATGGCATGGCGGTGGCCATCCAGCCCGCAGGGTTGGCGACGGGCGGATTGTTCGCTGTTGACGTCGGGCAAAGAAACATCGTGGACGGACACATGAAGGTGAAAGACTTGGTCCCCGACGCGGCGGTGATGGAAGAATACGCGCTGGTGGGGGAGCGGAAAGACTGGTGGATGAACCGATTGGCTAACAGCTACGCGCTGCTCTAAGCGGGTGCGGTGTGATGTTCCGGGAGGAGTTGTCTCGGGCCTGAAGTAGATTGGGGAGAGTGATGGAGCAAGACCTAAACGCAGCAGAGACCAACAGCCCGCAATCGCTCGAAATCGGGCGGATGAGCGCCGCCGTGACCACCGCCGTGGTGACGGTGGATCAGCTGATTCGCGACGGCGTGCGTGAAGTGGTGGTGTGCCCGGGATCCCGCTCGGCGGCGCTGGCGCTGGCGTGTGCGGAGGCGGAACGCGCTGGTCGGCTGCGCATGCACGTGCGGACAGACGAGCGCACCGGCGCCTTTTTGGCGCTGGGATTGGCCAAGGCCACGCGCCGGGCAGTGCCGATTATCACTACTTCGGGCACTGCGGTGGCCAACTGTCTGCCCGCGATGGTGGAGGCCACGCTGAGCCACGTTCCGCTGCTGGTGATCTCTGCGAACCGTCCGCTGCGGATGATTGGTACGGGTGCGAACCAGACCATTGAGCAGGTGGGGATTTTCGGGGCTCACGCGGTGGCGGTACTGAGCACGGGCGATCCCGATGCGGTGGAGGCTGCAGGCGCTGCAACTGCGGATCCCGAGGAGGCCGAGAATGCGCTGACGAACCGCGTGCGCGAGGCTGCCGCAGCCGCAGTGCAGGCAGCAACCGATCCCGTGACTGGCGGTGGCGTGCAGCTGGACGTGCCTTTGCAGGAGCCGCTGGTGCCGGAGTCCGCGGATGCGCTGAGTCTGTTCGCACAGCAGGTCGCGGGGCAGGAAGCTGCTGGTCAGGAAGCGGCAGTGCCGGAAGCAACAGTGTCGGACGCGAACGTGCAATCTTCTGCCCGTCCGCTTCCGCACGGCAAGACCACAGTGGATATCAGCAAGCGCACGCTGGTGATCGCCGGCAGCATTACCGACGAAGTGTGGGCACGCGAAGTAATGGAGCAACTCGCGCACGTGCCCACCATCGCCGAGCCCACGGCACCCGCCCCCGGATTCCCTGTGCACTGCGCGGCTGCCGCGATGTTCTCCGCGAGCGAGGTCAGCCAGGGCGAATACTCAGCCATGACCCAGCCGGAGCAGGTCGTGGTGATCGGCCGACCCACGCTGCACCGCCCAGTCCTGGGGCTGTTGAAGTCCACGGACGCGCAGGTCATCGTGCTTTCTGAGACGGACAGCGTGTTCACCCTCGCCAGCAATATCACCGCCGTGGCCAGCGGAATCAGTGTCACCGGCGAGCATCCCACGGGATGGACGAAAGTCTGTCAGGCCATCAGCGACATGGGCGCGGATGCGGTGCGTGACGTGCTTGGTGCTTCCGTGGAAGAGCACTTCACCGGGATGCACGCCGCGGCCGTGGTAGCCGATAGCTTGCGCGACGGCGACGCCTTCGTGGTCGGTGCCTCCTCCGCGATCCGCGATGTCTCCCGCGCCGGGCTGCCCTTCGACGGCGTGCGAACCCTCGCC
>NZ_OCTS01000015.1 GCF_900232865.1 Corynebacterium dentalis | reverse complement strand
TGTGTGCATATGATGTTTGAGAACTCAATAGCGTGATGAACCAAGTTATTTTTTGGATTCCACAGTGCCGTGCTGTCACATTCTGGTGATGGTCGGTATCACGGATAACCGATTGACAAACGCAACGGTGACGCGCACTTTGGTGTGTGGTTCACGGCTGCTGGTAGCTCCTGGTGTTGAGCACTTGACGCCCCCTTGTGGTGTGGGTTACTGGTTGGTGTGTTTGTTGGTTGTTGGATGATGTGTTCCACCTGTGCGGTAACGCGCGCAGTATTTTTTGTGTGAATACGTAAATCACCTGGCCCTGTCTGACGTCTGTGTCGGGGGTTGGTTGTCTACTGTGGCTGGTTGATGTGAGGTCCACCCCCGTGGGCTGTTTGAGCGTTGATCAGGTTTTTGATGGAAATATTTTTTATTTTTTGTCAGTAGTTTTTGTTTTATTTTTGCCAGCTGATTTGGCTCTTTTATATAGCGCCGATATGGCTTTTATGGAGAGTTTGATCCTGGCTCAGGACGAACGCTGGCGGCGTGCTTAACACATGCAAGTCGAACGGAAAGGCCCTGCTTGCAGGGTACTCGAGTGGCGAACGGGTGAGTAACACGTGGGTGATCTGCCTCGTACTTCGGGATAAGCCTGGGAAACTGGGTCTAATACCGGATAGGACCTTCTTTTAGTGTGGAAGGTGGAAAGTTTTTCGGTACGAGATGAGCCCGCGGCCTATCAGCTTGTTGGTGGGGTAATGGCCTACCAAGGCGACGACGGGTAGCCGGCCTGAGAGGGTGTACGGCCACATTGGGACTGAGACACGGCCCAGACTCCTACGGGAGGCAGCAGTGGGGAATATTGCACAATGGGCGCAAGCCTGATGCAGCGACGCCGCGTGAGGGATGACGGCCTTCGGGTTGTAAACCTCTTTCGCTAGGGAAGAAGCCACTTTTGTGGTGACGGTACCTGGATAAGAAGCACCGGCTAACTACGTGCCAGCAGCCGCGGTAATACGTAGGGTGCAAGCGTTGTCCGGAATTACTGGGCGTAAAGAGCTCGTAGGTGGTTTGTCGCGTCGTCTGTGAAAGCCCGGGGCTTAACTCCGGGTCTGCAGGCGATACGGGCATAACTAGAGTGCTGTAGGGGAGACTGGAATTCCTGGTGTAGCGGTGAAATGCGCAGATATCAGGAGGAACACCGATGGCGAAGGCAGGTCTCTGGGCAGTAACTGACGCTGAGGAGCGAAAGCATGGGGAGCGAACAGGATTAGATACCCTGGTAGTCCATGCCGTAAACGGTGGGCGCTAGGTGTGGGGATCTTTCTACGATTTCCGTGCCGTAGCTAACGCATTAAGCGCCCCGCCTGGGGAGTACGGCCGCAAGGCTAAAACTCAAAGGAATTGACGGGGGCCCGCACAAGCGGCGGAGCATGTGGATTAATTCGATGCAACGCGAAGAACCTTACCTGGGCTTGACATACACCGGATCGGCGCAGAGATGCGTCTTCCCTTGTGGCTGGTGTACAGGTGGTGCATGGTTGTCGTCAGCTCGTGTCGTGAGATGTTGGGTTAAGTCCCGCAACGAGCGCAACCCTTGTCTTGTGTTGCCAGCACGTAATGGTGGGGACTCGCGAGAGACTGCCGGGGTTAACTCGGAGGAAGGTGGGGATGACGTCAAATCATCATGCCCCTTATGTCCAGGGCTTCACACATGCTACAATGGTCGATACAGTGGGTTGCGATACCGCGAGGTGGAGCTAATCCCTTAAAGTCGGCCTCAGTTCGGATTGGAGTCTGCAACTCGACTCCATGAAGTCGGAGTCGCTAGTAATCGCAGATCAGCAACGCTGCGGTGAATACGTTCCCGGGCCTTGTACACACCGCCCGTCACGTCATGAAAGTTGGTAACACCCGAAGCCGGTGGCCTAACCCTTGTGGAGGGAGCCGTCGAAGGTGGGATTGGCGATTGGGACGAAGTCGTAACAAGGTAGCCGTACCGGAAGGTGCGGCTGGATCACCTCCTTTCTAAGGAGTTTTTAGTAATGATTGATTGTGGGTAGAAAAGCACATCCCATGTAAATGGAACTGTTCAACGTGGCACGGCCAGCCCTTGTGGTGGTTGGTGGTGTGAGTGTTTGGTGGCTGCCCTGTGGTGGGTAGTTGGTGGAATTTTTAAAATCTGGACACACTGTGTGTGTCTGGGGCTTGGTTTGTTGCGTCTGTTGGGTGTCTGGAGCATTATGTCTCCGTGGAAAATGGTGCATGGCATGGTCACTGTGTGTGGCCGGTTGTGTGTGCTGTTTGTGTTGTGTGAGAACTGTATAGTGGACGCGAGTATCTTCTTTTTTTGTAATGCAATTTTTTGTTGTTGTGTGTTTGTTCACCTGATGATATTGCCTGATTGCGCATCTATGCGATGCCCATTTAAGTGGGTTGTTTGTGTGGTGTGTGTGTTGTGTGAATTGTTGTGAAGGGCGCACGGTGGATGCCTTGGCATGATGAGCCGATGAAGGACGTGTAAGGCTGCGTTAAGCCTCGGGGAGTTGCCAATAGAGCGTTGATCCGAGGATGTCCGAATGGGGAAACCCGGCCGTAGTTATGTGCGGTCACCCGCCAGTGAATTCATAGCTGGTGTGGAGGGAACGCGGGGAAGTGAAACATCTCAGTACCCGTAGGAGAAGAAAATAATAATGATTCTGCTAGTAGCGGCGAGCGAACGTGGATTATTGGCTAAACCATATGCGTGTGATACCTGGCAGGGGTTGCGTGTGTGGTGTTGTGGGGTCTTGATGTGCGGTGCTGCCACGACCGTGCCCCATGCGCGTGTGTTAGCGGAAGTGGTTTGGAATGGCCTGCCGTAGACGGTGAGAGTCCGGTACGTGAAAACATGTGTGTGTGGGGTTGTTGAGTTGCCCCGAGTAGCAGCGGGCTCGTGGAATCTGCTGTGAATCTGCCGGGACCACCCGGTAAGCCTGAATACTTATTGTGACCGATAGCGGATAGTACCGTGAGGGAATGGTGAAAAGTACCCCGGGAGGGGAGTGAAATAGTACCTGAAACCGTGTGCTTACAATCCGTCAGAGCCTCCTTGTGGGGTGATGGCGTGCCTTTTGAAGAATGAGCCTGCGAGTCAGCGGCATGTCGCGAGGTTAACCCGATTGGTGGGGTAGTCGTAGCGAAAGCGAATACTAACGAGTGTGTTTAGTGGCATGTCCTGGACCCGAAGCGGGGTGATCTACCCATGGCCAGTGTGAAGCAGCAGTAAGATGCTGTGGAGGCGCGAACCCACTTAGGTTGAAAACTGAGGGGATGAGTTGTGGGTAGGGGTGAAAGGCCAATCAAACTCCGTGATAGCTGGTTCTCCCCGAAATGCATTTAGGTGCAGCGTCGTGTGTTTCTTGCCGGAGGTAGAGCTACTGGTTGGTTTAGCGGGACTATCATCTTAGCGACATCAGCCAAACTCCGAATGCCGGGAAGTCAGAGCACGGCAGTGAGACTGCGGGGGATAAGCTTCGTAGTCGAGAGGGAAACAGCCCAGATCGCCGGCTAAGGCCCCTAAGAGTGTACTAAGTGGAAAAGGATGTGGGATCGCGAAGACAGCCAGGAGGTTGGCTTAGAAGCAGCCATCCTTGAAAGAGTGCGTAATAGCTCACTGGTCGAGTGGTTCTGCGCCGACAATGTAGTGGGGCTCAAGTACACCGCCGAAGCCGCGGAACTCAACTTTTGTTGGGTTGGTAGGGGAGCGTCGTGTAGCCAGTGAAGGTGCGGGGTAACCCAGTGCTGGAGGCTATGCGAGTGAGAATGCAGGCATGAGTAGCGAATGATGAGTGAGAAACTCATCCGCCGGATGACTAAGGGTTCCTGGGTCAAGCTAATCTTCCCAGGGTGAGTCGGGACCTAAGGCGAGGCCGACAGGCGTAGTCGATGGATAACGGGTTGATATTCCCGTACCCGTGTATGTGCGACCAATGGTGAATCAGTGATACTAACCGCCCAAAAGCATGCGTTTATCATCTTCGGATGGTGTTTGTGTGTGGCTGCGTGGGACCTGAACTGGTAGTAGCCAAGCGATGGGGTGACGCAGGAAGGTAGCCAAGCCACTTACTGGATTGTGGTGTAAGCGTGTGGCCCGCAGAATTTGGTAAATCCGTTCTGCTTTCAGGGTGAGGCGTGATGCGTACCCGTTGTGGGGATGTTGGTGATCCTATGCTGTCGAGAAAAGTCTCTAGTGAGTGCATATATGGCCCGTACCCTAAACCGACACAGGTAGTCAGGTAGAGAATACTAAGGCGATCGGGTGAACTGTGGTTAAGGAACTCGGCAAATTGCCCCCGTAACTTCGGGAGAAGGGGGACCACTGCTGGTGACAGACTGATTTGAGCTGGTGGTGGTCGCAGAGAGTAGAGGGAAGCGACTGTTTACTAAAAACACAGGTCCGTGCGAAGACG
The DNA here is from genome assembly GCF_900232865.1 of Corynebacterium dentalis. GTDB lineage: Bacteria > Actinomycetota > Actinomycetes > Mycobacteriales > Mycobacteriaceae > Corynebacterium > Corynebacterium dentalis. Next base: position 1,425 of record NZ_OCTS01000015.1, on the reverse strand, counting down.
ATAAGTCGATGTATACGGACTGACGCCTGCCCGGTGCTGGAAGGTTAAGAGGACCTGTTAGGGCATTAATGTCCGAAGCGGAGAATTTAAGCCCCAGTAAACGGCGGTGGTAACTATAACCATCCTAAGGTAGCGAAATTCCTTGTCGGGTAAGTTCCGACCTGCACGAATGGCGTAACGACTTCCCTGCTGTCTCAACCACAGGCCCGGCGAAATTGCAGTACGAGTAAAGATGCTCGTTACGCGCGGCAGGACGAAAAGACCCCGGGACCTTCACTATAGCTTGGTATTGGTGTTTGGTTCGGTTTGTGTAGGATAGGTGGGAGACTGTGAAGCTATCACGCTAGTGGTGGTGGAGTCGTTGTTGAAATACCACTCTGATCGAATTGAGCATCTCAACCTCGGCCCATGATCTGGGTTAGGGACAGTGCCTGGTGGGTAGTTTAACTGGGGCGGTTGCCTCCCAAAGAGTAACGGAGGCGCCCAAAGGTTCCCTCAGCCTGGTTGGCAATCAGGTGTTGAGTGTAAGTGCACAAGGGAGCTTGACTGTGAGACTGACAGGTCGAGCAGGTACGAAAGTAGGGACTAGTGATCCGGCACCGGCTTGTGGAAGCGGTGTCGCTCAACGGATAAAAGGTACCCCGGGGATAACAGGCTGATCTTCCCCAAGAGTCCATATCGACGGGATGGTTTGGCACCTCGATGTCGGCTCGTCGCATCCTGGGGCTGGAGTAGGTCCCAAGGGTTGGGCTGTTCGCCCATTAAAGCGGCACGCGAGCTGGGTTTAGAACGTCGTGAGACAGTTCGGTCTCTATCCGCCGTGCGCGTTGAAACTTGAGAAAGGCTGACCCTAGTACGAGAGGACCGGGTTGGACATACCTCTGGTGGGCCAGTTGTCACGCCCGTGGCATGGCTGGTTGGCTACGTATGGGAGGGATAACCGCTGAAAGCATCTAAGCGGGAAGCCTGTTTCGAGATGAGGTTTCTTTTGAGGTTCCCTATAGATTATGGGGTTGATAGGCCGGATCTGGAAGCGCTGTAAAGTGTGGAGGTGACCGGTACTAATGGACCGAGACGATTTAACACAATCCCAATGTGTTTGGGTTGGTGTGTTGAGTTAGGTGAACGAGCAAAATATATGCGCATGTAACGAGAGTCACGCCCGCTGTGTTGTGTGGTGTGCGTGTGTTGCACAAATACTTTGAAGATTTTCGCGTCTGCTGTGCAGTGTCTGGGATGACACGGCACACCAATCATCCTGTTGGGGTGGTGTGGGTGTGTGTTTCCTGTATGTGTTTGTCGGTGGTTTTTGCGACGGGGTCACGCCCGGTCCCTTTCCGAACCCGGAAGCTAAGCCTGTCTGCGCCGATGGTACTGCACCTGGGAGGGTGTGGGAGAGTAGGTCACCGCCGGCATCAAAAATTT
>NZ_OCTS01000007.1 GCF_900232865.1 Corynebacterium dentalis | reverse complement strand
GTCGGACACAAAACGAACGCCCCTTCCCCACCCCTTTCTCTTATCCACATCGAGATGTTAAAAAGAGAGAGGTGGGGTCCCGCCGCAACCGCAAGAATCGGGAAGAAAAGCAGTTGGACGCGGCGCGGACGATCGCGCCGGATGACACCGCGGATCTCGCCTCCCAGCCCACGCACGTGCTGCGCGCGCTGGCGGATGAGGAGCTGCACAGCACGGATGAATCCATCCGCAAGGGCTCCGAGGAGCTGGACCTGGCGGTGGCGGAATTCGGCGAGGAACGCACGCGCAGCTTGTCCCGCGCGCTGTCTAACTCCCGCAAGACGCTGAACAACGCTTATGGCCTGCACCAGCGCATACGCAGCGAGCTGTACGCGGATGAGAACGAGCAGCGATCGATCCTGGTGGAAATTGTATCCACGTGTGGGCAGGCCGATGACGAGCTGGATGCGCGCTCCGAGGAGTTCGCCCAGCTGCGGCGCGAGCTGATTGACGCACCGAAGTTGGTGGACGAGCTACGGCAGGAGAACATCGCGCTGCGCACGCGCATTCCGGATGCGCGACAGAAGTTGGCGCAACTGGAGCAGCGCTACTCCCGCGAGCAGCTGGTCTCTATCGTAGACAACCCGGACGTGGCCGAGCACGAGATTGACGAGGCGGAGAAAGCTCTGGATGAAGCACGTACGATGCTGAACCTGCCCGCCGGGCGGCAATCCGGGCTGGTGGATGCGCTGAATGCCGCACGCATGGCGTGCCAGCAGGCGGACAAGCAGCTTTCGGCCGTGGAGCGGGCTGAAGAGCACATGACCGCTGCGAACCGGAACTTGGACGCGCTGAAAACTGAAGTAGCCGAAGAGCTAGCTGAGGCCGCTGATCTGCGGAAATCCGGCGCGGACTTTGACCGCTCCGGCTTGGACGCCGCGGTGGCGCGCGCGGAAAGCGCCTTGCAGCGGGCCCAGGAGATGGGCGATACGGATCCGCTGGGATGTTACTCCGAGCTGCTCGAAGCGGACGGCCAGCTAGACCTGGAGATGGACGAAGCGCGCGGCGCCGATAACAACTACCAGCGCACCATCCAGATGGTGGACCGGACGATCCACGACGTGCAGCAGCGCTTGCAGGCCGTAGAGGACACGATTTCCAACCGCGGAAAGATCATTAGCGTGGATACGCGATCCTCGGCACGGGCCGCCCGGGAGGCGCTGGACTTTGCCGTGCAGCGGCGGACTGAGCAGCCGAAGGAGGCGTTCCTGGCGGCCCAGCGAGCAAGCCAGATGGCCACGACGGCATCAGCGCAGGCCCAGCGGGATATCGAGGAGTTCAACCGGAGGAATAGTTACCGCGGCGGAGGTGGCGGCGACATGATCACCGGCATGGTGCTGGGTAGCTTGCTCAGTGGAAATGGTGGCTTCGGTGGAGGCTGGGGCGGCGGTTTCGGCGATGGTGGCTTTGGCGGGGGCTTCGGTGGCGGAGGTGACTTCGGCGGCGGTGGCTCCAGCAGCTTCTAGCTCGGCTCTGTTTGGCACACCAGCGCGGATGCCAAACAGGAGCTAGATAAGTCCGATCCAGTACATCACCGCGAACGGAATGAACAGCAGCATCAGCAGCGTCCATGCCCAGACGGAGGAAACCATCCGGACTTCCATGCAGCGTCGCGCCACCCAAGACACGAAGATCTGCACGTCAAGAGGGAGCTTCTCCCCCGGTCCCTCAAATTCCACATGCAGGTTTCGCAGCCCACGGTTGTTCGAGGTGAACTGACCCGCCTTCTGTCCGTCGATGTCGAGCACAAAGTTCTTGCTGGATTCCGCCACAATCTCAATGACGTGCCGGTCTGCCTTCACTGTGTACCGGTCAGACTTCTTGAATGACTCGTCGTTGCCGACCGCCGTCCACTCACCAGTCCCAGTTTGCGCGGTAAGTCCCTCAACTTTGCCGCCAGCGTCACCATCACCATCACCACCAACACCACTGTCGGAAACCTCAGCCGTCTCCAGCTTCCACACATCTCCACCGAAGCGGATGTGCGTCACGCCGCGCTCGTCAGCAAACTCAGCCACTCGATCCATGTCATCGGCTGGACCAGCATAAATAGGGAACGTGTGCCCATCACTTGGCACACCCCAGCGAATATCCTTGTTCATCTGCCGTTTAGCAACCAGCCAGGCGCTGCGCCAAGTAACCCTGCAGGTCCTCGATCTGCACGCGCTCCTGCTCCATCGTGTCGCGCTCGCGCACGGTCACCGCATTGTCTTCGAGCGTGTCGAAGTCCACGGTCACGCAGAACGGCGTACCGATCTCATCTTGACGGCGGTAACGGCGGCCAATAGCGCCGGAGGTGTCGTATTCCACGTTCCAGAATCCACGCAGCTGTGCGGCAACCTTCTCCGCGGTCGGTGTCAGCGTCTCCTTCTTAGACAGTGGCAGCACCGCGACCTTCACTGGAGCTAATCGGCGGTCTAGGCGAAGCACGGTCCGAGAATCCGTTCCGCCCTTGGAGTTAGGTACTTCTTCCTCGTCGTAGGCGTCGACAAGGAACGCCATCATCGCACGGGTCAGACCGAAGGAAGGCTCGATGACCCAAGGAACGTAACGCTCGCCGGTGGCCTGCTCGAAGAAGCTGAGATCCTCGCCAGACTCCTCGATGTGGCACTTCAGGTCGTAGTCCGTTCGGTTGGCCACGCCCATCAGCTCGCCCCATGGGTTGCCCTGGAAGCCGAAGTTGTACTCCATGTCGATGGTGCCGGCGGAGTAGTGCGCGCGCTCGTCCTCTGGCACGTCGAACTGACGCATGTTTTCTGGGTCAATGCCCAGTTCAACGAACCAATTCCAGCAGGCGTCTACCCATTCCTGGAACTTCTCGTCCGCCATGTCTTCGGGCACGAAGTACTCGATTTCCATCTGCTCGAACTCTCGGGTGCGGAAGATGAAGTTGCCCGGGGTGATCTCGTTGCGGAAGGACTTACCCACCTGGCCGATGCCGAACGGCGGCTTCTGGCGGGAGGTGGTCAGAACGTTCTTGAAGTTGACGAAGATGCCCTGCGCGGTTTCCGGACGCAGGTAGTGCAGGCCTTGCTCATTGTCGACTGGGCCGAGGAAGGTCTTCATCAGGCCGGAGAACATCTGCGGCTCAGTCCACTTGCCGGGCTGGCCGGTCTCAGGATCATTGATGTCCGCCAGGCCGTTCTCCGGTGGGTGGCCGTGCTTTTCCTCATATGCTTCCAGCAGGTGGTCAGCACGGTAGCGCTTGTGAGTGTGCAGGGATTCCACCAGCGGGTCGGTGAAGGTAGCCACATGGCCGGAGGCCTTCCACACCTGGCGAGGCAGGATGATGGAAGAATCGAGGCCCACCACGTCGCCACGGCCTTGGACGAAGGTGCGCCACCACTGCTTCTTGATGTTTTCCTTGAGCTCCACGCCTAGCGGGCCGTAGTCCCATGCGGAGCGTGTTCCGCCGTAGATTTCTCCACATGGGTAGACCAGACCTCTACGCTTAGCGAGGTTTACAACAGCATCGACAGTGCCAGCCATGTTTCGCGGTGCTCCTTGGAAATCTATGTAGGAAACGGTGTGGGAAGACTCTGGGTTGAGGTTTCCCAACGGAAGATAGTGCGTGCTTACTGGTTCACATCCTAGCGGTTTGGCAGGACAATGCAGCTACCGGGGTTTGCGGCGTTTGCGCGCCCACTTCCGCTCCCTGTTTCCGTGTGTTGTTGTGTTCTTCTTCCCGACGGCATACTCCTCCCACCCTCCGCGTTGGGGTAACCAAGAAGCTCAATGACAAGACTCCGGATAGTAACCGGGACTCCACTCCTGACTCGCGGGAGCAGCACACCCCGCGTTGACTGAGCCTCGTTTTGCACAATGATCCCCCGAAAGTGCCACGCACCTTTTCGCGACCTGGGGAAATGCAAAACCCGTGGCACTTCCGGGGGATCGTTGTGCAAACCGCTGGACCAGACGCCAGAAATGGACGGCTCGGGCCGAAGTAACGGAGCGGAAAACCTGGCACACGGGCCATACTCGGACAACGCAGTAACCGCACACAAGCACACGGGCGATACTCGGGAACCCCTGTGAACCAGCAGAAGATATAAAAGAACCCGCAGCTAGGGGGGGTTGCTGCGGGTTCCGGCCACGCTGTTCTCCGAAGAGAATGGGGCCTGTTCCCATAAGTTGGCGCAGCGTAGGGGGGGGTTAACACTGCGCCAGGGAACTACGTACATTAAACGTCCCACGTTGGTGGGTGTCAAGTCCTGGAGGGTTCTTTCCTCGCGCTTACTCGGCGGGCAAGGGCTGGATTATTGACACCTAATTGAAAACGATGATCTTGACGCTTAAGCTGGGGCTCTACCTGCAGAATCTCCGTATCCCACTAGCCGAGATGTCGCGAGCGACACACGAGAATACGCCAGCAATCCGTAGAAATAAGATTCACTCAACGCAGGCACAACGTACACACCGCAAACTCGCGATGCATTGCGCGCCAAGGAGCTTTCCATGACCCGTTCGACCGCTGAAACTCAGAACACTTCCGAGGGTTCACGGCCCAAGATCGGGCAGCGCAACACCCGACAGCGCGCTGCCGTCCAAGACGTGTTGGAGGGAATCACTACCTTCGCCTCCGCCCAGGACATCCACATGAAGCTCAGCAACGAAGAGAAAAAAGTGGGTTTAACCACCGTCTATCGCACGCTGCAGCAACTTTCTGAGCTAGGCGCCATAGACACTCTCCAGGACGATTCCGGCGAAACCCTCTACCGCAGCTGTGCCATGGATACCCATCATCACCACCTGGTGTGCACTAACTGCCGCACCACCGTGGAAATCGACGGCGGGCCCGTGGAAGATTGGGCGGAAAACACCGCCACAAAGTACGGCTTCCAGAAGTCCGGCCACACCGCCGAGATCTTCGGCCTTTGCAAGAACTGCCAAAAGACCAGCTAGCCCGCGCTGACCCCAAACAGGGTTCCCAGCAGGAACGTCACGCCAGCCGCGCCAAAGCCGATCAACAGCTGGCGCAGCGCACGCTTGCCCGGAGCCACGCCGGAAAGCAGCCCCACAATAGCGCCCGTCATCAGCAGCGCAATCCCCACCGTCACGCTGGCGATAATCGCCGCGGAGGTGCCGGAAGCACCGAACACATACGGCACCACAGGGATCACCGCGCCCACGGCGAAGCAGAAGAAACTAGAGATCGCCGCGGACATACCCGAACCGCCTGGCTCCTCAATATCCTCGACCGCCGAGCGCTCCAGATCAGACTTATTCCAATCATTGGCGCCCGCCTGGATGTGCTCAAACACGTCCTGAGCCTTGGCGCGGGCATCGTCCGCGCTCATGCCGCGGGCACGATAAACCAACTCCAGCTCGTTTTCTTCCATGTCCAACTTGGGAACGGATTCTTGAGTGTGGGGATCGGGGCGGTTGGCGTCGAGCAATTCCTGCTGCGAACTGACCGAAACATACTCACCCGCCGCCATCGACAACGCACCGGCCAGCAAACCAGTCAGACCCGTAATCAGCACCACGTGCGACGACGCGCCCGTGCCGACCATGCCCAACACCAGAGCCAAATTGGATACCAGACCATCGTTGGCACCGAAGATCGCCGCGCGGAAATCGCCGGACATCTTCGCGCGCCCACGAGCCGCCAGCCCGCGCACTACCTCGGCGTGAATCGCTTCGTCCGCGATCATCTGCTCCGAGGCATCCGCATCCTTGATGTAGTTGTTGCGGGACTCCGCGGACTGCAGCAGCGCCAACACAAACACGCTGCCGAAGCGCTTGGCCATCCACGCCATCAGGCGTGTGCTCAGGCTCGCCTGCCGCGGCAGACCTACGTGCTCACCCAGGCGGGCGCGCCAGTACTCCTCGTGACGAGTCTCCGCCTCCGCGATGCCCATGAGAATCTCGCGCTCCTCGCCGGTTTTCTTCCGCGCCAACTCGCGGTAGACCGCACCCTCGGCACGCTCGTCGGCGAGGTGCTTCCGCCACCGCGAGATCTGCTGGCGCGTCGGCTCAATCCCAGTTTCTTCGACCACCGCTCTCCCCTACTTCGTCCCGCCGAAACGGCGATCGCGCTTGGCGTATTCCAACACAGCCGCACGCAGGTGTTTCGGCGTGTAGTCCGGAAACAGTACGTCCTGGTAGACCATCTCCGCATACACGGACTGCCACGGCAGGAAGTTGCTGGTCCGCTGCTCACCCGAAGGCCGCAGGAACAAGTCCACATCCGGCATGTCCGGCTCATCCAAGTACTGCGCAAACAGTTTCTCGTTGACGTGACGAGGTTTGATCCGACCCTTCGCCACCGCGTCCGCCACCCCGCGCGCCGCGTCCACGATCTCCGCGCGCCCCCCGTAGTTCACGCACATCGCTAAGGTCATCTTGGTGTTGTCTTGGGTCAGCTCCTCGGCCTTTTCCAGTTCGGAAATGACCGACCGCCACAGCCTGGGCCTTCTGCCCGCCCATCGCACGCGCACGCCGAGGCTGTTGAGGTAGTCGCGTTGTCGCCGTAGGACGTCCCTGTTGAACCCCATCAGGAACCGGACCTCTTCGGAAGATCGACGCCAGTTCTCCGTGGAAAAAGCGTATGCCGAAAGGTAATCCACTCCGAGTTCCAAGCACTCCTCCACCAGAGAGATCAGAACGCCCTCGCCCCTCTCGTGACCTTCAGTGCGCACCATCCCCCGCTCTTCGGCCCAACGGCCGTTGCCGTCCATCACGATGGCGATGTGACGAGGAGTTAACTCCGTGGGGATATCTGCGCGATCAATATGGTCAAAGTTCACCAGTCCCATATTGCCAAAGAGTGCGCCTTAAATAAATAAGCGCACGGTGATCTTCTTGGGTGGTCCCTCGATGAATTCCGGGGGATCTCGGGATTTTCTACAGCGCGCCATACGCCGTGCATGGCGCTTCCAACTGCTGGCGGACATGCCCCAGCAATAGCTCGTGGGCTGCGCGGGCGATTGTGGAATCCTGCAAGATATCCGCCGCAACATCCGTGCGCCCCTTCGAAAGCAGCCACAGCGCATGCACCGCTTCTGCCGGCGGATGTGTGGCACCCGGGGGACGACACAACCCGCAGACAGCGCCACCCGCTAGGGCGTGAAACGCCCGGTGTGGCCCCCGGGCTCCGCACTGCGCACAATCCACCAAAGACGGCGCCCATCCAGCTTGCTGGAGACTCTGCAGGACAAACTGATCCACGGCAGATACCGGTGGCAGATGGGAATCGGGCGTGGCGAGGGTGTTGAGTGTGGCGTCGAGAAGAAAAAAGACCTCAGAATCGCCAAACAATAAGGCCATCTCCAACAGTGCGGACGCGGCGAAAAAGAGGTCCGGATCAGCCACAATGGCGGGCGCGTAAGTGGCCACGGTGGTCGCATCCGTCACATTCGCCAACCCGGAGGGGCCGGACTTGCGCGAGGGGTAGATCTGCACGTTCACCCGGGAAAAGCGATCCAACCTCGCGCCGAAACGAGACTTCGTCTTGCGGATACCCTTGGCCACCCCGCGCACCACGCCGTGCTTTGCGGTCAGCATCACCAGAATCAGATCCGCCTCACCCAGCTTGTGGGTGCGCAACACAAAAGCCTCGTCGCGGTAGTTCGGGGGACTACCGTAATGAGGCATGTGGACTTCCTAATTGAGCGAGAGCCCTTAGAAGGACTGGTTGTTGTAACCACCGAAAGGATCGTTGGTGGCAGAGGCCTGAGTGTTGGACTGTGCGAGGCGGTTGTTCATGCTCATCGCAGCCTCCGAGGTGCGGATCTGCGCTACAGAGACTTCCAGAGACACGCGGAACAAAGCCAGCATCGTCAGACCCAGCAGCAAGACGATAGGGACACCGAAGATGAGGCCGAATACAGCTTCTGCGCCACCGTCTGCCAACAGTGCCAGGCAGGCGATGATTCCGAAAAGCGTGTACAGGCTGATGACCACCATCGAAATGATGTAAACGGTCTTAGCCACAGATGGGGTGGCGTACTTGGTAAAGCTCAGATCGAACAGAGCGCTGAAGAAGCTGTCCTTCTTGGCACCGGCGATGGGAGCCTGCTGCTGCGGGTAGGCGCCAAACGCGGCCTGGTTCTGGCCGTAAGCACCGTACTGCTGATCCTGACCGTACTGCTGGGTCTGGCCGTAGCCGCCGGACTGCTGATCCTGACCGAACTGTTGATTCTGGTTGAACTGCTGGTCTTGACCGAATTGCTGAGTCTGGTCGTAGCCGCCGAACTGCTGATCCTGACCAAACTGCTGAGTCTGGTCATTGGCACCGAACTGAGTGGTGTGATCCTGGTTGTCCTGGGAAGAACCAAACGAAGAGCTGGCGGCGTGGGAGCCGTAACCGGTGGAGCCGGTGGAATCGTTACTTCCGTTGAACTCAGAGTTGGATGCTGAGTTGGATTCTGGGTTGGAATCAGAGTTGTTGGGATCTTGTGGAGTAGTCATAAGTGTGGGGATACCTTTCGGTCAGTGCCTTACAGTGCCTTCGAGATTCAGATTTAAAACCTACCAGCCTAGAAGCCCATCCGGCCCAGTTGCTTCGGATCAGACTGCCAGTTTTTCGCGACCTTCAAACGCACGTCCAAAAAGACGTTCTGCCCCACCAAATCAATGATCTGCTTGCGCGCATCATGCACCGTCTTGGACAGCCTACGTCCGTCCTTGCCACGCAGTATCGCCTTCTGGCCTTCGCGCTCCACGTAAATCACCGCGTGCACATCCAGCACGCCCTCGCGCGTGGGGTTGGGCAGTACTTCGTCGATCTGCACGGCCACGGAGTGCGGGAGCTCATCGTGCAGCCCGGACAAGGCCGCTTCGCGAATGAGTTCCGCCATGCGGGTATCGCGGTCATCATCGGTGATGTGATCATCCGGGTAGTAGCGCGGGCCCTCCGGAAGATGCTGAACCAGCACATCCATGAGCACCTCCAGCTGCACATCCTTGGTCGCGGACACGGGAACCACGTCACCGCCCAGCAGATCGTGCAAAGCCAGCAGCTGAGCACCCACCTCATCCTTGGATGCCTTATCCAGCTTGGTCACCACACCCACCAGCGGAGTCTTCGGCGCGGCAGCACGCACAGCCTCCACGATCCAACGGTCGCCCGGACCAATCTTCTCGTCCGCCGCCACGCACATGCAGATCAGATCCACATCGGAGTAAGTCTCCTTGACCATCTCATTGAGGCGCTCGCCCAGCAGCGTGCGCGGACGGTGCAGCCCCGGCGTGTCCACCAGAATGATCTGCGCATCCTCGCGGTGCACAATGCCACGGATTGGGTGGCGCGTGGTCTCCGGCTGGTCAGCGGTGATGGCGATCTTCTCACCCACCAAGGCATTCGTCAGCGTGGACTTACCCGTGTTCGGGCGCCCCACAAAGCTCACGAAGCCCGAGCGGAACCCCTCTGGGGCGGAGAAATCAGCGCGCGCGACAGGGGCATCTACACCCGCAGAGGCATCTGCCATCGCATCCTCGGGTAAAGCGGACTCATCGGGGAAGTCGGGGAAATCTGGAAAGCCAGTAGCCATGGGGTGTCATTTCTCTTGGTGTGAATGGGGTGTGGCGTCGGAGACAGAATCAACACGCTGCACCACCGCGCTACGAATCTTCATGCGACCACGCCTATCGCGGCCACCCTCGAACAAAAAGTGCAGTCCAGCAGTGGTGATCTCGGCGCCGGGAAGCGGAACACGGCCCAGCTCAAACGCGCCCAGACCAGCCACGGTCTCCACTTCCTCGTGTTGCTCATCGGAGAACTCAATATCCGGAGTGTCCTCGAGGATCTCCACGGGATCCTCGTCCAGATCCTCTGGGCTCGTGTCCTCGTCCTCATCGCGGCTTTCCAGCTCGGTGATCATCTCGGGGTCATTGAACAACTCCTCGACTTCCTCCAAGCTCAGACGCGCGACCACGCGGAAACGGCCGTCGCCCAGATCCTCGACAGGAGAAACCTCGGTGGCATCGTACTCATCCGCGATCTCACCCACGATCTCCTCCAGGATGTCCTCGATGGTGATCAAACCAGCGATGCCGCCGTACTCATCCACAAGCAAAGACAGGTGGATCTGCTCAGACTGCATGTCCTGCAGCAAATCATCCAGCAAGCGGGAATCCGGCACGAACTTCGCCGGGCGCATCACCTCCCGAACCTGGATCGCCCGCTGAACATCCGTCACGGAACCGCCAGTACGGGAGGTCTCCACGATGATGTCCTTCAGATAGACCACGCCGATCACGTCATCCACGTCCTCACCGATCACCGGCACGCGGGAATGACCAGAGCGGATGCACAGGTTCAGCGCCTGGTGAAGGTTCTTATCGCCCTCAATCCACAGCATCTCCGTGCGCGGCACCATCACGGTGCGCGCCGTGGTGCTGGCCAGGTCAAACACGGACTGGATCATGCGCCGCTCGTCGGATTCCACGATGCCGCGCTCCGAGGCGATGTCCACCATCTCGCGCAGCTCGATCTCCGTGGCGAAAGGACCGTCGCGGAAACCCTTGCCAGGAATCAGCACGTTGCCGGCCTTCACCAGCAAGTGAGAAACCGGGCTGAGCAGCGTTCCCACTGCCAACAGCACAGGAGCGGCCAACAAGCTGACCGTATACGGATTCTTGCGGCCCAGCGTGCGGGAGAGCACGCCGATAACCACGAAGGAATAGATGGTCACCACAGCGATAGTGGCCACGATCGCCCACGTCTCGCTGTCCATAACGCGCAGCAACACAGCCGCCGCCAGCACCGCGCCCGTGACCTCAGAGATGGTGCGCAGCAGCACCAGCAAGTTCACATGCCGCGCCTTGTCCGTCACCAAACGCAGCAGACGCTCCGCACCCGGCTTGTCCTCCTTGACCAGGTTTTCCACCCGCGCCCGAGAGATAGTCACCACTGCGGCTTCCACCGAGGACAGCACACCGCCCAAGGCCAGGGTCAGGAACCCGATGAGGATCCCCACCACCGTTAATGTGTCCATGCGGCTCGCTTTCCGTCGTGCTGAATCATGCTGTTAACCCTTGCCCATGCTGGAGGAATCATCGCGATCCGCCGCGGAAGGGAACGCGCCGGCGCCGGAAGGCTTCGGCCCGAACTTCACGCCGCGCTCCACTTGCGAGTCGTACCAATTGGCCAAGATCTCATTCTGCAGCGAGAACATCTTCTGCTCCTCGGCCGGGGTGACGTGGTCAAAGCCCAGCAGGTGCAGCACACCGTGCACGGTCAGCAGATCCAGCTCGTGAGCCAGCGAATGGCCCGCGCGGGTCGCCTGGCCTTCCGCGAAATCGGGGCAGAGCATGATGTCTCCGAGCATCGCCGGCGAGGTCGGTGGACCATCCTTGCGGCCCCACCCTGGGGTCAGCTCGTCCATCGGAAAGCTCATCACGTCCGTGGGACCAGGCAGATCCATCCATCGAACGTGCAGGTCAGCGATAGTATCCTCGTCCACGATGTGGATGGATAGCTCCGCGGCGGAGTGCACGTCCATCGTCCATAGCGCGTAGCGCGCCACGTCAATCAATTCTTCCTCGTTGACCTCACCGCGCCCGGATTCGTTAAAAACCTCGATGCTCACTGCTTGCCCTTCTTGCTGGTCGCCCTGGTTGCGGCCTGTTCCCGTAGCCGTTCTTTTTCATCTTCTCGACGCAATTCTTCTTCCGCCTCAAAGTGGTCATACGCTGCCACGATGCGGCTGACCAGGTGGTGCCGGACCACGTCGTCCTGATCCAGGCGAGCGATGTGCACCCCATCAACATCGTTCAGGATCTTCTGCGCCACGGACAGTCCGGACTCTTGGTGCCCGGGGAGGTCGACCTGCGTGAGGTCGCCCGTGACCACCATCTTCGAGCCGAAGCCCAAGCGGGTGAGGAACATCTTCATCTGCGCCGGAGTGGTGTTCTGCGCCTCGTCCAGAATCACGAAGCTGCCGTTGAGGGTGCGCCCGCGCATGTAGGCCAGCGGAGCCACCTCGATCACGCCAGTTTCCATCAGCTTGGGGATGGACTCAGGATCCACCATCTCCCGCAGGGCATCGTGCAAGGGGCGCAGGTAGGGATCAATCTTGTCCCCCAGCGTGCCGGGGAGGAATCCCAGCTTCTCGCCCGCTTCCACCGCGGGGCGAGTGAGGATGATCCGCTGCACGTCCTTGTTCATCAGCGCCTGCACGGCCTTGGCCATCGCCAGGTACGTCTTGCCCGTACCAGCAGGCCCGATGCCTACCACCACGGTGCTTTTATCGATCGCGTCCACGTACTCGCGCTGTCCCAACGTCTTTGGGCGCACGGACTTGCCGCGGTAGCTGACGATGGGTGCGGTGGACGTGGTTGCTTCTGCGAACGACGCCGAGGTGGATTCATCCACCAGCTGGATCACTCGCCTGGTGGTATCGGGCGTGATCTGAGATCCCCTAGCGGCCAGGGTGATCAGCTCCTGGACGATGCGCCGGGCACGAGAGACTTCCGAGGCCTCGCCACGAATGGTGATGTGATTGCCACGGGTCAGCAGATCCGCGTCCACTGCATCTTCCACGACGCGCAGGTTTTCATCGGCGGCTCCGGCCACCTGCACCACTGCGTCTGGATCTACCTCCACCGTGGAGCTGGCGACCCGAGGGCGAGCAGCGCTGCGCATACGCGCATCAATTGGTGGTGTCATGTCAGCCGATTGTAGCCTTACCCGTCTCGTTTCCCCAGCGTGCAGTCAGTACGCCTAGCGCGCCCAAAGCTACGCTGGCTGCCGTGGCGGTGCGCAACACCTCCGGACCCAGCCGAATGGGCTGTGCGCCCAGCGCGGCAAACTGCTCCAGTTCGTCCTCACTGACACCGCCCTCAGGACCGACCACCAGCACCACGTCTTCCACCCCGGAAAAGTCCACGGCTTGGATCCCCTGGGTGGCGGACTCGTGGAGAATCAAGATTTTTGGTGCGGAGGAGGCGGGGTTGGCGTCGAAAAAAGAACCCAGATCCTGTGGGTGGCGCAACAGCTCCGTGACCTCGGGAAGCAGTAAGCGCCGGGACTGCTTAGCTGCGGAACGGGCAGCATTTTCCCACTTCATCCGCGCTTTTTCTTCCTTGCCGTCCCACTTGGCGATGCTGCGCGAGGCAGCCCACGGAATGATCCGGTCCGCACCCGCCTGGGACATCAGATCCACCGCGAGCTCAGCGCGGTCGGACTTCGGGATGGCCTGCACCACGGTCACGCGAGGCACCTGGGGGGTAACCCCCAGCTGCTCGTCAACCACCACTTGGCCTGCGGACCAGTGCCCACGAATGGCGCTGCCCACGCCATCGGTGACCACCAGGGGTTCACCGTCGCGCATGCGCTTGACCTCAGTGTGGCGTGCCTCGGCACCCGTCAAGGCAAACGCGGAACCCGCACCGCAATCCTGCGGCAACGGGTGGATGAAGACCGGATCCGTCATCTAGCGCCCGAACTTGGCGCGCAGGCGGGAGAACAATCCGCTGCTGCGGCCCTCGGACAAGGTGGCCACGCCCGCGGTCTGCTTGGAGTGCGCGCGCAGCTTTTCCAGCAACTCCTGGCTCTGCTTATCCACGGAGGTAGGAATCATGACGTCCACGTGGGCGATCAAGCTGCCGGAGCCCTCGCGGCGCAACCGCGGCATGCCCAGCCCGGACTGACGGACCGTGGAATTAGGCTGCGTACCAGGGACAACGTTCACGGTGGTCACGGAGCCATCGAGCATCGTCACGTCCACCGAGGCGCCCAGAGTGGCGTCCACTGCGGGCACCTGGAGGGTGACGTGCAGGTCATCGCCATCGCGGAGGAAGTAGGGGTGCTCTTCCACGTGGATATCCACGTAAATGTCGCCGTTCGGGCCGCCGCCGGGGCCTACCTCGCCCTTGCCTGCCAAGCGGATGCGCATGCCATCGGCGATGCCGGCTGGCACCGCAATGTCGAGATCGCGACGGGAACGCACGCGGCCATCGCCGGAGCAGTTCTCGCACGGATCCTTGATGATCTCGCCGGTGCCCTGGCAACGTGAACACGTGCGCGCCACCTGCACGCGGCCCAAGATGGAGTTCTGCAGCTCCGCGACCTGGCCCTGACCCTGACAGGTCGGGCAGGTTTCGGGCTCGGACTTGTTGGCAGAGCCGGTGGCATCGCAGACATCACACTGCACGGCGGTATCCACGGTGACATCGCGCTGCACGCCCGTGAAGGCGTCCTCCAGGGAGATCTCCATCTGCAGCAGCGCATCGGCGCCGGGGCGCACGCGGGATACGCGCGGGCCGCGGTCGCCACCTTGGCCGCCAAAGAAGGCGTCAAAGATATCGCCCAGACCGCCGCCGCTGAAGCCACCGAAGCCGCCGCCTGGCTGTCCGCCGAAGCCGCCCTGCTCTTCCGGATCGCCTCCGGCATCAACGATGGAGCGCTTCTGCGGGTCGGTCAGCACTTCCTGTGCCAGCGCCGCTTCGCGGAACTTCTCCGCGGCCTCCTCAGTAGAATTTACGTCTGGGTGATACTTGCGCGCGAGCTTGCGGTACGCCTTCTTAATCTCCGCATCAGTTGCATCGCGATCCACACCGAGGATGCCGTAGTAATCTCGTGCCACGTTTCGGTCTCGCCCCTTCACATCAGGTAGTTGGCATAGTGAGTCCTCGATAACCGTATTTTCTGGAAAGGTTCTTCCAGATAATTTCTATCGAGGTAAGTTAATCAACTTTCACAGTCTACTCGCCCTACTCGCCCGCCAAAATGCGAGACACATAGTGCGCCACAGCAGCCACGCTGGAAATAGTCCCGGGATAGTCCAAGTGCGTTGGCCCCACCACGCCCAGGCTTCCCAGCACGGCAGATTGGCTGCCGTACCCAGCGGAAATGACCGAGGCATGGCGAAGCTCTTCATCCTCGTTCTCCTCGCCGATGCGCACTTGCCAGTTCATGTCTCGCGCTCCGTTGAGCATCTTGAGGAACACCACTTGCTCTTCCAGCGCGTCGATCAGCGGGGCGAACTCTCCAGCACCGATGAGGTTGGAGGTGCCAGCCAGGATGAGCTTTTCGTTGGGCCGTTCCAACAGCGTTTCCACCAGCACGGTGGTCACGGCCACGATTGCCACGCGCAATCGCTCGGCCATAGAAGGCCCCTTCGCCTCACCTGCCTGCGCGGAAATCTGGGCGCAGGCCTCATCCAACGTTCTGCCCACCATCGCGCGGTTGACGAACTCGCGCAGCCGGGACACGTCTTCCTCAGACAGCGCTTCCGGAAGGTCCACATTGCGTTGGTCCACGCGCCCGGTATCGGTGATCAGCACCAACAGCAGCCGCTGCGTTCCCAGGGAGACCACTTCGCAGTGCTTGACCCGCCCCACGCGCAAATCCGGCATCTGCACCACTGCCACCTGGCGAGTCAACTGCGCGAGCAACTGCACGCTGCGGCGCAGCACGTCCTCCAAGTCCACGCCGTTTTCCAAAAAGTCCAGGATGGCATGCCGTTCCGCGCGACTAAGCGGCTTGACCCGATGGATGGCATCCACGAACTGGCGGTAGCCCTTGGCTGTGGGGATACGCCCGGAGCTGGTGTGCTGCTGAGTAATGAAGCCCTCGGCCTCCAGCACGGCCATATCGTTGCGGATCGTGGCGGAAGAAACCCCCAGCTTGTGCCGATCCACCAGCATTTTCGAGCCCACGGGCTCCTGCGTGGAAATGAAATCGGAGACGATGGCCCGCAGGACCTCGTTGCGGCGTTGTTCAGTTCCTGCTGACATAAGCCCTCCTCTTTCCTCTGTGTACCGCAGAGTAGCGCCGCTGCGCTTTACTCCTGCGCTTTTCTCCTGCGCCCTACTCCTGCGCCACGATGATATCTGTCACGATACCGTCTGCTAAGTAACGTCCCTGCTCAGTCAACTTGATCCAGGAACCTTCCCCGCTGTTGAACGGGCGATCCTCCCCCGCCTCGCGGGTCAGCAATCCCAGCAAGACGTACTTATCGATCACCGCAGCTACCGCGCGCGCGGAATCGTCCACCACGATCCCCTCGGCCAAACGCAACCCCAGCATGATGCGCTCCGTGCGCAGATCCTGGTCCGTCAGCAGCTCGGTGGAGGTGATGGATGCGGGCTGGTCGATGTGTGCGTCGGACTCAATCAGACCAGCGAAGTACGTACCCGGACGCTTGGCATTGACCGTGCGCGTCAACCCGCCTGGGTTGTGCCCGAAGGCCTGCGGCTTCAACGACACGCAACCGTGCGCACCCGGGCCTGCGCCCCACCACTGGCCGCCGCGCCAATAGATGAGGTTGTGCTGGCACTCGCCGCCGGGCTTGGACCAGTTGGAGACCTCGTACCAGGAGAACCCGTGCTCCTGCAGGGCGCGGTCGATCATCGTGTAGCGATCCGCCAGGACGTCCTCATCGGGCGCGGGCAGCTCTCCCCGGCGAACCTTGCGCGCCATCGCAGTGCCGTCCTCCACGATCAGCGAATACGCGCTGACGTGATCCACGCCCGCGCCCAGCACGGCGTCCAGGGAAGCGTGCAGGTCATCGTCGGTTTCGGTGGGTGTGCCGTAGATCAGATCCAGGTTAACGTGCTCGAAACCCGCAGCCATCGCCTCCTGGGCGGCGGCCACAGGGCGGCCCGGCGTGTGCTGACGCTCCAGCACCTTGAGCACGTGCCCAGCCGCGGACTGCATGCCGAGCGAGATGCGGGTGAAGCCTTCCTCACGCAGCTTCTCGAAGTACTCCGGGCTAGTGGATTCCGGGTTGGACTCGGTGGTGACTTCCGCTCCTGGGGCCAGCCCCACCGTGCGCTTGACTGCCCGCAGAGCGCGGTTGAGGCCCTCGTGTCCCAGCATCGAGGGCGTACCTCCGCCGAAGAACACCGTCTGCACTCCCGCGAAGTCCCCGGGCACGTCCCACATCGCCGCGGCCCGGTCCAGCTCCGCTTCCAAAGCGTTCAGGTAGCCAGGGATGCTGTTACCGTGTTGGTCCCCCAGCTCCTGCGGGGTGTAGGTGTTGAAATCGCAGTATCCGCAGCGTGTGGCGCAAAACGGGACGTGGATGTAGAGCCCGTGCGTGGGGTGTGTGGTGGAAAGAGAGTCAGGTGAAACAGCGTCTGTCATGATGTGACTAGACTACTGCGTCCCGCGCTTGGCGCCGCTGGAGGATGCGCGCAACCACCGCATCTACCCGCGCCCGCTCCTGCAGAAACTCCGGTGGAGCCTCGCCTCGCATGGAGTGCGCCAGCGCCGGCTGCCGGTCGATGATCGCCCCGAAACGCCCCGCGATCTCCACGGTGTGCTGGCGCGCCTTCGAGTACGTCTGCGGCAGCAGCACGGACTGCGCCTCCAGCGCCAGGCTGGTCTGCTCCACCACCCATTCGGCCAGCTCAGTCAGCTCGGCGATGTGCCGTTCCACGTTGCTGCGCATCCACAGCCGCCACGCCGCGGTGGAAGCCATCGCGCCCGGTTCCTCCGGTGCGGTCTCCGTGGTGGTTGCGTTGCTATTTTTTTCCGACGCCAACTCCGCCACGTCCGCGCCCGTCTTATGCAGGAAGCTCAGCGTGCGGCCGGGGTGGGGATAGGTGGAGGTGATCCCGGACATCTGCCCGGAGCGGACACCAGAGACGAACGCTTGGCGCAGTCCGTTGAGCTCGGAAAGTTCAGGGCGAACCTCGGAGCGACCTTGCTCCACGATCTCGTCCAGTTCCATCAGACAGTCTTGGACCAACTCTGGGTCCCAATCCCCGATGGCTTGGGAGACGTTATCGATGTACCCGGCTATCTCATCGCCGATGTCATAGATGTTCTGGGTGAGTTCACGAACGCGCAAGGCAGCATCGTAGTGCACGCGTGACACTCCTCTCCCAGTCGCGGCGCTTTTCAGGGCCGGGCCCTAGAAAATTGCTCGCGGGCCGCGTCAGCCGGCCTGCGATATTCACGCCTGCAACCATAAAACAAGGCCACGCCTCCGGGGCGGAGGCGTGGCCGGTGTGGGGCGGACTTATTTGTCCCTATTTGCCGGAGTAGATCCAGGCGATGTCATCCGCGAAGTGCTCTGCCACCACAAAGCGCTTGAGTTTCATGGATGGCGTGACCTCGCCCTTTTCCTCGGAGAAGTCACGGGACAAGATGCGGAACTTCTTGATGCCTTCCGCGTTGGACACGGACTGGTTGGCCTCGTTGACTGCATCCTGGATGGAGGAGCGCAGAATCGGGTTCTTTGCTGCTTCCCTGACTGACGTGTTGGCAGGCAGGCCGTTTTCCTTCTTGAAGCGCTCAAAGGCTTCTTCGTCCAGAGAGATCAGTGCGCCGACGAACTTCTGATCGTCACCCACCACCATGGCCTGGGAGATCAGCGGTGCGGATCGAAGGATGTCCTCCATCGGTCCTGGAGAGACGTTCTTGCCACCGGCGGTGACCAGGATTTCCTTCTTGCGGCCGGTGATCTTCAGGTGGCCGGTAGGCAGCAGCTTGCCTAGGTCTCCGGTCTTGTAGAAGCCGTCTTCGGTGAAGTCCTTCTCCGTGGCTTCTTCGTTCTTCCAGTAGTAAGGGAAGACCACGCTGCCCTTGAGCTCGATCTCACCGTCTTCGGCGATGCGCACGGTGTTGCCGCCAACGGGCTTGCCCACGGTCCCGATGATGTTGTCTGGATCAAAGTTCACGGCGATGGCCGCGGTGGACTCGGTCAGGCCGTAGCCCTCGAAGATGCGCACGCCTGCGCCGCGGAAGAAGTGCATGAGTTCCGGGTTGAGCGCGGAGCCGCCGGAGATACAGTATTTCAAGCGTCCACCCAGCAGCTTGCGCAACGTGGAGTACACCAGGCGGTCGAACACTAGGTGCTTGGCGCGCAGCGCCAGGCTTGGGCCTTCGGAGCTGTCTTGCGCCTTGGAGTATTCGATTGCCACCTTTTCGGAGGCCAGGAAGATTTTATTCTTGATTCCGCCAGCCTCGGCTGCCTTTGCCTTGGCGCCGGCGTGCACCTTTTCGAAGATGCGTGGAACGCCCAGGATCATGTGCGGCTGGGAACGTTGGAAGGCGTCCAGCAGGGTGGAGACCTCAGACCACAGGGTCTGCTGCCCGCCACCGATGAACACGGTATAAGACACCGCCCGCGCTAGCACGTGCGCAAGTGGCAAGAACATTAGCGTTTCATAACCGGGTCCACAGGCTTCGCCAATAGGGTTCGTGATCAGGCCGCGGACTTCCGAAAGCCAGTTGTAGTGGCTCAGCGCCACGCCCTTGGGGCGGCCGGTGGTGCCGGAGGTGTAGACGATGGAGTTGATGGACTCCGAGGTCATGTCATTGATGCGCTTGTCCAGCTCATCTTGTTCGATGCCCGCGTCCGTGCCCTCTTGGATCAGGTCCTTGATGGCGCCGTTGTTGATGGAGAAGACCCGACGCAAGTGCGCAGTGCCCTCCTGCGGCTCGCCTTCCTTGACGAAAGTCTCCAGGCGCTGGGTGTGCTCGCTGTCTTCCGCAATAGCCACCACGGCACCGGAATCTTGCACGATCCATTCGCACTGAGAGGTAGAGGAAGAAGGGTAAATGGGCACGGAAATGGCGCCACATGCCTGGATGGCGAAGTCCACCAGAACCCATTCGTAACGGGTGCCGGACATGATGCACACTCGATCGCCTGGCTGTACGCCATTGGCCACCAGACCCTTGGCCACCACATAGGCTTCCTCGAGGAATTCGGACACCGTGACGGTGGTCCATTCAAAGTTCACTGGGCGGTGGAAGCTCACCGCATCTGGCTGCTCCGCAGCGAAATCTCGCGCGGCGGAGATCACTGTCTCGCGTTCGCCCACCGTGTACAGAGCCTCGGAAGTGAAGTCCGTCATTGTTCTCCTCAAATTGACACTCAAGAGTCTTGGTCAGGTTCCCTGGCACTCTTTCGGCTGCGTCCGGCGGCACTTCAAATCAGCGGTGCGAACCGTAACGGTCTGCGTCAGAGTTACTCACGCTTCTAATAATATATATGAGTGAAGCAGATCACGTTTCCACGCTAAATCGCGGGGTGGGTTATTGGCGAACTCCGCTGGCACAGGCATCCCCCAACCGGCACAATGAAACACGTGACTTCCCAGCCCCCACACACCACCGCACCCGTTCTGTCCACCACTGATCGCGAAAAGCTCGTTCAACTTGCACAGTTGTGCGGAGTCTCCACGGGGTACACCGGCCAAGACGGCCAGCGAATGGAGGTCTCCCCCGCCACGATGATTTTCGCATTGCGCGAACTCGGGGTAGCACTACCGGAACCGGTCGATGGCGAGTCCATTGAGCTCGCTACAACCCGCCTACGCCAGCAACACTTGGAGGCGGTGCTGGAGCCCACCATCACCGCGATCGCCGATACTCACCGCGATATCCGAGTGCATTGCCACGATGGTGACGCAGTGCGCGTCTGGGTAGAAACCGAAGCAGAGGGACATCGCATCGATTGCGTGCAGACGGACACGTGGGTGCAGCCCGTCACCATCGGCGCCACCACATATGGCACCGCCACCTTCACTCTCCCGGCCCTGCCTGCGGGATGGCACACTCTCCATGCGGAAACAGAGGGCGGACAGCAATCTCGCCACGTAAACTCTACCTTTTTGGTCTCCCCTCCCAGGCTCAGCTCCGCGGAGAAGTTCGCAAAAGAACCGGCGGTCGGCGTGATGGCCCAGCTCTACTCCCTGCGGGACCGGGAATCCTGGGGCATCGGCGATTACCGCACCCTCCACGCCTTCGGCGATGCCTTGCAGCGACTCGGCGGTGCGGACTTTGTATTGGTCAATCCGATGCACGCGGCGGAGCCCACCCCACCGGTAGAAGATTCCCCCTATTTGCCCACCACGCGACGGTTCACCAACCCCATCTACATCCGCGTGGAAGACACCCCGGAATACCGCGCTCACCCGGAACTGCGGGAAACTATCGCAGGTATGAAGGAATCGCTGTCCGAAGTCAACGGTTCCGCAGAAGAGCTGGAGAGAAACCCCGTTCTGGCGTCGAAAATAAGGGCGTTGTACCTGCTGTGGGCCGCAGGGCTCGGCGAACAACGCGAGGAACATTTGCGCGCCTACCGCGAACGGGAAGGCGAGGGCCTAGAAGGCTTTGTCACCTGGTGCGCGCAGGAGGCTCGCTCCTACGGCGCTGAGCACCACATGGAGCTGAGCGCGGACTTCTATGCATGGGTGCAGATGTTGTGCCAGGAGCAGGAAACTGCTGCTCAGCAGGCTCTGCAGGAGAGCATGCGCATCGGGCTGATGGCCGACCTCGCCGTGGGCGTGCACCCTGACGGCGCGGACGCGCACACGCTGGACAACGTGCTGGCGCCCGGCGCGAGCGTGGGCGCTCCTCCAGACGGATACAACCAGCTGGGCCAGGACTGGTCGCAGCCACCGTGGCACCCGTGGAAGCTGGCTGAGCAGGGCTACAAGCCATGGCGGGACATGCTGCGCACCATCTTGCGCAGCGCCGGCGGCATCCGCGTGGATCATGTGCTGGGTCTGTTCCGTTTGTGGTGGATTCCGCGAATGAGCTCGCCCACGCAGGGCACGTATGTGCAGTATGACCACGAGGCGCTGATCGGGACCCTGGTCCTCGAGGCCGAGCGCGCAGGAGCCGTGGTGATTGGCGAGGACTTAGGCACGTTCGAGCCGTGGGTGCAGGACTACCTGGCCAGCCGCGGAGTGATGGGCACCTCCGTGACTTGGTTCGAGGGCGACGAAAACGGTGCGAAGACTCCAGAGCGCTACCGCCAGCTGGCGCTGGCCTCCGTGACCACGCACGATCTGCCGCCCACGGCCAGCTACCTGCGCGGCGGCCACATTGAGTTGCGCGAACAGCTGGGCGTACTCACTCGTGACACGGAAGAAGAGTACGCGGATGACGCGCAGTGGCAACAGCAGGTGCTGTCCACCATGGGCAGCGTGGGAGCTTTCCGGGGGCTGGCCTGCCAGGACTACTTTGGGCCCGGCGGCGGCATCCACAACGAGGCACAGCAGCCCCAAACCGGCCGGGACCAGCGCCCGGGAGGCGCCGACGGTCTAGAGGGCGAACAATCCAGCGGCATCCTCGAAGGCATGCACCGCTTCCTGTCCTTTACCCCCTCGGCGCTCAAGTGCGTGGCGCTGGTGGACATGGTGGGTGACCTGCGCGCGCAGAACCAGCCGGGCACCACGCACGAGCTCTACCCCAACTGGTGCATCCCCCTGTGCGACCACGATGGCACCCCGCTATTCGTGGATGATCTCATTGAGCATCCACTGGCTCGCCGCGTGTTGGCCGCAGCCAAGGGCGAGCTATAGCGAGTAGCTGGTTCGGCTAGAAGATTTGCGTGGCGATCCACGCCACCACGAGCAGCACGATCAGCAGGATCAGTGCCTGGCGGACCTTGGAATGGTGCTTCATGTTCTAGCGGTCCTTTCGGGGAGTGGATTCTTGCGGCGTGTTTACTACTGGCGCGATGCGCTCCGGATCTGTGGCTGACGTTGGCTGATTCGGCACGGTATCAATGCCCAGCATCGCACGTTCCTCGTGGTTCGGCGGAATCACCCTCCACATCAGTGCATTGAGCCCCCATCCCACGATCGCCGTGATGAGCAGCACCACCGCGACCATCAGCGGGGTCTGCAACCACACTGGTAGGTTGATCAGCCATTCAAACATCACCGTTGAATCTTAGCCTCACTGTCCCCCGGCGCCAGTCAGCCCTCGCCGCACCAGCAGTGGTTCCACGCTGCGTTGCATTCCGCGGAACATCCAGAAGGCGTCGTCATAATCGATGGTCGCGCCGCGCGAAAGGATCATGCGACGGAATCGGTCGCCAGCGAAGCGCACGTCGTCAGGATCGATCGCCGTTTCTTGTTCTTCTTTATTTTCGACGCCACCGCGAGCCGCTCCGGTATCCACGAAGGCCTTGAAGCCGTCCGCATCCAGCACTTCTGCCCACAGGTAGCTCCAGTAATCCGCGGAGTAGCCACCGGCAAAGATGTGGTTGAAGTACGCGGAGCGGTAGCGAGGAGCCAGCGCGGACTCCATATCCACTCCTGCCTCTTCCAAGGCTCGGCGCTCGAATTCCTCCACGTCCGTGACCTGTTCTGCCTGCTGGGCATCCAGCTTGTGCCACGCCAGATCCAGCCAGCACGCGGCCACAAATTCCGTGGTGCTAAAGCCCTGTCCCCACTGCGCCTGCTTGGTCACGGCAGCTGCCAGGTGCTCCGGCAGCGGTTCTCCGGTGTCCACGTGCTTGGCATAGTTGCGCAGTACGTCTGGCTCCAGCGCCCAGTTCTCGTTGATCTGCGAGGGGAACTCCACGAAGTCGCGTGGCACCGAAGTGCCGGACAGGCTGGGGTAACGAACGTCGGACAGCAGTCCGTGCAAGGCGTGCCCGAACTCGTGGAAGACGGTAGCCACCTCGTCCATACTCAGCAGTGCCTGCTCACCCGCGGCGGGCTTGGCCACGTTCAGGACGTTGACCACCACGGGCAGCTGCCCGATCAGGTTGGACTGGTCCACAAAGCTGCTCATCCACGCGCCGCCGCGCTTGGTGGGGCGGGCGTACATGTCCGTCAGCAGCAGACCGATCTCCGCGCCGGGGTTCAGCGAATCCTCCCCCTCGCGGACTTCCCACACCCGCACGTCCTCGTGGTAGCCAGCGAGGTCATCGCGCGGAGTCACGGTGATGCCGTACAAGCGTTGTGCGGCGAAGAACGCGCCGTCTTCCAGCACGCGGTCCAGCGCGAAGTATTTCTTCAGCTCGGCCTCGTCCACGTCCAGCTCCTCGGCGCGCTGCTGGGCGGACCAGTACGGCCAGTCCGCTGCGGTCATCGGCTGGTCGTGTTCCCCCGAAGCGTTCTCTGTAGCGCTGAGCGTCACGTTCCGCTGATCCTGCGCACGCTTGAACTCGCCCCACGCATTGGCCACCGCTGCTGGCGTTAGCTGCCCCAGCAGCTCCTCCACCGCGTCCACGGAACCCGCGGTCTCCACCTCAGTGACGTATTCCGCGTGATTGGCGTACCCCAGCAGCTTCGCGCGCCGGGCGCGCAGGCGGACGATCTCCAGCAGCGTCTCCTGGTTCTGCTGGCCGCCCCTGCCCAGCGATGCTTCATGCACCAGTTGGCGCGCCCGAGGGTTGGCCAACTCCTCCAGCACCGGCTGTACGCTGGGCAGACCTAGGCGAATCAACCAGCCCTGCTGCCCGGAACTGGCCGCGTCTTCGGCAAACCGGCGCTGTGTCTCCTTGTCCAGGCCTTCCAGCAAGGACTCGTCCGTCAACAACACCGCAGAAGCCTCAGTGGAGGCTTGCAGGTGGCTTCCGAATTGGGTGGTCAGGGTGGCGAGTTTGGCGTCGATACCACGAAGATCCTCACGCTCCTGCGCGTTCAAATTCGCGCCACCACGCACGAAACGGCGGCGCCAATACGTCTGCAAAGCCTCCTCCTCGCTGCCTTCAGGAGCAGCAGGGATCGCCTGCACGCGCTCCCACAGCTGCTCGTTGAGCAGCATGTCGCTGACGTGCGCAGCCAACTCCGGCGAGACGGTCGCCTCTACCTCACGCACCTCAGGGGTGGCCATCGTGCCCGCGTAATTGAACACAATCGCCAGCACCCTGTGCAGCATCTGCCCCGCTGATTCCAGGGCCTCGAAGGTGTTCTCCCACGTCGGCGCCTCCGGATTGTGTGCAATCGCGGCGATCTCCGCAGCGTGATCCGCCAACGCAGTGCGGAACGCGGGAACCAGACTGTCCACCTGAATCTGGGCAAAATCCGGGAGCTCGTAAGGCAGTTCTGATGGGGTGACAAAATCTTCCATAGTCACCACTGTAACCACCCTCCCCGCTAGGATCGCAGACCATGAGCCTTGCCCCAGAGCCGAATCCTGAGTTGGACGTATCAACCCACCTAGGCACGTATCGCGGGTGGAGCGGACCCAGGGCCTCGCACTGGTCGGCCATCGAATACGCCGAGCCGCCGCGCACCGTGAAAGAAAAATTCAGCCCCACGCGGCCCGCCGAGCCGTTCACCGGGGTACGGGAGTGCCTACCGCACGCGGACATTGGCCGCCACACTTTGTCCGTCACCGCTCCCGCCGGCCCAGTGGATCCGCAGGCTGGTTTGCCAGTCATCGTGTTTGTGCACGGCGGTCGCTTCCAGTCCGGCCACGCCAACGGCCCGTGGTACCGCGGCGATGCCTTCGCGGAATCCGGGTGCATCGTAATCAGCGTGAATTACCGCTACCGTTTCGAGGGATTCTTGCCGTTAGAAGGCGAACCTCTTCCTTTTGACTTCGGTGCCAATTCTTCTAAGGCAAACTCCGAGCCTCCCTACTACCGCGCCGTTGAAGACTTGATCACGGCCCTGCGCTGGATCCGGGACAGTATCTCCGCGTTCGGGGGAGACCCGCACAACGTCACGGCCATGGGCCAATCCGCAGGCGGCTCCCTGATCACCTACACCTTGGGCAGCCCGCGCGCCCGCGACCTGGTGCAGCGCTGCGTGATTCTCTCCCAAGGCCTGCCCCGCGTTCCCTGGACGGCGCGCACCCGCATGGCCCGGCGCGCGCTGCGCGGACCGCTGTCCTTTGAGCACGTCAGCACCTTGTCCGACGAGCAGGTGGCGCACGGATTTTCTCGCTACGCCCGCCGCTACTTCGATGACTGCGCCATCGGCCTATTTCCCCACTCCCCGGAAAACATGCCGCCGATCCCTATGCTGATCGGCACGCTGCGTGACGAATTCGTTCGGATGGGCGTAGCAGAGCGCTTGGACACGGCCTACCGCGAAGGCAACCCCGTGACCCGAGCGCTGGCAGACAGGGCCATCCGACTTTTCTCGAGGAGTTTGGGAGTGCCGAGTGCAGCGTCGAAACAAGAAAAGAAGGCCTGGCGCGAGTACTGCGACAGCATCGAACCACCGCGTCCACTAGGCCGGGCAATTGGCGATGCGGCGATCCGGAAGTTCGACGTGGCCACGATGGAAGCCCACGCCCCACAGGCTCCCACCTGGGTCTACGAGTTCCACGGCGGTGCGGGCGACGTGCGCGCCCGCGGCACAGACGCCCAGCACTGCGCGGACATTCCGCTGGCGTTTAACTGCTTGGACGTGGCGCCCGTGTCCATCGCTCGCTTCTGCGGACCCAATGCACAGCAACGCCTGCAGCCATTAGCGGATCGCTTCCACCATCTGATCGTGGATTTTGCCCACGGCAGCGAACCAGACTGGCCCACCTTCCATCCGGATACTGGGCGGCTGACTAAGCAATTCGACATGTCCACCTGTGCCGAGGACCTCGTGGTGGATGCGCATGGTCCTGTTCGCCGCTTCTTCCTGGAAACGTACAGTAGAAAACATGTCTAACTCGCAACCCACTACCCCATCCCTGCACGTCCCCGATGTCGCCACGTTGCGCGCCCGCGGCACCATGAAGTGGACGCGGTATCCAGAGGATGTGCTGCCGTTGTGGGTGGCCGAGTCTGATTTCGATACGTGCCCGCCCGTGCTTGAGGCTGTTAGCGATGCGGTGCAGCGCCAGTACTTCGGCTACAAGGGGGACGGCCGCCCCGTGGAGGAGGCGCTCGCCGCATTCAGCGAGGATCGCTTTGGTTGGCAGATCCAGCCCGAGTGGGTGCGCGTAGTTCCGGACGTGGTCAAGGGCGTGGCCGTTGCTGTGGACGAGCTCACGCCCGCCGGTTCCTCCGTGGTCGTCCCGCTGCCGTCCTACTACCCATTCTTCGACGTGCCGCGCTCCACGAACCGCCCCACCGTGCATATC
The DNA here is from genome assembly GCF_900232865.1 of Corynebacterium dentalis. Lineage (GTDB taxonomy): Bacteria > Actinomycetota > Actinomycetes > Mycobacteriales > Mycobacteriaceae > Corynebacterium > Corynebacterium dentalis. The sequence continues at coordinate 198,654 of NZ_OCTS01000007.1, read as the reverse complement.
CCGATGATCGTTGTGGAGCGCGAGGGCAAGTCCGAGTGGACCTTTGATTTCGACGCCATGGAGAAGGCATTTGCCGCCGAGGATGCCGAGCAGCCAGTGGGCGCGCTGATACTGTGCAGCCCGTATAACCCTCTGGGCAGGGCTTTCCGTGCAGAGGAACTGAACCGCATCGTGGAGCTAGCGGATACCTACGGCGTGCGAATTATCTCTGACGAGATTCACGCGCCGATCGTATACCCGGGCGCCACGCACATCCCTACCGCATCTTTGAGTGAGAGGGCTGCGGAGCTGACTGTGACGGTAACGGCCACTTCCAAGGGCTGGAATACCGCGGGCCTGCACTGCGCGCAGATGATCTTCACCAATCCTTCGGATCGCGAAAAGATGGCGAACGTGCACAACCTGCGCACGGGTGAGGCATCCACGCTAGGCCTGATCGCTGCGGCGACGGCCTACAACGAAGGCCGCGAGTGGCTGGACGAGGAAGTGGCCTACTTGAACGGCAACCTGGACCTACTAGAAGAGCGCATCCCAGAGGTGCTCCCGGGTGCTACGTTCATCCGCCCGCAGGCCAGCTACCTGCTGTGGATTGATGTTTCCGCAGTGCCCGGTTTGGCGATCCAGCCGGCCAAGACCCTGCTGGAGACGGCGCGGGTCGCTGTGTCCGAGGGATCGGTGTTTGATCTGGGGCGCGACGGGCACATTCGCCTGAACTTTGCCACCTCCCGAGAGATCCTGAATGAGGCCCTGGACCGCAAAGGTGCAGCCGTGCGCAACCTTCAGTAGCAACTCTTGTCTGGGTGGCAGTTATGCTTGCCCGTATGTTCAAGGCCTTTTCCAGAATTCTTCGTTTTACCCGTGAGCTGTGGCCCTTCTATGTGCTGGTGATGATCAGCTCCGTGGTCACGGCTCTGCTGGCGCTGGCCACGCCATTCCTGGTGGGGCGAGCCACCGATGTGATCGTGGAAACGTTGCGCAACGATTCCCCTGCCGAAGCCGCCATGAAGAGCATCATGTGGATCGCTCTGGCTCTGCTGGCAGTGGAGCTGACCAGCACGGTTGTGCGCAACGTGGGTGGCTGGTTCGGCGATGTGCTGTCTACTCGCATGCGCCAGATCCTGTCTGATCGCTACTACGCCAAGCTGCTGTCCTTGCCACAGAGCTACTACGACAACCAGGTCACGGGCACCATCATCTCCCGCCTGGACCGCTCCATTTTAGGTCTGACGGACTTCGTCAACTCTTTTGCCAACAACTTCTTCTCCATGTTGCTGACAGTGGTGATGATTCTGGGCATAACCGCCGCCTACTACTGGCCGCTGGCTCTGCTGCTGGCCATCATCTTCCCGATGTACCTCTACTTCACCACGCTGACCTCCAAGAAGTGGATGGTGTGGGAGAAGGAAAAGAACTCCAACATCGACCTCGCCCAGGGCCGCTTCGCCGAGGTAGTGGGCCAGGTGAAGGTGGTGAAGTCCTTCGTCACCGAGCTGCGAGAGCTCAGCCTGTTCCAGAAGCACTTCAGCAACGTAGTGAACCTGACCCGCGGGCAGTCGCGGTACTGGCACATGATGGACATCATCCGCCTGGGCATCATGAACCTGATCTTCTGCGCCATCTACTTCACCTTGTTCTGGCGCACGCTGACCGGGCACTTCAGCCTGGGCGACATGGTTCTGCTGCTGCAGTTCGTGGTGATGGCCCGCCAGCCAGCACAAATGATGAGCTGGTTGGTGGACACCGCCCAGCGCGCGGCTGCCGGTTCCATCGATTACTTCAAGGCCATGGACGAGCTCGAGGAAAAGTCCGCCAACCCGGTGCTGGTAGATGCCTCCCGTCCGAGTGGTGCGATGAGCATCTCCGAGGCAGACGTCAACGCGTCCGTGCGTCCTCGTATGCAGGCGCCGGCAACCGGGCCGGTCATTGAGTTCGACGACGTCACCTTCGAATACATAGAGGGCGAGCCCGTGATCCACAACGTGTCCTTCTCCGCCTCCAAGGGACAAAAGATCGCTCTAGTCGGTGAGTCCGGCGGCGGTAAGTCCACGCTGGTCAACCTCCTGCTGGGGCTCTACTCCCCCACCAGCGGCGCGCTGCGCGTGTGCGGCCAGGAGCTCTCAGACACCACCGCCTCGGAGCTGCGCAGCTCCGTGGGCGTGGTCTTCCAGGAGCCCGCACTGTTCTCCGGCACAGTCCGGGAAAACATTGCCTACGCCCGTCCGGATGCCACCCAGGAGGAAATCGAGGCAGTGGCCAAGAAGGCCTATGCGCACGATTTCATCTCCAACTTCGCCCAAGGCTATGACACCCTCATCGGCGAGCGAGGCCTGCGCCTATCCGGTGGACAGAAGCAACGCATCGCGGTGGCTCGAGCAATGCTCAAGGACGCCCCCGTTCTGGTGCTGGACGAGGCAACCTCCGCCCTAGACACCAAGGCCGAGCGTGTAGTCCAGGCCGGTCTGGAAAAGCTCATGGTGGGGCGCACCACGCTGGTCATCGCCCACCGGCTGTCCACGATCGCGAATGTGGACATCATCGTCACCCTGGATCAGGGACGCGTGGAAGAAGTAGGCACGCCCGCGGAACTGGCAGTCTCTGGCGGTATCTACTCCGAGCTTCTGCGCTTGACTGCCTCCAGCTCCGCCGCGGATCGCGAGCGGCTCAAGCGGTTCGGCTTCCACGATGGGGCTGAGGATGATGAGGATGAAGACGAGCTTGGCGTCGAACTCAAGGAAGACGAGCGAGGCGCAACCTCGCAGACCACATCCACCACCAATTAGGTGACTTGGCACCGTAAAGGTGCCTGCAGGCTGGCAGAACCAGGCTCAACGGCGAAGATCCCGCAGGTAGGACTACAATTAGAACCTATGACTGAATCATTCCCATTGACCATCACCGAATTCGAGGATCGACAGGGAAAGACGATCGCCGTCGGCTCTGACGAAGCCAAGGCTGCAGAAAAGCTGACTCGTGAGAACGACCGCGGCCACGTCTTCCACAGCTGGTCCGCGCAAGCCAAGATCAACCCACTGCCCGTGGCCAAGGCCCAGGGCTCGTGGTTTTATGACTACTCCGGCAAGGGTTACTTCGACGCCGGCTCTCAGCTCGTCTCCGCCAACCTGGGGCACAACCACCCCAAGCTGGTCGAGGCCATCAACAACCAGCTGGGCCGCGTCACAAACCTCAACCCTGCGTTCGCCAGCGACGTGCGTGGCGAACTAGCCGAGGAAATCGTCCGCAAGGCACAGGGTGATTTCTCCCACGTGTTCTTCACCAACGGTGGCGCGGATGCCGTGGAGCACGCCATCCGCATGGCCCGCAAGCACACCGGCAAGGCGAAGATTCTGACTGCCTACCGCAGCTACCACGGCGCCACCGGCTCCGCGATTATGGCCACCGGTGAGGCTCGCCGCCACGGCAACCCCACCACCGACGGCGATATCAAGCACTTCTGGGGACCATTCCTCTACCGCTCCGCCTTCCACGCCACCACCGAGGCCGAAGAGTGCGAGCGCGCGCTGCAGCACCTCGAGGACACGATTGACTTCGAGTCCGACGTAGCCGCGGTAATGGTGGAATCCATGGTTGGCTCCTCCGGAGTCATCGCCCCACCCGAGGGCTACCTGAAGGGCATCCGCGAGATCTGCGACCGCAAGGGCATCCTGTGGATCGCCGACGAAGTCATGGTTGGCTTCGGCCGCGCGGGCCGGATGTTCGCCTACGAAAACGGCGGCGAGGACATCCAGCCTGACCTGATCACGTTCGCCAAGGGCGTCAACGCTGGTATCGCTCCGCTGGGTGGCGTGGTCATGACTGAGGCCATCAAGTCCACGTTCGACGAGACCCCTTACCCAGGCGGATTGACCTACTCCGGTCACCCACTGGCGTGCGCCCCTGGCGTGGCCGCGCTGAAGGTCTACGACCTAGAGAACATCTACTCCACCGTGCGTGAGCTGTCCTCCAGCATTTTGGAGCCACGCCTGCGCCAGCTCACAGACAAGCACCCGTCCGTGGGCAACGTGCGCGGCACCGGCTTCTTCTGGGCGCTCGAATTTGTGGGCGACCAAGAGGCCAAGACCCCGCTGGGCGCTGAGGCTATGAGCGCGCTTGGCGCGGCAGCGAAGGAAGCAGGTGTGTGGCCAATGGTCTCCGGCCACCGCGTGCACATCGCTCCTCCGCTGACCTCTTCCGCTGCTGAGCTGCAGTTCTTCCTCGATGTGCTGGATAGCGCCATCGACAAGGCAGACGCCGCTCTGTAGTCAATACTTGCGGTTCAATAGCCGCATTTAGGCACAAAGAAAGGAGGGTCGAGGTTTCCACCTCGGCCCTCCTATTGTGTGCTCAGTGCGCGAATTCTACAAGGAGTAGAAGTTCTTACTTCTCGCCTGCGTCGCCCAGAACCTTGTTCACGCCATCGGCGATCTTGTTCTTGGCTTCGTTAGCCTTCTCCTTGGCACCAGCTACGGTCTGGTCAGCGCGGCCTTCGTTCTCCAGCTGCTCGTTGCCCGATGCGGAGCCAGCAGCTTCCTTAGCCTTGCCGCCCAGACCTTCAGCCTTGTTCTTCAGTTCATCAGTAGACATAAAGCTTCTCCTTTTGCCTTTGTGACCCCTGCGAGGGGGCTTGCTCTTTCGATCGTAGCGAAAAAGCAAACCGAAGCTATGTAGCCTGCAAACTGCCAGGAAAGTGACAGGTTACTGGCACCGTCCTACTTGGAGTAGTCGTAGAAGCCCTTGCCGGACTTACGTCCAGTGTGGCCTGCAGTCACCATGCGGCGCAGCAGTGGGGGGCATGCGTAGGAGGGATCGCCATACTCCTTGTACATCACGTCAGCGATGAAGGCGCAGGTATCTAGGCCAACCATGTCCGCCAGGGTCAATGGACCCATTGGGTGGGAAGCACCCAGCTTCATGCCGGTATCGATGTCTTCTGGAGTAGCCACGCCCTGCTCCACCATGCGTACTGCGGAGAGCATGTAAGGCACCAGCAGGAAGTTCACGATGAAGCCGGAACGGTCCTTAGCGCGCACGGCCGTCTTGCCCAGGGTCTCGGTCGCGTAGCCCTCTGCGCGCGCGATGACCTCTTCATCGGTGGTCAGCGCGGGGATGACCTCGACCAGTGGCAGGACAGGGACGGGGTTGAAGAAGTGCAGGCCGATCACGCGGCCAGGTTTCTTCGTTGCCGACGCAATCGTCTGGATAGGCAGCGAAGACGTGTTGGAGCACAATGCTGCCTTCGGATCTTCCACGATCTCATCCAGCTGAGAGAAGACGTCCTTCTTGACCTCTTCGTTCTCGATGATCGCTTCGATAACGATCTCGCGGTCAGCGAAGTCCTTCAGCTCAGTGGTGAAGGTCAGGCGACCAAGCGCTGCGTCGCGATCCTCTTCGCTGAGCTTGCCACGCTCAACAGCCTTGCTGAGGGACTTCTCGATGCGACCCTTGCCTGCGTCGGCAAACTCCTGCTTGGCGTCCCAGACCAGAACGTCACTGCCAGCTTTGGCTGCAACCTCTGCGATTCCGGAACCCATCAGACCTGCACCGATAACACCTACGCGCTGAACCATTGTCACTCCTTATTTGTTGGGGATGTGATTTATCCATATCTAGCCTAGTTGCGAGTTAAGGAAGATGGGGAGACTCCCCTCACTTATGTGAGTTTTCCTTAAGGCTCGCGCACTCTCTGAACGGCTAAGACTTTTCCTCCGTAGAGCTCTCCTGAGACTCACCGCCGACAGAACTATCGGTTAATCCCTCCGTATCGTCCGTAACTTGACCCACCACACCGAGGTCACCTTCAACGCGTACGTTGCCGGGGATGATCAGGTTGCCCTCTTCGTCATATTCGAAGCGAGGCAGTTCGTTGCCCTCTTCGTCATAACCAGGGGCTGGCTTGGACTCATACATCTCCAGCTTCTCCGCAGAATCCGCCTTACCCCACTCGCGGGTGTTTGGCTCGGGACGGTACTGCATGTCGTCCGACATACCGCGGACCAGCGAATACATCATCACGAAGAAGACCAAGAAGAACGGGAACCCAATGATGATCACGGTCTCCTGCAACGCCGTAATGCCGGCGTCTGGAGACATGACCAGGATCGCTCCTGCCACCGCACCGATGGCGATGGCCCAGCCCACGCGGTAGTACGTGGGGGTCTTGTCCTCCTCGCCAGCGGCGAACATGTCATTAATCAGCGCGGCGGAGTCAATGGAGGTGACGAAGAAGATGGCCACCACAATCAGCGCAACGATGGAGGTAAACGTGCTCAGAGGGAAGTAATCCAGGAAGCCGAACAAGGCGAATGCTGTGTCACCTTCGTGGACAACCGGGTTGGTCAGCGAACCTGGATCCTCGCGCTCGATGTGCACGCCAGCAAAGCCAAAGATGGCAAACCAAATGATGGTGAACAAGGTGGGCGCTACCAGCACACCACCGACGAACTCACGGACCGTGCGTCCGCGGGAGATACGGGCGGCGAACATGCCCATGAATGGCGACCAGCAGATGGTCCACGCGAAGTAGAAGACCGTCCACATGCCCTGCCAACCCGGGTTGACCTCCATGGAGTCTGACCAGAACATCAGCTTTGGCAGCCACTCCGCGTAGATGGACACGGAATCCAGCGTGCCGCGCAGCAAGAACAGGGTCGGTCCCACAGCCAGCACGAACAGCATCAAAGCTGCCGCCATCAACACGTTGATATTGGAGAGCAACTTAATGCCCTTTTCCAAACCAGCGGCCGCGGACAGGCAGGACACGCCCACGATCACCACGATGATCGCGATCTGCATCCACGCCACGGTCGGCGCTCCGAAGACCTTCGCCATGCCGGAGTTGATCTGCAGCACGCCCAGGCCCACGGACACGGCGATACCGAACACGGTGCCCACGATGGACAGCGCATCGATGACCTTGCCTGGCCACTTGTAAATCGCTCCGCCCAGAATCGGCGAGAAGATCGAGGACAGGCGTGGCGGCAGGTTGCGCTTGTAGATGAAGTAACCCATGCCCAGGCCGGGCAGAGCAAAGATCACCCACATGTGCAGGCCGAAGTGGAACATGGTGAAGCCGATGGCCTCGCGGATGGCGGGGAGCGAGCCCGGTTCCGCGTCCTGCATCGGCACGTTGGTCATGTGGTTGAGCGGCTCGGCCACGCCCCAGAACATGAGCACGGAGCCCAGCCCGCCGGCGAAGAGCATGGCGAACCAGGACGGCGTGGAGTGCTCTGGGCGTTCGCCATCCTGGCCCAAGCGCATGCGGCCGTATCCACTGACGAACAGGAAGACCAAGAACAGGAATGCGATGGAGACACCACCGACGTACAGCCAGTTCAGGTTCGTGAGCAACCAGTCCGAGACGTTGCCCAAGCCGCTGGCCGCTTGGTCCGGGAAGATGATGGTGGCGGCCACGAACAGGACGATGAATCCTGCGGCCAACCCGAAGATGGTCGGGTCTACCTTGCCGTTCTTTTTCTCTTCTTTATTTTCGGCGCCAGCCTTCGCTGCATCCGCAGCGTGTGGCGTGGACTTACTTGGCGTGGTGCCGGGCGAGTTCGAGCCCATGGCAAACCAACATCCTTTCTAGAAGTTCCTGCAGGTCGCAGTGCTGGCTGAGCCTGCGGTGTCTTGTAGTGGTGGAAAGTTCATTTCCCTGTACTCAGGCCACGTTACCTACGCCCCGAGACATCTTTGCCTGTTTGCACACATCTTTTTTGAGGATTTCTTAACCCGCATATAGGAACAACCACAAGTGAACCTCTAATGACCTGTCAGAGCGGTCACAGCTTCTTTCAAGATTCTCGCCTTAACGTAGTCATCACTGGTCAACAGAAAGGAAGCAATTCACGAACGGTCATTTTTCTCCTCTTGAAACGTCAGCACTGAAGCCCCCGGGATCCGCATGGACCTGGGGGTTAAGTGTTTTTGTTGATGTTCGTGAGGTGTCTAGGCGCTCGCCCCGCGCGACCGTTTCCAAAATGATCCCTCGGAACCCTTCCAGAAAGACCACTGCAATCCGCCCGGCCAGTACCATTACCGTTCGTGAGCACAGACGCACAGTATCTTGAGCAACTCATCCGCGACGTCCGCAGCGCGATCCAGCACCGCGACGCCACCCAGTGGCGTCTAGACACCATCAGCTCCGGCGGCACCGCCCCGACGATCGGCAGCGATGACGATGCCCGCGTCTTTGCCTTCCCACCCACCGCGGAAACCGCCGCCTACCTGGCACAATTCCGCAATGTGAACTTCGGCCAGCTCCGCCAGGACCTCGCGGGGATCCAGCTACCCGTCCTCAACCAGTTCGAAGCGCAAGCCAACGAAGCACGCAAAACCAGCGCCTACCGCGGCCTGCGCCGCATCTTCTCCTCCCGCCCCATCGAAGGCGAGCAGGTCGTCGCGTGGATGGAATCCGTCAACGTCCCGGCCATCCATTCCATCCTCTCCGGCATCGACGCCGCCCTGGGCTCCACGGATCGCAACGAGTTCATCAACCTCCATCCGGAATCTCTCCGTGGTCAGATCGAGGCCGACCTGGTGCGTCTCACCGGGTGGCCCGTGAGTTGGGTCGACGCCAACCTCGTCAATCGCCACGTCCAAGCCTTAGGGTCCATACAAGCGGCCCGTGCCACTGAGCACGCTTTGGAAGCCACCGTGCAGAGGGCAGCCCGGGAGCTCAATACCGCCCAGGCACAGGCGGAACTCAACCGGACTGATGTATCTGTGCTGGATCAGATCACCGATGGTCGCGTGAGGCTGAATCAACTGGCGCATATGACGATCCCGCAGATTGCGGCGAGCCAGGCGTCGGAACTCATGAAGATCGATGGAGTGGGCGAGAAGACCGCGAACCAGGCAATCGCGGCGGCGCGGAGCTACTCCGCGGACGTGATTAATTCGCAAGTGCCGGTGATCAACTATCAGGACAAGGTGCCGTGCACGGAGTACGTCACGGCGCTGGCGAACCTGCTGACATACCGCGATGACCTGCGAGATCTACCGGTGGACCCGCTGAATCTCACGCCGGTTCCGGACGGGACGATGGTGGCGGTCGCGGGTGTCAATGACCTCATCGAGGGTGGGACGTTTGAGCGTCCGCACCGTCCTATCGGCAGTGACGAGGCGTGGAATCTCTACGCGGTGCGGGCGGCGGAATTCCACGCGTACGGAGACTCGGGCTCCGGTTCTGAGGTGCCCAAGGAGATCGCGGAGCGGATCGCGGATATTACGCTGCGGGGCACGCTGCATGCGTCGCTGCGTGGGTACCAGTCCTTCGGCTCCAAGTTCATCCTGGCGCAGCAGAAGGTGCTGATCGGCGACGAGATGGGCCTAGGCAAGACGATGCAGGCGCTCGCTGTGTTCGCGCACCTGGCGGACGAGGGCAAGAAGCACGCTCTAGTGGTGTGCCCGCCGTCCCTGCGCATCAACTGGCAGCGCGAAATTGCGAAATTCACGGATCTGCCCACGCACATGCTGCACGGAGCGGACAAGGACGTGGAATTTGAGGCGTGGCAGCATTCTGGCGGTGTGGCGATCGCGGGTTATCCGGAGACTCGTAAGGGAAAGATGCTGGCAGAAAGTCTCCGTACCAGCATCGATGTCCTGGTGGTGGACGAGGCTCACCGTGCGAAGAATCCGGATTCCCAGCAGTCCCAAGGTGTGCACTCGCTGACCCAGCAGGCCGAACTGGCGGTGTACCTCACGGGCACGCCGCTGGAAAACCGCGTGTCCGAATTCGAGGTGCTGCTAGGTTATTTGGACGCGGAAATGCCCAAGAAGTTGGAGGAGGTTCGCGGGACGGCCAGCGGGTTCCAGAACGCCATCGCAGGGGTTTACCTGCGACGCAACCAGGTGGACGTGCTGAACGAGCTGCCTCCGCTGACGGAAGTCGAAGAGTGGGTGGAACCCAAGCCCGGCGACGTGGAGCGCTACGAGGACGCGGTGCGACGCGGACACTTCATGGACATGCGGCAGGCGTTCTCTAGCAAGGAATCCGCCAAGATGGAGCGCGTCACCGAGCTGCTGGACGACGGCGCGGAGGCTGGCAAAACCATCATTTTCACCTATTTCCGCAGTGTGCTGGAGAGCCTGACATCCACCTTGGGCGATCGTGCCTATGGCCCGATCGCAGGCGGGGTCAGCCACGAGGACCGGCAAAAAGCCGTGGACGAATTCACCGCGGCCGAGGCCGGAGCCGTGCTGGTATGCCAGATCACCGCGGCCAGCGAGGGTTTGAATATTCAGGCCGCCAACCGCATCGTGCTATTCGAGCCGCAGCTCAACCCCGCCACGGAGGCCCAGGCTATTGCTCGTGCGCACCGCATGGGCCAGGTCAACACGGTGGAGGTCCACCGCCTGCTCACCCCACACTCGGTGGAGGAGCGACTAATGGAGATGCTGGACAGCAAGCGCGCGTTGTTCGATCGTTTCGCCCGAGATTCCGTCACGGCGGATTCCACCCCGGAGGCCGTGGATGTCTCCGAGGCCAAGCTGATCGATCAGGTCATCGCCGCTGAGCGCGAGCGCATCGGTGAAACACCCCGCCTCTAGGCCGAAATCGCCACACTGTGCCGCTGGCCTTCGTCGCCCCCCAAACAGCGCCTCCGGCCAGCACCACCAGCTGTTATTCCTTCAGGAAGTCCGCCACCGGTACGCGGCTAATCACCAGGTCCACGATGCATGCGCTGCCACGGTGATCCGCCAGGAACTGTGCCAGCTCTCCCCCATCGGCTAGCTGCTCCGGCACGCTCACGCGCAGGCCGGGCACACCAAACGCTCGCCCAATCTCCGCGAAATTGACCTCGTCCAGCAGCATCGGCTGCTCCTCCAGGCCCTTCGGCACATACTGGTGTACTTCCGCGCCGTAGGCTGCGTCGTTCATCACGAACAGCGCACCGCCTGCACCCTGAGAGGCAGCGTTGAGGAACGGCCCCAGATCGGCCATCGCCATCTGCGTGCCCCCATCGCCGCTGATCAGGGCGGTGAAGCGATCCGGACGCGCCGTGGCCACGCCCGTGGCCGAAGACAGTCCCAATCCGATGGTCATGATCGCCCCACCCACCAACACGGTAGCCTGCGGATCGGGGCAGCTCAGGTACTTGCCCACCCATCCCAGGAAGTGGCCACCGTCTGTGACCACGCTTCTTTCCTGCGGCAACAATGTATCTAGCCGACGCAAAACGTGCCGGGGATCCAGCTTTCCGTCCTCGCCGCGCTCGGCGAAGCAACCCGGGTCCAGAGCCTCGTCCTCGGCATCCGGGATCTGGCCAATGGTCTCGCGCCAGGTCTTTTTATCCCGCGTCACCCCTGCCGAATCCGCGTCTCCCAGTTCCTGCAGTATCACCGGCAGCAGCTGTTCCAAAGGAACACGGTGCAGCTGATCGACCTGGATGAACGGTGCGCGAAGCGCGCTGGTTTTTGGAGTAGGGTCCCAGTCCACGCGCAAAATCTTGGCTTCAGAGTTAAAAATCGTGCCCTTGCGCATCTGCAGCAAGTTCATGCTGGCGCCCAGCACCAGCACCACATCAGCCGCGCGGAAGGTCTCCAGCCGTCCGCGCTGAGCGAAACCGCCACAGATCCCCAAGCTCCACTCGGAGTCCACAGCCCCGCGGGCCATCGCGGTGGTCGCGAACAGCGCGCCCAGGCGATCGCCCAGCAGCTTGGTTTCCACGGCAGTTGCGGACTCCACTACTCCACGCCCTACCAGCAACAACGGCCGTTCAGCATTCTGCAGCTGCTCAATAATGGACTCCGCTGCGCGTTGCGCGTCGTCCGCCCCGGCGGTGTCCGTCAGCGATGTCGTCACGGGTAGTTCGTGGGCCACGCCGTCCTCAATCGCCTCGCGCTCCAGCTGAGCGTCCACCAGGTTGTGTGGCACGGCTACCACCACTGGCTGCCGCGCATCGCGGGCAAACTCGAAGGCCGTATAAACGGCAGCTTCTGCCGAGGTCGGTCCGGCGATGATGGTCCGGACTTTCAGCGCATTGAGGATCCCTAGGGAATCCACGTCCATAGCTCGGGGGAGCAGGGTGTCGTCGACAAACGGCTCCACACCAGCTACATAAACCAACGGAATGCGCGCGGCCAAAGCCTCGGAGAGCGGCGTGAGCGCGTTGGTGAAACCCGGCCCGTACGTGGTTGTGGCCACGGCAATATCGCCGGTGGCGCGATAGTGCGCATCCGCGGCGGCGATAGCTCCCGCCTCATGGCGCATGCCCGTATACGGGGACTCCAGGCGCTGCAGTTCGCTGGCCAAGTAGATGTTTCCGTTGCCCACCACGCCGTAGGTTCGCGCGCCACGACGCTGAATCTCCAGAGCGATCGCGTGGGAAACCGTGCGCGGAGTCTGCCGCAAAGAATTCCTCATTACTGTTCCAATAGTTCAGTTGGCAGGTTCAATTCCGGCAAGCTCGGCAGCTCTTCCGGGTTCGGTGGCTGGATGGTGGGAGCCTCAAAGGTGGGCAAGGTTGGGACTTCCGGCAACGATGGCAACGGGTTGCTGCTGGTTTCCGGGGTGCTCTCGGTGGTCGGCGCCTGCGTGCTTTCCGTGGTGGTCGTGGTGTTTTCAGCAGTGCTGCGCGTGGTGGACGAGCGATCCTCGGATGAGGAATCATCTCCACTGAGCAGGATGTATCCAGCCATAAACAGCGCTAACAACAAGATGCCGATGCCCAGAACCCAAGCGGCAATGCGCCCGCTGTTGCCCGAGCGTCGCTGCTCGGCGGGCTGGTAGTCGCGAGCGCGGGGATTCGGCTGAGGGGCGTAACCGGGGCCATCGTTGCGGTAGGGACCACCAGCTGGCGGGTAGTTGTTTCCGGCCGGCGCGTAGCCACCTGGGTTGTGCGCGCCCGCTGGATATCCATTGCGGCCCTGCGGTGGGTAGCCTCCCTGCGGTGGATAGCCGCCCGGCGCGCCACGGTAGCCCGGATCTGGTCGCTGGAATTCCTCAGCGCGGTGATACTCCGGTGGCTTGGGTCCGTTCGGATCGGCAGGCTGCTCGCGCGCATCATCGCGGTGGCCGTCACGCGGAGAATCGGCGGGCGGCTGGACACGATCAAACATCTGGGTGGGCTGATCGTCGGGGTTGTCGAACTCCGAGTGGCGAGTCTCCCATTCGTCGGGGTTTCCGCCCGTGTGCTTATCCGTCATGTCTAGTGAATGTACGCGTTTGCGCTGCGAACATCCACGTTCTGCGTGCCCGGTCCACCGAACGTGAACGCTGCGGCGGTGTAGGTTGGTGAGATCGACGCCGAGGCGACCGTCGGCTCACCGTAATCCGACCAGCCCCACTTGGTGCCGGTGACACCGCGGAGCGTCGACGTTCCCCAGTTCTGCTGGGTGCCATCGGCAGCTACCGGCGAAGCCTGGCGCATCCAGTTCAGAATCAGGGAATTAGGGCGTGACAGGCGCACCTTGTTTAGGTATCGAGCGGTATCCATGGCGGAGGTGTAGGACAGTCCCCAGTGGGAGCCCCGCCACGTGTTACCCAGGCCAAATTCCCTGGCCACGGAGTTGATAGCCTGCGGGTACTTGCGGTCGATAATCTTTGCTGCATTATCGTCAGAGAAACGGATCATGCGTTTTGCCAAGTACGTATCGCGGTCCGAGCCGTCACCCTTGCGCAGGGCATAATCTGCCAAGTACAGCTTGACGATAGACAACCCTGGACGAGCCTCGTTTGCGTTCGGGGTTTGTAACACGCGGCCTGGCATGATCACCGCCATCGAGGTGCGAGCAGGCACGTTGGTCAGCATCACGTCGCCCTGCGGGGCGGCCTGGCCGTTATCGATGGAACCCAAAGGATCCGGGAAAGCTGGGTTATCGGTGATCCCGGGAACGGCAGGCAGTTGTGGAACGGGCACGTTGCCCAGCACATCAGATGAGCTCGGCACAGCTGGCGCTGGTGGCAAAGCCTGAGCGGGATCGAAACCAGGAAGCGCGGGCAAAGCAGGCAACTGTGGAAGAGCGTTTTGTGCTCCTGCTGCCGGGTCAGCAACTCCGACCGTGACCGCCATTGCGATCGCTACGCTGGTCACCCAGCGCGTCACGCGCCGAATGGAAAAGGCTGAGCTGCTCTTGTGCACGTCAGTGTTCCTTGGTTCATGAAAGTTTATTTCGATTATTCCCAAGGAATCTTAAACCAACGGACAGGTTCTAGGAACTTTATCGGGCGCTCTCGAACAAAGTTTGTTCCACTATGTGCTGGCTGACGGGGCTCAGCCCCCAGGCTTCCACTCCCACGTCCACCTGCCCTGGCGCAGTTACTGGTGTGGAGGAATGCAGGTGACCATGCACCAAGTACGGAACAGTCAGGCGCAGCTCGTCGAAACGGGAGGCCATGCCTTCATGTTCAAAGCCAGGCCGAGGAAAGTGGCTCAACCACACGTTTTGTTCCTGCCAGCGCATGATCTGCTGATCTTGCACCGAATCAAATACTTCAAGAAATCGCGCTTGGCGTTCATAGGCCATCTCGTGCAACGAGTGGCACGAGTCATGGTTGCCACTGATCAAGTGCACGTGCAGAGGTTCGCTCGCCTGGCGCAAAGGAGTGAGCAGATCATCCAGCAGCTCAAGCGCACGTTCTTCCTGCGGCCTCCAGCCACTCGAAATATCCCCGAGTACCCACAGAGTGTCGCCCGGCCGCACACTATCGCGGAGGTTGTTCAAGATCACGCGGTCGTGCTCTTCTACGTCATCAAAACCTCGCAGTTCAGCGACGAAAGGGTGCCCCAAGTGCAGGTCGCTGGTGAACCAGGTGGTTGGCATGTCCCTCTCCTTCGCTCTTTTCCCGCAATCGGACCGCTGCCGCTGGCGCCTCGAACGCGCTATGTCGAGCAGCTACTTCTAAAGCTCTTCGCCCCAGCCTAGTGAAAACTTCCACTCCCCCTTTTCTTCTCCCCTTGTCCTCCGCTCCATTCCCCCAAATTTCATTCTTTAGGATCCCTATCCCATAAGGTGATTTACATGACGTTTCACGCAAATAGCTCTCCCGGATCCTCTGCTCCACAGCCACCTTCGGCCTCCGCACGAGAAGAGCGCTCCGCCCGCATCGCCGTCTTCGCGTTCCCCGCCTTCATTCTCCTAGGCGCCATCCTCGCCCTATTCATGCCGAGCCCCTTCCTCCCCTTGGCGCAACACATCTCCGTGATGATCGCCATCATCATGTTGTGCATGGGCCTCACCTTGACCCTCCCAGACTTCGCCCTGGTGATCCGCCGTCCACTCCCCATCCTGGTGGGTGTCATCGCCCAGTTCGTGATCATGCCTCTCGGCGCCGTGTTGGTGGCCAAGTTGCTGGGTCTCAACCCGATGCTGGCTATCGGCCTGTTGATGCTCGGATCCGTCCCCGGTGGCACTACCTCCAACGTCGTGGCTTATCTCGCCCGTGGCGACGTCGCCCTCTCCGTGACCATGACCAGCGTCTCCACCCTGCTTTCTCCCCTGGTCACGCCCATCATCATGCTGCTGCTCGCCGGCGAGGAGACTCCCGTCAACGGAACCTCCATGGCCTGGTCACTCGTCCAAACCGTGCTGTTGCCGGTGATCGGCGGCCTAGTCATCCGTGTCATCTTCGACCGCTTCGTCTCCCTTATCCTGCCGATCCTCCCGTGGCTGTCCATCTTGGCCATCGGCGGAGTGGTGTTCCCTGCCGTCGCCAAATCTTCCGAAACGTTGCTGTCCATCGGCCTGATCATCATCGCGGCCGTGATCATCCACAACCTCTTGGGCTACGCGTTCGGCTACGGCGCCGCTAAGGTCTTCGGCTTCAGCGTGCCGGTCGCGCGCACTACATCCATCGAGGTCGCCACCCAGTCCGCCGGCCTGGCTTCCGGTATGTCCGGCAAGTACTGGTCCGCTGAGGCAGCCATCCCCGGTGCGGTGGCTGCGGTGTGGCACAACATTTCAGGTGCGTTGTTCGCATTCCTGATGCGCAGGATCGACGCCAAGAAGGGCGTTGCCGCCACCTCCCCACAGTCGCACGAGGATCCCTCCACGGTTGTGACCTAGGTGGTCCTCGTTATCCACAGTCAAAGTGAGTGTGGATAACCGAACCGGCATGCCCGCTGATCCAGCGGGACTGTCCGACCCGTTTGTTATCGTGACCAAGCGCGCACAAGTACGGGCGTGACGTCGAACAAACAAACTTGTAGGGAGGGGACGGCGATGGCGACACTAGAGACAATCACGCTCAAAGTGGAAAAGCTTCTGCGCATGGCCGCAGATCGCGAGGGCACAGCCGAGGGGGATGTGTTCCGCGATAAGGCCTTCGAGCTGATGGCGCAATACGGGGTGGAAAAATCCCAGCTCAACGCCGGGGAGAAAGCAACGGCTGAGCGGCGAGATATTGACCTCGTGGGCACGTATACGGACATGCAGTTCATGCTGCTCAATGCCTTGGGAACGGTGCTGCACTCTCAAGTGGTGATGTTTAAGGTGCCACGCAGCTCCAAGGTGTCCAAAGCGGTGATTTTTGGGCGCCCACACCACGTCGAACGGGCGATCATGCTCTATGGATTCTTGAGCACCGCGATGATTGCGGGAGCCACCACGATGACGGACATGTGGCCGGATCCAAATGTCTCAGTGACCACGCGCAAGCGCAGCTGGATGACGGGATTCATCTCGGAAATTTCTGCACGTCTGCGGATCATCGAAGCCGATCACACTGAGGACTACGGCCAGGCCGCCAGCTCTGATGGCTCACACGCCGACAGTTCTTCTGGACGCAGCGGTGGCATGAGTGGCGCATTGGTACTGCAGAAGGATCGAGAACTGGCCGAAGATCTCGCGCGCGAGCACTTCCCTTTTCTGCGCAGGAGCAGATCCGGGCACAGGACGTTCGATGCACAGAGTTTTCACCACGGTGCCAAAGAAGGCCAAGCCATGGACTTGGGGCAAACCCGTGTGGGGCGCACTGTGGGCGTGCTTCCCCGAGGCAACGCGGGCTAGCTGTTCTGGCCGCCTGCGTGATGAGGGTTTTCCCTACACTAGGTCAGCATGCGCATGTTTGGATTTTCTGAATACGGTGGCCCCGAGGTTATGCAGTTCTTTGATGTCCCTCGGCCTCGGCCGGGTAACAAGGACATCCTCATCGAAATGCGCGCAGCCAGCGTCAACCCTGCAGACATCAAAGTGCGCAACGGTGATCGGCGCGGCAAAGTAGACGTGGAATTTCCGATGGCGATCGGCCGCGAAGCCGCGGGGATTGTCCGCGAAGCCCCAATGGACTCCCCTTTCCATGCCGGTCAGCTCGTCTTCGGCAGCACATCGGCAGGCACCGGAGCGATGCAGCAGTTTGTCCTGTTGAACATGGAACAATCCGCAGTGGTGCCCCGCGGACTCGCAGCAGGACATGCAGCCTGCATTCCGGTCGCCTTCGGCACCGCGTGGGATGCTCTGCACGAACTCGACCTCGCTGAGGAAGATACCGTGCTGGTCAACGGCGCAGGCGGTGGGGTGGGCTCGGCCTCCGTGCAGCTGGCGCGCGTATTGGGATTTCGCGTAGTGGGCATTGCCAGCAGCGCAAAGAAGGGCTTCGTTGAAGAACTTGGGGCCACCTTCGTTCCTTACGATGCTAACGATTGGACCGAACAGCTAGACAGCGCCGCTGAACAGTTCCACGCGGTGGTCGACGCTGCTGGTGGGGAGACACTCCGGCGTGCTGCAACGCTGGTGCCACAGGGCCAAATTCGCAGTGCGGCCGACCAGAAGCTGGCAGAACAGCTCGGTGGTTCGGGGATAACTCGGCGTCGAAACACGGCAGTGTTCGAAGAACTCGCGGACCTCATGGCCGAAGGAAAGATCAACGCCCACCTGCGCCGAACCTACTCCATGGACGATGCTGCGCAAGCCGTGGCAGACGTGGAAACCGGCCATGCCCAGGGCAAAACTGTGGTCACGCTACCCGGCCAGCCGGTCTAGGTAACGACCTGGATCGAGCCCTGGCAAGGCGCCATGGCACCCGTGAAGTGGTTAGTACTGTGTGCCCGGAACGGAAGTTTGCGGAGCAATTGAATCTGTCGTGTCCGGACTCACCACGCTGAACACGACTAGCGCCACGATCACCGCAGCCCAGATCGATAGCCAGCGCCGTTTCGGCAGCACCGGAACCTGATCAGGCTCCGAAAATAGTTGAGCGTCCTGCGGACTCATCCGTCCCAAATCCCTGCGGTAGGCAACGTTAGCCTGGGTCCAGTTGCGCACGAGCTTCTGATCCTCGTGGTTGCGCCACAACCAATAACTACCGGGCACACCGAACATCACGGCCATGGACAGCCCATAAAGCAAGTTCTGTAGGTATGGCATGCTACTGGACGGAATCACCGCTCCGAACAGCATCAATCCGCCGATTCCAGCGCCGATCCACGCCGCAATCTTCTTCGGCTTCGTGGGCCGGTACTTCTCTAGTCTGTGCTGAGCGTCCTGGTTTGCCAACTGCGTGTGCAGCCCTTGTTGATCCCTGACCTGCAACTGAGGCGGTGCGGACAGTCCCTGCAACCACGCATTCAACGCCTGGTTATTAGTGGGCGACGTTTCGCCATAGGGCGATCCATACGGAGAATTCATGCGCGCTGCACCTTGCTTCCTGTGCTTTCTTTGGCCTTTAACCCGCAATACCACTCAGCCCGCGTGAAAAATCTTAAGACATCACAAGCAGATTAATCGGAATCCGTGGACAGCGCAGCCACAAACGCTTCTTGAGGCACAGAAACACTGCCGATATTCTTCATGCGCTTCTTGCCCTCCTTCTGCTTTTCCAGCAGCTTGCGCTTACGGCTGATATCGCCGCCGTAGCACTTGGCCAGTACGTCCTTGCGCAGTGCGCGAATGTTCTCGCGGGCAATGATCTTGGAACCAATGGCCGCCTGCACAGGCACCTCGAACTGCTGACGCGGGATCAGTTCCTTAAGCTTGACAGTCATCTTGTTGCCGTACCACTGCGCGTTGTCGCGGTGCACGATCGCCGAGAACGCATCCACTGGCTCGCCCTGCAGCAGGATATCCACCTTGACCAGGTCAGAAAGCTGATCGCCGCTCTCCTCGTAGTTCAAAGACGCGTACCCCTTGGTGCGAGACTTCAACTGATCGAAGAAGTCGAAGATGATCTCACCCAGCGGCATCGTGTAGCGCAGCTCCACGCGATCCTCGGACAAGTAATCCATGCCGCCCATTTGTCCACGCTTGGACTGACACAGCTCCATGGTTGGACCCAAGAACTCGGAAGGCACAATCACGGTCATCTTGACCATCGGCTCGTAAACCTCGCGGATCTTGCCGCCCGGCCAGTCGGAAGGGTTGCGCACGATCAGTTCGGATCCGTCTTCCGAAACCACGCGGTAGACCACGCTCGGTGCAGTAGAGATCAGATCCAAGTCGAACTCGCGCTCCAGGCGCGTGCGGGTGATCTCCATGTGCAACAGGCCCAAGAAGCCACAGCGGAAGCCGAAGCCCAGGGCCACGGAGGTCTCGGGCTCGAAGGTCAAAGACGCATCGTTGAGCTGTAACTTCTCAATCGCCTCGCGCAGGTCGGGGTACTGATCTGCAGAAATCGGGAACAGTCCCGAATAGACCATCGGGTTCGGCTCGGCATAGCCCTTCAGCGGAACGTCAGCGCCGTTGGCAGCCCACGTGATCGTGTCACCCACCTTGGACTGACGCACGTCCTTCACGCCCGTGATGATGTAGCCCACTTCGCCCACGCCTAGACCCTTGGACTTCAGCGGCTGTGGGGACACCACTCCGATCTCCAAGGTTTCGTGGTTGGCGCCCGTGCTCATCATTTGGATCTTCTGCCGTGGCTCTAGGGCACCATCCATCATGCGCACATAGGTCACCACACCGCGGTAGGTGTCATAGACAGAGTCGAAGATCAGCGCACGCGCAGGGGCGTCCGCATCGCCCACTGGAGCTGGCACCAGCTCGCACACGCGGTCCAGCAGTTCCGGGACACCCTCGCCCGTCTTACCGGATACCCGCAGTACATCTTCCGGCTCACAGCCAATGATGTGCGCGATCTCGGAGGCGTACTTCTCCGGATCGGCAGAAGGCAAGTCGATCTTGTTCAGAACCGGGATGATCTCCAGCTCATTTTCCATGGCCAGATACAGGTTGGCCAGGGTCTGTGCTTCGATGCCCTGAGCGGCGTCGACAAGAAGAATCGCACCCTCACACGCCTCCAAGGCGCGGGAGACCTCATAGGTGAAGTCCACGTGACCGGGCGTATCAATCAGGTGCATGACCAGCTGCTCGCCCTCGTGCATGCCAGTGCGTGGCGTCCACGGCAAGCGCACGTTCTGCGCCTTGATGGTGATGCCGCGCTCGCGCTCGATATCCATGTTGTCCAAGTACTGGTCGCGCATATCGCGATCCTCAATGACACCGGAGAGCTGCAAAATACGGTCCGCCAATGTGGACTTGCCGTGATCGATGTGGGCAATGATGCAGAAGTTGCGAATTCGGCTCGGATCAGTGAACGTCTCCGCGGCGTAATTCTGCTTCTTGCCTGCCATACGTGGAACCCCTTAAAAAATATCGGTAACTGCCCCTGAACCTTACTAGAGACCAGCCCAAACCCAGACATTCCCGTCAAGGGCACCTCTAGCGAGTGTCACTCGCGTTATGATCAAGCCCATGACTGCGCGCCCCGCCTCCCACACTTCCCAGAAGGGCCAATCAGACAAGCCTTCTGGGAGCGCTGTGCGCCGTTTTCTGCGCAAGAATTTCACCACAAAGAACAACCTGGAAGACGGCCTCGAACTGCTCAACGAGTACTTGGGCCTGACGTCGGGCGCCCAGATCTATTCGGCCACCAAGGACGAGACCGTCAAGGTCCCCACCCAACAACTTGCGCGCGCGGTGATGTACGCCCCGGACATGGATGGCCAGGCGGACCCCGGCGAGGTCATTTGGACCTACATCCGCACTCAAAAGGGCGGCGACCTGCAGCTGCGGTCCATCTTGATTGTCGGCCGTCACAAGCACACGCTGTTTGGTTTGCTCATCAGCTCTGATCCCGCGCACATGCACAAGCACAACTGGATGCGCATCGGTGCGGGTCCGTGGGATCGAGAAAGCCGCGAGTCTTCCGTGTGTTTGGACAAGGTGTTGGAGATCCCCGAATCCGAGATCCAGCGTCGCGGTGTGTCCATGCCGGAGCGTCGTTTTGATCGCATCGCCGCCCGTTTGCGTTCCGAGTTCGGCTGGACCTAGCCCGCTGTTTGTTCCCGGCCCTCTTTTTCCCGACGCAAGCAATTAGCTATTCGGGCAATTGTGCTGGTAAGTTAGTAACTCGTTCATATGTGGGCTCATCTTTTGGGGGCTCGTGTCGCACACCGCAGGACCTTGGGCGGTTTGTCAGAGAACACACGGGCACACACTCCTGGTGAGCCACTAGTGACGCACACACTGATTTATAGAAAGAGGTATGCCACTCATGGCAAACATCAAGCAGCAAAAGAAGCGCGTTCTCACTAACGAGATCGCTCGCCAGCGCAACCAGGCCATCCGTGCCCGTCTGCGCACTGAAGCCAACAAGTTCAACTCCCTCGTTGACGCCGGCGACAAGGAAGGCGCTGAAGCTCAGCTTCGCACCGCTTCCCGCCTGTTCGACAAAGCAGTGACCAAGGGCACCATTCACCGCAACAACGCGGCGAACAAGAAGTCCAGTATGGCTCAGCGTCTGAACAAGCTGTCTTAATAGCAGCTCGTTCGGCTTGCTTGAAACAAGTCTCCATGTGGAATTTTTTCACGTGGAGACTTTTTCTTATGCGCACCCATCTGGCTTTATGCCTTTATAGTGCTTAGGGGTACGCTGGTGAGTCACTAACCGCCATTGTGATCTGACATGTTTCAAGGATTTCAAGGAGAAGTCTCACGATGAACGACCGTTTCCGGTCAGCTCTTTTGGGTACAGCCCTCGGCGATGCGTGGGGCTACCCCTACGAGAACGAGGACGATCCACAGTGCACTCCCCTCCCAGAAAAGTTGGTTGTCAGCGATGACACACTGATGACTCTGGCTTTGTCCTCCGCGATGCGCAGGATCGATCAGGACGATCTGGATCGAGACAAAGGCATGGCTGTCATCGGCGAGAAGTTCTTGGATTACTACCAAGATCCGGATTACGAGCGCTCCTCCGGCACCGCCACCACGGAATCTCTGGACCGACTAGAAGATTTGGGCACCAACCACTGGGAAGCCTGCTCTTCACATTCCAACGGTGCCGCGGCCATCATGCGTGCCTCCGCCAGTGCCCTGTTGGCGCCTTCCGATCAAGGTGTGGGTTGGTCCGTGTTGCAGGCGATCATCACCCACGATTCTGATCTCGCCCGCGCCGCTGCTGCCACCATGGCGACGGTCATGCTGGCACCACGAGGAAGCAACCTGTTCGACATCGCCGAGGGCTTGGCGGGCGATTCCCACTTCGACCACGATGTGCTGCTCAGCGATCAGGAAAAGTCGGAGATTCTGAAGTCCATCAACTCCGCGGCTATTCGGAAGTTGCAGGGTCCAGCGGTTCCGCTCACGGAAATCTACGCGCGCCTGCGCGAGGTGCGTAAATTCCTCACGCCTCACCTGAAGGACGGTAACTTCGAGGAGCTCTATGCCCACCGCAATAAGTTCGCGAAGATCTTCGGCAAGAGCTACGACGCGGCCTCCTGTACCGCGTCCGCGCTTCTGCTAGCGCAGCTGTACCTAGACCACAAGGATCAGTACGCGCCGCACGATTTCCTGCACGTGGCCGTCAGCTGGCCGGGCAACCGCAACACCCGCGCGGCCGTCACCGGCGCCATGATCGGTGCGCATTTGAAATCCGCTGACCTGTGGGAGCAGGACTGCAGCTACGTGTTCGAGGATCGCTACAACGAGGCAATTCACACCGGCCGCTGGAAGGGCTTCAAGAAGACTCGTCCTGCGGCAGACGCTCGCTAATTCGAGCGGGCCAGCTCCGCGATCGTGCGGACGGCTAACTCGATGGCGAAGTCATTGTTCGCGGCCTGGCCTTTCACGCCTGCGTCCAGGTCAGCGGTGACTTGCACGGCGCGGGCTACTGCCCCAGGGGACCAGCGGCGGGCCAGCTTGATGGTCTTATCCAGTTTCCAAGGGGGCATGCCGAATTCGGCGGCTTGGCGTCGGGAATCAATACGACGATTCTCTGCCACCTTGGCGATGTCTGCGACCATTCCGGACAGGGCGCTGGCCAGCAACACCGGGGACACCCCCAGCTGAAGGGCGCGGCGAACCGCGGCCATGGCATCCGCCACCCGACCGTTAACCGCCAGGTCTGCGACCTCGAAACCACTGACTTCGGCCTTGCCCGAGTAGTACTTCTTCACGGCCTTCACGGTCACTTCACCATGAGTATCGGCGACTAGCTGGCTGACCGCGCTGGATAGCTCGCGGAGGTTGGTGCCCACGGCTTCGACCAGCAGGTTGGATACCTCGGGCGTGACGCGCACTCTCCGATCCTGGAACTCTTGGTCCACAAAGGATGCCAGTTCGCGTCCCCGCAGCTCTTCGGCAGAGGTCACCACCGCACCCAACTTCGGCCAGGACTGCACCAGCTTCTTGTTCCGGCCTTTGCCGGTGTGCAGCAGGATCAGCACCACGCCCGGCGCGGGATCCTTGATGGAGGCTTCCAACGCATCCACGATTTCCTTGGCCACGTCCTCGATTCCCCAGACCACAATGATGCGATCCTCCGCGAAAAGCGAGGGGCTGAGCAGCTCGATGATCTCCGGCGCGGACAGTTCCGATGCCTTGCGGATTTCCACTGGCAGATCGTCATTTCCCGCGTGCTTGCGGGTGGCCTCGACGATGACCTGACGGCGACGTTCTGCGAGGAATTCATCGGCGCCCACGATGAGGTTGACGGGGGCCGGCGCGGCGGTGGAACTCATGCGTTCGATCATTCCATACCGCCGGTGTAGTCCGTCAGTTCTGTTCCGTCGCGGCACGGGTAGAACACCGGCACGCCGTCGTGGGTGACGCTCGGCCGGTTATGAGGGCGGCCGCAGCTGCGGTTGACGATGACATCCACGCGCGGATCCAGTCCTTCGAGGCGTAGTGCGTACTCGTCATCGCTGACCTCATGGACTCGTTTCCCAGCGAGGCTCACCGTGCTGGGCACCGCGGCCATGTCGCGCTCTTCAGGAGGCGGCTCCTCGAAGTTCAGCGTCAGGGCGAGTGCGGTAGCAACGGCTAACCACGCCCATCTGAGCTGCCGCCAACGGTGCAGGAAGAACGCGCTGGAGATCACCAGGGCGAGAACCGCTGCCCAGATGACGCCCCAAACGGCTCCGCCCGGTGTTTCCACTCGCGGCACCTGGGCTAAGCTTTCCGCGACCGTGACGATCCACCACGCAGGTGGCAAGAGCCCTCCGCTCAGCAACCACGCTAGTTGTTGTGGCACGTGGAAAGAGCTGAGCACGCCACCGATGGGAGCAAGCCCTAGGCCCACCACCGTGATGGGAGGCACGCACCAGGCCACCAGTAGATTCGCTGCAATCGCGGTCACTGAAACCGTACCGGTCATCAGCACAATCACCGGAGCTGTAACAGCATCCGCCGCAATGGACACGCACACCAACCGCACTAGCAGCGCTTCTGCCACGGTGGGCTCTCGAGCCCACCAGTCGTGACAACGGTGGGTCCACCACCTCAAGAAGCTAGTGCTCATCCGCGGTGCCAACAGCACGATGCCCACGGTCGCGACCACAGACAACGCAAAGCCGAAACTTACGGCCAGCCCGGGTGACAGCAGCAAGAGCACAATCACCGCAAAGCACAGCGAAGCCACCACATCCGACCACCGCACCGTCGCCACAGCCACCACTCCCACGGAACCCATCACAGTGGCTCGCAGCACGCTGGGCTCTGGCCCCACCACCAGTACAAATGCGCCAAGTGCCACCGCGCAACCCAGCGCCGTCCACCGTCGCGGCACCGACAATGCAGTCAGCATCACCAACACTGTCCCGATCACCACAGCAACGTTGGCCCCACTGACCGCCGTCAGGTGACTCAGTCCCGTGGAGACAAACCAGTCCCCCGCCTCGGGCGATTGCCTGCTGGTATCCCCCACCACCATGCCAGGTATTAGCCCCGCCTCGTCGCTTGGTAACGGCGAGACCGCCCATCGCAGTCCGCCCCTCAGCCACGCCGTCCATGCCCACACGCCGTCTGGTTCGGGATCGTGTGCCCATTCGACACCACGCTCACCCCGTAGCGTCACGGGAGCCAATCCCGGGCGGTCGTCTAGCTGCATCGTTGCGGACATGCTGATTCGGTGTCCCGGCTGAAGGTTCAGAGCATCGATCTCACCTGCTTCAGCTCCGCTGACTGACGCGGCCTCGGCCGAGTCTTGGTGTGCTGAACCGTGCGCCCTCTCCACGTTGAGGAACAGCGGAATAGTCCCGAGCTGCGGTACATCAACGGGGATCAGAACGCTTCCCTCTGCCAGTTGCTTCGGAGTGCCCGCCACCGTGAACTCGCCGACGATACGCGGGCTGTCACCTGCGAAGACCTGTGTGAGCGCCGGGGTGGCGTCGAGAATAAGAACCCGAGCCCATGCACTCCCGGCACCAATCACGCCACTTGCCAGAGCCACGACCGCGGTGCGCCACCAGGTCAGAAGATGGTCGGTGAAAGCGCTCGTCGGGCCGAAGGCACCCCGCCAACGGAACGCCACGAGCACAACCACCAGAGTGAAACAGACGGCGGTCGGCCACGGCCCACGAGTGATAATGGTCGCGGCGACGGCCAGCCACATAACCAGTGCTGCAGGAACCAGCCGGAAGTCGTGCCCGCGGCGCTCACGGATGGCCTCCGGAGAATGCGCATCCCGATCAGCACGCTGCCGGTGGGTAGCGATGAGTGCATGCGCACTATCAGACGGTGACATGATCTTTCATCGCTTCGAACTTGGCGGGCCCGATGCCACGGACCTCCATGAGCTGCTCGATGGAGGTGAACGCGCCGTTGGATTCCCGCCAGGTAATGATCGCCGTCGCGGTGGCTGGCCCTACCCCGTCCAGGGTCTCCAGTGCAGTGGAATCTGCGGTGTTAATGTCGATCTTCGCGTTCGCTGCGTCCCCCGTGGCGCCACTGCCCGCTCCCCCGCCACCGCCAGTTGGCGCACCAGTCCCCGCACCAGGGGCACCGGCGCCAGAACTTCCTCCAGCACTTCCTCCAGCTGCCAGCCCTCCGGGATACGTCACCGCGCTGCCTTGCGCATCCACGAGGATCTGCATGCCGTCCACCACCTTCTCTGCCAGGTTGATGTGATGCAACTGCGCACCCGCAAGGCCTCCACCGGCCTGTTCAATCGCTTGTCCCACGCGGGTGTTCGCGGGAACCTCCAACAAGCCTGGCCGTGGGACTTTTCCCTGCACGCTCACCACCAACGGCACCTCGGGGTCGTCGGTCTGCGAATTCGCACTCGCAGCATCAGTCGCGCTGACGGAGGCGGAAGATTCAGCAGGCACGTCCGTTGCCGCCATCTGTCCGGGCAAAGCACTTGCTTCGCTCGGCGCGCCACCAAGAGAGTTCTGCGGGGACGATCCCACCGGAGATTCGGACTGCATGCTGCACCCAAAGAGCACCGCTCCTGCCATTGCCAGCACCGCCACCATCGCGATGACTGCTTTGGCAGAAACTCGCCCCATCCCCACGGTGGTATCAAAGTCCACCGGCTCTACCTCGTGATCCGGCATGGGCTGAACCAGCGCATCGATCCGTTGCCGGATCTGTGCGCTTCCTGATTGCTTCGTCCACTGTGCCCCCATGGGGACGAGTCGACCACGAACATGCGCCGAACTATCGCCCGAACCCCACCGTTACTCCGCTGAAAGTGCAGGAGCCTGTGGAAAATGCAACGTTGTGGAAAGTTCAGCTCACCACAGCACGGTCGATACCGCGATCGCTCCCGGTCCAGAGTGAATCGCAAGCACTTCACTAGCTTCCATGAGTTCAAAATCCACCTCTGGAATCTTCGGTGCCGGAGCCTCGGATTCCTTGGCCGCATCTTCCGCAGCAGCTGCCGTGCACGCAATGTTTTCTCGCATGGACGTCACCAGCTTCTCAGCTACCTCGACCGCGGAAACCTGCTGTACGGCCACCTTGACCGTGCGCGGGTCTGTACCTGCCTCTGCCGCACGCTGGACCTCGTCGGTGACCACCGCAGTGACCATCTCCACCATCTTCTCCATGGCCTTGTGCTGGGTGCGAGTCTTGGCCGCCAGAGCAATCTTGCCTTCGGTCAGACGCAGAATCGGCTTGATCGCCAGGGCCGTGGACAGCAGTGTCTGGCCGGGAGACAAGCGTCCGCCCTTGCGCATCGTATCCAGCCGGTGCAGGTACAACAGCAGGTTGGACTCCGCGATGACAGCCTGAGCGGCCTTGGCCACCTCGTCCAAGCTGCCGCCTTCGCGCGCCACCTCGGCGGCCTTGAGTGCAGCAAAGCCGTTGGTCATGGCCACGCTGTTAGTGTCCAACACGCGCACTAGACCATCGAAAATACCCGCAGCCGTGGTGGCGTTGCTCCACGTGGCAGACAGTTCCTTGGAGATGTGCACGGCCACCACACCGTCATCTCCTCCACGCTCCAGCAGTCGCGCATAGCAGGCGGTTAGTTCGAGCGCGCCCAGCCCTGCGGTGGTGCGCTCTGCACCCTTGCCGCTGGTGTGCAGGTCAACGATGGTTACGCCTGCTTTGTCCGCCATCTCCTGGGTCAGGCAGGAGGAAGAATCGGTCACTACGTGAACGGTCATGCTGGTGCGTCCTCTCCACCTTCGTCGGGGCTCGCGGACTGCGCGTTCGGGGCGGTGCCTGGGGTGGCTGCCATGTTCCATCCCTCGAGGTGCCAGCGCGGATCTCGCCACCAGTTCTCGCTGTCCATGACAGTCATGGGCACGCGGGAGCCGTCGATCGCAGCAGGCGATTGTTCCGTAGCCTCCACCGGGAATTTGGGGCGGGCCACCAACTGTGACCAGCGCACATTGCCCAGACCGGAGAACATGGAGAAGTGCAAGATCGGCAAATTCAGCAGTTGCGCAGTCAACGCGCCGATGGTCCCGCCGTGGGCCACCATCACCACGGTGCCGCGGTCAAAAACATCGGTTTCCATCAGCTCGTTGACCGCTTCGTGCGCCCGGCTGGCCACCTGCACGCGCGTTTCTGCTCCGGGTGGCGCCCACTGTGGGTCGTGTCGCCAATACGCGCGTTGGCCTGGGTAGTCGCGGTCGATTTCCTCGTGGCTGGCCCCCGTCCATTCCCCCAAGTCCGTTTCGCGCAGGCGTGCATCTGTTTCGACGCCAACTCCCCAAAACTCACTCAGCAATTCCGCCGTATGCTGAGCTCGCTTGAGGTCGCTGGAGTACACCGCAGCTACGTTCCAATCGGCAATTTCTCGTGCCGTTGCGGTGGCCTGAGCGATGCCTACGTCAGACAGCTCGGTATCCAGCTGTCCTTGCATCCGTCCGGTGGCGTTATAGGTGGTTTCGCCGTGCCGCACCAGAACTATTCTTCGCTCTGCCATGGTTTTTCCGCTTTCCCTGTGCCTAAAGTGGCCGGGCTTAGAGCTCGTCGCTATCGGGAGTAGGACCTGCCAATGGCAAGTCATCGATGCTCATTGCTTCCAGGACGTCCACGTCTACGTCGTCATCCCAGTTGCTGCTGCGCTGCGCCTGCTCCACGCCCTCAACGGGGATCTGCGGAGCGTCACGCCACAGGCGATCGAGCGCGTAGAACTCGCGCTCCTGGTTGCGCTGCACATGCACCACGATGGAGCCGTAGTCCAGCAGCACCCAGTGTCCATCGCCGCGTCCTTCACGACGCAACGGCTTGATGCCTTGGACGGTCAGTGCTTCTTCAACTTCATCGACGATGGAGTTGACCATGCGCTCGTTATCGCCGGTAGCGATGACAAAGCAGTCGGTAATGGCCATGCGGTCAGAAACATCGATAACCAAGATGTCTTCTGCCAGCCGGTCCGAGGCAGCACGCGCTGCTACGGAGGCTAGGTCAATGGCTTCAGGGGTGGCAGTCAAAAATAAACCTTTCACAGTGTCTTGAGCGGCCGTCGAGAAACCTCATGGGAATCTCAAAACAGGCTCAAGAATCGAAATAGAAAAATGGCGGACGTGCGCTTCGCGCAAACACACTTATCGTATCGCGTTGTGGCCGCTAGCCCCTAGTCAGCAAGTGTCCTAGTCTGCGGATTCCCTCGAGTCCGCGAGATCCATCACTGACGTCTGATTCGCAGCATTGTCTTTTGGGGCATACATGCGGTGCTTAGCGATGTACTGCACCACTCCATCAGGCACCAAGTACCAGACAGGCCGACCTTGTGCCGCGCGGTCTCGGCAATCAGTGGAGCTGATGGACATTGCCGGAATCTCCACGAGGCTCAAGCGCCCAGCGTCGACTTCAGACTGAAGTGGGGCAAGGGTGGCGTCGGCGTCTTCACCATCACCAATACCCGGCAAGGTGTAACCCGGGCGCGTCACGCCAACGAAGTGAGCGAGATCAAACATGGACTCCCAGTCGCGCCAGGTGACGATCTTGCTGAGGGCATCCGCACCCGTAATGAAAAACAGCTCAGCATCGGGGTATTCGCGCTGCATATCGGCCAGAGTGTCGATGGTGAAGGTGTCTCCCCCTCGATCAATATCCACGCGGGAGACTTGAAAGCGCGGGTTGGACGCGGTGGCGATCACGGTCATGAGGTAGCGATCCTCCGCTGGGGAGACGTGCTTGTCCTTCTTCTGCCACGGTTGCCCGGTGGGGACAAAGACCACCTCGTCCAGGTGAAAAAGATCCGCCACTTCGCTTCCCGCCACTAGGTGTCCGTGGTGGATTGGGTCGAATGTGCCGCCCATGATGCCGATCCGGCGCGTGGGTCGCTGAAAAGTCATGCGCACCAGCATACGTTCTCGTGAAGGGGTTTTCCGGGCTGTGGCTCTCAGAAAACTCGCAGGCAGCCAGGAGAAGATGACATGTCCCTCATAGGATTCTCAGATTCGTTTCCTGTGCTACCTGAATGCGGATGGGACATCCATCACAGCAGCGGATCTTAGTCTCAATTTTGTTCGCATGACCACTTGCCCCCTCGACTAGAAAGGGACACCCCGCTATGTCTCCCATTCAGAACACCAACAACCAGACGACCTTTGAAGGTCGTCCCCTTGATCGCCCGGAAGAGGACATCGAAGACCAGGGTCTACACTTCGATCTGACCACCATTCAGAACCGCGTTTCTCGCCGCGGCTTGCTGGGCATGTTCGGCATTGGCGCTGGCGCCACGGTCCTCGCCGCATGCTCTCCTGGTTCCGGTACTTCTGCAGCGAGCAGCTCCGCTACCTCCTCCGCTGCTGCCACAACTGCCGCCTCAGTGGACAACATCACCGAGATGAACACCGAAACTGGTGGCCCCTACCCTGGCGACGGCAGCAACGGCCCCGACGTGCTCGAGGAAGTCGGCGTGGAGCGCCAAGACATCCGCAGCAGCATCGGTGGCGGCGCCACGGCAGACGGCATTCCTATGACGCTGACCATGAACATCATCGACATGGCCAACAACAACGGTCCAATGACCGGCGCCGCCGTCTACCTCTGGCACTGCGATGCACAAGGTCGCTACTCCATGTACAGCGAAGGCGTGGAGGATGAAACTTACTGCCGTGGCGTACAGGTGGTAGGCGAAGACGGCAAGGTAACGTTCACCAGCATCATCCCTGGCTGTTACGACGGCCGCTGGCCACACCTGCACTTCGAAGTGTTCCCGGACAAGGAGTCCATTTCCGACGCCACTAATGCCGTGCTGACCAGCCAAATCGCGATCCCTGAAGACGTCTGTAATGACGTCTACGCCGTGAGCAACTATGACGGCTCCGCGGAAAACCTCGCCAAGGTCAGCCTGGATACGGATGGAATCTTCAGCGATGGCGCGGATGCGCAGCTGCCGGAGACCACCGGCGATATCAAGTCCGGCTACACCATGAACATCAACGTGGGCGTGGACACTACCACGGAGCAAGAATCTCCGAGCATGGGCGGCGGCCAGGGTGGCCCCGGCGGCACTCCCCCGTCCGGCGATATGGGAGGCCCGGGCGGCACTCCTCCTAACGCTAGCTCCAGCAGTGCCAGCTCTTAAGATTCACTAGAGCTTCACCCAAGATGAGGGGTCAGGCGCGGAAATCATGCTTTCGCGCTAGGCCCCTCTTCCCATAGGCTTAAAGATGTATCATATAAACACCTTTTATGTCTAAGCAGAGGTATCGATGTCCACGCGTCGCCCGCCCACTCCCACCACGCCCGAAGCAAGTGCCGAAGCCAAGTCCAAAACAAGGCCCAAATTCAAGCGAGGCGGTATCAACCCGTGGGTCCCCAATCAGCACGGCGCGTGGGCCATGCTCATCCTGCCGCTGCTGATCGGCTTCATCCTCGGACTACGCATGTCCCCCGCCCCTTTCCAGAGCCCGCGCACTCTTGTTCTCCTGCTGAGCATCGCCGCCACCTGGATCCTCGGTTACTTCATGTTTTTCGCCTTTGACCTCTGGTTTAAGGCCCGTAATCCGCAGCGCAAGCGCCGTTATCGCACGCCCATGCTCACATACGGCAGCCTCGTGGCAGGCTTCGGCCTCCTCACACTCGCCTTACGCTGGCAGATGGTGCTGTGGGTGTTCTTCTTTCTTCCGTTGGTCACGTGGGCATTCGTCGAAGTTGTCCGACGCCAACCTCGTTCCCTCTCCAGCGGCATCTCCACCACACTCGCGAGCTCTCTGATGATCCCCGTGATGGTCTCGGCCGCCACTGTGCCCTTGCCGGAGTTCTTGTCTTTCCAGCCTCTCGAACTCCTCACCGCCACCGTGGCGGTTGCCTTGTATTTCGTCGGCACCATTCCGTATGTCAAGACGCTGATCAGGGAAAAGGGCAATCCCGCCTACCTGAAGCTATCGTTCTTCTACCACTTCGCCGCGCTTCTCATCGTCGCTGCCTTCAGCCTCTGGCTCATGGCCGGTGGACGCTTCCTCGTCAGTGGTGGGCTGCTGATAGGGCTGTTCGGCTGGTGTCTCTACCGCACTCGGAAAATTCCCGCCCTGGCAGCACAAAACCCACGCGCGTGGACTCCCAAGCGCGTGGGTGTGTGGGAAATGCCGCCGACTCTCGTCCTCGGCATCGCCTGCGTGCTGTGCCTCTAGCGGCTCACGCAGCCCTCATCGGGCTGCCTCTAACGAGCCGCCTCTTACTGCTCTTATGGGCGCACGTGACCGTCACCATTGATGACCCACTTCGTGGAGGTCAGCTCTGGCAGTGCCATTGGGCCACGGGCGTGCAGCTTCTGGGTGGAGATGCCGATCTCCGCACCGAATCCGAACATCTCTCCATCGGTCCATGCAGTGGAGGTGTTGATGGACAGTGCCGCTGCGTCCACGTAGGTCTCGAAATGGTTGATCGCGGAGTAGTCGCGAGCGGAGATAGCTTCGGTGTGTCCGGAGCTGTACTTCGTGATGTGCTCCACGGCACCCTGCACGCCATCGACGATGGCGGCAGCGATATCGAAGCTCAAGTACTCATCGGTCCAGTCCTTGTCCTCTGCTTCCACCACGTCATCGACCAGGGAGTCCAGCTCGGACTTCTCACCGTGGATCGTCACGCCTGCTTCCTGCAGGGCGGTCAGGACGCGCTTCTTGTCTTCGTCAGACAGCGCCTTGTCCAGCAGAACCACCTCGGTAGCGTTGCAGACGGAGCAACGGCGAGTCTTGCCGTTGATCACCAGCTGGATGGCTTCGTCAACGTCCGCGGAGGCATCGACATAGAAGTGGCAGTTGCCCGTACCGGTCTCGATGGCGGGCACGGTAGCACCGGTGACCACGGCGTTGATCAGGCCGGCACCACCGCGAGGGATAACCATATCCACCAAGCCACGAGCGGTGATTAGGTCCTGCACGGAGTCATGAGTCTCGCAAGGGAGCAGCTGGACGATGTCGCGGGATACGCCGTGCTTTTCAGCGACGTCCTGCAGGATCTCCACGACCTGCTCGTTGGTGTGGCGAGCGGACTTCGAACCACGCAGCAGTGGGACATTGCCGGACTTGATAGCGAGGCCAAAGGCATCCACGGTCACGTTGGGACGAGCCTCGTAGACCATGCCCATCACACCCAGTGGCACGCGAACCTGCTTCATGCGCAGGCCGTTGGGGCGGGTGAAACCACGGACGATCTCTCCCACCGGATCAGGCAAGCCCACAACCTGGCGCAGACCGTCGGCGATACCGGCGATGCGCTCCTTATCCAGGGACAGACGATCCAGGAGGGAATCATCAAAACCGCGCTCACGGCCGGCTTCGAGATCCTTCTCGTTGGCAGCCAAGATGGACTCGGTATTGGCCTCAAGTGCATCGGCTGCATCGAGCAGGAGGTCATTCTTCTGCTCGGTGGTCAAGAGAGTGGTTTGGCTAACGTCCTTGGCCTTGCGTGCCTTGGCGAGAACTTCATCGCGTTCTGCTTGGCGCTCGGGGGTCAGGTCAGTTGCGTTCTGATTGTTCTCGTTAGTCATGTCCTTCCACTTTACCGAGGTTGAACGCAACCTGCAGATATGCATGTAGCGAGTGCAAAAATCTCATTGCACTCGCTACATGGGATGAGCTATTCGGGTCTCGCTACCTGGACGCCGGTGAGTTACTCGGGTCTCGCTACCTCGGCGCCCACCGACGAAGCGCTCAAGCAAGAACTACCGAGGAAGCTCGGCGCGGTTGGAGTACGTGGACAGGTAGTCCGCGTGCACCACTGGGCGCTGCGCGATATCAGGCAAGTCATTGGTGGACTTTCCGATGATGCCGTCCAGCATCGTGGAATCGTAGCTGACCTCGCCACGGCCCACCAGGCGCCCTTCGTCGGACACGATGTCCACTACGTCGCCCTGGGAGAAATCGCCTTCCACGCGGGTAATACCCACGGACAACAGCGACTTGCGTCCCTCGATGACCGCATCCACAGCACCCTTATCCAAGTGCAAGCGACCATGGGACTCGGCCGCGTAGAGGACCCAGAACTTCCATGCGGACAAACGATCTTCGCGTGGCCAGAAGCAGGTTCCCACCTGGGCTTCATTCAGTGCGGCGCCGATGTTATCCATAGAGGTCAGCAGCACGGGCACGCCCGCGCGGGAAGCCAGCCGGGCTGCGGAAACCTTGGCTGCCATGCCGCCGGTACCCAAGCGGCCACCGTCGCCGGCCACCACTCCGCGCAAATCCTTGCCGGACTTCACCTCGGGCACAAACTGCGCGCCAGGCTCAGCGGGGTTACGGTCAAACAGGCCGTCCACGTCAGAGAGCAAGAACAGAGCATCAGCGAAGGCGAGGTGGCTGACCAGTGCAGCGAGGCGATCGTTATCGCCGAAGCGCATATCGGAGGTGGCCACCGTGTCGTTCTCGTTCACAATCGGAACGGCCTTCAACTGGCGCAGACGGTCCACAGTGCGCTGGGCATTACGTGCGCGATCGCGAACCCCGGCGTCGGACGCAGTCAACAACACCTGGCCGATCGTTCGACCGTAACGGGCAAAACTACGCGCCCACTCCTGAGCCAACAGCACCTGTCCCACGGAGGCAGCAGCCTGCTTGGTCGCCAAGTCGGTGGGCTTCTGGCTGAGCTCCAAAGGACCCATGCCGCAGGCCACAGCACCGGAGGACACCACGATCACGTCGGTGCCTCGTGCCATGCGCGCCTCGAGGGCATCGGCAATGGTATCGATGCGATCTGGGTCCACGCGGCCGTCGTCGTCGGTCAAAGAAGAAGAACCAATCTTCACCACGATGCGGCGCGCGGACGCGATGTCCTCACGGTAGCGAGAGGCATGGCCAAACGCTGGGTGATCCTCATCGATGTCCGGATCCGGGAACTCGATGGTGGTCGCTGGAACCACCGGACCTGGGCGGTGCACCGGCCTGGTGCCGTAGCCCCCAACAGGTTGAAAGGGCTCGGCGATCTCGCTTGGGCCGGAATACACAAAACCCGATGCCGCGCTGGAGGCCCCTGGCACCTCGCTCGGCTGTGCGAAATTCTCTTCGTTATCCGCAGTTGACATGCGTCCCAGTATGCCAGCTACTTAATGTTTCGGTGAAAAACTACGCTGCATTAAGCGCATTAAGTGCGCTTAACCTTCCCAGCGCTCGGTATCCGCCTGCTCGCCGTCGCCGAAATCCAACTCGTCGATCAAGCCTCGGCGCGCCTGGGAGGCACGCTTGCGCTCGTCGGAGGTCACACGCTGGTTCTTCTCCAAACGCTGGTCCGTACCGCGGCCGGTAGGAGTCATGTCCACGCCCGCAGCGGTCTGTGGATCCCATTCGAACGTGATTGCTCCGATGGTCACCTCAGAGCCCTCCACTGCTCCGGCCTTCCACAGCTCCTGCTCCACGCCAGCCTTGGCCAGACGGTCCGCGAGGAAGCCCACGGCCTCGTCGTTTTCAAAGTCTGTCTGCTTGATCCAGCGCTCCAGCTTCTCGCCAGACACGATAAATGCATCTGGGTACTCGGGGTCCACGGAGACCTCGAAGTCCGCAAAGTGTCCACCGCGAGAGTTCTTGCGCAAAGACTGCGGGGTGATCACCTGCGCCGGCTTGGACTCAATCGGGTGATCCTTACGGTGCTGGGCGATGATCTCTGCCAGGGCGTACTTCAGCTCATTGAGTCCCTTGTGCGCCACGGTAGAGATGCGGAAGATCGGCCAGCCGAACTGCTTGAGCTCTTCTTCCTGCAGGTCAGCCATGTCTTCCGCGTCCGGAACATCCATCTTGTTGAGGATGATCACGCGCGGGCGGTCTCGCAGATCGCCCAAACCGGAATCCGTGGACAGTTCAGACTGGTAATTGGCCAGTTCCTTCTCCAAAGCCTGAATGTCATCGATCGGGTTGCGCTCGGCCTCCAAGCTCGCGGCATCCACCACGTGAGCCAGCACGGCAGTGCGCTCAATGTGGCGCAGGAAGTCAAGGCCAAGACCCTTGCCTTCGCTGGCACCAGGGATCAGACCCGGCACGTCCGCCATAGTGAACACTTCATTGCCCACATTAACCACGCCCAGGTTGGGAGCCAGCGTGGTGAAGGGGTAGTCAGCAATCTTCGGCTTAGCCGCCGAGAGTACGGAGATCAGCGAGGACTTGCCCGCAGACGGGAAGCCCACCAATCCCACGTCGGCCATGGACTTCAGCTCCAGGGTGACGTCCTTGTGCTCCCCCGGCTCACCGAGCAGTGCGAAACCCGGAGCCTTGCGTGCCTTAGAGACCAGCGACGCATTGCCCAGGCCACCGTGGCCACCTTGAGCGACGATCATCCGTGTGCCCACACCCGTAAGGTCCGCCAGCACGTCCCCGCGTTCGTTGATAACCACGGTGCCCTCGGGCACGGGCAGTACGCGGTCTTCACCGCGGGCACCGTGACGGTGATCGCCAGCGCCGTTGGCTCCACGCCCGGACTTAATGTGCGGGTGGAAGTGGAAGTCCAGCAGGGTGTGCACCTGGGAAGAGACCTCGAGGACGATGTCTCCGCCGTGTCCGCCATTACCGCCGTCCGGTCCGCCGAGGGGTACGAACTTCTCGCGGTGGACGGAGGCACAGCCGTGGCCTCCGTCGCCGGCCTGCAGGTGCAAGACCACACGGTCAACGAATTGCGGCATGGGCGGATTCCTTTCCTCATGCTGAGGGTGTTGTCTAAAGACAAAGCTACAACGAAACTGCGAGTGCTCAACGAGTTCATCTCGCACTCATAAAAAATCCGCCAGCAGGATGTCTTCCATCCCACTGGCGGTAAAACGAAGTTCGGGGCTTTAGGCCTCGACAACCTCGTCTTCAACGATGCTCACGGTGCGGCGATTGCGCTTGGTGCCGAACTGCACGGCGCCTGCCTTGAGAGCGAACAAGGTGTCGTCGCCACCACGGCCGACGTTCTCACCTGGGTGGAAAGAAGTTCCACGCTGACGGATCAGGATCTCGCCAGCCTTGACCTGCTGACCGCCAAAGCGCTTCACACCGAGACGCTTGGACTCGGAATCGCGACCATTGCTGGAGCTAGATGCACCCTTCTTGTGTGCCATGAGTGTCTCCCTCCTTAAGGAAGAGTAAGTGTCTCGGTAGTTTACTTGATACCGGCGACCTTCAGAACCGTGAGGTCCTGGCGGTGGCCGTAACGGCGCTTGTAGCCGGTCTTGTTGCGGTAGTGCATGCCGCGGATCTTAGGGCCACGGATGTGCTCCACGATCTCAGCATTAACAGTGATCTTGGCAAGCTTGTCACCGGTGGTGACATCTGCTCCGTCGACGACGAGAACCGGGGTGAGAGCCACGGACTTACCCGGCTCACCCTCGATCTTCTCGACCTTGACGAGGTCACCTTCGGCAACCTTGTACTGCTTGCCGCCGGTCTTGACGATCGCGTACATGGTAGGGCTACCCCTTTTTTCTCTCTTCGACTCAGGAACTCGCGCGCGGCTTTGCCGAAGCTAGGCTGCGTGTTCGCCCTGACTGGACAATAGTTTTCACTGCGTTCTTTTCGCTGGAGCGCTTCGGGAACTCGCGGCGATGCAAAGGGCATCTGCTAGGTGTTTCACGAACCGTCTGGGAATCCCGCGGGCAGGATTCTGGTGCGCAGCAAACGCGCACGTCGCCAGCGATTTGAACAGCGACTGCTCAAGACTACCCGCTGACCGCCGTATAACCAAAATCTCCCTGGATTGGCTCACGGCGGCGATTTTCCGCGCCATGCCAGCGCGGAACCTCCGTGCGTGGCCGGCCTAGTTGGACCGACGTACCACGCGCCGTCCGCGTCCCCTCTTTTTGTTCGACGCCACCTTCGCCTCCTTCGGCTTCTGGGCAGTGTCCTTGGGCGCAGAGTCCTTCCGGGCAGTATCCCTGCGTGCATCGTCCTTAGGTGCATCCGCCTGCTGCTGGAAGTCCTCCGGACGCGGAGGGATATCCGACCGGGAATTGCCTCGAGTATTGCGCTTGCGACGTGGCGAGGAATCGAACTCCGCCTTTGCCTCCGCAAAACTCTGTCGTGCCTCAGCGGGCTTCCGCTGCTGCTTCCGCTGGTCGCGATCTTGCCGGCCACGATCCTGCTGAGTCTGATCCTGCCGAGCCTGATCGTGCTGAGCTTGCCCCTGCTGACCCTGGTCCTGCTGAACCGCAGGCGCAGCAGAGCGAACTACCCGGCGTACTCGACGCTTCGTGCGCTTGGACTCCGAACGCTGCGCCGCTACACGGTCAGCAGAGCTGGTGGCGCGGTGGGAAGCGGAACGGGAAGAACCGGAACCCTGCTTCGCATCCTGGGCAGACTTACCGCGGCCGGACTCCTTCTTCTTGCCACCCGCAGACTGATCCGAGGAGGTCTGGTGGTCGGCGGGAGCATGGCGTCGGACAACACGACGAACCCGACGGCGCTGCGTGGCCGTGGCACCACTGCCGGAACCACCGCGGCCATTGGCCTTGTTCTCCTCGCGCGGCTGCTTGTGCTCGCGAGACTCCTCCGCGCGCTTGTTCGACTGCTCGGCATCGCGCTTGCCGTGGTTGCGCTCGGACTTGCGCTCAGGCTTGCTCTCGGACTTCTGCTCGGCCTTGTTTGGAGCCCTGCGATCGTCCTTGCGAGTTTCCTTCCGCTCTTCCTTATGCTCCTCACGGCGCTGCTTTTCCCGCTTGGCCTGCTGGCGCTCCTTACGGTGACCATGATCCCGACGCGGATGAGTGTCCTCTTCTTCCTCGTGCTCCACGGGATCTGCGTGCACAATCACGCCACGCCCACCACAGTGCTCGCACACGGTGGAAAACGTCTCCAACAAACCGATACCCAAGCGCTTGCGGGTCATCTGCACCAGACCCAGAGAGGTCACCTCTGAGACCTTGTGACGGGTGCGATCGCGTCCCAAGAACTCGGTCAATCGGCGCAGCACCAGATCCTGGTTTTCCTCCAGCACCATGTCGATGAAGTCCACCACGATCATGCCGCCCAGGTCACGCAGGCGCATCTGCCGCACGATCTCCTCGGCTGCCTCGAGGTTGTTCTGCGTGACCGTCTCTTCCAGGTTGCCGCCAGAGCCGATGAAAGATCCGGTGTTGACATCCACCACCGTCATCGCCTCGGTGTGGTCGATGACCAGGTGACCGCCCGATGGCAGCCACACCTTGCGGCTCAGCGCCTTGGACAGCTGCTCATCCAGCTCCATGCCGGCGAAGATGTCCTGGTCTGCATGCTGCTCTGGGTGCCACTTGACCACTCGGTCCTTGAGATCCGGCGCCATGCGGCTGACGTAATCACGCACGGTGGCCCAGGACTTGTCGCCATCCACGATGAGCTGGGAGAAGTCCGGATTCAAGATGTCCCGGATCACCTTGATCAGCATGTTCGGCTCTTCGTAGAGCGTGACCGGCTGGGAGCCCTTGGAGGAACGCGCCTTGTTCTCTTGCTCCAGCACGTTTTCCCACGCGCTGTGCAGACGGTTGACGTCCTCGCCGATGTTGTCCTCGGAGGCATTTTCCGCAGCCGTGCGGATGATCGCGCCACCCTCGCCCGGGATCACTCGCGAAAGGATCCCCTTCAGGCGCTTGCGCTCTGCCTCTGGCAGCTTGCGGGAAATCCCCGCGGTGGTGCCGCCTGGGAAGTACACGAGGTAACGCCCGGCAAAGCTCACGCGGGCAGTCAGGCGTGCGCCCTTGTGGCCCACGGGATCCTTGATGACCTGCACCATGATCTGATCACCCGGTCGCAGCGCGGAATCGATGCGACGGTTCTTGCTGTGCAAGTGGGGGGAATGCCAGTTCATCTCGCCGGAGTACAGCACCGCATTGCGACCGGTTCCCAAGTCGATGAATGCAGCTTCCATGCTGGCCAGCACATTTTGCACGGTGCCCAGGTAGACGTTGCCCACCATCGAGTGCTGGGTTTCGCTGGTCACAAAGTGCTCCACCAGCATGCCGTCTTCCACCACGCCCACCTGCGTGGTCAGACCCTCGTGGTCGGTGCGCTGAGAATCCCGCACCACCATGACGCGGTCCACGGATTCCCGGCGCGCCAAGAACTCGCTGCGGC
Organism: Corynebacterium dentalis; assembly: GCF_900232865.1. Lineage (GTDB taxonomy): Bacteria > Actinomycetota > Actinomycetes > Mycobacteriales > Mycobacteriaceae > Corynebacterium > Corynebacterium dentalis. The sequence continues at coordinate 158,587 of NZ_OCTS01000007.1, read as the reverse complement.
TCACCACATGGCGGGATTCCTTGCGGTTCTCCTGCTTCCACCGGCGGCGGGACTCCAGGCGCGTGCTGCCCTTGAAGCGCACTGGCTCATCGACGATGTCTGCCTCGTCGCGTTCTGCGGGGTGCAGGTCGGAAGGGTCGTGGTCGGCATTATCGTCGGCGCTGTCTACCTGCTGATCGTCGGTGCGATCTTCCGCCTGGTCGCCTCGTCGGTTGTTCTTTGCCCGACGCCGGTTCCGATTATTTCCACGCCCCTTCTTCTCTGGGGCGGTTTCGTCCGCATCGGAATTCTGCGCGTCAGACTTCTCCGGCTGGGTGTCTTCCGGCTGGGTGTCTTCCGACTGCGCGCTGTCCGACTCGGTTTGTGCTGAGTCTGACTTCTCCGGCTGAGAACCATCTGCTGCAGTTCCCGCATCCACGCCGACTCGTCGCACCACACGACGAACCCGGCGCACCCGACGCTTGGGCTTCTGCTCGGACTCCGTGGACTCATTGGACTGCACCGATTCGGAGGAATCCGCATCGCCATCGTTGTTAAACAGCGGCGCGATGATCTGATCCACCGTGGCATCCGAAGGATCGTTCTCAGCCTCAGGCTCAGCCTCAGACTTAGCTTCATCAGCACTCTCAGTGTGCGCCTCAGCCACCTGTGGCGCGACCTCCGTCGCTGGCTCTGCCACCGCAACGAACTCGCCGGTAGCTCCCCCATCAGCCAACTGCTCGGCAGATACGGACTCCGGCGCCTGCTCACCCTGTACCGCAGGTTCTTCGACAACCTTGACGTCCGGCTTGGCGGACGTCTTCGTCTCCGCCTTCCTTGCCGTCTTCTTGGTGGACTTCTTAGCGGTCTTCGTCGTCGACTTTCTGGTCGCAGTCTCCTTCGCGGCCTTCTTTACCGTCTTCTTCGCCGCCTTCTTGGCAGTCTTCTTCGCGGCGGTCTTGGGTTCATCCTTTTTATCCGACGCCAAGCTATCCAGCACGGTCTCTATCTGCTGCTTGGTGACGGTCGAGGCAGCGCGCTTGTCACTGATGCCCTGCGAAGTCAGGACGCTAAGCATTTCATTGCTGGATACTCCCAGCATTTTTGCCAACGCGTGGACTCGGGTCTTCTCCCCCAATTCCGTGCGATTAATTTGTGCAGCTTGAGCTGCTAGTTTTTGGGCTTGGTTAGCCACATTTCTCCTTCATGCAGGCGGAAATCGCCTCTGAGGAATGCGTCGCAACCGAAAGCATGCCTCGGGCGACCGCTGCGCAATAAAAAGTACAGTGAGGTCTGGTTAGACATCGGCCGCATCGTCGTTGTGGGTCAATATCCATGTTCCATTCTTGCACACTCGCGGGACAGGCTGCGCATGAAGCCTGTCCGGTGGACCACTAAAGTGAGCTGCATGGAAATCACGGCGCAGCAGTTTATTGACCTCGGCAAGAACAGAAGCATCGGCGTAGGAACGCGGGCTGCTTTTGCTGCGCTCCTCGCCGTGGCCATTGCCGTGACGGTTGCCCAGCCGGGACGAACTGTGGGATTTCTGATTCTGTTGGTCTGTCTTGCCGGGTGCGCAGTGGTGTGGTGGAAGGCGATGCGCCGTCCCGGGGAGCGCTTCAATAACTACGATCCGCTCAAGACGGATGTGGAAGCCCAGCGCACGGCTACCAATTGGAGAGAAGAGATGCGGCTGTTGGGAGTGGTTGTCTCCGGATTCTTCCTCGTCAACATCGGTCGCATCTGGCCAGGTTGGGGCACCGGCCTCATCGTGGGGCTCATTGGATTCGCACTGTTCTACACGCTTCTTGGACGCCAGTTGTCTCGGCCGCAGTATTACACGCTGCCGGAGGATCTCCTGGAGGCTCGCGACGGGTCTGCAGGTGGGGAGCATGGCGTCGAAGAAAAGGGCGCTGCACAAGAAGATGCCGTGCTAGCCCGCGGCCCCGAGGCACTGATCGCCGGAGCCTATGCACTGCTGCTGGTTCCGGGCGGATTTCAAATGCACAACGCGGTAATGGTGAAGATCCTCTCTGAAAAGCTGCGCGCTTCTGAGGCGGATATCAACAACGCTCTGACGCAGGCCAAGAAGTCCGGTGACGTGGTGACCATCCGCGAACTGCGCAGCCGGGATGAAGCACTGGAGTGGGTCACCCTATCCCCCAAGTCCAGCCATCAGTACCAGGAACGGATCAAAAACGGCCAATAGCAGGACACACTCCACTAGCAAAGGCACAAGCAAAAGTCCCCGGTTACACCGATTAAATGGTGCTACCGGGGATTGCTCGTTGGGCGGGCGCAAGGCCCCACCGACAGCGTGAAGGCTTACAGGTTGGGGAACCAGATGCCGATCTCGCGCTCTGCGGACTCTGGGGAGTCAGAGCCGTGAACCACGTTCTCGCCCACGGTCAGAGCGAAGTCGCCGCGGATGGTGCCTGGAGTGGCCTTGGACACTGGGTCCGTGCCGCCGGCCAGCTGACGCCAAGCGTCGATGGCGCGCTCGCCTTCAACGATGCCTGCAACCAGTGGTGCGGAGGTGATGAAGTCCACCAGCTCGCCGAAGAATGGCTTGTCGGAGTGCTCTTCGTAGTGCTTCTCAGCGGTCTCGCGGTCAGCGGTGCGGAGATCCAGCTCCACCAACTTCAGGCCCTTGCGCTCGATGCGGGCGATGATTTCGCCAACGTGGCCGTTCTTGACGCCGTCTGGCTTGATCAGGATGAGTGTACGTTCAGTCATGGTTGCCGATTCTACAGCCCACGCGCTCCCCTCGCGCGTTCGCAGTCCCCCTTTTGCGCGGGCCTAAATGTCTAGGTGCTGGCTCGGCAACAAGCCCCGCTTCATGCGCTCCTGCAGGTTATTTCGCAGGTGGTAGATGTACCACCACACGGCGGCGAACATCAGCGCCACCACCCCCATGGAAATGTGGACGAAAAATCCCGCCACGGCCACTACCTGCAGACCGATATTCAGTACGTCGGCAAACTTGGCCTTCTGCACGAACGCGGCGGCCACCATCAGCAGTCCCAAGCCAGACACATAGATCAGGTTGAGCGTGGTGGCAGCCTCGCCATTGTCCACGCGGGTCACCACGGTCAGCACCAGCAGGATCACGATGGCTTCCATGATGTGAGTACCAGCCATCACACCGCGCACGCCCTTCAGAGGATCGTTCTTCGGCGCATGCCCGGGGCCTAGTGGCCCCATCTTGTCTTGCTGCTTGCTCGCCATGTGTCTGGCACTCCTGTCGGCTGATTCACGCGATACGTGAGGTGTACTCCGATTGGTTACTGTACTGCGCTGCAGTTCCGCCGCGAAAAATTGTCTGCTATACGGAACTAGGCAGGATCCTTGCCGAACAAGGTTCGCGCCTCACCTGCGGTGACCACGGATCCGGTGATGATTACGCCGGAACCAGAGAGCATGCCATCGTCATCTTCCTCCGCCAGTTGGGTGGCCAGCTCCACCGCTCCGGGCAGGTTGTAGGCCACATGGACGCGCTCTTCCCCAAAGGCATCGCGAGCGTATTCCGCCAACACATCCGCATCCAATGCGCGAGGCGAATTCGTTTGGGTCACCACTACTTCGTCCAACACGGGCTCCAGGTTGGTGAGGATGCCACGCGCATCCTTATCGCCCAGCACTCCGACCACGCCGATCAGGCGTCGGAAAGAAAAATCGCGATCCATCGCCGCGGCCAGCGCCTTGGCACCGTGGGGGTTGTGGGAGGCATCGATGAATACGTTCGGCGCAGAGCGCACGCGCTCCAAACGGCCCGGCGATTCCACGGTAGCGAAGCCCTCGCGGACGCGGTCGATGTCCAGCTGGCGCTCACCACCGGCGCCGAAAAAGGCTTCCACGGCGGCCAGCGCCATCGCTGCGTTATCTGCCTGATGAGCTCCCGAAAGGGGCAGGAAAATGTCATCGTAAACACCACCCAAACCTTGGATGGTCAAACGCTGTCCCCCCACGGCCACGCTGGATTCCAACACGGCGAATTCCGCACCGTCACGCGCCACCGCGGAATCCTTCTCCACGGCTTCCTCCAGCAGCACGCTCATCGCGGCCGGATCCTGCTTGCCGATCACCGTGACGTTATCCGGCGGAGTGAGCAAATCTTCGGCGTCCCAGCGGGACTTGATGATGCCTGCCTTCTCCCCCGCGATCAGCTCGATGGTCTCGCCCAGGTAATCCGTATGGTCCAGCCCGATGGGCGTGATCACGGCCACGTCTGCATTGACCACGTTGGTGGCATCCCAACGACCGCCCATCCCGGTTTCCACCACGGCCACGTCCACGGGCGCGTCCGCGAAGGCAGCGTAGGCGATGGCCACGAGCACCTCGAACTTGCTCATCTTCGGGCCACTGTCGGCCTCGCTACGCGCATCGACCATCTCCACGTACGGCTTGATCTCGTTCCAGATCGCCACGTAATCGGCGGGGTGAATGGGCTTGCCATCCACCGCGATACGCTCGGTGACCAGCTGCAAGTGCGGGCTCGTGGTCCGCCCGGTGCGACGGTGGAATGCGCGCAGAAGGGATTCCACCATGCGCACCACGGACGTCTTGCCGTTTGTGCCAGCCACGTGCACAGAAGGGAATGCGCGCTCGGGGTTACCCAGCAGATCCATGAGCAGCTCGATGCGCTCCATCGACGGATCGATCTTCGTCTCTGGCCAGCGCAAATCCAGCTCTGCTTCGGTCTCCGCTAGCGCCCGCATTTCCTCGGCGGTCACGGGGCGGACAATCGCCTCCTCGGAGTCAGCTGCAGAGGTGTGCTCGGCGTTGGCGTCGATCGGCAAGGCCAGTCCGGACTCATCGAGCGTGACTTCGCCGAACTCGGGAAGTTGCTCCAGGGCCGCCTCGATCGTCGCGTCATCGGTGGGCGCGTCCTGAGTTGTGGCTTCGAGATCTGCGTTCTCCGCGCCACGGTTGTCCTTGCTCACTGATGTCTCCGTTTCTCTGTTCTGGCTGGCGAGGTGCGTGCTAAGTAACTGAATGCGACAGCTGGCTCTAGGCCTGCGGCAGTTCGGCCAAGCGGGTAGAGATGCGCTCGTGCTCCTCGTGTGCCACGCGCTGACGCTCCTTGATGCCTTCCACGACCTTCTCTGGCGCCTTGGCCAGGAAGTTCTCGTTGCTCAGCTTCTTGGCTGCGTTGTCCAGCTCCTTCTGCGCCTCGGCTAGGTCCTTCTCCAGTCGCTTGCGCTCGGCAGCCACGTCCACGGTGCCGGAGGTATCCAGTTCCACGGTGATGGTGGCTTGAGACAAGCGCACCTCCAGCGAGGCGGTAGCGGTGAAATCTGCTTCCGGCTGTCCCAAGCGCACCAGCGAACGCACGGCTGGCTCCAGCTCCACCAGATCAGCTGCAGCGAAGTCCACGCTGGCAGGGACCTTCTGCGTGGGCTTGACTCCCTGATCACTACGGAAACGGCGGATTTCCGTGACCATCTTCTCCACGTCTTCCATACGACGCACAGCGTCCTGGTCCTGCTCTGCTCCACCGTTGGTCAGCGACTGGTCTGGCCACGGGCTGATCGCCAAGGATTCTTCGTAGCCCTCCACGCCTTCAGTGAGCGTCGTCCACAGTGTCTCTGTGACAAACGGCATCGCTGGGTGCAGCAAGCGCAACACGGAATCCAGCACCCGGCCCAGCACCAGCTGGGTATTGATGCCGCGAGCAATCTCCTCCTGGCTGGCAGCATCCCAATCACGCGGGATCTGCACCTTGGCGATTTCCAGGTACCAATCGCAGAACTCGCCCCAGGCAAAGCGGTAGAGGGACTCATTAGCCCAGGAAAACTCGTAGCGATCCAGCGCCATGTCCACGTGCTCGCGCACGGCTTCTAGACGATCCAGGATCCAGCGGTCCGCGTCAGTCAGCTCGTCACGGGCAGGCAGTTCACCCACCTGAGCGCCGTTCATCAGCGCAAACTTGGTGGCGTTATACAGCTTGGTGGCAAAGTTTCGGGAAGACTGCGCGGAATCATCGCCCACGGGCAGATCGCTGCCCGGGTTGGCGCCACGAGCCAGGGTAAAGCGCAGCGCATCGGCGCCGTAGTCCCGCACCCAATCCATAGGGTCGATGCCGTTGCCCAAAGACTTGGACATCTTGCGGCCCTGCTCATCACGCACCAGTCCGTGCAGGAACACGTCGCGGAACGGCACCTGCGGACGTCCACCGCGCTCTGCAGACGGCACGCCATTAGGGCCGCCCGCCAGCGGGGAACCGTCCAGGGTGTCCGCGAAGGTGGAGAACATCATCATGCGCGCCACCCAGAAGAACAGGATGTCGTAGCCGGTGACCAACACGGATGTCGGATAGAACTTGGCTAGCTCATCAGTAGCATCCGGCCAGCCCATCGTGGAGAACGGCCACAGCGCAGAGCTAAACCAGGTATCCAGAACGTCTTCGTCCTGCCGCCAGCCTTCGCCGGTCGGGGCATCGTCGTCGGGACCACAACACACCACTTCGCCGTCTGGCCCGTACCAAATCGGGATTCGGTGACCCCACCACAGCTGGCGGGAAATGGACCAATCGTGCATGTCATCCACCCAGTCAAACCAACGTGGTTCCTGGGAGGCGGGGTGAATCACGGTATCGCCCTCGCGCACAGCATCGCCGGCCATCTTGGCCAGCTGGTCTACCTTGACGTACCACTGCAGCGACAGGCGCGGCTCGATGGCCTCACCGGAGCGCTCGGAGTGGCCCACGGAGTGAACGTACGGGAACTTTCGGCCTACGATCCGTCCCTGCTCCTCCAAAGCTAGGCGGATCTGCTCGCGCGCCTCGTAGCGTTCCATTCCATCGAACTGTGTCCCCGTGTTGGCGATGTGCCCGGTTTCGTCCATGATCTCCGGCATGGGCAGATCGTGGCGCTTGCCCAGCTCGAAGTCGTTCGGATCGTGCGCCGGGGTGATCTTCACCGCACCGGTTCCGAATTCGGGGTCCACATAATCATCGGCCACCACGATCATGCGGCGGTCATCCAGGAATGGGTGCGGCAGCGTGGTGCCCACCAGATCTGCGTAGCGCTCGTCGTCTGGGTGCACGGCCACGGCCACATCGCCCAGCATGGTTTCCACGCGAGTGGTGGCCACAATCACGTGCGGCTCATCATCGTTGAGGGAACCGTAGCGGATAGAAACGAGCTCGCCCTCGTCATCCGAGTGCACAACCTCGATATCGGAAATCGCGGTCTGCAAGGTCGTAGACCAATTCACCAGGCGGTTCGCGCGGTAGATCAGCCCTTGATCAAACAGAGCCTTGAAGATCTTCTGCACGGCTCGGGACAACCCCTCATCCAAGGTGAAGCGCTCACGGGACCAGTCCACAGAGTCACCGATGGCCCGCATCTGGTTCTGGATGACCCCACCGTAGCGCTCCTTCCACTCCCACACGCGCTCAATGAACTCTTCGCGGGAGTAATCAAAACGGCCCTTGCCTTCGGTCTCCTTCAGGCTGGCTTCTACCTTGGTCTGGGTAGCGATGCCTGCGTGGTCAGCACCAGGCAGCCACAGCACCTCAAAGCCCTGCATGCGCTTGCGGCGCGCCATATGGTCCATCAGGGTGTGGTCTAGGGCATGGCCCATGTGCAGCTGGCCGGTGACGTTCGGCGGTGGCAACACGATGCTAAAAGGTGGCTTCGAGCTGGACGCATCCGCCGTGAAGTATCCCTTGTCTACCCACCCTTGGTAGAGGTCCTTTTCTACCTCTGCCGGGTTCCATGCAGCAGGCAGTTGGGAGGAACGGTCGGCGCCGATGGAACGTCCAGCAGCGCCGGAGGACTGGGGGTTCAGGCTAGATGTGCTCACGAATCACCAGTGTAATAGACCTCCGGACAGCCCCTTCATTCAAGGCGTAACCACGCCCAAGCCCAAGCGCAATGCGCCCACTGCTTCGTCGAGTGCGGCCCGTGCTCCTCTCCATACCCCGGTGGAATTCACGAAGGGGTGCACCAATCCTGGGTGTCGACGCAAACTCACCAGCACTCCCGCGTCTCGCATCCTCCTTGCATACTCCTCCCCCTCATCACGCAAAGGATCGAATCCCGCCACAGCTACATAAGCAGCCGGTAACCCGGAAAGGTCCTGCGCCGCGAGCGGGGAGACATACGGGCTATCCCTATCGTCCTCATTGGGTGTGTAGTGCTCGCGGTACCAACGCATGTGCTTGGCCGTGAGGAAGTAATCTTTCGCAAACTCTCTGTGGCTTGCGGTATCCAGGGTGCGCAGATCGGTCGCAGGGACAAACAACATTTGTAGCCGAGGTAGCGCTTTGCCTTCGTCCCGCAGCCGCAGACACAGTGCGGCAGCGAGGTTGCCTCCTGCGGAGTCCCCTCCCACTGCCACGCGGTGACGGTCCACCCCCGGGATCTTTCCGGACAAGGCGGCGCTGGCCACGGCCGTGACGTCGACCAATCCGGCGGGAAACGGTGCCTCCGGTGCCAGGCGATAATCCACGCTGATCACGGCCACCTCGGCTTTTGCGCAGATCCAGCGGCAGGTGGAATCGTGTGAATTCAGCGAGCCGAGCACCCATCCTCCGCCGTGCATGTAGATCAAGGTGGGCATCTCCTCTGACTCCGGTGCGGTGCCGCCTCGCCTAGCCGGGCGGTAATGACGAACTCGTACGCCGTCGACCAGATACTCCGTGACAGAGCCGACCTGCATATACGTCAGCGCGCCGTGGTGCGCCTCGTGGTCAATGATGGTGCGCCCAGCCGACGGCTCGAGGTCCGCGAAGTCTTCGCCAGATACCACTTTTAGCGCCAGCAAGGAGGCGCGGACATCAGCGTCCAGCGTGTCGCCATCGGTGTTGGTGGGTTGCCCGAACAGACGCAACACGGCGGGTGGAAGCGATGTTAGCGCACCAGCAGCACGGGCGGTGATGCGTGTGGCCAGCGGGAACGTCGGTGGTGAGACGGTGGTAGGCGCGTGAGGAGAGGTAATGTTTTATAGCCAAACATAACTCCCTTATTCCGTGGGCAGAAACGGCAATCCTCGCCGGGAGAAAGTTAGACCAGTCCTTGGTCCTTGACGGTCTGGAACTCCTCCTGCAGCTCCGCCACGGTCTTATCAATGCGCTCCTGCTGGAACTCGTTGATGCTTAGCCCTTGGACGATCTCCCACTGGCCATCAACCAACCGGCACGGGAAGGAGCACACGATGCCCTCCGGCACCCCATAGGAACCATCGGAAGGCAGCGCCACAGAAACCCAGTCATCGTCGATGCCATTGAACCAATCGCGCATGTGATCCACCGCGCTGCTTGCTGCGGAGGCTGCGGAAGAACGCCCGCGCACCTCAATGATCTCCGCGCCGCGCTTGGCCACGCGAGGGATGAACTCCTCCGTCAGCCACGCCTGATCCAACTGGTCCGCCACCGGCTTTCCATTCAGCGTTAGCTCTGTGACATCAGGGAACTGCGATGCCGAGTGGTTGCCCCACACAATCATCCGATCCAGCTCGGCCACGCCCACACCCAACTTCTCCGCAACTTGTCCCAACGCGCGGTTGTGGTCCAGGCGAGTCATGGCCGTGATCTGTCGCGGGTCGGTTCCCTCGGCATGTGCCGCCACGATCGCCGCGTTCGTGTTCGCTGGGTTGCCCACCACCAGGACGCGCACATCGGGAGAGGCAACCTCGCCGATCGCCTTGCCCTGCGGGCCAAAGATTCCACCGTTGGCCGCCAGCAGATCAGAGCGCTCCTCGCCCTTTTGCCGAGGCTTCGCACCCACCAAGAACACGGCGTGAGCGTCACGGAAGCCCTCGTGCAGATCCTCCGTCACGGTAATCTGCCCCAGCAGCGGGAACGCGCTATCGAGCAGTTCCATAGCCACGCCCTGGGCGGCCTTCACGCCCTCGCCCACCTCGATGAGTCGCAGGTTCACGCGGCGCTCGCCGAACACCTCGCCAGTGGCCAGACGCCACAGCAGGGAGTAGCCAATCTGCCCGGCAGCGCCCGTGATAGCCACGTTGACTTCTGCATTGTGCGGCTCGCCGTTGCCCTGGGTCTGGCCTGCGAGGTTGGCGGAGGTGGGTTCTTGAATAGTCATCGTGAACTCCTGCGATGGTGATGGTTTAAGGTTCAACTTCCACGGTAGTCGAACCTGCGCCTAGGGGTTTCGCTCTCAAGCTTCCCGCTGATTCCCCTCCATTCGTCTCCCCTCCACTCACCTCCCCCTCCGGGTGCCAGCAGGCAGGCCGTGACTAGCATGAGGACGTGTCTTCCCCATCAGATCCTGCGGCTTCATCTCGGCGAGACAGTGGCTCCGTACCGCTGCCTTCGTCGTGGTCGCGCTATGGGTTAACCGCCACGCAGTACCAGGAACTCATGCAACAGGCGCTGTCCGTGTTAGTGCGCACTGGTCCCGCGGTTCCAGAGGCCACCATCGCAGAGCTGGCGGAATCCGCCGGTCACGAGCCCTCTCACCAGCTCTTTCAGGACACTGAGTTGCTCTACGACGAGTGCCTGCGCTTTGCCTTATCCCAACTGTGGCCCGCGGCTGACGTGGTCTCCGCCGATTCCGTCTCCTCCGCCGTGCCCGCCGATGCGATCCGCACCCTGTTCCGCGAGTTATTCCGATGCGGACGAAACAATCCGCAGGCGCTGCGTTTCATTGTGTCGGAGAACCTCTTCGATTCCGCGCAGCTGTCCCGCCGTCACGTCCCCTTGGACGATTCCCCAATGATGCTGCAGCTGGATCGAATTCTCATGCGCGGCCACGATGTCGGAGCTTTCCGCGCGGGCATCTCCGCCGAGGATGTATACGTCCTCATGCTGTCCCTGTGCAGTTTCCCCGTCTCCATGGGGTCAACGTTTCACAAGCTCTACGGCATGAACGCCACCGATGCCAGCAACACAGCTGGTCTGGAAGCTCTGGCGACTGATGCCGTCCTCGCGTTCCTCACCACCCCCATGCCCACCTCGCAGGGCAGTAGCTACACGCATTCGTCGCTCTCGTTGGCTGTCGGCCCGTCGGTAGCAGCGACGTTGTACTCCCGCGAGCAGTCCCCCGCCCCGTTGTCTCGTGGTGTTGTTTCTTCTTCGTCCGACGCAAACACCGACTACTCAGCTACCGATCTGTATCGGCACGAGTAGCCGGTGTGCTTATCCGCTAGGCGGATTTCTTGTCCCGCTTAGCTACTTCTTCGTGGGTCAGCAGCGTGGGCTCAGCCTTGCCCGCAGCACAGTCTGCGGTGATGATGACCTCTCCGGTGTCCTCATCTTCCGGAATGGAGAACATCACTGGCAGCAGAATGGATTCCATGATGGAACGCAATCCGCGGGCTCCAGTTTCGCGAGCCAGCGCCTGCCGAGCGATCTCCTTGAGCGCATCTTCTTCAAAGGTCAGGCGCACGCCGTCCATATCGAAGAGGCGCTCGTACTGACGCACCAGTGAGTTCTTCGGCTCGGTGAGCACGCGCACCAATGCTTCTTCGTCCAAGTGCCCCACGTGAGTGAGCACCGGAAGGCGACCGATGAGCTCTGGTATCAGGCCGAACTTCACCAGATCTTCCGGCTCCACGAACTCGAACGGATTATCGTCCGCCTCAGACTTAGAAGAGATCTCTGCACCGAAGCCCAGACCCTTCTTGCCACGACGTTCCGCGATCACGCCTTCCAGACCGGCAAAAGCGCCCGCCACGATGAACAGAACGTTCTTCGTATCAAACTGAATGAACTCCTGGTTGGGGTGCTTGCGCCCACCCTGCGGTGGAACAGACGCCACAGTGCCTTCCAGAATCTTCAGCAGCGCCTGCTGCACGCCCTCGCCGGACACGTCACGCGTAATCGAGGGGTTCTCAGACTTGCGGGAGATCTTATCCACCTCATCCACGTAGATAATTCCGCGCTGGGCCTTATCCACATCGAAATCCGCCGCCTGCAGCAGCTTCAGCAGAATATTCTCCACGTCTTCACCCACGTATCCCGCTTCGGTGAGAGAGGTGGCGTCGGCGATAGCAAAAGGAACATCCAACATACGAGCCAGCGACTGGGCAAGATACGTCTTACCCGAACCCGTCGGGCCCAACATCAAAATGTTGGACTTGGACAGTTCCACCTCGTCATCAGAACGGCGGGCGGTCGCGTTGGACTGCTCCACCTGGATGCGCTTGTAGTGGTTGTACACAGCCACGGCTAGAGTGCGCTTGGCCTCGTCCTGCCCGATGACGTACTTGTCCAAGAACTTGGCGATAGCAGAAGGAGTGGGCAGCTGCTCGGAATTCTCCGAGGACGGAGCCGCGAGCATCTCCTCTTCGATGATTTCATTGCACAGCTCGATGCACTCATCGCAGATGTAGACGCCCGGGCCGGCGATGAGCTTGCGCACTTGCTTTTGGCTCTTCCCACAGAAGGAGCACTTCAGCAGTTCAGCACTTTCTGGCATACGACTTTGCTACTGCTTTCTATCGACGCGCGCAGAAGCGAGTTCCGCGCGCATTGACTGGTTGAAACGACTGCCCCCAAGAATACTCCGGGGTGAGACAAAAAAGGTGTTCCCCAGTGCCGTGTCGGACACTGGGGAAACGTACCCGCCGAACAATCGGCAGGCATATGGTGACTGCCGCGGATTACTCCTGAGCGGACAGCTTGCGGTACTCGAATACCTGGTCGATGATGCCGTATTCCTTGGCTTCTTTGGCGGTGAGGATCTTATCGCGGTCCGTATCGATGCGAACCTGCTCCTCGGTGCGGCCGGTGTGGCGAGCCAGCGTCTTTTCCATCAAGGTACGCATGCGCTCGATTTCCTTGGCCTGGATCTCCAAGTCAGAAACCTGGCCCTGTACGCCGCCGGAAGCGGGCTGGTGGATCAGGACGCGGGCATTTGGCAGTGCCGCACGCTTGCCGGGAGTGCCGGCGGCCAACAGCACAGCGGCTGCGGATGCAGCCTGGCCGAGGCAGACAGTCTGCACGTCTGGGCGGACGTACTGCATCGTGTCATAAATGGCCATCAAGCTGGTGAAAGAGCCACCTGGGGAGTTGATGTACATCGTAATATCGCGATCAGGGTCCAGTCCCTCCAGGACCAGAAGCTGCGCCATGATGTCATTCGCAGAAGCATCGTCCACCTGGGTTCCCAGGAAGATGATGCGCTCTTCGAACAGCTTGTTATAAGGGTTGGATTCCTTCGCTCCGTACGTGGAGTGCTCCACGAAGGAAGGAAGGATGTAACGCATATCAGGCATCTTCATTCTTACTTCTCCTTCGCAGAAGTGATGACGTGATCAACAAAGCCGTAGTCCTTGGCCTGCTTGGCCGTGAACCAACGGTCGCGGTCAGAATCCTTGGCGATCTGCTCCACGGACTGGCCAGTGAACTCAGCGATGAGCTCTGCCATTTCCTTCTTCGTGTGAGCAAACTGCTCGGCCTGGATGGCGATGTCCGCTGCAGTGCCGCCCACACCAGCGGATGGCTGGTGCATCATAATGCGGGAGTGTGGCAGAGCGTAGCGCTTGCCCTTGGTACCTGCGGAGAGCAGGAATTGGCCCATGGATGCGGCCAAGCCCATGCCATAGGTAGCGATATCGCACGGTGCGTACTGCATGGTGTCAAAGATGGCCATGCCCGCAGTGACAGATCCGCCCGGAGAGTTGATGTACAAGGAAATGTCCTTGGTGGGATCCTCTGCAGAAAGCAGCAGGATCTGGGCGCACAGCTTGTTGGCGATCTCGTCATCAACCTGGCTACCGAGGAAGATAATGCGCTCCTTCAGCAGACGCTCAAATACCGAATCAGTCATGTTCGGCATTTCCCCGCCGCCGTTAGCCAGCGGAATGGAATGAGTACTCATGGTGCTCCTCATGGAATGGACGTTGATGTATGGGTCTCAAGCCTAGTCATCGCTAGGCCAAGGTTGTGCCTCGGATCGGGGTTGTTCGCTGACAGCGCACGGACTTCCCGCGCCGCTGCCTTTCGGACCTTGAGGCTCCCGATCCCAGGCAACGAAAAACCTCGAATCGTTGTGCCGTAAAGGCGCCGCAGATTCGAGGTGCTTCGAGAATTTAGAGAGTCAGAGACTACTCAGAGTCCTTCTTGGTGGATTTCTTCGTGGTCTTCTTCTCTTCCTTCTTCTCGGTCTTCTTGGCAGCCTTCTTCGCAGGAGCCTTCTTGGCTGATGGCTTGGCATCCTTGTCAGCCTTCTTGCCTTCGTACTTCTTGGACTCGGACTTATCGTCCTTCTTGTCCTCAGCCTTGTCAGCAGATTCCTCAGACTCAGCACCCTCGGCAGCTGCCTCGTCGATGCCGAAGAACTGCTTCGGATCAACGTCGTTGCCGTCCGTATCCTTCACGGAAGTCTTGGCAATGTTGATAGCCAAGGACTTGCCGCGGCGAACGTCGGCAAACAGGCTCGCCAGCTGGCCGGCCTGCTGCAGCTGCATGATGAACTGATTGGGATCCATGCCGTACTGCGCAGCGGTGAAGTTGATGTGATCCATCAACTCGTCCTGAGAAACCTCAGGCTGCTCCTTGTCTGCCAGGGCATCCAAGAACAGCTGGGTGCGCACGGAATCCTCGGCAGCTTCGCGGGAGTCCTCTTCAAACTTTTCGCGGGTGATGTCCTGGGCTGCGAGCATGGCCTCGAAGGTCTTCTCGTCGCCACCGAACTGGCCGATGATCTGCTGGATCTGTCCCTCAACCTGGTCGTTGACAACAGCCTCAGGCAGAGCAACCTCAGTCTGCTCCAGAGCAGCGGCCAGAACCTTGTCGCGGATCTCTCCGGCCTGGGTGTTCTTCATCTGCTCTTCAACCTGAGTCTTCAGGGAGTCGCGCAGCTCGTCCAGGGTGTCGAACTCACTTGCCAGCTGAGCGAAGTCATCGTCCAGCTCAGGCAGCTCGCGCTCCTTGACGGAGCTCACCTTGACGGTGACCTCTGCCTCTTCGTCGGCGTGCTCGCCGGCGACCAACTTGGAGGTGAAGGTGTTCTCTTCGTCGGCCTTCATGCCAACCAGTGCGTCGTCCAAGCCCTCAACGAGGGAGTCGGTTCCGACTTCGTGGGACAGACCCTCGGTAGTGGCCTCTTCCACTGACTCGCCGTCGATGGTGGCGGACAGGTCGATGGAGACGAAGTCGCCCTTCTTGACCTTGCGGTCAACGTTCTTCAGGGTGCCGAAGCGTGCCTGCAGGTTCTCCAGCTCGGCGGCGATCGCGTCGTCGTCAGCCTTCAGCGGCGCAACCTCAACGGAGATCGTGGAGAAATCAGGAACCTCGATCTCTGGGCGTACGTCCACCTCAGCGGTGAAGGTGACCTGCTCGCCGTCCTTCAGCTCTGCGATGTCGATGTCTGGCTGGCCCAGCACCTTGAGGTCGTGCTCTTCCACGGCTTGGCTGTAACGAGAAGGAATCATCTCGTTGAGCACCTGGTCCAGCACCACGCCGCGGCCCAGACGAGCCTCGAGGATCTTGGCTGGGACCTTGCCCTTACGGAAGCCCGGCATATTAACCTGCTGAGCCAGGGCCTTGTACGCCTGATCGAACTCTGGCTTGAGCTCCTCAAAAGGAACCTCGACGGTGAGCTTGGTGCGGGTGGCGCTCAGCTTCTCTACAGAGCTCTTCACGAATGCACACTCCTGTTTTTCTTTGGTTTACAGGCTGGCCGATCTGGGCATGCCTGTGTGGTCGGCTCTCAATTTTATCTGGTCGGCAACATCCACGTCGTTGGGGGTCGCTTTTGCACGTTCTGTTGGCCAAGTAGCAAACCGTTCCCCCGCTCTCGTGCGCACCTTCGTTGGCCATATTTTTCGACGCCAACCTCGTCCCAGCCATACTTCCGTACCAAAACTCACCGGGCTCCCATTATTTCCGCTGGACAATGTGGCGCGTGTGACTAGCTGGTGGCAGTTTTTGTACAGAAGCTTGATCTACCCCAAGCGCCCGCGCCCTAAGCGCCCGCGCCCCCAGTGGCCGAGACTCGCCCAGGTCACGCACTCAGCTCGCCCCGGAAACGAGCTTGGCGTCGGAACGATAAGGACGGGAAGAAAAAGAGAATAAGAAAACCGGCCTGCCAGAATATTCTGACAAGCCGGTTGACGTTAATGGTCGGGATGACAGGATTTGAACCTGCGACCCTCCGCTCCCAAAGCGGATGCGCTACCAACCTGCGCCACATCCCGACGAGAGGGAACGACGGGAATCGAACCCGCGTCTTCAGCTTGGAAGGCTGAGGTATTAGCCACTATACGACGTTCCCGTGTCCATCACTAATCGGTGTCACCCCAAGGGGTGACCATGTGAAATGCGGACCGAAGTCCGTGTGATTTCCACGAGAAGTTACTCTACATCATCACCTCCCAAGGGCAATAATCACAGGCCCTTGAAACCTGAAAGCCGAGGTACATTGCGCAAATTGGAACGCGCCAAGTCCACCATCTTGCCCACTCCGCCTTCCAAAACCGTCTCCACGGCGGCTCGAGAAAAGCCCGCAACTTGCTCCAGAGATATCTCCGGCGGGATGCTCAACGCGTTCGGATCGGTAACCACGTCCACCAGAACCGGTCCCGGATGGGCGAAGGCTTCGCGCAAGGTCGACTCGATGTCCTCGGGGCGCTCCACGCGGTAGCCCTTCATACCGGCAGCATTGGCGATGTCCGCGTAGTTAACGAGCTCGTGGTCCGTGCCGAAGTCCGGCAGGCCGGCCACCATCATCTCCAGCTTGACCATGCCCAGCGAGGAATTATTGAACACCACGGCCTTCATCGGCAGGTCGTGCAGCTTCGCTGTCAGCAGCTCACCCAGCAACATGCCAATGCCACCGTCGCCGCACATGGCGATGACCTGCCGGTCCCGATCCGCGAACTGCGCGCCAATGGCCTGCGGGAACGCGTTGGCCATCGTGCCGTGGCGGAAACTCGCGAGCAGCTTCCGCTTGCCGTTGGGATTGATGTAACGCGCGTGCCAGACGTTGCACATGCCGGTATCGGCGGTGAACACGGCATCCTCGTCCGCGACCGTATCGATGATGTCCGCGAGGTATTCGGGGTGGATCGGCGTGCGTTGGTGGTGCTTTTTCGTATAAGCCTCGACGACATGGCTCAGGTTCTTTTCCTGCTCCACCAGCATGTCATCCAGGAAGTCCCGGTTGGGCTTGTCCTCCACCAGCGTCATCAGCGCTTCACATGTTGCTGCCACATCGCCGTGAACCGGAACGTCTACGGACGTGCGGCGCCCGATGTTCTCTCCCTTAATGTCCACTTGCGCCGTGCGGGTCTTCTCCGGCAGGAACTCGGAGTAAGGAAAATCGGTGCCCATCAGGATGAGCAGGTCTGCGTCATGGAACGCCTTGGAGCAGGCGCCGTAGCCCAATAGGCCGGACATGCCCACGTCAAAGGGGTTGTCGTAGTGCAGGTATTCCTTGCCTCCAT
This sequence comes from Corynebacterium dentalis, assembly GCF_900232865.1. Lineage (GTDB taxonomy): Bacteria > Actinomycetota > Actinomycetes > Mycobacteriales > Mycobacteriaceae > Corynebacterium > Corynebacterium dentalis. Next base: position 141,247 of record NZ_OCTS01000007.1, on the reverse strand, counting down.
AGGCGTGCCCCACGGGCGCCTTGATCTTTTCCGCCAGCGCCAGGACTTGCTCACGGGCATTGGCACAGCCAGCTCCGCCGAAGATGGTGATTTTATCCGCTTGGTTGATGGCATCTGCCAACTGTTGGACTTGCTCCTGAGCAGGCACCACAGTGGGACGAGCAGCGGAAATGGTGGACTGTAGCTGTGGAGCATCAACCGCTTGCTCCGAAGACACGTCACCGGGGATGACCAGAACGGACACTCCCTTGCCAGCCATCGTGGATTGGATGCCGTGCTGCAGAATCTTGGCGCCCTGCTCCGCAGAATTGGCCATCTCGCAGTAGCCGGAACACTCGGCGAACAGCTGCTCTGGGTGGGTCTCCTGGAAGAAGTGCGAGCCGATGAACTGGCTCGGGATATGGCTGGCGATGGCCAGGACCTTTGCACCGTTTCGGTGCGAATCATAAAGTCCCTGCAGCAGGTGGAGGTTTCCCGGTCCGCAGCTGCCCGCACACACGGCGAGCTTGTCCGTCATCAACGATTCCGCGCCCGCAGCGAATGCCGCCGCTTCTTCATTGCGCACGTGGACCCATTCGATGGAGCTGCGCTTGACCGCATCCACAATCGGGTTGAGGCTATCGCCCACCACTCCGTAGATCCGCTGTACCCCGTTGTTTTCTAGAGTTTCGACCAACTGTTCTGCGTACGTACGTGACACGGTTTCGTGACCTTTCCGAAAAATGTTTTGTGGGAAGTTCGTCACATGCCTTCAGCTGCACCTAGTGGCACGGTCGAGATGTTGCCGCGGAACCCGGGCGCTGCCTTGGTGGGTGTGAACGTTTTCCATGTTACGCGGAGCAAAAATAGAGGTGGACTGTCCAAAAAATGTAGCAATCTTTGCAATTTCCTAGCGTGCGCTTAGTTTTCCTCTAAAGTTCATACACATGGAACCGGTAATCATTGATCGAGTCAGCAGTGTGGAATTGTGGACCGCAATCCAATGCGCAGAGTTCTCTGGAACGGCTCGCGGGACATTCACCAGCTATGCAGGCAGGGGACGCGCTCCCAAGCCCGTCACTAAGTTCCACGGACTGACGTTGTGGAACTCCGATGACATTAAGCAGTGGCAAGAAAAGCGCACCGCCCAGCGGGGTTAAAACCTCCCAGCACGATTAATCACAGAGCACGGCTGATTGAGACATCACCACGTGGCTTAGCGTCTCAACTCATCAGCAAAATGCAGTGAGCCTAAAGCCGTTAGCCAATGAACAAAGGCGCTGAGTAGGAAAACCTACTCAGCGCCTTTGGCTTGTGCTTTTACTATTGCCCTTAGTTTTCCGGCAATGCCGGAGCGTCTCCGGTGCGCTCGTATTCAGACAGAATGTCGATACGGCGCTGGTGACGCTCTTCGCCGCTCCACGGCTGCTCCACGAAGGCATCCACGATCGCCAGTGCTTCTTCCTCGGAGTGCATGCGGCCACCGAGTCCGATGAGCTGGGCCTTGTTGTGCTCGCGAGCCAGCTTGGCGGTTTCCACGGACCACGCCAGTGCGCAGCGTGCGCCCTTGACCTTGTTCGCGGCGATCTGCTCGCCGTTTCCGGAACCGCCCAGCACGATGCCCAGGGATCCTTCGTCCTCTACAACGCGGCGTGCTGCCTCGATGCAAAATGCTGGGTAGTCATCGTTGGCGTCGTACTCGTGTGCACCGCAATCGATGACCTCCAGACCCTTGTTGGTCAGGTGATCTTTGATCACGTTCTTCATTTCAAAGCCGGCATGGTCGGCACCAAGATAAATACGCATGTCTGCAGATCTTAGCGAATAGCTTCCGAGCCGTTTCGCTTAAGCGAATTCTGGCTTGGGGTCTTCGGTGCGGGAGCGCTTCAGTTCGAAGAAGTGCGGGTAGCCGCCCAAGGTCACGGATGCGTCGAAGAGTGCGCCTGCCGTCTCGCCTTCTGGGATGCGAGTGAGCACGGGACCGAAGAATGCGCGCTCTCCCAGCTGTACTACTGGGGTTCCCACGTCGTCGCCCACCAGGCTGATGGCGTGATCGTGGCTGTCTTGCAGCTGCTTCATGACTGAGCCCTCAGCGTCCGCATCCTTGTGCGCTACGTCGAACAGTTCCGCCTTGGCGCCGATTTCCGCCAGGGTTTCCTTGATGAGCTCGTCGTAGCCGTGCGGATCCTGCTTGTGGCTGTTGCCTTCGGAGTGAATCTTGGTTCCCAGCACGGTGTAGTACGGATCCACCAGCTCTGGGCTTTCGGTGTGCAGAGCCGCAGCCACGAGTGCTGGTCCACGAGCTGCGGTCATGGCGCGCTCGTAGCCTTCGGACAGGCCTTCGCGTCCGTCGTTGAGGATGAACAGGCTCATGGGTGCGAAGTTGAGCTCAATTTCGCGGACTTTTTCTACTTCCTTGAGCCAGCGGCTGGTGACCCAGGCAAAGGGGCAGGTGGCATCGAAGTACATGGTGACGGGTTGCTTAGTAGTCATGTCAGCCACTGTAGACAAATCAGTCTCCCCGGCGCTGTCTGGCGGTTGAAATTGCTCTTCACCTGTCCCCTCAAGGTCTTGTCCGAGCCGGTTTAGTCTGGGCCGTGAGTAGGGTGTGAAACATGACTTCAACAAACCTGAATCGCCATGAGGCCGCACAGCGCGCGCAGTTGATCAGCGACGTGCACTACACCATCGATTTGGATCTCAGCGGCGGTGGCGAACCGTCCACCACCACGTTTGCTACCAACACCACCATCGGCTTTACCTCCCAGGCAGGCTCCACTTTCGTTGACCTGCGTGCCCCGGAGGTTCACAGCGTGATCCTGGATGGTCAGGACATCACCGATGCTGCCGTTCCCCGTGTTGATTCTGTATTCGACGCCACCAGCGGCATTCAGCTCCAGGGCCTCTCTGAAGGCCAGCATGAGTTGATCATCCGCGCCGATGGCGCGTACTCCACCACGGGCGAGGGCTTGCACCGCTTTACCGACCCAGCGGACGGTGAGGTGTACATGTACACCCAGTTTGAGACAGCCGATGCCAAGCGGGTATTTGCATGCTTTGACCAGCCAGATATCAAGGCAACGTATGACGTCTCCGTGACCACCCCGGACGGTTGGAGTGTGGTGACCAATAACGTGGTCGCGCAGGAGCATGGCGTCGAAGAAAACAAGACCGTGCACACATCCACGGTGGACTACCTGCTGTCCACCTACTTGATCGCATTCTGCGTGGGGCCATGGCACGTGGTGCGCGACGAATGGACGGGCACGGTGACTCCCCACCCAGAGACCTCCGCGGACGCGGCAGCAGCTGCTCGCGAGCGTGGCCAATTGACCACCGAGGGCGAAATGACCGTGCCGCTGGCGCTGTACTGCCGCAAGTCCTTGGCGGAATACCTGGATGCGGATGAGCTCTTCGAAGTTACCAAGCAGGGCTTTAACTACTACGCCGAGCACTTCGGGGTGGGCTACCCGTTCTACAAGTACGACCAGATCTTCTGCCCCGAGTACAACATGGGCGCGATGGAAAACGCGGGCTGCGTGACTATTCGCGACGAGTACATCTTCCGCTCGGCGGCCAGCCACTACCAGTACGAACGCCGTGCGGACACGATTCTGCACGAGCTGGCGCACATGTGGTTCGGCGATCTAGTGACCATGCAGTGGTGGGATGATCTGTGGCTCAACGAATCCTTTGCCACGTGGTCTGCGGCCATGAGCCAAGCAGGAGCCACCAAGTACACCACCGCGTGGGTGACCTTTGCCAACAAGGAAAAGGCGTGGGCCTACGGGCAGGATCAGCTCTCCTCCACGCACCCCGTGTTCAGCGATGCCTCGGACATCGTCACGGTGGATGCCAACTTTGACGGCATTACCTACGCCAAGGGTGCCAGCGTACTCAAGCAATTGGCCGCCTACGTGGGGCTGGAAGCCTTCTTCTCCGGAATCCGTGCGCACTTCGCTGCGCACGCTTGGGACAATGCAACGTTTGATGACCTGTTGCAGGCCTTGGAGAAATCCTCTGGCCGCGACTTGTCCGCATGGGCAGATCAGTGGCTCAAGACCACCGGCATTAATACTTTGGCGCCGAAGTTCGAGATTGCTGAGGACGGCACGTATTCCAGCTTCTCCGTGAGCCAGTCCGGTGCGCAGCCCGGCGCGGGCGAAACCCGCACGCACCGCGCGGCAGTGGGCGTCTACTCGCTGAACCAGGACAGCGGAAAGTTGGAGCGCACGGCGCGCGCCGAGCTGGACATTGCGGGCGAGCTGACGGACGTCACCGAGCTGATCGGTGCGCAGTCCGGCGATTTGGTGCTGGTCAATGACGATGATCTAACCTACGCGTTCATCGAGATGGATCAGGAATCGCTGCGCACGGCGACGGAGAACATCGACAAGATCGCCGATCCGATGCCTCGCTCTCTGATCTGGTCCGCGGCCTGGCAGATGACGCGCAACGCGCAGATGAAGGCGCGGGACTTCGTGGCACTCGTGGCTCGAGGAGCCGCATCCGAGACGGAAATGGCTGTCCTGGAACAGCTGCTGTTGCAGAGCCGGGCGGCGGTCAGCAATTACGCAGACGAGCAGTGGGCACGCACGGAAGGTTGGCGCGAACTGCGTGGCGCGTTGCTCAATGGGGTGACGTCCTCGACTGGCCAGGCACAGCTGGCCTTCGCTCGTGCTTTCGCGGGGTCCAAGCACTCTGAGCACTCCGCGGATGTCCTGCGCGTTCTGTTGGGTGAAGCTGATGCGGTCAGCACGGCTGGCCCGCTGCAAGGCAAGGCTGCACAGGAAATGGCACCTGGTCTGGAGATTGACCAAGACCTGCGATGGACCTTCATCATCGCGCTGTCCGGTGCACAGGATGCCACCGGCGAATCCGCCGAGGACGTGGAGAAGCGCATCGCTGCGGGGCTGGAACGGGATTCTTCCTCAACCGGCAGCATGTTGGCTGTGCAAGCTCGGGCCGCACTCCCTGATGCGGAGATCAAGGCACGAGTCTGGGAGGACATCACCGTGCGCGGACCAGAGCTGTCCAACCTCAAGCTGCGCCACAGCATGGCCGGTTTCGCGCATGTCGGACAAGGCCACCTATTGGACGAGTTCGGCCCGAAGTACGTCACCGTTGCTCCAGAGCTGTGGGAGGCGCTGTCCCCAGAGATGGCCTTGCGCACTCTCGAGGGCATGTACCCATCGTGGGATCACCGGGACAGCACGGATCAGGCCATCGCGGAGCTGATTGAAGCACCAGCTACTCCCGCAGGCTTGCGCCGTACGCTGCGCGAGGGACGCGATCGCGTTGCTCGGGCTAAGGCGGCACGCGAGTTCGACCGCTCTTAAGAACCGACCTCACGTGCCTCTACACTGGAGGTATCGGATCCACTTTCTCTTGAGGAGGAACCTCCAGTGAGCAACTTCTACGAGGCCGTTGGCGGGGAGCAGACGTTCCGCGCCATCGTCCACGAGTTCTACAAGCAAGTTCCAGACGATGACATCCTCGGCCCGATGTACCCGGCCGAGGATCTCGACGGCGCCGAAGATCGCCTGCGTTGGTTCTTGGCTCAATACTGGGGCGGCCCGCAGGAATTCAATGAAAAGCGCGGGCATCCTCGCCTGCGCATGCGCCATGCGCAGTTCACCATCGATGAGGCTGGTCGTGACCGCTGGCTGCAGCTGATGTCCAACGCTCTTGAAAAGATCAGCCCGGAACAACTGCCCAACGAGTACCGCGCGGCGATCTGGGAGCACATGGAGCGGGTTGCCAACATGCTCATCAATGCCCCTTCCGGTGGGCACGGCGAAATGCACCCCGGTATGCACCCGGGCATGGGCACCAGCAGTGGCCAAGGTATGACCCCCGAGACGATCCCTCACGATACACAGCACAGTTCCTCCACCAGCTCCACGCCAAATGAGCACTCGGGTTCCTAGAACGTGGAGCTAGCTCCCCATGCCATCGCGTTGTTGATCAGCGGCAGCGCGATCGCCGGATTCATCGACGCCATCGTCGGCGGTGGCGGACTGATCATGATCCCACTGCTGCTCATCGCAGCTCCCGGCCTGCACGAAGCCACGGCGCTGGGTACAAACAAGCTCACCTCGATTGGCGGCACCACTTCCGCAGCCATCAGCATGCTCCGGCGCGTCAAGGTGGACCGAAGGCTGCTGACCATCGCCGCGCCACTGGCATGTCTGTGCAGCGCAGGAGGCGCTCTGCTGGCCACCCTGATCAGCAGCGATGTGATGCGTCCTGTGGTGATCGTGCTGCTGGTGTGCGTGGGCGTGTACGTGACGTTGCGCCCCGGTTTCGGCACGGAGATCGAGCGTGCCACCACCGTCACGAAGGCCAAATGGCTGGGCGCCATCGCGGTGATCGGCACCATCGGCCTATACGACGGTTTCTTTGGCCCAGGCACCGGTACCTTCTTGATTATCGTGCTGACGGCGCTGCTGTCCCGCAGCTTTATCCAGTCCTCCGCGATGACGAAGGTCATCAACTCCTCCACCAACCTGGGCGCTTTCGTGGTCTTCGCAGTGTCCGGTCACGTCTGGTGGGCGCTGGGCTTCGCCCTGATCATCGGCAATATTGTGGGTGCACAGTTCGGCGCGCGCATGGTCATGACCCGAGGTGCTGGTTTTGTACGTCTCATGTTGCTGGTGGTGGTCATCGCCATGAGCATCAAGCTCACCTACGACCTCGTCGCTGCCTAACTTGCGAACTTGGTTGGAGCCTAACTTGGTTGGGGCACCCGAGCCAGACCGCCCGGCCGCGGCGAGTAGATCGTGCCAAAGAGTGCGTCAATTCTGATCCACGACCCAGTCACAGACACCCGCACCAGGTCGTATTCTTCCATTCGCGGGTCCCCTGGTTTGGCCGCAATGCCGAGTCCACCCAGTGCGGCGATGTGTCGGCCCGTCAGTGCTACTTGTTCTTTATCCGACGCCAACGTCACCACATCCTGCTCCAGCAAAGATCGCGCTACTCCCCCGGGCGCTGCTGCGTCTGCGTTCTCTTTGCCCATTGCAGCGTGCGCCGAACGGATCTCTCCTGCTGGAACGAAGTCCACCACGGTAAATCCCTCGTGCGGGGGCAATGAACCGGTCCACATGAAGTCCATTCCGCCGGTCAGCTGGATGGATTCCTCCGCGGCGGCCTCACCTGCTATCTCGCGAAGCTTCGCAGGCAGGTCGCGGGCAGCCACGACCGTCTCTGAGCTGACGATTCCCGGGACTCGCTGTACCAGCACGCTGTGCAGCGGTGTGGTGACGAAAATGTCCACGGCCCCTTCGGTCACCGAGGGGCGAATGCGAGCCAGCGCGTTGCCATCCATGGACAGCGCGCGTTCCACGCTGAGTGCGGCTCGCTGGTACGGGCCAGCAATTTTCTGTGCGGTCTGGGAATCGTTCGCGGTGGGGACAGTCAGCTGAGCAGTCATTCCCCCAGTGTAGGCAATGAGCCTATAACTGAATCAGCTGTATGCCTCTTGCTCTTCCTCCACTGGGATGAGGAAGAGGCCGAGGTTGGCGATATCCTGCTCCGACCATTCGCGAGACTTGCCGGTCATCATGTCCACTCCCACCATGACGGTGTCCACGGTGCACACGATGCGACTGTTGGAATCACGGCATTCCTGGCGCATGATGCAGGATTTTGTTCCCACTTGCGTGATAAAGGAGCGGACCGCTACTTCGTTCTCTCCGGGAGAGAGCGGGCGTGGGTAGTCGATGGTGGTGTGGCGGACGAAGAAGGGCGGTACGGCGATGTCCATCTCTGTGAGCACGTCTCGCAGGAAGACCATGCGGGCATCTTGAGCGAACTCGAGGTATTTGGCGTTGTTGACGTGCTGGTACTGGTCGAAGTCAGTCCATCGCAATTCGCGATGGCAGGTGTGCCACCGCGTTCCGAGTTCTTCGTGCTTCACAAAAGACATTGCTAATGAAACGTCCTTTCATACAGGAGTCGCGTTGTTGAGGTGTTTCCAGTCTTGTTATCTACTACAAGACTGTTTTAGTTAACAACATTTTTAAGTGTTATGCGCCTCCGGCATGCAAAAATCCCCATCTTTTGAACCAATGTTCAAGAAATGAGGATCGCTGCGCAGGTTTTTAGCGGGTCAGCCTACGGTGCGTCACGCGGTGTGGGCGTGCCGCATCCGGGCCGAGACGCTCCACCTTGTTCTTCTCGTAGTCTTCGAAATTGCCCTCGAACCAGTACCACTGGCCTTCTTCCACGTTGCCCTCCCACGCGAGAATGTGGGTACAGGTGCGGTCCAGGAACCAGCGGTCGTGGGAAATCACCACAGCACAGCCGGGGAACTTCTCCAGCGCGTTCTCGAGGGAGCCCAGGGTTTCCACGTCCAGGTCATTTGTCGGCTCATCCAGCAGGATCAGGTTTCCGCCCTGCTTGAGGGTCAGCGCCAGGTTCAGTCGGTTGCGCTCACCACCGGAGAGCACCTTGGATGGCTTCTGCTGGTCTGGACCCTTGAAGCCGAAGGCGGACAGGTAGGCGCGGGATGGCATCTCGTTTTGCCCGACGACAATGTAGTCCAATCCGTCAGAGACGACTTCCCACACGGTCTTTTCCGGATCGATGTTCGCACGGTTCTGATCCACGTAGCTCAACTCAACCGTGGAGCCGACCTTGACCTCACCGGCGTCTGGCTCTTCCAAGCCAACGATGGTCTTGAACAGGGTGGTCTTACCCACACCATTGGGTCCAATCACGCCGACGATGCCGTTGCGCGGCAGGGTGAAGGAAAGGTCTTTAATCAAGACGCGGTCGCCGAACCCCTTGGTCAGGTTCCTCACGTCCACCACCTGGTTGCCCAGGCGTGGAGGGGTAGGAATCTGAATTTCTTCGAAGTCCAGCTTCTTGAACTGCTCTGCCTCCGCAGCCATTTCTTCGTAGCGCTGCAGACGAGCCTTGTTCTTAGCCTGGCGAGCCTTCGCACCGGAACGAACCCACGCGAGCTCTTCCTTCAGGCGACGCTGGAGCTTCTGGTCCTTTTTGCCAGCCACTTCGAGACGCTTCTGCTTGGTCTCCAGGTAAGTGGAGTAATTGCCCTCGTAGGGGTAGAGCTTTCCGCGGTCGACCTCACAGATCCAGCCTGCGACGTGATCGAGGAAATAACGATCGTGTGTCACGGCCAGCACGGCGCCCGGGTAGTTCGCTAGGTGCTGCTCCAGCCACAACACGGACTCGGCATCCAGGTGGTTCGTAGGCTCATCGAGCAGCAGCAAATCCGGCTCGCTAAGCAGGAGCTTAGCCAGTGCAACACGGCGACGCTCACCACCGGAGAGCTTGGTGACGTCCGCATCAGCAGGAGGACAACGCAACGCATCCATGGCCTGCTCAATCTTGGAATCGAGCTCCCATGCATCTGCAGCGTCAATCTTCTCCTGCAGAGTGGTCATCTCTTCCATGAGCTCGTCGGTGTAATTGGTCGCCATCTCCTCGGCGATTTCCTCATACCGCTGACGAATCTGGAAGATTTCGCCCATGCCCTCTTCCACGTTCTGACGAACGTTCTTTTCTTCGTTCAGAGGTGGCTCCTGCAACAGGATTCCCACGGTTGCTCCGGGATCCAAGAAGGACTCGCCATTGGAAGGCTGATCGATGCCCGCCATGATCTTGAGGATCGAAGACTTACCAGCGCCGTTCGGACCCACCACGCCGATCTTGGCTCCCGGGTAGAACGACATGGTGACGTTATCGAGGATGACCTTATCGCCGTGCGCCTTGCGCACGTTCTTCATCGTGTAAATGAACTCGCCCACGGTGAACTCTTCTTACCTTTCGACATATGTGTGTGCCGTCTGTACCCACTGAACGCTGGACTAGCGCAACGCTAAACTCGCGGCATCCAGCGGGAACTCACCGGAGCTCTTTCCAGCTCCAGTGACGACGTGCATGAATTTCCCCCTTCAGTGTACGTCCTCTACTCAGGCAGTCCTGAATTAAGCATCGCCTACCGAACTAGCGCCCCGCGACAGCACCGGCGAAGGTGGAATCATCGACAGGCAATTCCCTGCCACCTGACTGCGTGGAGGCTGACGAGTTTCCATATCCTTGCGTATTGGCCGTGCTCGATTGACCATTTGCACTCCCCACAAAATATGAGTCCTTCGGCTGAGACTGCTCTTCCTGCTCCGCTTGAGCCTGTGCTTCCGCCTTCTTCTGCTCTTCTTCTTGCAATCGCCGGTGCTGATCCGCACAGACACGAGCCTCCCGCTGATTCAAATCCGGTCCCACGTGTGAGGCACGCAAGCGCAGCATGCTGCGTACCGTTCCCGCCTCAGGGCCTTCCTGCACGGTCCACGTGGACTGCAGCAAGCGACCGTAGACAATCACTGGCATTCCCTTACGCAAGGTAGCCAGCACATTGGTACCCAGGCGATCCCAGCACTGAACCTGGAAAAACGACGTATCGCCATCCTTCCACTGACCATCGCGGTTCTTGAAACTGTGGTTCGTGGCGATGCGAAACTCCACAACCCGCGAATTTTCCCCAAAAGTCTTTTCTTTGAAGTCGCTGGCGATGCGCCCAGCAATAAACATTTGTGATTGGTCCGTACTCATGACGTGGCCTCCCCGCCCTATCGATACCCCGCGCCAGGCTTGTCCCGATGCGGTTGTGCCACTCACTGTGTCACGAGCCCAGGACAATACGAGGCCGCGTCAGATCACGCCTGTGGAGACGACCAGTGTGGATTGCCCGTTATTCACAGGCAAAAAATGGGGATTGACTGGGTGGTGGGGAGTATGGCGTCGGGAAGGAAACAACACCTACACCTACTCCCGGTGACGCTGCTGACGCTTGTGCTTATCCGAATGCAGTGCGCCCTGGACCTCGTTCTTTTGGTAATCGGAGGTGTAGTAATCCCGCGTGGAACCATCTGCATTGCCGGAGGCCAAGCCCGCCAACATCTGGTTGTAGGCCTCCAAGTCCTGCTCGCCGGAACGCTCCTCCTTGCGGTCATGCCGCTCGCCTTCCCGACGATCCGAACGCGCCCACTGAATACCGTGCGCAACGGACACAATGACCAGCGGCACCTCACCGATGGCCCACGCCAGGCCGCCACCCACCAGCTGCTGATGCAATAGATCCACGTGGAACGGCAGATCCAGCGAATTATAAAACTCCTGGTTGAGAGGCTCGCTCATCTGCATCATCGCGATACCAAACCACGCGTGGAACGCAGTTACCGCAAACAGCGTCAACATCTTCACAAACGGCGACAACTGACGCGGAGCCGCATCCACACCCACGATCACCCAGTAGAACAAGTAACCCGAAATGATGAAGTGCAACATCATGAACAGGTGGCCACCGTGCTGCGGCGCCAACCAATCGAACAACGGCGAGAGATACAAGTAATAAAAACCAAGCGTGAACTGCACACCCGCCACAATGGGATTAGTCAGGAAGCGGGACACAGGGTTGTTAATGAACACCACCAGCCACTCACGAGGACCAGGTACCCCGTTGCGTCCCGCGGGGGGAAGCGCGCGCAACAGCAGGGTCATCGGACCGCCCAGCACCCAGAAAATGGGCACGGTCATGGACAGCATCATGTGCTGCAGCATGTGCGGAGCAAACATCGCCATGGAATACATGCCCAGCCCGGAGCTGGTGCACACGAATAGCAAGACGTTGCCGGCGGTCCACCACAGCAGGCGGGAAATCGGCCACTGAACGCCCCGCTTACGCACCACAAAGTACGCCCACATGTAAATGGCCTGCAACAAGATGGCGCCCACGCCAAAGACCAGGTCCAAGCGCCAATTAGTCAAAAATACGCCCAGGCTGGGCGGCTCGGTCAGGGTGTATCCCAGAAGCACGTCCTGGCGAGTGAGATCCAGCTGCTCAGGCAGCGGAGGCGGGATCCTAGACAGGGAGATAGCCACGCCCACGGCCGCAGCCATGAACAGCACTTCGCCGATGGCCAGACGGATAAACGGCTTGCGCTGAGCTTTGTCACCCTTGCCATCCGGACCGGACAACGCCTCCAGCTGCGGAATGATCTTCGAGCGCTGCATCCAACCGAAGCCCGCCAGGATCACCAACAACACGAACTTCGCGGTGATAGCCAGGCCATAATCGGTAGTCAACCAGGCGGAAAACTTCACGCGCAGGGAGGCGTTGATGAGACCAGAGATGGCAACACCGATGACCGCGCACAGCGCCAAGAAGCTATAGCGCTGTGTGATGACCGCCAGGTGAGGTCCGCGACGCTTGGCATGAGCAATCAAGGCCAGCAGACCACCCACCCACAGCGCGGACAGGATGATGTGCCACAGCAGGGAGTTCACACCGAAATCGTGATTACCACCGCTGGCCGAGTGACCTTCCAAGGCGATCGGCACCAGCGACAGGATGGACAAAGCCAAAAACACTGGCTGCCAGATCCACCGCCTCGTCAGCAGAGAAACGAATCCGGCCAAGAATCCAAAAATGGCCACCCACTGCCACGCCTTGGCCGCAGAGACCTGCTCCAGCGCCACGCCCCAGTAATCCGGCTGGATCGCCTCATTCAGCGGTGAGCCGGACACATCGGACAAGCTCAGTGGAATCATGAACACAGCACAAATAGCCCACAGGAACATCGACCACGTTCCCGTGCGAGCTGCGCGGAAACCGTCCAAGTCTAAATAACCGTCCTTACGCGGCGGGGTGCCGAGGGCAGACATCAAGAATCCGCCGACACCGAGACATGCAACGAAAGTGCCCATCGCACGTACCAACGGCAGACCAAGCGTGGTGGCCTCGCCAGGATCAGGAATGCCCAGTGCAACCAAAGAATCTGAGGTAAATGAGTACCCGATGAGTCCACCCACAAGCCCCGCCACCACCGTGGCCAAGATGTAAACCAAAGCCGGAGAGCTCATTTTTTCCGGCGATGCCGAGGTGGAAGTTATAGGCAAATCCGCTGGCTGTGGCTCGGGGTTGTCCGTCCGTGCCGCATTGGAGGTCTGATCATACATAGTCTTACCGTACCGCTCGCCCCAATGAACTCCACCTTCGTGTGCCGTGGCATACTTTATGCGGATCCCCCAGATGGACGCTTCTTGTGGTACAGCACTATGCAGCCCGCCAGTGAGCGTCCGCGTGATGGTGGGGTTCCGCGCCTCCGTAGCTCAGTGGATTAGAGCAGTGGGTTTCTACCCCACGTGTCGCGGGTTCGATTCCTGCCGGGGGCACAAATTAGACGCGAAACCTAGCGAAGCTAGCTGCGCGCTGCCATCACATTAACGACGTTATCGTGCACCCACAGAGCCATAGTCTCAGCTGCTGGCACCGCAGAACGGCCCAAGTCCGTCAGGGTGTAAACCACGCGAGGTGGGGTCTCAGGATAAGAAGTGCGGGTCATCATTCCACTGTCCGTGAGCATGGTTAGACGCTGGGACAACACTTTCTGGGAGATCCCCTCAACGCTGTTGAGAATCTCGCTGTAGCGCTTGGGCTCCTGATCCAGGGTGAGCAAGATGAGGATCACCCATTTGTCCGCGACTGCTTTCAGCAGTTTCCTACTAGCTTCATTGCTTTTCAGGAGAGCAAGAGGATCATTTTCGCGTCCTCGTACGGCCACGGCTGGTTCGTTCATAGGAAAACCTTAACATTCAATGAGCATACAGATGCAGATTATAAGATTCTTCATTATCAGGCAGCATTGCAAAGCGTGAATCTTCCGCTGATTCAAACTTCTTAAGAAGTATGACACTTCAACTACCCTTTGCGCTCAATGGGGAGAGAACCTGTCTCGGGTACAGGTAACGTGGGATAGACGAAAGTGGCGTCGGACAAAGAGAAACAACAACAACTCACCGCACCGAACGCCTCACAAACACTGCTCGCGCAACCAAGGAGAAACGGCATGTCACACGAAGGCTCCCCGGCCATTCCCGCACCTACCAGCGGAAGTTACGCGGTAGTGACGGGTGCCTCGTCCGGAATCGGGCGGGCTATCGCGCTGGAGCTCGGCAAGCGTGGACATAACCTCATTCTGGTCGCCCGCAGCACGGGGCCCATGGAAGAGGTTGCCGCAGAGCTTCCTAACGTGGAGGTTCAAGTTCGCTCCGTGGATCTGTCCCAGGCTGAGGTGCGCCTGCCGTTCCTGGACGAACTGCGCAACACGGACGTGCACATCATCATCAACTCCGCCGGAATTGCAACCTTCGGCAATTTCATCGACTTGGACTACAGCTACGAGCGCGCCCAATTCGAACTCAACGCCACTGCCCTTTTCGAGCTCACCGCTGCCGTCATTCCAGGAATGGTTGCACGAGGCGAGGGCGGCATCGTCAACGTGGGCTCCGCGGCCGGAAACATGGCGATTCCCGGCAACGCCACCTACGTGGGCACCAAAGCCATGGTCAACACCTTCACGGAGGCGCTGCACTACGAGCTCAAGCCCGCGGGCGTGAACTGCACCCTGCTGGCCCCAGGTCCCGTGCGCGAAGCCCGCAAGGAAGGCGAAGACCTCACCGAGGTTGACGATGCCGTTCCGGACTTCCTGTGGACCACATACGAAGACTGCGCACTGGACACTCTCGACGCACTCGCCAAGGGCAAGCTGCGCGTTGTACCCGGGCCGCTGTCCAAGGTGATGAACCTGGTCTCAACCTACGTCCCCCGCCGAGTCACCGCCCCAATCATGGGCAAGTTCTACTCCAAGATGGCAGCCGAGGAGGCTGAAAAGAAGTGAGCGAAAATTTGAACACTGAGAACACCGCGCGTACCAGCAGTGCAACCACCCCGAACCAGATCTCAAAGCAGGATCGGATTGTCTGGGCTGATTGCGAGATGACCGGCCTGGAACCGGACCGGCACGTGCTGGTGGAGATCGCGGTCATCGTCACCGACTCACAGCTCAACCCGCTGGACGAGGGCATCGACCTAGTCATCCACGCCTCCGAGGACGAGCTAGCGGAAATGGATGACTACGTTACCAAGATGCACGGCTCCTCTGGCCTGACCGAGCAGATCCGCGAATCCTCCATCACCGTCACAGAGGCCGAAGCCCAGGTTCTGGACTACATCAAGCAGTTCGTGCCCATGTCCGGCATGGCGCCGCTGGCAGGAAATTCCATCGCCACCGACCGCACCTTCATCACTAAGTACATGCCTGATCTGGACAATTACCTGCACTACCGCATGGTTGATGTCTCCAGCATCAAGGAACTCGCCCGTCGCTGGCACCCGCGGATCTACAACGGGCAGCCGGACAAAGGAATGTCCCACCGCGCGCTGGCCGATATCCGCGAATCCATCCGCGAGCTGGCCTTCTACCGCGAGGCAATGTTTGTTAGCCAGTCTCCTGATTCCAAGCAGGTCAAGCAAGCGGCTCAGCGGGTCACCGAGCAGTTCCCCATCGACTAGCCCGGTTGACCGCGGCCACCACCGGCCCCGGCCCTGATCACGACCACGACCACGTTGGAATAACCCCCGCGTAACTAGGTTTTTTGGATTGCGCGCAGCCGTGGTCTAACATGAACTTCGCTGCTCGTACGGCGGTTTGAAACCGTGCTGCAAAGCAACGAGCACAAATGGTGACTGTAGTTCAGTTGGTAGAGCACCAGGTTGTGATCCTGGGTGTCGCGGGTTCGAGTCCCGTCAGTCACCCCAAAGCTTCATTTCGGCGTCTCGCGCATTAGTGCACGGGGCGCCGTTTTGCATTGTGCGCACCCTAGTACGCTGGTAAGTACATTTCCTCACTCTGCGCGCGTCCGCACGCCGGTTAGGGACCTTGACTAAGCGCACACCAATCGCGAGCTAAAGAAAGGACATTCGGTGAATCAGCACCTTCCCGCATCCCCGGAACTCCAGGACGCGTTTCGCACCGTCTTCCGTGGACATCCCGCTGGAGTCACCCTGATCACCGGAACCGTCGACGGCCAGCCGGTAGGCATCACCGCCACCTCGGTGTCCTCCCTCTCCCTCGACCCGCTCGCCGTCAGTTTCTCCTTCATGAAGCCCACCGGGTCCGCAGAGCGGTTGTTGCGCGCCCATTCCTTGTTGATCCATTTTCTTTCCGACGCCCACGCCGACGTGGCCGCAGCCTTTGCCTCCTCCACCGCGGAGCGCTTTTCCGCGCAGCAGGGCTGGGTGACCGCCCCCACGGGCGAGCCTTACCTGCCCGGAGCGCGGGCAGTGATCCGCGTGAAGGTCGCGGATACCGCGCACTCTGGTTCGGCCACGCTCGTGGCCGCAGAGGTGCTGGAGGTCCACAATCTGCAGGAAACTTCGGCTCTTCTCTACCAGGGGCATCGCTTCTACAGCATTGAAAATGCGCTGCCTTTGGCGTCGGAAGAAGAACACAAACACCCCTGACCAGCCGCAACAAAAAGAACAGACCCTCGACCATTTTCGGTCGGGGGTCTGAATTATTTGACCGGAGCGGGCGCTGACCTAGCCCTGATCAGCGTTGCCGGCGCTCCAGGTCTCCCACGGGATGTTCCAATCGCCGAGGCCGTCGTGTCCATCCAGCTGCTCGCCTGTGGTGTTCTTGACCTCTACGATGTCGCCGCGCTTGAAGTTTTCGTAGACCCACTTCGCATCCGCCGGCGAGACGTTGATGCATCCGTGCGACTGGTTAGTGTTGCCGAACGCCCACGATGCCCACGGTGCCGAGTGGATGTAAATGCCCGAGTAGCTCATCTGCGTGGCGTAATCCACGTCCGTGATGTAGCCGCCCTCAGCCTCTGAGTAACCGAAGGTGTTGGAGTCCATCGTCAGGCGGTCGTACTGATCGCCGATCTGGTAGACGCCATTGGGCGTGGACCAGCGGCCACCATCGCGCCCAAGGGACACGGGCATGGTCTTGATGACCTCGCCGTTTTGGTAGATGGTCATGGTCTTATCGGAATCGTCGACGACAGCTCGCAGCGCATCGCCGATGGTGAAGCTCGCCGAACGGTCTGCCTCGCCATAGACACCGCCGCCGAGATCGTGGCCGTAGAAATCGCCCTCAACATCAACCTTGGTTCCTGGTGCCCAGTACTCCTCGGGGCGCCAGCGCAGCGTCTGGTTGGAGATCCAGTAGAACGCACCTTCGACGTGCGGGGTGGTCTTGATGCTGATGAGGTCCTCGACAGCCTTCCGATCCGTGATCGCGGTATCGAACTGGAAACTCACGGACTGCCCCACGCCGACCATGGAGCCATCCAAGGGCGAGAGCGCCGCGTTGGTCTGACCAGCAGGAGATTCGGTGGTGAACTCTGCAGTGAACGTCTCATCCTTGTTCTTAGCTTCCAAGGTGTAGGTCCGTCCGTAGCCCAGCTTTTCGCTGGCGGTCCACTTCTTGCCGTCCTTGGACTTCTTGCCTTCCACTTCCCCACCGGCTTCGTTGGTGAGGGTCACTTCGGTGAGCTTGGAATCCGAGTTCACGTCCACCATATCCGCGACAGGAGTGGAATCATCCCCGTCTTCAACGTTGGCAGTGATTGTGTCCTTGGGGGCTTCCTCGCTCTGGGCGACTTGATCCGCTGTCCCTCGGGATTCTTCACCTTCGCCCGTATTGATGGTGCAGGCTGCAACGGTGAGGGTAAGACCCACTGCCGCGACCGCTGCAGTCACGCGACGCAGAGTGGAAGCAACCGAAATTGTGGTGTGAAAACGCATTGCTCTCCGAACAACATATAGCTTGTGAAAATAGACGCAGACCTGCGCCATCATGGCCCTCAAGCGGGGCATATTCTTTGAGACCCTACTCCCCCGTCCCCGCAATGACTATATGGAAACGCCAAACGAAACCCAACTGTTATCTTATGAGAATCAGCGAGTCTTCTTCGGTTTCGGCTGGGTTGTGGTGGTCGTTTTTCGGAAGCCCGACGCAGACTCACCTGCAGCCTCCACAAAGCTTGCCGGATGCTTCTCTAAAGCCCTGCGAGCAGGCGATTTGGCACCTGCAGAGAGTGCGTATATAGTTTTTCTTCGTTGCAGAGAACACAGCGCGGTTCCGCTGCACGAATCAGTAACTGGGCTAATAGCTCAACTGGCAGAGCAGCTGACTCTTAATCAGCGGGTTCGGGGTTCGAGTCCCTGTTAGCCCACCAGTTATCTTGATCACCCTCGATCGCATCCCCGCAGGATCGCAATCGGGGGTTTTTCCATGCCTTTTGCAGCATAACTTTCACCTCAAACCACCTCTCATGGAATGAACTCCTCCGCGCAGGCATTGTAGGGAGTATGAGTTCACCTTCCATTCCACTTTCTCTGATCGACTTTGCCAACGTCTACAGTGGCGAGCGACCCGCCGATTCCTACCGGCGCAGCGTCCAGTGGGCTCAGCTTGCGGAGAAGCTGGGCTACAAGCGCATCTGGTACGCCGAGCACCACAACATGAAGTCCATCGCCAGCGCCGCCCCAGCGGTGCTGATCGCCCATGTTGCAGCTAATACTGAGTCCATCAACTTGGGCGCAGGCGGCGTGATGCTGCCCAACCACTCGCCTCTGGTTATCGCTGAGCAGTTCGGCACCCTCGGAGAGCTCCACCCTGGACGCATTGACTTGGGTCTAGGCCGCGCCCCCGGCACGGATCAGATGACGCTGCGGGCACTGCGCCGCGAGCCCTCGGCCGCAGAGAATTTCCCCAACGATGTCGCCGAGTTGGCAGGCTACTTGGGTTCGGAATCGCGAATCCCTGGCGTCGAGGCAACACCCGGCAAGAACACCAATGTTCCGCTCTACATCTTGGGCTCTTCCCTATTCGGCGCGCAATTGGCTGCACACTTGGGACTGCCGTACTCTTTCGCTTCGCACTTCGCACCGGCCGCACTGCAGCAAGCGGTACGCGTCTACCGCGAAAATTACCAGCCCTCGGAACGCCACCCGGAGCCCTACGTCATCGCCGCGGTGAACGTCACCACTGCCGATTCAGAAGAGGAGGCCGCCCGCCAAGTTGAACACGTGAAGCGCTCCCGCGTGCGCGCCATGGCTGGCCGCGGACGGACGCTGTCCGAGGAAGAGTTGGACATGCTGGTGGACTCCCCGGCAGGCGAGCAAATCCTCGGCATGCTGCAGTACTGGGCACAGGGCACGCCAGACCAAGTGCGCGCCTACCTGGACGATTTCGCCAAGCACGCGGATGCAGACGAGCTGATGGTTTCGCTGAACTCCACGTCCACTGAAGAATCGCTACGCTCAATGGAACTGCTGGCGAAGGCTTGGGAGCTGTAGCCACACGGAACTGAGAGTTGGGAGAAGACACGAGCGATGTCGATCCGCTGTTCTCCCACTTCTACGACTTTTTCGACCTCACCGGAGCACTGCCCCAAGGAGCCGACCTTTGAGTACTACGATATCTACCCCCTGACGGACCATGATGCCGATGCCACCGAGGCCGTCCACGCCGCCTTCGACGAGCACTTCGGCGAGGATTCCCTGGTCATCAATCCCCTTCCCGCCTCTGAGGATTTCTCCTACATCCCCGACAAGCTCGGCGTTCCCTACGTCTACTGGGGTCTAGGCGGCTTCGCGGACATGGATAGCAGCCCTACCAACCACAATCTCGGTTTCGCACCGGATCTTTAGCCCACGTTGGATCGCGGTGCCGAGGCCGCAGTGGTTTCCGCGGGCGTGTGGTTGGCGACCTCTAAGTAGGTTACCGTGGTGGGGCTGTGCCGGCCTTATCGTTAGGTGGAGGTGTTTTCTTTCCGACGCCACAGCTCAATAATCTGCGGCGCATACGCCCCCACCACGAGCATGGCGATCATCCGCATGACCTGCACCACTGTCACCACCGGGTCGGAGCCTGCCTCGTGGGCAAATGCCAGCACCGCGTAGATTCCGCCCGGAACGGTTGCTAGGTATGCATCCAGCACTCGCAGGTCCGATACCCCGCTGATGATTAGCGCGACTCCCAAAGAGCTAATGATCATTAGCAGAACCACGCCGATGATGATCGGCAGCGCCCCAGCGAAGTGACGCAATGAACTCTTGGTCAGTGTGCCACCGGCTTGGATGCCAATCAACGCGTATGCCGCGTTCACCAGAAGGCCATCGGGCTGTAGAAATGCTTCCGGCGCACCCAGCAGGTTCGCGATGACGGCAAAGGCCACCCCGAGCAGCAAGTAAGGCGAGGACACACTGAACCAACGCTGCGTGAGCTTGGTGAACAGCCACACTACCGCGATAGTCAAAGCCACGCCCACGATAGGTTCCCAGTTGGTCGCCCACCACGGGCCGGACTGCTCTGCGCCACCGGAGCCCCCGGAGCTTCCCACTCCCCCGAGAACATGCACCATCACTGGCAGCGTTAGCACAACAATGGACAGGCGCAGGTACTGGGTCAAGGTGGTAAAGCGCATGTCTGCGTCGTCCATATCGCGAGCCAACATGACCATGGCGCTGGCACCACCGGCCATCACCGAAAGAATCGAGGTGGCCGGGGTAACCCGGCGAAACCGCACCAACAACCAAGCACCCAGGGCACAGACTGCGAAGGTGGTGGCCAGGGACAGCACCACCGCGCCCGTGTAACTCAACGCGGAGGACATTCCCACGGTGGCCAGCGGCGCGGCACATAACAGGGAAATGATGACTTGGGCGGGGATCATCGCCTTTTTAACGGGCTGAATCTTGCGGTCGCCAAAGATGGCGAAGATGCCGAAGACCAGCAAGAAGCTGAAGATCCATGCGGCCGGAATACCGGCCTTCGTGCCGAAGATGCCACCCAGCCCAGCCACCACGATCAGGGCAACAATTGCACCCCAACGTGCAACAACCCCGGATGCCTCAGCGGCAGTCCGGGGTCGGAAGAAACGAAGCTTACTCACTTAGCGAGTAGCAGCCAGCAAACGCTGGATCTCCTTGATCTGCTTCTTTTCCTTGCGCTTGGAAGAGACAGTCAGAGCGACCAAAGTCACCACGCCCAGAGCCACGCCACCGGCGATCATCTGGAACTTTGGCTCCTTGGCAGCGCCGAAAGCCTGAGACTTGGCATCGTTAGCCAGGTTCTTAGGAGCTGCACGCACAGACAACTCATCCAAGGTGTGGGCAAGCTGGTTGCGGGTGCGCTCAATATCGCGCTGGATGGCATCGATGCTACGGGCCACGGAAATTCTCCCTTGTACATGTACGGCAGGCTTCACAAACTAATTAACTCGATCCATTGTAAAGGATCACGGGGAAGCTGACAGCAGTTCGGGGGCGACTATCCCATGGTGCGAGGCTCGGTACACTGGCAAACATGGCTGAAAACACTGACACTCAGAACACTGACAACCCCAACGTGCGTCTTGAGGAGGGTCAGGCTGCACCGCAGTTTTCCCTGCTCAACGCGGACGGCGAGACCGTTTCCTTGAGCGATTACAAGGGCAAGAAAGTCATTGTGTACTTCTACCCCAAGGCTGATACGCCGGGCTGCACCACCGAGGCCTGCGATTTCCGCGATTCACTGACTGAGCTCAACGGCCAGGACGTGGAGGTCGTAGGAATCTCTCCAGATAAGCCGGAAGCGCTGAAGAAGTTCACCGATAAGTACGAGCTAACGTTCCCGTTGCTCTCCGATGCTGACAAGTCCGTCATGAAGGCCTACGGCGCGTATGGAGAAAAGAAGAACTACGGCAAGGTCGTGGAGGGAGTTATCCGCTCCACTTTCGTGGTGGATGAGCAGGGCAACATCGCCCTGGCGAAGTACAACGTGAAGGCAACGGGCCACGTGGCGCGCATCATCAAGGAGCTGGAGAAGTAGTTTTCCGGTTTCTCTCGATCCCGGTTCCTCGGTTCCACTTAAGTCCTCGCCACCGGGCTCCCCCTAGTTCCTTGCCACTGGGTTCGCGGGCGCTCCGGGCTCCCCATAAATCCTCGTCGCCAGGTTCGAAGGGCTCCTAGGCTAGGGATTGAGTAGTTTTCCGGGGCGGTTTGCACAATGATCCCCCAGAAGCGTCACGCCCTTTCCTGCGACCTGGGAAAACGCAAATCATGTGGCACTTCTGGGGGATCATTGTGCACATGCCCTTGTGATAAGCGGGATCATCGTGACGAGCGGGATTATCGCGGGAACAAGGGATTCGGCGGGTATGGGAAAACCCCATCTATTGAGGTAGATGGGGTGTGGTGCGCCTGGGGAGACTTGAACTCCCACGTCATAAGACACTGGAACCTAAATCCAGCGCGTCTGCCAATTCCGCCACAGGCGCATCGTGTCGCATTCACTTTCACGTTCGCACGCTAAGGCAACACCGAGCTTAATCCTAGCAAGACAGCGGTTGGATTCTTCAACCCGCAGGTAGGTAGAGTGTTTCACTGTGAGCACCCAGCAGCATCGGGACGATTTCCCCGCCAACCAGCACGCTAAGAAGGCTCAGCCCTTCCCGCTGCGGGTTCGAATCATCCAAATTTGCTTTCTCGTCGTGGCCGTTTTAGCCACCATTGGACTCGCATTCTGGCAGTGGGAACGCTTCACGTCCGCCTCCGGGGACTTCCAGAACTTGGGCTATGCCCTGCAGTGGCCAATTTTCGGCAGCTTCATGGTGTTCGCCTATTACAAGTACATGCAGTACGAGCGCGAACGCCTCGAGGGCGAGGACATGGCCGCCGTTCCAAAAAAGGTCCGCGAGTCCATGCGCGAGATCCCAGATGATTTCATCGAGTTGCCGGGCAACAGTTCCGGTACGGATCTTCAATCCAACGCCCTAGTCGATGATCGACGGCGCTCCTCCCGCACGGTCCCGCGGGATAAATAACCCCAGTCCTTCACAACCCCTAGTCTTCGTTTTCTAGAAAGAAGCACAGAAATAATGACTAATGCCACTATCCACCCCGAGCGTCAAAAGCGCGTGGCCAAGAGCCTGAAGTTCTACTCCATCGCCGCGATCATCACCGGTATTTGGCTGTTGGTACTAGTTGTGGAGATGATCGCAAAGTATCTCGTGTTCGGCTCTGGCAATGAGCCAGCGTGGTTTTCGTTTATTGGCCCAGCCCACGGCCTGTTCTTCATGGTGTATGGCATAGCCTGCTTGGACCTCGGCACGAAGGCCCGCTGGGAGCCAGCCAAGTGGCTCACTACTATCTTGGCTGGTGTGGTGCCTTTCTTGAGCTTCTACGTGGAGCGCAAGCGCCGCCTGGAGGTTAAGGAAGCCTTCCAGCTTCCTTAACCCGCGCCGGCAGTTTTAATCCGCGCCGGCAGTCTCCACTGCCACTTCGTCGATGTCCTGATCGGTCGGTGCGGTGGGCCGGTAGGTGGAATCATCGGCCTGATCCTCTGGACGTTCCCAAGCGCGCTGCAGGCAAGAGAGCACGCCCACGGCCGCCGCGCGTACGCCCACTGGAAGGGTCTTCAGATCCGGCAAGAACATCGGATTGTGGTTGGTCGGGATGTCGATATCCAACCGACCAGCCTTGTCCGCACGGTCCCACTGCCACCGTGGCGTAATGCCCACCGTCCACAGCATGTACGGAGCGCCAAACGCCCTGGGGAGCACGGGGAAATCCTCGGATGCCGTCCATGGCTCCATGTCCACGGATTCCGCAGCGAATGCCTGGTCGAAGTTCTGACGAATGGTGGTGAAAACTTCCTCGGAGTTGTTGGTCGCTCCCAACATGCCCACGAACTTGAAGCTCGGCTCACGCTCGGCACCCATGGACATCGCCTCGGCGCGCACCACGCGTTTAATGGAATCCACGCACTTCTTACGCAGCGCTTCATCATAAAAACGGCAGCTCAGCGAGATCTTCGCGGAATCCGGAATCACGTTATTCGCCTTGCCCGCTTCCACCGAGGCAACGGTGATCACAGCGAACTGGTTGGGCGGAACCTCGCGAGAAACCACGGTCTGCAGCTTCATCACCGTGGATGCAGCTAGCACCACGGGATCCACAGAGCGGTGTGGCATGGAGGCGTGAGCGCCGCGACCGTACAGCGTGATTTCGATGGTGGTGGAGCTGGTCATCACCGGTCCCGGCGCGGTAAACACGCGCCCTGCAGGCCCAGCGATGATGTGCTGCGCAAGACACACATCCGGGCGCGGGATCTTGGTGCCCAGTCCATCGGAAATCATTCCGTTGGCACCGATCGAAGCCTCCTCGGCGGGCTGGAACAATGCCACCACGGTGCCCGACCAGCGATCCCGGGTTCCATCCAGCACTCGCATGGCACCCAGCAGGGACATGGTGTGGTGATCGTGTCCACAGGCGTGCATCGTGGGAACACGCTGCCCTTGTGCATCCAGCTGGGAGTGCTTGGACTTGTAGTCCACGTCTGTTTTCTCTGCCACTGGCAGGCCGTCGAAATCCGCACGGAACAGCACGGTGGGGCCTTCCCCGTTTTCCAGCACTGCGGTGATGCCGTAGCCACCAATTCCGGTGGTCACGTCCCAATCTTTGAAGTAGCCGAGCTCGCGGATGATGCGTTCTGCGGTCCTTTCCTCCGCCGTGGAGAGTTCCGGCTCTCGGTGGAATTCCTTGTAGGTTTCTTCCAGCCACTCCAAGTCCAGCTGGCCTCCGTCGGCCACCGTTTCCTTGTCGAACCGTCCGCCGTACAGCGGGCCCATGTAATCCTCGACGATTTCCGCGGGGCTAGCGGCCAAATGTCCTCGAGGGCTCAGGGTGCGACCTGATGTGGATCCCGTTTCGGCGGTCACGGACTGATGTTCCTTTCAGCAGAGTGGGAGTGCTTATGTACTTACTGGAGCAAAAGCCACCAAAGGCGTTTTACTCAGGCTGTCTCTAGTCTACTGAGCCTTTCCAAAAGCGGTACTAACTTCGCCAAAGCCTTTCCGCGGTGGGAAAGTTCGTCCTTCCTTTCGGCGGATAGCTGCGCCACGGACTTGCCTGGTTCCTCGTCAGGCAGGAACAGCGGATCGTAGCCGAAGCCACCCACACCCTGCTCTTCCCGGGCGATGCGCCCCTCCCAGCGGCCTTCTGCCACGTTGACCGTATCCATGCCAGCAGCTACAGCAATCTCCTGGGGTAGTTCCATCACGCACACAGACACGTAGTGCGCGCCGCGTCGTTCGTCGGGAGTATCGGACAATTGTCCCAGCAGCAAACGGTTATTCGCGGCGTCGTCGCCATGCACACCAGACCACCGTGCGGACAGCACACCGGGCATGCCACGCAGCTCGTCGACAGAGATGCCGGAATCATCGGCGATGGTGACCAGCCCGCTGTGGCGCACTCCGTCGGCAGTTTTGATGCGCGCGTTGTCCACAAAATCCGCGCCGGTCTCCGGAGTCTCCGGGTATTCGGCCACGTCGCGCAGGCTCACCAGCTCGATGCCGGTCACCCCCGCGTTATCGAGGACCCGGTTGAGTTCCTTGAGTTTCTTTTCGTTTCTCGACGCCACCAGCACCCGCATTAGTTCAATTCTCCTGCGAGTGCTTCCTTTTGTTTTGCGATGAGCTCTTGCAGGCCGCCTTCGGCGAGGTCTAGGAGTTGGTTCAGCTCGTCTCGGGTGAATTCGTTGTGCTCGCCGGTGCCTTGGATCTCCACGAAGCGGCCTTCCTCGGTCATGACCACGTTCATGTCGACGTCCGCACGGGAATCCTCCTCATAGGGAAGGTCCAGGCATGGCACGCCGTTGATGAGGCCCACGGAAATAGCGGCGACTGGGCTGCGAAGTGGCTGGCCCGGAACCACGCCCTGCTCCTGCAGGTATGCCAGCGCATCGGCCAGTGCTACGTAGGCGCCAGTGATGGCAGCGGTACGGGTGCCGCCGTCTGCCTGGAGCACATCGCAGTCGATGGCGATGGTGTTTTCGCCCAGTTCGCGCAGGTCAACAGCTGCGCGCAAGGAGCGGCCAACCAGACGAGAGATCTCGTGCGTGCGTCCCTTGACCTTGCCGCGCATGGACTCGCGCGGCATGCGCTCATGGGTGGAGGAAGGAAGCATGGCGTACTCGGCGGTCAGCCAGCCTTCGCCGGAATCGCGCTTGAAGCGTGGAACACCAAATTCCACGGAAGCTGTGCACATCACGCGGGTGTTGCCGAACTCCACCAGCACGCTGCCGGCGGGATTGGAGGTGAATCCTCGGGTGATGCGCACGGGGCGCAGTTCGTTGGTGGCGCGGCCGTCCGCGCGGGTAAAGGTTGTGTCGTTAGCCATGTCTGCCACCTTACAAGGCGGTCAGGACAACTCTCCGAGCGGCAAATTTGGACGACCGCTCAATTAACTTCCTAGAAGTTGAGCACCATTCCGGCGTGCGCCACGATGATCTCCCCATCGAACTCTCGCTGGGCACCCCGCAGCGCTGCGTCTTTGTCACCCCAAGGCGGTACGTGGGTCAGCACCAACGTGGTCACCCCAGCTTCTGCGGCCGCACGCCCCGCTTCCTGCCCAGACATGTGCATGCCCGTGGGCTTGCCCTCGGAGGTCTCGCCCCATCCAGCCTCGCACAGCAGCAGGTCCGCTCCCTGGGCAAACTGCGCCAAAGTATCCGTGGCAGCGGTGTCGCCGGAGTACACAAAGCTCTTGCCCTGGGCATCGTGAATACGCGTGAGGTAGGCCTCCGTTGTGTGCACAGCGGGGGCGGCGAAAACCTGGAAATCACCGACGGTGTGGGATGGCCAGGAGTTGGCGTCGAAAACACCAAAACCCACCTCATGAACACGGACGTCGAAGGTGTCAGAAATGTCGTCTGGAGAATCTGGGTAATCCGCGCCGGCCATGGACAGGTGCTTTTGGGCGATCGCCGGCCCCAGCAACGTGTGCGTGCGCGTGGCCGCGGCCGTGGGGTGGAAACGCCGCCAGACCAGCAACGATGGGAAATCTAGGCAGTGGTCGGCGTGCATGTGGGAGAACACCACGTGGCACTCGGACGGCTCGATGCCTTCGGTGGCCTGCATGGCCGTCAGCACTCCCGGGCCTATGTCTAGCAACACGCTCTCTTGGCCGGAACCGCGCACGAAGTACCCAGACGCGGGGGAATCCGGGCCCGCTACGCTGCCAGAACAGCCCAAGACAATCAGTTCCATAGATGCACATTGTCACATGGATTGGGCATTTTGCCCTAAGGAAAACTCCATAAGTTAGGAAACGTCACACGGGGTGCGCCGTTGCCTGCTTCCTCACTTGTGCACATTTGCCCCGGTGAAGGCGCCTAACGCGCATAAATCCCCGAAAAACTTAGCGGAACAATTCCGGGATGTGAGACACGGACGTAATCGCCGGGCCCAAAAACCGCGTGGCCAAGGAGGCGAAGCGCGCCGGATCGCCCGTGGATTCGAAGCTCAGGCTCACCTCGCGATCGGGATCCGTATCCGCGAGCTGACCGGATTCGCTCAAGGTGCGGTACACGGATTTCGCGGTCTCCTCCGCGCTGGATACCAGCGTGACCTCATCGCCCATCACCAGCTGCACCACGCCCGTGAGCAGCGGATAGTGGGTACAACCCAGCACCACTGTGTCCACCCCGGCTTCCTTCAACGGCTCCAGGTAGTTCTCCGTGATGCCCAGTATCTGCCGTCCGGTGGTGATTCCCCGCTCCACGAAGGGCACGAATAGCGGGCATGCCTCGGAATACACGTCCACCTCCGCCAGGCCTTCGTCCGCGATGTAGCGCTCGAAGGTGCGCTCATATTCGCCCGAGGCGACGGTAGCGGCCGTTCCAATCACTCCGACCTTGCGGTTGTGTGTGGTCGACGTGGCCCGTTTTACCGCGGGCAGGATCACGGGGATGACGGGCACGTCGTAGTCCTCGATCGCAATGTCTGCAAACGCCGCGGACGCCGAGTTGCACGCGATCACGATCATCTTGCAGCCGCGAGCCACCAAGTCATCCGCCACCGCCCGCGCGTACGTGCGCACCTCGTCCAGGGACTTATCCCCGTAGGGCGAGTGCGCCGTATCGCCGATGTAGATCAGCGATTCGTGCGGCAGCTGGTCCACGATCGTGCGCGCCACGGTCAGCCCGCCCACGCCGGAATCGAATACGCCGATGGGTGCGTTGTTGAACGTCTCCGGTCCGATGTCGGCAAGGTCAACGTTGTTCGTCACCTGGTCATCGCCCATGGTTGATTCCTCTCTGTGGCGCAAGCAGTTGGTCATTGTTCTTTTTGTTCGACGCCACCCCGCTCGCCGCGGCGATTACTCCGCCGATAGCTCCAAACAAGTGCCCTTGCCAGCTAACGCCTTCTTGGCCGGGGAGCATGCCCCACACCGATCCCGCATACGTAAAGCCGATGATGATGCCCAGCATGATTTGTGTGGCGTTGCGGGTGAAGAACCCGCGGACGATGAGATAAGCCATCCACCCATAGATGAGTCCCGAGGCACCCACGTGGACGGTGTACGGATTGCCGAAGTACCAGACGGCACCGCCTGCCACCAGCGCGATGATGATGGAACTAATCCACACTTCTCGCTGCCCGGACAAAGCCAGGACGAACAGTAGTATTGCCACGGCGGAAGAATTCATCACCAGGTGCGTGAAATCAACGTGAATGAAGGGGGCGAACAGGATGCCCCACAGTCCGTCGGTATCGCCGGGACGAATTCCGTAGTAGATCAGCCGGTGGTGCATGAATGCATTGACGATGTGCACGACCCACAGCACCACCAAGAAGGTAAACGTGGTCAGCCCGGCAGAGACGAAACGGTTAGGCTTCTGCTTTCTCTTCGCTGGAGGAGTGCCTGCAAAGTTGGGACCGCCAAACTGAGAGCCTCCGTAGTGAGGCCCGCCGTAGCTAGGACCTGTCATAACCGGCGGCCTCCTTCCACGAGGGAGTTTCATAGGCAGTGGTGGCGTTCAACACTGCGTGGACAATCGCGCGCTCCACGCAGTTGGCTCCCGTTGCAGAGAGCATGCTCATGCCAATCGGATCCACGCTCGTGGCCTTGTCCGAGGGACCCTCCTGCTGCTGGGCTGTGGACAATGCAAACAGCGTATCGCCGTCCATCGGCATATGCACTGGTCGGATGGCTCGGCTCAGCCCATCGTGTGAAGACATCGCCAGCCGCTTGGCTTGCGCTTTGCTGATCGGCGCATCCGTGGCCACCACGCCAATGGTGGTGTTGAGCTCAGAAAAGCCCACCATCTCCGGCAAGATCTTGGTTCCCAGCACGTTCATCGCTGCCATCTTCTCCACGTTGTCCATAGGCACCGTGACATCCTTCAGGTTTCCGAACTCCTCGCCGAGTTCCGCCTCCGCTCCCCACAACATCCCTGTTGCTGGGTTGAACACGGTCCCTTGAGGATTGACCACCACGGCAGCGCTGACGGTGTATCCAGCTAAAAGCGTGCCTTCCGGAAATACTGCGCTGGCCTGGCCGAAGCCGCCTTTGAGCGCTCCAGCAGCAGCACCCAAACCCGCGCCCACGTTGCCCTGTTCGTGAGTTGCGTTCGTGTCCTCATTCCCGGCGCGATAATTCTTTAAGGCGCGCCGGGCAACCTCCACTCCCGTGGCTTGGGTGGGACGGGACTCCCACTTCCCCAACAACAGGTCAAAAATGACCGCTCCCGGAACAATCGGGATCTTCAGCTCCGGGGCGAGTTCTCCGAGAACGGGAAAACCAATACCCTGGGACTCCAGCTCGGACATGACGCCCGCGATGGCGTCGAGACCAAATGCGGACCCACCGCACAGCGCCACCGCATGGATCGCACCCACGGTGTTTTCCGGAGACAACAAATCCGTCTCCCTGGTTCCGGGACCTCCCCCGCGAACATCGACGCTGGCCACGGCACCTTCCGGGGCCACAACCACCGTCACACCGGAATCTCCCTGGCCCTCGTCACAGATCGCATGGCCCAGACCCAACCCCGGTACATCCAGCAAGCCATTGCGCGCGCCGGGCGTACAACCGAACAGCTCCACGCTCATTAGCGCGACCCGTCAGGACGATCCTCGGGGTTGCCTGGCTCATCGCCGAAGGAGTCATCGATATCCAGGTCCCCCATCATCGCAAACATCAAAGAATCCAAGTGCCCGCCGAGCCAATCCATGTACTGCTGGGCGGCCACGCAGCGTTCGTCGTCCTCGCCGTGACGCGCGATCAGCGTCTGCAGCTGCTGGTAGTGATAGGTGCGGATATCGCTGACAGCGTTAGTCCACAACCGCGCCTCGGACTCGGAGAGCGTCAAGTTCACCGAGCCATCCGGTCCCAGGGCATCGGCCACCACGCGCAGGCTCAACAGCTTATTGCGAATGATGTCCGTCTCGTTGAGCTGACGCATCAGGGAGGCATCGCCCTCGACTTCCTCCGCGCCGTCTTTGAAGAAGGACGGCAGCAAGCGGGCGAGCGCGGGGTTGTCCGGGGCATCGGCGTGCCCCGAGGTCATGCCGGTCAGCTCGGCCAGCTCATCTTTTGGTGCGCTGCGCACACGTTCCATCAGCGCATCGGCGATGGTGGATGCACTCTCCCCCAGCATTTCCCGCTCCAACGGCTCCAGCCTGGTCACATACCGTGTGCCACGCATCATGCCTTTTTTCTTCGACCATGCATCCATGGGTGCTAGCTTCCTCCTCGAAGCGGGTGGGTCGTAATGAAACCTAGAGAGTGAAATCTGGAGAACCAACCAGGGAAAAGTTAACCGTCCGAGCGCTGCATCGTGGCCCACAGACCGGCAGTTTGCAGCTTCTTCACGTCTGCTTCTACCTTGTCGCGCTCCCCAGAGCTGACCACGGCTTTGCCTTCGTTGTGCACCTGCATCATCAACTCCGTGGCCTTCTTGCGCGAATAGCCCAAGGTGGTTTGGAAAACATAGGTCACGTAGCTCATCAGGTTCACGGGATCATCCCAGCAGATGCACAACCAGGGCAGGTTGGCTTCCGTGAGTGTGTCCGGAACCTTTTCCTCTACTGGCGTTGCTGTTGGTGCTGCTGGAGACGTCATGACCTACACCATACCGACCTCTCCCCTGCTGTGTCCCTGCCCAACCGACGCATGCTGTCCGAACGGGGTACTAGAGTGATACGGGTGACTTCCACTGAGAACCGTGAATCCGCGAACGCCCGCAGTACTCGTCAGCGCTCTTCTGCCTTGCTGACGGATAAATACGAGCTCACCATGCTGGAAGCAGCACTTGCTGATGGCTCCGCGCACCGCCAGTGTGCCTTCGAGGTCTTCACCCGGCGCCTGCCTAACGAGCGCCGCTATGGCGTGGTCGCGGGCACCGCCCGCGTCCTGGCAGCTGTGCAGGACTTCGTGTTCACGGAAGAGCAGCTGGAGGACTTGGACTTCCTTAACGAACAAACGCTGGAGTACCTGCGCAATTACCGGTTCACCGGGCAGATTGATGGGTACCGCGAAGGCGAACTGTACTTCCCCAACTCCCCGATTCTCTCCGTGCGCGGCACGTTTGCCGAATGCGTGATCCTGGAGACGGTGATCCTGTCCATCCTGAACTCCGATTCTGCCGTGGCTTCGGCCGCCGCCCGTATGGTCACCGCCGCCGCGGGGCGTTCCATCATCGAGATGGGGTCGCGGCGCACGCACGAGTATGCC
Source organism: Corynebacterium dentalis (assembly GCF_900232865.1). GTDB lineage: Bacteria > Actinomycetota > Actinomycetes > Mycobacteriales > Mycobacteriaceae > Corynebacterium > Corynebacterium dentalis. The sequence goes on along the minus strand of NZ_OCTS01000007.1, from coordinate 109,884 downwards.
GCCGTCACCGCCGCGCGTGCTGCGTACCTTGCGGGATTCGACGCCACCTCGAATCTGGAAGCCGCTCGTCGCTACGGCATCCCTGCCTCCGGTACCGCTGCGCACGCATGGACTCTCCTGCACGTGGATGACAACGGAATGCCTGATGAAAAGGCCGCTTTCCAAGCACAGATCGATGCCCTCGGCGTAGGTACCGTGCTGCTGGTAGACACCTTCGACATTGCCCAGGGCGTGAAGAATGCCGTGGAGGTCGCTGGTCCGGAGCTCGGCGGCGTGCGCATCGATTCCGGCGACCTGGGTGTTCTCACCCGCGAGGTTCGGACGCAACTCGATGAGCTAGGTGCCACGAAGACCAAGATCGTGGTCTCCAGCGACCTCGACGAATTCACCATCGCGGCACTGCGCTCCGAGCCCGTCGATACCTTCGGCGTGGGCACCTCCGTGGTCACTGGCTCCGATGCTCCTACCGCCGGCTTGGTCTACAAGCTGGTCGAGGTAGAAGGCCACCCCGTGGCCAAGCGCGCCCGCGGAAAGGCTTCGCAGGGCGGGGCCAAGGCCGCGGTCCGCCTTTGCCGAGCAACGGGCACAGCAGTGGAAGAACTGACGTACCCATTTGGTGGCGAGGAGCCGGCGTCGAACGGCTTCACCACCCGCGCGCTAACCGTGCCTTTGGTTCACGACGGCGAGCTGGTGGACAACCTGCCCACCCTGCAAGAATCCCGCGACTACCTGGCCGCACAGCTGGTCACCCTGCCGTGGGAAGGCCTGGCGCTGACTCGTGACGAACCTGCACTGACCGTGCGCCACATTTCCCAGTGACGGACAAGCAGAACTCCACACAGAAGCTGCTCGCGACCGCTGTAGATTCGCTGGGCGGCACCCCGCGCGCGGGCCAGCAGAAGATGGCCGATGCGGTGCATTCCGCCATGTCAGAGCACAAGCACCTGGCGGTTCAGGCCGGCACGGGCACGGGTAAGTCGCTGGCCTACCTGATCCCGGCTATTCAGCGTGCCATGGGTGATGACCTGCCAGTGATTATCTCCACCGCCACCATCGCCCTGCAGCGCCAACTGGTGGAGCGCGACCTCCCGCGGCTGAGCAAGGCACTTAAAGAAGAGCTTCCCCGGCCACTGGAATCTGCAATTCTCAAGGGCCGCAACAACTACTTGTGTCTGAACAAGGTCCACGGCGGCGCGAAGGAGGCCAACAGCGATACGGGTGTGCATCCCGATGCCGAAGCCTTGCTCTCCTCCGAGGAGATTTCCCACACCGGTGCGCAGGTCAAACGCCTGCACGAATGGGCCAATGAGACTGAAGATGGAGACCGCGACAACCTGGAACGCGGTGTCAGCGATCAGGCGTGGCGCCAGGTCTCCGTGGCTTCTCGCGAGTGCCTGGGTGCCTCGCGGTGCCCGTTCGGCGAACAGTGCTTCGCGGAGCTCGCGCGTGCCAAGGCCGCGCAGGCGGATGTGGTGGTGACTAATCACGCACTGCTGGCCATCGATGCGATGGCCGATGCGCCCGTGCTGCCGGAGCACGACGTGGTGGTGGTCGATGAGGCCCACGAGCTGGTCTCGCGGATCACCTCCGCTGCCACCGCCGAGCTGTCCCCCACCGCCATCGCCATCCTGGCCAAACGCGTGGAAAAGCTCGCGCCGAAGGCGGGCGAGAGTGGCAAGGACGCTGGCTCCGAGCTCGAGGACGCCGGGGATGCGTGGACCAAAGCTTTGGATTCCGCCATCGCCGCCTCTGAGCCCGTGGGCCGTCCGGGTTCCATCATCGGCAGGTGGACCGAGGTGCCCGTTGGTTTGGACGTCACGCTGGCATCCCTCCGCGATGCCGCGTGGAAAGCTAACCGCACCATCAGCGGGATCCCCGCGGGCGAGTTCAGCAACGATCCCGCCCAAGCCGCCGAACGCCAGGCTCTGATCGCCGCCACCGAGGAGTTGCACGATACCGCCCAGCGCGTGCTGTCTGCCTCTGCCCCTGATGCCGCCGATAAGCCCGCTGACCTGCTGGGTGAAGATGTGGTGTGGCTGTCTTCAGACCTCAAGCGAAAGCAGATCTTCGTGGCGCCGTTGAGCGTTGCCGATCTGCTTCGCCAGCGATTGTTCTCCCAGTCCACAGTCATTTTGACGTCCGCAACCCTCGCCCTCGGAGGCAAGTTCACCGGGATGATGGCGCAGTGGGGTCTTTCTTCCGACGCCACCACCCTGGACGTCGGCACTCCCTTCGATGCCCGCACGCACGGCATCCTCTACGTGGCCACGCACTTGGATAAGCCAGGGCGCGAAGGGCTTTCTGCCGATGCCATCGACGAGACCGCGCAGCTCATCAACGCTGCCGGTGGGCGCACGCTCGGGCTATTTTCTTCCCGGCGCGCCGCGGAGGAGATGGCGGATCAGCTCCGCGGAGTGGTCCCGCACAAGATTCTGTTGCAGGGCGAGGATTCCATGTCCTCGCTGGTCGAGCAGTTCCGTGAGGACGAGTCCACGTGTCTGTTCGGCACATTGGGCCTATGGCAGGGCGTGGACGTGCCTGGGCCGAGCTTGTCCCTGGTGATCATCGATCGCATTCCGTTTCCACGCCCTGATGATCCCTTGATGAAGGCGCGGCAGGAAGCCGCGGCGAAGGCTGGCCGCAATGGCTTCATGGAGGTTGCCGCGACCCATGCCGCACTACTGCTGGCCCAAGGCGCGGGACGGTTGCTGCGTTCGGTGGATGATCGCGGGATGGTCGCCGTGTTGGATCAACGTTTAGCGACGGCACGCTATGGCAGCTTTTTGCGTAATTCGATGCCGGACTTCTGGGAGACCAACTCGCAGAAGACGGCGCTGGGCGCGCTGCGCCGTCTTAAGCCATGATCCTAGTGCGTTCGATGCCATCGTTAATGCGACGGTTGTAGCCGTCGAGTCCGCGTCGCAATACCAGCCCCAAGAACAAGGTTGGGATCACAAACAGCAACAGGGTGCCCAGCTGAATCCAAATATCGCCCTGGTAGATTCCCGCCATCGCGGAGCGCATCGCGTTGATCGCGTGAGTGGCGGGCAGCCAGCCGCTAATGTGCTGGAACCAGTCTGGCAGCAGTGGCAGCGGATAGGCGCCGCCAGAGCCTGAGACCTGGATAATTAGTATGAGCACCGCTATGGCCTTGCCCGCATTACCGAAAGACAGCACCAGTGTGTAGACGATGAGCATGAACACCAGGCTCGTCACCATGCACGTGAGCAGGAGCAGAAATGGATGCTTTGGTTCTGCGTGGGTGAAGACAAGTAGACCCGCCACAGCCAAGGTGGCCTGCACCAAGCCGATCAGCGCGAAAATACAGTACCGGCCGAAGTAGCTCTGTGCCGGGGAGAATGCTGGTTCGTCGGCATCGGAGGCTTCCTCTTCGGAATCTTCCTCGCCTGCTACTTCGTCAGGATCGTCGCCGGCTCCTACCTCTTCAGCATCCTCGTCGTTGTACTCAGCTTCGTCTTCGTATTCAGCGTCTTCGTCGGCGAGTTCGGCGTCGGACTCAGAATCCGTACCCATCATCTGCCGCTTGGTATACGTGACTGCTGGACGCACCAACACGGCGGTGAGCAGCGCGCCCACCCACAGCGCCAACGTTGTGTACAGAGGTAGCATGCCGGCGCCGAAGCTCACCACGGGGTAGACCTCTTCACGCGCTACCGAAACAGGAGAAACCAACTGGCTAGCCAGGGCCTCCGGGTCTGCCCCCGTGATTTGGGCCAGACGAGAGAGATCTCCGGTCTTGCCCGCATTGGCGAGCTCACCTTCCAGATCAGAGAAGCGCTGGCTCTGCTCATCGAGCTTGTCCGCCATTGTGCGAGCCGAATACTGTGCACTGGCGAGACTCTGGTCCAACGATCCCGGCGAATCGCCCAGCTGGCCTTTGACCGTGTCCAAGTTCTGCCGAACAGCAGCGATGTCATCGCCCAGCTGGTTGAGGGTGCCGCCCAATTGCTGGAGCTGAGGGCGGAGATTCGTGTTGTACGAATTGCGGGCATTCTCCACGGCGTTGCGCGCCCTCTCGATCGCATCACGCACGCCTTGGCTGGATTCTTGCGCCGATGCGCCCCCTGCACGGATATCGCTACTGGTCTGAGTCAAGCGATCGTGCAGGTCCTGGCTGCGTCCGATGGCAGCATCCAGACCAGCCAGCGCTCGCTCGATATCGGGCTGTGCCTGAGCTGGGGTGGGCTGCACAACCGTCTGGTCAAGGGTATCTCGCAACTTCTGCAGACCGTCAGTCTGTGTCTGCACTCGCTGCGCGATGGAATCAAAGGTGTCCGCAGCGGAGTTCCCGGTACTGTCCACGTTCTCGAACAGCGCATCTAGGCGCTGCCCCACGAGGTCATAGCTATTCGACGTCGCATTCAGCGAGGCCTCGACCGAATCCGAGGCGCCGCCAACTGTCGCTTCCAATCCGGAGGCATCCTCAGTGGCACCGCCGATGCTCGTATTGGAATCATCGAACTGCGCACCCGCCGCAGACGCGATATCGCCCGCGCTCTGAATCAGTGGCCGGGACGTGTCCAAAAGATCCGCGAAGGAGCGCACGGTCTGGGCTCCGGAATGTAGCCGCACGCTCACGTTTCCCACGCGGGATTGAATGCGTTCGAGGGCGGCTTGAGTATCGGCCTCATTGAGGTAATCGTCCAGCGAAGAAACCACACCGAGACCAACCGCGCTCACCGTCTTAGTGAAGTTCGCATTGATCTGGTTGATTACACCGTCAGCGCCCTGAGAAGTGATGACCGTGGACAGGGCATTCTTCTTCTGGTTGGTATACAGGTCCAGCTTTGTGGACTCGGTACCCGTGACATAGAAGTTCAGCAGTGAAGTACTGAAGTCTGGCGGCAGGACGATCGAGGCGTAGTATTCACCAGATTTAGTTCCCTCAATGGCCTCGTCCTTGCTCGTGATGACCCAATCGATCTGATGGTTCCGGCTCAGCTGTGCCAGAACCTGGTCACCTACGTTGACATCCAGCGCAGCCAGATCGCTCTTGTATCCCTCGTCGGTGCTTGCAACCGCGATCTTCAGCTCGTCCGTGCGCGAGAACGGATCCCAGCTGGCCAGAACATTGAACACGGAAAATAGCATCGGGATAATGACTAGGCCAAACACCACTAGAGCGGTCATGGTGTTGTGTCTAATGGACCAAATATCCTGTGTGAAGATTCTTCGCGCGCTCATCATGATGGGCTACCTTGGCCGTCGTTCGTGGAATCCTGACGGGATTCGCCGTGGCTACTCGCGGTGAGGGTGGATTTTGGTTCGTTGGACTCTCTTGGCATTGAGCTGGCAGACATCGTTGAAGAGAGTTCGTCTCGTAGCTCCTTCGACGGCAATTCAGACAGGGTGTAAGCGTGCCGGTAGCTTTGCTTGACGTACTCCAATCCGGCCACAAAGGCAATGATCAGGAAGAACCATACGCACAGCAATCCAAATAGGATGTCGCTGTGATCTCGGAGGAACTGTGCCAACAGCGCGATCACCACGCTGCCAACGAGTCCCACGATTGCCACTAAACGCAGCAAGAACGAGTAGTTTGTGCGTAACGTCTTCCATCGATGGTCGAGCGTATCGCGGAAAGCATCCTGATCGCGCACGGCGATGAGCACATCGCGCAGGCGATATCCATGCCCCGCAACTTCCACTCGGTCGCTAACGATTAGCTCGCCCCTGTCCAGCTGTTCGTTGACCAAGCGCATCACATTGGCGAGTCCGCGCTTCAGCAGGACTCCCACCACGTAGGCCATCAGCGCCATGAATCCCAAGACTCCCACGGACTTCCAGTAGAAGGTGCCATAAAAGCCGCCAATGGTTTCACGCAGCGCATCCACACCGTACGTAATCGGCAATAGCGGGTGGATCAGTTGGAAGAAGTCTGGCGTCATTTCAATCGGATACAATCCCGAGGCCCCCGTGATCTGTAGGAAAGCAAGCACCACTACGATTCCTCGGCCTAAGTGCCCCAAGGTAGCGACCAAGCTATAGACGATCGTGACGTAGCTAATACCGATGAACACCGCCGTGCCGATAAAGACCAACGGGTTTACGGTTTGCACGCCAATGATGAGGTTACCGATCGATACGATCACAGCCTGACAAAAAGCAAATATGCCGAGCAAAGCCAATCGCCCGCTCAAGGCCTGCCTGACAGACAGCCTCCTGAGGCCTTCCCTATCCACCTCCACGCGGAAGATGATCGTCAACATGAAGGCGCCGATCCACAGCGACAGGTTGGTAAACAGAGCCGCCATACCGGAGCCATAGGAGCTCACGGGGTAGACAGCGTGGCTGTTGATCTCAGCAGGTGAGGCGAGGAAGCGGGAAATTCCCACGGAATCTAAAGATGTCACGGTATCCAGCAAGCTGCCATCTTCGGCGAACTTCAAAGCCGCCACATCCATCTTCGCGGTGTTCAGACCATCGGCCGTCTCCTCGAGTTCGCTCCCAAAAGTGCCCAGCACATTGCTGGTTTTTCCCAACTGCTCACGCACTCCATCCAGGAGCGTGATCGAGCTTCCGATCTGGTTTCGGGTAGCACCAATCGCGCCGGAAAACCCGCCGGCAGTGTTGTTCAATCGGGTGATGGCCGCTTGGACTTTAGGCAGCGTCTCTCCCGTGGCTTTGTGCAACGCTTCAGCGGAATCATTGGCTTGTCCGGTAGCTTGTTCCAGCGCATCGCTGGCATCATTCAGAGCCGTCAGCGATTCGGAAGTATTGGTACCCAGTGCATCAAGGTCATCCAAGATGGCCCGGTTTTCCGCGTTACGCTCCTCCAAACCGTTGAGAGCGTCCTGCAATGGCTGCGTAGCACCCGGGGCCAGCGCCGTGGCACGCAGCATTCCCTGCAGCTGTTCCACTGTCCGCTCGCCCTGTCTCAGAGCATCTGAGGCATCACGGCGTGCGGTTCCCACAGTGGAGTTTGCTCGTTCCAGCTCTCCGGCGACTGAGGCCACCGCCGAGTTCGCAGATGCCGTTCCATCAGCCAATGCACCCGTGCCATCCACGAAGGCGCCGGAAGTCTCCGTGGCGAATGTAGAGATCTCACCTTGCACGTCCGTCATGATCGATTGAACTTCTGATAAAGACTGCTGCGCCGTATCCAGGGAGGTATCAACCGAACGCAAGGTATCTTGAGCCGCGACGATAGTCGGGTCCGCATCAGCTATCTTCTGCTGCACCCCAGCCAGCTCATTGCTGGCATTATCCAGCGTCCGTGAGGTCTCATCAAAGGCATCGATCGCATTGCCTTGCGCGCTATCCAAATGATCTTCCAGGCGACCGCCCTGCTTCTTGAGCTCCTTGGTCACCGCGTCAGCGACCTTTTCCTTGACCACCGAATTGATGACGGCATCCAGGCTGTTTGCGCCCGTGTCCGTGATCTTGGGAGAGATCGCGGAGATCTTTTCGTTGACCTGATACTTCAGTTCAGGTTCCGAGTACTTGCCCTCGAAAATGCCGAGAATATCAGCGGTGAACGAGGGAGGAATGGTGATGGAGGCGTAAACATCGCCTTTACGCAAGGCCTCGTCGGCCTCCTGGGCATCCATGAACGCCCATCCCAGCTGGTCATTCTCCTTGAGGTTGTCCTCAAGTTGGCCGCCCACATCCAGCGGACCAGTCAGAGAAGAGGTATCCCCCGTGTCCTCATTAACAACCGCCACCTGAATGTTTTCTACATTCTCGTAAGGATCCCAGAAGGCCGCAACGTTAAACCAAGAGTACAAAGCCGGGGTAACCATCACGCCGATGAGGATCACCCATACCTGAGGCACCCTCAATAGGCGGGCGATATCCCTTAGCAGTACGGTCCACGTTGTCCTCACGGTTCATCATGCTAGCACCTTGAGCTACGCCCTCTAGCAACGATGCTAGTTCTAAATGTAGAAATATTTTTGTAATGCTCGCGCTTGTTGGAGCTTGGCGTCGACTCGAAAAAACGAACTTTCACCCCTCGCCACGTGACCGCGAGGCCCATTTATCGCATTGCGACTATTTGCCTTCAGAAACAAACTATGATTGGGGCTTCACGGATCCCAACCAAGGAGAACCATATGCCAATCGCCAGCTCTCAAACGGATATCGAGTCCCCACAACTCGGACTTTTCGACCTCCTCTACGGTGATATCGATTCCGAACTAGAGGACAAGGTAGCAATCATCGATGTGGCCGACGGCACCGAAACCACCTACGCCGAGCTGCGGACTCACACCGAATCCGCCGCCGGAGGCCTGTACCACCTGGGCGTTCAACCCGGCGATGTGGTGGCGCTACACTGCCCCAATTCCGTGGGCTTCATCGTCGCCGCGCACGCTGTGTGGCGACTCGGCGCTGTACTGAGCCCCGTGTCCCTGCTGGCCACCGAAGATTCCATCGCCGCCCAACTCGAGGACAGTGGCGCGTCCATGTTGCTCACCGTCGCTGCCCTCGGTGAGACGTCCGCCAACGCCGCCAAAAAGGTCGGTGTGGAGCAGGTTATTTTTCTCGACGCCAACAACGGGCTGCAACAGTGGTTCGCCGAGCGCCGCACCGCTCCTAAAGTCAAGATCAACAGCGCGTCTCACCTGGCCGCACTCCCCTATTCGTCTGGCACTACTGCTTTGCCCAAGGGAGTCCAGCTAACTCATGAGAACTTGGCGATGAATGTCATGCAGGCCAAATCCATGGGCTTGGTGAAGAAGGACGATGTGGTCTTCGGCGTGCTGCCGTTCTTCCACATCTATGGACTCACGGCGCTAGTCAACCTCGCCCTGGCTACAGGAGCCACGCTGGTCACGCTGCCGCGCTTCGAGATTGACAGCTTCTTGCGCGCTCACCAGCGCTTCAACGTCACGTTCTCCTTCATTGCCCCGCCCATCGCGGTGCTGCTAGCCAAGCACCCGGCCGTGGACAACTACGACCTCTCCTCGCTACGCGCGCTGTTTTCCGGCGCTGCCAGCCTGAACGCGGACCTCGCAGCTGCGGTGGAAGAGCGCTTGGGCGTGCACATGCAGCAGGGCTACGGCATGACGGAAACCTCTCCGATGACGCACATCAACATCAAGCCAGAGTATGACCGCGGCGCCATCGGCGAGGCAGTGCCCAATACCTCGCACAAACTGATGGATCCGGAGACGCTGGAGGAAATCGATCTGCCAGCTGGCGAGGAGCTCTCTGAAGTCGGCGAACTGTGGATCCAAGGGCCACAGGTCATGCGCGGCTACCTCAACCGCCCCGAAGAAACCGCAGCCACCCTCACGGATGACGGATGGCTGCGCACCGGCGATCTGGCCGTGCAAAACGCGCAAGGCCACGTGTTCATCGTGGACCGCCTCAAGGAACTGATCAAGTACAAGGGCTACCAGGTTCCGCCAGCCGAGCTAGAAGCCGCCCTGCTCACCCACCACAACGTCGCAGATTCCGCCGCCATCGGCGTACAGCGCGAGGGCGAGGAGATCCCTAAGGGCTTCGTGGTTCTTCAGCCCGGAGTGGAGGCCACCGAAGAGGAAAAGAACGCGATCATGGCACACGTGGCCGATCGTGTTGCCCCATACAAGAAGATCCGGGAATTGGAATTCTTGGACCAGATCCCTAAGTCTGCGACCGGCAAGATATTGCGTCGAGAATTAAAGAAACGCGAAACCGAACGCTAGTCCTCCAGCGGAACGCGACGGTAAGTACCGTCGCGCAGGTCCGCGTCCTCGATCTCATGGCGCGAGATTCCCAACAGGAACAGCACTTGGTCGAGGAACGGGTGGTTCACTGCAGCGTCCGCCACCTCACGCAGAGCAGGCTTGGCGTTGAAGGCAATACCCAAGCCGGCCGTGGAGAGCATGTCAATATCGTTGGCGCCATCGCCCACGGCCACGGTCTGGGACAGCTGAATGCCATTGGACCACGCGAACTCCTTCAATGACTCCGCCTTGGCACGACGGTCAATAACCGGGCCGATGACCCGTCCCGTGAGCTTGCCCTCCTTGATCTCCAAGGTGTTGGCTCGTGCGAAGTCCAGCTCCAGCTCCCGCGCCAGCGGCTCAATCACTTGGATGAACCCGCCAGACACCACGCCCGTCTTGTAACCCAACCGCTTCAACGTGCGGATTGTGGTGCGTGCACCTGGGGTGAGCTTGATATCGCGCGCCACGTTGTCCACCACGGAGGCATCCAGTCCGGCCAGAGCCTTCACGCGCTCGTGGAGGGATTCCGAGAAGTCCAGCTCGCCGCGCATCGCGCGCTCGGTGACCTCGGCAACCTCCGCTTCCTTCCCTGCGTACGCGGCCAGCATTTCGATGACCTCGTGCTGAATCAGAGTGGAGTCCACGTCGAAACAAATCAAACGCTTCGCACGCCGCGCCAATCCGCCGCGCTCGATGGCGATGTCCACGCCAATCTCGCCGGTGAGCTCCGCCAGAGCCTTACGAAGAGGCACACCGCCCCCGGGAGACGCATTGGCCACGGTCAGCTCCAGCTCCAACCCGGTGACTGGGTAATCGGCGATGCCATGAATCGAATCAATGTTGGCACCGTAATCCGCGAGCGTCTGTCCGATCTGCGAGATGTGCGCCGCGGTCACCGGCTGCCCAATCACCACCATGACGTGGGTAGAGCGTGGACGGGTCGATTCCAGGTCTCGGTCCGCTTGCACCTGCACGCCCATGCCATAGGAACTCAGCGTGGCCTGCATGCCGTCGCGCAGTGAATCGAGGTCTTGTTTCCCCACGCCGGCCAGCGCAGCCAAGGACAGATTGCCGCGGAAGACGGACTGCTCAATATCCAGCAGCTGCACCTGGAAGTCAGACAGGATGCTAAAGAACGCTGCGGTCACGCCGGGGCGGTCCGGGCCGGTGACGGTCAGTAGTGCCGGCACGAGTCCGTCTTCGAGGGTGTCAGTCACGGTGCCTTCGAATTGCGAGTCAGCGTGTGGGTTGGATACGGGGCTTGTGTCAGAAGTCATTGTCCCTAGGTTCTTTGTCTGTGCTTATGTGTGGCGCGTTGTGTCCGCCGGAAGCAATTATCAATCTCTGACTAGGTTACGTCATAGCAGAAGCCACACCCTGCGTAGTTAGGGTGTGGCTTTTGTCTTGCTAGCTCACAAGCAGTGCACTGCAGTTGTGTACTTTCGTGCGCGCCGGAAGCAGGTGCTGCTTAGAAGTGGCGTCCCACGTGAGCTTCGTCGCGCATGCGCTTGACCATGTGTGGGTAGTGCAGCTCGAACGCTGGGCGCTCGGAGCGGATACGTGGCATGGAGGTGAAGTTGTGGCGTGGAGGAGGGCAAGACGTTGCCCACTCCAGGGAGTTGCCGTAGCCCCATGGATCGTCCACGGTGACAACCTCGCCGTAGCGGTAGGACTTGAACACGTTCCAGAGGAATGGCAGCACGGAGATTGCCAGGATCAAGGTACCGATGGTGGATACCTGGTTGTAGATGGTGAAGCCATCCGTTGGCAGGTAGTCCGCGTAGCGGCGTGGCATGCCCTTGTTACCAACCCAGTGCTGGATCAGGAACGTGGTGTGGAAGCCGATCGTGGTCAGCCAGAAGTGCAGCTTGCCCAACTTCTCGTCCAGCATGCGGCCGGTCATCTTCGGGAACCAGAAGTAGATTCCGGCGAAGGATGCGAAGGTCACGGTACCGAACAGGGTGTAGTGGAAGTGAGCCACCACGAAGTAGGTGTCAGAGACGTGGAAGTCCAGCGCTGGGGAAGCCAGCATGACACCGGTCAGACCACCGAAGAGGAAGGTAGCGAAGAAGCCGATGGAGAAGATCATCGGAGTCTCGAAGGTCAAGCGACCCTTCCACATGGTGCCCAGCCAGTTGAAGAACTTCATGCCGGTTGGCACGGCGATCAGATAGGTCATGAACGCGAAGAATGGAAGCATCACGGCGCCGGTCACGAACATGTGGTGAGCCCACACGGCCATGGACAGTGCAGCGATGGACAGCGTTGCGAAGACCAGACCCACGTAGCCGAACATTGGCTTCCGGGAGAACACTGGGAAGATCTCGGAGACAATGCCGAAGAATGGCAGAGCCAAGATGTAAACCTCAGGGTGTCCGAAGAACCAGAACAGGTGCTGCCACAGGATGGCGCCGCCGTTGGCGCTGTCGAAGATGTGGCCACCGAGCTTGCGGTCGTAGTACACGCCCAGGGCAGCTGCGGTCAGCAGTGGGAAGATGAGCAGAACCAGCAGGGAGGTCACCAGGATGTTCCAGGTGAAGATCGGCATGCGGAACATGGTCATACCCGGTGCACGCAGACACAGGATGGTGGTGATCATGTTGACTGCAGAGGCAATGGTACCCACGCCGCCGACACCCACGCCGAGGATCCAGAGGTCAGAACCCACACCTGGGGAGTTAATGGCGTTAGCCAGCGGCTGGTACATGGTCCAGCCGAAGTCAGCCGCACCACCTGGGGTGAGGAAGCCGGTCAGCATGATGACACCACCGGCGGTGGTCAGCCAGAAGCCGAATGCGTTCAGACGTGGGAACGCCACGTCTGGGGCACCGATCTGCAGCGGCATCACGTAGTTAGCGAAGCCGAACACCATCGGGGATCCGTACAGCAGCAGCATGATGGTGCCGTGCATGGTGAACAGCTGGTTGAACTGCTCGTTAGACAGGAACTGAAGTCCTGGCTTAAACAGCTCGAGGCGCATGAGCAGGGCCATCAGGCCACCGATCATGAAGAAGCTGAAGGACATCATCATGTACATGATGCCCAGCTGCTTGTGGTCGGTCGTGGTCAGCATCAGCCATGCTTTGCTGCCCCGTCGACCTTGCTCGTTGAGCGGCGCCGGGCGGCTCGGAGCGACCTCGTGGGTCTCCCGTGGCGCTACTGCGGTCATTGGTTCCTCCTGACTACGCAATGATGTACTCGTCTTGCACATCATCAATTTTTTTTCTCTGCTGCTCAGAGGGCATTGATCGTCACGCATGTCCTTCTGAGGGCAGGAACATCTTCATCGTAATGGCTGGCAGCAGATTTCAATAGTCTGGCAGCGGCCTGTGTGAATGTTTTGTTCTTTTTGGGGGTGCTTAAAAAGCCCAGTCGTCGTCAGTCGTATTTTCCGCCTTGCCGATCACGTAGGAAGAGCCGGAGCCGGAGAAGAAGTCGTGGTTTTCGTCGCCACCAGGGTTCAGCGCGGACAGGATCGCCGGGGAAACGCGGGTCTCTTCGGCTGGGAACAGCCCTTCGTAACCCAGGTTGTTCAGAGCCTTGTTCGCGTTGTAGCGCAGGAAGCGCTTGACGTCCTCAGACCATCCCAAGTCGTCGTAGAGGTCCTCGGTGTACTGGGCTTCGTTGTCGTAGAGGTCAAACATCAGCTCGAAGGTGTGATCCTTGAGCTCCTGCTGGCGCTCTGGGGTCTCCTGCTCGAGCGCACGCTGGTACTTGTAGCCGATGTAGTAACCGTGCACGGACTCATCACGGATGATCAAGCGGATGATGTCTGCCGTGTTAGTCAGCTTCGCGTGGGAGGACCAGTACATCGGCAGATAGAAGCCGGAGTAGAACAGGAAGCTTTCCAGCAGCACGGAGGCAATCTTGCGCTTGAGCGGATCGTTGCCCTCGTAGAAGCCGAGGATGATGTCTGCCTTCTTCTGCAGCTTGTCGTTTTCCTCGGACCAGCGGAATGCGTCGTTGATCTCCGGGGTACTGGCCAGCGTCATGAAGATGGAAGAATAGGACTTCGCGTGCACGCTCTCCATGAAGGAGATATTGGTGAACACGGCTTCCTCGTGCATGGTCTGCGAGTCTTCAATGAGCTTGACCGCGCCCACGGTGCCTTGGATGGTGTCCAGCATGGTCAGGCCGGTGAACACGCGCATCGTGGTCTGTCGTTCGATGTCGTTGAGCGTGTGCCAGCTCTGCACGTCATTGGACAGCGGCACCTTTTCTGGCAGCCAGAAGTTGGCGGTCAACCGATCCCAGACCTCGAGGTCCTTGTCATCGGTGATGGCGTTCCAGTTGATGGCTGATACTGGGCTGCCAACCTCGTGGTGCGCAGGCGACTTCGGAGCATGATCGCTCATTGAAAAACCCCTTATTTTCTACCGCGCTAAATCTTGACGGTTTGCGCAGTTGAAGTACTTATTTTGTGTAATTTACCTTCATGGCATTGCAGCCTGTTCAGGCACTGGGAGCCATGTTACCTGTTGGTCTAGGGCGTCACCTATGCTGTCCGTCACCTCTTTGCTGCCCGACGCCAAACCCCTCCCTCACCAGCTTTTTCTACCCACTCCGGTTGGTTATATTTCCATTAATTGATCGCGCCTATCCTTGCCTTACCTTTCATTAGGCAAGGCTAGTAATCCTAGCGCAGCTGGAATTTTGCTCTTAAACTTCATGGCATGGCTATCAACGAGAAGTTTTCCGAGCAACTGAACCACCAAGTAAACGCTGAGCACCAGGCAGCGTTGATTTACACCCAGCTGGCTTACGAGCTGGATCAGCTGAGCCTTGTCGGCATGCGCGACTGGATGTTCGCCCAGGCTGCTGAAGAGCGTGAGCACGCACAGAAGTTCGCGGATCACCTGCTGGATCGCGGCGAGCGCGTCCTGCTCAAGGAGATCGACGTTCCTGAGCTGAAGGTAGGATCCGCACTGGAGGCTTTCGAGCACTCACTGTCTCACGAGCGCAAGGTCTCTGAGATGATCCGCGAGCTGGTCCGCACTGCTGATCAGGTCGGCGATATCGATTCTCGCTCCGTGCTGAACTGGTTCCTCTCCGAGCAGATCGAAGAAGAGGCTTCTGTCGAGGAGATCATCGAGCGCATCAAGCTGGTCGGCAACGATGGCGCTGGTCTGCTGCGCATCGATGGTGAGCTGGGACAGCGCGACCCAGAGTAAAAAAAACTGCTTCAGAGCTGCAATGCTCTGAAGCTCTTCACCACAAGTAGTGCACCGCACACTAACCACCCCATTAAAAAGGCCGGGTCCGGAAGAAAACTTCCGGGCCCGGCCTTTTAGCTGCCGTTACAGCATGCAGCTCACGCAACCCTCAACTTCAGTACCCATCAGCGCGGTCTGGCGCAGACGGATGTAGTAGATGGTCTTGATGCCCTTGCGCCATGCGTAGATCTGCGCACGGTTGATATCGCGGGTAGTGGCGGTGTCCTTGAAGAACAGGGTCAGGGACAGTCCCTGGTCCACGTACTTAGTTGCCACCGCGTATGTGTCGATGATCTTTTCGTAGCCGATCTCGTAGGCATCCTCGTAGTACTCGAGGTTGTCGTTCGTCATGTACGGCGCTGGGTAGTACACGCGGCCGATCTTGCCTTCCTTGCGGATTTCAATGCGGGAGGCGATCGGGTGAATCGAGGAGGTCGAGTTGTTGATGTAGGAGATCGATCCTGTGGGAGGAACGGCCTGCAGGTTCCGGTTGTAGAGGCCGTGCTCCTGCACGGATGCGCGCAGCTCGTCCCATTCCTTCTGGGTAGGGATCTGCACGGAGGAGTTGTCAAACAGTTCCTTGACCCGCTGCGTGGTGGGCTGGAATTCCTCCACGTTGTAGCGGTCGAAGAACTCGCCAGTGGCGTACTCGGAGTTTTCGAAGCCGTTGAACTTCTCGCCGCGTTCCTTAGCGATGGCGTTGGAGGACTTGATGGCCTCGAACATCACGGCGGCGAAGTACACGTTGGTGAAGTCCAGCGCCTCTTCGGAGCCGTAGTGAATGTGCTCGCGTCCCAGGTAGCCGTGCAGGTTCATCTGGCCCAGGCCGATGGCGTGAGAGTTGTCATTGCCCTGGCGAATGGACGGCACGGAATCGATGCTCGTCTGGTCTGCCACGGCGGTCAATCCACGGATGGCGGTATCGATGGTGCGGGAGAAGTCCTCGGAATCCATCGCGCGGGCGATATTCATGGAGCCCAGGTTGCAGGAGATGTCGTCGCCCACGGTGTCGTAGGTGAGGTCGTCATTGAATACGGACGGGGTAGAGACCTGCAGGATCTCGGAGCACAGGTTGGAGTGCGTGATGCGCCCCTCGATGGGGTTCGCGCGGTTCACGGTGTCCTCGAACATGATGTACGGGTAACCGGACTCGAACTGGATCTCGGCGAGCGTCTGGAAGAACTGACGCGCGTTGATCTTCTTCTTGGAGATGCGTGGGTCTTCCACCATCTCGTCGTAGTGCTCGGTCACGGAAACGTCCGCGAAAGGCTTGCCGTAGATGCGCTCTACGTCGTATGGGGAGAACAGGTACATGTCGTCGTTACGGCGGGCCAGTTCAAAGGTGATGTCCGGAATAACCACGCCCAGAGAAAGCGTCTTGATGCGGATCTTCTCATCCGCATTCTCGCGCTTGGTATCCAGGAAACGCAGGATGTCCGGGTGGTGGGCGTGCAAATAGACAGCACCTGCACCCTGGCGCGCACCCAGCTGATTGGCGTAGCTGAAGGCATCTTCCAGCAGCTTCATCACGGGGATCACGCCGGAGGACTGATTTTCGATGTGCTTGATCGGCGCGCCGTGCTCACGCACGTTGCTCAGCAGCAGCGCCACACCACCGCCGCGCTTGGACAGCTGCAGCGCGGAGTTGATGGAACGGCCGATGGATTCCATGTTGTCTTCGATACGCAGCAGGAAGCAGGACACGGGCTCACCGCGCTGGGCCTTGCCGATATTGAGGAAGGTCGGGGTGGCGGGCTGGAAGCGTCCGTCCATGACCTCGTCCACCAGGGCCTCAGCCAGCGTGCGGTCGCCGTCGGCCAGTCCCAGTGCCACCATGGACACACGATCTTCAAAGCGCTCCAGGTAACGGCGGCCATCGAAGGTCTTCAGGGTGTACGAGGTGTAGTACTTGTACGCACCGAGGAAGCTCTGGAAGCGGAACTTCTTGGCGTAGGCGCGCTTGAACAGGGACTTAATGAAGGCGAAATCGTACTTCTCCAGCACTGCTGGGTCGTAGTACTTGTTTTCCAGCAGGTAGTCGATCTTTTCTTCCAGGTCGTGGAAGTAGACCGTGTTCTGGTTGACGTGCTGAAGGAAGAACTGGTTGGCCGCCTCGCGGTCCTTATCAAACTGGATGTTGCCCTGATCGTCGTACAGGTTCAGCATCGCGTTGAGGGCGTGGAAGTCTAGTTGATCTGCCTGGCTAACGGGCTCTGCCACGTTCTTGCCAAGTTCGGTCGTGCTGGTCATCGGCCTTGCTCTTTCCTGATTGTTTTCTTGCCTGGTCACCACGTGGGTGGCTGGCGGGTGCTGTCTTTTTGTGTCCGTGTTAGCGAGCGCGGTGTGCGCGTGGCCCCGATGGCATACCTATGTCATGCTACGGATTCCCATCGCCCGTTGTGCCTTAACGTGCGCTCAAATTCTTCGAGCCCCTCTTGAACTCGACGAACGTCGTGGTCGGTGCCCATGAGCTCAAATCTGTAGAGGTATGGCACCCCACATTTGGCCGCCACGATGTCTCCAGCCTTGCAGAAATCTGGTCCGAAGTTGAGGTTGCCCGAGGCGACAACTCCCCGCAATAGTGAGCGGTTCTGCTCGTTGTTGAGGAATTTGATCACTTGTTTAGGTACGGGCCGGCTGTAATCACCGGTCATGCCCGCTCCTCCGCCGTAGGTGGGGACGATCAGCACGTGGGGCTGGTCTACCACCAGTTCGCCTTCGGACTTTCGCAGTGGGATCCGGCGGGATTCCACGTCTAGTTTTTGGACGAATCGGTGGGTGTTGAGCGAGGTGGAGGAGAAATATGTCACCAACATGGTTGTTCTACGTCCTTTCCTTTTCGACGCCAAACTCGTCAATATCTGCACTCTCCCCATCGTCTGCAGCAATGGGCTGATCTGGTGTCCACGTGAGAAAGCGCGGTACGAGGGCTACGGCGATGAGCGTGCCGATGATCACCAGCACTCCCCCGGCTGCGGTGACCGTGCCCGCGCTGAAACGCGTGCCCGCCGCGCCGTGGACGATGTCTGCCAAGCGTGGGCCACCTACCACCACAACGATGAACACTCCTTGCAAGCGGCCGCGCATGGAATCCGTGACTCCCTCTTGCAGCATGGTGGAGCGCAGGACGGCGCTGAACATGTCTGCGGTGCCACCCACGGCGAAGGCGAGGAACGCGATCCACGCCCATAGGCCGATTGTGCCGTCGGCCTGGGACACCGCCAGTCCCATCACCACGATGGCGGCGCCCCACACCAGGATCGCCAACGTCACGCCCAACCCGCGCCGTGCGATGGCGGTGACGCGCCCGGAGAACACGCCGCCCAGCACAGCACCGATGGGCAGTGCTGCGAACAGCAGGGCGTACATGAGTCCGCCGTCTGTGCCTTCGCCGAAGTCCACGTGGGACATCTGCGGAATCAGTGCGCGCGGGGAGCCGAAGATCATCGCGATCAGATCCACGACAAAAGTCATGAGAATAATCGGCTGGGTCAGCAGGAATGCGAAACCTTCGGCTACGGAGCGGAAGCCGGGGCGCTGAGTGGTGGCGTCGGAAGAAGAGGAATCAGGGCGCAACGAAGGCAGACGGTGCACGGCCCACAGGGTGGCGAACAGAGCGAGGAAATCCAGGAAGTAGAGCCAGGAAAAGCCCAGTACGGGGATCAACGCGCCGCCGACGAGGGGTCCCACGATCGCGCCGAGCTGCATAACCGTCATGTTGAGGCTGACGGCCGCGGCGATGTTCTCCTTGCCCACCAGCTTGGGGATGATCGCGGTGCGGGTGGGCTGGTTGATCGCGAAGAAGGCCTGCTGCACAGCGAACAGGCTCAGGATGAGCCACACGTTGTTTAGACCCATTGCGGCCTGTGCCCAGAACCCAGCGGCGGAGACGATCATGCCGATGGTGGTGATATGCAGAAGGATGCGCCTATCCATCGCATCCGCGAGTGCGCCGCCATAGAGGCCAAAAATGACGAGCGGCACGAGGCCGAACAAGCCGGACAAACCGACATAACCGGAGCTGCCAGTGACGGCGTAAATCTGGGCGGGAACGGCGAGGATGTTGAGCTGTGCGCCGATGACAGTGACGATGTTAGCTAGCCAGAGATGGCGGAAATCATCGTGCTTCAGCGGGGCGGTATCCGCCATCAGCGAGCGCAAAGCCATGAGACATTCCTTTAAGCGACCATAAGAAAAGCCAGCCGGATTGAGCAGAGATACCGACTGGAAAGAGCGCTGTAAATTAGCGCGAAAGATGCGGCAACGTGGTGTGCCGCCGCCCGCACTTTTGTAGCGCGGTGCGAGCTAGTTACGCAGCTGCAGAAGAAAGCTCGCGGATGCGGTCTGGGCGGTAGCCCGACCAGTTGTCCTCGCCGGCAACCACAACAGGTGCCTGCAGGTGACCCATGGCCATGACGTAATCGCGCGCGTCATCATCCAGGCTGATGTCCACCATGGTGTACTCCAAGCCGGCCTTATCGAGAGCGCGCTTGGTAGCGGTGCACTGAACGCAAGCTGGTTTGGTGTAAAGGGTGATCATTCTGCTGCTCCTTGGGAAGATCCGGCGTTTCGCCGGATGAAGTGTGGCGGTTCAGACGCGGGCGCTAGGGCTGTTAGCGGTGAGCTCCTATGTCCGCGTGACTTGTCTGAGATTACACATCACACCGCTGTGACACAACCCGAAAAAACACAATATTTTGGGCAGTTGCATGCATGTAAGCACTACATATAGTGGTTTTAAGGAGCGAACCTGCAGGTGGTCGAAAACCCTGCCACTAGATATTGGTCGCTAAAAAAAACATTCTTGTAATTTCAACCGCGTTGCCCGTGCGTTGCCCACCGTATGAGACAGCGCAGTTCAGGGGCCCCAAAAAACTCTAGAAGGCGAACTGCTCCAGGATTACAGCAATAAAGCCCAGATACCACGCCACCAGAATCACCGTCGCAGGCATCACAACCCCGGCAGCAGACGCGCCGTCACGCCTTTTTCGGCCCTGGCTGATGATGTGTGCCACCGTCATGACGAACAGCGGGAGCATCACGGACCACACCACCATGCAGTACGGACACAAAGCCACGATCTCGTAAATCGCCGCATAAGCCAGGTAGTGCACGAACAGCACGCCGAGCCCCAACCCCGCAGCCGTGGAGTACCAGATCCATCGTGGCAGCGTCACGCCACTAGCAATCAACACGCCGAGAGTCATCACCACGGGAAACCCGATCATCCCCAGGAAGGGATTAGGAAAACCAAACGCCGAGGCTTGATCCGACTGCATCACATCCGTACAAGAAATCACCTCGTTGAGCGTGCAGGCGGGGCTGAAGCTGGCATCCAGCATCAGCTGGATCTTGTCGTACATAATCAGTGTGGAGAACCCCAGCCCGATCGTCGCCAGTACCAACATGGCGATTCCAAAAGCTCTACTGGCGGGCATAGTCTTCATGGCGGGCACTCCCTAGAGGCAACAATCGAGGCAATTTAAGACGCGTGGTCTCAATTCATCCTATCGCGAGAAACTTTCCCCACATACGCCAAACCCCTCGCCACACAGAATGTGACGAGGGGCTCAGTGAGCGTAGGAACCTACGCGGGCACGAGGGTCTTAGCCCTGACGAGCCTTGAAACGTGGGTCCTTCTTGTTGATCACGAAGACCTTACCGTGGCGACGCACAACCTGGGCACCCGGCTTGTTCTTTAGCGACCGAAGCGACTTACGAACCTTCATCGGGCGCTCCTTTCTTCATCGGCGACTTTTTAGCTGGTCAACGGAGCAGTTACACCGTCAGTTTCCAGCGACCCGGTGGCACCTTCCACGCACCGGGCACAAACACAAGGGTTGAGTTTACCCACATTCCGCCCTTGAACCAAATGCTTGCTGACCCCAGCACTACAACCGCGCATCGCGCTACCATCAAACCATGACTTCCCTGCACAACCGCATTATCAATGAACTCGGCGCGCAGCCGTCCATCGACCCCGCCGACGAGGCCGAACGCCGCATCTCCTTCATCGCGGATTACCTCAAATCCACCGGCGCCCGCGCCTTGGTGCTGGGCATTTCGGGAGGGCAAGATTCCACTCTGGCTGGTCGTCTCTGCCAGCTTGCGGTGGAACGTCTAAATTCCTCTGAGACCGACGCCACCTCCGTCTCCCCCGCCGTAGCGAACACTGCCATTGACACTCGCTACCGCTTTATCGCGGTACGCCTCCCCTATGGCGTGCAGGCTGACGAAGACGATGCACAGATTGCGCTGAAGTTCATCGAGCCTTCGCAGTCCGTGGTGGTCAACATCAAGGAAGCTACTGACGCGGCAGCAGCGGCGGTGACCCTGGCAATGGATATTGAGGAAGTCTCAGACTTCAACAAGGGAAACATCAAGGCTCGACAGCGCATGGTGGCACAGTACGCCATTGCCGGGGAAGTCGGTGGGCTTGTCGTCGGCACGGATCACGCAGCTGAGGCAGTGACGGGTTTCTATACGAAGCACGGCGATGGTGCGGCGGACCTCGTTCCCTTGGCCGGTCTGACGAAGAACCAGGGTGCGGCCATTCTGGAGTACCTGGGCGCGCCGGAATCCACGTGGAAGAAGGTGCCCACCGCGGATCTGGAGGAGGACCGTCCGGCGCTGGCGGATGAACAGGCGCTCGGCGTGACCTACCGCGATATCGACGGCTACCTGCAGAGCACACACAACGGAGATGACGTGCCGAAGGAATCCGCGCAGCGCATCGAAGACCTCTGGTTCCGCAGTAGGCACAAGCGCGCGCTGCCCGCCACCCCTGATGACCAGTGGTGGTTGGAGACCAAGCACTCGCTGGGCAACTAGGTCACGCTGTGAGCCGTAACCAAAGCAGCCGGATGATCCTGCAGAACCAAGCTGCCTAGCAAAGGGTCAACGGTGGCAGCTGCCATTTCACGAGGGACTGGCACAAGTATCGGCGCCATCATGGGTTGAGACACTTACCAATCAGCTCCCAATACTGAGAACTAATGTCGCATCCAGAGGTTTCGCAAAATCTATTTCCAAGTTTTAAACGAAAGGAAACTTTGCCTCGGGCATTCATGCACCGCAAACGTGAGACCAATTCTTAACTAACGTTTCCTCGAATTCACCTTATGACACTGAAAAACCCCGCCTCCAAGGGCGGGGTCTTTCTATCCCATGAATGCTGGGATTTTTCGAGGCTTAGACAAACAAGCCAGCGACAGCCGAGACGAAGCCGGTGAGGCCTCCGGAAACCAGGCCAACCAGGGTGCTCAGGAAGGTTGCAAAAATGTCGATCATGACAGATCCTCTCTCTTGGTGGCGCCTTGGGGACAGTGGGTGTTGTTTTCGGCGCCGTTACTTAAACAATCGTCAGGCTCCCCACTTAGTTACACCGGGGGGAGAAACTACCCCGCCCCAAAACGCATGTTCTCTTCCCTCAGTGAGCCCCACCTGTCGTTTCCGGCGCCACCCCGCACATCTATAGATACCCCCGCCAATCCTGGTTCAGCACGGGGAGATATGCACTGGAGTGAAACTTTATAATAACTACATCGCAAGCATCAAACAGGTTGAGCAATCCCCTGCGCGCTCGAACAGCCCCCTAAGGCAAACCCTTCGCGGCAAATTGGGAACCTCAGTTCAACAACCTCCACCATTGCAAAATTGAAAATTCCTAGCCTTTGAACCGCTGCACTGCCAAGCAAAAATCACTCTCATGAGGTGCAAAAAAGGCATAAAAAACCCGGCCGCCGTAGCGGCCGGGTTTAGACGTTTAGAACTTAAAACGTCAGGTCAGGCTCGTCTTAGTTGAACAGACCAGCAACAGCCTCGACGAAGCCGGTGATGCCGCCGGAGAGCAGGGAGACGATGGTGGATGCAAAAGTAGCGAAGATCTCGATCATGAGATAATCCTTTCAGTTAGCGGCGCCGCGGGGACAATGTTTTGGTGTCGGCGCCTTCACGTAGACAATCGTTCGCGTCTGGCATTAGTTACACGCGCCGGAAAATCAACCCCGCCTGCGTATAACGTTTTGTGATTTATACATGCGCTCACCACCATTTTTACACTGTTGCGAAACCACCGAAAATTACCCCCGTTGGCGCCTGAGCGATCCTCGTTGATCCCCTCGATGCCTGCACCCTCACAATCAACGATGTCGTCACTGATCTGCTGTCGGTTCAAGACCATGAGGTCATGACCCGCAGACTCCGGTTGGCTGAGCACTTCCACCTTGAAGTACCTATCGCCTTGCTGAACCTGGCGCCCTCCGAACGCCGGGATGGCACATTCCACATGGCGAGACCACACAATGAAAGTGTTTTTCCCCTGCGATATCGATTTGTAGAACGCAGGTAGCCATACCTAGTGCCTCATCTTCGCCTCTGACCAACCGAGCCTCGTTTCCCAACTGCTCACATTCTCGGCGCACACCACACCAATACCCTCAGAGGTAGCAACACCCATTATGGTTCCCCCGCGGTCACTATATCGATGCCATTGCTTGGCGATAGCAAAGTTTGAGCACCTAGCTGCACCAACACCGGTTTCAATCCCCCGGAAATTTACGCTTCCCCAGCCCCGCATCAAAACAAGAGAAAACCCGGTCAAAAGACCGGGTTGAAATTCTTTCCGTGGAGCTAAGGGGACTCGAACCCCTGACCCCCACACTGCCAGTGTGGTGCGCTACCAGCTGCGCCATAGCCCCGTACATTTCGGCTGATTATCAAGCCCAAAGACCCGAATCTCAACTGCGAATTGAACGTCCTTAAAGCTACCCGAACAGCTTGCAGCCAAACAAATCGCCAGTTCGCAAGGGGTTGTGGGGAGCATGGCGTCGGGCAAAAAGAAACCCAGCCGCCTCACTGCGACTGGGCACCTCAACGTCAGGAATTCACAGAGGCTACTTCACCACGTCCGGAACCCAGGACTGCACCTTGTTGTCCGATCCCTTCTTCAGCTCTACCCGCTTGCCGTCTGCGTAAACCAACGGAGAAGATACGGAGCCTTCGCGCTCGGTCAGGTCATCGGCGTTGGCCTTGACCACGGGAAGCACGGCATCCTGAACCTCACCACTGGAGATGGAATCAATCACAGACTGGTCCAGGTCGTACGCCTGCAGAGCCTGACCAAACTCCTCGTAATCCCACTTGCGGGCAACCTCAGTCTGGTTAGTCAGGAACTCGCTGTGAGCGTTCCAAAAAGCCTTCGCATTGCCAGTCTCAGCAACTGCCAGGGCCACAGCCGCACCGCGGGTAGAAGAACCGGTGGCCTCGCCGTCCAAGAAGTTCAGGAAGTTGAACTTGATCTTGACCTTGCCCTCGTTCAGAGCCTGCAGAGAATCCTCGTGATCCGCTTCCGCCAGCTCAGCACAGTGAGGGCAGCTGAAGTCCTCGAAGATCTCCACCACGGGAGCGTCCTCCTTCAGGTCCTGGGAAGCCAACACCACGGAGTTACCCTCGCGCGCCACAGTGAAGTTCACATCTTCCTGCGGCATCTCAGCTGCCAGCTGATCCCCACCGGTGTTGTTACGCACCACCAGGAAAACTACTACTGCGGCAATCGCGAGAATCGCGACGATAATCCATAAAAAGCCACTTCCACCTTTAGAGTTTGGGGCTTTGATCTTCTGGCTCACAGACGTGAATCCTTTCAGGAGTTGTCAGCAACGTGCACCGCTCGCGCACGATTTTGCGCGCGACGCGCATGATAATGAATCAACCCTAACCCTTGAAGGGGCCTTGTCTCCAATGACTTCCCCGGTCAGAGCCCAATTGCCAGCAAACTGTTAGGCCATCACTTGGTCAATCACAGCCTGAGCTTCCTCAAGCACGCGTTGCAAATGTTCTTTGCCCTTGAAGGACTCCGCGTAAATCTTGTACTTGTCCTCGGTGCCCGATGGGCGAGCCGCGAACCACGCATTGTCCGTGGTTACCTTCAGGCCGCCGATGGCAGCACCGTTACTTGGTGCCTCCGTGAGAATGGCAGTGATGGGTTCACCTGCCAGTTCCTCGGCCGTCACATCAGCAGCGGAGAGCTTCTTCAGCGTCTCGCGCTGCTCGCGATCCGCAGGCGCATCGATGCGGGAGTAAACCGGCGCACCGTACTTCTCCTCCAGCTCCGCGTATCGCTGGGATGGAGTCTTGCCCGTCACCGCGAGGATCTCCGCGGCCAACAAGTCCGCGATAATGCCGTCCTTATCGGTAGACCACACCGTGCCGTCCCTGCGCAGGAAGGATGCCCCGGCGGATTCCTCACCACCGAAGCCCACGCTGCCGTTGACCAGCCCGGGCACGAACCACTTGAATCCCACCGGCACCTCGTTGAGCGTGCGCCCCAGGCCGTCCACCACGCGGTCGATCATCGTGGAGCTGACCAGAGTCTTGCCCACAGCTGCTTCTGCCGGCCACTGCTCGCGGTGCGAGAACAAGTAGTCCACAGCCACAGCCAGGTAGTGGTTCGGGTTCATCAAGCCGGCATCCGGGGTGACGATGCCGTGGCGGTCAGAGTCTGCGTCGTTACCCGTGGCGATGTCGTACGAGCTGGCCCCGTGCCCCGCCACCGCGCTGACCAAGCTCGCCATAGCCGAAGGAGAAGAGCAGTCCATGCGGATCTTGCCGTCCGAATCCAAAGTCATGAAGCCAAAAGCGGGGTCCACCTGGTCATTGACCACCGTCAGGTCCAGGTTGTGCACCTCGGCGATGCGCGCCCAATACGCCACAGAAGCACCGCCCATCGGATCGGCACCGATACGCACGCCCGCCCCCCGGATCGCGTCGATGTCGATGACCTCCGGAAGAGCGTTCACATAGGTATTGAGGAAGTCAAACTTCTCGATGCACTCGGCCTCTTCGGAGCCAGCACCAACACCGGAGCCAGCAGAATCTGCCCGTTGCACGCCCTCCAGCCCCGTATCCAGGTAGGCATTCGCCTTGTCCGCGATCCACGAGGTCACGTCTGTATCCGCAGGTCCACCCGTGGGCGGGTTGTACTTAAATCCGCCATCGCGTGGCGGGTTGTGCGACGGCGTGATCACGATGCCATCCGCGCGCCCCTGGTCCGTTCCCTCCGGTCCACCCGGCAGCCGCTTGTTGTGTTCCAGAATCGCAAAGGAGATCGCCGGGGTGGGTACAAAGCCATCCTCGGCATCCACAAAAGTGCGCACACCGTTGCCGGCCAGCACCTCCAGTGCGGTGGCATGAGCAGGTTCGGACAGCGCGTGTGGATCCCTGCCGATGAACAGAGGGCCATTAATGCCCTGTTCGCGGCGATAATCGACGATTGCTTGCGTCATCGCCAAAATATGCGCCTCATTAAACGCACCATCGAAAGAACTGCCACGGTGACCCGAGGTACCAAAGGAGACTCGCTGGCCCGCATCCGTGAGATCCGGCTGGATGCCTTTGTACGCCGCTAGGAGGGCGGGGATGTCTGTGAGGTCTTCTGGGAGGGCAGGCTGCCCGGCGCGTGGGTGCATGACGTGCTCCTTTGTTGTGGGTATGTCTCCAGCCTGCCCTAGTTTGCGGCGGGTGTCGCGGGCACTCTCCCCCAAATGCGTGCGTTGATGTGGTGTTGTTTTCTCGACGCCAACCACCTCCCCTTTTCCACCCCCTTGATCGAGAAACCACGGGGAAGTTGTCCAAATAGGTTCTCGAGGTGAGATTTTCCTAGTACGTTTTTCCCATGACTGACGTTTCATTTGCTGAAAGCCTCAATGAGAAGCTCAGCGCTATCGACTCGATTGTGTGGGGTCCGTTCCTACTCATTCCGCTGTTGCTGGGCACCGGGCTGTTCCTCACTATTCGCTTGGCCGGTATCCAATTCCGCTATCTCGCGGTTGCTCTTCGCCACGGTCTGATCGACCGCAACGACGACGGCGGCGAGGGTGACATCTCCCAGTACCAGGCTCTGACCACCGCTCTCGCTGCCACCGTGGGTGTGGGCAACATCGTGGGCGTGGCCACGGCGATTGGTGTGGGAGGACCGGGCGCTTTGTTCTGGATGTGGATCACGGGCCTGGCCGGCATGGCCTCGAAGTACAGCGAGGCATTCCTGGGTGTGCGCTTCCGCACCCGTGATTCCCGCGGCAATATCAATGGTGGTCCGCAGTACTACTTGGCCAACGGGCTGTCGAGCGGTTTCGGCAAGTTCCTCGCGTGGTTCTTCACCATCGCAGCCATCATCGCCTCCTTCGGCATCGGCAACCTCACGCAGGCCAACGCCGTGTCTGCTGGCCTGCATGACACGTTCAACATCGAGCCGTGGATCAGTGGCGTGGTGATGTTCGTGTTCGTGGGTGCAGTTCTGCTGGGTGGCGTGCAGGCCATCGGGCGCGTGACCAGTGCTTTCGTGCCGCTGATGATCATCATCTACTTGATCGGTGGATTCATCGTCCTAGGTATCCACGTCTCCAAGATCCCCTCCGCACTGGGTTTGATCTTCAGCGATGCTTTTAGCGGTACCGCTGCAGTGGGTGGCTTCTTGGGCTCCGGCATCATCATGGCGCTGCAGATGGGCGTGGCTCGCGGCATCTTCTCCAATGAGTCCGGCATGGGTTCGGCGGCTATTGCGGCTGCTGCGGCAAAGACCACGCACCCGGTCCGCCAGGGACTGGTGTCCATGACTCAGACCTTCATCGACACGATCATCGTGGTCAGCATGACTGGTCTGGTGATCGTGACCACGGGCGCGTGGGAAGAAGGCAAGGAAGCTGCGGGGACGATGACCGCCACGGCGTTTAGCACTGGCATCGGCAGCCAATGGGGCGGAACCATCGTCTCCGTATCCGTGGTGTTTTTCGCCTTCTCCACCATCTTGGGTTGGTCCTACTACGGTGAGCGCAACGCGGAGCGTGCGTTTGGCGCGTGGGCTTCGCTTCCTTACCGCATGATCTTTACCTGCGTGGTGTTCGTGGGCGCCACAACCGAGCTGGAGCTGGCGTGGACTTTCGCGGACTTGGCTAACGGCCTGATGGCGCTACCAAACTTGATTGGCCTGATCCTGCTATCCGGCCTGGTGGTTCGCGAGACCAAGGCTTACCTGGCGTTTGACCCGAAGCTGCGGGCGCGCCCGGATGACGTTCACCAATTCCTGGTGGAGACCAAGAATCCTTGGCGTACGTAGGTTTTGCTCCTGGGCTGGTTTAGTTCCTGGGCTGAGCTAGTGGCAGCGCCAAGACAAAAATGAAGGGCATCGCACAGTGTGTGCGGTGCCCCTTATTTAGGGTTGTTGGGGATTACTCAGCAGCAGGAACGTCACCGGTGGTCTCGGTAGGAACCTCGGCCGGATCCGCTCATGGCACAGTTGCACCACATCATTCGCCCCACTTTGCTCTACTCTGAACTTTATGGGCGATGCAGTTTCCTCTGACACTTACACTCCAAAACAGCGCACGCGTTACCGCCAGCGCCTGATGGGAGACCTCGAGGTTTTCGATCGCCTCCTACAGACCGCAGATTTTATCGACGAAGGCACCATCGGCTTGGAGCTGGAGCTCAACCTTGTCGATGATCAGATGCAGCCGAGCCGCAGCAGCGAGGCCGTTCTTGCCGAGCTGTCCGACGAGTACCAATCGGAAATTGGCTCGTTCAACGTCGAGCTCAACCTTCCCCCGCACACCATCAACGGCACTGGTCTCAGCCAGCTGCAGGACGAGTTAACCGCGCGGTTGGATGCAGTCAAGGACGCTGCAAGTAAGGCCGACGCAAGCGTCGCGATGATCGGCACTCTCCCCTCGTTAACCACGGAATTTCTCACCGACCCTGCATGGATGACTCGCGAGAACCGCTACCGAGCACTGAGCAACTCCGTGATCGAGGCACGCGGCGAGCTGGTGCGGATCGACATTTCACGAGACGAGCACTACCTCCACGAGTTCGAGGACATCGCTCCAGAATCCGCCTGCACCTCGATGCAGTTGCACTTGCAGGTGGCGCCGAAGCGGTTTGCGGATGCATGGAATGCGTCCCAGGCCATCGCCGGCATTCAGGTGGCAGCTAGTGCCAACTCTCCCCTGTTCGCTGGTCACCAGCTGTGGCACGAGTCCCGCGTGCCGCTGTTCTATCAAGCCATCGATACCCGCACGAATGAGCTCGTCAACCAAGGCGTGCGCCCTCGCGTATGGTTCGGCGAACGCTGGATCACCAGTGTGTTCGACTTGTTTGAGGAAAACGTCCGCTACTTCTCTCCACTCTTGCCCGAGGACCGCTCGGATGCGGGCACGCCGATTCTGGACGGCGAGAACCCCGCGTTGCATTACCTGAACTTGCAGAACGGCACGGTATGGCGCTGGAACCGTCCGATCTACGATCCGGGCACGGATCAGCCGCACATTCGTATCGAAAACCGTCTGCTGCCCGCGGGGCCCACCCCGGCGGATATCGTTGCGGATGCTGCTTTCTACTACGGCCTAGTGAAGTACTTGAGCAACCAGGCTCGACCTGTTTGGTCCCGCCTGCCATTTACTGATGCTCACGATAACTTCAACGCGGGAGCCCGTGATGGTCTGAACGCGGAGATGGTGTGGCCCACCCTGGGACGCATTCCGGTGACCAAGCTGATTTCTGAGTACCTGCTGGATCAGGCTCGTCAGGGCTTGGAAGCGCTAAATGTGGATGCGGAACTGATCGACAAGTACCTGGGCATCATCGAAGGGCGCATGCGCAATCATCAGAACGGCGCGTCTTGGCAGATCGCGGCACTACGCCAAGCAGGCGGAGAGATGACAACCCCGGACTCCCCGGAACGACGCGAAGCTATCGCCAAGGTTCTTCGGCGCTACCTCGAGCTGCAGGAAACGGGCGAGCCTGTGCACACCTGGCCCACGACGATGCAATAATCCCGGCTTCGCCCGCTCATCCCGCGCAAGCATTGCTTCGAGTCAAAAATTCCCCTCACCTGCACAAACAGGTGAGGGGAACTTTTCCTTCTGTGGAGCCGCCGGGAATTGAACCCGGCCTGCCCTCAGGTCAGAGAAGCAGAAAGTCGCATCTACCTGCCATTTCGATCACGGTGGATAAGATTCAATTCCCCCGAATCAAGGGAAAGTGTGGGCAAAATGTGGGCAGGGAACGAATCTGGAGAATCCTCGGGGAGAGAGAAGGCCTAATCGAGGCAGCCAAGGAGGATCAGGGGCGGTACCACCTCAAGAATTGGCGCGGCTTCAGACGCCATAGTTGACGCCATGCCTCTTTAACGCGCGCGAGCCCCCTTAGACTCACGGGGAGGGAGACTGGGCAACCCCACTCTCCTTTGACCTCCAGGCAAAGCTCGTGAATTAAGAAGCCCCTCCCCTCGAGCGCGCGAAGCACTCAAGAGAAGGGGGGGCTCAGCTACTTCCAGCAGAGTTAGCGTTAGGCGGAAAGGTCTAGCTTGACCACACCGGATTCTCGAGTCACAACTGGCTTGAAACGGCCTTCCACACGGAAAGTGAGCTGGTTGCGAGAGAAGTCTTCTCCACTTGAGTTCCATGCCGCTTCGAGATTGCCGTCACTGTAGAGCTTGATGGACTCCTGCGAGATGAGGTAGCCCGCGCCGGTAGGTACTCGATGGGACACCACGGTCGGCACTGACCAGAGGGTACGTTCGATCTGATTCACTGGTGTGGCGCCGAAGATGAACTGTCCACTTCCTGATGTCTTGGATAGTTCGATTGACTGCCAATCGGATGGTGACAACACGAATGCGGCGGGGTTGAGTCCTGAGCTCTGGAGCTGGGTCAGTCCGCTTCGAGTGGTAGCGAAGACGTCGGTGTCGAAGGCCTGGGTCTTGGCTCCTCCTGCAGTTTCGAGCGCTTCAACGATCAGGCCTTCTACTCGCTCCATGACGCCTGCGGTCATTTCCGAGGCGAGGAAAGAGTTCAGCGCTGCAATGTCGCTGAGGAGATACTTGTCGATGCCCTTAGACAGGTGCGCCACGACTTGGAGTGCCGCGTCGACGCGCTCGAATCCGTAGTCCGAGGTTGGCTTAACTGCTCCTGTTTCAACAACATCTGCGTTGTTGGTGCGTGCAGTCTGTCGAAGGTAGGAGAACTGAGGGCTTGCCACTCGTTCGTGAGGGATGAGCTCCAAGATGGACAGTGCTGGCGCCTCAGACTTCTGGATTTCGATGGAAGTCATTGCAGGAACGAGGACGTCTCCTGAGGCGGGGATTGCCTTTTGGTTCCAGACGTCGTGTTCACCTCCTCGCATGGCTTTGACGGTGGCTTCGGCAACACGTTCGTGTCCGATGCGGGAGACGGGTAGTTGAGATTTGGTGTCCAAGGTATGGCCTTCCATATGAGATGCGCCCGCGCTTTTGGCACGGCGGATTTGATCGAATATCTTGTTTGCTTCTGCGTTCTTCTTCGCTGTGGAGATGAACTTTTGAGCGGCGCGGAGAGCGCGCTGCTCGGGCGACGTTAGGCGTCGATCATTGTTTGAAGCGGTTGTGGCAATGGTCTTGATGAGATCTTCAGCTTCCGGGATGAGGGACTTGTGGATCCCTCGTCGAGCTTCTTGAGCGGCCGTAAGGTCGCCACGCAACAACTCTGACCGGAATTTGGCGATTGCTTCAGCTTCAACCGTGCGTTGTGCCAGTTCGGACAGGGAGGTGTCTGGGTCGCTTCCTTCGAGAGCGGTAAGCAGTTCATGTCCGTCTACCGAGTCGAGCCGGGACGAGTCCGAAACGCTTTTTGTGCCATTGACTAGCGCTTGGGAATCTGCTGGGTTCAGTACAAGTGAGACCTCTTTGAGGTCAATCTTGTTGATCTTGTTGACTGGGGTTCCGTCGATCTCGCTGGGTTCTACTTCGGTTGCGTTGAACCCGATTGAAAGTCCCCGGATTCGTCCGGCCTTCACCAGCTTGTGAGCTTTCACACCGGATTCTGAGTCAGTGTCAATGACAGCGGAGATTTGGAGGCCTTGTTCATCTTCTTCCGCTTGTGTGATTTCTCCGATGTGGGATGTGATTGAGCGGTCGTGTTCGAAGAGCAGGGGCACTTTGGTGCCGTCCTGGAGATGCTTCTGGAGCGATTCTTTGAATGCTCCGGGGGCGATGGTGTCCCCGTATGCATCTATGTTGTTGAAGGTGCTGGCATATCCGGAGATCATGCCGTCTTGTGCTGGGTCTGTTTTGACCTTGAGGTCTGCCAGCTTGGTGGTTAGATCCATTGTGATCCTTAGGATTTTGAGGTTCTAGCGCATGCGAATTGCGCTCTTGTCGTTGTGCGGCTGTTAATGCGGCGGAGCTGATGCTCTACGCGGCTTTTTGCGGCGAACAAGCGGTCTAACACTTAACGGCTACGCATGCGGTTCCCTGAGGGAATGGCATGTCTTTAGCGGTTTGGTGGAACCTGAGTTCGATTATATCATGTCTCGTTTTCTATGAACTCACGGAGATTTTCTTAATTTTCTTTCGTTCCTTGCATGACGGAATGGGGCAGGCGTGGCAGTGGTGGTGGATGTAGGTGAGGCGGTCTTGGTATTCGGTATCGGTCTCGGTGGTGGTCTTCTCCAGATCGAACAGTGGGGCTTTGCCCGCGCATAGAGCGCCGTCGAAGCGTTGCGGACGGATGCGGGCGATGAGGCGGGTGACGTTATCGAGGGATAAGTCCCATTGGTCGCGGACTTGATGCGGCGAGGGCAAGGGTGGCTTGTGAGACGAGGCCATTAGGCGGCCTTCCTCTTGATGAACTTGCCGGGCGAAGACTCAGCAATCAGGCCTTCAGACTTCATGCGGTCGAGCTCGTCTGGAACATCAGCACCACTTCCTATGACCTCTCTGACCTGTCGCATGATCGCGCCCTGGCTGAGCGCGTGAGAGTCGCTGAGCGCTTCGAGAATCACCGAGCGACCGTCGGGAAGTCCGGAGCTATTGCGAGGGGCGTCTGTGTACACATTTCCATCACCATCGCCGGCCGCCTTAGTTGGTTCAGGCCATAATCCGTACTCTGCAGCTGGATCATTCGGGTCGCTATCGCCGTTGCCTTGCCCCGAAGATTCCCCCGAAGGTGCCGAAGATGCCCGTATATATGTGCGGGAACCTTCGGAATCTTCGGGCACCTTCGGGAATGGAATATCAATCGTCCACATCCATCCGGCACCCATTCCCGCCTTGGTCGTGGAGACGCCAAACTTCTTACGAGCCTTCTTCACTGCGTTGTCTGACAGTCCAGCAGCATTGGTGACTTTCAGGACATCCTTCGCTGGAGCGCTACCGCCTTGACTGATGAGGTAGTCCACAACAACCGCTTCAATCTCGCTTCGTTCGTCGAACTCTCCCTCCTGCTTTTGCTCTAGGAAGTCGCTAGCTTTGTCATCCGTGAATTCACCCCACTGGATCACGCCAACCTGAGTGAGCTCACCGTCATCAGTTTGAACCGGCGTGGAGGCAATAGACGCCTTGCGGTTCACAATCTTGCTCGCAAGGTTCGCCTTGGTGTTTGAGACCACCAATTCCCCTGCATCGTCCAATGCGACGGCAAGCACACTTCGCGCGATCTGAGACCATGCAATCGAACCCAAGAGCAGCTTTCCCGTGTCCTTGCCCTCTTGCTTACCGAAGTGAGCCAGCCCCACAATCGTGATGCCGTAACGATCAGCACACGACGCAAGCGGCTCGAGGAACTGCCGCACGTGGTCATCTTTATACCCATCGAGCTTCGGATCCATTGACGACTTCGCAGCGTCAAGAATGACGAACTTCACGCCCTTGGATGCCAACTCATAGAACAAGATTTCAGTATCCGACGGCAGGCGAAGATGACCTTCGGCGCCGGTTTCGGTCACAACGTCAATGAAGTAGACGTTGTTCAGATCAGCGCCGGCCGCCTGGAGCCGAGGCTTGACCGTGAACGCTCGAGAGTCTTCAGAGTTGAGATAGGCACACTTCATACCCTTCTTGCTGAACTCCGCGACCCATGAACAAGCGATCGTTGATTTGCCCAACCCTTCTCGCCCCGCCAAGAGGGTGAGCATGCCTGCAGGGATCCACTCGTCAATCAGCCACGAAACTTTCTCCGTCTTCACCTGTGTGGCTTGGATTAGTTTCACGCGACGGCGAGCAACGGTGTCTCCAACGGTGACAAAATCCTGAGGGGAATGGCCGGTGACGATATGGTCTGCCGCGTCTTTACCTTCAGCAGCACGAACAACAGAGATAGAAGCCGGTGGCTTGTCGAGCTTCTGGAGATGCATAGCGAGCTTCTGGGCACGCTTGATACCAGGGTCATCATTGTCTGCAACGATAGTCACATCTCGAGAGTCGAGAACAGACCAATCCGAAGTGTTCAGACGAGCATTCGCGCCACCGTGCTGAGAGACCGCGGGTAGAGACCAGGACGCATGAATCGCGTCGACATCTTTTTCTCCTTCGGTGATGAACACCATCCCGTCAAGGTTGAGTGATTCGACGCCGTAGAGTGCTCGGATCTTGTCCTTGCATCCCTTAGTGCACTTGCTTGGCGCTACACCGTGGGCACAGCATTGAGTGAACGTCTTCTGAGCAGAACGCACAACGGAAAAGCCATCGGAGTAGTTGTACGTGCGGCTGTAATTCTCGTCGTATAGATCCCCAACCGTGAGTCCGATGTGCTCGAGAAATTCAGTCACACTGGACTGTTGGTCAACGTTGTCATCGTTGAAGGAATAGATCAGCGTCTTTTGCTCGTGCGGAATGTAGGTCACTGAGGTACCGCGGTCTCTGTCCCCATGCCCTGGTGTTTGGATCTGGGCTTTGTGGGTATCAGAGACGCGAACTTCAAGACCTTCATGTTTCGCAGCGGTGATAATGCGATCGAATGAGGTGGCGGTAGCAGCCATGAATCAGCGGAACCTTAAGAGGATAGAAGGGTGGGCAGGGGGTCAGAAGAACCGGTGTGTGCCGGTGTGTTGGTAGTACTTGCTGCCGATCTTGTAGGTCAGGGCGGCTGCATTAGCCGCGGCCTGGCGCCGTTCAGCAGAGGTCAGGCAGGTATCGCAGACGAAGCCGACGAGGTGCCCGGCGTCGAATTGTTCATTCCACTGGTCGGCATTGCCCAGGCTCATTCGTCTTCCGCAGCGTGAGCAGTGACGGTTGTTGTTCATGGTGCGGTTGGCCTTCCATTCAGAGATGTGGCAGATGGCAAGTAGGACAAAGGGGAATGAGGCGATGGCGGCGCTGATGATGTCCAGGGCGTCGAAGCTCATTCGTCCTCCCCCTCTACGTCGGTGATGTTCGTGAGTTGGTCGAGCAGGTTGGTCGTATCGGCTCCGGTTTTGTGGGCGTCGACAATGTCGTACATGAGCTCTTCGCGGCGGATGGCTCGGTCGTTGGCGCGCTGCATACGCTCCTGCTGCTGCTTCCTGGCACGTGCCTGAGCGGACTGTTCTTCAACACAGTCGTGGCAGATCTGAAGGCCGGTGTTCTGCTGGATGGAACGGGCGGCGGCTGAGCGGCTGGCAACAAAGGTGATGGATTCGTCGATGGGTGCCGTAGAACCGCAATAGTGGCGGTGGTGGATGCCGGTGGACTTCCCCCGGTTGAAAAGGTGAAGGTGTCCCATTGGGCTGGTAGTCTCCTTGTTAGAGTTACTTGGTAGGTGCTCGTCTTGCTCGGTCGTTGGCGCAGCCGGGCTTTTTTCATTTGGGTTAGGCATTGGGGTTCTCCTTGTTGAAGTTGCGGGTGATGTCTTCGAAAGCCTTGTTTTCAACGAAGTCGTTGTAGCCGTCGAAAAACGCTTCTTGTACGGCCTCGGCTTTCTCAGTACCCATGTGGGCTTTGAGCAGATCAACGACAAGTCCGATGAACAGGGCTTGGTTGTCGATGGCGTCTCTGAGCTCGAGCAGTAGCTCGGTTTGGGCTTCGGAGGCCTTGGAGAACGCGGTGACGAGTTCTTCCAGGGTGGGCTTGGCAGTCATGGTTAGTCCTTGTCGTGGGCGGGCTGGGAGGTGGGTTCGAGCAGGTGATGGGCTTCGAGGGCGTGTGGGTCAACGTGTCGACTAAACGGCTTCATTCGTTACCTCCTTTTCGATAGAAGATGGTGGCGGCTTTGTCGTAGGCCTTGTCGAGATGGATGGAGAATTGCTCGAACTGCCTGAAAGTCATCCTGGTTGTCCCGATAACGACGTCAGCCCTATCTGTGACTGCGATGCGACCAAAACCGGGAATCTCTTCGAGGACGAGGGCGTTTTTCACCCGGTGATCCCCTCTTCCGAAGTTGAGGTTCGGAGATTGTTTTCTTCCCACTCGAGGACGTCCTCTACCCGGTAAAAAACTTTCCGTCCAACCTTGAAGAAGCGAGGAGCCTTTCCCGTATATCGGCGTTGCGCCCAGGACTGCCGATTCGTCCCCGGATATCGAGCGCATAGATCTTCGTCTGTCAGTACGCGAAGCATGAAACATTCCCTTCCTGTATGAGCGAGTGATGTCAGTAGTGACTCACTCACGTACAATCAGTACCAGCAATGATCGAGTCATGTCAACACGGAATCATTACTGATTCTTTTAGGTCAAAGGAGAACCGATCATGGATAATGAAGGAATGACGATAGGCGCCTTCGAATATGCAGCAAACTCGCAGGTCATAGGATTTTCGAGCGGATTTGAAGCAAGAATGCCTGTTCGCTTAGTAGTCCCCGATCAACCCCAGCCGGGATACAAGACCTTTCTGGAATACGACTACCTAGGCGGGAAAATAGGAGTGACCTCTGTATCGGTGCTTCGCGACAATCTAGGAACAGAAGAGGTCACAAGCGAACTACTCCGCGGAGTCCGGATCGCTGAACACACTCGGGACAACCTAGAGAGAATCGTCACTCGATTCGGAAAGCAAGCGTTACCAAACGACTCAGAAATCCTCACTCAGGCATCAATCGGCGCGAAAGATCCCCGGACACTGGCTCTAATCGAAACGCTTTACAAATTTGCCGAGCTAACACACCAGCGACCGGCAAAATTTATTCAGGAGAAAATGCAGTTGCCGCCAGCTACAGCAGGGCGTTGGATAAAGGCTTCCAAGCAAAAGCTCAATTGGGGATAGCCAATGGCAACGATTGAGCCCTACCAACTCAAGAATGGGGCGAAGCGCTACCGCGTCCGCTACCGCACCCCAGACCGCAAACAGACAGACAAGCGCGGCTTCACCACACTCAGAGACGCTAAAACCTTCGCTGCCACTGTCGAGGTAGACAAGCTCACCGGCTCCTACATCGCCCCCACCGCCGGAACAGTGACCATTGGAGACCTCGCAAAGCACTGGAAAGCATCACTCATCGACACATCCACGTCATGGCAAACACGGCAAGAATCCCTGTGGCGCGTCCACGTCGAACCACAGTGGGCACACTGGAGAGTCAACAAGATCACCACGGGCGAAATCCAGGCGTGGATCAACAAGCTAGCTTCACCAGATAAGGCACCTGCTCCCCTATCCCCTAAGAGCATCCGCCATATTGTCGGCGTCCTCGCCGGGATCCTGGACGTTGCCGTGACGAACCGGCACCTCATCACCAACCCAGCCAGAAGCTCCCTTAGGCTTCCGAGGGTCGTTGCAATTGAGAAAAACTATCTCACCAAAGATCAGGTGAAAGACCTCGTTGCAGAAGTGCCAGAGCAGTATCAGCCCGTGGTATGGTTCCTCGTCACGTCCGGCGCACGGTGGGGCGAAATGGCCGCGCTCCGGCCTAAAGACCTACTAGGCAACAATCGCGTGAGACTCGCGCGCTCGTATTCCAAGAACAACAACAGCGCGGTTCTGACAGACCTCAAAGGCCACGAGGCGCGCACCGTCGTCATTCCTCCTCAGGTGGAGGCCATGCTTCAGCAACAAGCACAGGGGCGCGGGTTGGACGATCTGCTGTGGGAAGCGCCGCGGCGCGGCGGTTCGCTAAGGCCACCAAAGTCCGGTCATTGGCTCAGCGAGGCGTGCGCGCGGTGCCACGCGAAGGACAACACCTTCCCCTCTAGGATGACGGCTCACGAGCTTCGGCATACTGCCGCCTCACTGATGATCTCATCCGGAGCGCATGTGAAGACGATCCAACGGCAACTAGGGCACAAAGACGCTGCGATGACACTCAACCAGTACGGGCACCTGTTCGACGATGACCTGGACTCCATTTCCGTAGCTATGGGTGCCGCGTTGTTCTAGGCCGATTGTGGGCAAAATGTGGGCACGTGCTGATTTCCACTCTTGCACTTACTCTAAGAAAAAGCCCCTCACCTGCATAAACAAGTGAGGGGGATAAGTGGAGCCGCCGGGAATTGAACCCGGGTCCTTCGCGACCTTGCCAGGGCTTCTCCGTGCGCAGTTCGCAGTTATCTCTACTCGGCCCTCCGGATCTTGCGAACCAGTCCGGATGATGAGCCCAGTTGCTCTAAGAAGTCCCGCACGGCCCGAGCAACCCGGCCGTGCAGCAAGTCTCTTTAGTCGATGCCGGTTGCTAGGTCAGAGACAAACCTAGGCCGACAGACACGCGGTCGCTGCTTAGGCAGCGAGGGCGTAGTCGCGCTGAGTGTTCTCGGCGCTTATAGGGTTGCGTCGACGCTCACGGTGGTCGATCGCCTTCACCGGCACGCTTCCCCTGGCTCAATGCACGAAGTCGAAACCAAATCGACCCCTTATGCAATCCCTGCTGTGGGAACGTGTTCATCCAGCAGGAAGGTTCAGGTTACTCTTTTTCTTTTTTTAACGCCACTTACCCCTCACCAGCGCATTCTTCCTGCACGCCGGCGGGCTGAGCCTGCGTTTCCATGTGGTGCATCCGAGCATGCATGGCTGTGGCGAGCCGCTGTCGTTCTGTTTTCAGCTTGGCTTCTCGGGACCTCTTGCCTCTGCGTACGGAGGAGATACCGAAGACGATGCCAAGAACAATGGGGACCCAGACTTTGGGATATTCGAGCGCCAATTCCACAATCCACGGCATGTCCCAGTGTGGGAGTTGCCAGTCCGGCCAAGGAATGCTCGGCACATTAATGTCCGGCCAGGGGATCTCGATGTGAGGCCAGTTGATGTGCGGCCAGGGGATGTTGATGTCCCAATCGGGGATGAACTGCGCGAGCCAGCGGATGATGGGCTCGATGATCTTTCCCAGTAGGGGCAGGGCAACCAGGGCAAAGATAGCCCATCCGGCCTTCCCCAGCCCCGCGAGCAGTGGATAGAACCAGCGCTTGAATGGGCTTTCTTCTATGGCTTGCAACCGCTTGGCACCGCGGGAGCCGGGTGGGGCATTCATCTCCAGGGTCACGCCACCGGCTTCGATGGTGGCCAGGCGCAGGAAGGAGTTCATTACTCCGGGTTCAAGCTTCAGATACGGTTTCGCCACGGCGAGCTCGCGATGGAATCCACGTGCTCCCACGGCACCCTTCTTGAAGCGCTTATTCCCGCGCTCGTCCTCTTCTTGAGAGAGGTCGAGCTTGACCTCCTTGAGCGAATCTTGGCGTGCGATGACCTGGTCATTAACTTTCACCAGGTAGGGGTGGTCCTCCATCGCCTCGCTCATCGTGAACAATATTTTCCCGATGATCGTGGGCTTCTCCGCGTTCTTCGCCTTGAGCTTCTCTAGGTCACTCGCCCGATCCGACGCGCTCACGTTTGACGATGCTGCTTCCGTCTCCTGTTCAACATCCGCCCCGTCATCGAAATCTTCGGCAAGCTTTCCCACCGTGCTCTGAGGAAAATCCGGATCCACTTCGCGCAGCTCAGCGAATGTGCCAACGAATACCTCGACCAAACCCACCTTGGCGTGCTGGGCACTCCAGCGCTCCATGAACCAGACCTCCCGCATCGCTGAAATTGAGCCACATGAAACTGCCACCGCGCAGACCGCGCGTCAGAATTGCACGCTAGCAGTAGTAGTGCAGCGGGGGAATGATCCCAAAGTCTGAATTCGGTAAAGCGTGCTTAAGCGTTAATGCCCTTGATGCGACGCCCCAGCTCGCGGGTCACTTCGCGCTCTTCCGTGCGACGCTTGATGTCCTGGCGCTTGTCGTAATCCTGCTTGCCTCGGGCAAGCGCCAGTTCCACCTTCAACTTGCCGTTGACGAAGTACAGCTGCAGCGGAACCAACGTGGAGTTGCCGTCGCGTACCTTACCCATAAGGGAATCGATCTCCCCGCGGTGCAGCAACAGCTTGCGGACTCGTCGCGGCGAGTGGTTGGTCCAGTGGCCCATGGTGTACTCCGGAATGTGCAAACCACGCAGCCAGACTTCACCTTCATCGATGGTGGCGTAGGCGTCGACCAAACTCGCCTTGCCCTCCCGCAGGGCCTTGACCTCAGTTCCCACTAGAACCACACCACACTCGAAGGTGTCGATGATGGAGTACTCGTGGCGTGCCTTGCGATTAGTGGCAACGACTAATGGGCCGGGTCCCTTACCGGAGCCGTCCTTGCCCTTATTCTTGGACTTTGCCTTCGATTTACCGGAATCAACCGGTGCTGCCTTTTTCGCCATGATTCAAGGAATCCTAGCATCTACCTGCGGGGGGATCGAAAATGCTCGTCACTGCGCGAACTGCACACAGCAGAACTAAGCGATGAAGAGCTCAGCGCTTAGTTCTTCACGTACCAACGTAAGGTCACCTGCGCAGTTACCGCGGCAACCAGAACGCCAACGATCACCATGAACGGTGCTGCCAGCCAGATATCGGCCGTGGTGATGCGAGCGATGAGGTTGGCGTCGTACAACGAACGCAGCGCGTTATCTGCCACCAGGAACTTGCCAGCGAACATGCCTCCCAAGGCCAGTAGCGCACCGATGACGGCGGCGACCACTGCCTCCAAAACGAACGGTGCCTGGGTGTACCAGCGCGAAGCGCCCACCATACGCATGATGGAGATCTCGTTGCGGCGGCTAAACGCGGTGATCTGGACCATGTTCACAATCAGGAACACGGCAGCCACGGC
This sequence comes from Corynebacterium dentalis, assembly GCF_900232865.1. Taxonomy (GTDB): domain Bacteria; phylum Actinomycetota; class Actinomycetes; order Mycobacteriales; family Mycobacteriaceae; genus Corynebacterium; species Corynebacterium dentalis. Next base: position 69,142 of record NZ_OCTS01000007.1, on the reverse strand, counting down.
CTGGATCGCTGCCACCAGGAACGCGGCGTTACGGATCGCGTCCAGTTTGTTCGTCGCGGCGCGCAGGTCATCGCCCTGGTCCACCACGTTCAGCACACCCGGTGCATCACGGATGCCGTCGATTGCCTCGTCTTCGGTGGGATCTTCCAAGTGCACGTGCAACGCGGCCGGGAAGGCATCCTTGCTGGTCTGCTCCACCAAGCGCGGGTCAGAATCCCTGAAAAGATCCACGAAGCGGTCATAGGACTGCTGCTTGTTGCGGTAGTTCACGGACTTGACCGTGTCATCAGACTGCAGCTTATTCAGCAGCTCTGCACACTTTGGCGAGGAGCAATCCTGGTCTTGCGCAGAGATGGAATCATCCAGCTGCACCATGACCTCGATCCGGTCGATGTAGATGTCCTTGGTGCGCTCGGTCATCTGCGTGAGCAGCAGGCCGGTGGTCAGCAGCGCCAGGGAAATTGCAGTGGTGATGATCATCGCGATGGTCATCGTGGCGTTCCGACGCAAACCTGTGAAGGCTTCACGGATAACAAAATTTGATCGCATATCTAACGCCCCACTCCGTACAGGCCGCGCGCATCGTCGCGGATGACTCGACCCTTAGACAGCTCAATGACACGCTTACGCATGGAGTCCACGGCGACGTTATCGTGCGTGGACATCACCACGGTGGTGCCGTTTTGGTTGATGCGGTTGAGCAGGAGCATGATCTCCGAGCTCGTGTCCGGATCCAGGTTGCCGGTGGGCTCATCGGCCAACAGCACCAGCGGGCGGTTCACGGAGGCGCGGGCGATGGCCACGCGCTGCTGTTCACCACCGGACAGCTCGTGCGGGAAGCGGCGCTCCTTGCCTTCCAGACCCACGGTCTTGAGCGCTTCCGGCACTAGGCGCTCGATCTCTGAGCGCTTCTTGCCGATCACCTCGAGGGCGAAGGCGACATTATCGAAGACGTTCTTCTTGGGCAGCAGGCGGAAATCTTGAAAGACGTACCCGATGCGCTGCCGCAGCTTGGGCACCTCGCGTCCGCGCAGCTTGTTGACATGAAAGTCAGCCACGTGAAGATCTCCGGAATCTAGTGATTCTTCGCGGAGCATCAGTTGCAGAAACGTGGACTTACCGGAACCGGACGGGCCGATGAGAAAGACGAACTCTCCCTTATCGATATCTACGGAGACACCGTCCAGCGCCGGACGAGTGGACGTCCGATAGCTCTTGGATACTTTGTCGAATGTGATCACAACCCGTCAGTGTAGCCACAATAGTGTGACTATTGTAACCAATGTGACTCACGTTGCACTTGGTGCATTTCGCGATCAGTGCACATAAATGCATTCCGGTGTGGTTCAATGAGCCACATCACATGACGCCTCGAGGAACTACAGGACACGAACAGACATGAGTAGCTCGGCATCTACAGATCCAGACACCGCCACCGGCATGGCGTCGAAAAAACACGCAGCCAACAACAAGGCCAAGAGCAAGACCCCCAAAAAGGCCGGCCAGAATAACCAGGAAAACGCATCCGGTTTCCTGGGCTTCGTTGAAAAGTTGGGCAACAAGCTGCCGGATCCCTTCTGGCTGTTCGTGATCATTGGCGGACTCGTAGCCGTGACCTCGTGGATCGGCACCCTGTTCAACATGCAGGCCACCGACCCAGCCACGGGCGACCCGATCCTGGTGAAGTCCCTGCTTTCCACCGAGGGCATCAGCATGATGGTCGGCGATGCAGTGGAGAACTTCGTAACGTTCCCCGCATTGGGCCTGATCATCGTGGTCATGCTGGGTGTGGCCGTGGCCGAACAAACCGGCCTCATCAGCGCGGTGATCCGCGCCATGGTGGCCAAGGTCGGCCCGCGTACCCTCACGTTCGCCGTCGCCCTCGCAGGTGTAACAGGTTCTGTTGCCTCCGACGCCGTGTACGTGATTCTCATCCCGCTTGGAGCCATGTCTTTCCGCGCGATGGGACGCTCGCCCATCGTGGGAGCCATGGTGGCTTTTGCCGCATCCTCGGCAGGCTTCAACTCTTCGCTGGTGCTCAACATCACTGATGTTCTCCTGGCAGGAATCTCCTCCACGGCGGCGGGCATCGTTGAGCCGGACTACGAGGTTTCCCCGCTGGCCAATTACTTCTTCGTCTTCTTCTCCGCGATCGTGCTAGCCCTGATCATCACCGCGGTCACCGAGCTATACATGAACAAGAAGGCTCACGAGCTGGTCAACCACGATGAGATCAACTACGAAGAGCTCAGCTTTGACCGTGCGGCCGGCGCGAACAACTCCGAAGACGATGACCTGTTCGACACGGCAGAGAACAGTTCCGACGGCGCGGAATCTGACAAGCAACAATCCAAGGAACAGAGCGACGAAGAGCTCGAAGAGAGCCTGAAGCTTAGCCCCCGCGAGGTTAAGGCGCTGGTATGGACGGGCATTGCATCCATCGTCATGCTCGCAGCCTACTTCGCGCTACTGTTCTTCAGTGGCTCCCCTCTGCAGGGACCAGGTGGCGAGGTCATGGAATCGCCACTGATCAAGGACGTAGCCGTACCGATCACCCTGGCATTCTTCTTCCTTGGACTGGTCTACGGCGTAATTGCCGGAACCATCAATTCCCCAGGCGATATTCCGGAGTTCATGGCTCGAGGACTAAAGACCTTGCTGCCAATGATGGTCTTGTTCTTCGCAGTTTCCCAGTTCCTCGCATGGTTCCAGTGGTCCAACCTGGGCAACTGGACTGCGATCCGCGGCGCCGAGCTGCTGCAGCGCTGGGACCTCCCACCACTGGTGATGTTCGGCGCCTTTGTTCTGCTGGTGGCCGTGGTGAACCTGTTCATCACCTCCGGTTCGGCACAGTGGGCGCTGATGGCACCCGTGGTGGTGCCGATGTTCATGTACGTCAACGTGTCCCCAGAAGTCACCCAGATGCTGTTCCGCATCGGCGATTCGCCGTCCAACATCATCACTCCGATGAGCCCGTACTTTGCTCTGGCGTTGACGTTCTTGCAGCGCTACTACAGCAAGTCCGGCATCGGCACACTAATGTCACTGGCCATTCCTTACTCCGTGGCCATGCTCGTGGGTTGGTTCCTGTTCTTCTGCCTGTGGTGGTTCACCGGCCTACCGTTGGGTCCAGGAACGCCGATGGATTACACGCTGCCGCAGTAGACAGGCATCGAATCTATTGGCCGCATGGCGGAAAACGCACATTCTAGCGGCTTAGCCTTGAAGGAATTTGCAGAAAATGTAAAACTTTCTGCCCGGATCTCAGGTGATATGTAGGCTGGCCACATATGCCACGCTGCCACTTTGGCAGACACAGCCCACCACCCACCAGGAGCGCTAGATGAGCAATGCACCCCGCACCGCACGCTGTGCGCGGGGTGCATTGCTGTCTCCAGATGCTGGCACCATTAACCCCCTCCCGCACCACTCGGCCTACTGGCCAATAACCATCGACATCGCGGGTGCTCACCACTTCGTTCGCCTCGACGGTGACCGCCCGCCCGTCGGCTAACGCAGCTCACTAACCACTCTTCGGGTTCACTCACCCGTACTTCACCAACAAAACAATCCGCATTGAGCACTCCCCTGCGACCCAGCGGAGCTTTCTCAAGCACCGAAAAAGAATGTGAGGACAGACCTTGTCTGCTTCAGAGAACAATTCACACACGGTTGCCACCGACCGTTCCGTGCCTACCGAAACGTTGGATCCACACACTGACCGCCTCTCGAAGGATGTCGAAGCGTCCGTAGGTGCGGCGATTCGTCGCGCTGAAAAGTGGCTGGAGGTGGAGGAAACTTCCAAGTCCACCCAGCAGCTGGCAGACATGGTTCACGATCCGAACGGCGTGGAGTTCACCTTCGCATTCGTCGACCGCGTGGCTCGCCCAGAAGACGACAAGGTCGCAGCACACGAGTTCGCCAAGATCGCCAGCCCACTGAACAAGAAGTCAGAGACCCCAGGCTTCATGGGTCTACTGGATACTTTCCTCGTCTCGGCCGGTTCCATCGCCGCTCCCCTGCTGCCCAACGTCGTCATGCCCATCGCCCGCACCTACCTCCGACAAACAGTGGGTCACTTGGTGCTCGATGCCGAATCTCAGGCGCTCGACGACATGCTGGACAAGGCCAAGGAAGATGGCTTCACCCTTAACCTGAACCTGCTGGGCGAGGCCGTGCTGGGCGAGGCCGAGGCGCAGAGTCGCCTCGATGACATTCTGGATCTACTGAAGAACCCCAAGGTGGACTACGTCTCCGTCAAGGCGTCCGCCGTGGTCTCTCAGCTCAACCACTGGGATATCGATGGCTCCACCGAGCGCCTGAAGGATCGCCTGCGCCCGCTGTACCGCCAAGCGCTGAACCGCAACCCGCACCCCTTCATCAACATGGACATGGAGGAGTACAAGGATCTCGAGCTCACGCTGAAGCTGTTCACCGAACTGCTGGGCGAGGAAGAATTCCTCGAGCTGGAGGCCGGCATCGTGTTACAGGCTTACCTGCCAGACACCTTGGGTGCCCTGCAGCACTTGGCCGAGTTCGCCAAGGAGCGCGTTGCTCGCGGTGGCGCGCCCATCAAGGTCCGCCTGGTCAAGGGCGCCAACCTGTCCATGGAGCGCGTGGACGCAGAGGTGCACGACTGGCCGCAGGCTCCTTACCTCACCAAGGCCGAGGTGGATGCCAACTACGTCCGCCTCATGGACTGGGTGTTGCGCCCCGAGCATGCAGATAGCCTGCGCATCGGTGTGGCCAGCCACAACCTCTACGACGTGGGGTTGGCTCACGAACTGTCTGTCGCTCGCGGTGTGGAATCACAACTAGACATCGAAATGCTCCAGGGCATGGCTCCCGCGCAGGCTGCTGCCGTGCGCGAGGTCACCGGCCAGGTCATCCTGTACACCCCCGTGGTGAAGAAGGAGAATTTCGACGTGGCCGTGAGCTACCTGGTCCGCCGACTCGAGGAGAACGGCGCCAAGCAGAACTTCCTCTACGCCCTGTTCAGCGACGATAGTTCTGATTCGGATACACCGGGCATGTCCCCCATGGAGTCCCAGGAAATGCGTTTCCGCAATTCCGTGCGCGACCGTTGGGATACGTTTGCAGGTCGGCGTCGGCAACAAAACCGCCTTGAGGAAGAAGAACAGAAACTCGGCTGCCGTAGCGGGGCCACCGAAGGCAACTTCGTCAACGAGCCGGACACCGACCCAACGTTGCCGGCCAACCGCGCGTGGGCGCGCCAGATCGTGGACCCCTCCTCCGACCCCGGCGAGCCAACGTCTCGTTTGGTCACCGATCCTTCGGAGATCGACGCCATAGTCGAGCGGACCAAGCAAGCCGGCGAATCCTGGTCTCAGAAGACCGGGCACGAACGCGCTGAACTACTGGACAAGGTGGGAGACGCCCTGGCCAACAACCGTTCCCGCCTGATCTCGGCGGCCGTATTCGAGGCCGGTAAGACCATCGCCGAGACTGATCCCGAGGTCAGCGAGGCCATCGACTTCGCACGCTACTACGCCGAGTGCGCCCGCGAATTGGATCGTCAGCGCAGCAGCATGTTCACGCCATACAAGACCGTGGTTGTGACCCCACCGTGGAACTTCCCCATCGCTATTCCCGTGGGCGGTTGCCTGGCTGCACTGGCAGCAGGCGGCTGTGTGATCCTTAAGCCTGCACCTGAGGTGCTGCGCATCGCTGAGGTCTTCGTGGATGTCATGCGCGAAGCGGGAGTCACCGAAGATCAGTTGCAGCTGGTCAACGCGGACGAGGCAGATGCAGGCCAGCGCCTGATCAGCCACCCTGAGGTGGAATCCGTGATCCTCACCGGCGCTTCCGAAACCGCGAAGTTGTTCCGCGGATGGAAGCCAGAGATGGTCATCAACGCAGAGACCTCCGGCAAGAACGCCATCATCGTGACCCCGGCGGCGGATCCTGACTTGGCCGTGGCGGACATTTACAAGTCCGCGTACGGTCACGCGGGCCAGAAGTGCTCCGCGGCATCATTGATCATCACCGTGGGTTCCATCGGAGAGTCCAAGCGCTTCGTCGGCCAGCTGGTGGACGCTGTGAAGTCCATCAAGGTGGGACCGGGCTACGACATATCCACCTGGATGAACGGCGTGATCGCCGAGCCAGGTGAAAAACTGATGCGCGGACTTACCAAGCTGGAAAAGGGCGAAAAGTGGCTGGTCAAGCCGGAAAAGCTCAACGATGAAGGCACCCTGTGGTCCCCTGGCCTGCGCGATAACGTCAAGCCCGGCAGCTGGTTCCACACCCACGAGTGCTTCGGCCCTGTGGCTGGCATCATGCACGCCGAAACCCTGGAACAAGCCATTGAGTGGCAGAACTCCACGGGCTTCGGCCTAACCGGCGGCATCCACACCATCGACGTGGACGAGACCGCCCTATGGCGCGAGAAGGTCGAGGTGGGCAACGCATACGTGGAGCGCGGCATCACCGGCGCTATCGTTCGCCGCCAGTCCTTCGGCGGTTGGAAGAACTCCAGCATCGGCAATGGTGCCAAGGCTGGCGGTCCAAACTACGTCTCCCAGCAGGGTCGATGGACCGAGGGCGATCTCAATCAGCTGGTCTCCGCATCACTGCCTACCCACATCACGCAGATGCTCCGGGAGATCTTGGGCTTGGGCTCCCCTGCGCTGTCCAGGGCAGATCACGCATGGCTACGCCAGGCGGCGGAATCCGATGCTTACGCCATGCAGACCGAGTTCGGCGTGGAACATGATAAGACGGCGCTGATCGTGGAATCCAACGTGTTCCGCTACAAGCCATTGCTGGAGCCACTCCGTGTTCGAGTGCACGCCGATGCCAACCCTCGCGACATCCTGCGCTTGCGCTTGGGTGCCGCGGCCACCGGCACGGACCTGGACATTTCCGCTGATCACGACGTGTCCACCGATTTCGGCGAGCTGGGACAGAGCATGCGCATCATCAGCGATTCCGACTTCGCTGAAGAGATTTCTACCGCCCAGTCCGTCCGCGTGCGAGTGGTGGGCTCGGCACCGGACGAGCTCTACGAAGCCGCCGCTGATTCCGGCAGCGTGATCCTGGATCAGGACATTCTGGCTGAAGGACGCCGTGAGTTGCTGCCCATGCTCCTCGAGCAGGCGGTCTCCACCACCGAGCACCGCTTCGGCTACATCCACGGCCTAACCCCTTAAGGTTCGCACAATTTAGGCCGCGAAAAGGCCCTCGGTAAGGCACAACGCGTGTCTTACCGAGGGCCTTTGTGCGCGCTAGCTGGATCGCCTGCCAACTCGCTCGTCCAATGCTGACAGAGACCGCAGTCGCTTAGCCTTCCTTGGAAACCTAGACGTTGAAACCCCCAGTCGATGCCGAAACTGTCCTTGGGGGCCAAGAGTTCAAAAACTTCGTAACGCTTATGCTCGCTTAAGCTTCAACGACTCTACTAAAATTCCGTTCCGCCAAATTTGCTAAACGCTTTCGTCGGCGAATGGGTAGTCCGTGTAGCCCACTTCCCCACCGCCATAGAAGGTCTCCGCGTTCGGTTCATTAAGCTCCAGGCCGTCCTTCCATCGGCGCACCAAATCCGGGTTGGCGATTAGCTGACGACCCACGGATACGGCATCGGCGCGGCCGCTGTCCATCAGCTTCTCCGCCCCATCCAAGTCCGTAATTGTGCCAAAGCCAGTGTTCAATAGAGTCTTGGTAGTTCCGTTGGAGCGGATAGCTTCCACCATCTTCCCGATTAGCTCACCGCTCGTCGAATCCTTGTGCAGAACAGAGACATATGCGAGGTTCAGCTTAGCCAGGTTATTCAGCAGAGCTAGGTAAGTCTCTCGCGTGACCTCAGGATCCGTCTCCAGCACGCCTTGCACGTTGTGCTCGGGAGAAAATCGCACGCCCACTCGGTCTGCGCCAATCTCCTCGGCAACAGCGCGAATCACCATTTCCGGCAGCTTAATTCGATTGTCAACGCTGCCACCAAACTCGTCCGTGCGGTGGTTGGAACCAGGCGAGAGGAACTCGTGCAACAAGTAACCGTTGGCTCCGTGGATTTCCACACCATCAATGCCAGCATCCACCGCGCGGCGTGCAGCGGCCCGGAACTCTTCGACGATACGAGGGATCTCTTCCGTCTCCAACGCACGTGGAACTGGCGCTTCGGCCTTCCCTTCGAAAGTGTGCACAGCCGACCCACTAGCCAGCGCGCTGGGAGCCTCTGGCTGCTTGCCTCCCAGCAAGTCAGGATGGGACATCCGACCACCATGCATAATCTGCATGAAAATCAGACCGTTGTTGTGGTGCACCTGCTCGGCAACCCTCTGCCAGCCATCCTGCTGCTCTTGAGTTTCGATTCCTGCTTGGCCAGGGAATGCGCGAGAACTCACCGCAGGAAACGTACCCTCGGTGACGACCAAACCTGCAGAAGCTCTCTGTGAGTAGTACTCCACGTGCAAATCGTTGGGAATCCCGGACCGCCCGGCGCGCTGACGCGTCAGCGCAGCCATGGTCACGCGGTTATGCAGCTGATAACGGCCAAGTTCCAACGGCTGAAATAGCGCGGCTGACGATTGAGACATAGTTCCTCCTGCAGTGAAATAAGTTTTCTTGAGGTCCGGTACAGGACCACGTGCAAGGTTCAAGGCACCAGGCACGCAGATTATTCCGCGCAGCAACAAAAGCTACCACGACCAGCTAGGATCCCTGCTGCTCCGCCATCCGCCAGCGGATACCAGCCTCGAGGAAACCGTCCAGATCGCCATCGAGCACCTTAGATGGGTCGTTGACCTCAAAGTTCGTCCGCAAATCCTTGACCATCTGGTACGGGTGCAGCACGTAAGAACGCATTTGATTACCCCAAGAGTTGGAGCCGTCGCCCTTAAGCGCGTCCATCTCCGCACGCTCCTCCAGACGCTTACGCTCCAGCAGCTTGGCCTGCAGAACGCGCATAGCAGAGGCCTTGTTTTGAATCTGCGACTTCTCGTTCTGGCACGTCACCACGATGCCGGTGGGAGTGTGCGTCAGGCGCACCGCGGAATCGGTGGTGTTCACGGACTGTCCACCCGGGCCAGAAGATCGGTACACATCCACGCGGATATCGTTTTCATCGATGTCAATGTGGTCCGTCTGCTCCACCACGGGGAGGACTTCAACTTCTGCGAATGAAGTTTGGCGTCGACCTTGGTTGTCGAACGGACTGATACGGACCAGACGGTGTGTGCCCTGCTCCACCGACAACGTCCCGTACATGTACTCGTCATGCACCACCAAGGTTGCGGACTTGATGCCGGCTTCCTCGGCATAGGAAACGTCATACAGATCCACCTTGTGACCTGCCTTTTCCGCCCACCGCGTGTACATGCGCAGCAACATCTCGGCAAAGTCTGCCGCGTCCACACCACCCGCAGCGGAGCGAATGTTGACCACTGCCTCGCGCTGGTCGTACTCGCCGGAGAGCATGGTGGTGACCTCGAGCGACTCGATTTCCTTGCGCAGCTCGCCACGCTCCTCATCAGCCAGGGCGATGGCCTCCTTGGCCTCCTCCGGCGAATCCGCGGACTCTTCCTCCGCCATGTCATACATCACCGGTAGATCTTCCAAGCGCTGGCGCAGCCCACGGACACGTTTGAGCTGGGCCTGCACGCGCGAGAGTTCGCTGGTCACGGTCTGCGCATAATCCGGGTCGTTCCACAGCGAGGGGTCTGCAGCCTGGTCCTCCAGCTCGCGCGCTCTATCCGCGAGGTCTTCGAGGTTCAGCACCTTCTCGATGGTGGTGAGGGTGCCGTCCAGTTCCTTCAGATCTGCAGTAACTTCCGGTTGCATAATGCGCAAGTCTACCTGCCAGCATGCACAATAGAATGCATGGCTCAACAATCCTCAACCTCTTCCCAGACTTCACCGAACTCCCCAATCCCCGAGGAGATGCTGGACGCGATCATCAAGACGTTCATCGTGGCCCACGTGGATGACGCGGACGAGCACCTCGCGCAGGCGCTGGTGTACAACGCAGGGCGACTGGCGTGGAGAATGCGCGAGTCCGGCCTCACTACGGAGCAAAAGACCAGCGTGTCTGACGTGGTTACTGCGGCTGATCATGCTGCGGAGAAGTTCATCAGTCAGGCCCTCACCGTGATTCGGCCTCGCGACGGCCTTCTCGGCGAAGAGGGAACCCGCAAACCTTCTGCGTCTGGACGGACCTGGGTGGTGGATCCGGTGGACGGCACGTACAACTTCTCTACTGGTTCGGACTACTGGTGCAGCGCGCTGGCTCTGGTGGAGGGCGAGCCGGAGGATCCGACCCGCGTGATCTTCGGCGCGGTGCACCGTCCGGCCATGGGCCAGACGTGGTTTGGGGGTCCAAACATTGCGACCACGGAGGATGGCAAGCCCGTGACGATCTCTGCGGTAACGCCGGAGGAAACCTGCTTGGCCACCTACCTGCACCCCACGGACCTGAAGCGCGAGGATGTCACCGCGGCGTGGACGGGCGTGACTCAGCAATTCGCTACGGTCCGCATGCTGGGCAGCGCCTCGGTGGACATGGCTGGGGTGGCTTCGGGTCGGCACGGCTGCTGGATGCAACGCAGCGTCGCCTCTTGGGATTGGCTGCCGGGCCGAGCGCTGATCGAGGGGGCCGGTGGCGCGTCTGTGCGAGTGGAGTCCGGCGGCACGCAGTGGTCCATTGCGGGTGCGAAGGACTGTGTGGAAGCGGTTCGTGCGAGCCTCACATAGGTAACATTTTTCACTGCTTTCACAGCGAAATGGGAAAATGCGCCGTTTTCCACTTCCCCTAGCCCGCGTTCGCGGGTTACACTTCGATGCATGACGGATTCCCAGTCCTCCCCCACCATCTCGCCTTATGCCGACGATCTCACGCTGGCTCTCGCCCTCGCCGATGCCGCTGACACCATCACCATGGCGAGGTTCGAAGCGACCGACCTCCAAGTGGAATCCAAGCCTGATCTCACGCCCGTCAGCGATGCCGATACCGCGGTGGAAAAAGAAATCCGGTCCATGCTCTCCACCCATCGCTCGGAGGACAGCGTTCTAGGGGAAGAATTTGGTGGCGACGTCACTCTGACCGGCCGTCAGTGGGTCATCGACCCTATCGATGGCACCAAGAACTTTGTTCGTGGCGTTCCCGTGTGGGCTACGTTGATCAGTCTGCTGGTAGACGGCAAGCCGGTTTTGGGCATGGTCAGCGCACCAGCCCTGTCCCGCCGCTGGTGGGCAGCTGAGGGCACCGGCGCATGGCGCAGCTTCGCTACTCCCGCGGTTCCCGTAGGCGGCCAGGTACCGTCTGCCGCACCTCGTCAGCTGTCAGTGTCCAAGGTGGGCAAGATCGAAGATGCTTCAGTGGCAATTAGCTCACTGTCCGGATGGGCAGACCGCGGCTTGCGCGAGCAGTTGCTCTCCCTAACTGACCGCGCGTGGCGCCTGCGCGGATACGGAGATTTCTGGTCTTACATGCTGGTAGCCGAAGGTGCAGTCGATATCGCTGCAGAGCCGGAAGTAAACCTGTGGGATTTGGCCGCACTGGCACCCATCGTCGAGGAAGCCGGCGGGCGCTTCACGGACATCACCGGCGTTGACGGACCACACGGCGGCTCAGCAATCGCAACAAACGGCCTCCTACATGAGGAGACCGTTTCTAAGCTGGCCGCTCAGTAGCCAATTGTTTGGACGCTAGTTTTACAGCTTCTGTGCAGCCCTCGCGATGGATTCCACCACGCCCTTTAGCTGCGCGTTTGCGCCTTCAGGAACCACGACCTTGCCATCGGAATCCAGGGCGGTAGCCAGATCGATTCCCACCTGGCTGCGCACGTCATGCATCTCAAAGTTGGAGACGATCTGTCGCCAGTGCTCCACCGCGCGAGCGCCCATCGTGAAGCCGTATCCCACGAAGCCTACGACCTTGCCGACCCACTCGGAACCCAGCAGGTCCACGGCATTCTTGAACGTTCCGGGGACGCTGTGGTTGTACTCGGGGGTGACGAACAGGAACGCATCGGAGGAATCAATCACCTGAGACCAACGGGCCACGCGCTCGTCGTCGTACTGCTTGTTCTGCGCCATAGGCACAACCTCCGAGGTGACCGGCGGGAGGTCAAAATCCTCGAGGTACTGGACATCCAGCTGCACATCGGTGAGCTCACTGGTGGCGAATTCTGCCTGTTCAGCGACCCATTCGCCGATCTGATGTCCAGCGCTGTTCCTGCGTACAGAACCGACGATAGCGGTGATCTTCATGCCTGTCCTTTCGTCACTCGCCGCGTCCCACAGCGAGATATAGTTGATAAGTCAATTAAAAACCTTACCTGAAACGGTGGCTACTAGCCCTCCACGGAAATGTACTGAGTCTCGAGGTACTCCCCCAGCCCCTCGAATCCGCCTTCACGGCCAATACCAGAGCTTTTGACACCACCAAAGGGAGCGGCGGCGTCGGAAAGAAGACCACGATTGACCGCAACCATGCCGCACTCCATGGATTCCGCGAAGGACAAGGTCTCGGCGAGGTTCTCACCGCAGACGTAACCGGCCAAGCCAAATGGGGTGTCATTGGCCACGCGCAGTGCCTTGTCGGTGGTGCTGAAGGTCTGGATAGCGAAGACGGGACCGAAGATCTCCGTGTTGGCAATCTCCGAATCCGGAGAGACGTTCGTCAGCACTGTCGGTGGGAACCAGAAACCGTTCTGATCCAGCTCCGGGTGCGTTTCCGGGAACTTCTCCAGCGCTTCCACACCACCCAACTCAACCGTGGCGCCTTCTTGGACAGCGTTGGCGACCAGATCGCGAACCTTGTCGCGCTCCTTCTCGCTAACCATCGCGCCGACCTGTACGTCCTCTTGCGTGCCTGGGCCGATCTTCATCTCCTCGACCTTCTTGACCACGGCCGCGGTGAAATCCTTGGCCAGCGAGTCATGGACGATGAAGCGGTTGGCCGCGATGCACACCTGACCAGCGCCACGCATCTTCGCCGTCACGGCCGCGTCCACTGCCTTGTCTAGATCCGCGCTTTCTAGTGCTACGAACGGTGCGTTTCCTCCCAGTTCCAGGGACACGCGCATCGTCTTTTTCATTGCTTTCGCCGCCAACTCCTGGCCCACCTCAGTGGAGCCAGTGAATGTGAACTTACGTAGGCGATCGTCATCCAGGATGGCGGAGACATTGCTGGCAGATGAGGTGGGCAGGATCTGCACCACGCCTTCTGGAACTCCAGCCTCGCGCATGAGATTGCCCAGGTACAGGGCGGTTAGCGGAGTCATCTGCGCAGGCTTGACGATGGACACGCAGCCAGCGGCCAGCGCTGGAGCCACCTTGCGGGCGATCATCGCCAGCGGGAAGTTCCACGGGGTGATGGCGAGCACTGGGCCCACCGGCACGTGGTGCGTCACGACGCGGCTATCGCCCTTGGGAGCGGTGCGGTATTCACCGCTGATCGCCATGGCCTGCTGGGAGAACCAGCGGAAGAACTCTGCGCCGTAGGCCACCTCGCCGGTGGAATCAGGCAATGCGCGTCCGAGCTCCTTGGATTGCAGCAGCGCCAAGTCTTCGGTGTTGTCCGTGATGAGCTGGAAGATCTTGTAGAGAATCTCGCTGCGCTGCATGGGGGTGGACTTAGCCCATTCCTTTTGCGCATCTGCGGCGATATCCATCGCGCGACGGGCATCGTCTTCCGTGGCGCTCTGGATGTCCACGAACTCTGCGCCGGTGGCGGCATCCACCACGCTGAGCGTGTCCTTATTGCTTGCCGTGACGAATTCTCCGCCGAGGAAGAGACCGGTCGGTACCGTGATCTCGCGATCCGCTGCGGAAATGGTGGTGGTGAGTTGTTGATTAGTCATACGCCCCACTCTGCCACCGACTTCCCAACGTGTGCAGAATTATTTCACTAGCCTAGAGCGGAGAACATCCCTAGCCGCTTGACAACAATGCACAGGCGATCCGGGGACGAGGTCACAAAAACAGCCGACCCGTCCGTGGTGCGCCAGGAGGATAGACCGTGAACGTTCCAGTGAACTCCAGCTCAGTAACCAATACTCGAGACTGGGCTACTTTGGAAAAGCATGCCGCACAGCTCCGCGCCACCACGCTTCGTGAGCTCTTCGCTGATCAGCCGGGGCGCGCGGCGGATATGACCTACGATGTCGGCCCGCTGCGCGTCGATCTGTCCAAGAACCTCATCGACGATAACGCTCTGCGGACGCTGACTGATGTCGCCCGCGATATGGGCATCGAGGAATACCGCCAGGCACTGTTCAACGGCGAGCACGTCAATGTCACCGAGGATCGCGCTGCCTTGCACACGGCTTTACGCATCCCCGCCGAGCATGAGTTCAGCGTCGATGGGCAGGACATCGCCGCGGACGTGCACGACGTGCTGGGGCGCATGCGCGATATCGCCCGCTCCCTGCGCTCCGGCGCATGGCGCGGCATTAGCAACCACACCATCAAGAACGTGGTCAACATCGGCATCGGTGGCTCAGACCTGGGTCCATGCATGGCCGCCCGCGCACTGCGTCCGTACCTCACGGCAGGGATTATCCCGCACTTCATTTCCAACATTGACCCCAACGATGTCGCGGGCACCCTCGATGGACTCGACGCTGAATCGACGCTGTTTGTGGTGGCCTCCAAGTCCTTCACCACGTCTGAAACCCTGGCGAACGCTCACGCCGCTAAGCGTTGGTTGCTCAAGAAGCTGTCTCAGGAAGGCATCGCCACCGAGTCCGAGGAAGACATCCAGGCGATCACCGAGAAGCACTTCGTGGCTGTCTCCACCAACGAGGAGAAGGTGCGCGAGTTCGGCATCGATCCCCGCAACATGTTTGGCTTCTGGGACTGGGTTGGCGGACGTTACTCCGTGGACTCCGCCATCGGCCTATCCCTCATGGCGGCCATCGGCCCACAGGACTTCATGGAATTCTTGGAAGGCTTCCACGCGGTGGATGACCACTTCCGCACCGAGCCACTGGAAATGAACGTTCCCGTCATCATGGGTCTGCTGGGTGTTTGGTACACCAACTTCTTTGGCGCGCAATCGCACGCAGTGTTGCCATACAACCAAGATTTGCACCGCTTCCCTGCCTACTTGCAGCAGCTGACCATGGAATCCAATGGCAAGAGTGTTCGTCTCGACGGTAGCGAAGTGGATCTGAACACCGGTGAAATCTACTGGGGCGAGGCCGGCACCAACGGCCAGCACGCTTTCTTCCAGCTCCTGCACCAAGGAACGCACTTGATCCCCACGGATTTCATCGGCTTCATCAATAGCCACGATGATAAGAAGGCTGCTGATGGAGAGACCAGCATGCACGACATGCTGATGAGCAACTTCTTCGCGCAGACCCGCGTACTGGCCTTCGGCAAAACTGCCGAAGAGCTGCGCGAAGAGGGCGTGGATGAAAAGCTGATTCCGCATAAGGTCATGCCCGGCAACCGCCCATCCACCACGATCCTCGCGGAGAAGCTCCGTCCGCGTATCCTCGGCGCACTGATCGCTCTGTACGAGCACATCACGTTTGTCCAAGGCGTGGTGTGGGGCATCAACAGCTTCGACCAGTGGGGCGTAGAGCTGGGCAAGAAGCAGGCCAATGAACTGCTCGCCTCCGTGGAAGGTAAGGAAAGCAGCGATGCCGGGGATTCCTCCACGGACGCATTGATCACCTACTACCGCAGCCTGCGGGACAAGTAAGCAGCTGCGCTGAAAGCGCCGGACGAGAGAAGGTTGGCGTCGGGGGAATCGATGTTCTGATCATTATGCGTGGAGGTATCAGCCTCTGGGCGTCCCACCTGAGTGACCTTGATGTAGTTGACCAAACGGCCACGGTCAGTCTTGCCATCACCGAAGTTCAAGTTGGCGATGAGCTTGCCGTCGCCCTCACGGATGGGGTTAGACAGGGTGGTCTCAAAGGTACGGGTGGAGGTCGCGCGGTCAAAGCCGAGGTCGCGGGTGTACGCGCCATTGAACCAACCTGGGGTGATCAGGCGATCCACGCCCTTAGGTCCCTCAGCGGTCTTGACCTCAATACGGAAAGTGGTCAGAGGGAATTCCTGGTAGTAGGTGGTGTTGCCCACATTGGTCGCGGAGATGGACACGAGACCTGCATAGCCGGGAACCTTACCTGCTGCCACGCGGATCTCAGGCTTGAGATCGAGGACGTCCTTGCCCTGGGTTTCATTTCCCTGGGTTTCATCGGCCTGAGCTGGAGTTTCCGCGGTAGGAGCGGCGATAGCTGGAGCAGCGGTGAAGACGGTTGCGCCCAGCAGAGTTGCTGCCAAGCCGCTGCGGAACGAGATCTTGCGAAGAGTCATGATGATCTTTCCTTCTGTTGCGAGTTACTTGTTGGAATCAGCTGGGTTGTCGTACAAGCGAACCTGAACTTCGTTCTTCACTGGGTTCAGTGCAGACCAGAAGGTCGGGGTGGACCAGGTTCCGTTGGACTTGCAGTACTGCTGGGTACCGGTCATGTGGATGGTGCGGAAGCCGTACTTTGCCTCACCAGTGTGGCCTGCTGGGTGTGTGCCTGGGCGCCACCGGTGAGCCCAGCGGTGAGAACCATTGCGGTTACTGCCGATGCGAGAACCCAGGTTGCGCCCTTGCGTAGATTCGACGAGTAGGTTCTGGATTTTCTTCTCAAAAAGCGCTGGACAAATAAACTACGTCACCTGTCGCGTGATTTCTCCTGAAAAATTAACCGAGCCTTGTCGACTGGTCGATGTACACACTAAAGAGCGGCGACCACATGCGGAAGCAAAAAAAACGTTCATTCCACCGCAAACTTTTACTCCGGTCCTTACCTCAACGCGCCCGTCATGCTTTTTAACCCTGCGAATGGATCACAAAAAAACTCCAGCGCGTTCAACTTCGGAGGTACGCGGCTGTTCAGCCGCCTACCCCAGCTCCAACTCTTGGCAGTTCGGGCACCACCAGATGATCCGCTCCAGCTCGCCGCCATCGACATCCGGATCCCCACCCGCAAACCGGCCGCCCAGCGAGGACTTCTCGATCGCTTCCCCGCACCTGCGACACGCTTTGCTGGCCCGCCCAAAGACGTAGTTGCCCATCCCAGGCCGGCGATCGCCGGTGAAAATACGGTGGGCCTCCAAGCGGTTTTCCCACATCACACGCCGCGACAGATCAATTGCCTTCTCCACGCCCCGGGCACCCACCTGCCCCACGGGCACAGCCGGGTGCCAGCCCAGGAGGAACATGATCTCCGCACGGTACTCGTTGCCAATTCCAGCAACGTTCTTCTGGTCCAGCAACGCCGCCCCGAGGCTGCGCTCCGGCCGCTGCATGATCCTGCGCACTGCCTCATCGCGCCCTGCTATCCCCTGCCACCTGGGATCATGGCCGGGTTGGGGCCACTGGGGATCTAGAATGTCTGGCCCTAAATGTTCAATCGTGGCGTCGTAAGACGACTCAGGAAAAAGACGCACAAACCCTAACGAATGACCAACGATCTCAATGTCCTGACCACCCGGGTGCTGCGGGCTAAAACGCAGCACGATGCGCGCAGTGAACCCTGGCCGACGCCACCGCGTACCCGCAGCGTGGATGGCCCACACGCCCTCCATTTTCAGGTGCGTATGCACCACCGTCTCACCGATGTGCATGAACAGGTGCTTGCCGTAGGGCCACACGCGGTGGACCGGTTGTCCGGTCAGGGACTGCGTGGCGAAGCGAGGCACGCGGATGTCCGTGTGGGTCACTGTGCGTCCGGTCATCCACTGCAGGCGGTTGGATAGCTGCAGGACGGAATCGCCCTCAGGCATGATCTCGCCTCCCCTTTCCACAGGTCAGGATCACTTGATACTCAGCCCCTTGGGAGTCAGGCGGGCACCGGCGGCCGTCCATGCTCGGGTATCGGTCTCCATCACGCCGTGGCCGTCGATGCGTTCCATCACCACCGGCGCCAGCCTTCCGGACCGCACCGCCGCCGTGAGGGCATCCACGATGTGGGAAATAATGTTCGACACCACACTCGTCTCCTCGTCACCAAAGCTCGTAGCCTGCTTGTCCCCCAGCACGGTTAGATTGCGCGCGCCGCGGGTCAAGTGAGCCAAAGGCTTGCCGCCACGCAGAATCACCAGCGCGCCCGCGCCGCGGTGTGGCGTGTGCACTCCCTCATCCAGCTCCGGCCACGGCAACGCGGCGCCGAAGGGATTGGCTGGGTCTGCAGCGGCAAGCAACACGGAGTGGACGGGCGGGGCGGCGGCATCGGTACCGTCCTCCATGCGCCGCAGCTGCGTGATCACTCCGCGGGGCGCGAACTGCGCTCCGCCGAGTCCCTCCACCACGTAGCCGCGCAGCACCACGCCGGAATCTTCCCAGGCAGACAACGTGCGATACGCCTCCGCGAAGCCGCCCGCGGATTTCTCCGCGACGATGGATCCCCTGGTCACCACGCCATAGCGATCCAGCCAGGCCTCACCCTTGGCCACGGCACGATCGGCGGCAGTGGCCTCGCTGAGAGGCAGCGCCGCCCATCGTCCGGGCACCGAGGCATGAGCGTTTAGCGCTGCCCGGCGCGCGCGGGCCTGCTCACTCTTCGCTGCCTGCGCAAAGGAGGTGCGGCCCATGCGGAGTCGCCTTTGGGAGCCGCGACCTCGGTCTCTGCGGGGAGCACGGTGCGCGGACTTGCCTCCGGACCCCGCCTCGACAAGGCGGCGCCTAATGGCCGCGAAGGAGTCCGGGGTGAGCAGGGCGGCGTCGAACAATTCCCACATCGCCGCATCCACATCCGCGTGATCGGCCCCGGTGACCTGTGCCAACTCGCTGGCTAGGAAGGCACCACCGTGACTGACGTGCGTCAGGATCTGCTCGGCCACCAGGTTGGTCACGGCGCCCTGCTCGGCGGGATCCAGCAACACGGGAGCCAACTCCGCGGGCAGCAGTGTCACCAGCGGATCATTGCTCCCCACCGAACCCGCGCCCACGGCCAGCACATCGCCAGTGCTCAGCAGCTCGTCCAAATCTTCCGGACGGTAGTTGGGGATGCGCGAAGGCAGCACCACTGTCTCCCACGCGCTGGCAGGAAGCGGAATGCCTGCCAGCTGCTCAATCACGCTGAGCAGATCCTCGCGCTCCGATTCACCCACGCCGTGCCAGGCCTGCAAGAACGTGGCATACGTCTGGCGGCTCACGGGTTCCAAAGCGCCACGAGCTGCGGCCAGGGTGGCCGAGCGCAACCTGCGTAGCATGCCCACGTCCAAAAACTGCGTGGGAGCCTCCTCCGCTTTCACCCCTTCTGCCAGCACAAACGTGCCGGATTCCAAGCGGCGCTGATCCACCCAACGGCGCAGCAGCATCTCCGAGGTCGCCACGCCCAAGCCGAACTCCGCGGCCGCCTCGGCTGCGGTGAACGGGCCACGATTCCTCGCCCATCGCAAGATCAGCTGGTCCATCGCATCTGGCACCTGCTTCGGATCCGCGGGCGAACCGGGAGGCACAGGCACACCTAGCCCGTCGCGCAACAGCGGCAAGTCCTCCACCGCGGCCAGCTTTCGCCCGCCGCCGAAGTTCACCTCCGCGATCCGTTGCGGAATCAGCGCGCGTACATCGGCCAGCGGATCTGCCGTGCGCGCTTCCGGATCAGTGGGCACCTCACGCCTGTCCACAATCTGCTCTGCAGTCAGCGGCCCCAACATGCGCAGCATGTCCACCACTTGCTCTACGTGCACTGCTCGGCGCCCCTCCGCCAGCCACTGTGCACCACTGACCACGGAGTCGATGACCTTGGGATCCAGCAGCAAGCCCTCGCCCGAGGTCCCCAGCACCTTGGCCAGAAGCGCCGGATCCACGGCTAGCGCCGCCGCCCGCTCCGCCGAGTCCCCTTCGTACATGAACGCGCTGGTGTACGTGAACAGCAAGGATTCAGCGAACGCACTGGGTGCTTCCGTGGTGACTTCGGCGACCTTGATGGCTTCCGCGCCGCCGCGCGTTTCCACCCCGCGAATCACCGCGCGTAATGAGTCCAGGTCATACACATCGTGCAGGCACTCGCGCATCGTCTCCACCATCACGGGAAACTCCGGATGGTTGCGCGCCACGTCCAATAGCTGCGCGGCCCGTTGCCGCTGTTGCCACAGCGGTTGCCGCTTGCCGGGTGTGCGCTGTGGCAGCAGCAGAGCGCGCGCGGCACACTCGCGGAATCGGCCCGCGAACAGTGCTGATGAGCCCACATTGTCCATCACATCAGCCACGATGTGATCCGCCACCTCACCGTCGTTGCGGGGTCCTTGTTGTTGTTTTTCCGACGCCAAGAGCAATTCCAACCCCGGCGGTTCCTCGGAGTACGGCAAACGTAGGACCATTCCGTCATCCCCAGCCACGGCCATCGCGTCGATGCCTGTATCTCTTTGCAGCTGAGCGGATAGTGCCATGGCCCACGGGGCGTTGACTCCCCTGCCGAACGGCGTGTGCACCACCACGCGCCAGTCCCCGATCTCGTCGCGGAAGCGCTCGATGAGCAGGGTTTTCTCATCTGGGACGATGCCCGCGGTTTCGCGTTGATCAGAGTAGAAGGCATCGAGGTTACTTCTGGTGTTTCCGCAGATGAAGTCCACTCCGCGGAGGTCTTCCAACGTCTGCTTACCCCAGCTTCGCCGATGCTCGCCGATCGCTTTTCCTAGTTCGACTGGCCGGCCCTCTGCGTCGCCGGTCCAAAACGGAAGACGGCCGGTATGGCCGGCGGCGGGTGCCACGATGACCTGATCACGGGTGATCTCCAGCACCCTCCAGCTGGACGCACCTAGCGTGAACACGTCCCCGACGCGGGATTCGTAGACCATTTCCTCATCCAACTCGCCGACTCTCCGCGCGCCGGTTTCTGATCCGGCGGCAAGGAACACGCCAAACATTCCGCGGTCGGGGATGGTTCCGCCGCTGGTCACGGCGATGCGCTGAGTACCGGGCCGTGCTATAAGGGTTCCTTCTGTGGGGTCGTAGACCACGCGTGCCTTCAGGTCTGCGAAGTCAGTGGATGGGTAGTGCCCGCTGATGAGCTCCACCACGGCGTCGAAAGCCTCGCGCGGCAAAGCTGCGAAGGGGTGCGCGCGACGAACAATCCGCCACCACTGTTCCACGTCCAGTTCGGCAGAATGTGCGGATTCTTCAGCGCTGTCTTGTACCGTTGCGCTATCTACATCCGCACTGTTCAACGGAGGCAAGGTGGCCGCCTGCACAGATGCTGCCACCGTCTGCTGGGCCAGCACATCCAACGCATTGGTCACCACGTGCAGCGGCTCCAGGTCTCCTTTGAGCAGCCGATCCACAATCACCGTGGCGGCCTCTGCATCCTGCTTGTGCAGCGGATAAATGGTCGCCGCGCTGGTAGCGCCGACGGTATGCCCAGCGCGGCCACAGCGTTGAATCGCCGCAGACACGGACGGTGGCGCGCCCACCTGGATCACGTGATCCACCAAACCCATGTCGACGCCCAGCTCCAGTGAGCTGGTGGCCACCACGCACTTGAGGTGCCCTGCCTTGAGCGCCTCTTCAATGTCTGCGCGTTCGTCCTTGGAAACTGACCCGTGGTGCGCGCGAGCGATGATGGGTTCCACCCCGCGGACAGTCGTGGATTGCGCCATGAGCTGAGCAGGATCACGCCGGGTGGGGGCGGCCAGCGCGTCTGGGTCATTCTCCTTGGCCCACTCCTCATTCAACGCGCCCGTGAGGCGTTCGGCGCTGCGGCGCGAGTTGACGAACACCAGCGTGGAGCGGTTGTTCATCACCTGCTCGTAGACCGAGCGCTGCACGTGCGGCCACACACTCTTTTGCTGCGGCAGGGCGGATTCTTTGTCCACGCCGCTGGCCACCCGGGCGCCGGATCCCACTTGGGTGTTTCCACCCAGCCCCTCGCCCATCAGCGACGGGCCCACCAACGCCTCATCGATGAGCGGCTCTTTCTCGGATTCCCCGAACTCCTCGTCTGCGTCTTCGTAGCGCGCTGCAGCAACGTCTTCATATACGGGTGGATCTTGGAAATCCTCCACCACGGAGCGAACGTGCACGTCCCAGGACTTCATGATCTTCGGATTCACCACCGTTACCGGTCGGTCACCGCCGAGGAAGCTGGCCACGGTATCGATCGGATTAACCGTCGCGGAGAGCCCAATGCGTTGCACCGGCGCGCCCGTGACCATCTCCAACCGTTCCAAGCTGAGAGCCAAGTGCGTTCCCCGCTTGGTTCCCGCCACGGCGTGCACTTCGTCCACGATGACGGTCTCCACTCCACGAAGAGTCCCCGCTGCCTTGGACGTCAGCATGAGGTAGAGCGATTCCGGCGTGGTAATCAGAATCTCCGGTGGGTTGCGAAGCATCTTGGCTCGCTCGTTGGATGGGGTATCACCGCTGCGTACACCCACCCGTACCGGCGCCACCGTCTCCCCCATTGCCGAGGCAGTGCGGGCGATGCCTGCCAGCGGTGCGGCCAGGTTTCGGTCGACGTCAACCCCCAATGCCTTCAGCGGCGAAACGTACAACACACGCGTTCCGGACTGCGCTGTGTCCGTGAGCAGGGATTGTTTAGTGAGTTCAGACAGTGACCAGAGGAACGCGGCCAAGGTCTTTCCTGAGCCGGTCGGCGCTACAACCAGCGCATGGTTGCCTTCGGAAATGGCGTCCCACGCTTGGTTTTGCACCACAGTCGGTTCCGTAAAAACATCCCTAAACCACGCCGATACGGGGGCATGAAACTTGTCTAGGGGTTCGCAGGGCATGTGCCTATCTAAACAGACAGCTAAAATCGGTGCTATGACGGCTGATCTCAATGATGAAACATTGGCGCTGCGCCTTGCGCAAGGCACCGGAGAAATTCTCAAAGGAGTACGAAACGTAGGCCTCCTACGCGATTCCAACTTGGGAGCAGCCGGCGATGCGCAGGCACAGGACTGGATCGCCCGCTGCCTGGAAGTGCATCGTCCAGACGATGGCATGCTCTCCGAAGAAGCCACTGATACCCCAGATCGCTTGGGCAAAAAGCGCGTGTGGATCATCGATCCCCTGGACGGAACCCGGGAGTACGCCTCGGGGCGCCAGGATTGGGCTGTACACATCGCCTTGGCCGAGGACGGCAAGATCACCCACGCCGCCGTGGGTATCCCTGACCTGGGCAAGTCCTTTCACACCGCCGAGGTCAAGGCTGTCGATGGCCCGGCAACCAACCGTTTGGTGGTCAGCCGAAACTCTCCTCCAAAGATCGGCCAGTACATCGCCGATGCGCTCGGCATGGAGTTGGTGACCATGGGCAGCTGCGGAGCCAAGGCAGTGTCCGTGATTTTGGGTGACAACGATGCCTACATCCACGCTGGTGGACAGTACGAATGGGACAACGCCGCGCCCGTAGGCATCGCCATGGCCGCAAGCCTGTACACCAGCCGCCTCGATGGCTCAGCGATCACCTACAACAACGAATCTCCCTACATGCCGGATCTGCTGATATGCCGCCCCAACATCTCCCACGACATCCTCGTGGCAGCAGCAAAATTCAAAGAAGAGCACGGCGACTTCGCAGGTTAGAGCAGGCCTTGTGTGGTCCGGAGGCCCTGACTACTAGGCTGTAGGCACACTGATCACCACCGGGAATAAGTTTTAGGGAGTTAGAGGTTGACGGCGGATATCAAGGACTCGGAACCACAGGCCACGGGCGCACCCATCCCCACCCCGTACGAGGATCTGCTGCGGGAGATTTTGGAATCTGGCGCCCACCGCGGCGACCGAACGGGAACCGGCACTACCAGCCTGTTTGGCCGCCAGATACGCTACAACCTCGCGGATTCTTTCCCTCTTCTGACCACCAAAAAGGTTCACGTGAAGTCCGTGGTGGGCGAGCTGCTGTGGTTCCTCCGCGGCGATTCCAACGTCAAGTGGCTGCAGGATAACGGGATCCGCATTTGGAACGAATGGGCGGATCAGGACGGCGAACTCGGCCCGGTCTACGGCGTGCAGTGGCGCTCCTGGCCCACCCCCGATGGCCGGCACATCGACCAGATTTCCCAGTCTTTGGACATGCTGCGCAATAATCCTGATTCCCGACGCAACATCGTCTCTGCCTGGAACGTCGGCGAGATCTCCAACATGGCTCTGCCACCGTGCCACCTGCTGTTCCAGTTTTACGTGGCCGATGGCAAGCTCAGCTGCCAGCTCTACCAGCGCAGCGCGGACATGTTCCTAGGCGTGCCATTCAACATCGCCAGTTACTCGCTGCTCACGCACATGTTTGCGCAGCAGGCAGGTCTGGAAGTGGGCGAATTCATTTGGACCGGCGGCGATTGCCACATCTACGACAACCACCAGGAGCAAGTTCGCCTGCAGCTCAGCCGCGAGGCACGCCCGTACCCACAGCTGGAATTAAACAAGGCCGCAGATCTGTTCAGCTATGACTTCTCCGACGTGAACTTCGTTGGGTACGACCCACATCCTGTGATCAAGGGAAAGGTGGCCGTCTAATGGCCGACGCCCAACCAGCCAAGGACTACCCGAACCTCACCCTCGCGGAGCTGCACGAACGGCTCGATGAGGGCGTGGAAGTGGCGATGATCTGGGCGCAGACCACCGACCTCGTAATCGGCGATGGCGACGATATGCCGTGGTATCTGCCGGAGGATCTGCAGCACTTTAAGCAGTCCACCGAGGGCTACGCCGTGGTGATGGGGCGGACGTCTTGGGAGGCGTTGGGCGATGCCTACCGTCCGCTGCCCAAGCGGGAAAACTTCGTGGTGACCAGCAACGCGGACTATGACGCACCGGGCGGCCACGTGTACACCTCGCTGTCTACAGCTATCGGTGCTGCGGCCGATTGGATGGAAGAGCACTCCGCGGATGAGCTGAGCAATACCGTGTGGATCCTCGGCGGCGGAACTGTGTACCAGCAGTGCATGGACGTGGCGGATCGCATCGTCATCACGGAGATCGAGATGCACGCCCCGGAGCGGTTCCAGGTCAAGGCACCAAGCATCCCCGGGGATATTTTCGAGTCCACCGCAACCGAGTGGAATACCTCTGCCAAAGGTCACGCCGTGGACGATGACCAGCCGTTGCGCTATCGCATCGTGGAGTGGACGCGGAAGACGTAGTGCGCGCTACCCCGTACAAACCCGAGCGCTACAGTGGCCCGTCCGGCAGGTCCTCGCTACTGAAGTGGCCGTGTCGCGAGCAGGTTGCAGTCCATCCCATCGGGTGAACTTGGACCTGCATTCTCCGGCCACAGTGGGCGCAAAACCGCGGTGGTTCCAACCCTGCGAGCGCTCCCCGGGAGGCTTTTACCGCTCCCCTGCTGTCTTGCCCGTCCTCGCTGAGCGCCTTGCCGGAGTAGACATCGAAACGGGCGGGCCCACTGGCCTCGCTGTGCTCACATCGAGGCATTGAGTGCCTTGATGGGCAGTTGCAGTTTGCCGAGCATGTCGATATCTCGTTCGGCAGGCCGCCCCAGCGTGGTCAAGTAGTTGCCGACAATGATCGCGTTGATGCCACCAAGCATCCCGCGCTCCGCCCCGAAGTCTCCCATCGTCAGTTCCCTGCCTCCCGCAAAGCGCAGGATGGTGCGTGGCAGAGCCAGGCGAAATGCAGCGATCGTTTGCAGCGCTTGTTTTGCCTCCATCGGTTCGATGTCCGCAAACGGTGTGCCAGGGCGCGGATCGAAGAAGTTCAGCGGTACCTCGGTGGGGTTGAGCTCCTGCAGGTCCATCGCGAATTCCGCGCGCTGCGCCAGGCTTTCTCCCATGCCCACGATTCCGCCACAGCAGACCTCCATGCCAGCTGCGGCCACCTGCTGCAGCGTGGCGATGCGCTCCTCCCACGTGTGGGTAGTCACTACCTCGGGGAAGTAGCTGCGTGCGGTTTCCAGGTTGTGGTTGTAGCGGTGGATCCCGGCCGCCTTGAGCCGGTCGGTTTGCTGTTGGGTCAGGATTCCGACCGACGCTGCCACGTGGATATCCACCTCTGCACGAATAGCCTCCACAGCTGCCTCGATCTGCTGCATCAGGTTTTCATCCGGGCCTTTGACCGCAGCGACGATACAGAACTCCGTGGCACCCGTCTTGGCCGTCTGTTTGGCGGCTTCCACTAAGTAGGCGATGTCCAGCGTCACGGCGCGGACAGGGGATTCAAAGAGTCCGGATTGGGCACAGAAGTGACAGTCTTCCGGGCACCCGCCGGTCTGCAGGCTAATAATCCCTTCCACTTCCACGGCATCTCCGCACCACTTCAACCGCACTTTGTGGGCGAGCTCAAGGAGGTCGTCCAGGTGAACTTCGTCCAAGGACAGCGCAGAGAGGGTCTCGTGGAAGTTGAGCCCCTCTCCGCGACCGAGGACTTTATCTTGAGAGATCTGCAGCAGGCGATCTGCGGGGATGAGGTAGGAGGAAGAAGGAGTCACGCGGGGATCTTTCGTCTATTGAATGGTGTTCAATTCCACTTTAGTGCCCATAATTGAACGCTGTACAATTTCGCAAGAATCGCCTCGGGTGAGTACGAAACCACACCTCCGAAAGGCCGCGAGCTTGGCGTCGATAAGAAAAAGAACATGAACGCATACATAAAGAGTGGGAAAATTCTCAGCCTGCTCCCACGATCTTCACAACGCATCACCCCTCCCCTCTAGACTGCAAAAAATTCATAACTGCAGTTCAAGGCAGCAAACACCACCGCAGCTCACCCCTTCCAACCGCGAGCAATTAATTCACTTTAGAAAATAAAATGGTTTTGCTCTGTAGGTTGAATCGCAATCACAGCTTGCCTGTGACGATCTTCACGGGAAACCGTCCACACACGGACGCCCGCAGTTTCAACAGAACACCAACAAAGAGAAAGGGAGAGACCGTTGAGCCAGCCTTTACATTCAGTGCAGCGGCACACCCCCACTCCTGAAGAATTCAAGGCGGCGCAACGCAGCCCCGAGTTCCAGGAACTACGGTCCAAGCAGCGCGGCATGACATTCCCGCTGGCGATCGCCGGCGTGGTCTGGTTTGTCATCTACATCTTCACGGCCATGTACACCCCAGGCTTTTTCGGCATCAAGCTCTTCGGCAACGTCAACCTCGGCATTGCCTTTGGCTTCCTGCAGTTCGTCACCACGTTCGCCATCACCTGGATCTACGTGAAGTTCGCAGACAAGGAACTCGAACCCCGCTCACGCGCCCTGCGCGAAAAGCTCGAGGGCCTGCCCCCAGCCACGAACGACCAGCCGACCGACCCCACGGCGCGGGCATAAAGGAGTAACTCGTGAATCTGCATTACCTCGCCGCTGAATCAACGGGCGGCAACCCTATCCTCAACATCTCGGTGTTCGTGGCATTCATCGTGGTCACCATGACCATCGTGACCCGCGTGAGCCGCAAGCCGCAGAAGTCCGCATCGGAGTTCTACACCGGCGGTGCGTCCTTCTCCGGTACACAAAACGGCCTGGCCATCGCGGGCGACTACCTCTCCGCTGCGTCCTTCCTGGGCATCGTCGGCGCCATCGCTCTGACCGGCTACGACGGCTTCCTCTACTCCATCGGCTTCTTCGTTGCCTGGCTGATCGCCTTGCTGTTGGTCGCCGAACCACTGCGTAACACCGGAAAATTCACCATGGCGGATGTGCTGTCTTTCCGACTTAAGCAGCGCCCCGTGCGTGTGGCGGCAGCATTCGCCACCCTTTTCGTGTCCCTGTTCTACCTGGTGGCACAGATGGCCGGTGCCGGCTCGTTGGTCTCCGTGCTGCTGGACATTCACGAGAAGTCGGGCCAGGCTATCGTCGTGGCCATCGTGGGCATCATCATGATCGCCTACGTGCTGATCGGCGGCATGAAGGGCACCACCTACGTGCAGATGATCAAGGCCGTGCTGCTCATCGGCGGCGTGATCATCATGACGATCATCATCTTCGTAGCAGTGAAGGGTAACTTCTCCCAGTTGCTCACCGAGGCCGTGCAGGCCCACGGTGGCAATGAGGCCATCCTCGAACCAGGCATGAAGTACGCCGAGTCCAACACCTCAAAGCTGGACTTCATCGCGCTGGGTCTTTCCTTGGCCCTCGGCGTTGCCGGTCTGCCACACGTACTGATGCGCTTCTACACGGTGCCTACCGCTAAGGAAGCTCGTAAGTCCGTGACCTGGGCCATCGTGCTCATCGGTGGCTTCTACCTCCTGACCCTGTTCCTGGGCTACGCAGCTGCTGCGTGGGTGGGCCCAGAGACCATCAAGAACGCTCCAGGTGGCGCTAACGCTGCGGCGCCGCTGCTCGCGTTGGAGCTGGCAGGACCCATCTTCATGGCGCTGATTTCTGCGGTCGCCTTCGCCACCGTGCTGGCGGTGGTGGCTGGCCTAGCTATTACGGCTTCTGCTTCCGTGGCGCACGATTTCTATAACTCCGTGCTGCGCAACGGCGAGGCTACAGAAGAAGAGCAGGTGCGCGTTTCTCGCATCACCGTGGTCATCATCGGCCTGGTCGCAATCGTCCTGGGCATTGGCGCGATGGGGCAGAACGTGGCCTTCCTGGTGTCCCTGGCATTCTGTATCGCGGCTTCCGCGAACGTGCCGACCATCCTGTACTCCCTGTACTGGAAGCGCTTCAACACCACGGGCGCCGTATGTTCCCTGTGGGTCGGCCTGCTCTCCGCGCTGATCCTCATCCTCCTATCCCCCGCTGTTTCCGGTGCCGAGACCTCCATGCTGCCGAACGCGGACTTCGCGATCTTCCCGCTGTCCAACCCGGGCTTGATTACCATTCCGCTGGGCTTCTTGGCTGGCATCGTGGGCACCTATATCGGCAAGCCGGACAACTTCGATGATCTCCAGGCGGAGATGGAAGTTCGCTCCCTGACCGGTGTGGGCGTGGAAGCTGCCGTGGACCACTAGTTCGTTCCCCAACTGGGGTCTCCTTGGTGGGGCCAGGTTGCAGGCTAACAGTTTTTTGTTCGACGCCACCGTGCGGGCCGATTTTCAATCGCCCCGCACGGTTTCTCGTATGGAAGGGCTACTGATGACGATTTGCAAACTATCTGTAACGTCGCTACCTTGCTCCACGATGTAAAAAGTGTGCCAAAATCCGGACACTTAACGTAAAGTAAGTTTCGGTTAGAAAATGACTCATGGAGTCCGATGGATTTTCGCAGGTGTGCGCCGTCTACCCACCTGCGGTTTTCAGTAAGAGCAACCCTTAGACGACGGAAACGGTAGTCAATCATGAAGCGCAAGATCTCCCACCTGGCCATCGCCGCCATCGCGGCTATCGCTCCCCTGGCTGTCGCTGCTCCTGCAGCCACGGCTGCTCCTGGCGGAACAACAGTGTTTGTCGGAGATTCCATCCCCTCCAACCCCACGCCGTTGAGCTACCTTGCAGGCAAGACGGGCTCTCCGCTTCCCGGCACGCACGTGAACGCCAACGGATGCGGTTCCGATGGACAGATGCCAAGCGCTTATGGCCAGGCTGCAGGCAAACAAACATTCGATTACACGTGTGCCGGCGCTTCCGTCCGCTCTGGTGGCGAGTTGGTCACCACTCAGCTCAATCACGCTGCGGCAGCTGGCAAGCTGAATGCTTCCACCAGTGAGGTTGTGATCATGGCTGGTGCCAATGACACCTACCCGCACATCCTCAACAAGGTGCCTCTAAACCAGATCGAGACCGATCTCACTAACGGCTTTGCCAAAACCATCAACCATGCGCACCGTCTGGCTCCTAACGCGCGTGTGAAGTTGGTTGGCTACAGCCAGATCTCCGCACCTAATGGCGATGTGTGTGTTATCAACTTGGGCGATAACACCATGCCCCTGGGCGCTATCCCGGCTGTGCGCGATTCCGAGAACATCCTGCAGCGTGCGGGCATCAATGCTGCAAACCGCGCGGGCGCGACCTTCGTGGATTCCAAGGCAATCAGCCAGGGCCACGATATCTGCGCTCCTGCGAACCAGCGCTGGATCATGGGCGTGGTGGACACCAGCCCTCAGCCTCACAATCTGATTGTGCACATGACCAACGCTGGTCTGCGCGCCCTAGCTACCAACGCGGCTCAGAAGTAAGCGTTCTGGCCTTCTTCCTCCGCTAGTGCCCCTGCGAAATAAATTGCAGGGGCACTTTGCGTTTGGAGGACTTTCCGTTGGAGCATCTCCGTTGAAGGTTTCCGTTTGGGGCACTCTTCGTTTGGGGCTAAAACTCCGTCATCTCTGGGCGCGCTAATACATAGCCGACCAAAAGGTAAAGTGTCTCACATGAAACGTGTCTCCGCTTCTATCGTGTCCATCGCCACCGCAGCCGCTCTCACTATCGGCGCAGTAACTCCCGCAGCGTCCGCGGCTACCAGTTCTACAGCCCCGGTAACCACCACTTACGCTGCGGATGAAGTCAACATCAACAGCTCCAACTTCAACCCCTTCATGCTGACGGGGCCGTTGTCTTGGGTCGTCGCACCGTTCTTCTTGGTGGCATTCCTCGCTGTTAATGCCATCTCCCTCATCCCCGGATCCAGCGTCTGCAGCATGCTCAACACACAAGCCTGCGTCTAGCTAACCGCCTCATCTGCACAATGATCCCCCGGAAGTGCCACACCCTGTTTCCCGACCTGCAGGTTTCCAAACTCGGTGGCACTTCCGGGGGATCGTTGAGCATCACGCGATCATTCGCGCACAACTCCGGCTCTGACGGGTAGTTGTTTTCTGGTGAACCCCGCCACCTAGTAGACTGCTGGAAGTGCTTTTCATCGCTTGTTCGATGTTCTGCACTTTTGCCCTAGTAGCTCAGTGGATAGAGCACCGCTCTCCTAAAGCGGGTGTCGCAGGTTCGATTCCTGCCTGGGGCACATCTACTCTTTGTTGGCGCTTACCTAGCCAGATTATCCACCTGGCCAGCTCCACCGGCTAGCGCCAGTTCGATGCGATCCATCCGAACAGTGCCGCTCCACCGATGACAGAGAGAATTGCTCCGGCCCACACGAGGAAGCTCTCACGGGAGCTTCCAAATACGCCGGGCTGCTGTTCATCCACACCACAATCTGCGTCCGTGGAGGAAGCGGCGCGCAGCGACGTGCCATTGGCACCTGCGTCATCTGCCCAGAGGAAGCGAGTGGTGCACTCGTCGCTGAAGGACGCATAGCCCTCATTGGCGAAGTTTTCCATGGCCGCTGGACGCGCCTGGATCCCCGTAACTGGTGCCCACTCAGTCCCCTTCTCCAACACGATCGAGGCTCCCTCACATGCTTCGTCGCACATCACGCGCAACTGGGAACCGCTGTAATCCAGTGCCATCACGCCGGTAAATGGCGACTGGTAGCTCTGCACCAGTTGTGGCTGATCTCCGGAAAGGTCAACGAACAAAACCTCGCCCGTTCCTTCTACGCCTCCTGCGAAACCGCCTGGAACAGCCTCGATGGCCTCTAGGCCAGCGTTGGCACCCAGGTTCTCCGGCAAGAATTCAGCCAAGTTCCACTCGGAGGTTGCGGACAGCGTCTCGCTAGTCTCCGTGGGGTAATCGAAACGCAACACCGAGGGGTGGGAAACGGACTTGTCCGCATTGTTGCGCTCGGTGGAGACGTACAGGCCGTCTCCGGTCGCCGTGATTCCTTCGGTATCAGGCAAGCCGGATCCGTCGGCGTACTTCAAGTCCCACGAACCGGCCAGGGTGTACTCGCCGTCCTTGTAGTCCAAGACGAACAAACGACTCTCGCCGTTGTTCACGATCCATGCGCGTCCGTTGTCATCAAAGTCGACGCCAGACATGTCCTCTACCTGGAACTCTTCCCCCAAGTCCAGGTTCTGAATCTCTTGCGGATCGAACGGCCACGGCTCGGTGGCAATATCCTCAGAGTCTCCTGCGCCTGCGTTCTTTTGATCGCGCGTTGGCTCACCCGTGACCGCGAATTCACCGGTCATGTCCGGAACACGGCCCCAGGTGGTTGCTGCGTGACCGTCCCACGTGGTTTCGTCGACCAGTTCCCCAGCCTGATTGAACAAGCTCACCGAGTCATTGCCGCCGAGCCCAAAGCCATTGTCGATATCGGTGTACAGGCTGTAGTAGCCACCGGACTCGATGGTTGTGCCTTCTGGGAAAACGATGCGCTCGTGGTCAGGATCGTTATCCACGATGCTCCAACCACTGATATCCAAAGTTTCGTTAGGGTTGGTGTTTGCCAGTTCGACCCAGTCACCAACAGAATCGCCGTTGGATTCCACCTCGTTGATCACAACCTGGTTACCGGCAGGAATTGCATCCTGAGCCTGAGCAGGCACAGCGAAAGCGGTAACGGCGACAGCTGCCGTCAGTGCAGCAGTGAAGGTACGACGAGACATGGGCTTCCCATTCCTAAGTTTTCCTGAAAACGACCTTCTCAAGCTATCCAGGCTCAGTTAACCCTCATTAGCCACAAGGTGAATTCAGAAAGAACCCACCACACTCGCGCCCTGCCCTCCTTATCCTGTCGCAGTCCTGCCCTCCCCCGGGAAGCAGGACCGAAACGTTTATTCGCCCGTGTGCCCCTTCAGCATGGAGGCAAAGTCCAGCCCTCCGGACTGCACGCGTGTACCCGCGTCCCGCTTCAACGCACCGCCGCGATATTCCGCAGGCCCCAAACCAGCCACTTCGCCTTCGGTGCGCACGATGTATCCCGCCAGCTCGGACGCTGCCCGCTCCACGCGCGGAACCATGCCTTGGCCGCCGTCTCCGCCGCCAAGGTCCTCGGTCGCAGCGAACACGCCGGTCGGCATCACGGTGGCGCGCAGATAAGTGAATAGCGGGCGCATCGCGAAATCAAGCACCAACTGATGGCGCGCGGTGCCAGCGGTGGCCGCGATGAGCACGGGCATGCCATTGAGCGAGTCGGGCGAAAGGGCGTCGATAAACATCTTGAACAAACCCGAATAGCTGGCCGAGAACACGGGGGTCACCGCGACCAACGCATCGGCGGCCGAAATCTTTTCCTGCGCCGCCTGCAAGTGTGCGCTCGGCACGTGCGAGGTCATGAAATTGGCCAAGTCCTGGGCGTATTCGCGAATCTCTACGAACTCCACTTCCAGGCCTTCCCCACGCTTGCCGACCTGAGAGCGCACCGCGGCGGAAATCTGATCCGCCAGCAGACGTGTGGTGGACGGGTTAGACAGTCCGGCCGTGAGAACCACTAGATTCTTCATCGTTGCGTCACTCCTCGAAAACAGAGTCGTTGGTCTGCTCGGCCTGCTCTGGGATGCGAGCAGGTTGCACCAGGTGGTGCGGGCTATCCGGACCAGCGGCCACCAGAGAGGCATGGGTTGGCGGATCGCTTGGCACATGCGATGGGCGGCGCAGATCCATCTCCTTGCGCATGATGGGGACGATCTCCTTGCCCAGGATCTCCACCTGCTCCAGCACCACATCAAGTGGCAGGCCCGCGTGGTCCAGCAGGAACAGCTGACGCTGGTAGTCGCCCACTCGATCGGCATAGCCCACGTAGCGCTCGGCGATCTGCTCTGGCGTGCCCACAGTCAGCGGAGTCATTTCGCTGAACTCCTCCAAGGACGGGCCGTGGCCATACACGGGGGCATTGTCGAAGAACGGACGGAAGTACTTCTTGGCCTCGGCCTCGGAATTCGCGGCAAAGAACTGCCCGCCGAGTCCCACGATCGCCTGGTCACCGGAGCCGTGGCCGTAGTGCTCGAAGCGCTGGCGGTAGAGGTTGACCATCTGTTCGGTGTGCTCGACGTTCCAGAAGATGTGGTTATGGAAGAATCCGTCGCCATAAAACGCTGCCTGTTCCGCAACCTCCGGGGAGCGAATCGATCCATGCCATACGAAGGGCGGGGTTCCGTCCAACGGACGCGGAGCAGAGGTGAACTGGTGTAGCGGAGTGCGGAACTCGCCTTGCCAATTCACGGATTCTTCGCGCCATAAACGACGCAGCAGATGGTAATTCTCGACGGCTAGCGGGATCCCTTTGCGGATATCCTTGCCGAACCACGGGTAGACCGCGCCGGTATTTCCGCGGCCCATCATGAGGTCAACGCGCCCTCCGGAAAGGTGCTGTGCGTAGGCGTAATCCTCGGCGATACGCACGGGGTCAGTGGTGGTAATAAGCGTGGTCGCAGTGGAAAACTGCAGCTTTTCCGTCTGCGCCACTAAATGTGCCATGAGGATCGGCGGGTTAGCGGGGGCCACAAAGGGCGGGTTGTGGTGCTGGCCCGTTGCGAATACGTCGAGGCCGACTTCCTCGGCTTTCTTGGCGATTTCTACTGTGGCCATGATTCGTTCGTGTTCCGAAGGAGTTTCTCCGGTCACGGGGTTGGTGGTTACGTCTCCGATTGTAAAGATTCCGAACTGCATGACTTCATTATGCACCCAAATAGGTGACACATCAACTACCTGGGGCGGTTACCCTATAAGGCATGCATGAACACCATGATCACACCCACCATCAGGCTGTCACTCCCACGGTAGAAAACTCCGCAGCGTTCCTTTTGCCGCACCTCACGAGCTCGATGGAGATTCTCGACGTCGGATGTGGCGCCGGAAACATCACGCTCGGCCTCGCGCGCCACATCGAATCCCTCGGCGGCAAGGCCATCCAAGTCCAAGGAATGGACGTCTCCGAAGAGGCCCTCAACACGGCCCGCTCTCATGCTGCGGATGCAGGGCTCGCCGTCAATTTCATCACCGGCAGCGCGGAATCGCTGCCCATGCCGGACAATTCCGTGGACGTCGCCTACGCCTCCCAATCCCTGCATCACATGGACGACCCCATCGCCGCCCTCAGAGAACTCGCCCGCGTCGTGCGTCCCGGTGGCCTCATCGCCGCCCGAGAGCTCGATTTCGGCACCCAAACCTGGTACCCGCCATCCCCCGGAATGTCCCGCTGGCGTGCTGTGTTCACGGTAATCGCCGAGCTGGACGGCCTGCACACCACTTCCGGCAGGCAATTGTTGTCCTGGTTCCATCGTGCTTCTTTGTCCGACGCCAACTTTTCCTCGTCCACCTGGTCCTATGCCTCCACCGAGGACCGCCGGGGCATGGCGGACGTGTGGATCGACCGGATGTCCGGCGAGGAATACGCACGCAAGGCCGCCGAGGCGCTAGGCGACGTCCGCGAGGACGGAACTCCCGGCGATTTGGCACGGGAGGCCATCAAGCAGGGGCAGGACGGATGGAACGAGTGGGCATCCACGCCCGGCGCGATCTTCGTCATGCCGCACTTCGAGGTCATCGCGCGCGTGAGCTAGTAGGACGCTGGTTTAGCGGCCCTTGAATTTAGGCAACCGCTTTTCGGCCCGTGCGGCGCGCGCTTCCTGCGCGTCTTCGCTGGCCCACGCGGCGAAGAACAGCTTGTCCAGCGATTCGTCGTTATGTGGGTCCGGACTATTTAGCACCCTTTTGGCGTGCTGCATACTCAGCGGTGCGCTCGCGGCTATCGCCTGCGCAATCTCCAGAGGCTCATCATGCTGCTCAGTGACCGCTGCGCGCGCCATGGCAAATCCAGTAGCAACAGCCTGATCTACTGACATGCGGGCACTACCGAGCAATAAATTACGCGCAAACGAGCCTCCCACCAGCTCCCGCGCCCGCTGGATCGTCCACGTATCCATCGCAAATGCATGCTGTGCGACAGGAATCCAACACTCTCCGCGATCGCCGAAAATACGCAGATCACAGGCAAGAATCAGCTGGCATCCCGCACCCACCGCAGGGCCTTGCACATCTGCGATGACCGGCACTGGAGAAGCGGTAATGGCCTGCAGCATGTCAGACAAGCTGCCCCAGAAATCGTCGGCATACACTCCGCCCGAAAGGTCTGCACCCGCACAGAATGCGGGTCCTTTTCCGCGAATGAGAATTGCCCGGGCGGTCCGGTCTTCCGCAGTCTCGCCTGTAGAAACCTCTCGCACCGCCGCGGCGATGCTGCGCGCCACCTCCGCCGTCAGCGCATTGCGCTTGGACGGGTTATTTAAAGTCACGACAGCCACATGCCCGTGCTGCGACAATTCCACGCTCATAGCTATAAAACTAGTCCGCGTCCAAGGCTACGGCGGCGTTTGTGTTCGCAATCATGAAAAAACATCGCTATTGCTAGGAACTCTTGACAAAACGTTGGGTTTATACAACAGTTCGTGTTATGTCCCCAAAGAAAAAGCCCTCGCGGCTCATCTACAACCGGGTGCGCCTTCTGCGTACCGACCGGGGCATGTCTCGCACCGAATTAGCATCACTCGTGGACGTCAATCCACAAACCATCGGCGCACTCGAACGAGGCGATCACTCCCCCAGCCTCGACCTCGCATTCCGGATCTGCGAAGTGTTCCAACTTCCAGTCGAGGCAGTTTTTAGCCTCACCGAATTCCGCCCACTATCCGCCGAGTTTTCCCCACACCACTCCGCTAGAAACTCCTAAGGAGAAGACATGTCCGCCAGCACCGCATTCGCTTCCTGGGCGGCGCGCAGGGAAGCCAAGAAAGCCGAGCGTTGGCATAAAAGCGTCCGCTGGATCGAAAAGAAATCCCCACCCTCCGGCCGGGACCACCTCTATATTCGCTGGTACTTCATAGGAATCGCCGTGGAACTAGTGGCCCTCCTTGCGTCGATTTTCAACTTCCTGGGCATCCTTTTGTGGTTGGTCGGCACGCTGATCATCGTGGTGGCATGGGTCATGCTCCGCTGGTCCATCCACCTCAAAGACGATGCGCCCTTGGAAGTGCTCGACGAATACGAAGCCGCTACCGTCAACTCGTGGCGCAAGATTGCCTACGGTTTCAGCACAGCCGCCAGCACAGTCTTTGCTCTCATCCTGGTTTTCTTCTCCACCAGGTATATGGACAACGCAGATGCGCTCATCCTCGGAAACGACACCATGCGCTGGGTCTACTGGATAACGCTTCTGTATCTGACGGTCCTATTGGCTATCACGGCACTCCCAGCGATCGGTTACTCCATCACCTTCGCCGATGACCCCGAAGAAGAAGCCGAAGACGAACCCACACGGTTGGCCCACAGTGGGCCACAATGAAGTGGCGTCGAAAATAAAGAAACACACCTCCACCCGCAAAGGATTCCCCACCATGGAAGCCCTCCACATTGACCATCTGAACAAGAGTTACGGCGACAAGCACGTGCTCAAGGACATGACATTTAGCGTGCAACCCGGCGAAATCTACGGATTCGTCGGATCCAACGGCGCCGGTAAGTCGACGACCATGCGCATCGCGCTGGGCGTGCTCTCCAGCGATTCCGGCGCGGTGCGCATCGGCGACACCCCGATGAATGACGACCTTCGTCGCCTCATCGGCTACATGCCCGAAGAACGCGGACTCTACGCTAAGGAAAAGCTCGCTGACCAGCTGGCATTCTTCGGCAGGCTCCACGGCATGGACAAGTCCCGCGCACAGAAAAACGCCGAAGGCCTACTGGAACGCCTAGGACTTGCGGAAAGGATGGACGACAAACTCGATGAGCTTTCTCTCGGCAACCAGCAGCGCGTGCAGCTGGCAGCCTCACTAATCCACGATCCAGAACTGCTGATTCTGGACGAGCCGTTCTCCGGACTCGACCCCGTGGCCGTCAACGTGATGAGCGAGATGCTGCAGGAACGCGCCCGAGCCGGCGTGCCCGTGGTATTTAGCTCCCACCAGCTAGACCTGGTGCAGCGACTATGCGACCGAGTGGGCATCGTGGCGCATGGCGCAATGAAAGCTGAAGGAACCGTCAACGAGCTGCGCACACGCGGACCGGTGCGCTTCGAGGTCGCCACCCCGGCGCGCAATTGGTACCCGGAATGGGCTCGCCTCGCTGGAGAGACCGAGCACTCCGTGCTGCTAGAAGTCGATTCTTCCGAACGCGACCAAGAGCTCCTGCACTCCGCGCTGAATGCAGGTCCCGTCCACGGTTTCGGCCGCAATGTTCCCGATCTCACCGAACTTTTTCGAGAGGTAGTCCAGGCATGAGCACCAGCACGCACACCCCACAGTCCAAGTACTCCAGCAATAACACCATCAAGACCGTCGCGGCGCGCGAGCTATCGGTGCTCCTGCGCTCCAAGGGCATCATCATTTCCGTGCTGTTGACCTTGCTGGTGACCGTGGGCGCCGTCATCGCCGCTAGCTTCTTCATGGATCAAGACGAAGACCAGCCCACCCTCGTGGTCTCCGGCATGGACACCCAGACTCTCTACTCCGTCAACGAATCCTTCATGCAGGAAGGTAACGAGGGCGCCACCGAAGGTGCAGGGCCCATCGCCGGCATGGGTTTCGGTGGTACGGATGGCATCGCGATTGAGGACGCTGATACCGGGGATGCGGCCGAGCAGGCTGTTCGTGATGGGGCCGACGCCGCCCTTGTCGCCACCGGTGAAGGCTCCGATGTGAAGTACGAGCTAATCAGCGACGGCACCGCCGATCCCTCCATCGTCGCCGTGGTGGGAGCCGCACTGAGCGCGAATGCGCAGAACACCGCGCTGGAATCCCTGAACGTGAACCCTCAAGAATTCGCGGATGCTATGCCACCGAGCACCTACAACACAGTGGACATCAGTCAGGACGATTCCAGCGAGGCCAACATCGGCGCGGTGGTAACAGTACTGATTGCCGTGGGCTTGATGAGCTTCTTCATCATGCTGTTCGCCGGAAACATCGGCTCGCGCGTAACCGAAGAGAAGTCCTCCCGCGTGGTCGAGATCATTCTGGCCACAGTGCGCCCGCTGGATTTCTTGGGTGGCAAGCTGATCGCCAACGTCATACTCGGTGTGGTCTCCAGCCTGCTGATCCTGGGCTCGGGCGCAATCGCCATTTCGGCGACGGGTCTGCTCAAGGACTTCCACTTGGACATGGCAGTTCTGCCGCTGATGTTGCTCTCCTTCATCATTGGCCTGTTGTTCTTCGGCAGCCTGTACGCCGCTGCAGGATCCATGGTCTCGCGCACCGAAGACCTGCAATCCACACAGGCACCGATCATGTTTCTCGTGTTCGGAATGGTCTACGCGCCGCTGTTCGGCTGGTCCATGCTGGATTCCACGGTGATGCAGGTGCTCGCATGGGTTCCACCTTTTAGCCTCACGGTGGCGCCGGTGCAGATGGCTGGCGGCAACATGACCCTGCCGATGGTGCTGGCCTCCTTCGCTGTCGCCTTGGTGGCGACTCTGCTGGTGATGCTGTTCGTCTCGAGGATCTACCGCAATGCGATCCTGCACAACGGCTCCAAGCTGACGTGGGTGAAGGCAATCAAGGGCGCTTAGCGTCAAGAAAACAGGGCGCATCGAAGGAAGATGCGCACCGCAGAAAGAAAAATGCCGCTATCTGGTTCACATGGGAACCAGATAGCGGCAAAATAATTGGAAGGCCTAGCCCTCGGCGTCGAGAAGGTCGATGATGAAGACCAACGTACGACCAGACAGCGGGTGACCCATGCCCGCGGGGCCGTATGCCATCTCTGGAGGGATGGTCAGCTGACGGCGTCCGTCAACCTTCATGCCGGGGATGCCGTCCTGCCAGCCCTGGATCAGGCCGTTGAGCGGGAACTTGATGGACTGACCGCGGTCCCAGGAGGAGTCGAATTCCTCGCCGGTTTCATAGTCCACGCCCACGTAGTGCACTTCCACCATGCCACCGGCTAGAGCCTCTGGACCTTCGCCCACGGTGATGTCTTCGATCACAAGATCCGTTGGGGCGGGTCCGGACTGTGGCTCGATCTGTGGCTTGCTCATGGGATTACTCCTTTTGTCATAAGACGTTCTACGCGTCCGGTACCCTGCGTGTTTGCCCTGCTCGATGCATTCTCGATCAAGCAGGCTGGGCACCCGTCATTGCAACTTCAGCCACCAGAAATCGCCAGTCGGCTTCGACTGGCAGTTCTGAAGTTGTGAACACGAATCCCATCAAGGGTAACAAAAAGTCCCGCTCTCCCCTTGCAACTTAATGCAGAAGGGAGCAGCGGGACTTACGTTTTCAGCCGAATTTCACGGTATCGAAGTAGCCCATCAGGCCAGTTCAATCACCCGAATCAGCCAGGTCAGCCGAACCAGTCAGGCTCAAGCCACCGAAGAATTAAGGCAGCTTGCGCTCTGGGTATCCGGTGTAGATCTGGCGAGGACGGTTGATCTTCGCGGTTGGATCGTTGACCTGCTCCAGGTAGTGAGCGATCCAGCCTGGCAGACGGCCCATGGCGAACAGGACGGTGAAGAAGTCGGTTGGGAAGCCCATGGCGCGGTAAATCAGGCCGGTGTAGAAGTCCACGTTCGGGTAGAGCTTGCGGTCGATGAAGTAGTCATCAGCCAGCGCGATCTCTTCCAGCTTCATGGCCAGGTCCAGCAGGTGGTCGCCACCGAGGTGCTCGAGGATCTCGTGTGCGGATTCCTTGACGATGGCAGCGCGTGGGTCGTAGTTCTTGTACACGCGGTGTCCGAAGCCCATGAGCTTGACGCCTGGCTCCTTGTTCTTCACGCGGTTCATGAAGTCGGTTGCATCGCCACCGTTGTTGTGGATTTCCTCCAGCATCTCCAGAACGGCCTGGTTGGCGCCACCGTGCAGTGGGCCGGACAGGGCGTTGATGCCTGCGGCGATGGAGACGAACATGTTGGCCTGGGAAGATCCGACCATGCGCACGGTGGAGGTGGAGCAGTTCTGCTCGTGGTCTGCGTGCAGGATGAGCAACTTGTCCAGGGCGCGGGTCAGGACTGGGTCCTGCTCGAATTCCTCGGTTGGGTAGCCGAACATGTTGCGCAGGAAGTTCTCGCGCGCATTCAGACCGTTGTCTGGGTACATGTATGGCTTACCCTTGGATGCGCGGTATGCGTATGCGGCAAGCATTGGCACCTTTGCCATGAGGCGGTAGGTGTTGAGCTTCTGGTTGTCCTTGTCCAGTGGGTCCAGGCTGTCCTGGTAGTAGGTGGACAGGATGTTCAGGGAGGATGCCAGCACGCTCATTGGGTGAGCGTCGCGTGGGAATACGCGGAACTGGGACTTGAAGTCCTCATCCAGCAGGGTGTGCTTGCGGATGTTGGTGTTGAAGTCTTCCAGCTCTTCGGAGCTTGGCAGTTCGCCGTTGATCAGCAGGTAGGAGACCTCGTTGAAGGTGGCCTTGTTGGCCAGGTCCGCGATGTCGTATCCGCGGTAGCGCAGGATGCCTTCGCCGCCGTCGATGTAGGTGATCTCGGACTTGGTGGAACCCGTGTTGACGTAGCCGGGGTCCAGCGTGGTCAGGCCGGTTTCAGCCAGCATCTTGCCCAGTGCGACACCGTCGTTTCCTTCGGTTGCACGGACGATGTCCATTTCGTACTCGCCACCGGGGTAGTGGAGGACGGCCTTGTCTGGATTTTCGGTAGCCATTGACATCCCTTTCTGATGCTCGCTTGCTAAGTCTTTAAGCGCGTTCCAGTGTAGCGCTTAGTGCTTAGCCCTGTTTTCCCTAACCTCGCTGCCGTGCGTCGTTGTTGTTTCTTTTCCGACGCAGACACGGCCGCTGATTTCACTTCTCGGTGATGCGCTGCGCGCAAGGTTGGCGAATCGGTTGTGCCGGTTTGCTCATATGTATTGCTACGAGTTCGCCAGCTCCACGCAGTTTTCCGCGCGGACGATTCGTGGGATGCCCCACATGTTAGCGAACTTGTGAGCTGAGCGACATAGAGTTGGCGGGAACTGAAGGGCAGGCGCTACCCCCGGCCACCAATGTTTCCTTATATTTTTTGAAGTATTTTC
This sequence comes from Corynebacterium dentalis, assembly GCF_900232865.1. Classification (GTDB taxonomy): domain Bacteria; phylum Actinomycetota; class Actinomycetes; order Mycobacteriales; family Mycobacteriaceae; genus Corynebacterium; species Corynebacterium dentalis. Next base: position 27,546 of record NZ_OCTS01000007.1, on the reverse strand, counting down.
CACCGACCGCTGGTGCACGGACGCGCATTGTCTATCCTGTTAGTTGAGTTCTGTTCCTCCCCACAGAAAGTATCGAGAGCATTGAGCAACGAATTTCCCACCATCCCATCCGAACTGATTCCTTCTGACGGACGCTTCGGCTGCGGACCATCCAAGGTGCGCCCCGAGCAGCTGCAGGCCATCCAAGAGCACGCGGACATCATGGGCACCTCCCACCGCCAGCCTGGCGTTAAGGATGTTGTGGGCTCTATCCGCTCCGGCCTCGCTGATCTCTTCCAGCTTCCTGAGGGCTACGAGATCATCTTGTCCCTCGGTGGCGCCACCGCTTTCTGGGATGCCGCTTCTTTCGGCTTGATCCGCAATAAGTCTGCTCACCTGACGTACGGCGAGTTCTCCGGCAAGTTCGCCACCGTGTCCAAGAAGGCTCCTTGGCTGGACGAACCACAAGTTGTCGCAGCGGAGCCGGGCACCGCTCCGGATCCTTCCCAGCTGGATGGCACGGACGCTGACGTCGTCGCTTGGGCTCACAACGAGACCTCCACCGGCGCAATGGTGCCTGTCAAGCGACCCGACACGGACGCCCTGGTTCTCATCGATGCCACCTCCGGCTCCGGCGGCCTGCCTGTCGATATCAAGGAAGCAGACGTCTACTACTTCTCCCCGCAGAAGTGCTACGCATCTGACGGTGGCCTGTGGCTGGCTGCCTTCTCCCCCGCTGCGCTGGAGCGCGTCGAGGAGATCGCCGCTACTGATCGCTACATCCCTGCATTCTTGGATCTCAAGACCGCCGTGGATAACTCCCTGAAGAACCAGACCTACAACACCCCGGCTGTCGCCACGCTGCTGATGCTGGACAATCAGGTCAAGTGGATGAATGACAACGGTGGCTTGGACGGCATGGTCAAGCGCACCAACGAGTCTTCCCAGATCCTGTACCAGTGGGCAGAGACTCGCCCAGAGGCTTCCCCGTTTGTGGAAGATGCAGATTCTCGCTCCCTGGTGGTCGGCACCATCGACTTCACCGATGACATCGATGCAGCCAAGATCGCCAAGATCCTGCGCGCCAACGGCATCCTGGACACAGAGCCTTACCGCAAGCTGGGCCGCAACCAGCTGCGCATCGGCATGTTCCCAGCGATCGATCCTGAGGACGTGCGCAAGCTGACCGGCGCCATCGACTTCATCATCGACAACAGCCACGCCAAGGCTTAAGTTTTTCTTGAGACTTACGACGCGCGGTGCGGGACGCTTGTTCCCACGCCGCGCGTTGTGCGTTTACTAGGCTGTAGCAAATACCCACCACTGAAAACTTTCCCTAGGAGGCCCCCGTTGCAGGAGCTCAAGCTGATCCTTGCCGAGAGCGATTCCGCCTCTTTGGTCCTTCGCGGGGTGGAATCCGGCGAGGATTTCTTCCTGCCGGTGACCGAGGAGTTATGTTCTCTTCTTTCCGACGCCAACCCCGAGCCATCCAGCTCTGAGGACGTACCTACTCTGCCTTCTGTCAGCTCGGCCGACACGGGTGGGCACCTTACGTCTGTTTCTGCTGTGCAACCAGCCTCAGAGCAGGAAGATACGGAGGATTCTGCGGCTGCTGCTGACGAGCCAGAGGCCACCGTGTCCCAGCTTGTGGCAAGCGCTTCCGATGCAGAAGACACGAGCGATTCCAGTTCCGACGATGCCACGACTGAATCTGACGCTAAATCCAGCCCTGTAACCGGTGACGCAGAGCCAGAGAACAAGCGGGCCGACTGGTCCAATAGTGGTGTGGTGGCCCAGCATGACGTCGATAAGAAAAGACGGCACCGCATCCGCATCAACATGAGCCCGCGCACCATCCAGGACCGCGTGCGACACGGTGCGTCCATCGCTGAGCTGGCGCAGGAGGCTGATACGGACGAGGCGCGCATCGAGCCCTACGCGTGGCCAATCCTGCAGGAGCGGGCGCGCATCGCAGAGCTGGCGCGAGCCTCGCACCCTGTGACGGGCGAAGGTCCGTCGAAGCAAACCCTGTGGGAGGTGCTGGCCACGGCGTTGGCTGCGCGCGGATCCACTGTCAGCGATACCGAGTGGGTGGCCTACCAGGACCCGTCCCGCCGGTGGGTCATTGCAGTGCGGTGGGAGAAGGAAGCTGCAGGTCAGGTGGCTGCCCACGAGGCGGAGTTCCTGTTCGAAGAATCCACCTCTGCTCCATCTCTGGCTCACCCACTGAACTCCGTGGCCAGCGATCTCATCGATCCGCGCTATGGCCAGCCGGTGCGTCGCATCTCTGCAGTGACTCCGCTTCTGGGCTCTGATCCGGACGAGGACGACTTCTCCGAATACGACGAGTACGACGATAACGGCAACCCGCGCAACCCCCAGGGCGGCCGCGGCGGCCAACGGGATAACAGCGGCGAGGATCGCGAAGGCGAAGACTTCCTGTTGCACCCTTCCGATGAGCAGGACGATCGCAAGACCAAGCGCAAGCGCAAGGCCGTCACCCCGCACTGGGAAGACGTGCTGCTGGGTGTGCGCACCAACCCACGGAAGAAGAAGTAGGCGGACACTGTCATGCAGGCTCAAAAAACCCTGGTGACACTCTGGTTTATTTCCGCAGCCCAGCCACGCACGGTGCTGGAGGCTGAACCGCAGCCGGATCGGGGCTTCGCGCGCAAGTACTTGGCGCAGTACAACCCCTCGTGGCCTCTGACACATATCGGCGATTTCGACATGTCCCGCAGCGCCCCTCCCGGCACTGACGAGTTCTACATCGGTGGCTACCCGGAGCTGTCCGTGGTGCAGTCGGTGTTCACGGACATGCCGAAGATCTCCGAGATCCCCGAGCGTTTCCGCTCCCTGGTCAGCGCCGCGGATGTCTATGCAGTAGCGGTATCAGCTGATGCGGGGCAGGCGGACGGCGCGGGCTCTCCCACGACTGTGGACGAGGTAGACAACCCCATCACCGCTGAATACGGCGCCTTCGCACACTGGTCCGGCGGCACCCTCAAGAGGGCATTCTCCGCTACGCGCGAGATCGTCTTTGAAGATCAAGGCCTGCCCTACGCCTTCGAAAGCTCCTACTGGGCCGGCAACACTCCGGCGACGGGCATTCAGTTGCCGTTCATTCCCGCGGAACTGGCTCACGCTGCGGAAGCAGAGTGGCTCGGCTTTGCACTGTCTGATTCCCAGTTGGCCGTGCCGGTGAGTGCCTTTGCCATCGACGGCCGCCCCGAGGCGAAGTCAGAGACTACGGATCGCCACGTGCGGCCCGCAGTGGACAAGGTGTCCGTGTTCTCCGACGAGCAGGGCTACGACGATTACTCCGAAGCCCGCACCACTGCTCCCGGCGCGGAGACCAGCAACAAGCAGCTGGCCAAGGACATCGTGAAGTCCACGGGCCGGGCAGTCAGCACGGGGACGAAGAAACTCGGCTCGCTGGCGGGCAAGATCGGCGACGAAGTGCGCAAGCGGGCGCGGAATGTGGACCGCCCCACTCCTCCTCGCGCAAAGCGCGACAAGTAGCTGGCGCGGATCCCTGCACGAGATCTGCGCGCGGGATCTGTACGGGCTAGATGTCACCGCCGTTGCTGCGCGCCAGGCGACGCAGCCGGTGGAAGTGATCCACTGGACCGTTGCCCTGGCCCACGTGCAGGTCATCGGCGTATTCGATGGCCTCACGTAGCCATTCGCTAGCCCATTCCACGGCGCGCTGCGGAGAATCTCCCGCAGCCAGGCGCGTCGCCAGCGCCGAGGACAGCGAGCAGCCCGTGCCGTGCGTATTCTTTGTCTCCACGCGCTCCACGGCCACGTTGAAGACCTCGCCCGCCGGGGTAACCAGCGCATTGTCCGCTTGGCTGGAGCTCAAGTGCCCGCCCTTGGCCAGCACGCTTACGTTCATCTCTTTCGCAAAGCGCTGCGCCTGCTCCACAGCTTGGCGCACGGTGGTGGCCACGGGCTCTCCCACCAACATCGCCAGCTCGGGCAAGTTGGGGGTTACCACGGTGGCCAAACGCGTGAGCTCCCGCACGGCCTGCTCTGCCTCCTCGGAGAGCATCCTATCTCCGCTGGTCGCGACCATTACTGGGTCCAGCACCACCACGGGCACGCCCACGCGCAGCAACCAGTTGGCCACGGTCTCTGTGGTTTCCACGTCGCCGAGCATACCGATCTTGATCGCATCCACCTGCACGTCATCGAACACAGACTGCAGCTGAGCGTCCAGGAAGGACTGCGGCGGGGTGTGGATTTCTCGCACGCCCTGAGTATTCTGCGCCACCAGCGCCGTCACTACCGCCATGCCGTAACCACCAGCGGCACCGATGGATTTCAGGTCCGCCTGTACGCCCGCTCCACCCGTAGGGTCGGTGCCGGCGATCGATAGTACGCGGGGAATTGTGTCCATGATCAGTGTCCTTCGTTGCTGTTATTTGAGGTACGTAGGGCCTCGCTGGCCGCATAGAATCCGATGGCCGCCGCCGTAGCTACGTTCAGCGAGTCCGTGCCCGGCTGCATCGGGATTTTGGCGCGCACGTCCGCCGCCCGCATGGCATGTTCGGTGAGGCCGGGTCCTTCCGCCCCCACCATGATGGCCACCTTGTTGCGATGGGTGTGTGTACCGTCTTCTTTCCCGACGCCACGCACGATACTCGCCAAGTCATTGTCCGTGTTCGGAGTGAGAGCCACCACGGTGTATCCCCGCTCTTGCAGCTCAGTGAGGTCTCGCTGCCAGGTGGTGGGCGTCCCGGGAAAGCGCGCAAAGGGAACGCCGAGCACATGCCCCATGCTGACCCGCACACTGCGCCGATACAGCGGGTCCGCAGTGCCAGCGCCAAACAGCACCGCACGCACGCCTAGGCCTGCGGCATTGCGGAAGATGGATCCGATATTCTCGTGATCCCCCACGCCTTCGAGCACACAGATCACGTGGGGATCAGCAGAGCTATTGTCGTGGTCGGCATCAATTTGATCCAAGACTTCAGTGACGCTAGATTCTTCTACCCGATCCGCCGCAGCCACGAGCCCGCGGTGCATATCGAAGCCGGCGACCTCGCGAAGAGTCTCCCGGCTGACGGCGTACAAGGGAACCCCGGAAAGGTTTTCTGCCAGATCAGGATGGAAATGCGCGGAATCGGGCGAGGTGGCATCGAGAAGAATCCGCAACTTTTCCGGAAAACCGACCACGCACCGCACCGGGTAACGCGAGGTCAGCAGGCGGGGCACAACCAGCGTGCCCTCCGCGATCACGAAGCCCTTGCCGCCGGGCAGGTCAGGGCGTGAATCGGAGGAGTTGAGGTGACGGACATCATCGAGGCGCGGATCGGCGGGGTCATCGATGGACATCGGCTGTGCCACACCAGCAGATAACTGGGTGGCAACCGAAGCAGTGCTGGATGGTTCGTCGGTCATGAATAGCAGGTTACTGCAGCGCGTCCATCACCGGATCGACGGCGAAGTAGATCACGAACAGCGCGGCCACCACGTACAGCAGCGGGTGGATCTTCTTGCCGTTGCCCGCCACCAAGCCCATCAGCACGTAGGCCACAAAGCCCACGCCAATGCCGTTGGCGATGGAGTAGGTAAACGGCATGATCACGATGGTCAAAAACGCGGGCAGGGCCACGTGGAAGGAGGAGAAGTCGATCTCGGTGATCTGCGCCATCATCATTGCACCCACGATGACCAGCACAGGAGCGGCGGCCTCAATAGGCACCACCTCATAGAGAGGCGTGAGGAACATGGCCAGCAGGAACAGCACGCCGGTGACCACGTTGGCCAAGCCGGTGCGAGCGCCATCGGCGATGCCTGCAGCAGAATCCACGTACACAGTGTTCGAGGACGCGGAGGACGCACCACCCACTACAGCACCTATGCCTTCCACGACCAGCGCCTTCTTCAAGCCGGGGAGGCGATCCTGCTCATCCATCAACTTCGCCTGCTTGCCCAGCGCCGTCATGGTGCCCATCGCATCGAAAAAGTTCGCCAGAACCAGGGTGAACAGCAGCAAGGTCGCGGCCAGCACGCCGACGCGACTGAACGCGCCCAGCAGATCCACCGCACCCAGCAAGGACAAGTCCGGCATTCCACCCAGGCTGTCCGGGATAGATGGAACAGCGAGATTCCATCCGGCGGGGTTGGGCTCGCCGTCCTTAAAGGAAGGGCCCGCGCCGGTAATCGCTTCCACGATCATGGCGATGATAGTTGTCAACACGATGCCGATGAACAGGCCGCCGCGGACGTTTCGGACAACCATCGTGCCGCAAATGATCAGGCCGATCACGAATACGAACGTCGGCCAAGAAGCCAACGAGCCGTTGATGCCCAGGCCGACCGGCACGGTGGTTTGTGCTGCATCCGGGATTCGACGGACAAAGCCTGCGTCCACCAGGCCAATCATCGCGATGAACAAACCAATGCCCACGCCGATGGCGGCCTTCAGTGACGAAGGAATGGAGTTAAATACGGCCTCGCGGAAGCCGGTCAGCGCCAAAGCCACGATGACCAGGCCATTGATCACCACCAAGCCCATGGCCTCCGGCCAGGTCAGCCCCTCGGTGGCTACGAAGGTCACAGCCACCAGCGTGTTGATGCCCAAGCCCGTGGCAATACCGAATGGGTACTTGGCGATCACGCCGAACAAAATGGTCATCACACCCGCGGCGAAGGCAGTGGCCGCCGCTACGCGAGAGCCACCCAGCACGTCACCATTGACATCCGCGCCGGTGCCCAGGATCAGAGGGTTGAGCACTACGATGTATGCCATCGCGAAGAAGGTAACCACGCCAGCGCGGATTTCCGTGGCGAAGGTGGAGCCGCGCTCGGAGATGTGGAAATAACGGTCGAAAGCGCCGAACTTAGTGGGACTGGCGGACGATGAGTCGGGCTTAGTCGTTGGAGTGGGCTTAGTCGTTGGAGTGGGCTCAGTCGCGGAGGCGGGCGTGGTCGTAGAATCTGGCTCAGCCAAGGTGTTAAGACCTTACTTTGTATGGGAACGGCGAAACGTCACAGATGGAACAGATAGAGATTCCCATTAAACAATGAGTTTTTACAACCGTGTGCCACCCCGACGGGGGTTAGCCTCGCCGAACAGGACACTAAGTTCTAGCTGAACCGCTGGATGCCTTCGTCGTCGAATGCGCCGTAGGCTCGCGTGCTCGCGATCTCCGTATCGTCCTTTGTCTCTGCGTGCCCACCGCAACCGTAGGTGGCGTGCACTACTCGTCCGTCGGCGGAAAATTCATTGCTGCACACGCCGAAGTTCGATTCCTCGTTGCCGAACGGCAGGTAGAACGCGCAGGTGCGACACATCATCGGTGCCAGCTCCGCAAATTCGCTGTTAGGGCCAAAAGCCCCCGTGCGCCAACGTTGTAGGGCTTCATTCAAACCCCGTTGCGACAAAGTTTGTGGAGCCGATGGGTTGCGTGGGAACCCATCGTTGTTGCCCAGGTCTTTCCACGACGTCAGGCGCTCGTCATCCACGCGCGGCGGCAAAGTATCGCCAGGGCCCAGATCCCCCGGACGTACGCGATCCTCGTAGGGAATCCACTCCGGTGCCCGAGTGGCTTTCTTTCCCGCCTGCAGGCCCACTTCGTTGACGGTGATGGCTCCGGAACCTGGCACGCTGGCCAGCGCTGCGATCCACTCCCATCCCTTATATCCGGGTGCTTGGCTGAGGAAGCGATGAATTACCAGCTCGCCCACCTTTGACGCGCCGATGTGCTCCCCCAGGCTTGCTGGGTCGTCAGCAATTTCCCCCAGCGCTTCCAAGGCAATGTCCACCGCTTGCTGGCTAAAGAGGATGGGGTCTGCCTTAGTTTTTCTGGATTGCTGTCTACTCACGCACCCTATTATGCCTATCGATAAGGCACTATTGGTCACATGTTGTCTGTGACGTCCTCTGGCCTTGCTCGAACAATCGCGACTCTTGCCCTCGCATCGGTGGTCACCGTGGGTGCAAGCGGCTGCGGAGACGCCTCGCCCGGGGGTTCCAGCGATCAACCCTCCTCTGGCGCGTCGGAGCCTGCCGTACCGGTTTCTACTCCGGAGATCGTGGCCGAACACCCGTGGGATGCCAGCTCGTTTACGCAAGGCGTGGAAATGGCCCCGGACGGAACGCTGGTGGTGGGTACGGGAATGTACGGAGAGTCGCGGATCTATCGCACCACACTGGATAATCAGCAGAGTGATTCCCAGAAGCTGGATAGCGAGTACTTCGGCGAAGGCATCACAATTCATGGCGATGATGTCTGGCAATTGACGTGGAAAAAGGGCACGGCTTTTCGTCGAGACCTAGAAACCCTCGAGGAAAAGGGCACGGTGAACTACGAGGGCGAAGGGTGGGGCATATGCTCCACCGACGAGCAACTCGTCATGTCCAACGGTTCCGGAACCCTGACGTTCCGCGATCCAGAAACTTTCGCGCCCACGGGAACTGTCGATGTCACCCTCGGCGGCGAGGCCACCTCGCAGCTCAATGAGCTGGAGTGCGCTGACGACGGTTCAGTGTTTGCCAATGTGTGGCAGACAGACCTGATCTACAAGATTGACCCATCTTCCGGCGAAGTCACCGAAATGATAGACACCGTAGACGCTTTTCCCGCCGCCGATCGCCCCGGTGCGGACGTGCTCAACGGCATTGCAAAAATCCCAGGTACGGACCACTATCTGCTGACCGGCAAGTATTGGGACACCGCGTACGAAGTTCGCTTCTGAACGTCCGTGTCCTAGCATGAAGGGCGTGACTGAAGACTCCGCGAGCACCAACAACGAAAAGCCGAACCCGGATGCGGCAGCGCCGAAGAAGCTCTCGAAGAAGCAGAAACGACGGAAGGCACAGCGCCGGCAATTGCTGACCGTGCTGGCCTTGGTTGCGATGGTCGCTGTGGTGGTTGCCGCAGTGGTCGGCTACAACCGGTGGAAGGACGGGCACGTGGAGACGCTGCCTTCCGAGCAACGGATCACCGCTGTGGTCAACGGGCAGGAAACCGAGATCGCGCCGTATAGCGCGTGCGAGATCGACGACGCAGACTGCCAGCAGCAAGAGGGTCAGCCATTCGAACTGGATTTGCAGGGCGCGAAGGAGTTCACGCTGAAGCTGCCCAAGGACGTCTACGACCATGACTGGGCGATGCTGCAAATCTTCGACGATCCGGGTGCGAATACGGAGAAGTACTTCGCTGCTGACGAGGCGCAGGAAGTAACCGTCAAGCTAGAATCTGAACGAACTGCTGAAGACAACACCACCCCGCAGGTGGCTGTGGTGGAGATTCACTCCATGCTCATTGGCCTAGATAGCAATGGGGACCAGACCCCATACAATGCGGTCTGGTCCATCACGCCGAAGCCTTGAGCCGTCTAGCTATCTAGTTCCCGAGCGATCGTGCGTAGGATCTCTGCGATCTGTCGTGCTTCCTTCGGCTCTGGTCTGCGACCGGCCTCCAGGACAGGCAACACCCGAGAGTCCAACACGGTAATGGTGTCTTGAACCATTCCGCGCAGCTCAGCTGGCTTGTACTTGTGCTTGGCTCGGCGCGGACCTTCATCCAAGACGGTGACGCGCAGAGCCTGCGGACCGCGACGTCCAGCGGCGAAATCGTATTCCAGGCGCTGGCCAGGAACCAGTTCTGAAACTCCCTCGGGCAGAACTTGGGATCCCACATAGACGTCCTCATCCCCTGGGTTGGATACAAATCCAAATCCTCGGGTGGAGTCGTACCACTTCACTTTGCCGGTAGGCATCAGTTCACCTTCAACTTCCGTCGTATTTTGTACGTCTACATGGGCTACTTGGCGCGGCATTCCGTGGTGGGTACCGCTGTAGTTGTGGTCAAAAACTTTCCATGCGGGCGATAAGTGAATCGTTAGATTACCCAAGCACGGCGCAAGTCCCAAATGTCCCACCCGCCTCATTGCCCTGACTGCAAAATGTGATTTTACTCACATCACAAAAGCATAACGTTTTGGTTACTTTTAGATAAACGGCAGGCCAGCGGGGATTTCCTCATATGCGTACCCCACGGCGCTATGGCCACAAATTGGCATAAACGTGACTCAATCGTAATAAACCGCTATCGTAGCCAAGACAAAGCCGTTCGGCCGTCAGATTGAGGACGAACACCAACACCCCACCACAGCCAGTGGTGGCGGTTTCAGAAATCAGAGAGAAACACCAACGATCGAGGATCTACATCTCGCGACAATCGCGAAGAAATCCTCGGAAGGAATACTCACAGACCATGGGACGCCACCAGAAGCGCAACTCTTTCTCCACTTCTTCCCGCCTCGCAGTTGCAGGCGTGGCATTGGCCGGAGCCTCCGCCATCCTCGCACCAGCAGCACAGGCTGCACCAGACTCCGACTGGGACCGCCTCGCACAGTGCGAGTCCGGCGGCAACTGGGCCATCAACACCGGCAACGGTTACTACGGTGGCCTGCAGTTCTCCGCGTCCACCTGGAACGCCTTCGGCGGCCAGCAGTACGCACCAACCGCTAACCAGGCTTCCCGCGAGCAGCAGATCGCTGTTGCCGAGAAGGTTCTCGCCGCACAGGGCTGGGGCGCATGGCCTTCTTGCTCCCAGCAGCTGGGTCTGAACTCCGCTCCAACCCCACGCAACGTTGGCGCTACTCCTGCTCCTGCACCTCAGCAGGCAGTGAGCCAGCTGGCACAGCAGAAGGACGAGCTGGCCATCGACACGGTGTACAACCAGATCGTGGATCGCATTGAAGCAGAGGGCTACGAAGTTCCTCAGCAGGTCACCGACTACTACAAGGCTCACCGCGCCGAGCTGAACGCTCAGTACAAGGGCGTCGACGCTCAGGTTCAGCAGGCTGCTGAGCAGGCCGACAAGTACTCCGAACAGATCAACGCTGTTCTGCCTCGCTAATGTCAGTCTGATCTAGGCAACCACCTGGTTGCCTAGATGCAGCTGGATCAATAAAAGATCCGCCGTTCCAGAATCACCTTCTGGAACGGCGGATCTTTTGCTTATGAAGGCGGGGTCCGGCGCAAGGCGTATGAAAATCCTCACTCGGACATATGCCGAATCGGCGAATCACCACACACTGTGGGATTGATAGCCGAAGAGCTACTTGTTGATCACCGTGTAAGGGTGCACGTAGTTCAAAGTGGAAGGATCCACAGGAAATTCCACGTCACCATAAGGGCTCAGGGCGCCCGCGGTGTCAGCCACCAGCTCCGTGACGGCGTGCTTACCTTCAGGGATATCAGTCGGCCAGCCTGCATCGACGTAGCCCTTTTTTGAAACGTTAGACATGCTTTACATCTTTGCATAAGACGGCTCAAAACCACATACTTTGCCGGCTTTTGGATCCCCCTGTAACCCCTCATCAGCCCCCATCGGTCCCGCGTCATAGCCAACCCGCCTGTGCCCCGCGCCCTCTGCTGGGGTTTTATCCCATAGCAGGAAATGCACGCTGCAAGATCTGTCCACGAAGAACGCTAAAATAGAACGGTTATGAATACCTCCGCAAGTACGGAACCAGCCCTCACCTACCCGGTGTGGCTTTCCCAACATTCCGATGAAGAGATCGCCGCTTTGCTGTGGCGCCTTCACGCGGAGGGTTCGTCGGCTCTGGCAGAGCAGTTCCGCGGCACGACGATTCCCGAACCTGCACTCCACCAGCTCACCGCCTTGGAGCTCGCCACCGTGCACGCGGCCTGTGAAATTGGCGCAGCTTCTCATCCAGTGAGTTCCACAGATCTCGAAGACACTCTCACTGAACTGTTCGACATCGCAGGCACCCCTGCGGACAAACGTCCCAGCCGTGAAGAGCAACAGTCCGCGGTTGCCAGCTTGGCGCGATGGGGCCTGGTGTTTTCCCCTCATCTGCGTCTTAATTCTGAATCCCAGGGCGACTCTGAACTGCGCATCCCCGCACACCTTCCTCCCCTATTCGAGCCAGCCACCGAGGAACTGTGGCGCTTGGCTGATTGCCATCGCTGCCCCATCCCCACTGCGGAACTCCCCGAGGTAGTCAATAGTCTTCCCCCTCGTCAACGTCGCTTGCTCGGAACGCTTTCGCGCGCAGGAGGTGTCGGGAATTCCGCCTCTCTGCGGCCCTATGCGGATCCTGCCGCTCCACTGCCCACCATGGTGCGCCTGGGAGTACTGGATCAGCTGGACGAATCCACCGCGCGCCTATCGGGGCGGGTTGCCATGCATCTCAAGGGCGGATTCATTTCCGAACCTGGAGGCGATTTCCCCTGGATTCCGGCAGAAGATGCGCTCGCCCCACACCCCGATTTCCAGGCCTCAGCTCGTCCGGATGCCGCAGCCGCTTCCACCGCGGTACAGACGATCCAAGAGCTCACTGCACTCATCACGGACCTTAGCGCCCATCCCATTCAACCCCTGACCAGTGGAGGCATTGGTACTCGCGAGATCGGCAAGATCGCCCGTCGCCTCAACACCTCTCCGGAGACCGTGACGCACCAGCTCACCCTCCTGTACCTGTGCAACTTCCTCGCCCGGGAGTTTCCCGAGCCCACCCCGGCAGAAGACAACGGCGGTACTTACTGGGCTCTCACCGAGCACGCCTTGGATTTCGCAGAAGCCCCACTTGCCACCCAGTGGGCCATGCTTCTGTTGGGCTGGGCCGGCGCTAACTACCAGTCCTGGCTCACTCGAGATTCTGAGCAACGCCCCTTCGAGCCGCACCTGCATGCCACGTATGCCGCAGAGCTCCGTCGTTTCTTCCCTGCGGTTTTCACGGCCCCTAACCCGGAGACATATCTCTGGGCACTCCGCCCGGCTTTGGCCACGCACGCCACTCGCGTCGCGTGGAAGGAACTTGTAGAGGAGGCTCATCACCTGGGTCTCGCCGCACCTACCTCGTCCCTCCCTCCGAAGCAGGAGCACACAGGCTCTCCAGAGGTCACCGCCACATCGGCCACCCGTGCGTTGGGCACCGTCATCAGTCAGTGGCACCGCGCCCTTGCCTCGGGCGAGGCTATGCCGTTTCGCCACGTGGTCGCACAACTCGCCACCCAACTGGAGTCCGTTCTCCCCGACCCCGTAGACATGCTGATCATCCAAGGCGACCACACCATCATGGCGCCCGGGTTGCTCACCGCGGAAGACCACCGCGCTCTGTCTCGCATCGCAGACGCGGAATCCACCGGCATGGCCAGCGTGTGGCGCGTCAGCAAAAGCTCATTCCTCCGCGCCCTCTCGATCGGCGAAACCCCCGCCAGCATCTCCGATTTCCTCGGTCGCATGGCCCCCGGCGGGATCGAGTCCGTTCCGCAGTCCTTGCGTTATCTTATCGACGACGCCACCCGCGCCCTTTCAGATTCCAGCCAAGCCCCGGAGATCTCTGGAGCCACTGAGCGAAGCGGTCGCGGTTCCACTCCTCACCGAGTCCCCACCCCGCGCCGGCACGAGCTCGACCCTTCAGTGGACCCGCGCGCAGACTTCGCGAGGGAACTCGCGGAAGCGGTAGAAGGTTTTCGTCGTGCACTGTCTACCGCAGAAAACGACGACCCAGACACCGGCTCCCACAACTCTGATACCCGCACTGTCCGTGCCACCCGCGAAATCATGACCGAGCTGCGGCAGGCATACTCCGCGGGAACGAAGGTGCGCCTTCACTACGTGGATTACGCAGGAGCCCGGGCTAAAGAATGGATCTCGGTGATCATGATGAGCCCCTCTGTGATCTCCGCGGTCATGGAGGACACCGGAGAAAGCTTCACTGTGCAGCCACATCGCGTGGCCGCCGTGGAAGTGCCAGTGTGAGTAAACTTGGTAGATTGCGTGAAAATTTCGGCGCGCTGGCGTCGGAAAAGAAGAAGACACACACCTAAAAACAGAGGAAGAAGGGACCACGCGTGAGCATTGGAACCGGACCACTCATCGTGCAATCGGACAAAACGGTGCTGCTGGAAATCGACCACGAGCAGGCCACCGAGGCCCGCAACGCGCTGGCACCGTTTGCCGAGCTGGAGCGGGCACCGGAGCACATCCACACCTACCGCATCACTCCGCTGGCGCTGTGGAACGCACGCGCGGCGGGACACGACGCGGAGCAGGTCATGGACGTGCTGGAGCGCTACAGTCGCTTCCCCGTGCCACAGCCACTGCTTATCGATATCGCCGAGACGATGGACCGCTATGGGCGGCTCAAACTGCAGAAACACCCGGCTCACGGGCTGATTCTGGAGACCACGGACCGCGCGGTGCTGACCGAAATTCAGCGCCACAAGAAGATCAAGCCGATGCTGGGAAGCAACCTAGACGAGGACACCGTGGTGGTGCACCCGTCGGAGCGCGGCCGCCTCAAGCAGGAGCTGCTCAAGGTGGGTTGGCCCGCCGAGGATCTCGCAGGATACGTGGACGGCGAGGCGCACCACATAGAGCTCAGCCAGGAGCTGGAGCAGTGGGAGCTGCGCGATTACCAAGAGATGGCCGCAGATAGCTTCTGGGAAGGTGGCTCTGGCGTGGTGGTTCTTCCCTGCGGCGCAGGCAAGACGATGGTGGGTGCGGCCAGCATGGCCAAGGCCAAGGCCACCACGTTGATCTTGGTGACCAACACCGTGGCCGGCAGGCAGTGGAAGGACGAGTTGATCCGCCGTACCTCTCTGACAGAGGACGAAATCGGCGAGTACTCCGGCGAGCGCAAGGAAATTCGCCCCGTCACGATCGCGACGTACCAAGTGGTCACGCGCAAGACGAAGGGCGAGTTCCGGGCGCTGGAGCTCTTCGATTCCCGTGACTGGGGCCTGATCATCTACGACGAAGTCCACCTGCTGCCCGCACCCGTTTTCCGCATGACCAGCGACTTGCAGTCCCGGCGCAGGCTCGGCCTGACCGCCACCCTGGTGCGCGAGGACGGCCGCGAAGGAGACGTGTTCAGCCTCATCGGGCCGAAGCGCTTCGATGCACCGTGGAAGGACATCGAGGCCCAGGGCTGGATCGCCCCCGCGGATTGCACCGAGGTGCGCGTGCAGCTCACAGACGCAGAACGGATGGTGTACGCCACCGCCGAGCAGACGGACAAGTACCGCCTGGCCGCCACCACACCCACCAAGAACAAGGTGGTGCGCAAGATCATGGCGATGCATCCGGATGAGCCCACGCTGATCATCGGCGCATACTTGGATCAGTTGCAGGAGATCGCCGAGGAACTGGACATTCCCGTCATCGATGGCAAGACCGGCAACGCCACGCGCGAGAAGCTCTACCAGCAGTTCCGCGACGGTGAGGTGCCGGTGCTGGCTGTGTCCAAGGTGGCGAATTTCTCGGTGGATTTGCCCGGCGCGTCCGTTGCCATCCAGATTTCCGGCACGTTTGGTTCCCGCCAAGAGGAGGCGCAGCGTTTGGGCCGCATCCTTCGCCCGAAGCCTAACGGCGGCGGAGCGTTCTTCTACTCGATCGTTGCCCGGGACACCTTGGATGCTGATTATGCGGCGCATCGCCAGCGGTTCTTGGCGGAGCAGGGGTACGGCTACCGAATCGTCGATTCCTTCGACCTGCCGGATGCGCCCGAGGAAGCTGCGCCTTCCGAGTCTCCTGAGCCCGTCCAGCCCTCCGATTCCAACAATGCTAAGGAATTACCATGAGTTCTTTCATGACCCCCTTCCACTTTGACGTCGATGAGGACTACGCGCGCAAGCACAACGAGTTCTTCCGCGACGCCAAGCGCCTCCAGATCTCGGCGGCCATCCTCGCTGCCTTGATGATCCTGGCTGTGGTTGCGCTGTTTGTGTTCCTCGGCCCCACCGTCACCTCGTTCGCGCTGGGCATCACCTTCGGCTTTTTTGCGCTGATGTGCCTGATCATCATCCCGATCCTGCCGCGCAAGATGGGCGCCCCGCAGCACTACTACAACATGTACGATCTGGCTCCCGCGGTGGTGGCCAAGGTCAACGCGCGGGATATGGTCCTTCTTTCTTTGGTCGACGCCACGGCGAACCCTGATAATCCTTCTCGCCCAGCCTTGGCTGCGCGCCCTGTTACTTCTATCCCGGGTGTTCCTCGCGAGGTCGGCGCAAAGGTTCCGTCGATGGCTGTCACCGGTGTGCAGACGATGCATTCCAAGGGGCTTTTCGAAGAGATTTCACCCATGCCTGTGGCGTGGGGTACCGATGATCCGGCCGTATGGGAGGCAGCGGAGAAGGCGATTCCCGCTGATCAGTGGGCTGCCTTGGAAGGTTTTGTGGACTTGGTCGATGAAGTGTGTGAGACCAAGCGCAATTTGTTGCTGCTGGATCCGGAGAAGCACGGCACTCGGGGCTAGGCAGGTTATGTGCCGTACATGACCCTGCCACCAAAAACGTGACGGAGTACACATATTCTGTAGTCAACGGCTACCATGGCTCTAGATTGTTGAACAATTCCACATGGGGACCATTCCCACACAAGGAGTGAAGCAATGGCTCAGAACAACTCACCGTTGCGCATTGATCTCAATGCCGATTTGGGAGAAACCACCGCGGGAAATCCCGTCAGCGACGATGCAGCGATGGCCAAGATCGTCTCCAGCGCCAATGTGGCCTGCGGCTTTCATGCAGGAGACCCACACGCGATCTCCCAGACCATCGCCGCAGCTCAAGCAAACCAAGTGACAGTCGGAGCCCACGTGGGCTATAACGACATCGCTGGTTTTGGGCGTCGATTCATCGACTACGCACCGGCCGAACTCGCCGATGAAACCCTCTACCAAATCGGCGCTCTCGAAGCTCTGTGCAAGTCCCACGGCACATCCGTGCGCTACGTCAAGCCCCACGGCGCGCTGTATAACACCATCGTCCACCACGAGCAGCAGGCCCGCGCGGTCATTGACGGCATCAAAGCTTTCGGTGATCTCCCCGTCATGCTCCTGCCCGGCGCGTATGCGGCCGAGTACGCCACATCCCAGGGATTGCGGGTGATCCAGGAAGTCTTCGCGGATCGCGCGTACAACCCAGATGGCACGCTGGTTTCCCGCCGGGAAGAAGGCGCAGTCATCCACGACCCATCCGTGGTTGCCGAGCGGGTGTTGCGCATGGCCACCAGTGGCGAAATCGAGGCCATCGACGGTTCCGTTCTGACTCTCGAAGCAGAGTCTGTCTGCGTACACGGCGATTCCCCCGGCGCTGTCACGATGGCTGAGCAAATCAAGAACACGCTGGAGAGCAACGGCGTGCAGGTCGGAAGTTTCCTATGAGCCACTCCCCCTCCGCAGCACACACTGCAACCCCGCAACTGCGCCCCGTTGGCACCAAAGGTTGGCTGATCGTACTCCCAGATCTCTCGTCCGTGATGACCTGGCACGCGCAGCTGACCAGCTCTCCCCTGCGTGGTCAGGTGGAAGCCATCGCTGCTGCCACCACCGTGCTGGTGCTGTTCGCCACCCGCGCAGACGCCCAGCGTGCCCGCACCGAGCTACAGAGCTTCACCCCAGCGCAGCGCAGCGCATCCTCCTCGCGAGACATCACCATCGACGTGATCTACGACGGCGAAGATCTGGCGGGCGTAGCTGAGCACCTAGGTATCTCCACCGAAGAGCTCATCGAACGGCACACCCAACAGCAATGGACCGCAGCCTTCGGCGGCTTTGCCCCTGGGTTTACCTACTGTGTTCCCATGCTCGGCGAAGACTCGTCCTCGAGCACTAACGACGGTGGGTCATTCGAGTGGAATATCCCGCGGCTAGAAACCCCGCGTACTGCCGTGCCCAACGGCGCGGTAGGCCTCGCCGGAGACTTCTCAGCGGTTTATCCACGCACCTCCCCCGGCGGCTGGCAACTCATCGGGCGAACGGAAACGCCCATGTGGGATACCCACGCCGATCCCCCAGCTCTGCTCCAACCAGGTGACGCCGTGACCTATCGCTCAGTCCGCGATCAAGCCACCGTGACCTCTACTCACACACCGGCGGAAACCAAGCGCCCATCGCACTCGCGCACCCCGTCTCGCCCCGCATTCACCGTGGATAACCCCGGCCTGCAGTCACTGTTCCAAGACTCGGGTCGCCAAGGCTTTGGAGACATGGGCGTCAACCGTTCGGGAGCGGCCGACCGTTCCAGTGCATGGGTGGCAAACGACGTCCTCGGAAACCCCTCCGCAGCAGCAGTGATAGAGAACATCGGGGGCATCACCCTGACCGCAACCACGGATACCGTGGTGTGTGTCACGGGTGCCCTGGCCACCGTTACCGTAGGCGCCGCAGAACACGTTCTAGCCTCACCCGTACTCGTACGCGCCGGAGCCACTCTCACGGTTCAACCCACCTCCGAACCTGGCAGCGGGCTGCGCCACTACATCGCCGCACGCGGGGGCTTCATCGCCGAGCAGGTGCTGGAATCCTCTTCCACCGATGTCCTGTCCGGCCTCGGACCCCGCCCCCTGGAGCACGGCTGTGCCCTCAGCATCGGCCGACGCACCGCCACCGCTTCCGTCGGTGCCACCGGAAGCAACCCATTGCGCGCCACCAGCGAACTGCGCTGCATCCCCGGCCCGCGCGATGACTGGTTCTCTCGCCAGGAATTCGAACGCTTCTGCTCCACGGACTGGATCGTGACTGGACAGTCCAACCGCGTCGGGCTCCGCTTGGCGCTACCAGATGAGGACGAGTCTGGCGTCGACAACACAAACACCCCACTGAAACGCAGCCACGAAGGCGAGTTGGCCTCCGAAGGCATGGTCGCCGGTTGTGTCCAAGTTCCACCATCCGGCCTGCCCGTAGTCTTCCTCGCCGACCACCCCGTCACCGGCGGCTACCCCGTTATCGCCACGGTGCTAGAGGAAGACCTCGACATCGCCGCGCAACTCGCCCCCGGCGAGAAAGTTCGCTTCACCGCCCTGAGCCCCGAGACCCCGGAGAACTAAAGGAGTACCCACTTATGACCACCACCGCATTCCCCCTGAAAAAGGTGCTGATTGCCAACCGCGGCGAGATCGCAGTGCGCATCGCCCGCTCCGCCCGCGACCTCGGCATCACTTCCGTGGCCGTGTACTCCGAGGCGGACGTAGACAACCTGCACCCGCAGATGGCCGATGAAGCCTACGCGCTGCAGGGCAACTCCTCAGCCGATACCTACATGAACATCCCCGCCCTGGTGGACATCGCTCTGCGCTCCGGAGCCGACTGCGTGCACCCCGGCTACGGCTTCCTGTCCGAAAACGCCGATTTCGCACAAGCCGTCACCGATGCGGGACTAACCTGGGTCGGCCCTACTCCGGAAGCCATCGAGGCACTGGGCAACAAGGTCACCGCCCGCACCCTGGCCTCCAAGGCAGGCGCGCCCATGACCCCCGGCACCCCGGATCCCATCGCCTCCTGGGAAGAGGCGCGAGACTTCGCCGACGAGCACGGCATGCCCATCGCCATCAAGGCAGCCTTCGGCGGCGGTGGACGTGGTCTCAAGGTTGTTTATGATTACGACGACATCGAAGACGCCTTCGCTTCCGCCGGACGTGAAGCAGTGGCGGCATTCGGACGTGGCGAGTGCTTCGTGGAGAAGTTCCTCACCAAGCCCCGGCACGTGGAAACTCAGGTTCTCGCTGATACCCACGGCAACGTGCGCGTGGTCGGTTCCCGCGACTGCTCCGTGCAGCGCCGCTTCCAGAAGCTGGTGGAAGAAGCTCCCGCGCCGTTTTTGACCGACGAGCAGCGCACCAGCATCATCGAAGGCTCACGCGCGATCATCGCCGAAGCGAAGTACACCGGCGCCGGCACCGTGGAGTTCATCGTGGCTGAAGACGGCACGGTGAGCTTCTTGGAGGTCAACACGCGTGTGCAGGTGGAGCACCCAGTCACCGAAGCGGTCACGGGCGTGGACATCATCGCCGAGCAGTTCCGGATTGCGGCTGGTTTGGAGATCAGCTTCGACGAAGACCCAGAATCCCGTGGACACGCTTTTGAGTTCCGCCTCAATGCTGAGGACGCGGCCAATGGATTCGTGCCTTCCCCCGGCACCGTGGTGCGCTTCGAAGCGCCGACCGGCCCCGGCATTCGCGTGGATTCTGGCGTTCGTTCGGGCTCCACGATTCCTGGCTTCTACGATTCTTTGATGGCCAAGCTGATCGTGTCCGGCCCTACCCGCGAGATCGCTTTGAAGCGTGCTCGGGCGGCACTGCGCGAGATCACCATCGAAGGTGTGCGCACCGTGCTTCCTTTCCACAAGGACATCGTGACGCACCCGGCCTTCTCCGGAGATCACTTGGACGTGTACACGGACTGGGTGGACAAGGAGTACCAGCCAGGCATCGGTGCTGGCTACACCGGATCTTCCCCATCGGACATGGAGGCCGCATATGACGAGCGGACCACTATGACGGTCGAGATCGACGGACGCCTCCACCGGCTATCCATTCCTTCGGCCGTGATTGCGGGCGCTGCTAGTGCTGCTCAGCCTTCTGGTGCTGCGGGTTCCACCGGTTCCTCTGCTGGCGCCGGCGCGTCCAACGGCTCGGAGTCAGGCGCCGCAGCGGAGTCCCAGGATGGAGATGCAGCAGGTGCTGTCGCGTCTGGTTCGGGATCAACTTCCGTGCCGTGCCCCTACACCGGCGTGCTGGTGAATTGGCGAGTAGAAGACGGCGATACCGTTGAAGCTGGTCAGCCCATCGCCACCATCGAAGCCATGAAGATGGAATCCACCGTGGAGGCTCCTGCTTCTGGTGTGGTGAACCTGTCTTCGATCAGCGTGGGAGACAGCATCTCGCAAGGTGAATCGCTGGCGGTAATCTCCGCATAATAAACTGGAGGTTATGAATCCATCCGATTTATCTACCTCCAGTTCTGGAAGTAGCGCGGGAGAATCCTCCCGCGAATCTCTGGCCAGCCAGTCGCATAATGCCGCTGTGGAGTTGACGCAGGGGATCTCCTCCGGACAGTTCCGCCCAGGCGAGAAGCTCAACGAAGTGGACATCGCCGCTCAGCTGGGGGTATCCCGCAATACACTGCGGGAGGGCTTTGCCACGCTGGCCGCCCAAGGGCTCGTGGAGCGCATCCCACATCGCGGAGTATTTATCACTCAGCCCACGCTGACACAGATGCTGGACCTCTACACGGCGCGCATCATCCTGGAACCGGGCTCATTGCTGTGGGGTTCCCGCGTAGGGCTGGACGGCCTAGACGGAATCGTCCGCCAGGCGGAAGCTGCCCGCGATGAACAGGGCGGTAACAGTAGCGAAGTCGATATTCAGCTAATTTCCGACGCGAATCACGATTTCCACCGCACCATCGTGGCCAGTGCCTGTTCTCAACATCTAGAGACGGCAATGAGCCGGATTCTGGCGCAAATGAGGTTGGCATTTATGCACGCCACAGAAATAGATCCGGCTTTCCATGTTCACTTCATCACGGAAAATCGGATTGTCGCTGACTTGGTCGCAGAGGAAAAATACGAAGAGGCGGCTCAGAAACTTTCGGAATCTCTGAGCCGCACGCGGGATTACCTACCCCAATTCTTTACTGGCTAGCCCCACAAGGTGCCCAGCTTGGACAAAGATGACCATGCCAAGTACAAGGTCAGCAGCCAGGTAGCTACGCCGATCAGCAGCAGCCACGCTGGATACTTGTAGTTCTGCAGCAGATCCCTGCGGCGCCATGCGACCCAGAGCACCACGGCAAAGCCGATGGGCAGGATAAGCCCGTTGAACGCTCCGGCGAAAACCAGCAGCTTCTGTGGAGCCTGGTTTAGCCACAGGTAGATTCCAGCACACACGGCAATAAATGCGACGGTCATTAAGGATCGGGTTCGCAGGGAAGTCTTCTGCGTGGTGATGAAGCTGATGGAGGTGTATGAAGCACCCACCACTGAAGTCAGGCCAGCTGCCCACAGGACCACGCCGAAGAAGCGCAGGCCAATCTCACCAGCAGCGTGGTGGAACGCGTCCGCCGCCATGTTGTTTCCGGCGAGTGTGACACCCGAGGCAACCACACCGAGGATGGCGAGGAAGAGCAAGACGCGCATGATGCCGGTGACAATGATGCCCAGCACAGATACTTGAGTGATGGACTTGACGTTGTCCACACCGGTCAGTCCGGAATCAATGAGGCGGTGGGCGCCGGCGAAGGTGATGTATCCACCGACGGTGCCGCCGATCAGCGTGGTGATGATCAGGAAGTCGACCTGTTCTGGTGCCACCGTGTTCTTCAATGCCTCGCCCACGGGAGGGGCAGAGACCACTGCGACATAAATCATCAGCAAGATCATGATGGCACCCAGCGCCACCACGATGCGGTCCAGAGCAACACCGGCCTTCTTCGATACGAAGATAAAGATGGCGATCAGCGCGGAAATCGCACCACCGATGCGCGGATCCAGTCCAAACATGGCATTCATACCTAGGCCGGTACCGCCGATGTTGCCGATATTGAACACAGCGCCGCCAACGAACACGAATGCCGCCATGACCCAACCAAGGCCGGGCAGAACAGTATTTCCCAGCTCTTGGGCACGCAGGCCACTCACGCCAAGCACGCGCCAGACGTTGAGCTGGATTGCGATGTCTACGAGGATCGAGATGAGAATCGCGAAAGCGAATGCCGCTCCGATTTCCACTGTGAACACGGTGGTCTGGGTGATGAAGCCCGGACCGATCGCGCTGGTGGCCATAAGGAACATGGCACCAAGCGAGGCCAGAAATCCGGTGGCTCGGGTGACGGTCTGGGGGTTTGAATCTGCTGCGTGGGTCGCAGTATCTGCTGCTGCGGAAGCATGCCCTCGAAGTGCATCATCCTTGGGGGTGTGAGACATGAAGAGCCTTCCCTTGTTTAGTGATGGAAATCACCCTAAGGGATTGTTCAACAATATGTAAAGAAATGGACAGATTTTCCAGAGAGAAAACCTACCCCCACATGTCCCCTGCTAGGCCTGCTGCGCCAACCACTGTGCAGCCTCGTCCACCCTCCCGCGCCACACTGAAGGGGCCGCAATGATGTGTTCGGACGGGTAATCGCTGTACTTGTACTCTGCACCGCGGCCGTCCATCCACGCAGTGACCTCGTCCGCCGGCGTTCCGCGGGTATCTAACGCTGCAAGACTCACGTAATTGCGTGAGGATTCCACAGCTGCTGCAAAGCCTGCGGGAATCCGTGGGGTCATGATCAGGTGGAAATCCGCTTCACCAGCAACGTCCCGCGCAGCCACAAAGCCTGTGCCGAAAGTGATCAGTCCCACCTGGCTAGAACCGGATCCCCGCTGCTGCTTCACCCAGTTCTTCACGTCATTGAAAGTCTGCGCGACTGCTGCCTGCGTTGGCTCCCACGACCCAGCTCCAGGCAATGGATACACTACGTCGATGACTGTCACGCCGGAGCGTTCCGCGAGGGCTGCGAACAGCGGGAGCCAGAATTGGTCGTGGCTCTGCCCGTCTCCGAACCAACCGGGTCCGCCGTGCAGGGAAACGGCATAGGCGCCGTTCGGCTCTGAGGGGCGCAGGATCGTGGCCCGGACTCCCTCAGGAAGCTCGGCACCACCAAAGGGCGTAGCCGCAGGGCCGGTGCGCAGGTAGCTCACGTGCGGCATGGAGTGATCGAGGCCCGTTCCCAAGACCAGCAATCCACTGTGGGCCAGCAGATCTGGAGTCTTTGCCCACATGCGCTCAGTGGCTTCCTTGAGCTCCGCGGGGACTTCTTTGCCTTGTGACGTGAATTCCCGGCCTTCATCGGTAGTCAGCGAGCGAAAGATGTCGGGATAGTTGTCCTCGAAGAAGTTGCTGAGCTGCTCTACCTGCTGCTCGGGTGTCAGCAGCGCCACGCCTTCCTGAACATCCCTGCCGCTGCCGGGCAGGTTGACGATGTCCGAGTTCGGGGTCTGCTGTGCTGGTTCTGACTGGTTCCCTGGCGTTTCGCTCATGGATCCATTGTAGATCCCGCCAACATTCAGAAAACCAGTCCGCTGCGAACTAGTCCGCGATCGCGTCCAGCGGCGGCGTAGTGGCAGCCTTGTGAGCTGGCCACAGTGCGGCCACCACGCCCACCACTGCCGAGCCGATCACCATCAGAGCCAACTGGTCCCCAGGAACCACCGCTCCGGTCAGTCCTTGGTCTTGCATTGCCTGGATAAATGCCCATCCCAGGAACACTCCGATGACGATGCCCATCAGCGCGCCGTACAGTGAGATCTGCACTGCTTCCAGGGTGATCATCGTGCGGATCTGCATGCGCTTGGTTCCCACTGCGCGCAGCATGCCCACTTCTTGTTTCCTCTCCACCACGTTCAGGGCCAGAGTGTTAATGATGCCCAGGATTGCCACCACCACTGCCAGTGCCAAGAGACCGTAGAGGATGTTCAACATCTGATCCACCATGACTGCCTGCGAACCGGCGTATTCCGTCTTGGTTTGCACGCTCGCAATGACAAACTTGTCCACTGCGCTTTCCAACTCTTGACGTAACTGATCCTCATCCACTCCAGGCTTACCGCTGACAGCGATCAGCTGGATGGTTGTGGCAGCTGCTCCGTTGGACGCGAACTGTGGCACGTCCTTCTTAACCTGGGTCAACGCGGAATCACTCAGGACTATATTTCCCAGCAGCTTGTTGTCCTCGTAGGTGCCCCGCAGTTTCACATGCGCCAGACCCGCGGTGCTGGTGGGGCCAATGCCCACCGGCACGTCCTGGCCGACGGTCCACCCCTTCTTCTTGGCCATACTTTCGCTGGCCAGGAATCCTGGCTCGGCGAACGTCACGTCTCCGTCAACCCGCTCGATGTCCGTCACTGCCGTGGGGTCGCCGTCCATTACGAAACTAATTGGTTGGCCCGGTGCGGCAGATTCTCCGTCCACTGTGAAGCCGCTGACTCCAAATGTGACGGCATCTTGCACGTCATTGACGTCCTCAATTGCTTGGACAGCACCTCGCGGGACGGGGAACTGTCCCGGTCCGGCACTGGCAGGTCCTGCCACGATGTACTGCGCTTGGATACTGGAGTCCGTGAGTTCGGTGACGGAGTTTTTCATCGTCGCGCCGAACATGCCGATCGCCGCCACCAGCGCCACGCCCAGAGTTAGGGCGAACGCAGTAGTTGCGGTACGGCGTGGGTTCCTCTTGGAATTGGTCGACGCCAACTTCCCCACTGCCCCGAACGGCAGGCCAATAGTCCGGCCCACCAGCGGAACCACGGGGATAGCGAGGGCTGGAGAGACCATGAAGGTTCCGAGAATCATCAGCACGGCACCCAGGCCAATGATCCCGGCACGCGGCCCCGTGGAGGCGTCGGAAAGAATCCAGCCACCTGCCACTACCGCGACGATTCCAGCAAGCAGCACCACCGATCCCAACACTGTTCGCAATTTCAGCGAGCTGCTAGAGGAAACGTCGCCCATGCGCATGGCTTCGACGGGACGAACCTGGCCCGCGCGACGAGCCGGAGCCCATGCGCTGAGCACCGTCACCAACACTCCTAGGATCAGCGGCACGATGACTCCCATCGCCGTCAGAGCCAATCCAGATTCCGGAATGCCCATGCCCATCGAGTCCAGGGCGATGTAGATCAGCTTCACTAGACCGTAGCCCACTGCCACTCCCAGCAGGGATCCGATGAGCCCGATCACTGCCGCTTCGAGGACCACGGAGGCCGTCAATTGTCGTTGCGAGGTGCCCAGTGCTCGCAGCAATGCGAACTCACGCATTCGTTGCGCCACGATCATGCTGAACGTGTTGGCGATGATGAACGTGCCTACCAACAGTGCAATCAGGCCGAACGCTAGCAGGAAGTAGTTCACGAAGCTCAGCGCTGTGTTGATTTGTTCGGTCTGCTCGTTGACCATCTGGTCGCCCGTTTTAAATACGACGCCAGGATATGCGCCCTTCAGGTAGTCCACGAACTGCTGCTGGGATTCGTCCTGTGCGGATTCCAGCATCAATTCATCCACGACACCGCCTGAGCGAAACTCGTCAAGGAATGCAGGTTCTTCCATGAGGGCACCAAAGTAGCCCCCCACTTCGAAATCCTCGCTATAGATGCCCACCACGGTGACCTGGTGTGGCTTGGTGGGATCAATGAGGGAAAGCGAATCACCTACCGCGATGTTGTTCTTGTCCGCCGCGGTCTGATTGACGATGACCTCGCCCGGACCGTGCGGGGCGTGGCCCTCAACCATTTCCATTCCTTGGCTTACCTGCTGGTCATCGGAATAGTAAGGCCCCACCACGGAAGGCGCACCACCTGTTTTGATGGTGTTGTTGTCCTTATCGCCTACGACCACCTGCACATTGCTGGAGATATTGACGTTGGATACGTGTGGGTCACCTACCAGTCGTTGCCGGAACTCTTGGTCGAGACTCTGCCCTCCCCCCTTCTGTGAGAAAGCCACTGCATCCACATTCTTGTAGGTTGAGTCAACAATGCTATCGAAGGCCCTGGACAGCGAGTTGGTGAACATGAAGCTGCCAGCGATAAAGGCAGTACCCAGCACTACAGACAGAATCGTCAGAAAGAACCGCAACTTATGGGAGCAAAGATTGCGCATGGAAACGCGCGTCATGGCGCTGCTTGAGGAATCCATCAGTACTCCTCGATGCTGGTCATGGTCTGCAGGATCTGGTCCGTGGTTGGGCGCTCAAGCTCACGCACGATGTGGCCATCGGCGAGAAACACCACGCGGTCTGCATACGAGGCGGCGCGGGGATCGTGGGTCACGATGACCACCGTTTGATTATCCTTATCGACGGCAGTGCGGAGAATATCCAGCACCTCACTCGAGCTGTTGGAATCGAGGTTGCCGGTGGGCTCGTCACCGAAAATGATGTCTGGGCGGCTTACGAGCGCGCGGGCGCACGCCACACGCTGCTGTTGTCCGCCGGACAACTCTGAGGGACGGTGACCTAAACGCTTAGACAAACCAAGGCGTTGGGTGACTTCTGCAAACCAAGACTCATCGACCTTGCGCCCTGCGATATCGAGAGGAAGAGTGATGTTTTCTTTCGCAGTGAGGGTAGGCACCAAGTTGAAGGACTGAAAGATAAATCCGAGGCGCTCGCGACGCAATTGGGTCAGCTGCTTGTCCTTGAGGTGGGTGAGGTTCACATCTCCCACGAACGTATCGCCCGATGAGGCCGAATCTAAACCAGCCATGCAATGCATGAGGGTAGACTTGCCGGAGCCGGAAGGCCCCATGATTGCGGTGAATTGCTGGGTGGCGAATTCCACACTCACATCGTTGAGGGCGTGGACTGTTGTATCGCCAGATCCGTACTTCTTGGATAGTGATACTGCGCGGGCTGCTGCGGTACTCATAATTCTCCTGACCTCATGCGGGTAACTGATCAACAGTATCAAGCATAAGAAGTGCCGAGACATGAATACATCAGGGTTCCACCCTCATCTTGCTTCCTCGGGGTGGCGCTGATGCCGTCACTGTGCCCCGAACCTTCATCACCCGGTAGTCACATACTTTCCGGGTACACAAAAAAGAAGAGCTCTGGCAACGACCACGAAACGTAGTGTTTCGTATCGCTACCAGAGCTCTTCACACATCAATCTATTCAAAAAATTTTTGATGCCGGCGGTGACCTACTCTCCCACACCCTCCCAGGTGCAGTACCATCGGCGCAGACAGGCTTAGCTTCCGGGTTCGGAAAGGGACCGGGCGTGACCCCGTCGCAAAAACCACCGAC
>NZ_OCTS01000005.1 GCF_900232865.1 Corynebacterium dentalis | reverse complement strand
GTCGGTGGTTTTTGCGACGGGGTCACGCCCGGTCCCTTTCCGAACCCGGAAGCTAAGCCTGTCTGCGCCGATGGTACTGCACCTGGGAGGGTGTGGGAGAGTAGGTCACCGCCGGCATCAAAAATTTAAATATAGGGTGTGCGAGTACGTAAGTTGTGAACTGTTAAGTAATTCCTTGAGACAGTTGACAACCTAGGTACTCGCACACTCTTTTTGTGTTTATGCTGATTTTCCAGTGATTTTCGGCCATGGAACGAGCATTGCTGGTTGCGTGTCCATTGATGTCTTGACCAACTACTACAATGGTCAAAGCAGTAACTAAACAGTGAAAGGTTGTTGCATGTCTCAATACAACGAAGACGCGAAGGACGAATCCGCTAACGAGGGGAATCGTCGTTCGTTCGGTCAGCGATCCAACAATTCAGGTGGTCGCGGATTCAACAGCCGAAGTGGGGGAACTCAACGCAAGGACGGTGACCTCCGTGGCGGCTACCGCGGTGGTGACCGGGACCGCCGTGACAGGGACCGGTCCCGTGGCGACCGTCAGGGGAGCGGTTCCTACCGAGGTAATCGTGACGGCGGTCGACGCTTTGAAGGTCGCAATGACCGAGATGGCGATCGTCGCTCGTTTGGCGACCGTGATGACCGTCGTGGCAATCGGGGACGTGACGAAGCCCGCGACAATCGAGGCACACGCGGTGGTGACGACCGTCGGGGTGGAGGCCGTCGCTTCAACAATGTTGATCGTCGCGATGACCGCCGAGGATACCGCGGACGCGATGATGATCGTGCTTACCGAGGACGGGAAGACAACCGCGACAATCGTGGCGCACGCGGCGGAGACGAGCGCCGTGGCGGCCGTCGTTTCAACGATGATGATCGCCGTAATGATCGTCGCGGTGGTCGCCGCGACTTCAACAGGGATGATCGTCGCGGTGGTGGCCGTGACTTCAAGCGGGACGACCGACGTGGTGGCAACCGTGACGACCGTCGCGGTAATGACCGCCGTAGCGATGACCGTGGATTCCAGCACGCAAACCGTGGTGGTGCCAACCGGGCTCAGCAGTCCGGACCGCAGCGTTCCGGCTACCGCGAAGAGCGGATCAACAAGCGGATCAATGAGCCAGCAGTTCCGGCGGACATCGATCCCAAGGAGTTGGATCCATCGGTACGCCAGGAGCTGCGCAGTCTAGCCAAGGACAACGCGGACATGGTGGCAAAGCATCTCATCATGACTGCTGTTCTCCTAGATGAAGAGCCGCAGAAGGCGCTGGAGCACGCCCGAGCAGCAAAGGACCGTGCTGGTCGCGTTTCCGTCGCCCGCGAAACTAACGGCATCGCTGCCTACCACGCAGGCGAGTGGAAGGAGGCCATCTCTGAGCTTCGCGCGGCCCGCCGCATGTCGGGCGGTGCCGGCCTCCTCGCAGTACTGGCTGACGCTGAGCGTGGGCTGGGACGCCCCGAGAAGGCCCTCGAGGTCAGTCGTGAACATGATGTGGAAGAGTTGGATCCAGAATCTCGAGTTGAGCTCGCCATTGTCGTGGCTGGGGCGCATCATGACTTGGATGACAAGGACGCCGCACTGATCACGCTCCAGGACGTTCTCGAGCTGCCGGATGTGCCAGAGGTCAACCGACTGCGTCTGTACTATGCCTATGCAGATGCTCTCGAACTTGTGGGACGTGACGATGAAGCTATCGAGTGGTTCCGGAAGTCTGCTGAGCTGGATACCGAAGGCCTGATGGACATCGAGGACCGAATTGCCGCCCTCAACGGAGAATCCGCCTCAGAATCGGAGTAAAACCCATGGCGTTAGCATTGCTTGATCGCTACGATGCCCTCCTCGTAGACCTCGACGGCACCGTCTTCGAAGGCGGTCGTCCCGTGGAAGGTGCTGCAGAAGGACTAAAGGGACGTCGCGTGATGTACGTGACCAACAATGCCTCGCGTTCGCCGCAGGCAGTCGCGGATCACCTTTCGGAGATTGGTTTTCCAACCACTGCAGATCAAGTCATGACCAGTGCCCAAGCAGCATGTACCCTGGCTGCAGAGCAGCTGGGGACCACCGATGCCAAGGCATTTGTGATTGGCGCCGAATCCTTCAAAGATCTTGCACGCGAGGCTGGATTCACCGTGGTGGATTCTGCCGATGACCAGCCAGACGTAGTACTTCAAGGTCACAGCCCGGACAACAACTGGGCGCGTTTGTCAGAGGGTGCCCTAGCGATTCAACGCGGCGCTACCTACGTTGCGTCCAACCTGGATACCACTCTGCCGACCGAGCGTGGCTTTATGGTGGGCAATGGTTCCATGGTCGCTGCCGTGGTCAGCGCCACTGGCGTGCAGCCTTCGAGTGCTGGCAAGCCCGGAGCTGAGATGTTCCGGGTGGCTGCCGAGCGGCTCAATTCCGAGCGCCCTCTCGTGGTGGGCGATCGTCTCAACACGGACATTGCCGGTGGTATCGCCGCCGGTTACGACACGCTTTGCACCGTCACCGGAGTCTCTGGGCACCGCGAATTGTTAAGCACCCCGCATCGCCCTACATTCATCGCAGCGAACATGCGCGACCACCTGGAAGGTTGGTCAGCTGAGGTTTCTACAGACGTGGACGCCGCGGGAGCCGGATCCGGGAAGGTCACTGTTTCCGTGTCCTCTGGGGAGTCTTCTTCCGACGCCACGCTCATGGCCGCCGAAGCTGTTGCCGTGGCCGCCCCACTTGTGTGGGAACAGCTGGATCGAGGCGTGGATATTGCAGACATTGACATCGTTGCCGCTGATGATGAGGCTCAGCGCGCTATCGGAGCGTGGCGATAGATGAGCGGGATGAATCCGGGGGCGCTGGCGGATCAGAGTCGGCGTCGACAAGAAGACGAGAACAAGACCCCACAACAGCGACAAGAAGAGTTGGCCACGGCGGTCGACGAACTGCTGGCCCGTGACGTGGACGGCGCGGAGGAAGTCGAGATGCTGGAGCAGGCCCACCGCATCGTCAATGAAGCGCTGGGGCGAGGCTAAGCATGGCGAAAAAAGGTCCCAAGCTGCAGCGATTGGACGCTGAGCTGGTGAAGCGGAAGATCGCCCGCAGCCGGGAGCACGCGCAGGAGATGATCAAGGCGGGGCGTGTGACCGTCAACGGGATGTCGGCGAATAAGCCTGCGACCGGGGTGGACGGCAATGTTTCCATCAAAGTGAGCGAATCTGATGACGACCGGTGGGCCTCGCGCGGTGCGCACAAACTGCTGGGCGCGCTTGAGGCATTTGAGCCGATGGGTGTGAGCGTCAACGACAAAGTGGTGCTGGATGCAGGGGCCTCGACCGGCGGGTTTACGGACGTCTGCTTGGATCGCGGTGCGCGTGCGGTGCATGCGGTGGACGTGGGCTACGGCCAGCTGATTTGGCGCCTGCAGAATGATGACCGCGTGGTGGTGCACGACCGGACGAACGTGCGCACGCTGACCCCGGAGATCTTGGGAGACACCGCGGATCTGATGGTCGGCGATCTTTCTTTTATCTCCATTGAGCTGGTTTTGCCTGCAATTGCGGCGTGCATGCGCGAGGGCGCAGACTTGCTACCAATGGTGAAACCGCAGTTCGAGGTGGGTAAAGACCGCCTGGGCAGCGGTGGAGTGGTGCGCAGTGCGCAATTGCGCGCGGAGGTGACCAGGAACATCGCTGTCGCGGCAATGAAGTATGGTTTATCAACGAAGGGTGTGGTTGCCTCTCCACTGCCGGGTCCTAGCGGGAATGTCGAGTTTTTCCTGTGGCTGGTGAAAGATGGAGGGGCAAGCATGCCGACGATGGACGAGCTGGACGCGATGGTGGACACGGCGATTAAGGAGGGCCCGCAATGACGGAATCTCGTGAGGTTTTGTTGGTGGCGCACACCGGTGTCCATGAGAACTTGGGGTTGGCGGCAGAGGCGGCGTCGCGTCTGAAGGCAGGCGGGATTGACGTGCGTGTGATGGCTACGGCCGATCCCGCGCCGGTGGCTCGCCATGAGATCCTGGGGCGCTTCAAGCGCTATGGTCACACGCGGGAAGCCGCCACCGGAGTGGAGCTGGTGCTGGTGCTGGGCGGCGATGGTACGTTCCTGCGTGCCGCAGACATCGCACACTCCGCGGACGTGCCCGTTCTGGGCGTAAACATGGGCCACATCGGCTTTTTGGCCGAGTGGGAGCAGGATTCGCTGGAAGAGGCCATTGATCGGGTTATCGACCGCGATTATCACGTGGAAGACCGCATGACATTGGCCATCACCGTGCGCGATGGCGACGGCCGCGTACTGGGAACCGGTTGGGCGCTCAACGAGTGCTCGGTGGAGAACCTGAACCGCCAGGGCGTGCTGGATACGATCCTGGAGATCGACCAGCGTCCGGTGTCCTCCTTCGGCTGCGATGGCGTGCTGGTATCCACGCCGACTGGCTCCACGGCCTATGCGTTTTCCGCAGGTGGCCCCGTGCTGTGGCCGGAGCTGGAATCCATTCTTGTGGTTCCTTCCAATGCACATGCTCTGTTTAGCCGCCCGCTGGTTGTTTCTCCTAACTCCTCTGTTGCCGTGGAAACCAATCCGATGACCTCGCCAGCGACGGCCGTGATGGACGGCTTCCGCCAGATCCACATGCCTCCGGGCGCCCGCGTGGAGATCCGCCGTGGCCCACAGCCCGTGCGCTGGGTGCGTCTGGATTCCGCGCCGTTCACTGACCGCCTCGTGAGCAAGTTCCGCCTGCCTGTCACGGGTTGGAGGGGTCCGCGCCGCTAATATGCTGCAAGAACTCCACATCCGTAATCTTGGTGTGATCGAGGAATCGACCGCCGAGTTCGATTCTGGCTTGACCGTAGTCACCGGCGAGACCGGTGCAGGTAAGACCATGGTTGTCTCCTCCCTGCGCCTGCTTTCCGGCCACCGCGCCGATGCCTCGCGCGTGCGTGCCGGCGCCGACCGTGCCGTGGTAGACGGTATTTTTTCTTTCGACGCCACGTCTCACCCCAAAGTCTCTGACCTCATCGAAGAGGTCGGCGGCTTTGTAGAGGACGGGGAAGTGATCGCCTCCCGCACGGTGACCGCTGCAGGGCGGTCACGAGCACACTTGGCGGGAAAGACGGTGGCCGCGGCGGTGCTCGGAGAATTCGCTGCGGGCATGATCACCATCCACGGGCAAAACGACCAGCTGCGGCTGATCGACCCTGTCCGCCAACTGGCTGCCGTGGACGAGTACGGCAACTTGGGGGAACTGGTTGCCGTCTACCGCGAGAAGCGTGCTGCGTTCAAGCAGTTGGCAAAGGATCTGAAGCGCAGGGTGGAGGCGCGCCGCGAACTCGCGTTGGAGACAGAAACCTTGCAGCGGGCGCTGGAGACCATTGATGCTATTGATCCGCAGCCGGGGGAGGATGAGGATCTGAAGATACAGATCCAGCGCCTGCAAGCGGCCGATGAGTTGCGTGCGCAAATGGGCGAGGCGCTTGCTGCGATTGACGGTTCTGCCGGTGAGGTGGATCCCGATGTGTTGACGGCCGTGGACATGGTGGCGCGGGCTGAGAGTGCTTTGCGCAGTGATGACGAGCAGCTGGAGAAGCTTGCCAACCGGCTGGGGGAGATCTCTACGCTTCTTAGTGACGTGGCGATGGAGGTGGGCCAGGCGCTCGCGGATGTACCGGATCCCGACGAGTTGGAGGGGATGCTGGAGCGCCAGCAGCAGCTGCGTGAGTTGCGGAAGTTTGCGGTAGACGTGGATGGCGCTATTGCGTGGCGGGATGAGGCGAGGGAGCGCTTGAGCAAGATCGATGTCTCCGGTGAGGCGATCGAAGAGCTCAAGGCAAAGACTGAGGCTGCCCAGTCCGCGATGCTGGATGTCGCTAAGAAGCTCTCCGCCAAGCGTGTGAAGGTTGCGGAGGCCTTCGGTAAGGCCGTGACCAAGGAGATTAAGGGCCTGCACATGTCCGCGGAGATCCGCGTGGATATCACCCACGGTGAGCCCGGACCGCACGGCCTGGACGAGGTGGAGTTCCAGCTGGTTCAGGGCGGGCACGCCAATGCTCTTGGTTCCAGTGCATCTGGTGGTGAGCTTTCGCGCGTGATGTTGGCCTTGGAGGTCATTTTGGCGGGCAAGGGCCGCACCATGGTTTTTGATGAGGTCGACGCCGGGGTGGGCGGTAAGGCCGCTGTAGAAATTGGCCGACGCTTGGCGCAGCTGGCGGTGGAAAATCAGGTGATTGTGGTGACGCACTTGCCGCAGGTTGCTGCGTTTGCCGATGCACACGCGTACGTAGCGAAGAATGCCACCGATAGTTCGGTTACTTCCGAGGTCAAGCGTTTGAGCGACGAGGAGCGCGTGGAGGAATTGTCCCGCATGCTCGCCGGACTCGAGTCTGAAACGGGTCGAGCACACGCGGAGGAGCTACTGGAGATGGCGCAAGGATTTCGCGCAGGGATGTAAATTTCGAGCGCTGGGGAGCTGATGTTTGTCTGCGCTGAGTTTCGACTTGAACTCAAAACTTGTTAACTCAGTGACTATTGAGAAAGACCAGTTTTGGGATTACAAAACTGTCATTAACCTGCGCGTATGTGGGTCTACGTGGGATTTTAGAAAAACTAAGAAAATGTTCAGTTTTCGTGTGGCGACCCTCAGATTGATCTGATTAGATCACTTCTTGGACGCGGGCTTGCTTGGAAAGAGGCACGAGTCCACGAGAGAAGTTTTCAAGGAAATGCAGGGGAGAGGTTGTCACCAATGAGGGGACGCATCTGCGGCTACACGGCCAAGGCGGGGGTGAAAATGGCCGTGGCAGTGGTTATGGGGATGACGCTAGCGAGCTGCGGTGCGATAGAAATCGACAACCAAGCCCGTCGTGAAGGGGAGCCGAGTGAAAGCTCGAGCGAGTCGGAAGTGGGGACTCCGACTAAGGGGAACGACGGGAGAATGTTGCAGCCGGAAGGTCATGAAGGCCTCTGGTTTGAAACTGAACCGGCAGGTCCTTGGGAACGATATGTGTGGCTGTCCCAGAAATACGTGGGGGATCCGGTAGTTCTGGGACAGCTGGAAGAGGGGGACGCAGCCGCTCCATTCGTGGGGGAACCGGATATCTGCAGTGATTCGGTTGTGGAGCGGATGGGGGAGCTGGGGTTTAGCAGAATCGAGGGTGTTGATTCTACTTCCATCAAGACGTGCAGGTTCGTAACTGGACAAAGTAGTTATACATCGGAAGTTGGCTTCATTGACATTGCTCAGCGAACTGACTTTGAAGCCATTCCCTTTAGTCCACTTGAGCAAAAAGTTGGGGCCAACGCAGAATCCGTACTAAGGGAAGTGCCAAGTTTTCCGTCGGGTCTTCAATGTTTGGGCGTTTTTATCCCCATCGGAGGGTCTAAGGAACTTGTGCTGAACGCCGAGATTTCAGGTCGAGACGAAAGTCTTCCTGACTATTGCAGGAACACTCTTATCGCATATTCGGTATTAAATAACATTGGAATTGTTCAGGGGGAGCAATGATTCGGTTTGATCTGCAGTCGATGGCACAGGTTAAAAAACAGATAGTTGAGGGGCAATCTGCACTTCAGACACTGATTCAAATTAGTTCAGTGAATGGGACATTTGTCACCGCACCTTCGCTTCAATCATCCTTTTCTCAGCATTTGTCGTTTTTCGGTGGGCAGCCAGGTGCTATTAGCCATGTGGTTGATGGTCTACGCAGGGACATCGAATGGCTTCAAGAAATGTTCGAGAGCCACATTTCCGCCTTTAGTCTGCAAGACAAGCTCTCAGCAGGGTCATTTGATCAGATGAATTCCTATGTGGAATTCGATCGGTCGATGTTCAAGATTAGGCAGCCGAACCGAGACTTCAAGCCCATCAGCAATCTGATGTACACCCAGCCGGTCAGCGTGGTGGAAGCAGCTACTCCATTGGCAGCGCTCATTGCCATGTTTGAAGGCAACGATTCTGCCCCGATTCAAGCAGCCCAGGACTGGAGCGCAGCCGGTCAGCGTCTCGTGGCCTCCATGACTGCTCTGCAAAGTGCCTCCTCTGGCCTTGCCGCTTCTGCAGAGGGTTACTCGTTCGACATGGCCCGAAGTGCCATCGATGACGTGGTTAAGACAGGAAACATCGTCGGATCAAATGCTGTACTCATGGGACAGTCAATGATGGAATTTCCCGGGGTACGTATTGCCAACCTGAATGCGCTGTACGCAATCCAAGCCTCCACGGCAGCCATTCCGGATCAAGCTGCACGAATTGCGGCAGAACAAAGTGCCGTCGCCACGTTTGCTTCTACGCAACTCCAGCCATCCTTGGAATTGCTCCGCCCGCCAGTGCAGAACCTTGGCATTCCAGTAATGGGGCATACCGGTGGCGGAGCGCTAGACGAAGCAACCATTTCTCAAAGCTCTGGCGTGGCGCAAATCCATACTCCACAAGGAGGTGCTCTCGAAGTGTCGCCTGCTAATGCTCAAGGTCTTGGTGAACGAGCTCAAGCCGCCGCCAATGGCGTACCTCAACCGAATCCAACTGTGTCTCCGGCCAGCGCGAACACCACAGCGCCGCAACTTGCCCCGCAGAATGCGACAAACGTGGCACCACAAAATCTCGGGACTGGCACGGGAGGCCCAACCGGCGCCGTGAGTCCTGCCGGAGATTCAACTGTAGTGGATCCAAGCGGAATGCGTGGCGGTACCGGAGCTGCGTCACATAACGCGACACGTTCAGGAAATGTGGGAGGCGCCGAATCGGTCAGAGGTGGCGTCGGACAATTAAACAACGGCTACCCCGGAACCTCTCGCACTGGAGGAAATGGACCTGTACTGCCGAAAATGCCACAGCGCCTCACAGGATCCGATGTAGGTGCGCACGCTGGATCGGGAACGAATCAGAGTCGCGGAGCGATGGGTGGGCAGCCGCAGATTGGAAAGAACGGTGTGGGGGCCATCAACGGCGGAATGAACAGCCAGAATAACGGTGTCGGAGGCAATGCTGGATCCACCAACTCAACGGCCACAGGCTCCACTACAGGCAAAAGCGGGCAAGGCATGGCGGGTGGTTTCAACGGCAAGAACACCATGATGGGGATGGGCCCAGGTGCTGGTCCGAATGGAAAGAAAGCAGGAGCGGGCGCAGCGAACTCGCGGAATGCAAAGACGGCTGCCGGGATCTTCGGCAAGGGGAAGTGGAGCCCGGGCGTTAACGAGTACTTCAAGCGGCAATTCTTGGGAACCAAGAATCGCACGGTGAAGGAAGTTATTCGCTAGTTCTGCCATCAAGGCCACAGAAAATAGTTAGTGGCTGGCAAGAAACTTGGAAAACGCCCAATGAACACGGCGCGCCTTCCGCAACAGCAGTAACACACGTACCACAATAGGAGCATGATTTTCTCCCGCTCCGACCTGCCCGGTATCCACGGTGCCACGCGCGACCTGACTGGTCCGAAGGGGTTCCACAAGGCCAAGCTCAGTGAAGGTGACATCGCAATCGTCGATGCCCCTGACATTTCCCGCGCCTACGCGCAGCGACTCATCGATTCCAAAGTCTCCGCCGTAGTAAACGTCCACCAGTTCACCACCGGCAAGGTGCCCAACTTCGGTCCGCAGCTCATGCTGGACCAGGGCATCCTCCTCGTGGAAAACGCAGGCCTGGACACCGCCAAGAAGGTCAAGAACGGCAAGAAGGGCCGCCTTGATGAAGGCAAGCTCTACTACGGCGACCGCTCCATCGGCGGCGGAGAAATCCTGGATGCGGACGTAGCCGCAAGCCGCTTTAACGACGCACGCGAGCAGCTCGGCGACCATGTTGAAGCGCTCTCCGGAAACATGTCGGAGTTCGTTCGCAGCGAAGCGCCACTGTTGATCGACGGGCTGGGCATCCCAGAGATCGACGTAGACATGGATGACCGCAAGGTCCTCGTGGTCTCCCCGGACCCACGCCTGCGCGACAAGCTCAAGGACCTTCGCTACTTCCTGCGGGAGTACGACCCAGTAATCATTGCCGTGGATGCCGCCGCCGATGAGCTGATCGCCGCTGGTCACAAGCCGAAGATCATCGTCGGCGATCCAGAAGTAATCTCCTCCGACGGCCTGCGCTCCGGCGCTGTCGTGGTGCTACCCGCCGAGCCCGATGGTCACGCGAAGGGCCTGGACCGCATCCAAGATCTCGGCGTGGGCGCCATGACGTTCCCCGCCGCCTCGGATAACCCCACGGACCTAGCCCTGCTGCTGGCTCACTACCACGGCGCATCCATGGTGGTGAACCTCGGCGAGCCCATGGACGTGGACACCCTGTTCAACGATGCAGCAGGGGATAACACCTCATCCGCCCTGCTCTCGCGCTTGCGCGTGGGCCCCAAGCTGGTGGATTCCACCGCGATGGCCGAGCTCTACCGCGTCTCCAAGACCGGCTTCGGCTGGCTTTGGGCCATCCTCGGCATCCTCCTGGCGATCCTCGCGATCGTCCTCATCGTGGGCCTGAGCGGCGATTCCGGATTCATGGATAACCTCGTGAACTCCTGGAACAACTTCGCGTTGAGCATCCAAGACCTCTTTAAGAGTTAGGGGAAGAATGTCTAAAGGATCAGCAGGAAAGGTCATCGCCGGTCTCGGTCTCGGCATCGCTGTGGGCACCGCATTCGGCTTCTACGCGCTCGCCCCTAACGTCGAGGGTGGCCCGGGTGGCAGCAGCGCCTCCGTGCAGCAGGAATTGAACGCGGAAAAGGCTTCTCGCGAGGCAGCCGAGGGCGAAGTGGATGCCTCCAATGATGTTTTGTCCGGCGTGGCCAAGGATGCGGTGAGTGGTGACCTGAAGGGTCAGTCCGTGGTCCTTTTTGTTACTCCTGACGCCAACTCTGAGACCGTCAACTCCACTCGCAAGCTGGTACAAGATGCGGGCGCGAACGTCACCGGCGTAGTCAATCTGACGGACAAGATTCTGCAGCAAGACAGTGGTGATGAGACCAAGTCCATCGCCGCCAATTCTCTTCCAGCAGGAGCTAAACTCAGCGAGAAGAACCTGAATCCGGGTATGCACGCCGGTGAGCTGGTGGGTGCTGCGCTGAGTACTAAGGATGAAGCGTCTGATTCTGACCGTGCCGTCGCACTTGGTTCTCTGGAGCAGGCGGATCTGATCTCCTATGAAGGCGAAGCCCCCGGGGCAGCGGACCTTGGCCTGGTTATCGGTGGGGAAGAAAGCGAAGACTACTCCACGAGCTTCCTGGCTGATTTCGTGATGGGGCTGGATGAGAACTTCGAGGGTGCCGTGCTGGCGGCACCACGCAAGTCCGCCGAAGATAGCGGCGCGGTTGGTCGTGTACGCGACAATCGCGAGTACACCGAAGAGGTCTCCACCGTGGACAACGTGGACACCGAAGCTGGTCGCATCACCGTGGTGCGCGCGCTCAAGCAGCAGGCTGAGGGCGAGGCTGGCCACTACGGCGCAGCGAACAACGCGGCGGCGGCCACCGTCGAATAATTTGCCCTGATGCTGTGTTAAGCTGAGGTTCCGTAGGTAAACACCTGCGGGGCTTTTTTATTTGCGTGCCCCGCCCTTGATTGAGGAGCGCCGCGTGACCGGCAACCGTGCACAGCAAGACACAAAATTCATTTTCGTGACGGGCGGTGTAGCGTCCTCCCTGGGTAAGGGACTGACGGCGGCCAGCTTGGGGCAGCTGCTGAGCGCCCGCGGACTCCGCGTTACCATGCAGAAGTTGGATCCGTACCTCAACGTTGATCCGGGCACCATGAACCCGTTCGAGCACGGCGAGGTATTCGTCACCGAAGACGGTGCGGAAACTGACCTGGACCTGGGACATTACGAGCGCTTCCTGGACCGCGACCTGTCCGCCCAGGGCAATGTGACCACGGGCAAGGTCTACTCCAACGTGATCGCCAAGGAGCGCCGCGGCGAGTACTTGGGCAAGACCGTGCAGGTCATCCCGCACATCACCGATGAGATCAAGGACTCCGTGCTGGCCATGGCTCGCCCGGACCGAGATGGCATCGTGCCAGACGTGGTGATCTCCGAAATCGGCGGCACCGTGGGCGATATCGAATCCCAGCCGTTCATGGAGGCCGCGCGTCAGGTCCGTCAGCACGTTGGTCGCGATAGCGTGCTGTTTATTCACGTCTCCCTGGTTCCATACCTGGCACCGTCGGGCGAGTTGAAGACCAAGCCCACCCAGCACTCCGTGGCCGCCCTGCGCAGCATCGGCATTGTGCCGGACGCACTGGTTCTGCGCGCAGATCGCGACGTTCCGCAGTCCATGAAGGACAAGATCGCGCGCATGTGCGATGTGGACGAAGAAGCCGTCATCGCCTGCCCAGATGCGCCGTCCATCTACGACATCCCGAAGGTCCTGTACGCCCAGCATCTGGATACGTACGTTATTCGCCGCCTGAACCTGCCGTTCCGCGATGTGGATTGGACCACGTGGGGTCGCCTGCTGGAGTCCGTGCACAATCCCGAGGGTGAGGTGCGCATTGGCATCGTCGGTAAGTACATAGACTTGCCGGATGCCTACCTGTCTGTCGCCGAGGCCGTGCGCGCCGGAGGTTTCGCCCGCAACATCAAGGCACACGTGGAATGGGTTTCCGCCGACGATTGCGAAACCCCCGAGGGCGCCGCGAAGGTGCTCGGCGAGATGGATGGTGTGATCATCCCCGGCGGCTTCGGCAACCGCGGCGTGGAGGGAAAGATCGGCGCCATCGAGTACGCCCGCGAGAACAAGCTTCCTCTGCTGGGCATCTGCATGGGGTTGCAGTGTGTTGTTATCGACGCCGCGCGCCTGGCCGGGCTCACCGAAGCTACCTCCACGGAATTCGAGCCAGACGCGGCTATCCCGGTGATCTCCACGATGGAGGAGCAAAAGGCCGCAGTTGCCGGCGAGGCTGACCTCGGTGGCACGATGCGTCTGGGCGCCTATCCAGCAAAGCTCGCCGAAGGTTCTCTGGTCAAGGAGCTCTACGGAAGCGCCGACGTTTCCGAGCGCCACCGCCACCGCTACGAGGTGAACAATAAGTACCGCGAGGCCATCACTGAAGGCTCTGGCCTGCAGTTCAGTGGCACCTCGCCGGAGGGTCTGCTGGTGGAGTTCGTGGAATACCCCAAGGAGACCCATCCATTCTTCGTTGCCACCCAGGCGCACCCGGAGTACAAGTCTCGTCCGACCCGCCCGCATCCGCTGTTCCAGGGACTTATCGACGCCGCGCTGGATCAGAAGTAGTCAATCATGAGCCACGATTCGCATGCACACTCCACCGATGATCAGCAGGATCTGGATTACACAGTAAAGAACTCCGAGGTGATCTTCGACGGACCCATCTTCGCGGTGCGTCAGGACACCATTGAGACCAGCACAGGCGAGGCGAAGCGGGATGTGGTGGAGCATTTCGGGTCGGTGGCCATCGCAGCACTCAAGGATGATCACTTGCTGATGGTGCGTCAGTACCGTCACGCGGTGGGTCGCTACCTATGGGAGATCCCAGCAGGTTTGCTGGACATGGCTCGTGAAGACCCGTTGACTGCCGCTCAGCGCGAACTCGCCGAAGAAGGAGCCGTAGCGGCACGAAAGTGGTCGCTGTTGGGGGATGTGATCTCCTCGCCGGGCTTTTCCGAGGAAATGTGCCGCATCTTCAAGGCTCAGCACATTCACGAGGACCTCAGCGATTTCGATATTCCCGAGGCTGCCGACGAAGAGGCGGACATGCAACACCAGTGGATTCCCCTGAGCCAGGCACTGGCATGGGTACAGGACGGCACCGTGGATAACGCCATCGCCGTGGCCGCGATCCTGCACCTAGCCGCCGGCACGGAGCGAAGCATCGAGGAAGAGTTCGCTTTTAGCTCCGCATTGGGATCCCGCCGCGCACCCAAGGTGGCGCCAGGCGAAGATATGAAACCGGTGCGCTAAGTGGCGGCGGCCGAAAGCACGGGCAACGAGCAGAACCAGAAGTTGGTTCAGCGATGGATCCGCCACTTGAGAACTGAGCGGGATCTTTCGCCGCATACGTTGAGCAGTTACAAGCGTGACGTCGGGAAATACGTGACGTGGCTGGGGGACAAGGACCTCGGTGACGTC
Source organism: Corynebacterium dentalis (assembly GCF_900232865.1). Taxonomy (GTDB): domain Bacteria; phylum Actinomycetota; class Actinomycetes; order Mycobacteriales; family Mycobacteriaceae; genus Corynebacterium; species Corynebacterium dentalis. The sequence goes on along the minus strand of NZ_OCTS01000005.1, from coordinate 286,376 downwards.
ACCGCCACGGACATCGAGAACTACCTGGTCTACGTCCGCGGCGAGTTGGGGTTGGCCGCCAGTTCCACCGCTCGCATGCTCGCCAGCGTTCGCGGACTGCACAGCTTCGGGTTCCAGGAGCGCGCGCTGCCCATCGACGTGGCCGCCAGCGTCCCCGCTCCCGCCCGTGGTACCAGCATCCCCAAGGCCATGAGTGTGGATGATGTGGTTAGTTTGATCGACGCCTGCCCCAACGGCGACGGCGCCGGACCTCTGCAGCTACGAGACCGTGCGCTGGTGGAGATGCTGTACTCCACCGGAGCTCGGATCACCGAGTTGTTGGACTTGGACGTGGATGACTGGGACGCGGAAAACCAATGGGTGCTGGTGCGGGGCAAGGGCGGCAAGGAGCGGATCGTTCCGCTGGGCACGCCGGCACTGCGGGCGCTCGAACAGTATCAGGTGCGCGGGCGAGAAGCACTGAACAAAAGGGGGAGTCCAGCCTTATTCCTTAACCGATCCGGGGCGCGAATGGGGCGGCAAAGTGGTTTCAAGGTGGTCTCTGAGGCCGCCGAGAGGGCAGGCGTAGGACCGGTATCCCCGCACACGTTGCGCCACAGCTTTGCCACGCACTTGCTGGAAGGTGGCGCTGACGTGCGCGTTGTCCAGGAATTGCTAGGGCATGCGAGTGTGGCCACCACGCAGATCTATACCAAGGTGTCCCCGCAGCATCTGCGCGAGATTTGGGCCACCAGCCATCCGCGAACCTGACAGTCTGGCGTGAGTGCGCTGGCAAGTTGTGCGTTGAGTGTTTCGCGTTCCCGCCGCCTGCTAATCTGGAACGTGTAATTTAGTCTCCGACGTGCTGTGCATGCACACTTCGGACGCAGGTGTAACCACCACCTGCAAGTACAGTATTGAGATCAAGGGAAAGGGCTTGACAGTGTCCACTAATGACGCGCTGTTTAGTGAGCCCGAGCAGCGAATGGGACTCACTGGTCGGCCACTGCGTGAAATGCCAGATCCGCAGCCCTTGGACTCCCACGGACCGGCCACCATCATCTCCATGTGCAACCAGAAGGGTGGCGTGGGCAAAACCACTTCGTCGATCAACCTGGGTGCCTCACTGGCAGAGTTCGGTCGCAAGGTGTTGCTGGTGGATTTGGATCCGCAGGGCGCACTGTCCGCTGGCTTGGGCATCAATCATGATGAGCTGGACGTGACCATCTACGACCTATTGGTGGATAGTCGCAACTCCATCTTCGATGCTCTGCACTCCTCGCCCGTGCAGAACCTGGATGTGGTTCCTGCGAACATTGACTTGTCTGCAGCCGAGATCCAGCTGGTGAACGAGGTGGGGCGCGAACAGGCTCTGGCTCGCGCGCTGCGCCCGGTGATGAAGGATTACGACATCATCATCATCGACTGCCAGCCCTCCTTGGGCCTGCTAGCCGTCAACGCCCTGAGCTGTTCGGACTCCGTGATCATCCCCGTGGAATCGGAATACTTCTCCCTGCGCGGACTGGCTCTGCTGATGGACACGGTGGAAAAGGTCCGCGACCGCCTGAATTTCCGTCTGGAGACGCTGGGCATTCTGGTCACCATGTTTGACCGCCGCACGCTGCATGCCCGCGAAGTGATGGAGCGGCTCGTGGAGGCCTTCGAGGACAAGGTCTTCGATTCCGTGATCACCCGGACCGTCCGCTTCCCAGAGACTTCCGTGGCTGGCGAACCAATTAACTCGTGGGCGCCGACTTCCCAGGGTGCCGAGCAATACCGCAACCTGGCCAAAGAAGTCATCGAGCGCATCGCCAAGCTGCCCTAGAGCGCTAGCTGCAAGCGCCACGCGTAGGAGAACATGACAGAACAGCAGACAGCCGAGCAGCCAGAGCTCCCCGGATTCCGGGTCGCTCTGGCTAATTTTGATGGTCCCTTTGACCTGCTGCTCCAGCTCATTCACTCCCGGAAGATGGACATCACGGAGATCGCGCTGGCCACGGTCACGGATGAGTTCATCGCCTACACCAAGGGCCTGTCACACTCCGCAGACGATTTGGACGAGGTGACAGAGTTCCTCGTGGTGGCGTCGACCCTCTTGGACCTCAAGGCAGCACGCCTGGTGCCGCGAGGAGAGGTGGAGGACGAAGAAGACCTGGCGCTGCTGGAATCTCGCGACCTGCTGTTTGCCAAGCTGCTGCAGTACAAGACGTACAAGGGAGTGGCGGACATCTTCGCGCAATGGCAGCGTGACGCGGCCCGGAGATTCCCGGTGCAGCTTTCGATGGAAGAACACCATGCCACGCTGCTGCCACCGGTCACGCTGGGGCACACCCCGGAGAGCTTCGCCGAGCTGGCAGCTGCGGTATTCCGCCCGCGACCCAGCGGCGTGGACACCGGGCACATCCACACCGTGGCGGTATCCGTGCCGGAACAGGCCGGGCACATCCTCAACACCCTGAAGGTTGCCGGCGCGGATCACTGGGTGAACTTCCAAGCGCTGATTGCGGACTGCGAGATCTCGATGACCGTCATCGGGCGCTTCCTTGCCCTGCTGGAGCTCTACAAGGCGCGGGCGATCGGTATCGAGCAGCCGGAACCGCTGGAAGATATGTCCATTGCCTGGACCGGGCTGGACGTGGATCCAGCGGTGGTCGCGTCCGCCAACTGGAACTAGGCTGCACAAAACATCAGGCTTCAATAACCCCTCTAACCCCGAGCTACAACAAGTCACGATCTCTACAGGAAGGCCGCCATGGATCTCTCGCCCGTCAGCCTGCTGCGCAGCCGCATTGAATCCCTATTGCTGGTCTCAGACGAGCCGATTCCGGCCGCGGATCTCGCTCACGTGCTGGATTCCCTCGGTGACAACGAGGCCGTCTCTGCGGAACACGTGCGGGCAGAACTGCAGGCCATTGCCGACGAATATGATCAACGCGGATCCGGCTTTGAACTGCGAGAACAAGACGATGTTTGGCGGCTATACACACGCCGAGCTAACTCTGACGTGGTGGAAGCCAAGTTGTTGGACGGTACTCAGCAGCGCCTGTCCCGCGCGGCGCTGGAGACCCTCGCGGTGATTGCCTACCGCCAGCCATGCACCCGTGCCCAAGTGGCCAGCGTGCGCGGCGTGAACTGCGATGGAGTCATCCGCACGCTGTCCCTGCGCGGGCTAATCGCGGAGACAGGGGAGACCGGCGGCGCGCACTTGTACTCCACCACGGATCTGTTCCTGGAACAGCTGGGGTTGGATTCGCTGGAACAACTTCCAGACCTGGCCCCGCTGTTGCCTGATGTCGACGACATTGACGACTAATTGAAACAGCAAAATCCCTGATAGACTGCCAGCTGTAATAATCATTCCTACGTGAGGAATTCATACAATGAACGACCCCGCTCGCCGAGACGGCACACCGGAACAGAAGCCTAAAGATACGGACATCTATCTCTCCAAGGCTAAGCCGGCGAAACGTCAGCATGTCACAGAGAGTGAATTGGCCAAGGCTTCCGATTCCTCACCCAAAGAAAAAATCCGCCTTCAGAAGGTGCTCGCCGCCGCAGGTGTGGCCAGCCGCCGTATGAGCGAGAAGCTCATCGCCGCAGGCCGCGTAGAGGTCAATGGTGAAGTGGTCCAGCAAATGGGACTGCGCATCAACCCGAATGTGGATATCGTCCGCGTGGACGGCACCCGCGTGCAGGTCAACGAGGAAATGGTCTACTTCATCCTCAACAAGCCCCGCGGCGTGCACTCCACCATGCACGACGAGCTGGGCCGCCCTTCCGTGGGCGAGCTCATCGACGTCCGTTTCAAGCAGGGCCAGGGCCTGTTCCACGTCGGCCGTTTGGATGCCGAAACCGAAGGTCTGCTGTTCCTGACCAACGATGGTGAGCTGGCCAACCGCCTGATGCACCCCAAGTACGGCATCTCCAAGACGTACATGGCCACCGTGCTGGGCGAAGTCAACCGAAACATCATCAAGGAACTTAAAGACGGCGTGGACCTGGATGATGGCATCGCCCGCGCCGATAACGTGCAGATCGTAGACGTCTGGCAGGGCAAGTCTTTGCTAAAAATCGAGCTGCACGAGGGCCGCAAGCACATCGTGCGCCGCATGCTCAAGGAGCTCGGCTACCCGGTCACCGCGCTGGTTCGCACCAAGATCCACACCGTTCAGCTGGGCGAGCAGAAGCCGGGCACCGTCCGCGCGCTGAACCGCTCTGAGCTGGCAAGTTTGTACAAGGCCGTGGGGCTGTAAAGCACCCCTGATCACGCCATAACGCTTCATTTTAGAAAGGCATTGAATAGGGATATGAGCGAGAGCAACCTCACCTACCTCACCACGGTCGACAACCTCGTCGAGGGCGGATTCATCCTCGCAGTCGACGGCCCCTCGGGCACCGGAAAGTCCACGGTCTGCCGCCGCATCGCGCAGGCCGCGGGCGCCAAGTACTTGGATACCGGCGCGATGTATCGCGTGGCCACGCTGCACGTGCTGCGCCAAGGAATCGACATGGAGTCCTTCGATCCTGCGGATGCGGGTTCGGTTTCTCGTATTGTCGACGCCACCGCCACGCTACCTATGCAGGTCAACGAAGACCCAGACTCCACCGAAGTTCTGCTGAACGGCGAGGATGTCTCCGCCGAGATTCGCGGAGCAGAAGTCACGCGCCACGTCTCCGCGATTTCCGCGATTCCAGAAGTCCGCGAAAACCTGGTGAACCTGCAGCGCGCGATGGCGCTGGACGCGGGCCGTTGCGTGGTCGAGGGCCGCGATATCGGTACCGTGGTGCTGCCCAACGCACCCGTGAAGATTTTCATGACCGCTGCCGCAGAGGTCCGTGCGCAGCGACGCTATGAACAGGACATCGCGGCCGGCCGTGATGCGGATTTCGATGCCGTGCTTGCCGATGTGCAGCGCCGTGACGACGCTGATTCTTCCCGTGCAGTTTCACCTTTAAAGCCCGCTGATGATGCCGTGGTGCTGGATACCGGCGACATGAGCATCGAGGAAGTACTGGAGAAGTTCGCGGAGCTCGCGTTGGCGTCGGAAGACAACCCGGCAGACCTGACGCTGGACCAGGACGTCGACGAGCAGGACGTAAACGGCCACGACGGCGACAACACAGCTGATGACGACCTCGACGAGCTGGTGTTCCGCACTACCGGCGGCGCGGTGGTTGGAGCGGACGGCAAGGTCGTGCGCGAGGACATCTCCGAGGTCAGCGATGACATTGATGTGGTCGACGAGTCCGAGGCCGCGATGGATGAGTCCGAAACTGAGTTGGATGAGGTAAATACCGATTTCGACGAAGAGGACTTTGACGACAGCGAGTTCGGCGAAGCAGACCTCGCCGAGGATTCCTACTACGTCGACGATTCCGATTCCTTCGACCTGCTCGCTAGCGATAGCGAGAACACGGACTGGGATGCGGTGGAAGAAGCCTTCGGCGTGCTCGGCACCGACGAGGTGGAGAAGGAAGCGCTGTGCACGGTGGCCATCGTCGGTCGCCCCAACGTGGGTAAGTCCACGCTGGTCAACCGCTTTATTGGCCGCCGTGAAGCTGTGGTGGAGGATTTCCCCGGCGTGACGCGCGACCGCATTTCCTACCTCGGCGAGTGGACCGGTCGCCGCTTCTGGGTGCAGGACACCGGCGGCTGGGACCCAGATGCTAAGGGCATTCACGGCGCTATTGCTCGCCAGGCGGAAACCGCCATGGCCACCGCAGACGTGATCGTTTTCGTGGTGGACACCAAGGTGGGTATCACCGCGACGGACGAGATTATCGCCCGCAAGCTGCTGCGATCCTCCGTGCCCGTGATCCTGGTGGCCAACAAGTTTGATTCCGATAGCCAGTACGCGGACATGGCTGATTTCTGGTCCCTGGGTCTGGGCAATCCTTTCCCGGTTTCTGCTCAGCACGGTCGCGGTGCCGCGGACGTCATGGACCAGGTCCTCGAGGACTTCCCGGACGTGCCACGCGAGACGTCTATCGTCGCCGGTCCGCGCCGCGTGGCGCTGGTGGGTCGACCGAACGTGGGCAAGTCTTCGCTGCTGAACAAGATGACCGGCGAAGAGCGCTCCGTGGTGGACAACGTGGCTGGTACCACCGTGGATCCCGTGGACTCTATCGTGGATTTGGACGAGCAGACCTGGCGCTTCGTGGATACCGCCGGTATCCGCAAGAAGACGAAGACCGCCCGAGGTCACGAGTTCTACGCATCTCTGCGCACCCGTTCGGCCATCGATTCCGCCGAGGTGGTGGTGTTCCTGGTGGACGCCTCCGAGCCGATCGCGGAGCAGGATCAGCGCGTGTTGCGCATGATTCTGGATTCCGGACGCGCTCTCGTGGTGGCCTACAACAAGTGGGACCTGGTGGATGAGGATCGGCGCGATCTGCTGGAGCGCGAGATTGAGCTGCAGCTGGCACACGTTCCGTGGGCTCGTCGCGTCAATATCTCCGCCAAGACCGGACGTGCGCTGCAGCGCTTGGAGCCCGCCATGATTGAAGCTCTTGAGAGCTGGGATCAGCGCGTTTCCACTGGTCAGTTGAACAACTGGCTGCGTGCCGTGATCGCCGAGACCCCACCTCCTATGCGCGGTGGTCGTCTCCCTCGCGTTCTTTTTGCGACGCAAGCCTCGACCAAGCCTCCGGTGATCGTCTTGTTCACCACGGGATTCTTGGAGCACGGTTACCGTCGCTTCTTGGAGCGTAAGTTCCGCGAGACCTTCGGTTTCCAGGGCTCGCCAGTGCGCATCGCTGTGCGCGTGCGTGAGAAGCGGGGACGGAAGAAGTAGCGAAAGAACCTCCAGGTTCCGTGGCGCTAGATCTTTGGCGCCAGTCCTGAGGAGCTAGCCGTTGAGGTTATAGAGCTTGGGCCGCTGCAGCTTCGGCTGCGGTGGCCACTGCTTTATGGATGCTGCGATCCAGCGTGGGCTGGGCCTGCCGCTTTGGGTGCGCGGTGGCGCGCAGCGCCATGTACGCGATCTTGTCCGCTGCTTTGTTCAGCGGGTCCCCGGCATGGCCCAGCACGCGGCGGAGTTCTACATCGACCACCCCGTCTAGCACTTTCCACGCCTGGTGGAAGCGGGTGCGGGCGCCAGGGGAGATGCCCCGCCAGACGCGCCGCGACCGGCCTCCGCGCAGGACGTATCCCGTGGCTTCTAATGCGGCCATGGAATCGGATTCCACGATGGCGGACGTTGCGCCGACCCTGGCTAAGTACTTCAGTGCCAAGGTAATGGTCTCCAGTTCCAGCTCATCAGTCGAGGCTTTGGTGGCCTGCGTTCGCAGCTGGTAATCGCCGTTGGACGCCACAAAACACATGGTGCCTCGGGTCTGTGTATCCGAGGACGCATCGCAGGAAATGCGGATGTGGCCGCCGCCCCCGGCACTCTTGGAGGAATTGGGCAACCAGTGGAGTTCGGTGGTTTCTACTTCTTTGGTTTCCACCTGCTTCGGCGCTTCGCCTTCACGCTTGGCTCTGCGCTTGAGTCCCTTGGCACCGGTCCGGCGCATGTGGGCTGCCTTGTCGCTGGCGCGGTTTTGCTCGGAGAACGAGCCGGTGAGGTCAAAGCCGTTTTTCTTCAACAGCGAGGCGAGGGGGACGCGGCGTCGACCAACAACCACCCACGCTGCATCCTTGCCCTTGTTCGCCTTGCGCAACTCCTGATTCAACTCACGGAGAATGTGCGGATTGGGATCCTTCTCATCCGTGGTGCCCAGGTGAATGTAGGGCTTGTTGCCCTTCGGATTGATCGCCAGAACCCATTCCGTGCGAACGCCCGTAGGGGAAGACTTCCACGGCTCCTCCCACACCGCGATGGCGATGTGCAGTGGCCGATTGACCTGCTCGTCGGTCACTTTGCGCGTCTGATAGGTGCGCGATCGTGTGCCGGTGAGAGCCTCGGTCTCGAGTGGAGTCATGGGGTACAGGTTATCTGGTTGTCGATGCTGCACTCGCGGTTGGGGAGGTGCTTGCGAATGGGATTGGAGCGGCGCCAGCAACGAGGCGATGAGCAAAATTTATCGCGCCTATTGGAGGACGACCAGCCAGATCGCGATGTGGTGCAACGCGGCAGCGACGATGGTGGTGGCGTGAAAAACCTCGTGGAATCCGAACCAGCGCTCGGAGGGGTTCGGCCACTTGAATGCGTAGACGATTGCGCCGAGCGTGTAGACGAAGCCGCCCAAGACCATCAAGATTGACGCGGGAATACCGATTCCCTCCAAATAACCCAGTGGGGCGACGATCGCCAGCCATCCCAGCAGCATGTACACGGCCGAGGAGAGAATGCGCGGGTGATTGATCCATACGATGTTCAACGCCGCCGCTGCCGCTGCAGCCGCCCAGCTCAGCACTAGGATCCACAGTCCACCGGAATAACCCCAGCCTGCATTATGGAACCACTGGGAACCGAAAGCGCCCACCGTCACCGGGCCATAGCTGCCCGCGATGAACACGGCGATCATCACGTGATCCGCACGCCTCCATCCCTGGACGGTGGCTTCGGATCGCCATGGAGCGCGGTGATATAGGGAGGAGGTGGTCAGCATGCCTACCAGGCACACCGAGTACAAGGCGGTTACGAATGACATGACGCCGAAGCCCTGCAGGACAATCGCCACGACAGTCAGGGCGGTAGAGGTACCGCTGAAATACCATGCCGCTGCTGTGTGGAGCCGACCGCGCAGAACGGGCCTGGGCCCCCGATCGAAAATCTTGTGCGCGCGCTCAAAGTGCATGGAAGTTTTCTCGCCATCTTTTGTGGAAGTGGAGACGGTCATAGCGAACAGCGTACAAAAAATTCGCACAAGCCGGGCAGATTGTTAATAGCGCAGGGGGTTTGGCCTAAAATGCCTGTGATAGCCGGAAAATCCCGGATAGTACGTTGACTAACGAACAGTGAGGATCGATGACCTCTCCAGAGCAGCACCATAACGAATGGAACGAGCGCCTGCACTTGGCGCAGCAGATGCTTCCACTGATCAGCCAACTGCACCGCGAAAAGAACGTGGTCACTTCCATGTTTGGTCGCCTGCTGGTGAACAACTCGGACATCGACATCATCAAGTCCCACCGTTATGCGCGACGCATCGTGGAAAAGGAAATGTCCCTGACCCAGACCCTGCCGGTGCTCCAGGAGCTCACGACGATGGACCTGGGAACTGCTTCTATCGATATCGGCACTTTGGCGCGCCGCTACAAGAAGTCCTCCGAGGGCCAGGATCTGCGCAGCTTCCTTGAAGAGCAGCTGGCGGATGCCCTCGGTAAGGAAGACGGACGCGAGTCTCGCGACGTGGTGCTCTACGGCTTTGGCCGTATCGGCCGACTGCTCGCCCGGATCCTCATCTCCCGGGAAGCTACCTACGGTGGAGCCCGCCTGCGCGCTGTCGTTGTCCGTTCTAAGGGAGCAGGCGACCTGAAGAAGCGCGCCTCGCTGCTGCGCCGCGATTCCGTCCACGGGGCATTCGACGGCACCATCACGGTGGACGAAGAAAACAACATCATCTACGCCAACGGCACCGCGATTCAGGTCATCTACGCAGGCGACCCATCCGAGATCGACTACACCGAGTACGGCATCAATAACGCCATCGTGGTGGATAACACAGGTGTGTGGCGCGACCGCGACGGACTGAGCAAGCACTTGGAATCCAAGGGCGTCTCCAAGGTTCTGCTCACCGCTCCGGGCAAGGGCGATATCAAGAACATCGTCTACGGCATCAACCACGCGGACATCGACGATTCCGATCAGATCCTGTCCGCCGCATCCTGCACCACCAACGGCATCACCCCAGTGCTGAAGGTCATCGCGGATCGCTACGGCGTGAACCACGGTCACGTGGAGACCGTGCACTCCTTCACCAACGATCAGAACCTGATTGATAACTTCCACAAGGGCGAGCGTCGTGGACGTGCGGCGCAGTTGAACATGGTCTTGACGGCCACCGGTGCCGCCAAGGCCGTGTCCAAGGCGCTGCCGGACTTCGCTGGCAAGCTGACGGGCAATGCGATTCGCGTTCCTACCCCAGACGTTTCCATGGCCGTGCTGAACCTAGATCTGGCTACCGAGGTGGAGGCGGATGAGGTCAACAACTTCCTTCGTCGTGTGTCCCTGCACTCCAACTTGCGCCAGCAGATCGGCTACATCCATTCCCCAGAGGTTGTGTCTACTGACTTCGTGGGATCGACGCATGCAGGTGTCGTGGACGGCTTGGCTACCATCGCCAGCGGCAACCACCTCGTGCTGTACGTGTGGTACGACAACGAGTTCGGTTACTCCAACCAGGTGGTTCGTATCGTCGAGGAGATCGCGGGCGTTCGTCCGGCCGTGCTGCCTCGCCGAGCTTCTGCTGAAGAGGTTTAAAACCTCGCATTATGTGCCCCTGACCCCCGTGGTTCGCCGACAGGCGGCACGGGGGTTTGTGCTGTTCAGTGGGGGTAGAGGGGAGGGATGGGGTAGCCGAATCTGGTATTGGGAATAGAACCGGCACTCGTACCGTTGACATCCGTGTAGCAAATAGACAGATAGGTCTGTTTTTCGTTTCAAGGAAGTACAACGGTGCGTGAATGACAACTCAAACATCGGCCAGCGAGTCTCACAATGACTCCCGTGGCGACTCAACCGCTGACGCGACCGGAGCAGGGGACAGCACAGCATCAGGCTCTGGTACGAACAGCAGCACACAGCAATCCAAGAGCCCGTGGTACACGGGATTCGGCTCACAGGTCATCCTCGGCCTGTTCATCGGCTTGGGCCTGGGCTTTGTTGCTCGCGCCATCGGCACTCAGGGCGAAGAGGATAACTGGCTCGGTGCGTTGCTCGACGGCGTGGGCAGCGCCTACGTGCAGCTGCTCAAGGTGATGATTCCCCCGCTGATCATCGCTGCGGTGATCACCAGCGTGGCTAACCTGCGCAAGGTGACAAACGCCGCCCGTTTGGCCATCTCCACGCTGTGGTGGTTTGCGATCACCGCGTTCTTCAGCGTGCTGACCGGCATTGTGGTGGCGCTCGTGTTGCGTCCCGGTGAGGGCACCTCCATCGACGCCAGCGCCGCGCAAGCCCCAGAGAGCCAGGGCAGCTGGACCGCGTTCCTGCAATCCATCGTCCCGCAGAATATCTTTGGACTACAGACCAAGCTGGGCGAGGATTCCGTATCGCTGAGCTTCAACGTGCTGCAGCTGCTGGTGATCTCCATGGTCATTGGCGTGGCAGCGGTGAAGACCGGCAAGTCTGCAGAGCCGTTCCTGAACTTCATGGAAAGCTTCTTGAGTATCGTGCAGAAGGTGCTGTGGTGGATTATTCGCCTGGCGCCAATTGGCACGGCAGCTCTGATCGGCACCGCCGTGTACTCCTACGGCTGGGATGCACTGGGCGCGCTGGGCAACTTCGTTATCGCGATCTACGTGGGCCTGGCGATCGTCGCGGGCGTGATTTACCCCGTGGTGCTGAAGGCCAACGGGCTTTCGGTGCGTGAGTTCTACCGCAAGGTCTGGCCCGTGACTTCCCTGGGATTTGTGACCCGTTCTTCCATGGGCGTAATGCCCGTCAACCAGCGCGTTGCAGAGGATGAGATGGGCGTTCCCCGCGAGTACGCCTCTTTCGCGATCCCACTGGGTTCCGCGACCAAGATGGATGGTTGCGCCGCCGTGTACCCGGCCGTGGCAGCAATCTTCGTGGCGCAGTTCTACGGTGTGGATCTCAACATCACGCACTACCTGCTGATCATCATGGTGTCCGTGCTGGGAAGCGCCGCCACCGCAGGCACCACGGGTGCGACCGTCATGTTAACGCTCACGCTCTCCATGCTGGGACTGCCGCTGGCCGGTGTGGGCCTGTTGCTGGCCATCGAGCCGATCATCGATATGGGTCGCACCGCGGTCAACGTCACCGGGCAGTCCCTGTCCGCCACCGTGGTGGCCAAGCGCGCAGGTATTCTCGATCGGTCGCGGTGGGCTTAGGTTCTTTATTTTCGACGCCTACCGCCCCCGATCGGTTTTAAGCTTCGTTCTTGAGGTCGCTCAGAAGCGTCTTTACTCGGGAATCGATATCGTCCCGCACGATGCGCATCCGTTCCATACCGTGAATATCGCGGTGGGACGGCTCATCGATATCCCACTGCTCCAAGGTGCCGCGGGCACCTTCGGGCAGCTCCAGCTTGGCGCTGCTGCCCAAGATCACCACGCGGTCCACCGCCGCCAATAGCTTTGGATCCACGCCCTTGGGCTCACCCTGAGACATATCTGCACCGACCTCCGCGATCGCCTCCACGGATTCTTCATTCAGCGCAGTGCCGGGCTTGGTGCCGCAGGAATGGATCTCCACGTCACCGTGCGCGTGATGCTCTGCCAACGCTGCGGCCATTTGGGACTTGCCTCCATTGCTGGAGCATACGAATAGAACGGAAGGTTGAGAAGTCATGTGAGGGGGACCTTTTCTATTGGGTGGGGTTTGGCGTCGACAATGAAGAAGAAGGAACGGACCGGTCGCCAGGAAAGAGGCGGGGACCCATCCACAACATGGCATACACCAATGCCACTAGTACCGGAATTTCCACCAAAGGGCCGATCGTGCCGGCGAGAGCTTGCTGGGAAAACGCGCCAAACGTGCCGATGGACACTGCGATAGCGAGCTCGAAATTATTGCCCGCGGCAGTAAACGCCACAGACGCGGACTGCGCATAGTTCATTCCGGAAGCCTTGGACGTCAGCAGAGCCACACTGAACATGCCCACGAAGTACACCAGCAGGGGAAGCGCCACGGCCGCTACGCGCCACGGATCGTCCAGAACCTGCTTACCTTGCAGGGCAAACAGCAGCACGATCGTATACAGCAACCCGATCAACGCGAGGGGACTGATCGCGGGCAGGAACGTATCCTCGTACCAGCTGCGGCCCTTGGCCTTCTCACCGATGACTCTCGACGCAGCGCCGGCGAGCAACGGAATGCCCAAGAACACCACCACGGACACCACGATGGACCAGAAAGAAAAGTCTGCGGAGGACGTATCCAACCCCAGCCATGAAGGCAGAACCTGCAGGTAGAACCAACCCAGCACGCCGAACATCAGCACCTGGAACACAGAGTTGATGGCCACCAGAACGGCCGTGGCCTCGCGGTCAGCGCACGACAGATCAGACCAGATCAACACCATCGCGATGCACCGGGCTAGCCCCACAATGATCAAGCCCGTCCGCAATTCTGGCTGATCACTCAAGAAGATCCATGCCAGCGCGAACATGAACAATGGACCCACGATCCAGTTCAGCAACAAAGACACCGCCATCAGGCGCTTGTCCGCAGCAATCTCGCCAGCCTTATCGAAGCGCACCTTCGCCAGCGGTGGGTACATCATCACTAACAGTCCCAACGCGATAGGAATGGAAATGCCACCCACCTTCACCTTGTCCAGAGCATCGCTCAAACCCGGCACAGCCGCACCGAGACCCAGGCCCGCTGCCATGGCAATGCCGATCCACAACGGGAGCCAGCGGTCAAGAAAAGACAAGCGCGGACGCTGGACGGGAGGTGATGGTGATGATGCTGGGGAAGGGGCCATAAAATTTTCAATACTCCAGTGCGGTCAAACGTGCGTTCAACGTAGGGTCATAAACATGATCAGGAAAAGACTATCGGCGCTCCTCTTCCGCATTAGCAAGTGGTCGCTTGTTACAGAATACGCGCCGAACGAGCCCACCGTATTCGTCTGCGCACCCCACACGTCCAATTGGGACTTTATCTTCATGCTGGCCGTGGCGTGGCACCACAAACTGGACGTAAAGTTCGTGGGCAAGGCATCGCTGTTCGACGGATGGAAGGGCACGATCATGCGCGCCCTCGGAGGCATCCCGGTGGATCGCAACAACGCCCAGGACGTGGTTGAGGAGCTGGTCGCCGCGATGAAGAACGGGCACACCACAGGGCTGGTCATTACGCCCGACGGCACGCGTGGCGCACATGAGTATTGGAAATCCGGGTTCTACCGGATCGCGATGGAAAGCGGACTGCCCGTCACTCTGGCGTACATGGACGGATCCACCAAGACCACAGGGCTGGGGCCGACATTCCACCTCACGGGAGACAAGGCAGCGGACATGGACCGGATCCGCGCATTCTTCGCGGATAAGTCCGGGTTTTATCCGGAACGTCGGGTGGAGCCGCGGTTGCGGGACGAGTGAGTGTGGGGCTAGTGCTTGCTCGGAGACGGAAAAAGACCAGCGTGTGAACCATTTCGGTTGCTCGCTGGTCTTTGGTGATGTTGGTCGGACTGACAGGATTTGAACCTGCGACCCCCACACCCCCAGTGTGGTGCGCTACCAAACTGCGCCACAGCCCGCCGCCTTGAGAATCTTCCACCCGTGCAGGGTAAGACCGTGCGCGGAATCGTGCTCAAGACTTGCCATAGCTTACAACACTGTTGTCCGACAATCCCAATTGCCCCAGCGTTGTCTCGGCGGCCTTTAGTATTGGTCTCGTGACTGAATACATCCGCGTAATCGGCGCTAACGATAACAACCTTCGCAACATCAGTGTGGACATACCCAAGCGGTCTTTGACCGTCTTCACTGGTGTGTCCGGATCCGGCAAATCTACGCTGGTTTTCGATACCATCGCCGCCGAATCCCAGCGCCTTGTCAATGAAACCTATCCCAGCTTCGTGCAGGGCTTCATGCAGTTGATGGCACGTCCTGACGTCGACCAATTAGAAGGACTCACCGCGGCAGTGATCGTGGGGCAGGAACCCATGGGGGCCAACGCTCGCTCCACGTTCGGCACGGCCACGGACATCACCGGCATGCTGCGCGTGCTGTACTCCCGCATTGCTGAGCCGAATGCCGGTGGCCCAGCTGCGTACTCCTTCAACGTCCCGTCGGTGAGCGCGCAAGGCGCTATCAAGGTGGATCGCGCGGGAGCGAAGAAGGAAGTTACTCGCTTCGAACGCACCGGTGGCATGTGCCCGGACTGTGAGGGCATGGGACGAGTCAGCGATATCGACCTTTCAGCAGTGGTGGATGAAAGCCTGAGCCTGAACGAGGGCGCAATCTTGCTGCCCGGCGCGAAAGTAGACTCCTGGACGTGGAAGGCCTATGCAGAATCTGGGCTATATCCAGCGGATAAGCCAGTGAAAGACTTCACTGAAAAGCAGCGGCATGCCTTGCTGTATTTGGACGATGTGAAGGTCAAGGTTAACGGCATCAACATGAGCTACCAGGGGCTGATCCCTCGGATGCGTGGCTCGATGCTGAGCAAGGATCCCGAAGCCTTGCAGAAGCACATTCGCGAGTTCGTGGAAAAGGCCGTGAAGTTTGTCACCTGTCAGGCGTGTGACGGAACCCGCCTGGCTGAACATGCGCGCGAATCCAAGATCAATGGCAAGTCCATCGCCGAGCTGTGTGAAATGGAGCTTTGGGACCTCGTGGACTGGCTGCAAGACTTCAGCGATGTGCGGGTGGCGCCTCTGGTGGAGAACATCACTGCGGCTGTTAACAACGCGGTGGAGATCGGCTTGGGCTATTTGGCCCTGTCTCGGCCCTCAGGAACGCTATCCGGTGGTGAGGCGCAACGCACGCGCATGGTTCGCCACCTGGGATCCGCGCTGACCGACGTGACCTACGTATTCGACGAGCCTTCTGCAGGCCTGCACCCTGCAGATATCGAGCGAATGAACAATCTGTTGCTCGCACTGCGCGATAAGGGAAATACCGTGCTGGTGGTGGAGCACAAGCCAGAGACGATTGCGCTTGCTGATCACGTCGTGGACCTCGGCCCGCGGGCTGGCTCCCACGGTGGAGAAATAGTATTCACCGGAACAGTCGAGGAACTACGCGAGGCTGGCACTCTCACGGGCAAGCACCTCGCGGACATCGTGGAGCTGAAGAAGGAACTGCGCACCGCCCAGAACGCGCTGGAGATCCGCAATGCGAGCACTCACAACCTGCAGAACGTGGACGTGGACATCCCCACGGGCGTGCTCACGTCCATCACGGGTGTCTCCGGTTCCGGAAAGTCTTCGCTGCTGGGCAACTTGCCAGCGGAGTTGGTGGAAGCCGGGCGCATCGAATTTGTGGATCAGACCCAGATCAAGGGTTCTCGACGCTCTAATCCTGCGACATTCACTGGCGCGCTGGAGCCTATTCGCAAGGCGTTTGCCAAGGAAAATGGAGTGAAGCCAGGCTTGTTTTCCGCAAACTCAGATGGCGCCTGCCCGCACTGCAACGGTGCCGGTGTGGTCTACGTGGAGCTGGGCATCATGAGTGGCGTGGACGTGCCCTGCGAGGTGTGCGAAGGCCGACGCTTCTCCGACGACGTCCTCGAGTACACCCTGGGCGGAAAAAACATCGCCGACGTGCTGGAATTGCCCGCCGAGCAGGCGCACGCTTACTTCAAAGAAACTGACAGCAAGGTGCCCGCAGCGGCCAAGGTCTGCGCTTCACTCGAACAAGTGGGCTTGGGCTACCTCACCCTCGGGCAGCCGCTGAACACCCTGTCCGGCGGCGAGCGCCAACGCCTGAAGTTGGCCATGCATCTGAGCAAGAAGAAGGACGCCGCGGACGTTCTGGTGCTCGATGAGCCCACCACGGGGTTGCACTTGGCTGACGTGGAGATGTTGTTGGATCTCCTCGATCTTCTTGTCGACGCAGGCACCACAGTGATCTGCATCGAGCACCACCTGGCAGTGGTGGCCCATTCCGATCACATCGTGGACATGGGTCCCGGAGCTGGCTCGCGAGGCGGAAAGGTCGTCCTGGCCGGAACTCCCGCGGAGCTAATGGACGAATCCGAGTCCGTCACCGGCGCTTATCTGAAGAAGTACCTGTCTGCATAAAAAGAGCTTCGCCATCTGGCATAGGACCGGATGGCGAGGCTGCAGAACCGAACGATAAGGGGAGTGCTACTCAGCTGGCTCCACTGGCTGTTCGGTGACCACGATCCCATCGGAATCGCAGTATGCGATGTGACCTGGGATGAACTCCACGCCGCCGATGCTCACGGGAATATCGCGATCGCCCTCACCCGTCTTGGTGGACTTGCGCGGGTTAGTTCCCAGCGCCTTGCAACCGAAGTCCATCTCGGCGATGACAGCGGAATCGCGAATAGCGCCATTGACAATCACACCAGCCCAACCATGATCCTTGCCCAGGCCAGCGATGATGTCTCCCACCAGCGCGGTGTGCACGGATGCATCGCCATCGATAACCAGCACGCCTCCTGGGTTGTCCTCGCCCAAAATGCTCTTGAGCAGCGCATTGTCTTGGAAACACTTCACCGTGGTGATAGGACCGGCGAACTCCGTGGTGCCACCCAGATCGGAGAATTGTGTATCGCAGCTGCGCACGTCTTCGCCGATGATGTCCACTAGATCAGCGGTAGGAATAAAAGTCACATTGTTCTTTGGTGCGTTCATAGCGTTCTAGTCTAGCGATATATAGGCGCGTGCCCACTGTGCGATCAGCTCACCCACGCGTTGCCCCGACCCGCGTCGCGTCAGCAGATGATCAACTTCCGGCAAGGACAACAAGCTGGCGGGCTGCAGGGCGGCGTCGAGAAAACTCAAAGCGTCAGAAAACGCGACCGTCTGATCAAACGGGGAGTGGGCGATCAACAAACTGGCCTCCGTTTCACCCAGGACACGCAGGTCAGCGTGCGGATCGGAGGTCATGAGATCCTCGATCATGGAACGTTCGATGCGCACCTCGCGGCCAGCGAGGGGGACGTCTACATGCGATGGGCCGTCAGATTCGCGAAGCGGAGCCAGGGCTTCGGACAAAGAGGCCACGGCGTGGCTCGGGTCGAAGGGCGTGCCCACGGTAGCTACCGCAGTGATCCCCGCGAGCCGGGATGCAGCGCGAATTGCTGCCACGCCACCGAGGGAATGCCCCACCAGCAGCTGCGGAGTAAGGCCATGTTCCTGTCGCATCCACTCGGCGGCAGCCACTAGCTCATCCACGTTGTGGCTCAGCGTGAGATCAGAGAAATTGAAACGGGCACTGGTGATACCGTGGCGGGCCAGAGTTTTGGAGATGCGCGAGGTGCCCACGGCTTGACGATCGCAGGTAAAACAGTGCGCAACGAGGGCGGCGGCGGTGGTCTGCTCGGCGGGAGCATCAATGGTCCCGGCTATGTCTCCGAAAGGGCCGTCCGGCACCGTCACGTTGAACGAGCGCACCGCAGGCTTGCGGGAATGTTGTGTCGACATGGTCTTGCCATCCTTTGTCCCGAGGCTTCGCTAGTGTTGTTCTACAAGCAAGGTTGGTTTCCAACATTAACGATCGACCCGAAGGGTAGGCCACGCTCATGGCATTTGACTGGTTCTGGAAGACAATGGGTACCTCTCCCACTAAGAATCAGAAGAAGAGCAAGGCTGTTGTAGCGCAGGCGGGCGCGGATCGTTTCCGTGAAGCCTCGGATGCGGAACTGCGCGAAGCTGCCACGTCTGCCGTGGTGAAGCAGGACTTGGACGAGTACGGGCAGGGCCGAGTGGGCCGCGTGGTGGACGATTCCAAGCTGCTCGGCGCGATGCGTGAAGGGGCGCGTCGGACGTTGTATCTTTCTCCTTTCGACGTGCAGATGCAGGGCACGTTGCGTTTGCTGGCCGGTGACGTGGTGGAGATGGCCACCGGCGAGGGCAAGACGCTAGCGGGTGCGATGGCCGCCGTGGGCTACGCGCTGCAGGGCAAGCGCGTGCATGTGGTCACCGTGAACTCCTACTTAGCCGCGCGTGACGATGCGTGGATGGGGCCGATGTTCGACTTCTTTGGCCTGAGCCACGGCGCCATTTCCGAGGATCTAAACAGTGACGAACGCCGCGATATTTATGCCCGCGACGTGGTCTTTAGCGCGATCAATGAGCTGGGCTTCGACGTGCTGCGGGATCAGCTGATCACCAAGCGTGAGGATCAGGTGCGTTCAGAGGCCGATGTAGCCATCATCGACGAGGCAGATTCGGTCATGGTGGATGAGGCCCTGGTCCCGTTGGTTCTCGCCGGGTCCGAGCCAGGTGCCGCGCCAATGGGGCAGATCACCGAGCTGGTCAAATCCATGAAGGAGCAGGAGCATTTCCTGATCTCCGAAGATCACCGCAATGTGTTCCTTACCGACGCAGGCGCCTCCTATGCCGAACGCAAGCTAGGTATCGAGTCCTTGTATGCCGGTGGGGACGCGAACGAAAACGCTGACACGACAGATGCCGAAGACCAAGATTCTGCTGTCTCGGCGGAGCCCACGGGGGCGGAGCTGCTGGTGCAGATCAATGTGGCCCTGCACGCCGAGCATCTTCTGCAGCGCGATGTGCATTACATCGTGCGCGAGGGCAAAGTCCTACTCATCGACGGCTCGCGCGGGCGCGTGGCGGACTTGCAGCGATGGCCTGATGGCCTGCAGTCCGCGGTAGAAGCCAAGGAAGGACTGCAGGTCACGGAAGGTGGCCGCATCCTAGATCAGATCACCATTCAGGCGCTGCTGGGCATGTATCACGAGGTCTGTGGCATGACGGGGACCGCGCTGGCCGCAGGTGATCAGCTGCGTCAGTTCTACGGGCTCAACGTCTCCGTTATCGAGCCCAATGTGCCTACCCAGCGCTTCGATGAAGCTGATCACGTCTATGCATCCGCGGAAGAGCGCGACGAAGCAGTGATCGCTCACATTTTGGATATCCAAGGTTCCGGACAGCCGCAGCTGGTGGGAACCCAGGATGTGGCGGAATCCGAGCACATTGCTCACGCGCTGGAGCGGGTGGGCGTGGAGTGCTCAGTACTCAACGCGAAGAATCACGAAGCAGAAGCTGCCGTGATTGCCGAGGCCGGCCGCCCTGGACGAGTCACCGTGTCTACGCAAATGGCTGGCCGTGGAACCGATATCAAGCTTGGCGGAGCAGACGAATCCGAGCGCGATGAGGTGGTGGAAGCTGGGGGATTGCACGTGGTTGGCGTCGGACGATTCCGATCCCAACGCTTGGACAACCAGCTACGCGGACGCGCTGGCCGCCAGGGTGACCCCGGCTCCAGCGTCTACTTCGTCTCTATTGAGGATGACGTGGTCTCCGTGGGCGGAGCTGGGGAAGAACTGCAGGCCCAGCCCGACGAGGATGGACTGCTCAAGCAGAAGAAAGTCCTCAACTTCGTGGACCACTGCCAGCGCGTGACCGAAGGCCAAATGTTGGACATTCATGCCACCACCTGGAAGTACAACAAGCTGATCAAGGATCAGCGAGACATCATCAACGGCCGCCGCGACAAACTGCTGGATACGCCCACGGCATGGGACGACCTGAGCTACCACAACGTGGATAAGGCCAATGCCTTGAAGGCTGAAGGCATCTCTGAGGAGGTGCTGGAACAGGCAGCTCGAGACATCATGCTGTTCCACCTAGATCACGAGTGGAGTGAGCACCTGGCGTATCTGGACGACGTGCGGGAGAGCATTCACCTGCGCGCGATTGCTCGGGAATCGCCTATCGACGAGTTCCACCGCATGTCCATCGCTGCCTTTGGCGATTTGGCAGAACGTGCGGTGGCTAAGGCACGGCAGACGTTCGACGAGGTGACCATCACATCCGAAGGCGCTCAACTGGGTGATATCGGGCTGCACAAGCCGAGCGCCACGTGGACCTACATGGTTAACGACAACCCGTTGAGCAGTGGCGGCGGCTCGGTGATTGGATCCATCGCGCAGATGTTCCGCTAATCGGAATGCGAGCAGGAGGGTTTTGACCTGCTGATTTAGATAGATCTTTTTGTGCCCGCACATTAATTGTTAAGAGTTAGCCACTGAATGCCCTGAACTGTCCGCAGGGTAGTATTGTGGTCATAGTTGCAGTAAAAACGTCTCAGAGAGGACTACAACATGAGCGAAAACACCGGAATCCCAGAGGCTTCGGTAGAGACGACTTCGGTCTTCCGTGCTGATCTCTTGAAGGAGATGGAGTCTGGCGCACAGTCTGAGTCCGCTCCTGCCGGTGTGGAGGGCCTTCCAGAAGGCTCCGCGCTGCTTGTGGTTAAGCGTGGTCCAAACGCAGGTTCCCGATTCCTGCTGGATCAGGACACGACCGCAGCTGGCCGCCACCCGGATAGCGACATCTTCCTGGACGATGTCACCGTTTCCCGCCGCCACGCTGAGTTCCGCCGCAATGGCCAAGGGGAGTACGAAGTAGTAGACGTGGGATCCCTCAACGGCACCTACGTAAACCGCGAGCCAAAGAACTCCGCCGTGCTGAGCAATGGCGATGAGATTCAGATCGGCAAGTTTCGCTTGGTATTCCTGAACGGTTACAAGGAATCCTAAGTCCGGTGAGTGCTCAAGCGAATGCAGCCCGAGCGGTAGAGGGTAATAATTTCTCTACCGCTAAGAAGGTGCTACCCACCTCCACCATCGGTGACGTGCTGAAACAGCTCAAGCCTGACTTTCCTGATGTCACGGTGTCCAAGATTCGTTTCTTGGAGACTGAAAAGCTGATTAGCCCACGGCGTAGCCAGTCCGGTTACCGTCGCTTCTCACCCGATGATATTGCGCGCTTGCGCTACATCCTGACCCACCAGCGTGACAATTACCTTCCGCTGAAGGTGATCCGTGAACAGCTGGAGGCTATGGACTCCGGCAAGGTGACTCCAGTAACGGCCAAGCAGCCTGCGCCGGGAGCACTGACCGCTGAGCAGTTCCGTGCTGCGGACGCTCCTCGTCGCCTGACCAGGCCAGACGTTGTTGCGCGCGCGGATGTGGACGATTCTTTCGTGGGTTCGTTGATCCGCATGGGATTGATCTCCGCGAACACTGCGGGATTCTTCTCCGTCGACGATGTGCTGGTAGTTCAGCTGGCATCTCGCCTGACGGAATACGCCCTGGACACGCGTCACTTGAAGTCGCTGATGACCATTGCCCAGCGACACACGGACATGGTGGCTAAGGTCTCTGAGCCACTGGCCCACGGCCGCGACGAAAACGCTCGTCAGCGTGCAGATGAGACGGCCCGCGAAGTGTCGGCTCTCATCCTTTCTTTGAACGCCGCCTTGGTGAAGGGCAACCTTGGCTGATATCGAAGTTCACCTGATCGGCAGGTTCAGCGCAGCTGGGCTTACCGATCAGGCTGTCGATGTTTTGGTGTTCGCCACCCCGGATGGCTCGGCACTCTTGCCGGTCTGGGTGGAGCAAATGCAGGACCTCGGGGGACGTCCTACAGACGGTGAAATCTTGGCCAGCCTTTTGAGCTCTGGCGATGCCGACGATCCGTGGTTCGCGGAAATCTCCACCAATTCACGTGGTCAGATGACCGCAGGCCTCAAGCAGGGCGATCGCTACATTGATGTGCGCCCCAGCACTTTGGAATTCATATGGCACGCTGGCGTGCTGTTCGACGTGCGTGTCAAGGAAGCGATGGCTTCCACGATGATTCCATCCAACCCTGCGTTCGTAGAAGAAATGAAGAATCTGCAGGACACGGCGCGCAAAGCCGCGGAGTCAGATGCTGACGTCGAAGAAGAAGACGCAGCACTGTCCGCACTGGTACTGCGTTGGAACGGGGGACTGCCCACCACGGCATCACCAGAAATCGTCGATGAGTTTGAAGACATGTGGAAGGCCATGGGCTGGAGCGATGATCTTGGCGATTGGCTGGATGGTGAGTCCCCAGACGGGGAGAATTCTTAAGCTGCAGATCACAGGCGTGTTGTTACACGTGTGATTTTTGTGACTAGTGTTAATATCAACAGTGAAGTTCAGATTGAACCTTTGCAGGTTGATCCCACGTGCCTTTACCAAGCAGTTAAGTCACACGTGTGGAAATCACAATGATGTCCCTCTAATGTAGAGAACATCGCTAGCCAGGAGAGACAAACATGAGCAAGCAGCTTCCGCAGCAAGACGCGCTCTTTGACGTGGACGGACCCGACGAAGAGGTCGGCTACCGCGTACCCATTGCCTGCCAAGTGGCCGGCATTAGCTACCGCCAGCTGGACTACTGGGCACGCACCAAGCTGGTGCAGCCCACCATCCGCAACGCCCACGGCTCTGGTTCCCAACGCCTGTACTCTTTCCGCGACATCCTCGTGCTCAAGATCGTTAAGGGCCTGCTAGACACCGGAATCTCGCTGCAGAACATCCGCAAGGCAGTGGGAAAGTTGGAAAACCTCGGCGTGGATGACCTCTCCGGCATCACGCTGGTTTCTGATGGCACTACCGTCTATGAGTGTCGCTCGCCGGAAGAGGTCATCGACCTCCTCAACGGTGGACAAGGCGTGTTCGGCATCGCCGTGCCTGGTCTGATGAAGGAATTGACCGGCACCATCACCGCGTTCCCTTCCGAGAAGATCACTCAGGATCCAGCGATCGACGAGCTGGCAGCGCGCCGCCGTCGCCGCATGGCCTAGGCTGTCACGGCCTAAGGCCAGAGAGCCGCTAAGCCCTAGCCCTCTACCGCTTCACGCAGCGGCTCAGTAATACCCAGCGAATCAGCAGCGTGGTGTACATTGCCGCCACCGGCTTGCGCGATCTGCTGCATCGCCTCAGTGTCCACATTCTCTCCGATGGTCACCACCTCAAGCAGTACGGCCTGTTCGCCGTGCAGCTTTTCAATTGCCGCCACAGCAGATTCCAAACCAATGGAGCCACCGTCGTTGGGCCCATCGGTGATCAGTACCAGACGTCCGGGCTTGTCCGAACCACTCGCGTTGGCCACCGCGGCACGGTACGCCGCAAGCACCGATTCGTGTGTATACGTTGCCCCGCCAAAGCCAAGCTGGTTGACGATTCCGCTGGCCATCGTGCCATCATCACCCACGGAAATGTCCACGTTATCGCGGTAAGGAACGGAAACGCCCGGGTTGATGGGGGAGGAGTAGTTCCACAGGCTCACTATGCCGCCGCGCTCACCGATACCCCGCATGGCATCTGAGATGGGACCGCGAATATTGTCCATCCGCGTGTAATCGCCCTCGTAGAGTCCCATCGAGCCGGAGGTATCCACCACGAACGTCACGGCAGCTGGTCCAGAGGTAGTGGCACCGTCGGCATCAGCAGCGTTGTCATCAGCGGGCTTCTCAGCTTCAGATTGGTTACCTGCAGAGGACTGTGTCTCGGTGGTGTCGTTCGAGGTGGCGTCGACATCAAAAGAACCATCTGCGACCTGATCCAGCGGCACCACCTGGGCGCCCTCGGAATCGGCGGCGAAAGAGGCGAAGTCGTTGCCGGAACGCGCGGCCTGCTCATCGATGCCGCGATCATTGCCCAGCGCGAACACCGCGGCACCATCGACAACGGGGACGTCCTTGCCATTGGTATTGATACCTGCATCGGCCATGCCCTTGGCCACAGTGGAAGGAGAGGCGGGGATCCACACGCTGGAGACGCCATCAGAGCTCTTGGCCTTATCCAGCACCTCTTGATCGGCGACCTGGCTAACCTCCGCCTTCACGCAGTGATCATTGACCACCTGGCCAGACTCGTTGTACTTGTCCACCAGCTGCTGAGCCGCCTCGCCACGCTCGGGCGCGGCCCACACGTTGAGACTGTAATCGCCCTCGGGACACTGCTTTTGGTCGGTGGAGGCCTCGTTGCTCTGTCGCAGCGCACCCCAACCAATGATCAGCGCCACCACCAGCACCAGAGCGATCAGCGCAAACCAAATCCACCCGGCGATGCGGTAATTCTTCGTGCCGTTAGCGTGTCTACCCATGGTTCCTCCCGAGGCTGGTCAAAGGCAATGTGTCTGAGTCTAGCTGCTTGGTGCGCGCAGATGAGGGAAGGCCTCTTCTAGGATGTCGAGGATCTCCCCACGCAGCGCCTGCCCGCGCCGCATGAGCTCCTGCTGCCTGCGCACGTACTCCGCGCGTCCTGCGGGCTCTTCGATCTTCACCGGAGCAAAGCCCCATTCCTGCAGGTCATACGGGCTTGCCTCCATGTCCAGGACGCGCACATCGCAGGCCAGAGCAAAGGCGCGCAGCCACAGTTCACCGGGCAGCATCGGACCAAGTTTGGTCGCCCATTTGTACACGTCCATGGTGGCGTGCAGGCATCCGGGCTGCTCGAGCTCGGTCTGCGTCTCGCGCGTGGGGCGCAGCTCATTGCGCGGTGCGGCTTGTGGGGTGAAGAAGCGGAATGCGTCAATGTGCGTGCACTTGAGCTGGCTGTTCTCCACCACCTGGTTCGTGCCCTCGGCGCCGAGACGCAGCGGCTCGGGGTGACGCGGCGTATCGCGGTAAACCATTGCCCATTCGTGCAGGCCAAAGCACCCCAGCTGCGGCGGCCGCTGCTTGGTCAGCGAGAGCAACCGGTGCATGTAGCTAATGCTCTTTCCCCGGTCATCCCAGTGCCGCTGCAGATCCAGGCCCCATGCGGCGCCACGTTGTACGTAATGGTCTTTGTAGTGGGGAAGGAGGTGTTGTTTTTCTTCCGACGCCACCTTCGCCTTCTCCCCGGTGTCCTCCATGTCCAGCCAAGTGCCTGCCCCGGGATGCCAGTGAGAGAGTTTGCCTGGGCTAACGGGGTAGTAACTGAACATGAAGTCCCACACGGGGTGGCGCTCGGCGGAGCGCCGACGCTGACGGTGATTCTTCGTCAGCTCGTGGACTTGCTGTTGGTGCTCGTCCCGCAGCGCCATCCAGCGAGCTGCAGGCAACACGGACAAATGTCCTGTGTCACCGGGCTGCTCGTCGGTCTTGCTACTCATCGTGGGTCCAGTCTCGCACCGTACCCACCAACTCCTCAATGATGTCTTCCAACGTCACGATGCCCACGATTGCGCCGTCCTCACCCACAACAGCAGCGACGTGGCTGGAGTGCTGGCGCATGCGGCGCATAGCCACATCAAAGTTCTCATCGAGCGATACTTCGATGAGCTCGCGCACGTCCGTGGAATCCAGCGGGGTGCTGGAGGCTGGCGTGGTGGGATCGGAATCCAAGGCCACATTGTCCAGCACGTCCTTGATGTGGATGTAGCCGATCCACAGGCCGTTGTCTCCGGCCACGGGGAAGCGGGAGAAGCCGGTTTCTTTCACAGCATCCTCAACATCAGAGACCATCAGCTGGGCTCCGTGTTGCTGAATAACTCGCACGTCACGAGCCGGGATCAGCACTTCGCGCAGCGTTCTGCGGGAGCTGCCCAGCGCGTTGGATAGACGATCGGC
Source organism: Corynebacterium dentalis (assembly GCF_900232865.1). Taxonomy (GTDB): domain Bacteria; phylum Actinomycetota; class Actinomycetes; order Mycobacteriales; family Mycobacteriaceae; genus Corynebacterium; species Corynebacterium dentalis. The sequence continues at coordinate 260,284 of NZ_OCTS01000005.1, read as the reverse complement.
TTCGGCGGGCGCGATGAGACCCTCGGAACGAGATTCCGCGATCATGCTGGCCAGCTCAGAAGGAGAGACGGTGGAATCCAGCTCGTCCTTTTGCTCCACGCCCACTGCGTGCAGCGTGATGCGGGCGATCCAGTTGAGGAACACCATGATCGGGTGAGCCAGCTTGACGAACAGCAGGTGCGGGCGGATCAGGTACGTTGCTACGGTCTCTGGACCAGCCAGCGCGATGTTCTTCGGCACCATCTCGCCCAAGATGATGTGCAGCACAGTCACGATCAGCAGGGAGATGGCGAAGGAGACCGGATGCAGAAGGTTATCTGGTAGCCCCACCATGTGGAACGGCTTCTCAATCAGGTGGGCAATGGCGGGCTCGCCCACCTTACCCAGCAACACGGAGGCCAACGTGATGCCGAACTGCGCACCAGCCAGTTGAATGGAGAGGTTCTCCGTGGCCTCCAACACCTTGACTGCGCTGCGGTTGCCCGCAGCAATCATGTTGTCCAGGCGATCGCGCCTGGAGGAGATCAGAGCGAACTCCACTCCCACGAAAAACGCATTGAGACCCAGCAGGAATACGGCAAAGATAATGCCCCAAATATCGGAACCCATTACTTCACCTCATTCTTTACTGGTCGCATGCGCACGCGGTCTACTCGACGGTTGTCCATCGAGGTGACCGTGGCTTCCCAACGGTGATCGCCGCCGGTTTCGAAGTTCACATAGTTGCTGGAAGCGATGGGCAGAAGCACCATATCGCCCTCTTGGGGGATGCGCCCCAGAGTCTGCATGACCAAGCCGCCGAGCGTTTCATAAGGACCTTCTGGTGGTGTGTAGCCTACGGACTCCGGCAGCTCGTCAATGCGGACTAGCCCGGAGACTTCCCAGTCCTGTCCGCTGCGCTGAACTTCGGCATCTTCGGCGCGGTTATCGTGCTCATCCCAGACTTCGCCGACAATCTCCTCCACGACGTCTTCGATGGTGACGATGCCTGCGGTACCGCCGTATTCGTCAGCCACCAGTACCAATTGGGAGCCGGCGCTGCGGACGCGGGCGAGCACGTCGTCGCCACCCAAACTGGACGGCACGGTAGGCACGGCGCGCGCCATCTCCAGCACTGGGGTGGTGGCGCGCTCGTTCTGAGCCACGCTGAGGGCATCCTTGACGTGCACCACGCCCACCGTGTCATCGAGGTCGCCGCGAGTGACGGGGAAGCGGGAGTGGCCGGTCTCGATGGCTAACTTAATCAAGTCCAGCGCGGTGTCTTCCACATCGAGAGTGACCACGGTGGACCGGGGTGTCATGATGTCATCCGCGCTGGCGTCGCCGAACTTCAGCGAGCGGTCCAACACGCGGGCCTTACCTGCGGAAAATCCTCCATCGCCCGTTGAGTGGCGAACCAATGCGGAGAGTTCCTGCGGGCTGCGGGCGCTGGCGAGTTCGTCCGCCGGCTCGACGCCAAACTTACGAACCACGAAGTTCGCCGCATCGTTCAGCGCACTAATAAAGCCAGATAGCGCCTTGTTGAAAGCCCACACAGGGCGGATGGTGTAGCGGCCGACCTGCAAAGGGTGGGCAATAGCGAGGTTCTTGGGAACCAGTTCACCGAAGACCATGGACAGTCCCGTGGCGATGATCAACGACAAGATCAGCGCGATGGGCTTGCTGGCCGATTCGCCCAGACCGACCAGATTGAGCAATGGGGTGAAGAATTTAGCCAGAATGGGCTCGGCCAAGTAACCCGTGGCCAAGGTGGTGATGGTGATACCCAGCTGTGCGCCGGACAGCACAAAGCTCAGCTCGCCGTGTGCGCGTCGCAGCAGCTTGGCGGTGCCATCGTCTTTCTGCTTGGCGTGGTCTTCGATCGTGGAGCGCTCCAAGCCCGTCAGGGCAAACTCCACGGCGACGAACAGACCGGTGCATGCCGTCAGGGCCACAAAACCAATGAGGCCGACGATCGATAATACGATCTCCACGAACTAGGCACGTCCCTTCTGGATCTTCAGCATGTCAATCAATGCGCTGGTCTTCAGCTCCGTGGCTGTGACACCCGCCTTCTTCAGCAATGCTCGCGCATCGTCGATGGCATCAGCAAAGCACAGGGTTACGACAGTGCCGGAGGTGCCAGCGCGCGCCGTGCGACCTGCGCGGTGAACGTAGGCCTTGTGTTCAGCGGGCACGTCTACGTGAACCACCAGATCCACGCCGGAAATATCGATACCGCGGGCGGCAATATCGGTGGCTACCAGCACACTGGTATCTCCGGAGGTGAAGCTATCGATGGCGGCGGTTCGGGAGTTCTGCCCCTTGTTGCCATGCAGCGCTACCGCGCGTACTCCGGCCTTGACTAGCTTTTTCGCAAACCGGTCCGCGCCGTGCTTGGTGCGGACAAACATGATGGTCTTGGTGGATTGCTTACCGATAGCCACCACTAGTTGGTTGCGCGATGGGCCATCGGCAACCGGGGTGAGGTAGTGGTCCATGGAATCCACCCGCACCTGCGCCTCACCCGTGGAGTGGGTCACGGGATTGTTCATGTACTTATCCACCAGGATCTGCACATCGCCATCGAGGGTGGCGCTGAACAGCAGGTGTTGAGCGGTACGAGGCACGCGGTTGAGCAGCTTCTTGACCTGCGGAAGAAAGCCCATGTCCGCCATCTGATCCGCTTCATCGAGCGCCACAATCTGCACGTCAGCAAAGGAAATTTCCTTCTGATCCAACAGGTCTTGGGCACGGCCTGGGGTAGCCACCAAGATGTCCACGGGACGAGCCAGTGCGCGGATGTTGTGGGAGATCTTCACTCCGCCCACAACCTCCAGCACACGCTGGCCAGCCGAAGCAGCGATCGGCTCCAAACGGGCACGAATCTGTGCGGCAAGTTCACGGGTCGGCGCCAGAATCAGGGCCCGGGGTGCCTTGGGCTTGGATGCACCCTGCATCAGCGAAGCGATAATCGGCAGACCAAACGTAAACGTCTTTCCAGAACCAGTCGGTCCGCGCCCCAGAATGTCTTGGCCGCCCAATGCCTGCGGAATGGCCTTGGCCTGGATAGGGAAGGGATGCTCGATGCCTTCCTGACGCAAGGCTCTGACCAGCTCCAATGGAAGACCTAAGTCCGCGAAAGTAGTGGAGGTATCCGCCATCACCGAAGGAGCAGCGGCAGGGGCTGGCGCAGACTTTTGCGCCGTGGGCGAGTGGTGAGATGCGCGCTGTTGCCGTTGCGGGCGAGCGCATTGATCCGCGGAACGCTCACCGCGACGCTTCTGTGACTTGCCCTTGCCTTGGCCCTGTGAGGAGCTGGCGTTCGGGCGAGCATTGCGTCGGGAAGAAGAACGGGAAGAATCAGAAACCACGCGGCTACCGCGTCGAACGACCCGGCGCCGCTTGGAAGAGCCAGAAGTCACTTAGGCTTGAACCTCATTTCGGTCGGCTGACCAGAGAGTATGGAATGCGCCCTCGCGGTCGATGCGACCGTAAGTGTGGGCGCCGAAGAAATCGCGCTGACCCTGGATCAGGGCGGCGGGGAGACGATCGGCGCGTAGTGCGTCGTAGTAAGAAAGAGAAGAAGCGAACACAGGAACCGGCAGGCCCTGCAACGTAGCTGTGACAACGATACGGCGCCAAGAATCAATCAGATCCTGCAGCTCGCCATTGAAGTAATCATCCAGCAGCAGGGAAGGCAGCTGCGAATCCTTTTCATAGGCCTCGCGAACACTGTTTAAGAAACGCGCGCGAATGATGCAACCACCGCGCCAGATGGTGGCCATGTTCTTCGGATCAACATTCCAGTCATACTCCTTGGAGCCTGCCTGGATCTGATCGAAGCCCTGCGCGTACGCCACCAACTTGGACGCGTAGAGAGCGCGGCGAACGTCCTCGATGAAACTCTCGCGATCCTCGGGGGCGATGCCCTCTGCCAAAGAACCGGACGGAAGCTTTTCCTGCGCGGCCGCGCGCTGATCGCGAGCAGAAGACAGCGCGCGGGCAAATACAGCCTCGCCGATACCGGTGACAGGAATACCCAGATCCAGCGCGGACTTGACGGTCCACCGGCCGGTGCCCTTCTGACCAGCGGAATCCACGATGATGTCCACCAATGCCTTGCCGGTCTCCGCATCCACCTGTGCCAGCACCTCAGCGGTGATCTCAATCAGGTAACTTTCCAGCGCGCCCTTATTCCACTCACGGAACACCTCGGCAATTTCTGCAGGCTCCATGCCAGCGGAGTAACGCAGCAGGTGGTAGGCCTCGCCGATGACCTGCATGTCCGCGTACTCGATGCCGTTGTGCACCATCTTCACGAAGTGGCCGGCGCCATCTGGGCCAATGTGGGTGCAGCACGGCACGCCATCTACCTGCGCGGAAATGGACTCCAGCAGTGGGCCCAAAGACTCATAGGACTCCTTCGGGCCGCCAGGCATGATTGCCGGACCGTTCAGAGCGCCCTCCTCGCCGCCGGAGATGCCCGCACCGACGAACATCAGGTTGCGCTCAGACATCTCCTTTTCGCGGCGGATCGTGTCCGTGTACAGGGCGTTTCCGCCGTCGATGATGATATCACCCTCATCCATCGCATCAGCCAGCTGGTTGATCACGGCATCGGTACCCGCACCGGCGGCCACCATGATCAGAGCGCGACGGGGACGCTCCAACGAGGCCACGAAATCCTCGATGGTCGCGGATGACACGAAGTTGCCGGTATCCCCGAATTCCTCCATGAATGCCTCGGTCTTGGCGGTGGTGCGGTTGTACACCGCCACCGTGTGGCCGTGGTTCGCAAAGTTCCGGGCGATGTTGGAGCCCATGACGGCCAGCCCAACAACTCCGATCTGAGCGGAACCTGCAGCGGACGCAGTACCGAAAGTGGCAGAAGAATTAGTCATGGTTATACATACTAGCGACCCAAACTCCGATACGGTGAGCCCATGAACGATAACTCGCATGCAGATGTCAGCAAGGACGCCAAGCGCGCCGCTCTGCTTAAGTTCCAGCAGCTTTCGGAAATTGCGGCGCAGCAGGATTTGGATGACTCGCAAATCGCGCAATTCAACAAGGCCAATCGTTTCGATACGAACTTTGACGTGGTCATGGGATCGCAATACATCGAGGTTGGGCCACGAAAGGTCGCTCTGCGCGTGGAGATCACCGCCGAGCACTTGCAGCCGTGGGGGATTACTCACGGTGGTTTGTTGGCCGCGCTGGCGGAGTCCGCAGGTTCTGTGGCTTCGTACCTGGCCGCTGGTGCGGAGCCTGCGGTGATGGGCACCAGCAATCACACGGACTTCCTGCGTCCTTCTGTCAAGGGTGATGTGATTGTGTCGACGGCAACCCCGGAACACCTGGGCAGGAGCACCCATTTGTGGCGTATTGAGCACAAGAATGAGGCGACGGGCAAGTTGGTGGCCTTGACTCAATTGAAAACCGCGGTGGTTCCGAACCTAAAGCCTAAGCGCTAGCGCTGGTTGCATTTTTCTGCGTCGAATACGCCAAAGGCGCCCTCATGCTGAACGCATGGAGGGCGCCTCAGTTCTTCAGAGAGGGCGAACCGAGGATTAGTCGGATACGGCGCGGGTATCGCGGCCTTCGCCGAAACGGAGGTTGTCGCGAACCTCGATGGAGCGGATGCCCTCGTTGTCTTCCATCTCGCGCAGCTTGCGCAGCGCGTTGCGTGCGTGCAGCTGCTGGCGAGTGGCAGTCAGCTGCCAACGGCGACGGGACACGGAGTTCAAGCCCCAGCTGAATGCGGCAACGGCGCGGTTGCGGAATCCCACCATGTACAGCAGGTGCAGAACCAGCCACATCAGCCAGCCCAGGAAGCCGGAAACCTCGGCCTTGTTCATCTTCACCACTGCGTTGAAGCGGGAGACGATGGCCATGGAGCCCTTGTCGAAGTAGTCGAATGGAGGGCGAGAAGATGGGGAGGTGCGGTTTTCCACCTGGTCGATGATGGTGCGCGCAGCGTACTGACCACCCTGCATTGCCACCTGCGCCACACCTGGGAGGCGGTTCAGGTTGATCATGTCTCCGATCATGAAGACATTGCGGTGCTCGCCGACAGTGAGGTCGTCATTGACGGACACGCGACCCGCACGGTCTACCTCGACACCAGCCTGATCGGCGACGTGCTTGCCCAGTGGGGAAGCGGCCACGCCGGCGGACCAGATCTTGCAGTATGCGGGAACGAAGGACTCTTCTGAGGTCTTCATATCCTTCAGGGTCACGCCTTCCTTGGTCACATTGGTGACCAAGGAGTTGGGGATGACATCCACATTGAGCTTTTCCAGGATGCGAGCAGCCTTACGGCCCAAACGCTTGCCGAATGGCATGAGAACGTGCGGTCCACCATCAACCAGCAGGATGCGGGTGTTCTTGGTGTTGATTTCGCGGAACTCGTCGCGCAGAGTGCGGTGAGCCATCTCGGCCAGCTGTCCAGCCAGCTCCACGCCAGTCGGACCTGCACCAACGACGACAAAGGTAAGCAGGCGCTTGCGCTCTTCAGGGTCATCCGTGATCTCTGCGCGCTCGAAAGCGCCAGTGACGCGGGCGCGGATTTCTAGTGCGTCGTCAATGGACTTCATGCCCGGCGCGAACTCGGCGAAGTGCTCATTACCGAAGTAGGACTGCGAAGCGCCAGCGGCGACGATGAGGCTGTCGTATTCCAGGACCTCGTCCTTGCCACCGAGGTCGGCGGTGACAGTCTGTCCTTCCAGGTTCACGTCGCGAACTTCGCCCTTGACGACGCGGACGTTGTCCTGATCAGCCAAGATCTGGCGGATCGAAGGAGCAATCTCGCCCTCGGAGAGGATTCCGGTTGCTACTTGGTACAGCAGCGGCTGAAAGAGGTGGTGGTTGGTGCGGTCAACGATGGTGACGGAGACGTCAGAATCTTTGAACTTCTTTGCTGCGAACAGGCCACCAAAACCCGCTCCGATGATTACGACGTGGTGGCGACCACCTTGCGGGCGATACGGGGTTTTCGACATGCGGAGTTGCTCCTCCAAAATTGCTCACTGTGTTTTGTTTATTGACAAGCGTTCATAAACCTCTGATGTGAGGATCTTCGTCCTATGATAAGCGCCACACGGACAAAGATTCATGTCACGAGGGGGTTAAATGCCTTGACCGTTACCCCGTAGGCACTTAATTGCAGGAAATCGGTTGTGTCGAACGAGGAAAATGTTGGTTTCCTAGTAACTTCGGGGGGACTAGGAGGTGCGCAAACAACCGTGGAACAGTACATCGATGAGCAACGTTGGCCGAATGTGGTTCGGCCACCGCAGGCTCGGTTTCAAGGCTTGCGTGCCCGTGATGTGACAGACCGCCTCGAGGCGCTGCTGAAATCCAATGACATCGCTCTAGATACCAGCAGCGTGCCGAACATGGTGGTGCGCGATGGCCAAGTTATCGATCGCATCGTCGCAGAGGGTTGGCTAGGCCTCGCAGAAGGCTACTTGGCCGGGGAATGGGATGCCGAGCCGCTGCCGGATGTGCTTAACGTGCTGCTCTCCCACGAATGGGAGAAGAAGTCCGGGAAGCTCATGGGATCCTTAGGGTCCAAATCCCAGCGCAATTTCGGCACGGTCCGGCCCGGCGAACTTCCAGAAGGGCTGGTGGAACTGTACGCAGGATCCACTCGAGCCACGGGCAGCGCGCTATTTTCTGCTGCTTCGCGCTCCTCTGCCACAGAGATGGTGGATGTCCAGACAGGATCCTCCAAGCGCTCCACAACTCAATGGCCCATTGACGTGACCTGGTACGGCACTCCGGAATCGGTGGAACGGCTCGATCTCGATGACGCTCAAGTACGACGTATCGAGGCGATGCTGGACGAGGCCGGAGTGGGCCCAGGGGACAGGGTGCTGGAACTTCCCAGCTCCGGTGGTCAGCTGGCCGTTGAAGCCGCACTCCGCGGTGCAAGTGTGGACGTTCTGACCAGCGACGAAGACCACGTGGAACCCGTTGAAGCCCGGGTGCGTGCCGCTGGCGTGGCAGGTGCCGTGCGAGTTATCACCATCGACGGCCCCATTCCGTCTCCTCGGCAATGGTCGGGGACTTATGACGCCATCTTTTCCGTCGAAAGAATGGAAACGTTGGGCCCAGGCGGCATGCGTCACTTCTTGCGGACAATCGATCGCATGTTGGCTGCAGGCGGGCGCGCTGTGGTGCAGACGTGCGTGGCAACGGATGCAATGCGTGAGACCAGTAAGGAAGCTCTCGACGTGATGCGGGCGTACGTCTGGCCCGCGCTGGGATACTCCACCGTCTCAGACATTCGCAATGCCACCGCCAAGCACACCAGCTTGAGCATCAGTGCAGAAAGCCACTTGGGATCGCATCTTGCCGCCACGATCCCTCTGTGGCGCGCGAATTTCGCGGCTAGGGAACGGCAGGCTGCTGCGGCTGGTTTTGATCCCGTGTTCCGCCGCTTGTGGGAATACCAGCTCGCGCTGCACCAGTGCCTCGCGGAAGCTGGCGAACTAGATTGCGTGCAGTTCGTTTTCCGTCCTCGCAGCTAAAAACCTGCTGCAGGATTAATCGCGCAGAACCTTTTTCGGACCCGCGGAGTCATATCCCGTTAGCCATTCAATGATGCGGTCAACCTCTTGCTTCGTGCGCTGCTTGCGCTCTGCTTTGGCCACGTAGTGGGGATACACATCGGCCACTGCCATCGCGAAAATCTTGTGCTCAGCCAGGCACCTCATAATGCATAGTCGTGGAACTTCTGGTGAAAAGCGAAAAATTCCCCGAACTTGCAGCGATGGGTTCGCCAACAAAATAAGATCTCACGCACAGCGTGCCCTGTTTCAGCCGTGGCATTGTCAGAGAAGTAGAAGTATATGTGCAGCCCGCACATCCCGAGCTCGAAAAGTATGGAAAAGAGGCGCATCGGCCGTGAGTTTTCGCCCTACCGCGTACACATCAGAGTCCCCGAACTATACCGAGCCGAACGACGGCGCAGAGACCGAAAGCCAAGTCATCATCGTTGGTGGTGGCCTGGCAGGAATGGTCGCCGCCTATGAAGCCGTGCGCAGCGGTTTGCGCGTGACGGTGGTGGAGCAGGAGGGTCGGCAAAACCTCGGCGCGCAGGCGTTTTGGTCCTTGGGTGGCCTGTTCTACGTGGATAGCCCCGAACAGCGCCTCATGGGAGTCAAGGACAGCGAAGAGCTGGCGTGGCGCGATTGGGAAAACTCGGCACAGTTCGACGATGCGGAAAACGACTACTGGCCGCGCCGGTGGGGCCGCGAGTACGTGCGTTTCGCAGCCCAGGAAAAGCGTGACTACCTCAAGGGGCTGGGCCTGAACGTCTTGCCCACTGTAGGTTGGGCCGAGCGCGGGTCCGGCGACGCTTCCGGTCACGGCAACTCCGTTCCCCGCTTCCACCTCACGTGGGGCACCGGTCCCGAGGTGGTGCGAGTGTTTCGGGAGCCATTGGAGAAGTTCGAGTCCGAAGGCAAGGTCACCTTCCTTTTCCGGCACCAAGTCGATGAACTAATCACAGAAGGCACCCCGGAAGGACCCCGTGTCGTGGGTGTGCGCGGCAGCGTTCTGGCCGAGGACTGCCAAGAGCGAGGAGTTGCCTCCAACCGCGAGGTCACGGGTGAATTCGAACTGCGCGGGCAGGCCGTGGTGGTCACTTCGGGCGGCATCGGCGGAAATTTGGACTTGGTGCGGAAGGCATGGCCAGTCGGGCGTTGGGGAGAGGCACCCAAGGACTTGGTTTGCGGCGTTCCCGCACACGTGGATGGTCGCATGATCCAGATTTCCAAAGATGCGGGTGCTCGCCTGACTAATACGGACCGGATGTGGGCCTACCCAGAAGGCATGATGAACTGGGATCCGATCTGGCCTCAGCACGGCATTCGCATCATCCCCGGGCCGTCATCCATGTGGTTCGACGCAGAGGGTAATCGCCTGCCGAACACAATCATTCCTGGTGGAGACAACCTGGCTGGCGTCGAGCAGATTGGGCGAACGGGGCACGGTTACTCCTGGTTCGTGCTCAACAAGGCGATCGCAGACAAGGAGTTCATCTTCTCCGGTTCCGAACAGAACCCGGACCTGACCATCAAGAAGGTCAAGAACCTGCTGAGCAAGGTGGGACCGGGCACCCATCCGGCGATTCAGGCATTCATGGACAACGGTGAGGACTGGGTCATCGCGGACAACCTGGGTGAGCTGGTCAAGGGCATGAACGAGGTCACCGGAGAGGATGCGCCGCAGATCGATGTGGCTCGCCTGCGCAAGCAGATCGAGGATCGCGACAGCCAGGTGGACAACAAGTTCGGCAAGGACTATCAGGTCAACTACATCCGCACGGCTCGCGGTTACTTGGGCGACAAGATTGTGCGCTGCGCGGCCCCGCACAAGTTGCTGGATGAGGATCAGGGCCCGCTGATCGCGGTGCGTCTGCGCATGCTGACGCGCAAGACGCTGGGCGGTATCGAAACGGATCTGTCCGGCCGTGCGCTGCGCTCCGATGGTTCTGTTCTGCCCGGCCTATTCGCTGCTGGCGAGGTCTCCGGATTCGGTGGTGGTGGCATGCACGGCAAGAATGCGCTGGAGGGCACGTTCTTGGGCGGCTGTATCCACTCCGGCAAGCGGGTTGGAGAAAACCTGCAGTACTTCGTGGATTAGCAGAGTAGCTATGGCACAGGGAGAGTCGGGCATGCATCCATCGACGTGGCAGCAATTCGGGGTTCGCGAGTGGCGACAATCCGTGCTGAAACATCCCGGTTCAGGAGCTCGAGAGGGCGTGGAAGCGTGCCTGTCACGGATCGCGGAGCTCAACCCCACGCTCAACGCGATCCACGTCCTGCTGGATGACGAAGCGCTTCGTACCGCCGATGAGCTGGATCAGCTGGCACTACAGCCTGACTTTCAACCCGGACTCCTCCACGGTGTGCCCATCCTCATCAAGGACGAGATCGACGTGGCCGGAACGCCAACCACCTTCGGCACTGCGGGCAACCCCACCCCGAAAGCGCGCGATTCCCTGCTGGTCAAGCGCTTGCGGGAGGCCGGGGCGATCATCCTCGGCAAGACCCTGATGCCTGCGTTTGGCGCCTTTCCCTTCACGGAGTCCGACGCTTTTGGAATCACCCGGAACCCGTGGGATCCGTCTCGTACACCAGGAGGTTCCTCGGGTGGCTCTGCGGTTGCAGTGGCTGCGCGTATGGTGCCTGCGGCCATCGGCGGCGACGGTGGCGGCTCGATCCGCATTCCGTCCTCGCACTGCGGCACCGTTGGTCTGAAGCCCTGCCGCGGATCGGTCCCCACCGACCCGTATGCAGATTTGTGGATGGAGCTGGGCACCTCCGGGCCGATCGCGCGCTCCGTGGAGTGTTGTTCCCTCATTTTCGACGCCATCGCCACTGATCACACCCGCGATTCTCTCCTCACCAAGAGGGTTGGGCCCCGAAAGCTCGTCATCGGGGTGAACACCACGCCCGCGACTCCCGGTATCAAAGTCCATGATGATCACCTTCGCGCCGTGGCTTATGCCGTGCACAGGCTGCGGGCAAAAGGGCACGAGGTGCGCGAGGTGGATTTTAAACGTCCAGACCCCACCTTGGCATTTGTCACCCAGTTCTACGGTGGAATTCGGGAGGAGATCGCCGGGCTGGAATTCCCTGAGCGGATCGAACCGCGCCACAAGCGCACCAAACTACTGGGCGCGTGGGCCCGGTTCAAGCTCAAGGAATGGGCACGCGAGTACTCGCGGACGTTCGGAGAGACAATGACGCAGAAGCTGGAAGGATTCGACGCTCTGCTGACTCCGACTGTTGCCGATCGCCCGGCGCGCGCGGGCGCGTACCTGAAGACGGGAAGCCTGCGCACCCAGTTGGCCTCGCTGTCGTCCACCGCGTTCGCCGCAGAGTGGAACGTGTCTGGTCATGCAGCAATCTCGCTGCCTGGAGGTATGGGCAGCGACGGGCTGCCCGTCGGCGTTCAGCTGGTGGGTCCACGAGGAGAAGCGGATCTGCTGCAGGTGGCGCAGATTCTGGATTCGGCGATGCTCTACGACGATGCGATTCCGCACTTCCAATGTCCTAGCGCGTAGAAGCTAGCAAGCCTTCAGCGGAAAAACCAGGGGAGAAGTGGGCTAGGAGGAGAGGTTGGCGTCGGAAGAAAAGGCGTGAGGCAGCACACCCGGACGAATCTCATCCATCGCCACCCACTGCTTGCGCAAATCAAAACCATCCGCGCCGGCGATCGTCGGCACCATGCCGCGGTGCAACACCTCACCCAAAGGAGCGGCCGTTCCGTGCGCCAAAACGTGCTCACTTGGAGAGAGAGCTGACGAATAGCCAGCGCGGCCACCCGATCCGGGTGCTCCTCGGCGAAATTGCCGTAAATAAACGGATCGTGCTGCCCATCATCGCCCACCAGAATCCACGTGATATTTGGGAAATCAATCACCAAATTACGCAGCTGCACGCGCTTATGCTCCTGACCAGAGCGGAACATACTCGTCTGCGAAGGTCCCCAGTCCGTGAGCAACATCGGCCCCTTGGGCAAAGCGTGCTTGGCAATGAAATTCACCAAAGAATGAAACGTATTCCATGCGCCCGTGGAGAGATAGAAGAAAGGAATTTCCGGGTGCTCGTCGAGAATCGTCTCATAAAATTCCGTCATGCCTGGCACCGGCTTACGCGCATTGGTGCGGACAAACCACGAGTTATACGCCGCGGTCACGGCGCGGGGGAGCATCGTGACCAGGATCGTGTCATCGATATCTGAGACCACACCGAACCGCGTGCCCGGTTCCAAGATCAGCACCTCGGCATCCACGGGCTCGGCGCCCTCAGCCTCGATCCGCACCGTCTGCCAGCCGGGTTCCAAGCCGTGGTTCTTCACCGGGAAATCCACGTAGCCGCCACTGTTGGTATGAGTATTAACGGTCTCGTTACCAGCCTGAATGGTCACGGGATGATCGCCAACTTGGATGGTGAAGAACTGGCGGAACCCGCGGCGCGGCAGGATATTCTCGCGATCCGGGGCCTTCATCATGACGCGGGCGAAAACGCGAACCTTGTCCACATCGCCGTAGCCGTAGTAACCCGCGAGGCTGGGATGCCACCCCGCCCGCTCGGTATAGCTGATACCAGCGCTATTGATGCGTTTTTCCACGGCGCGCGCGAAGTCAGAGATGGCCATGAACAAGATATTAGGGCAACTCGGGAATTGGCGCGGGAGGGGAGCATGCGTGGAAGCAGCAATGGGGCTGGCTGCAGGATCGCTAATAGTGAGTGACTAGCCAGTGAGCCTTATCGGAAGAATTCAGGCCAGTGCTATAACATGCACGACTGGAGAAAAATAGACAAGGTTTCATAACTAAGTTTCATAACTCATAGGAAATGGAGACTTCGTAGTGTCGTTCGTACGCTCGATGAAAATCGCCTTGGCATTCGTGGGCCTGTTGGTAGGCGCCGGATTTGCCACAGGTAAGGAAGTCATTCAGTACTTTGTATCATTCGGCTATTTGGGAATCGCCGGCGCAGTGATCGCTGGCATCGTGATGGCCGGAGCAGGCGCCGTCATCTTGCAGCTGGGCAGTTACTTCCTGGCTCGTGAGCACAAGTTCGTGTTCAACAACCTGACGCACCCCATCGTGTCCAAGTTCTTGGACTTCGCCGTCACCTTTACCATGTTCACCGTCGGTGTGGTGATGATCGCCGGTGCAGGTTCAACGCTGGACCAGCAGTTCGGATGGCCGGCATGGATCGGCTCGCTGGTCATGGTGGGCATCGTGATGTTCACCGGCCTGATGGATGTGGACAAGGTGTCCAGCATCATCTCTTTCATCACGCCGTTCATCATCATCGCTGTCATCGGTGCATTTATCTACTCGCTGGTGAACTTCCCAGCTGACTTGGGGTCCCTGAGCGAGTTGGCTCAGCAGCAAGAGTCTCCGGTTAAGCCATGGATTCTGTCCGCGTTGAACTACAACGGTCTGGCGCTGGTCCTGGGCGTGTCCATGTGCTTGGTTATCGGTGGTAGCACCGCAAACCCACGCGAGGTGGGCTTGGGTGGCCTCATGGGTGGCCTGCTCTACACAGTCATGCTGTTGATGTCCGCTGTGACTTTGCTGCTGAACATGGACAAGGTTGAAGGCTCTGACGTGCCAATGCTGTCCATGTTTGACACGATCCACCCGATCCTGGCAAGCATCATGGTGTGGGTCATCTACGGGTTGATCTACAACACGTGCATCGGCATGTTCTACGCTCTGGGCCGTCGTCTGACTGCCAAAAGCCCGGGCAAGTACGCGCCGGTCTTCCTGGTCACCTGTGTGGTGGGCTTCGGTATCAGCTTCGTGGGATTCGAGGCTCTGATGACCTACGTCTACCCAGTGATTGGTTACGTGGGCATCCTGACCATCGGCGTGTTGGTGGCGTGGTGGATCAAGAACCGCGAAATGATCAAGAAGGAAGGTCTGCTGCGCGAGGAGATCCACTCCCTCGTGGAAAAGCGTGAGAATCCTGAAGAGGACTTCACCGAGGAGGATCACAAGACCCTATCCTCCAAGCTGGAGGAGTCCGATATGGACAACACCGGCGAGGTCATTGAGGCTGAGGTGTGCGACGATGATTCCAGCGAAGAAGACGAAGATTCTTCGTCCGACGCCAACTCCGACGCCGCTAAGACTTCTTACTAGCTGCAGCGCTAGTCAGCGCTAGCTTGTGCAGGGCTAGATCCTGACAGGGGTCATGCCTTGTAAGGAAAGCTTGTGCAGGGCCTGGGCTCCGATCCTTTATCGGAGCCCAGGCCCTTTTTGTTTATGCCGGTGCCGGGTTGGGCCGGTGCCTGCTCAGGTGACTGTTTGGATGGGCGCGTGTTTGGTCCGGTGCCCCATTGGCCTGGCGCCTGCTAGTTTTGGCGCCTTCTCTGGGCTGCATATGCACAATGATCCCCCGGAAGTGCCACCCAGTTTGCATTTTCCCAGGTCGCGGAAAGCGTCTTGGCACTTCCGGGGGATCGTTGTGCTAAACGGGGACAACGGTGGGAGAGGCGGGGGAGTTTGGCGTCGGGCAAAAGAAAATGCCCACCGCCATGAAGCGATGGGCATCTAGCCGGACTCGATCAGAGCTTAACGAGGGCTGACGGTACCGAACTTGGAAGCAACAGGGGCGATCAGCAGTGGACGTGTTGCGAACAGCGCGCCGATGGTGATCAACAGAGCGCCGACGGCCCACAGGAAGCCACCCCAGCCCTCAGCCGGAGTGCCAGCGAACATGTGGTTCAGGTTTTTCAGCATGCCGGTGGTAACAACCAAGAAAACGTGACCGATGATGAAGACAACGAAGAACAGCATGGTGGGGAAGTGGATCTTACGAGCCAGTGGAGCTGGGTAGATCTTGTTCAGCTTGTCTGCCTTCTTTGGCCACCACTCGCTCATACGCAGGCCGGTGATGATCGCCAGAGGAGCGGCGATGAACACGACGATGCCGTAGGTGAGCTGCTGCAAGCTGTTGTAGTTAACCCAGCCGTTCTCCGCTGGCCAATCCATGGATGCGTACTGCAGTGCCGCGGACAGAGCGTTCGGGAAGACTTCCCAGCTGGTAGGGATGATGCGTGCCCAGTGGCCGCTGACGAAGAGCATCACGATGAATAGCACGCCGTTGACGATCCACAGGATATCCAAGGAGGTGTGTAGCCAGAGGTTGATGCTGATCTTCTTGCCGCCCTTCTTTGGCTGCCACACAGCCGGTGGCTTCTGCTGCTGACGCACGCGCAGACCGGACTGGATGATCAGGGCCATGAAGAAGAAGTTCAAGAAGTGGGTCCAGCGTGCCCACCAAGGGAAACCGGGCTCCACGAAGTCAGGCAAGTGGTACTCGCCTGGGTACTTGTCCATCCAGCTGGACACGGAGTCCAGGCCGGTGAGCCAGCGAGCGCCGAAGATGACGATGGCCGCGAGGACCACGACACCGGCGATGGTGATGCCAGCGATCTTGCCCCATTGGCCGAGGGTACGATCGCCAATGACAACTGGCTCGCGCTTCTTCTTCGGCTTTTCCTTTGGCTTGTTCTGGGCGGCCTGCTGAACAGGAGCCTTGCCACCTGCAGCGGGAGCGCCAGCCGCTGGAGCGCCTGGTGCGGATGGAGCAGAAGGAGCGCCTGCAGCTGGGGCGCCGGGAGCGCCCGGAGCAGAAGGTGCACCTGGGGCAGAAGGAGCCTTAGGGGCACCGGGAGCACCCGGTGCGGAAGGGGAGAAGGCAGAGGGGGCGGGCGGAGCGCCCGGTGCGCCAGGAGCAGATGGAGCACCCGGTGCGGACGGTGCCTTTGGCGCAGCCGGAGCAGAAGGAGCTCCAGGAGCGGATGCTCCCTCGGAAGCCGCTGGTGCAGACGGTGCAGAAGCAGCCGGGGCAGCAGGTGCACCAGGAGCTCCCGGTGCACCTGGAGCGCTTGGGGCGCTTGGGGCGCCAAGCTTCAGCGGGCCACCGCCATTGGTGGCCGCAGCGGTAGGTGCTTCCGCTGCGGACTCGTTAGTAGTGGACTCAGCGGCAGGCGCTTGAGGAGCCTCAGGGGCCTGAGCGGCCTCAGCTGGCTCGGGGTTACTAGGTGCCGGGGCATTGGCCGCCGGTGCTGGCGCCGATGGCGCACCCGGCGCCTGGGCGACTGCCGGGTTCAGCTTGAGTGGCTGACCCTTGGCATCATCGTTGGACATATGTAGTCTCCTGCAGATTGAGGCTCGTCATAGCTCTGGTTATATAACCTTAGCCCATATAATTTACATCACTCAAAGAGTGTAGTTGAGCATTCGCCACACCTTGAAGTTGCCTTGAGTTCGCCCGCAATGCGAAAGCCCAGGGCAGGCCTTCAAAAGCTAAAGTGTCATAATGTATATTATCGGCTATTTGTGACCTTAGGTGGAGAAAGTGGTGCACAGTGAGTTGCTTGGCGTTTCTGCCGTGTGGCGGATGCGCCTTATGTCCGGTTCGGCGACATTGGGCATGCTCACTACTGTGTGCCCTGAGCACCACCTGGCTTCTCTATCGACTTGTCGATGATCTAAGACGCACTACGTATTTCCGGCCACTCAAACTACTTAACGGTCAAACAGATCGAGATTCTCTCTAGAGCTCACTATGGAAATCTGCCCACCTGGCTCAAAGCTCAACTGAGATGAGCCTGGCGTTGAAAATGGAAAGCCGCCCGGGAGGCCACCGGGCGCTGATAATGGCCACCAGCCTCCCTATTTGCGTGGCCAATTGCTCACCTTAGTTTCGTCACGTGTGACGAAACGACGTCCGTATTCGGGGCGAGCAATCGACCATCCCATAGCTTTCCATCACGCGTGTATAAATGGTTGGTGGTCGGCGAACCACCGAGCTACACACCGTTCACCACAAGAACCCACAAACATTCAAGGAGCTTCTCACCATGACGAAAATCTTGATCGCACTCACCGCCGCCGATCACTGGACCCTCAAGGATGGCACCGAGCATCCCACCGGTTTCTGGGCGGAGGAATTTGTGGTTCCTCATGATATTTTTTCCGACGCAGGATATGAGATCACCATCGCTACACCTGGTGGCAAAACTCCTGTCGTGGATCAGCTGAGCTTGAAGGTTTCCGGTGGCGTACTTCCATCCACGGCGAAGAAGATGAAGGAACGGCTCGAAGAACTCAAGCCAGCCTTAGAAAATGCCGCTGACCTGCATGAATTGAGTGCAGATGACTTTGACGGGGTGTTTTACCCAGGTGGACACGGACCGATGGAAGACCTCTCCGTAGATAAGGCTTCTGGCAAGATTCTCATTGACCAGCTCGCTTCAGGTGGCCAGCTGGGACTTCTGTGCCATTCCCCTGCGGCACTGCTAGCAACAGTCGATGAGCAGGGCAATACCCCGTTCGCCGGACGCAAGGTTACCGGCCTGTCGAACGTCGAAGAGCGCATCAACCCGTTCGGATGGAAGGCCAAGTGGTACCTCGAAGACAAACTGAAGGAAGCCGGTCTTTCCTACAGCAAGGGATTCCCGCTGCGTTCCAACGTGGTTCAGGACGGAAACCTCTACACGGGCCAGAATCCGCAATCCTCCAAGGAATTAGCTGAGTTAATGGTTGCTACCCGCAACCTTGGCTAATTAGCTCTGTTTCATAAAACGCCGCACGCTGAACAATTCCGGAGACTTCAGCGACCCCTGCTAGCCACTACCCTGTCGCCTACTACCCCGTCGCCGCGGCGATCTGATCCGCCATGATCGTCCCGGCGACCGTGAAGTAAATAACCAGGCCGGTGGCATCCACCAAAGTAGACACGACTGGCGTCGAAAAGACCGCGGGATCTACGCCCAACTTCCGTGCCAACAACGGCAACACGCCGCCCACGATGCATGCCCAGGTACAAATGGCCACGATGGTGATGGAGATTGTGGAAGCCACTGGCAGGGCATAGATCCAGAAAATGACCGGAAAAATCACCACGCCAAGGAACATTCCCAGGAGGAAGCCCACGCGGATTTCGCGCCAAATCACCCGTGCCACGTCGCTGGGCCGTACCTCGTTGACGGCCAGTGCGCGCACCACCGAACTAGCAGCCTGAGCGCCAGCGTTGCCGCCCGTACCGATGATCATCGGCACGAACACGCTCAAAACCACCACCGCCTCCAGCGTGGATTCGAAAAACTCCATCACATTGATGGTCAGAAAAGCCGCGAGAATCAGCAGTACTAACCACGTGCCGCGCTTCCTCGCCAGCGTGAGCACCGTTGCCTTCAGGTACGGCTCCTTCAGCGGCTCCGAACCGCCGGAACGGTACGCATCCTCGGTGGCCTCGAACTCCAGGACCTCCATGGCATCGTCGACGGTGATCAAGCCCAGAATCCGCTCTTCGTCGTCTACCACCGGCAGCGCCAGCAAGTCAGCTTCCTGCATCAGGCGTGCCGCGACCTCCTGGTCCTCGGATGCCTTGACCTGGAATTTCTCCCGGTGCATGATCTGCTCGATCTGCGTTCCCGTGGGAGCCGCAACCACTGCGGACAGTGACACCGTGCCCAACAGACGGCGAGAATTATCCGCCACCGGAACCACCGCGATATCGGAATCGATCACCGTGGAATCGTGATGGTCATCCGCCGAAGATTGCGCCTGTGCGTTGCGCTGAATCTTGTCAAGCGCTTCTTCTCGGGTCGCAGCTGGGGCGAGAACTGTTGGCGTCGGAACCATAAGACGCCCCGCCGACTCCGCAGGGTAACCCAACAAATCCGAAACGAAACTCCGCTCGCTGGCGGGCAGACCCTCCATGAGACGCGCCGCGACTTTGGCCGGAATCTCATCCAGCAACTCCGCCTGATCATCTGGCGCCAGCGACCGCAACATGCTCGCCGTCTCCCCCTCCACCAGGCCAGAGAGCAACTCCGCCTGCACCGGAGGGTCCATGTATTCAAAGACGTGCAGCGCCCGATCCTTCGGCAGCACACGGAACGCAACCGCCATCTGCGCGGGCGTGAGGCGGTGCAGTTCCTCGGCGATAATCACCGAGGGCTTGCCGTCCAGCCAGTCGCGGACCTCGTCCATCTTTTCCGTTTCGACGACAGACTTCAGCGGTTTCTGAGCAGCCGGGCTCATTACTGGTTATCCCTCTGGTGGGTGGTCCACAGCTGGAAGACGGTCACCGCGAGAAACAGACCACACACTGCGGCAAACAGGTAGTTCACCCAGTTGCTAGCGGTGATCAGCAGAAATCCGATGAAAAACGCGAGCACCACGCTACGCATGATGCGGGAATAGAAAACCATTTGCGGGGACATAGATCTAGCTTAAACGCCCGTCACTGCGGCGGGTGGGAAGGCTGGCTATCTGCGGAGATTGGGGGCGTGAGCGACCGCGTAAATTGCTGCGCTAGCCGCGCTTCTGGAAGACCAAGAGGAGATCGATGGTGCCCTCATCGTCGATGACAGCGGCCACGAATTCCCCGGCTTCGATATCGAAGTCGCTGCGCTTGACCGGGATATTGCCCTCGATGATCACGCTCTCCGCGGTGCGCAGGGCGGTGAGCTCGGTGGTGATTTCTTTGGTTTTGCCGTGCAGCGTGAGGTCTCCTGTGACTTTCACGGTGCCGACGGTGCCGTCGCTAGGCAGGTGGGACAAGTCCGCTGGTTTGGTGACGGTGAACTCGGCGGTTGGGTAGGAATCAGTGTGCAGGATGTCCCGGCGGACGTTGACATCGCGGCGCTGGTTGTCCGAGCTGATATCGCCCACGTCTACCTTGACCGTGCCCTCCACCAGCGTGTCATTTTCTACGCGCAGCTCGCCATGCACGCTTTCGCCATCGTGGTTGTCTGCGCGGCCGGAGGTGGTCTTGTCTTCCGCAGGGAGTTTCTCGAAGAAGGTATATCCCGCCTGCGTGCTGTTGGAACCGTAGCCCTCTACCGTGAACCAGGTGCCATCCATGCCGATGCTGGCTGGCTCGCCACCGTTGGCCAGGTTTGCGGTCTGCAGGCCCTTATCGTTGAGCACGCGGTACGCGAGCGGACCGAAGGCGAAAAGCAGACTGGCAATGATGCCGATGACACCGAGCGTGATGATTCCCTTACGCATAAATATCAGCCTAGCCCTCCGTCGCAGATTCTCTAACCCGGCAGTGTATGCGGTGCGGAGTGTGGCTGAGCGCTGCGAACGGTCAGTGAATCATTCCGCTTGGCCACGTAGCTTCTCGATGCGCCGGGCGATGTCCACCAGCTCTGTGGCCAGCTCGGATATCGAGGCTGCATCCTCGCCTTCCGAAACGGCAGTCTGGATATCTTCCGCAGCGCATCGGAGCTCGAAGAGTTCGTCCAAAAGTTGGTTCGCGGAGCTGGCGGAGTAAATCACGGCATCGGCGGGAATGCCCGTTCCGGTCAAGTTTTTCCGCTGTTCGTAGGCGCGCTGTTTGCACGATGGCGAGCAGTACTTCCGTGGCCTACCCGTGCCGCTTTCTCCCAGCTCGCGGCCGCACCAGTGGCAATGCTGTGGGCGGGTGCGGGAAGTAGCGGAGCTCATGGGAACAAATCCTAGTGTTGGTTCGTTGAGTTCATGGTGACCGAATCCTCCTTGAGGCATCTATCCCTACAGTTTCCGGGTAAGATGAAGTGGTTTACGGTCAGATTGTGAATAATCTATTTGAGGAGTGAGGCATAAATGGCAGATCGCGTATTGCGTGGCAGCCGAATGGGCGCGGTTTCTTATGAGACGGATCGCGACCATGACCTGGCACCTCGCCGCATGGTGAAGTACCAAACCGATAGCGGTGAGGTCTTTGAGGTGCCGTTTGCCGACGATGCAGAAATCCCTAACGAGTGGATGTGCAAGAACGGCCAGCCGGGCACTCTCATGGAGGGCGATGGACAGGAGTCCAAGCCGGTAAAGCCTCCCCGCACCCACTGGGACATGCTGCGTGAGCGTCGCTCCCTCGAAGAGCTGGACGTGCTGCTGGAAGAGCGCGTGGAGTTGCTCCGCAAGCGCCGTCGCAATGCCGTGAAGCTCATGAAGGAGCAGGAAGCAGCCAAGAACGCCTAAAGCCTTAGGCGTTGCAGGTTCGCTGACAAGCACGAAGGCCGGGCACCACGAATAAACGTGGCGGCCGGCCTTTCGCATGGCCGTAGCGCGAAAAGCTACTTGGTGAACATATTCTTCACGGTGCCCGTGCCAATACGGGAGAACTCCGTCACCAAGTTCTTCACCTGGTCATAGCGGTGAGCCACTCCCCACTTAGTGACCTGCAACATTGCCTCGGTGACAATGTTGCCGCTCATCTTGGACTCGCCCAGCTCACGCTCGGTGAAGGTGATAGGAACCTCGCGCACGTCGAAGCCCAGCTCCACAGCGCGGAAAGCCAAGTCCACCTGGAAGACGTAGCCCGCGACACCCAAAGTGTCCAGATCAATCTCTTCCAGTACATCGCGGCGGTACGCGCGGTAGCCACCGGTGATATCGGACAACCCGGCGCCCAGCGCCAGCGAGGAGTAGATGTTGCCACCGCGGGACAGAAGCTGGCGGCTAACTGGCCAGTTCACGGTCTTGCCGCCACGCACGTAGCGGGAACCCAGAACCATCTCAGCGCCGTTATCGATGCGGTCCAGAAGCAGATGGAGCTGCTCGGGCGCGTGGGAGCCGTCGGCATCCATTTCACAAAGGATTTCGTAGTCGCGCTCCAAGCCCCACTTGAAGCCAGCAACATAGGCGCCTGCCAGGCCACCCTTGCCTTCGCGGTGCATGACATGGATGCGGTCGTCGTTGGCCGCCAGTTCCTCGGCCTTGTCTCCGGTGCCGTCCGGGCTGGAATCGTCGACCACCAGCACGTTGACGCGCTCTGGCTCTGCGGTGAGCAGGCGGTCGATGATGAGAGGCAGATTCTCGAGTTCGTTGAACGTCGGAATGATAACCAGCGTCTTTTCGCTGAGTTTCGCCATGTCTATGTGCAACCTTTCTTAGCGGGTGTGATGACCCAATACCGTAACGATACTAATTACTTCTTCCGGGTTGTGCGCTGACGGACACCCGAATTGGCCTTCTTGTTCTTATTGTTTTTCTTAGCGGGCACATTTCTTCCCGACGTCACTTCCCGCGGACGCGCCATTATGCCCACCAGAACACAGAGCAGACCAGCTGCTGCGAGCACCCATTCCACCCAGGGGCCGATGCGAGCAGACACAGTGAGGTTCTGGTGAAGCGGGAGCTCCGCGCTGAGCGAATCGGCTTCGAAGATGTGCGTCTGCTGGCCGACGGATCCGTCCGGCTGCACTATCGCGGAGACACCGGAAGTCGCGGCTACCACGAGTGAGCGATCGTATTCGATGGCTCGCATCCGGCTCATCGCCAGTTGCTGGTAGGTCATGTCCGTAAAACCGAAGGTCGCGTTGTTGGTGGGAGTGGTCAGCAATTGAGCGCCATCGCGCACGGAGGTGCGGAACGCATCGTCGAAGCTGATCTCGTAACAGGTGGCGATGCCCACGGGTATATCGCCGCCGTGTGCCTGCTCGGAGGTGGTCTGCACGTGTACCAGACCGTTGCCCTGCCCCGGCTGGAAGTTTCCAGCGCGATCCACCAGCGGGGTGATCTTGCGGAGCAGATCCCGCAGCGGCATGTATTCACCGAAGGGCTGCAGGAAGCGCTTATCGTGAATATCCATGGGGCCTTGCTCCGTCCACACCACCATGCGGTTGTGCTCTGGGGTCACTGTTCCCAACAAGATTGGCGCATGGATCGCGGCTACCGCGTCACCGATGATCTGGGCAGCATCCTGGCTGGTGATGGGATTCACGTCAGAGGCGTTTTCCGGCCAGATCACGATGTCTGGCTGGGGCTGCTCTCCCCTTTCCACCGCTTCCGCCAGCTTGTGTGTCTGGCGCGCATGATTATCCAGAACGGCCCGGCGTTGGGAAGCGAAATCCAGGCCCAACCGAGGAACATTGCCTTGGATGGCGGCCACGCGCACAGTGGGAGTTTTGCCCCCGTTTTCGTCCCAAGGATTAATCTGTGCGGTCTGGCTGAGCACCAATCCCACAGCCACGGTCACGATAAGCGTGATCGCGGAAGGCAGCAGCAAAGAGGCCTGCTGAACAGGGCGGAGTTGGCGTCGGAAAAAAGGAAAACGACCAGCCACAACGGTCCAGAACAACCATGCCAGCGCTGCGCCAGAAAGTACCGTCACGAAGGTGACCAACGCGGGGCCACCGAGGCGAATCCACCAGGCCAAAGGACCGCCGATCTGCCCCCATGCCAACCGGGCCCAGGGAAACCCGCCGAAAGGCCAGGCAGCGCGCAGTAACTCCGTGGCCACGAACCACGCGGCGGTGGCAATACCCGAGACGACGATGTTGGTCGTCGTGGTACCGAGGGCCGGCGAGCGGTACAAGTAGCGCAGGCCCACGCCAAAAGCCAGCGAATATAGCGACTGAACCGCAGCCAAAGCGATCCATGCATACCATCCCACGAACTCGCCAACCCAGGGCAAAAGCAGGAGGTAGAGAACCAGACCTTGCAGCCACGCAGCGAAGATAGCGTTACGCGGCGTGACCGCGCCGAAGAACAGCGCCATACCCAAAGGAGCAGCCCACCACAGGCCGGTGGGCTGGAAAGACGCGAAAAGCATGAGCCCGGAAAATCCGGCCAGGAGCAGACGAATCACTGGTGCGTTCCGCCGTTGTTGTGGGGATCCTCAGGGGACTCGGGACGGTGGGACTCGCCCTCGCGGTGATCGATGACCTCTCCCCAACCTTGCGGCTGTGAGGAACGCTGTTCGCGACGGTCCGCCTTGCTTCCCGGACGGGCCACGCCATAAACACTGGTGAAAGTGGAATCCGCGAAACGGGCCAACGCAGCTCGGGCGCCGGCGCCAATGCCCTTGCGGATCAGCGCGCGGGTGGGCGGCAGCAGGAAGAAAATGCCTGCCAGGGAGCTCACCACGCCGGGCACCGCGACCAGCAGAGAACCGACGAACGTCAGGGCGAGGTCGCCGGTCAAGCGGCCCGGGTGACCACCTTCTGGGTGCTCCGCCTGCTGCGTGGCGCGTTGAGTGAGTGCGCGGAACTGCCAGCTAGCGATGGTCAGACCCGCCACGAACAGACCGATGATGGCCAGCAATGCCCAGCCGAAGCCGATCCACATCCCGAGCAGGATAAATGCGATGACCTCAACGATGAGGTAGGCCGCCGCGAACAATGGCATGGTGCGAACTCCTAAAAGCTTTAAGGGGGTGATGCTTCCACACTAGTCTGCGCCACTTCCTTTGAAATGCCGACGGGGGCGCGCTAGGTTAGACGAAGCTTCCATAACAAAATAATAACGATCTTTAGAGAATGGATTTTTCAGGATGCGCACTCGCAAAAACGCACTGGTAGCAGCCACCGTCGCGGCACTGTCCTTCACCGTAGTCGCTCCCGCCCAGGCGGAGCAGGTCACCGCGTACGCAGCGGAGGCCGATGCGGCAGATGGATCCACTGACCCGGGCCTTGAAGGCAGCAGTGAGGGTGACGCTGAGGGATCTTGGTTCTTCGAAAAGTCTGAGGGGGAAGGCTTCGAAAGCTACTCTCCAGCTGAGAAGGCCGCCGTGATCATCTTCGGCGGAATCGCTGCAGCTACCGCAGGAGCGTTCCTCTACGGCGTACTGCGCACCCTGATTTACAACATCGCCGGCGTTTAACGCGGCGCGCGCCGCCACAACCAGCGCGGCACGATCTGCATCACTGCGGCCAGCTGCCGCAAAGTGCCTGGGATCCACACGTCCTGGGCGCTTTCGCTATTAATGGCATCCACCGTGGCTCGCGCCACCTTGATCGGAGTGGTCGAAAGCGGTGCCGGATCCATCCCCTCGGTCATTCTGCCGATGACAAAACCTGGGCGGACTACCAGCAATCGCACACCGGTGCCCACCAACGCATCCTGCATTCCCTGGCAGAAGCCGTCCAGCCCTGCCTTAGCGGAACCATAAACATAGTTGGGGCGGCGAACTCGTGCCCCGGCGATGGAAGAAAACGCCACCACCGTGCCACGCCTCCGCTGCTTCATGCGGTGCGTCAGCTCCGTCAGCAGCACCGCCTGCGCAGTGAAGTCCGTGTGCAGAATCTTGTGCACCTCTTCCCCACTGCGCTCAGCTTTTTCTTGATCCCCGAGTACGCCGAACATCGCTAGGGCCGTATCAATCTTTCCCTCGGCTTCAATTTCTTCGATGATCTCGGCGTGGGTGTGGGTAGAGGTGGCGTCGAAAAACACATAACGAACATCCACCGCACCCGCGCTACGAAGACGCGACGCCTGGGACTTCAGGTCCTCCAAGCGACGACCAGCCAGCACCAGGCGGTTGCCGGGCGCGAGCAGCTGGGCGATCTCGGCACCGATCTCGCTGTTCGCACCGAAGATGGCGATGGTGCGAGGGCCGCGTGAGCCGGACGTGGCGGAGTTGATTGCGGAGGGATTGGGTTCAGCAATGCGATCATTCACCCGAACCAGTGTAGGCGGGCGAAAACCCTTAGGCCTCCAACGCCACGACAGAGCGGTTGATCGCCTTCACTGCCTTGCGGCTGGTGGTCTTCACCCGGTCCGAGTAGGCGGTGTTGCGAATCTGATCCAGCAGATCGATGACGCGGCGGCACCAACGGACGAAGTCGCCCGGCGTTAGCGAGGCGCCGGAAGCCTCCGCAGCACGCAGGCAATAGTCCAGCGGTGCGCCTGCCGTCCACTGATGCAGGGCGGTGGCGAAGCCGAGTTCCGGCATCCTGGTGATGGGGATGTTGTGGCGTTGCTCATCGGAGCTGAGCTCGGTGTAGATGCGGATAGTGTGGTCGATCGCCTCGGCCAGGGGTTCGGAGGGAACCTCCATCTCCTCGCCGGTTTCGCGTCGGTTCTCGAAGACCACCACGCTGGACACCGCGGCTAGTTCTGCCGGATCCAGATCATCCCAGATCCCGCGGCGCAAGCACTGCGCCACCAGTAGGTCAGATTCGTGGTGAATGCGCGCCAGGCGCTCGCCCTCGATGGTGATATCGGCGTGCTTCGTGCCGCTTTCATCGATGCTGGTTTCCACGTAGTCCAGTTCTTCCAGCAGCGCCACGATGCGATTGAACTGTGCCGCGAGACTCTCTCCCGTGGTGGTGACAGTCCCCTGCTCAAACTCCAAACGACGTTCCGCCTTGATGTACTGAATCGCCGAGCGGGAAATGTTCTCCCGAGAATCCCACGCGTGAACGGGATGATCCTGCACCTGCATGCGCAGCGACGTCGCCTGCGCCGAACCGCCCTTAGCCTTTGGCTTGAGCTTGGTTGGCTTCTGATCGAAGTGCATGCGGCGGAGATTGGCGGCCACCGAACGCGCCTGGCGCTTGGGGTTGCGGCCCACGCCCTTGTGCAGCTTCATGTGGCCGATATGCACCGGTGCGTTGCTGAACATATCCGGGGTCAGTCGCTCGACCCACGCCTCCTCCGTCACCACGGTTGGGCGCGGGTGCCGCGGCGAGGAATCAGCGCGGACTACCACGGCCGTCAGTGGATCGCGGCCGGTGGGAAGCGCGATGACATCACCCGGTCGCAGCCCCTGGAACAGTGTCACTGTTTCTTGTTGGCGCTGGCTGCCCGCGTGCTGCTTGGCCCGGCGTTCCTCCTGCGCCAATTCCCGACGCAAACCTGCGTATTCCACCGCAAGGTCCAAATCCTCTTGCGCCTTTTCCGGCTGGGTGGGGCGCTCCCTGCGAATCAGCGCCGCCAGCTCCTTGGCCTGGTGTTCCAGTTCGCGTCGCCGGCGCTCTACGGCTTCGGCTTGTTCCACCACGGAGCCGTTGGCTTGGTACTGAGCGAATGATCGGTCCAGCAGGCGGTGGGACTCTTCCCATCCCTGGGTGCCGAGCATATTGACGGCCATGTTGTAGCCGGGGCGGAACGTAGAGTTCAGCGGATAAGTGCGGGTGGAAGCCAGCCCAGCCACTGCGTATGGATCAATGCCTTGGGACCACAGCACCACGGCGTTGCCGACAGTATCGATGCCACGGCGGCCCGCACGGCCGGTGAGCTGCGTGTACTGCCCGGGGGTGAGATCAACGTGTGCCTCACCGTTGAACTTGATGAGCTTTTCCAGCACCACGGAACGTGCGGGCATGTTGATGCCCAGCGCGAGGGTTTCCGTGGCGAAGCAGACCTTGAGCAGGCCGCGGGAGAACAGATCCTCCACGATGTGACGGAATGCGGGGAGCATGCCTGCGTGGTGGCTGGTGAAACCGCGGGACAGCGCGCGGCGGAAGTGGCGGAAGCCCAGCACCTCGAGGTCTTCGGAGGTCAGCCCGCCCACGCCCTCATCGACCGTGCGCAGAATTTCTTCGCGTTCTGCGGGTGAGGTGAAGTCCACCTTGTCCACGAGCAGTTGCTTGACCGCGCCATCGCAGCCGGCGCGGGAGAAGATGAAGTAGATCGCGGGAAGCATGTTGGCGGCGTGCATGCGGGTGACCACATCCGAGCGCTTCGGCCCGCGGCGCTTTCCGGTCTCTTCCTGCTTTGCAGCCGCTGCTACTACTGCCCGGTTGATGGAACCGATGTGCTCGTCGGTGGAATCAAACAGCGGCATGATCTGCTTGCTGACCATCATGAACTGATTGAGCGGCACGGGACGCTTATCGGTGAGAATGATGTCCGTTTCACCGCGAATGGTGCTCAGCCATCCGCCGAATTCCTCCACATTGGAGACTGTGGCGGAGAGCGAAACCAAGGTGACGCGAGTGTCCAGATTCAAGATCGCTTCTTCCCACACCGGCCCGCGGGAGGGGTCTGCGAGGAAGTGGACCTCGTCCATCACCACGTGGGTCAGTGAGCGCAGGCGTTCCGAATCCGCGTAGATCATGTTGCGGAGAACTTCGGTGGTCATTACGACGATGGGAGCATCGCCGTTTACGGTCACGTCGCCCGTGAGCAGGCCGACGTTCTCCTCGCCGTAGCGGGCAACCAGGTCGTGGAACTTCTGGTTGCTCAGTGCCTTGATGGGCGTGGTGTAGAAGCACGCGCCCTGGTTGTGGAAGGCGGTGTAGACAGCGAATTCACCGACGACAGTCTTGCCCGCTCCGGTGGGGGCTCCCACCAGCACTCCCCTGTCTTGGGCAATGGCTTCAGCTGCGTCTAGCTGGAACTTATCGAGCCCGAAGGGATACTCGGCGCGAAATTGCTCGACGATTGGGGAATAAACAGTGTGTGTCTGGTCAGTCATCGTCCCCGAGCCTACCCGCGCGAGTCGGCGGGTATCGCGGCTAGAGGACGTCGTCGAAGAATCCGCCTGCTGCTCCGGGTGCAGTTCCGTTCCCGCTGTCTGGGCCATTATTTGGTCCATTGTGTGGGGACCCGTTGTTCGGCGTTTGAGAGTTTTGCTGGTTGGATTGCAGATTTAGTCCGTTGCGTCGTCCATACGTGTCCTGCTGCATCGGACGCGCACTACTGCTACTGCGTGGCGCGGGCGTGGCAGTGACTGGTTCTCCGAATTGGTTCTTTAAGGACTCTGGGTTGTCGATGGAGGAAGCCGTGACCTGCTCGGCAGGATCGAGGACAGAACCCGCTCCACCGATTGGAGTAGCTGCATCGATGGAGGACGATGATTCGTCATCCACGTCCATCCACTCCTCGCGGCGCTTGGCGCGGCGCCTGTCATTCACGCGGGCAATCTGGGTGGCGATTTCCATCATGACGCACAAAGACAATGCCAGAATCACCATGGAGAATGGATCTTGTCCAGGAGTGATAAACGCGGCAAAGATGAAGAGGAACGCGATGATGTAGCGGCGCTTTTCATTGAGCTGCTTATAAGAAATTACGCCCGCAGCGTTGAGAAGCACCGTCAAAAGTGGAACTTCAAAGCTCACTCCGAAAATGAGGAGCAAACTAATGGCAAAACTGAAGTAGCGCTCACCGTTCAGTGCTGCGATCTGAGCTTCGTCGCCCAGCGTGAGCAGGAACTCCAAGCCCATCGAAAGAACGAAGTAGGCCAAAACTGCGCCGATCGTGAACAAGGTACTTGCAACGATGGAAACTCCAAGTGCCCAATTCTTCTCGTTTTTCTTCAGGCCTGGAGTGACGAATCCCCAGATCTGTCCCAGCCAGACTGGAGAGGAAAAGACCAAACCGGCGAGAGAACCAACCTTCAATCGAAGAAGGAACATCTCAAATGGGCCGGTGGCGAGAAGGCGACATTCTCCAGAAGAACCGCCGAATCGCTGATCAGCTGGCAAGGAACAGTATGGGGCTCTGAGGATCTCACCCAGTGACGGGATCGGTCCGATATTAGTTCCGTACCAGATGTAACCAATAATGGTTCCCGCAGCGATTGCTAGCACCGCGATGAGTACGCGACGTCGGAGCTCTTGAATGTGCTCGACGATGCTCATCGTTCCGTCGACGGACTTCTGCTTGCGCGGTTTCCGTGCTTTGAGTGAGCGTCGCTTCGCGGACTTCGCCGCGGGCTGCGCGGAGCCTGCAGCGGATGCGGAGTGAGGTGTGGTCATCGGCGATCTTCCCGGCCTGTGATCCTGCGTTGGTGCTTAGTTCTGCTGACCTGGGTTCTGCTGTGGCTGCTGAACTGGCTGAGCAACGCCCTGCTGCTGTGGCTGCTGAACCGGCTGCTCCTGCGGAGCCTGTCCGAAGTTCTGCACCTGGTTCTGCATCGGATCCTGCTGCTGGATTGCCTGCTGCTCCGTGTCAGCGTTCTTCCCACCCTTTTCGGTCTTCATTTCATCCATCTCGGACTTGAAGATGCGCATGGAACGACCCAAGGAACGTGCAGCGCTAGGAAGTCGGGTTGCTCCGAAGAGGAGGAACACAACGAGAGCGATGAGGAGAATTTCTGGCCAGCCGAGGTTCATGCGGCACCTTTCGTGTTTAGTCCAGCACCGTGTGCACGAGTTTCTGTGCGAACGATCGGTACTGGGTCCTGCGGGTATCTATTTATTGTAAGCCCGAAGCCCTCGTTGGGCTCGGTGACGCACTCTCTCCTGCAGCCCCTCTGGGTCCACGACGGAAATGTGCTGCCCATAAGCGATACAGAAGCGCTCGAGCCAAGCCCCCGTATCGGGGATGGTGACAAGCGGTGTCTCTTTATCTTCTACCAGCCACATTGGGTAGTACTCCAGCATCCAAACCAATTCTGGGGATAGTCGCAGGGTGCTCCAATATTCGGCGTTTTCGAATTGGAATGGGTCGTCTTCTTGCAGCTGTGGTGCCTGCGCTGCTCCGGGGGCACTCCCCGGTTCGCCGACCTGCACGTTGTCCATGCGCTCCAGGGCATAGGTGCGCTGTTCGCGTCCCTCTTCCCTGCCCCACAGGTAGGCCTGGCCGCTGACAATTGCCAGGTGATCCGGATTTATGGTTCGGCGGGTTGTGGAGTCGCTGCTCAGCGAGCGGTAGTCGGCGGTCACCAGTTGTCGCTCGCGCACAGCCATGTTGATCTGTTGTAGCAGCTCATTGGCCGCTTCTTCCTGTTCAGGCAGCGGGGTGTGTTGGGTTTCTTTTTCCGACGTCAACCCCGCGCCATCCAACTTTTCGTCCAGAGAGCTGCGATCCCGTGCCGTGGCGAGCAGGGCGCGAATCTTGTCTGACGCGGATCTCACAGGAGCTTGCTGGTCTGCAGGCAGGGTGCTGCGCAGCGCTTCCAAGTTGAACAGCAGCACCCCGGCTTCCATCGGAGTCAGCGCCAGTGGCCGGTCCAGGCCAGCGGAAAACCTCACCTGAGCCGAGGTTTTATCCAGTGAGACTTCCACGAGTGAGCCGGGGAAATAACCCGGTAGGCCGCACATCGATAGCTGGGTGAGCTCGTGCTTGATCTGTGCCACAGGAATACCCAGCTGCTCGGATGCCTGCATGAAAGTGCCCGTGGGATGCGCACGGAACCAGTTGAGCACGTTCATACTCTGCGCGAACTGCTCGCCCGCGCGGGTGCTGGCGGCTCCATCGTTGCTGATGGCCGCGGAATTCTGCGTGGGGTTCACTGGTCGGTGCCTCCTGGCTCGTTGGCTACTGCGTGGAGCAGGGAGATGATGTCGTCGACAAGATCCGAAGGTTCCTCAACGACCACCTCAGGCGCATACGCTGCCGCTGTGCGCAGCAACCAGCTCCGGTCCACTGGGCCGATCTGACCACTCGCATCGGTCAGGGCGCGCAGTTCCTCGGCGCCGGAATTCGAGGTAAAGCGCAGGCGCGCGGTGATGCGGGAACCAGCGGATTCCAGGCCGCGGAGGATCAACTGCTCGGCGGGTAGATTCGGCGCGGGGTGGGTGGTGAACTCCGGCAGGGCCTGCATGTCCGCGATGCGGGATAGGCGGAAGGTGCGCTGCTGCTCACGGTCGAGATCGAAGCCCGTGAGGTAGATCTTTCCGTCCACGGCGCCGTAGGCC
This sequence comes from Corynebacterium dentalis, assembly GCF_900232865.1. GTDB lineage: Bacteria > Actinomycetota > Actinomycetes > Mycobacteriales > Mycobacteriaceae > Corynebacterium > Corynebacterium dentalis. The sequence continues at coordinate 228,445 of NZ_OCTS01000005.1, read as the reverse complement.
CACGGCTCAACAGTGCGGCGCGTGGGCACGTGCAGCAGTGAGGGGTAGTAATCGAAGCTCAGGCGCAGGCTCTTGTCCAGCGCACGGAAGATGGCCTCCACGGAGGCTTGATCCAGTTCCGTATGGTCCGGGACGGAGGAAACCACTGATTCGCCCAACCCACGTTGCAGGCCCGCGGCCGCGAGCTTGTGATAGGCACTCTTCGCAGCTCCAGACAGCGATTCCGATTGGTTCCACCGGGCTGCTGCGGCCAGAGCGTCGGCTTCCTCTTGGCTCAAGTCCAGCTCCGGGAGGAACAGCTCTTGGGAATCCAGGCTCCACGCTTCCGTTGTTTGCGCGCCTGCAGCCTCGCCGGTGCTCTTGCGAAGAACCACCCCGAACGCCTGCAAAGAGGCGCGGTCGCGGTGGAAACGCTTGCGGTTGGTGGCAGATGAGCCTGCGTCATAACCTGCTACGTTCGCGATGATCCAGTCCACCGAACGCGGAGAGGACGAGTTGATCAGCGCGATCACCAGGTTGAACAGCCGGGAGGTGTTCTCATCCCAGCTGACGTCCACGGGTTGATTGCGGTGCGACGCTGCGGTCATGGCCTACACCAGACTTTCCATGAGCTCGAGCATGGAGTCCACGCGCTCGTCGACCTCGGAGAACGGATCCCCCAGCACGGTTTCCATCCCGAGCTCGCCGTTGATTTTCAGGCGCATCCAGTCCACGTTGATGGACAGATCGCGCTGGCGGGCGGCCACGAGGAACTTCCCGCGCAGGGCGGCGCGCGTGGTGGCGGGTGCGTGGAAACAAGCGTGCTCGATCTCCTCGGCCGTGACCAAAGACTTCGCGTATCCGCGCTGCTCCAGGACATTAAACAGTCCGCGCTGCGGGTGGATGTCGTGATAGGTCAAGTCCACCTGCGCTAAGCGAGGGTCATTCAGGCTCAAGTTGCCGCGCTGAGCCATGCGATCCATCAGCGTCTTCTTGATCACCCAGTCGATCTCTGTGGACACTGGTGAGAAATCGCCCGTGTCGAAGCAATCCAAGACCCTGCCCCACAATTCCACGACGGGCTCCAGCTGCTCCTTCGGAGTGCCGCGGTAGCCCTTCTCATCGCGGGCGGTTTCCGGTCGGCTGGCCTCCAGCCACTGCTTGGCCGCAGCGTGGAACGCACGTTGGATCTCCAGCGGCGAAGCCTGCTTACCACTGCGGAGCCGCAGTGGTACAGTGCCGGTGAAATCGCGGGCGATAGCGCGGATGGAACGAATCTCATTAGCGATCTCAAAGTCTGGCAGATCCCACCCGGCCTCGATGAGTTCCAGCACCAGCAGCGTAGACCCTACCTTCAGTGCCGTGGAAACTTCCGACATGTTGGAATCTCCCACGATGACGTGCAGGCGGCGATATTTCGTGGAGTCTGCGTGTGGCTCATCGCGCGTGTTGATGATCGGGCGCGAGCGCGTGGTCGCGCTGGATACGCCCTCCCATACGTGGTCAGCGCGCTGACTCATCACAAAGCCCGCCTCGAAGTTTTCATTCGGTGCGCCCGCCGTGGGGATGGAGATCTTGCCCGCGCCGCAAATGAGCTGACGAGTGACCAAGAACGGCAGCAGCTGCTTGCTCAGCGCCTTGAGGGGCACGTCGCGGCCGATGAGGTAGTTCTCGTGGCAGCCGTAGGAGTTGCCCAGTGAATCGGTGTTGTTCTTCAGCAGGTAGACCTGCCCGCCGATCCCCCTTCGAGCCAGGCGCTGTTCGGCATCTACGGCCATGTGGTGCAGGGTGACATCGCCGGCGCGGTCGTAGGCGATCAGCTGGTGCAGCGAATCGCACTCCGCCGTGGCAATCTCCGGGTGCGCGCCCACATCCAGGTACAAGCGGGAGGCATTGTCCGTGTAGATGTTGGAGCTGCGGAATTCCCGCGTGATGGGTTCAAACAGCTCGCGGGAGATCTCGTCTGGGCCGAGCCTGCGGGCGGAATCGAGCACGTTGGTGATGCCGTATTCGGTTTCCAAGCCCATGATTCTGCGGACGTTGACCTGCTCCGAGAGCCTGCGTGTGGATTCGCCGGTGGTTGCTGCAGGGGTCACTGTCCGCCCTTTTGCACGTAGGACTTCACAAATTCCTCCGCATTGGATTCCAGCAGGCCGTCGATCTCATCCAGCAGGTCATCCGTGCCGGTGACGTGTACCTGTTCCTGGCCGGATTGGGTGGGCTGTCCGTCGAAGTCGTTTGCCTCGTTATCGCCGCGTCCGCCGCCGGCGTTGATCTGTCCACCTGTGGTCATGGGGTTCCTCGATTCGTTGTTGATCTGTACTTTAACGTCTTTGTTTCGTCGTTTTTACCCGACGCCACCTACCGCGCCTGGGCTTATTTCCTCCAGTTTGCGGATGAGCTGCTCGAGGCTGAGTGCATCAGGTTGCTCTCCCCCGACTTCGCCGAGAACCTCGGCGCGGGTGAACTGGCTGGGCTCGTCCATGCGGATCCGGGTGGCTGCGTGCTCGTGATAAGGGACATCCAGGATGATGCTGTCCCAATTGGCAGCCAAGATCTTCTCCGAGTAATTGCTGACCAAGTGGCCACGCAGCCAGGCCCGAGTGTCCGCGGGTGCGCGCTGGGCTGCTTCCTGGATGTCTGCCGGATCGACGAGAGTGCGCATCCGGCCACGCTTGACGAGCGCGTGGTACAGACTGCGCTGCGGATCGATGTCCGTGTATTGGATATCCAGCACGGCCAAGCGAGGATCGGACCATTCGATGCCACGAGCACGGTAGCCGTTGATCAAGCTCAGTTTTGCGGTCCAATCCAGCCGATCCGCGGTGCTCAGCGGGTCCGTGGCCAGCGCGTCGAGGATGCTTGCCCATTCCGTCAGTACGCGTTGATCATCCGCAGAGAGAACGTTCGTGCCCTCGAGGGTGTTCACCACGCGCGTGCGGATTTCCTGCTGTACCTCAATGGCCGGGAGTTCGCGGTTACCGTAGAACCTCAGCTTCTTAGTGCAGCTCAGATCGCGGGAGACGTGGCGCACTGCCTGGACTGGCTCGAGCAGCTGCAGGTCGCTGAAGTCTGCGCCGTGCTCCACGGCTTTCAGTACCAACGCCGTGGTGCCAAACTTCAGGTAGTTCGCGGTCTCGCTCATGTTCGCATCACCAATGATCACGTGCAAGCGCCGCCACCGATCTGCCGTGGAGTGAGGCTCATCGCGCGTGTTGATGATTCCGCGGTTCAGCGTGGTCTCCAGGGAGATGGTGGTCTCGATGTAATCCGCACGCTGCGAGATCTGGAAACTGGGCTCCTGCCCGGTCTGCCCCAAGCCCACGCGGCCAGATCCGGTAAAGACTTGCCGGGTGACAAAGTGCGGAATCAGCGCCTGCTGTACGGCCTCAACGTCCAGCTGGCGCGGATACAAGTAATTCTCGTGCGTGCCGTAGCTAGCGCCTTTACCGTCCACGTTGTTCTTATAGATCTTTAGCTGTGGTTGGTCTTCCACCTCTCCGGAGGCCACGGCCGCCCGGTGCATGACCACGTCCCCAGCCTTGTCCCACACCAGCGCGTCCCAGGCAGACGTGGTTTCTGGAGAGGAATACTCCGGGTGCGCGTGATCCACGTAGAAGCGCGCGCCGGACGACGTGATGACGTTGGCTGCACCCAAGGCATTGGGATCGAGCGAGGGCGCAGAGCCCGAGCGATAGCGGCGCAGATCGAACCCGCGAATGTCGCGCAGCGGGGACTCGTTTTCATAGTCCCAGCGCGTGCGGCGGTTGATACCCAGCCCGCTGGCTTCTGCGTATGCGACGACTGCTTGCGTCGAGGTCACGATGGGACTGACCTCCGGGTCATCCACCGCAACGATGCCGTACTCGATCTCCGTGCCGATGATGTGCATGTCCAGTGTCCTCGTCTGTGGGTTGGAAGGGGGTCAGTGGCGATGGCGGCAGATGGCTGCCACGCGGGCTAGTGCACCGTGATGTCCACGACCCGCTTGTTGGTGTGACCGTAAATGCGGGCCCACTCGGATGGATTCGTGGTGTCTGGCAGATCCTCGTTGTCCCGCGCCTCCTCGGCTACCGCATCGGAAACGTGCTGCAAGGTCAGGCCTGAAGGCTGACCCGCCTCGGACTTCAGCGCATCCTTGATGGCCGCAGTCTTCGCGCGGTCAACAATGTTGGCCAACATTGCACCAGAGACGAAGTCAGACCAGTACAAGTCCTGGGTGGAGCCATCTCCGAAGTGCATGGTGACGTAGCGCTTGGAATCCTCCCGGGAGAAGATCTGCTCCACGATGTGGGCGCGCAAGGATGCCGCGGCTTGGTCCGCAGATCCGGCCTTCGCCACCAGCTCGGGATGCAGAGGAATGCTGCTGGCCAAGTACTTGGACAAGATATCGGCGCTGCCGGAGGCATCAGGGCGCTCCACGCGGATCTTCACGTCCAAGCGGCCGGGGCGCAGCACGGCGGGATCGATGAGTTCCTCGCGATTGGAGGCACCGATGACGATCACGTTTTCCACGGACTCCACACCGTCCAGCTCCGCCAGCAACTGCGGCACCACGGTGGATTCCATATCGCTGCTCACGCCGGTGCCGCGCGTACGGAAGATAGCCTCCATCTCGTCGAAGAAGACAATCACAGGCTTGCCGGAGCTGGCCACGCGGCGGGCTTGCTCGAAGATCTGGCGGATCTGGCGCTCGGTCTCACCCACGAACTTGTTTAGAAGCTCAGGCCCCTTGATGTTCAGGAAGTACGAGGTTGCCTTTTTTTGGGTTTCCCCATCTGTAGCGTTGTTCATCTGCTGCGCCAGCGAGTTCGCCACGGCCTTGGCGATCAGCGTCTTGCCGTTGCCCGGAGGGCCGTACAGCAGCACACCCTTGGGTGGGCGCAGGCCATACTCTTCGTAGACCTCGGGGTGCAGGAACGGCAGCTCCACCGCATCGCGGATCTGCTCGATCTGCCGGCTCAACCCACCGATATCGGCGTAGGACACATCGGGAACTTCTTCCAGCACCAAGTTGGAGACCTCGGTGCGAGGTACGGCCTCGAACGCCCAACCGGAGCGGCGATCCACAATGACCGAATCTCCTGGGGTGATGTCATTGGCCAGTACCGCCTCGCGCAGCGGCCCGGCAGCTTTGACCACGGTTTCTTCGCCCACCTTATCGGCGACGATGACGCGCTCCCCCACGATCTCCACAACCTGGGCAATGTCACCAGAATCCTCCACTCCGGTGACTTCCACGACCTGCTGCCCCTCGGCCAAACGAACTGTCGCGCCGGGCTGCATCGCGGAGCGATCCACCAGTGGGGACACCGGCACACGCATCCGGCGGTTGGCGGTGAACACCTCAGCCTCTAAGCCTTCGGCGCCCACTGCGAGCAAAGTGCCATAGGTGCTCGGTGGCTCCGCGAGAGCTTCGAGGCGACCGTTGATCTCCTCCAGCTTGTTGCGGCTGGCCTGAAGCATAGAAACCAACTTGGCATTACGTGCACCGAGAGTGCGGTTAGCTAACTGCAGCTCGCGGTAAGATTCCGTTCCGGATTCAGTATTGCCAGTCATGCCTTACAAGTTTACGCACCACCGCAGGCACTCTGGGTAAGGGGTGCCTTAGTCCGCGCATATGGCCGAGCTGGGCTCGGCAGTCGTCCCCGATTATCGTCGCGCGCGGCGCTGTGGACGAGGCGCCACCACGCCATCGGTGAGACGGCGAGCGGAGATAAGAAACGCGGTGTGCGCATTCATGCGGTGCTCCGGGCGGGTCGCCAGACCCTCCACCTTCCACTCGCGTACGAGGGATTCCCACGCCTTGGGCTCGGTAAAGGCCTTCGTCTCGCGAATGCCCTCCATCACCTTCATCAGCTGCGGAACCGTGGCCACGTAGGTGAGGAACACACCGCCGGGAAGCAGTACGTCCTTGACAGTGTCCAGCATCTCCCACGGAGAGAGCATGTCTAGTAGCACGCGGTCAACCATGCCGATCTCCTCCTTGCTGGCCTCGTTGAGGTCACCCAAGCGGAGATCCCAGTTGTCCGGGTGTCCGCCCATGTAATCAGCGACGTTATCCTGCGCGTACTCCAGGTGGTCTTCGCGGATTTCGTAGCTGATCAGCTTGCCCTGCTCCCCCACAGCGCGCAGCAGCCACATGCTCATGGCGCCGGAGCCAGCGCCGGCCTCCAGCACGGTCGCGCCGGGGAAAATATCGCCTTCGACCAGGATCTGCGCCGCATCCTTGGGATAGATCACCGCAGCACCACGTGGCATGGACAGAACGTGATCCACCAAAAGGTGACGGAAGATCAGGTACTCACCAGCGCCAGAGGACTTCACCACGATGCCCTCATCCTTGCCGATGATGTCATCGTGCTTAATCTCGCCCTTGTGCGTGAAGAAGCTCTTCCCGGACTCCAGCGTGATGGTGAAATGCCTGCGCTTCGCGTCCGTCAGTTGTACGCGGTCGCCAGCTGTGAAAGGTCCCGAATAAGCCATGCGTGAATACTAGCCGTTGTGCTTCGACTTCCCCACCGTAGGGCTTCTACACTGTAGACCTCGGACTATAAGAAAGGCTTCCGTGACCTCCTCTCCCGCACCCCTGAAACTGGCTCTGTCTCCCTCGCGCGCTGGTGATTACAAGCAGTGCCCTCTGCTGTATCGCTTCCGGGCGATCGACAAGCTGCCGGAGCCCAAGACCATCGCCCAGGTCAAGGGCACATTGGTGCATGCCGTGTTGGAGAACCTCCACAAGCTTGAGCGCACCGAACGGACGTATCCGCGCGCCGTGAAGATGCTCAAGCCAGAGTGGGAAAAGATGGTCGCCGAGGATGCGGAGCTGGGCGAGTTGGTGCCAGAGGAATCCACTATGGACTTCCTGGTGGAGTCCCGCGAGCTGGTCAAGAGCTATTTCACCATGGAAAACCCCGAGGGCTTCGACGCCCACAAATGCGAGATGTACGTGGATACCGTCCTGCCCAACGGCGTGCCCGTGCGTGGTTTCATCGACCGCGTGGATGTGGCACCCACCGGCGAGGTGCGCGTGGTGGATTACAAGACCGGCAAGAAGCCCATCCCCCGATTCTCCGAGCAGGCACGCTTCCAAATGCTGTTTTATGCGCTGGTGTGGTGGCGGATGTTTGATCACATCCCCGCGCAGTTGCGTTTGATGTACCTCAAAGTTGCCGACGACATGGTTCTGGCGCCCGGACCTAGTGAACTCAACTACTTTGAGCGGGATTTGGGTGAACTGTGGAGCAAAATCCTCCGCGACGTGCGCAGCGGGGATTTCCAGCCGCGCACCTCCAAGCTCTGCGATTGGTGCCAGCACCAGTCCATTTGCCCCGCCTTTGGCGGAACGCCCCCGGAGTATCCCCGGGAGCGCGTGGCTGGAATCTAGTGGGCAGGGCGCGAGCCGCTACTTGTGCAGCTCGCCCTGGAACGTCGGGTGCAGCAGGTTTTCTGCGGAGAGCACCTTGTCCACGGTCTCCTCATCCAGCAGCCCCTTTTCCAAGACCAAATCACGCACGGACTTACCGGTCTTCGCGGCTTCCTTGCCGATGAGGTCACCGTTGTGGTGGCCGATCAGCGGGTTCAAGTACGTGATGATGCCGATGGAGTTGTTCACATAGCCCTTGGTCACGTCCTCGTTGGCGGTGACGCCGACCACGCACAGCGTGCGCAACGTGCTACAGGCGCGAGCCAGGAATCGCACGGACTCAAAGACGCACTGAGCGATCACGGGTTCCATCACATTGAGCTGCAGCTGACCGGCTTCTGCGGCCATGGCAACGGTGACGTCGTTTCCAAAAACCTTGAAACAGATCTGGTTGACCACTTCAGGAATCACCGGGTTGACCTTGGCGGGCATGATCGAAGAACCGGCCTGACGAGGAGGCAAGTTGATCTCATTGAGGCCAGCGCGCGGGCCGGAGGACAGCAGGCGCAGATCGTTGCTGATCTTGGACAGCTTCATCGCAACGCGCTTAACCGCCGCGTGCGCTGTCACATAGGCACCACAGTCGCTGGTGGCTTCGATCAAGTCGCGGGCGGGCAGGATCTCCAATCCGGACACCTGGCTGAGCGCGCGGATGACAGCCTCCTGGTATCCGGGAGGGGTGTTCAAACCCGTGCCGATTGCCGTGCCTCCGATGTTAATCTCTCGCAGGGCATCCTGGGCGCGCTCCAGCTGGAGACGCTCCTCGGCGATGTTGTGGGCAAAGGCTGTGAACTCCTGTCCCAGGGACATCGGCACAGCGTCCTGCAGCTGCGTACGGCCCATCTTCAGGATATTCTTGAACTCCTTGCCCTTGGCCTCAAAGGCGCGCTCTAGGGCATCCAAGTGTTTGATCAGCTGATCCAGCGCGAAGTGCAGACCCAGACGGAATCCCGTGGGATAGGCATCATTGGTGGACTGGGACATGTTCACGTCATCGTTGGGGTTGATCACGTCATAGTGACCCTTGGGGTACCCCAACTTTTCCAACGCCAGGTTGGCGATGACCTCGTTGGCGTTCATGTTGGTCGAGGTCCCCGCACCACCCTGGAACACATCGATCGGGAACTGATCCATGGCCCGGTGATTGTTCAGCATTTCATCGCAGGCCCAGATGATGGCATCTGCCTTGTCCTGCTCCAAGGCACCGATCTCTGCATTGGCCAGAGCTGCGGCCTTCTTCACCATCACCAAGCCACGAATGAACTCCGGGATCTGGTTAATGCTGGTACGCGAGATTTGGAAGTTGTCCACTGCGCGCAGAGTGTGCACGCCGTAATAAGCATCTTGTGGAACTTCCATTACGCCCAGCAGGTCCTCTTCCTTACGGAAGCTGGACGCCTCGCGGGCGCGGAGGGAGTGAGTCTCGGCGTTAGTGATGATGTCCGTCGAGGTAACGACGTGACCAGTAGCTGCGGATTCTGACTGAGGGGACGGCTGGGGGGCGTTAACCATGGGTGATGGAACTTCCTTTAAGCATCGCGAAGGGTGTACGAGCATGACATGACGTCAACCCACCCTAACCAAAACCGCGAGAGGCAGCCGAGGATTTCAATTACGCTCCCCGAAGCGGGCCCAACTGCCTCGCTCAGTTAGATGCGAGCGATACGAATATCGCTGGCCAAGATGGCTTCCGCGCCCAGTGCAGACAAGCTATCCATCAGTGAGTTCGCATCCTTGCGTGGCACCATCGCGCGCACAGCCACCCAGCCCTCATTGGCCAAAGGAGACACAGTAGGCGCGGACAAACCAGGGGTCTGTGCGGCGCAGGCATCGAAGTTGTCCCGAGAGACGTTGTAATCCAGCATCACGTAGTTGCGGGCGTGCAGAATGCCCTCGATGCGCTTGATCAGAACCAACTGCTCCTGCGTGACCTCATGATCAACGCGGCCCACGATGACCGCCTCGGAAGAGATCAACGGCTCGCCAAAAGGTTCCAGCCCCTGCTGGCGCAGCGTGCGACCGGTGGAGACCACGTCTGCGATGGCGTCGGCTACTCCCAAACGAATCGAGATCTCCACCGCACCATCCAAACGAATCACCTCCGCATCGATGCCGCGCTGCTGCAAATCCCGACGCACCAGGTTGGGGTAACTGGTGGCAATCCGCTTGCCTTCAAGCGCCGCAATGGACCACTGCTGATCGTTCGGAGCGGCGTAGCGGAACGTGGAATCACCGAATCCCAGCTCTAGCAGCTCCTGGACCTGTTCCCGGGTATCCGCCGCGAGGTCGCGTCCCGTGATGCCCATATCCAGGTGACCAGAGGCCACGTAGATGGCGATGTCCTTGGGGCGCAGGAAATAAAACTCCACACCATTCGCTGAATCTCGCACCGTCAGTGACTTGGAGTCACCACGGGTGGCATAACCAGCTTCCTTAAGGATCTCGGTGGCGGTTTCAGACAGTGAACCCTTATTGGGTACGGCTACTCGGAGCATGGAAGTTGATCCTTTTCCTACAGGCGCTTGTAGATATCGTCCGGGGTGAGGCCACGGCCCACCATGACCACCTGCAGCCAATAAATCAGCTGGGAGATTTCTCCGGCCAGTTCGTCATCAGATTCGTACTCTGCGGCTAGCCAGACTTCGCCAGCTTCTTCGACGATCTTCTTACCTTGGTAATGCACACCGGCATCAAGGGCCTCGACGGTTCCAGAACCAGCAGGGCGCTGCTCGGCCTTCTGCTTCAGCTCGGCAAACAGGGAATCGAAATTCTTGGGCTCACTCACGTGGTTCATTATCTCACGTCAGCCCTCGTTCAGTGGACTCCGCCCCAGCTCTTTATAGAACTGCTGCATGTCCGCCAGGCTCATATGGTTCAAGTTGATGGTGTGCGGGCGAAGCGTGGATAGCGCGGTCACCTCCTCTGGAACCACCGTGCCGGATTCCACGGGGATGCCCAACACGCGGCAGCCAGCGGTGATGGCAGCTGTCATCCCCGCCGCGGAATCCTCCACCACCAGGCACTCATCGGGTTGCAGGCTCAGGCGGCGGGCGGCCTCTTCGTAGATATCGGGGGCGGGTTTACCCTCTGGAACCTCATCGCCACACAAGGTGAACTGAAACGCATCCTCGCCGATGGTGCGGTACATAGAACGCAGGGCGATATCGGTGAGGTGGCGAGTGGTGTTGGTGACCAAGGCCATGGGGATGTTGTTCTGCTTGGCCTCGGCGATGATATCCACCACGCCAGGACGGAAATCGAGATCGCCACTCAGGTAGTTCTCCATGGTGCGGATCATCCACCGCTTCCACGCGGCAATCATGTCCTCATTGACGGGGATTCCAGCGAAGTTCGCGCAGATGCGGATGGTGCCCGCCATCGTCCCGCCGATGGTGAGTGCGCGAACCTCTGGGGTGAGCTCACGTCCCATCGCCTCTGCCATCCCATATGTGGCGCGTCCCCACAGATGCTCGGTATTGACGAGAGTGCCATCCATATCCCACAGAATTGCTTTCATGATGTGGCTAACCCTAAGGCACCGAAACCATCCTCGCAGTGAAGCCCTCACCCGTACAGTGTGGGAAAGGAGGAAAGTATGACGCAGAACACATCTCGCCACAATGACAACGCGCAAGATTCGCCGGAAAGCTACTTCACGCTGGATCACGTGGAGACCGTAACCGAGGGGGACAACTCCACGAAGGAATACCGCTTCACGGCCACGGAGTTGACGGCGAGCCCATGGGGCCAGGGTTTCCAGCACGGCTCTCCCCCAGCCGCACTCATTGCCTACTTGCTGGAGGTGGGTGCCCACGATGCGGGGTTGAGTACGCACGACGGGCGTTATGCCCGCATGTCCGTCGACCTCCTCGGTGCGGTTCCTCTGAGAACCTTGTTCGGACGCATTACTGTGATTCGCCCCGGCAGGCGCATTAGCTTGCTGGAGGCCGTTGTCAGCGATGCTCAAGGTAGGCAATGCATTCGTGGCCGGGGCTGGTGGTTGACTGACAGAGACACTACTGAGGTGGAGCGATCCGTGGCGCGGCGTATCCCCGGACCCGAACAGGGCACTCCCGCCACACAATGGCTCCAGCACTGGAGCAGCGGATACATCGATTCGATCGACGCAATCCAAGTGGAGCTCCCAGACAACAGTTCACAAAAGCACGATGATTTCGCGCCGGGCAATGCCTATGCCTATTGGGCACGCAGCTCCTACCCCACTGTTGCTGGTAGTCCTGAGACCCCGTGGACGCAGCTGATGAAAGTGGTGGACATCGCCAACGGACTCAATCCCGAGCTGTTGAGCGTAAAGGAGTGGACCTACATGAACGTGGACATGTCTGTCTACCTACACCGCATGCCGGTGGGCGAATGGACGGGCATCCTCGCCGAGGCCAACTATGGGCCAGACGGCATCGGCACCACCGTCGCGCGGATCTACGACACCTCTGGACCCATCGGCTCGGTGAATCAAGCGATCATGCTGGCACCGGTTTTTTAAGGCGCCAGCCGCCTCCACCTAGACGTTGAAGTACTTCGCCTCTGGGTGGTAGAGCACGAACGCGTCCGTGGATTGCTCCGGGTGCAGCTGCAGCTCCTCGGATAGCTCCACACCAATGCGCTCTGGCTCCAGCAACTTCACCAGCTTGATGCGGTCTTCCATATCCGGGCAGGAACCATAGCCGAAGCTGAAACGCGCGCCACGGTACTTTAAGTCGAAGAATTCCTCCGTGTTGTCAGAATCCTCAGCGCTGACCTTCTGGCCCTTTGCGTCGCCCTCATCAAGAACCAATTCCGCACGCACACGCGCGTGCCAGTACTCCGCCAGCGCTTCCGTCAGCTGCACGCCCACGCCGTGCACCTCGAGGTACTCACGATAAGCATCCTTGGCAAACAGCTCGTTGGCATACTCGGCAATGGGATTGCCCATGGTGACCAGCTGGAACGGCAGCACGTCTACCTGTCCCTTTTTCACAGCTAGTTCGCGGGAACGAATGAAGTCCGCGATGTTCAGGAACCGGCCACGCTGCTGGCGCGGGAAGGTGAAACTCATCACCGGCTCAGCGGATGGATCCGGCTGCTCGCCAGGCTGTGGGGTGGGCAGAACGTGCACCGTGTCGCCCTCGGAGACAGCCGGGAAGTAGCCGTAAACCACTGCCGCGTGATCCAGCACGCCGCGTGCCTTCAGCGTATCCAGTAGCGCGCGCAGACGTGGGCGGCCTTCGGTTTCCACGAGCTCCTCGTACGTTGGTCCCTCGGCCCCGCGGGTGCCTTGCAAGCCCCACTGGCCGCGGAACAGTGCGCGCTCGTCGAGGGTCGGCAGGTAGTCCTGCAAGCTGATGCCCTTGACGATGCGCGAGCCCCAGAACGGCGGGGTGGCCACAGGCACGTCAGCAGCTACGTCCGAACGCTCGGGAACGTCCACCGGCTCTGCCTCGGACTTGCGCTTTTCCGCGATGGCCTTGGAACGCTCGCGGCGGGCACGGCGCTTCTCCCGCTTCTCTACGGCAGCTGCGGATTCCTCGGTGTGTTCGCCGCGGAGGCTGGCCATCACCACATCCAAGGTGGACAGTGCCTCGAAGGCGTCCTTGGAGTAGTACACATCGCCCTCATAGACCTCACTGAGGTCATCTTCCACATACGGCCTGGTCAGCGCCGCGCCGCCCAGCATCACCGGGATGTGGGACTTGCCCAAGCGGTTCATCTCCTGGAGGTTTTCCTTCATGACCACCGTGGATTTCACTAGAAGCCCGGACATGCCAATGACGTCCGCGTTATGCTCGTCGGCTGCGTCCAAAATGTTGCTGATCGGTTGCTTGATGCCGATGTTGACCACTTCGTAGCCGTTGTTAGACAGGATGATGTCCACGAGGTTTTTGCCGATATCGTGCACGTCGCCCTTGACCGTGGCGATGACCATCTTGCCCTTGGAGTTCGACGAACCGTCCGCCTGCGCTTCCATGTGTGGTTCCAGGTGAGCCACGGCAGCCTTCATCGTCTCTGCGGATTGCAGCACGAACGGCAGCTGCATTTGTCCGGAGCCGAACAGGTCGCCCACGGTCTTCATGCCGGCCAGCAGGTCCTGGTTGATGATGGCAACCGGGTCCTTTTCCTTCATCGCCTCGTCGAGGTCATCTGTCAGTCCGTTGCGGTCGCCGTCGATGATTCGTTGTGCCAGGCGTTCGAGCAACGGCATCGCCGCCAGCTTTTCTGCGCGCTCGTCCTTTGCCGACGCCGCGCTCACACCTTCGAACAGCTGCATGAAAGTCTGCAGCGGATCATAGCCTTCACGTCGACGGTCGTAGACCATGTCCAGTGCGACCTCACGCTGCTCATCATCGATCCGGTTCATCGGCACGATCTTCGAGCTGTGTGCGATGGCAGTGTCCAGCCCGGCCTCTACGCACTCGTTGAGGAACACGGAGTTCAGCACCTGACGAGCTGCCGGGTTCAGGCCGAAGGAGATGTTGGACAGCCCCAGCGTGGTGTGGATCTTCGGGTGGCGCCTCTTCAGCTCGCGGATGGCGTTGATGGTCTCGATGCCATCTCGGCGAGTCTCCTCCTGACCAGTAGAGATGGGGAAAGTGAGGCAGTCGACGATAATGTCTTCCTCGAGCACTCCCCAGCTGCCGGTGATGTCCTCGATGAGGCGCTCGGCGATCTCCACTTTCTTGTCCGCGGTGCGGGCCTGACCTTCTTCATCGATGGTCAGAGCCACCACGGCTGCGCCGTGTTCTTTCACCAGGCGCATGATGCGTTGGTAGCGGGAATCCGGGCCGTCACCATCTTCAAAGTTCACGGAGTTCACGGCACTGCGTCCGCCGAGGTGCTCCAGGCCGGTGCGAATCACGTCTGGCTCAGTGGAGTCGATCATCACCGGCAGCGTGGAGTTGGTGGCCATGAGTGCTGCGAGTTGAGCCATGTCCTCCACGCCGTCGCGGCCCACGTAGTCGATACACAGATCCACCAGGTGCGCGCCATCGCGTACCTGGTCCTTGGCGATCTCCAGACACTTTTCCAGGTCTCCAGCGAGCATCGCCTCGCGGAAGGCCTTAGAACCGTTGGCGTTCGTGCGCTCACCGATCATGGTGATGCCGGTTTCTTGGGTCAGCGGCATGGATTGGTACAGCGAGGCCACGTCATTGTTGTGCTGTGGATGGCGCTCGGCCTGGACGGCAGGTTCGAAATCATTGCCACCTAGTACGGCATCGCGAACTGCGGAAATGTGCTCTGGCGTGGTGCCACAGCAGCCGCCTACCATGGACAGTCCGTGCTCCTGCACAAAGCCGCGCAGCGCGATGCCCAGCTCTGGTGCCTGCAACGGGTATTCCGCGCCGTTGGCGCCCAGCACTGGCAGGCCAGCGTTTGGCATCACGGAAACAGGCAGCGTGGTGTTCTGCGAGAGGTAGCGCAGGTGCTCGTTCATCTCGTCTGGGCCGGTGGCACAGTTCATGCCGATCATGTCGATGCCCAGCGGCTCCAGCGCGGTCAGTGCCGCGCCGATCTCCGAGCCCATCAGCATGGTGCCCGTGGTTTCCACGGTGACGTGAACGATGATGGGAATTGCTGTGCCTAGCTGCTCAAAGGCCATCTTCGCGCCCAGCACGGCAGCCTTAACCTGCAGCAAGTCCTGACACGTCTCGATCAGCAACGCATCGGCACCGGCCTTGACCATGCCCAAGGCACATTCCACGTAGGCATCGCGCAGATCTTGGTAAGGCGCGTGCCCCAAGGACGGAAGCTTGGTACCTGGTCCGATCGAACCCACCACAAAGCGTGGCGTGCCATCTTCGGATGGTCCCATCTCGTCGGCGACCTCGCGGGCGATCTTGGTTCCCTTGTAGGCCAGCTCTTCGATGCGATCAGCGATGTCGTAATCCGCCAAGTTGGGCAGGTTACAACCAAACGTATTGGTCTCTACGAGGTCTGCCCCGGCTTCGAAGTAGCGACGATGAATGTCGCGCAGAACATCCGGGCGGGTGTCATTGAGGATCTCATTGCAACCCTCGAGGCCCAGAAAGTCCTCGTCGAGGTCCAGCTCGACATCCTGCAGCTGGGTGCCCATGGCGCCATCGCCGATGAGAACGCGACGGCGCATGGCCGCGAGGAATGGGTGATTAGCGGAAACCTGGGGCAAAGCGTGAGTAGTCATTAACTAGACAGCTTAGTACAGAGCTACTCGGGTCCGAGCCACTAGTTGCCGTAACTGTCCACGAGCTGATCGACGTGCGCCACCACAGCATCCTCATCAGCGCCGACCTTGCGGGACAGAGCGCGGATCAGCTCATTGAGATCAGAAACCTCTTCATCCTCCAGCATTGCGCCATCGTGCTTTTCAGACAGCGCAAGCAACGGATTGACGTGGCGATTAACCACGGAAATCATCGCGAGCGTTTCCACCGAGGTGATCGTGCCGGCATCCTCATCGCCAGCTTCTCCCCCGGTTTCAGCGGCCTGCTGGAAATCGTGAGGCGCCACGACAGACGCATTGTTGGCGTCGGAAATAAGATCATCCAAGATGAGGCGTGCCTCGCTGACTACGGACTCGGGGTACGGAGCTTCCCAAAATTCCTTGTCCTCCTCACGGAGGTAGCTTCCGGTGGCCATGGAGTGCAGATTGTCAAGGAAGTTATCGCGGGCTTGCGTGATCTCGTTGCTCATGGCCCCCATCCTAACGCGAGAGTCGAACGCCCAGCAGGGCGAACAAGGCATCTTCGATCGTCGACGCCACAGCCGTGGACTTCCCGGTGTTCACGCTATGTGCCCACGAATCCATCACCCGCAGCGCCTCTGGGGTGTCCAGATCCTGGGACAACGCAGTGCGTAGATCGAAGATCAGCTGCTCGGTGGTATCCGGCACGGCTGCGCCGGCTTCCGCAGACGCCTGCGGAGAACCACTGAGCGATTCCCATGCGGAACGCCACAGCTCCAAGCGCTGCTCCGCCTCGGCGAGGATCTGCTCAGACCAGTCGCGGTCATCGCGGTAGTGAGAAGCGAACAGGCCCACGCGGATTGCCGAAGGATCGTGACCCTGCTCCACCAACTTGTGAACAAAGACCAAGTTGCCCAGCGACTTGCTCATCTTGGTGCCATCCAGACCGATCATGCCGGAGTGCACATAATGATGAGCCATCCGTGGACAACCACTGGCGGCCTCCGCGTGCGCTGCAGAGAACTCATGGTGCGGGAAACGTAGGTCAGATCCGCCGCCCTGGATTGCAAAAGGCGTGCCCAGACGGTTTAAGGCGATGGCCGAACACTCGATATGCCAACCAGGGCGACCTGCGCCGAACGGTGCTTCCCACTCAGGTTCACCGTCCCGGTGCGCCCGCCACAGCAGCGCGTCGAGAGGATGGCGCTTGCCGGGGCGCTCGGGGTCTCCGCCACGCTCGGCGAATAGCTCGTCCATCGTCTCCTTGTCATACCGAGACTCGTAGCCAAACTGTGAAGTGAAGGTGTAATCCGCGTACACATCCGCGTATTCATCATCCTCCAGCTGATAAGCAGCGCCTACCTCCAGAAGACGAGTGACCAAGTCAACGACCTCATCGATGGACTCCATCGCGCCAATGTAATGCCGTGGCGGAACCACCGAGAGCTGTTCCATATCAGAGCGGAACAGATCCACCTGGCTAGTGCCCAGCTCACGCCAATCCACACCATCGCGCTCCGCCCGCTCGAACAGGGGATCATCCACATCGGTGATGTTCTGTACGTAGTGCACCCCGATTCCCCCGCTCATGAGATAGCGGTTGATCAGGTCAAACGTCAGATACGTGGCTGCATGGCCGAGGTGAGTGGAATCATAAGGCGTGATTCCACAAACATAAATCCCTACGTCCGCAGAAGGATCTGCGGGACGTTCAACGGGCTTAATGGAATCATCCGCCGTGTCGTACAGAGCGAGAGCGGGAACTTCGCCCTCGAGAACCGGGATGGAAGGGTTCGGCCATGAATGCATGATCCCTACTGTAACTATCTACCGGACTAGGCAAGTAGGTGAGGTATCCATCAAGCGGGTCAGGCCTGCAAGACACCCGCTGCCAGAAGCGCCATCACCAGCAAGCCCACGGGGATGCGCCAGGCCGCGAACCACGCGAACGAGTGGTGCGCCACAAAGCGGAGCAACCAGGCGATGGAGGCATAGCCCACCGCGAAGGCGATCGCAGTACCCACGAAAAGCTGCAGGCCGGAGGCAGCCTGGCCGGCTTCGGGGCTGAAGGCGTCGGGCAAAGAAAACAGACCGGAAGCCAACACGGCGGGGATCGCCAACAAGAAGGAAAAGCGAGTGGCGACCTCGCGGTCCAGCCCCAAGAACAAACCGGCAGAGACCGTGCCGCCAGAGCGGGACACACCAGGAATGAGCGCCAGACACTGCGCCAGACCCATCCACAGTGCATCGCGCATGGTCAGCTGGTCGAAACTACGCTCGCGGCGCCCCATGCGCTCCGCGATGATGAACACGAAAGAAAACAGCACCAGCATGGCTGCGGTGATCCACAGGTTGCGGAGATTCTCGCGGATGAAGTCCTTGCCCAAAAAGCCCAGTAGGCCCACCGGGATGGTTCCGAAAATAACCATCCACCCCATGCGGTAATCGAAGTTGCGCTTGGACTTATCTGCTAGACCTGCGAACCATGCCAGCAGAATCCGCCAGATGTCCTTAGCGAAGTAGACCAACACGGCGGCCTCAGTACCCAACTGCACCACCGCGGTGAATGACGCGCCGGCATCTTCGCCCCAGAAGAGCGTGGAAATGATGCGCAAATGGCCAGAGGAAGAAACGGGAAGAAACTCGGTCAAACCCTGAACCAGTGAGAGAACGATGACCTGTAGCCACGACATGTCTGTTGCCATGAAAAGTGACCATACACCCCACCACAGTGGATACTTTGATTCAAAACCGGGACTGGTAGCGTTGAATCTGTGAAAACGCTCGTGAATACCATTGCCACTCGGTCACCAAAAAACCCTCGCACGAGGAAATATGCAGTGGGCGCAGTACTGATTGCCAGCGGACTGATTTTGGCAGGATGTACACAGCAAATGCTGGGAAATTCCGAGGATGGCGCAGAAGAACAATCGGACCGTCCGCTCGCGGGTGACCCATCCCGGCCGGATGCCTCCCCCGCTGCCAAGGACAACCTGCCAGGAACTCAAAGCAGCACTCCCGGCGGCATCCTCGATGTGGCCTCCGTGGAGCTGAGTGGAGAGGAAAATTCCGTTGCTGTGCTGCGGGAGGGCTCGCTGCTGATCGGCACGGCCGAAGATGTTTCGGCCAACGGTGGCACCAAGGCGGACGTGGATCCGAGCTGCCACAACGTGAGCACCTCTGCAGATGGCGTGGCTGTGGCCTGTCAGGACAAGCTGCTGAACTATGGTCCAGATGGCAAGAAGCTGCGCGAAGTGGCCCTGGAGGGTCTGGTCAGCTCCGGCACGTTCGCTGCGTCCGGCACGGCCGTGGCGGGAGTGAAGGGCAGCGAGAAGGTCAACTTCTACAATGCGGACGGCTCCAAGACCGGTGATGCCGTGGTCACCTCCAACACGGATGAGACCCTGCTGATCAACCCCGGAGAGGGGCAGGATCAGCGCGCTGCCGTGATCGACCGCAGTCAGACCACCATCAGTGATGTCTCCCTCGCAGATGAAGCCAACAACGCTGCGCTGCGCATCGGCCAAGGTGTGGGCGAAGCAGCTCAGGGCAACGGGGATGACGGCGTGATCGTCGCCTCCGACCACCGGCAGCAGCAGGTACAGATCTTCACGATGCGCGACGTGGTTCGCCTGCACCAAGAGGCGCCCGTGGGTCCTTCCCCATGGGCGGTTCGTTGGGATGCGGATCGGCAGATCGCGTGGGTGTCCACCACTGGCGATAACAAGCTCACCGGTTTCCGTATTGATTCCGGCACCCCAGTTCCCGTGGCGCAGTTCGATACGATCGCCGATGTTCGTAACGTCATCGACGGAGCTGACGGGCAACTGCTGTTGATCAGCGAAGATGGCCAGTGGCAGAGCTTGACTTCCGAGGACGTGGACAAGGGGCTGCAGCAGGGCGTGGACGCGAAGGAGACCTTCGGCTCGGAAATCCTGGGCGGGCAGAACTAGCGCCCAGGCGCTCAACGCCCACTAAACAACTCGACAAAGCAGCACAGACTCAACACGAAAGAGCACGGCTATGAACGCTATTGATTCCTTCCGCAGCGCGGCCTACAACGTGGCGCTCAAGCAGATGTTCCGCATTCCCCCCGAGCGAATCCACGGCCTGATGTCCCGCGGGTTGGAGTGTGTCAGCAGCTCCGAAGCCGCGCAGGCCGTACTGCGCAAGCTATTCGTGGTGGACGAGCCCTCGCTGGCACAAGACATCGCCGGAATCCACTTCCCTCGCCCGCTGGGCCTAGCGGCTGGCTTCGATAAGGACGCCAAGGAGCTCAATGCCTGGGGTCCACTTGGGTTCGGCTATGCCGAGGTGGGCACTTTGACCTCCATTAACCAACCGGGTAACCCCACCCCGCGGCTGTTCCGCCTGCCTGCAGACCGCGCGATCCTCAACCGCATGGGCTTTAACAACGAGGGCATCACTGCCGCCACACAGCGCTTGCGCATCCGCACCACCCCGGAGCCCATAGGCGTGAACCTCGGCAAGTGGAAGCGCACGGATGCCGCGGTGGCACACAACGATTACCGCAACTCCGCGCAGACAGTCGGTGATGCCGCGGATTACCTGGTCATCAACGTTTCTTCCCCCAACACCCCGGGCTTGCGCGACCTCCAAGCAGTGGAGACTCTGCGCCCCATCGTCGAGTCCGTTCAGGCGGTCAACGATCGACCACTGTTCGTGAAGATTGCCCCCGATCTTTCCGACGCAGACATCCTCGCCGTCACCGATCTAGCCATCGAGCTGGGGATTACCGGCCTGATCGCGACCAACACCACTATCTCTCGGGACGGGTTGGCTACCGATTCCACGTACGTGGCTGCCCTGGGCGCGGGCGGAGTATCCGGCGCCCCGGTTGCCGCTCGTTCGCTGGAGGTGCTGCGGCTGATCGCTGAGCGCGCTGGGAACAAGCTGGTTTTGGTCAGCGTGGGAGGAATTGAAACCTCTGAGCAAGCGTGGGAGCGCATCACTGCTGGTGCGAGCCTCATTCAGGGCTACACGCCATTCATTTACGGTGGCCCGGACTGGGTGCGGGACATTCACCGAGGCATCGCAGGACAGCTGAAAGCCCACGGCCTCGCATCAATCAGCGAAGCCGTGGGCAGCAAGCTCGAGTGGAAGCGGAACTAGCTTTCCTAACTAGTTCCCATGTGGGCTAGTTCTCGGCCCAACCCCAGATGATGCCACGCGCAGTGGCTTTGAAGTTCAAGTTGAATCCGAGCACCGTGGCGGTGGAACGGTCGTCGATATCCAAGTTCTCGCTAACTGCGTGGACCGCGTACAGGTAACGGTGAGGCCCGTGTCCCTCTGGAGGCATCGCACCGTAGTAACCGCGGGAGCCGGAATCGCCGCGGAGCGCCGTGGCACCGTCAGGCAGGCCCGCAAGTTCCTTATCGCCTGCGCCGACCTTGAGTGAAGTCACGTCCGCAGGGATGTTGAACACTGCCCAGTGCCAGAAACCGGAAGCCGTAGGCGCATCTGGATCAAACACGGTGACGGCATAAGACTCGGTGCCCTCAGGGCCTGGCTCCCACGTCAACTCGGGAGAAACATCGTTGCCTCCCAGCTGATCCTCGGGCAGCTTATCGCCATCGGAAAAGGACTCGCTGGTCACCTTCAGCGGAGGTAGATCCGGCAGCGGCGCATAAGGGTCCGGTCCGGGAAAACGGTCATCAACGTACGTCGGTTGGTGATTGCTATTGCTCATGAGACCAACCTAGCGAAAAGCAGGATGGCCTGCACAGACATTTATGATGTTATAGCAGGTCGCTACCTGCGTGTTTGGAATTGCAGGACGCGAGCGCTAGAGTAATTTCTCGTGCATACGGTGCGGCATATGCTGCGCTGGATGTGCACCCTGTCCGGGTGGCGGAATGGCAGACGCGCTAGCTTGAGGTGCTAGTGTCCTATTAACGGACGTGGGGGTTCAAGTCCCCCTCCGGACACAAAATGTCACAGGCACACAGCCTTTCTTCCCGCGTGAAGCAGCGCTCCATCGCAGTATGGATTCGCCTCAACGCACTGAGCACCACGTCCAAGATCTTGGGCGCGGTGCTTTTCGCTGCGTTTGTCGCTTTTTTCCTGCTGGTACCCGTCCCCACCACTGGCCAGATCCGTGACTGGGTGCAATCCAGTGGACACTGGGCGCCCGCCACCTACCTGCTGCTCATGATCAGTTTCACCCAGCTTCCCATCCCCCGCACAGTGTGGACGATTGCCGCCGGAGTGCTTTTCGGGGCAGTTCAAGGAAGCGTCCTAGCACTCACCGGGCTGGCGATCTCGGCCTTGATTTCATTGACCTTGGTGCGCATCTTCGGAAGGCCGTGGGTGGAGAAAAAGAGCGAAGGCGATCCGCGTCTGGCTCTGCTGGGAAAGATCGTTGCTGAGCGAGGCTGGGTGGCAGTGCTGGGCATGCGGATGGTTCCCGCCATTCCGTATTCCCTGCTCAACTATGCGTGTGGCCTATCCACCATCCCAGTTCTCCCCTATCTTCTGGTGACCGTGGGCGGATCAGCACCGAATACCATTGCCACGGTCATGGCCACCGATGCCCTAGCCACAGGAAGTAATCCCTGGATTCTGCTGGTCTCCGTGGTCGTGGTGCTCAGCGGATTTGCTTTGTCCGCACGCGAATTCGCGCAATGGCGCAGCATGCTGAAAAAGACTGGACGCGCTCAAGACAACGGCACCGATGGGTCTGAATCAAAGCCATCCGGCGGAGAGGTAAGGTAAAACTTCATGTTTGCAATTCGCGCGTCCTACCGTGGCCGCTCACGCCGGCGGGGATCCTATGTGCGAGATGTCGCAGAAGCGCTAGGGAACTCCCCCGCCGTGCTCTCGGAAGAAGTTTTCGGCATTGAGGACTTCGTGTGCGTGGTGCCCGGACCAGAAGAGGCCGGCGGCGTGGTGATGAGCCTGCTCCAAGCAGGAGATTTCGCCATTGGAATTGGGGCGATCGCGGATCAGTCAGCGGTGGCGTCGGAAAAAGAAACAGGGCACACAAGACACGTCGCAAGCGCTCAAGAACTTGATCACGAGGATCTAGACGCAGATGTCTACAGCGCCGAAATACAAAAAGAATGCATGGGAGCCGCCAACCGTGCGCTGGGCGAAAAACAGCGCGCCAACATGGTCAGCGTGCGCATCGAAAAGCCCGGCCCCGGCGGCGTGATGGCACCAGGCAAGGCAGCGGAAATCGGCGAGGATATCGCCGCGGCATTCACCTTGCTGGCGCACGTGCTCTCCCGCCGCACCAAAGAAGGACGGGAGGCCACAGCCATGCTGCGTGCCGGTCACCTACAGTCCGAGGCGGCCGAGCTGGTGGGAATCACCAAGCAGGCTATGAGTCAGCGTTTGGCTGCTGCGGGTTGGCAGGCTGAGCAGGCTGGTTGGAACCTGGCTGTCCATATGCTCGCCCGTATTGATGAGCTGCCTGCTGAGTAATCTCCGGGGTGTGCTGCTCTAGGCCTGCGGGGGTGGCATCGGCTTGGGGCTCTTCAGCGCGAGTCGAGCTCGAGCGCTTTGCACCGGAGCGATTCATTCCAGAGCGATTCATGCCGGGATCTTCATCGTCAACAGGCTTCTGCGCCTGTGCGTTGGCCTCTGCAACTGCCCGAGCAATCTCCGGAGCGGACTGCGTGTTGAACCAATCCGAGGCAT
Source organism: Corynebacterium dentalis (assembly GCF_900232865.1). Classification (GTDB taxonomy): domain Bacteria; phylum Actinomycetota; class Actinomycetes; order Mycobacteriales; family Mycobacteriaceae; genus Corynebacterium; species Corynebacterium dentalis. Next base: position 205,223 of record NZ_OCTS01000005.1, on the reverse strand, counting down.
CTGTTTCCGTGGCCATCTGCTTGGTTTCCTCGTCCACGTCTGCCGGCTGGTAGCGGAACACACCGTCCGCATCCTGATTGCCCAGCGCCTTAGCGAAGCCCTCCAGGGAATCGCCAAACTGCATTGGGATGAGCCACGTCTTGTTGGACGAACCCTTGGCCATCTCCGGCAACTTCTCAAGGTACTGGTAGGCCAGCACATCTGGGGTGATCTGCGCGGCCTTGATGGCGGCGTTGATCTTCTGGATGGCCTTGGCATCACCCTGAGCCTCCAGGTACTTTGCCGCGCGCTCACCTTCGGCGCGCAGGATGGTGGCCTGACGCTCGGCCTCTGCGGCCAGAATCTGCGCGTGCTTGTCACCTTCCGCGGAAAGGATGCGAGCCTGCTTGGCACCTTCGGCAGTCTTGATATCTGATTCGCGGCGACCCTCCGCGGTCAAAATGGTGGCGCGCTTCTCGCGCTCTGCCTTCATCTGCAGCTCCATGGACTGCTGGATGGATGGTGGCGGATCGATGGCCTTCAGCTCCACGCGGGAAATGCGCAAGCCCCACTTGGTGGTGGCAGAATCCAATTCGCCTCGCAGGCGGCGATTAATCACGTCGCGGGAGGTCAGGCACTCCTCCAGCGTCATGCCACCCACCACGTCACGCAGCGTGGCCACAGAAATCTGCTCCACACCCACGATGTAGTTGTTCACGCCATAGATGGCACGGGCGGGATCATTGATTTGGAACGTCACCACAATATCGATGGCCACAGTCAGGTTGTCCTGCGTGATCACGGCCTGCGGTGGGAAGCTCACCACCTGTTCACGCGAATCAATGCGCTCGCGCACTTTATCGATGAACGGAACTAGCAGAGTGAGCTGTCCGGATACGGTGCGCTGCCAGCGCCCCAGTCGCTCGATGACTGCGGCTTCACCCTGCGGGATCAGGGCAACGGATTTGATGACCAGAATCACCACCAAAACCGCGAGAATTCCTAAGACTATAGCGGGCATTTGTGAGCTAGATTCCCTTCCACACCACTGCGGTGGCGCCTTCGATTTTCAACACTTGCACGGCATCTCCAGGAATGAATTTCTCTCCTGGGTATGCTGCCCGGGCGCTCCACAGCTCTCCGTCGATCTTGACCATTCCCCCGTCTGCGGAGCCGTTAGAAACTGGCTCGATGACCATGGCCGAGCGCCCCTCCAACTCCTTGGCGGAGAAGTCACTATCGCTGACGGACTTAGCCAGGGTTTTGCGGAGGATGGGGCGCAGCAGCGCCAGGCTGAGCATGGAGGAGACAGCGAACACCGCGACCTCCGCCCAGAGAGGGATGTCAGCAACAGTCACGCCTGCGGTGATAAGAGCGGCCAGCGCAAGCATGAGCAGGCTGAAGTCCATGATCGCGAATTCTGCGATCGCCAGACCTATGGCAATGGCTAACCAAATGAGAGCACCCATGGCTCCCACTCTATGGAAAAATCGGACGCTAGTCTTCCGGGGGCACGGTCACGAAGTCAATGAGGCGTTCCACCGCGCCAATCAAGGTGGAATCGATATCGCGGAATGAGTTCACGGAACGGTAGACGCGGCGCCATCCGTCTTGAGGCGTGCCCCATCCCAATCGCTGACACGTGCCTGTCTTCCAGTCTTCGCCGCGAGGCACGTGCGGCCAATGATCTATCTTGACGCTGGATGGCTTTACGGCTTCCCAAATATCGATGTACGGGTGGCCGGTAACCATCACGTGGGGCCCGAGGTTGGCGGTCATCCTTGCCTCTTTGGTTCCCTCCACGAGGTGGTCTGCCAGTACGCCGACTCGACGCTCCGCGGTGGGCTGGAATTCCCGGAGCTTGTCCTCCAGGTTGTCCAGCCCTTCCAGGTATTCCACCACCACGCCTTCCACGCGCAGATCGTGTCCCCACACCTTTTCCACGATGGCGGCATCATGCACGCCTTCTACCCAGATCCGGGACGGAGCTGCGACCTTTGCGGTGACTCCTTCGACGCGTCGCGATCCGGAGTTGGAGCGTTCTGGCTTGGCAGGCAGGATCCTGGGATCTATGTAGCGAGTCAAGGTAATACGCTTGCCTTCAAGCAAGAATCCTCCGGGCTTGAGCTTGAATAGTCGATCTTTGCCGTGGCGATCTTCTAACCGGATGAAGTCTCCGTCCGCCGTGCGCTCGCCGCCCACGATCGCTCCCGCGAAGTCATCAGCGAAGACTTCCACCACCATGTCTAGCTCCGGGCGCACCTTCAGAAAGGTTTGCGGTTGGTTGCGCTGATGGCCCTTGAGAATGTCGTTGCCATAGCGGGATCGGTAATCAAATTGTCCGGCACTCATAGGCAACTACCTTAAGGCACGCGTGCCGCGGTTCGGTGTACCTATGTCACGTGCATCCATGCGAGGCGCTAACTTGGGGCAAATGAGCTTTCCGGAACCTTCTTTGGTGCGTGATCAGCTGTGGTCGCCCGCGCAGAATTCAGCGCTGTGGCTGGGGTGGTGGGTCCACCAGGTCATCAGTACGGACCTGTTGGTGGACGCGTTTCGGGCCGTGCAGGGTCCTCTTCATCTTCTCGACGCAAACTCCGCAATCCACGCAGGTGTGGCATCGACCGAAGAGTTGAACCGTTGCGCGGGCACCCTCGGCGATCTCTTTCGTTTGGTTCGCCGCGTCACGGACGATGTGCCGACGAGCGTGGACTCGCGTCCGCTCGTGGGCCTGGTTCTGGCTGGTGCGGGAGACGCGCCGGCACTACCGGCGGGTTCGGCGGCGGCGCAGGCGGTACAGGCAGTGGGTGCGGGAATTGTGCTGGCGGATACTGATCCGCTGACTACGCACGTACTCGTTCCAGAGCTGCAGCACAGTGCGGAACACGAGCAGCCTGCGGTGATGTGGCGCTGGTTTACGGCCGCTGGACCGGTGGTGTATCCGCAGTTGTTCTCCCCTGGCGAGGCTGATCAGCAGCTGCGGGAGGCGATGGAGACTGCGGGGAGGTTGATTGAGCAATCAGGCCATATCCGCGTGCAGGGATCAGACGTGCGGGCCGAGGTGGGAACATTGGCGGATTCTTTTGGCCTGCCGGGCCTACCACCGGGAATCTCGCTCCGTGCGGCGCGCTTATTGGCTCGAGCTGACTACGTTTCGGCGATAGTCGAAAAGGCCCGCGCCAGTGACGCGGGCCTTGCCCTAGACCCGCTGTTGTTGCCAATGCTGCGCTCTATTCGCGCGGCCAGGATGACGGCTGTGGACTACGCGCTGCGGGAGTTGCTGCGTTAGCCGTCTGGCTATTCGAGGTGCTTACTCGATGAGGCGTACTGCCATTGGAGTCATGCCGCCGTAGCGCACAGGGCTAACGCGCACGGAAGATCCGGACTGTGGAGCTTCCAACATGGTGCCATCGCCCAAGTAGATGGACACGTGCTGGCTGCCGCCGGCTCCCCAGAAGAGTAGGTCGCCGCGCTTCATTTCGGAGGTCGGAACTTGGCGTCCGGCGTTGTACTGGCTGCCGGAGTAGTGATCCAGCTGAATGCCCACTGCAGCGAACGCATACAGTGTCAGGCCGGAGCAGTCGAAGCCGATCTTTGCGTAGTCGCCGTAGGTGTCCGCCACGCCGCCGTCGCGGATGCCCAAGGTTGGTCCGTACTGATTGCCGCCGCCCCAGGCATAGGTCACGCCAAGCTGCGACATGCCCCGTTCGATGACTCGTTCGATCTGCTCGGAAGCAGTGCCGGAGGTGTCTACGTCCGAATCTGCGGTTCCCGGAACACTCGGCAGAGATGGAATGGACGGGGTGGTGGGGGTATCTACGTCCTCACCAAGATCGCCCAGGTCTCCCGCGTCAATTGGGGAGGTGGGGTCCACCTCTGGCGTGGTGGGAGTGTCTTGTTGAGGATTGAGAGTCGCCTGAGCTTGGTCGTACTGCTCGCCTGCGGACTGACGGCCAGCTGAGATGGCAGCATTAACTGCATTGGTTTGATCGCCGTCTTGCGCGTAAGAATTGAATCCGGCCATTGCTGCGGCGCCACCGGCGGCCACGAGGCCGTTGATGGCTAGCTGTCGCTGCTGGTCGCCAGCGCTGGACTGGTTAAAGTCTGCGGTGTTGCCGGTGATTTCCGGTAGAGCGCTAGCATCGCCGGCATAGTCAGTGGTCGGTGCAGAAGGGCCTGCAGCAGCTGGCGCCTCGGTGTCCTTGGCTTCTTCGGCGTCAGGCGCAGAAGCATCTGGTGCGGTGCTTGCTGTAGGAGTGGAATCAGTGCCCTGTGGCGCATCGGACGCGGACTCGGCATCATTCTTCTGCTCGCCCTCGGCTGTGACTCCGTTAGTCAAGCCTTCCGCCTTGTTCGCAGCGGCTTCTGCAACGCGACGCTTTTCGAACGAGCTGGCCTGTGGATCCTTGTTGGATAGCGTATCCACCGCTGAGCGGGCGGCATCCAAACGCTTTTGAGCCAGGTCGCGATCCTTGACCAGGCGGTTGTACTCCGCAGTCTTGTCGCGCAACTGGACCTGTGCGTTGCTGAGAGCTTCGCGGGCCTGATTGTGCAGGCGGATGGCCTCGCTCACGGCGGAGTTAGCGGCATCGCGCCCGTCGCGAAGAGCGGCTTCTTCGTTGGCGGTCTGCGTACGCGCCAGATCCAGCTGATTGACCGTGTTCTGCTGACGCTCGGTCGCCAAGCGGATGTACGTGGAGCGATCCAAGGTGTCGGCCACGGCATCGCTGCCAGCCGCCAAAGTAACCGGGGAAGCATCTCCGCCGGAGTTGTAGGCGGAGCGAGCGATCTCGTCGAGGTCCTTTTGGGCATCCTCTACTGCCTCGTCGGATTGATCGAGGCGCCCGCGGGCATCCACCACATTGTTCTGCGCCTCTTGTGCGTCTTGGCGAGCGTGGTCAAGATCCACGCGAGCCTTGTTGGCACCTTCGCGCAGGCCGCCCATCTCGAGCTCGAAATCGTTAACTGCGTTCTTAGAGGTCGTTACTTCATTCACCAAGTTGGCGAGGAATGCCTCTGCGGTCACTGCCTCTTCTGCTTGAGAAGGCTGGATGGCCAATGGGAATGACAGTCCTGCGGTAACAGCGCAAGCCAACACAGCGCGTGACGATCGAGCGATCGGCAGCGCCTGAAGGCGACGGCTTGGTGAACTGTAAAGCACGGTGTTTCTCCTGGGTTGGTCGAATTGCAACGACGTGGCGCATTCGGTCCTGCTGTCCTCACTTCCCCATGAGGTCAGTACAGGTCCCGGGCTTATGCGGTTTCTATGTCGACGTTGCGCCCAGTTTGGGGCAATTGGGACATAAAAAAACTCATGCGAACCAAAAGATCACATTGAGATCATCTCGTTACAAATGATGACAAGGGAACCATAAGGCGCATGGGAAACGTTCGTGAACTCTTTTCACCCAAGTCACATGAATAACATCAGATACATTCGTCACGGCATCACGCTTGACCTGCGGAATCGCCAAAAAGACCCGTAAATGTGATTTATGTCACATTTACGGGTCTATGCGGCGCGTTGGGTTGAAACCTTGTGAGACAAGCCTATTTCCTTGAACCTTCAATTCATGGTAGGCAAGTCTCTAGACTTGACTGAATAATGGCTAGCATTTAAGCGCGGAGCTGTCGCGCTAGCCACATGCTCGCCGCAGTAATGGCGATGGCAGCAAAGACCAAGATCAAGAGTGTGGCGTTGACTAATCCGGCGTGGTGGTCGGCTGCGGCACTGTGCTCAATGAAATTCGTGGTGCTCTGCGGGTTTAAGGACCCTGCCATCTGCAATTGGTTGTTCTCGATGTTGTAGCGAGTCAGCGTGTCAGACACCACTCCGGGACTGCGGGTGGATTGGACTATGACGGTGTCTGCGTCGGTCCTCGTCTTTAATGCTTGGGCGACATCCCGGGAGTTTTCTAAAGTTAGGTCGGGATTGTCGAGCAGGACGAGCTTCGTCTCCCCTAGTTTGTCCGCGGCGCGTGGATCGTCCCCATTGTTTAGGGTCTGGCGGAACTCTTCGAGCTTTCCTTCAGCTTCGTCTCCCCATGTGGTCCGCACTCCATCATCGGCTGCGACGTTATCCGCTTGGAGCTGCCGTGCGAGGGCCTCGATATCGATTTCTTGGGGAATCATTGTGTTCGAAAGTCCTCGTAGTTATATCGTTGGCAGCTTTTCTCTTGGGTTTTTATCACCTCGTCCCTAAAGGGGGTGCCTGTGACACGCGTGAACACGCAAGATTGAAAAACAGGACACGCGTACTGTTAGCCTAAGGTGTGACGTTGCGGGGCAAATGCTGACACAATGGAGTTACGCCTCCCCGCAGATGCGTCCTTTGACGAATAGGACTAGCAGGCATCGCGTTGTCGATGTCCTGCGGTGGCCGCACAACGACTACGAGAAGAGACTCAGGAGCACACTGTGACTGAAAGCAAGAACTCTTTTGATGCCAAGGACACCTTGGAGGTCGGTGACAAGTCTTATGACTACTACCGTCTCTCCGCTGTTCCAGGCATGGAAAAGCTTCCTTACTCCCTGAAGGTATTGGGCGAGAACCTGCTGCGTAACGAGGACGGAAAGAACGTCACTCGCGAGCACATCGAGGCAGTGGCTCAGTGGGATCCTTCCGCTGACCCAAGCATCGAGATCCAGTTCACCCCTGCGCGCGTGATCATGCAGGACTTCACCGGCGTGGCCTGCATCGTTGACCTCGCTACCATTCGTGACGCAGTGGTTGCTCTCGGCGGAGAAGCCGATCAGGTCAACCCACTCAACCCAGCGGAAATGGTCATCGACCACTCCGTGATCATCGAAGCATTCGGCGATGACGATGCATTCGAGAAGAACGTTGAGATCGAGTACCAGCGCAACGACGAGCGCTACAAGTTCCTCCGTTGGGGAACCGGCGCATTCGATAACTTCCGCGTTGTTCCTCCAGGAACCGGTATTGTTCACCAGGTCAACATTGAGTACTTGGCTCGTTCCGTCTTCGAGAAGGACGGCGTGGCCTACCCAGATACCTGTGTTGGTACGGACTCCCACACCACCATGGAAAACGGCCTGGGCATCCTGGGCTGGGGCGTGGGCGGCATCGAGGCCGAGGCTGCAATGCTCGGCCAGCCAATCTCCATGCTTATCCCTCGCGTTGTTGGCTTCAAGCTCACCGGTGAGATCAACGCCGGCGTCACCGCAACCGACGTTGTGCTGACCATCACCGACATGCTGCGCCAGCACGGCGTGGTCGGCAAGTTTGTCGAGTTCTACGGCAAGGGTGTGGGCGAGCTGCCACTGGCAAACCGCGCCACCATCGGCAACATGTCCCCTGAGTTCGGTTCCACCGCGGCTATCTTCCCAATCGACGAAGAGACCGTGAAGTACCTGGAGCTGACCGGCCGCGACAAGGAGACCCTGGAGCGCGTCCAGGCTTACGCTAAGGCTCAGGGCATGTGGCTGGACCCAGAGGCTGAGACCGAGTACTCCGAGTACCTCGAGCTGGACCTGTCCACCGTTGTTCCTTCCATCGCCGGACCAAAGCGTCCTCAGGACCGCATCGAGCTGACCGATTCTAAGGCTCAGTTCCGCAAGGATCTGCACAACTACATCGCCACCCCAGTCGGTGAAGATGGCGGCAACTTCGACGCAGAAGGCCCAAGCACGGACGACACCTCCAAGGCCGAGGGCACCCCTGTCTCCTCTGCGGATGCCAAGGGCAACATCCCTTCCGCCGCTGCTGGCGCAGAGGGACGCCCATCCAACCCAACCACCGTGAACTACAACGGTCAGGACGTGGAGCTGGATCACGGTCTGGTTGCTATCGCATCCATCACCTCGTGTACCAACACCTCCAACCCATCCGTGATGATCGGTGCCGGCCTGCTCGCACGCAACGCCGCTGCCAAGGGCCTGAAGTCCGCACCATGGGTGAAGACCTCTATGGCTCCAGGCTCTCAGGTCGTCAATGGCTACTACGAGGCTGCAGGTCTGTGGAAGGATCTGGAGGCCATGGGCTTCTACCTCGTCGGTTACGGCTGCACCACCTGTATCGGTAACTCCGGCCCACTGCCAGAGGAGATCTCCGCAGGCATCAACGAGGGCGACCTCGCAGCCACCGCGGTTCTTTCCGGTAACCGTAACTTCGAGGGTCGCATCAACCCAGATGTGAAGATGAACTACCTCGCAAGCCCAATCCTGGTTATTGCTTACGCAATCGCCGGCACCATGGACTTCGACTTCGAGACCCAGCCACTGGGCCAGGACGAAGACGGCAACGACATCTTCCTGCGCGACATCTGGCCATCCACCGAAGAGATCGAAAAGGTCATCGCAGAGTCCATCACCAAGGAGCTCTACACCGAGGACTACGCCGATGTCTTCAAGGGTGACGAGCGCTGGCAGAGCCTCGAGGTTCCAACCGGCAAGACCTTCGATTGGGACGAGAACTCCACCTACATCCGTCGTGCGCCATACTTCGACGGCATGTCTCAGGAGCCAGCACCAGTCAACGACGTTGCAGGAGCACGCGTTCTGGCACTGCTCGGCGATTCCGTGACCACGGACCACATCTCCCCTGCATCCACCATCAAGCCAGGCTCCCCTGCTGCGCAGTACCTGGATGAGCACGGAGTGGCCCGCAAGGACTACAACTCCCTGGGTGCACGTCGTGGTAACCACGAGGTCATGGTTCGCGGTACTTTTGCGAACATCCGCCTGCAGAACCAGCTTCTGGACGGAGTCACCGGTGGCTACACCCGTGACTTCACCCAGGAGGGTGGCCCACAGGCTTACATCTACGATGCAGCCATGAACTACAAGGAGCAGGACACCCCACTGGTTGTCCTGGGTGGTAAGGAATACGGCACCGGCTCCTCCCGCGACTGGGCTGCTAAGGGCACCCTGCTGCTGGGCGTCAAGGCAGTCATCGCTGAGTCCTTCGAGCGTATCCACCGCTCCAACCTCATCGGTATGGGCGTGGTTCCACTGCAGTTCCCAGAAGGTGAGTCTTGGAAGTCCCTGGGCTTGGACGGAACTGAGACCTTCGATATCTCCGGTATCGAGGAGCTCAACAACGGCACCACCCCGAAGACCGTCAAGGTTGTCGCTACCAAGGAGAACGGCGAGAAGATCGAGTTCGATGCTCCTACCCGTATCGACACCCCAGGTGAGGCTGACTACTACCGCAACGGTGGCATCCTGCAGTTCGTGCTGCGCAACATGATGGCCAACAAGTAGTAAGCAGCTAAGCGCGAGCCACTCGCCTGATTTTTCGGCGGGCTGGCACACGCTGCGGGCGTGATCTATCACGCTGGCGGTAGGTGCTGAAAGTGGCTAGAACAAGCGGTGATTCCGGTTCAACCTCCGGATCACCGCTTTTGTTCACTCATGACGCTTGATAATCGATTCATGCATGATGCGGAGATGGGAATGTCCTCCACTACCCCGGAGCTGGACTTGAGCGAAAAGATGGAAAGTATCTTGGCGGATGCGCGCCGCTGCTTTACTGCCTTCGGGTACGAAGGCGCAACGGTTCGGAGGCTCGAGGAGGCGACGGGCAAATCGCGTGGGGCGATTTTCCATCATTTCCGCGATAAGGAAACGTTGTTTCTGACGCTGGCCCGCGAGGATGCCATCCGGCAGGCGGATTTGGTGGCTGACGAGGGTCTCATCGAGGTGATGCGTGATCTCCTTGCCCATCCGGAGCGCCACGATTGGCTTTCTACTCGCCTAGAGATCTCCAAGATGTTGCGCACGGATAGCGGATTCCGAGCACGCTGGGAAGCGCACCAGGCTGTTTTGGATTCCGCCGTCCGCACCCGTTTGGTGACGTTGTCCCAGGACGGCCGCATCCGTGATGACGTGGATCCGGCGATCATCCACCTGTTCTTGGAGACGTTGTTGGATGGTTTGATCACACGGTTGGCCTCGGGTGGGTCTGTTGATGGTCTCGACGCCATGCTCGACCTCGCCGAAAACGCCATTCGGAAGCAGAGCTAGTCCCGCTGTCTGCTCTGCGGGACCATCCCGCGCACGTACCTGCGCGTGATGGCCAGCTGCACCCCGCGGGCCACGGGTGCACCGAGTTTCGCTAGCCACCATGCGTGCTGGGAAAACGCCAGGCAGCGTCCTGTGACTTCCCCACTTTCGGACATCTCCACAATGAAGGCTTCTTCGCCGCGTTCCACATGCCCGGGCAGTGTGCCGTAGACCAGCGCGGCACGGCGGGCGGTCTGGCTGCGGTGCAGGATCAAGCATGGGTTGCTGGTCGGTCCGAAGTGGACGTTGACGATTTCGTGGGAGCCGACATTGTGCTGGGTCACGCCCACGCCGGCTTCCCAGTGGGCTCGCCAGGAGAACAGCCGATAGGCAGCCGCTCGGTAGCAGGCCTCGCCGTGGCCGAGCACCTCTGAGTACTCGGTGACATGCCAGGAGGGAGCGAGGTTGGCGTCGGAAAAAGAACCACCTCGCACCACATCCAGGGTGAGAAAGCGAAGCGAGCTGGGGTACGTGAGCTGCGGTTTCGGAGCCATGGCTCCACAGTAGAGCACGTGGGGCCGGGGGCTGTCTCGCGAGGGTTTAGGATGGACGCATGTTCGCCATTATGACTGTAACCGGCATCGACAGCACCGGAATTATTGCGTCTGTGTCTACTGCCCTCGCCGAGCTCGGCGTCAACATTGTGGATGTGTCTCAGACGTTGATGTCTGGCTACTTCACTATGATTCTGCGCGTGGAGTTCGATGACGCGCAGACCTCGCTGGCGGAGATCCGTGCCGCGTTGGAGCCGGTGGAAAAGTCCAAGCAGCAGGTGATTCGGATTCAGTCCGAGGATCTGTTTACCGCGATGAACGAGGTCTAGACGATGGGCGGAGTGTTTAATCCCAACCGGATTTTCGAGACCATCGAGATGATCGAGAAATACCGCCTGGATATCCGGACGGTGACCATGGGTATTTCGTTGCTGGGCTGTACTCGCCCCACAATGGCGGAGACCAGCCAGGCTATCTATGACCGGGTTTCGCAGCAGGCCTCGCAGCTGGTGGAGGTATGTGAGGGCATCGAGGCGGAGCTGGGCATCCCGATTGTGAATAAGCGCATTTCCGTCACGCCGGTGTCCTTGGTGGTCGCAGGTGTGGAGGGCAATCCTGTGGACGCGGCCCGTGCGCTGGATCGGGCGGCTAAGGAAGTGGGTGTCAATTTTGTGGGCGGCTACTCTGCGTTGGTGGAAAAGGGTGCTACTACCAGCGAAAAGCTTTTGATTCGTTCCATTCCGGAAGCGCTATCTGAAACCGATGTGGTTTGCAGCAGCGTGAATATCGCCTCCTCGCGCGCCGGTATCAACATGAATGCCGTGGCGCAGATGGGTCGCATCATCAAGGAAGCTGCGGAGCTGACCAGCGACCGCGATGCCATTGCCTGCGCCAAGCTGGTGGTCTTTGCCAACTCTGTGGGCGATAACCCCTTCATGGCTGGAGCTTTCCACGGTGTGGAGGAGCCGGACTGTGTGGTGTCCGTGGGCGTGTCCGGCCCGGGCGTGGTGGATCGCGCGATTGGTTCGATGGAGGGTGCCACGCTGGATCAGGTGGCAGAGGAAATTAAGAAGGCCGCGTTCAAGATCACCCGCGCCGGTCAGCTGGTGGGCAACATGGCCTCGGAGCGGTTGGGCGTGCCGTTCGGCATCATCGATTTGTCTCTTGCTCCTACCGCAGAGCTGGGTGATTCCGTGGCGCACATCTTGGAGCACATGGGCCTGGATCAGGTGGGCACGCACGGTACGACTGCCGCGTTGGCGCTGCTCAATGACGCTGTGAAGAAGGGCGGGATGATGGCCTGCTCTCGCGTGGGTGGCTTGTCCGGTTCTTTCATTCCGGTCTCCGAGGACAAGGGCATGATCGATGCCGTGCGCTCCGGCTCCATTTCTTTGGACAAATTGGAAGCCATGACGGCCATCTGCTCGGTGGGCTTTGACATGGTGGCGTTGCCGGGAGAGACCAGTGCCGAGACGATCGCCGGCATGATCGCCGATGAGGCTGCGATTGGCGTGATGAACCACAAGACCACGGCCGTGCGGGTAATCCCCGTGCCCGGGAAAAAGCCTGGTGACGAGGTCAATTTCGGTGGGCTGCTGGGCTACGCGCCAATCATCGACGTCAACTCCGTGGGCAATGCGCAGTTCATCGGCCGAGGTGGCTTCATCCCCGCTCCGGTTCACGGAATGCGCAACTAGGCGCGCGCTCCAGACATGACGTTCGAGAGAGGATGGTACAGAGAGGATGGCACTGAACTGATGGCGGACAACCTTCCCCTATTCCACTATGGGCGTTCTTCGGCGGTTATCGATGACCCCGACGGCGCAATCCGCAGGGGTGCGGAATCTGGCCAATTCGATACTCGGAATCCGCACGTGGCCAACTCCCCCGCTTTGATGGCTGCCCTGGAGTCCCACGGGCGGCTGCCTGTTGCTGGCTCTCGCGGCGGGATGTCCACCACGCAGATCGTGATTGGCGTCATCGGACTGGCTTTGTTGATTGGTGGTGTAGCTCTTTGCCTGATCCCCGGTCCCGCCCTGTTCGCCGGCCTGATCCTGGGGGCCATCGGGTTGCTCTTGGTGGTTGTCGATGTGATTTCTTTCCGACGCCGACGCGCCAATCTCACCATGATTTCCCAGGCCTTCAACAATGGCTGGCTGAGCTATGCCCCTGCTCGTGTTGGTGGCGTGTGGATTAGTAGCGTGCGTCAGCATTCTTCGCACAACAATGATCGCGAGGATCACGTCCGGAATAACGATGTCCGTTTCCGCTATCGGGCACTAGTGGAGGTCTTCCCCACTGATGGCTCGGAGCCTTTTCGCTTTACCTCCGGGGAATTCTCCGCTCCGGCCTCTCATCGGGGTGTGCCCCTGGACTTAAAGATGATGGACGGCCCGCTGGATCACGGCGAGCCGGAATTTAACAACGGATGGACCGTCGCCCGCTGGGTCAGCGGGAATCAGGAGTCTGCGACTATCTCCACGGATCTGGCAAAGGCACAGATCAGGGCTGCACTGAATGCGGTGGGTCCCCGACCGGGGATGTAACTACTCGGACGTTTCTTTGGTAGACCAAGCTGTCTGTTAATGTTGCTTGCGTGAAGTTCGTACTGCTTGCCCTCCGCGAAAATCGTCATATCGCCGATGCCGAATATGACGATTTCCTCGCCCTGTCCGGGCTCGGTACAGAAGAACTGGATATGCGCGTATTGGATCGGCCAGACAGTGAACTCGGCGATTTTTCGGACGTGGACGGGGTGTTCATTGGTGGCAGCGCGTTCACCATCACCAAGCCTTACGACGCTGTATGGCAGCCGGCAGTTTCGGAACGCCTCGTGGAGTTTGTTCAGAAAGCTCTGGAACACCAGCGCTTCCCCATCATCGCTACCTGCTACGGCGCGAGCCTGTTCGCCCACTACTTGGGAGGCCAAGTAGGCTCCGACTTCGCCGAGGAAGCGGGAGTCACCAAGATCGCGCTGACAGAACAGGCGGCAAATGATCCACTTTGTGCCCAGTTGCCACAGGAATTCCTCGGCTTCGGCGGACACAAGGATTCCGTGCTGCAGCTTCCGCAGAATGCGGTGCTCTTGGCCGGTGGCCCAACCTGTCCAGTGCACATGTACCGCATGGGATCCAACGTCTGGGCAACCCAATTCCATCCAGAGATGGACGGAGATCGCATCGCCCGCCGCCTGAGCTTCTACGAAGATGCCGGATACTTTTCCCCCGAGCGACAGAATGAGGTCTATGACGACCTCAGGGGACACGACACGTCGGCGTCGAATTCGATCCTCCGAGCCTTCGTGCAGCACGCCCGCGACCTGCGCTCATAAGGTGCAGTCAGGGGCTAGTCTCCTCATACCCCCATCGCCGCCAAAAACATCTGCTAAGGCCCGTGGCTTGGTTTAATATTCCTTCGTGCATCTAAAGAAAATCGCATCAGTGGCGGCCGCTACAGTTCTAGCATTCTCTGCATTCACTCCTGCGGCGAATGCTCAAACCACCCTGGGCAGCGTGGATCTGGGAAGTCTGGAGGTTATCGCCAGCATCCTCGATCAGCTCGGACAAGCTCCCTCCGTACCTTCCGTGCCGGGCCAAACCAACCTGACTCGTTCAGCAGTGGACGTGGCAGGACAGAGCAATCGGGAATACCTGATCGAGACTCCCGCGACCATGGATCCCACCAAGTCCTACCCCGTGCTGTTTGGCTTCGCCGGCTGGCAGCACGATGCCACCATGTATCGCGGTTACGCGGACCTGAACAACGTGGCTGGTCAAGAGGCCATCATCGTCTACCCAGAGGGAAAGGCTCAGGCGTGGGAAGGTCCCAAGTACGCCGAGACCAGCCGCGGGCAGGACGTCGCCTTTGTGCAGGCCATTCTGAGCAAGGTCAAGTCTCAGTACAAGGTTGATAGCTCCCGCGTGTACGCCACCGGGCTGTCCAACGGTGGTGGCATGGCTGTCTCCCTGGCATGCCAGGCACCAGGCGCATTTACTGCCGTGGCGTCCGTGGCTGGGGCGTACTACAACCCCACGCTGAGCAACTGTTTGGCCGGAGCGGTGGACACGCTACTCATCCACGGAACTGCCGATGATCACATGCTCTATGGCGGCGGATCCAACGCGCACGGCGGGGACTACTTCAGCGTTCCTCAAGCCGCGCAGCGCATCGGCACCCGCAACGGTTGCACCAGTACGGCGCTGACCAACCCCACCTCCAATGGCCGCACCGATATGTACACCCTCGGCGGATGCCCTACCGGCGGACAGACCCGGGTGTATTCAGTCAACGGTGGCGAGCACACGTGGTTCCCCTCCAACCCGGCTGCTGCCCAGGTGGTGTGGGACTTTCTCAAGACTCGCTAGACCCCCTAAGCCAGCGCCACCTGGGCGCTAGGCCAATTCCACGATCTCCATGTAGCTCTCGTTCCACAGGTCCTCTGTGCCATCTGGCAACACGATGACCCGTTCTGGATCGAGGGCTTTCACAGCTCCTGGGTCGTGCGTCACCAGCACCACGGCACCTTCGTAGGTGCGCAGCGCATCCAAAACCTGTTCGCGGGACTGTGGATCCAGGTTATTTGTCGGCTCGTCCAGCAGCAGCACGTTAGCTCGCGAGCTGACCAAGGTAGCCAGGGACAGTCGGGTCTTCTCGCCACCGGAGAGCGTGCCAGCAGGTTGATTCAGCTGATCTCCGGAGAACATGAACGCTCCCAGCACGCCACGCAGATCCTGCTCGCCGGCATCGGGGCAAGACTCGATGGCGTTTTGCCACACGCTCTTATCGCCGTCAATGTTGTCATGCTCCTGGGCAAAGTAACCCACCTTCAGGCCATAGCCGGAGACGATGCCACCTTCGCCATCCACGCGCTCCACACCGGCCAACAACTTCAGCAACGTGGTCTTACCAGCACCGTTGAATCCCAGCACCACCACGCGCGAGCCCTTATCGATGGCAAGATCCACGCCAGCGAAAACCTCCAACGAGCCATACATCTTGGTCAGCCCCTTGGCGTTCATCGGGGTCTTGCCACACGGCGCAGGCTCTGGGAAGGAAATGGTGGCCACACGATCGTCCACGCGCACCTCGTCCAACTCGCCCATCATGCGCTCTGCGCGTGCAGTCATCTGCTTGGCGGCGCGAGCCTTGGTAGCCTTGGCACCCAGCTTCGCAGCCTGCTCCTTCAAGGCCCCGGCCTTCTTCTCCGCATTGGCGCGCTCGCGGCGTCGACGCGCCTCGTCCGTAGCCCGGGCATCCAGGTACTTCTTCCAATCCATGTTGTAGACGTCCGCCTCGGAGCGCACGGCATCTAGGAACCAGACCTTGTTACACACGGCCTCCAGCAACTCGACATCGTGGCTGATCATGACCAGCCCGCCCTCGTGCTTTTTCAGGAAGTCGCGCAGCCAAGTAATGGAATCTGCGTCCAGGTGGTTGGTCGGCTCGTCCAGCAGCAGCGTGGTTTGGGAGCGCCCAGAGCCGGAGGTGGCGGCAAACAGAATCTGCGCCAGCTCCACACGACGACGCTGCCCACCGGAGAGCGTCTTGAGTTGCTGGTCCAGGACGCGCTCTTCCAAGCCCAGGGCGTCGCAGATACGTGCGGCCTCGCTGTCCGCCTCGTAGCCGCCCAGCGCGGAGTACTTCTCCTCCATGCGGGAGTACTTGGAAATCGCGGCGTCCCGTTCGGAGTCCTTGTCCGTGGTCTCCATGATCTCCTGCTGGCGATCCATGGTGCGGCGAATCTGATCCAGCCCGCGCGCGGAGAGTACGCGATCGCGGGCGGTCTGCTCGATATCGCCTTCCTTGGAATCCTGCGGAAGGTAGCCAAACTCGCCACTGCGGATCACTTTTCCGCCATAAGGTTCGCCCTCACCTGCGAGGATGCGCATCGTCGTGGTCTTGCCTGCACCGTTGCGGCCCACCAGCCCGATGCGGTCCCCCGGTTGTACGCGCAGCAGCTGTCCGGGTGCGTCCAGCAGGGTCCTGGCGCCCACCCGTACTTCAAGGTCTTCGGTCACAATCACAACGATCCACGCTATCATTGCCCCTGTTGTGAGCAGGCATCGTGCCTGCTTAAGCCGGGTCGAGGAACGGGAGCGGTCAGATGGTTGTGCTGCACATCGCTGGCCTGGGTCCGGCCGGCGCCATCGTTGCTCTTCGGGCCGCTGAACGCGGGTGGGACGTTACGGCTTGGGACCCTCGCGTGCGGACCGAGGGCAGATTACCGCGCTGGCCCGCGACGTATGGGGCGCTGATGGCCGAGGTGCCCGAGTGGGGGCAAAGGTTCTTCTCCCCCGCCTACGTGCCCCGCACCGTGACGCATCGCGAGCGCCCGCTGGCCTATTCCTACGCGATGCTGAACAAGGATTCTCTACGCCGCGAGGTGGAGGTGAGCACTGCGAAGATTCGCCGCGGGACCGTGCCTAGCGCAACCGGATCGCCGCATCGCGTGGTCATCGATTGCACCGGAGCGCCCACAGATACCGGCGTGTTCTGGCAGGTAGCGGTGGGTTATGTGCTCCCCCGTCATCTTTTTTCCGACGCCAACCTCGCCACCTTTATGGATTGGCAACAACCCACGCCCTCTCCCCCGAGTTTCCTGTACATCCAACCCACGGACGAGGGAATCTTGTGTGAGGAGACGGTCCTAGCCACCCGGACATCGCCGCGTCAGCTCATCGATGAGCTCACGCAGCGGCTGGAGGCACGTCTCGATGCGGAAGCGCCCGAGTGGCGCAAGGTTTTGCGCGAGCAATTCCAGCGCGGGGAATTCCACCGCGAAGTGGTGGTCATCCCCATGGGCACGCGGAAGGCGGGCGCGAGTCCCATGGACGCGTGCCCACCAGGCCAGCGCTACTATTTCGGCGCAGCAGCAGGCCTTATCAATCCCGCCACGGGCTACTCGGTGGGCGCCGCGTTGAACCAGGTAGACCAGCTACTTGATCGCATCGCGGAGGATCACGCCAGCCAGGAAGGCACGCATCAGCCGCGGAAGGCCCGGCTTTCCCGCAGGAATGCGCACCGGGTGGCTCGGCGGGCTAATGCGGAACTTGCGCGAGCATTGCGTCGGATAGGGGCAGAACTCATCAGCCAGGCCAGCCACACCACGCTGCGCGACTTCTTCGATGCGTTCTTCCAACTCGGCGCCCAACGGCAACTGACCTACCTCACCGGGCACGACGGCCTCGCCGTGGCCGCGACAATGTGGGCACTGCGCGGATTCACGGGATTTAACCACCCGTTCCTACAACCGATATGGAAACGACCCGGACACATGATCCGGGTCGCTGCAGGTAAATAGGTTGAGTTAGACGGAGAAGCCCAAGTAACGCAGCTGCTCGCGGCCTTCCTCGTTGATCATCTGTGGGCCCCAGGCAGGAGTCCATACCCAGTTGATACGCAGCTCGGAGATCTCCTGCAGCGTGCCCACCACGGCAGCATTGGCCTGATCCTCGATCATATCCGTCAAAGGACACGCAGGCGAGGTCAGAGTCATGTTCACCACGGCGGTGGAATCCTCCACCCACGTGTCATAGACCAAGCCGAGATCCACCACGTTGATGCCCAGCTCAGGGTCGATGACGTCCATCATGCAGTCCTCGATCTTGCCGGACATTTCCAGCTGCTCCTGAGTCTGCTCAGCAGGAGGCTGCGGAACCTCGTTGATCGGGTTGGGATCCATCTGCGGTGCGGAAGGGTTGCTGTTCGGTTCAGTCATTGTTTCACTCGTTTCTTCTGCTGTGGTGAGGAATTTCTAGTCTTGCTTGGCGGGCTGTGCGCCGGCATCGTAGGCTGCGGCCTCAAATGCCTTCCACCCCAGCAGCGCGCACTTCACGCGTGCCGGGTACTTGGACACACCGGCGAATGCGATGCCGTCTCCAATGATCTCGTCATCACCTTCGACCTTGCCGCGCGAGGTGACCATGCGCTCGAACTCGGCCAGCTTGGCAAACGCTTCGTCGACGGGCTTGCCCACCAACTCTTCCGCCATCACCGAGGTCGACGCCTGGCTGATGGAACATCCAGTGGCGTCATAAGAGACATCCTGAACGGTCTTGAGGTCATCGCTGAGCGTGACGCGCAGCGTGAGTTCATCGCCACACGAGGTGTTGACGTGGTGTACCTCGGCGTTAAACGGATCACGCAAGCCCGCGTGCTGCGGGTGCTTGTAGTGATCCAGGATGACTTCCTGGTACATCGATTCCAGCTTCATGACTGTTGCCTACTCGCCTATCGTCTTAGTCTTCTACGGTTCCGAAGAACTTCTGTGCGTGCACGATCGCCTCCGCCAGGGCATCTACTTCCTCGCGGGTGTTGTAGATATAAAAGCTGGCGCGCGCGGTGGCCTGCACGCCCATGCAGGTGTGCACAGGCCATGCGCAGTGGTGCCCCACGCGGATGCACACGCCACGATCGTCCAGCACCTGGCCCAGATCGTGCGGGTGAATGCCTTCCACCACGAAGCTTATCGACGCACCGCGATCCACGGCTTCTGCAGGGCCCACCAATCGCAGTCCCTCAATCGCAGTGATCTTTTCCAGGGCGTAGGCGGTCAGCTCATTTTCATGCGCCTTGACGTTGTCCATGCCCAGCTCGCGCAAGTAACGCACCGCTGCGGCCAACCCCACGACCTGGCTGGTCATCTGGGTTCCGGCTTCGAATCGCTGTGGAGCTTCGGTGAACGTGGTCTTTTCCATCGTCACCTTTTCCACCATGGAGCCACCGGTCAAAAACGGTGGCAAGGTCTTCAGGATGGACTCCTTGCCGTAGAGCACGCCCACGCCGTTGGGACCCAACATCTTGTGGCCGGAAAATGCTGCGAAGTCCACATCGAGAGCGTGGAAATCTACGGGCATGTGGGGAACGGACTGGCAGGCGTCGAGAACAAAAAGGGCACCCACGGCACGCGCGCGGCGCACGGCCTCATCCACATCGAGAACCGCACCGGTCACGTTGGACTGATGAGTCAAGGCCACGACCTTGGTGTTCTCGTTCAGATCCAAGCTGTCCAGATCAATGCGACCGTCCTCGGTTACGGAGTACCAACGCAGGGTTGCGCCCGTGCGCTGCGCCAGCTCCTGCCACGGCACCAGATTTGCATGGTGCTCCAGCTCTGAGATGACGATCTCATCGCCGGCAGTGACCGTGAACTCGCCGGAACGAGGATCGCCCAAGATGTAGGCCACCTCGTTCAGGGCTTCGGTGGCGTTCTTGGTGAACGCGATCTCATGATCTTCCGCGCCGACGAACGCTGCGATGTCCTCTCGGGCATCCTCGTAGGCGTCCGTGGCCTCTTCAGCGATTTCGTATGCCCCGCGGTGTACTGGGGCATTGTGGGTGATCAAGAAGTCGCGTTCCGCATCCAATACCTGCACCGGGCGCTGTGAGGTCGCACCGGAGTCTAGGTAGACGAGCGGGCGGCCATCACGGACGGTGCGGGACAGGATAGGGAAATCTTTCCTGACTTCGGCTGTGTCCAATGATGTGTTCATAACTGTGACTTCTTTCTGTCGTGGATTTTCGGGCAGCTTAGGCGAACTGCTCGTAGCCGGACTTCTCCAGCTCTTCTGCCAGCTCTGGGCCACCGGACTTTACGATGCGGCCGTTGGAGAAAACGTGCACCTGGTCTGGCTTCACGTAGTTCAGGATGCGCTGGTAGTGGGTGATCATCAGCACGCCGCCGTTCTCGCGCTCCTTGTAGCGGTTGATGCCGTCGGACACGATGCGCAGGGCATCCACGTCCAGGCCGGAGTCCGTCTCGTCGAGCACGGCGAACTTAGGCTTGAGCAGACCCAGCTGCAGCACCTCGTGGCGCTTCTTCTCGCCACCGGAGAAGCCTTCGTTGACGGAACGCTCGGAGAAGGATGGGTCGATGGACAGCTCTTCCATCGCACCGCGGGCTTCCTTGACCCACTCGCGGATCTTGGGAGCCTCGCCACGCACGGCGGATGCCGCGGAGCGCAGGAAGTTAGCCATGGATACGCCAGGCACCTCGGTGGGGTACTGCATGGCCAGGAACAGGCCAGCGCGAGCGCGCTCGTCAACTTCCATGTCCAGCAGGTTCACGCCGTCCAGCAGCACCTCGCCCTCGGTGATTTCGTAGCGTGGGTGGCCAGCGATGGCATAAGACAAGGTGGACTTGCCGGAACCGTTAGGGCCCATGATGGCGTGGGTCTCGCCGGAGTTAATGGTCAGGTTCACGCCGTGCAGGATGGGCTTTGGAGCCTCGTTCTCATCGGCTGGGACAACCTGTGCGTGCAGGTTCTTGATTTCCAGAGTGCTCATAGTTAGTAGGACTTTCCTTGTGAGTCTGTAAGTGGTGAAAAAGGGTTAGTGCGCGGGGTGAGCCGCGAGCATGAAGTGGTTAGAGAACCGTGTTCTCCAGCTCGCGCTCCACCTTTTCTTCCAGCGTCTCGCGGATGGATTCCAGCGGGATGCGCTTGATCACGTCGGTGAAGAAGCCGCGGACGATGAGCATTTTGGCAGCTGCGGCGGGGATGCCGCGGGACTGCATGTAGAACATCTGCTCGTCGTCGAAACGGCCCACAGTGGCTGCGTGGCCGGCGCCGACAATCTCACCAGTCTGGATCTCGAGGTTAGGAACGGAATCTGCGCGTGCACCTTCGGTAAGCAGCAGGTTGTTGTTCTTCTCGTAGGTGTCCGTGCCGGTTGCCTCCGGGCGGATCAGGACGTCGCCGATCCACGCGGTGCGTGCGTCGCGGGACTCGTGACCCTTGGAAGGCTCACCCTGCAGCGCGCCCTTGTAGAGCACGTTGGAGCGGCAGTTCTTGATGGAGTGGTCCACTAGCAGGCGCTGCTCGAAGTACTGGCCGGCATCGGCGAAGTACAGTCCCAGCAGTTCGGCGTCTCCACCTGGTGCGGTGTAGCGCACGTGAGGCACGGAGCGAGCAATTTCGCCACCGAAGGCCGCGTAGTAGTGGCGCACGGTTGCATCGCGACCCACCTGGATGTGGGAGTTGGACAGGTGCACGCCATCGCGTGCCCAATCCTCCATCACCACGGTGGTCAGTTTTGCCCCATCGCCGACGACAAACTCGATGTTGTCCGAGTGTGCGCCAGAGCCTTCGTAGCGAACGATCACCACTGCTTCTGCGTGGGTGTCCAACTCAATGACCAGCGTTCCGTAGGACACCTTGTCCTCGCCTGCACCGGTGACGGTGACCGTCACCGGCTTGTCCAGCACTGCGTCCTTTTCAATGTGGACGTAGTCCGCCACGTTCGTGTTGGTCCACGCCTGTGCAGCGGCGCGGTCCACCGGAGCACCAGCGCGACCCACGCGCTCGTCCGTGGGCTCCAGCTCGGAGTAGGTAGCGCCGGAATCTGGAAGATCCACGGATACCTGGGCGCGCTGGCCCTCCGCTGCGGTTCCGTCGTGTAAGCCACGCAGGCGGCGCAGAGGAGTGAACCGCCAGTCTTCGTCCTTGCCGCGTGGCACGGAGAAGTCGTTGATGTCGAAAGAGGAGAAACGATCGCCCTTGGTCTGGTGCTCAGTACCAGCCTTGACCGGGTTAATCGTGGCTTCTGTTTCAGTAAGTGGGGTGGTCATAGGTCTTAACCCACCGATCCTTCCATCTGCAGTTCAATCAGTCGGTTCAGTTCCAGGGCGTACTCCATTGGGAGCTCCTTGGCGATGGGCTCTACGAATCCACGCACGATCATCGCCATGGCCTCGTCTTCCTCGATGCCACGAGACATGAGGTAGAACAGCTGATCCTCGGAGACCTGAGACACCGTGGCCTCGTGACCCAGGGTCACGTGGTCATTGCGGATGTCGTTGTATGGGTATGTGTCCGAACGGGAGATGGAATCGACCAGCAAGGCGTCGCATTCCACGTTGGATGCGGAGTGGTGTGCGTCCTTGTTGACCTGCACCAGACCGCGGTATGCAGCGCGTCCGCCGGAGCGTGCCACAGACTTGGACACGATGTTGGAGGAGGTGTGCGGAGCCATGTGCACCATCTTGGCGCCGGTGTCCTGGAACTGTCCCTCGCCAGCGAATGCTACGGAGAGGACCTCGCCCTTGGCGTAGGGGCCGGTCATCCAGACAGCTGGGTACTTCATGGTGACCTTGGAGCCGATGTTGCCATCGACCCACTCCATCGTGGCGCCTTCTTCACACTTGGTGCGCTTGGTAACCAGGTTGTAAACGTTGTTAGACCAGTTCTGGATGGTCGTGTAGCGGCAACGGCCGCCCTTCTTGACCACAATCTCCACCACTGCGGAGTGCAGGGAGTCAGTCTTGTAGATCGGTGCGGTACAACCCTCGACGTAGTGCACGTAGGCATCTTCGTCGACGATGATCAGGGTGCGCTCAAACTGACCCATGTTTTCCGTGTTGATGCGGAAGTAAGCCTGCAGTGGGATGTCTACGTGCACGCCCTTGGGCACGTAGATGAAGGAGCCACCGGACCACACAGAGGTGTTCAGTGCGGAGAACTTGTTATCGCCTGCTGGAATGACCGAGCCGAAGTACTCCTCGAACAGCTCTGGGTACTCACGCAAGCCGGTATCGGTGTCCACGAAGATGACACCCTGGCTCTCCAGATCCTCGCGAATCTGGTGGTAGACCACCTCGGACTCGTACTGTGCGGCCACACCTGCGACCAAGCGCTGACGCTCCGCCTCGGGGATGCCCAGCTTGTCGTAGGTGTTTCGGATTTCCTCAGGGAGATCCTCCCAGGAAGCGGCCTGCTGCTCGGTGGAGCGCACGAAGTACTTGATGTTGTCGAAGTCAATACCGGAGAGGTCTGCGCCCCACGTTGGCATTGGCTTCTTGTCGAAGATCCCGAGCGCCTTGAGGCGACGGTTGAGCATCCACTCTGGCTCGTTCTTCTTGGCGGAAATATCCCGTACAACGTCCTCGTTCAGGCCGCGTCGTGCGGATGCGCCAGCGCTGTCGGAATCGTGCCAACCGTAGCCATAGGCTCCGATTGAGTTGATGATCTCTTCATCTGTCTGCGGTTGCTGTGCTGCTTGAGTCATTTCCTATCTTTCCTTCGTCGGGGAAGGGTGAATGGTTGTCAGCGGAATGTGGGTGGTGCAGATACCGTTGCCGTCAGCGATAGTTGCCAGCGGCTGAGTATGTTGCCCGAGTAGTTCCGCAACCACCCGGTGTTCCGCCGCGCACAGTTCAGGGAACTCTTGCGCGACATCCTGGATCGGACAATGATGGCGACAAATCTGCACGCCACCGGCTGAGTTATCCACCGTCGCGGCGTAGCCACGGTCAGTGAGTGCGTCAGCGATGGCGCGAGCCTTGCCCACGACATCGTCTTCTTCGTCTGAAGATTCAGCTCGCGTAGTGGCAGTGGAAGACGTTGCGTCCCCACTGTCGTTCGTCTCGAGCTGGCGCACTTGGTCAACGTCCAAGTCCTCGAGCAACTGATGGATACGCTGTGCGGCAAAGTTTTCTACCGCAGCTTCTCCACCGGTCTGTTTGAGGGCCCGGAGCGCCAAAAGCGCCAGGGTGTCGTAATCATGGCCGAAGTGCCTACGGCCGGCGTCGGTCAGGCGGAACATTTTGGCGGGACGACCGCGCTGGCCAGAACGAGACACCGTCACGATTTCCGCGTGGCCATCAGCCACGATGTTATCGAGATGGCGCCGCACGCCGGCTGCAGTAAGGCCAAATTCCTCGGCAATGTCCGTGGCACTAATCGGTCCGTGGCGAAGAACGTGGAGCATAATGCGGTGCCGAGTATCGTGATCGCTCACTGGACTGACACCTCGTTTCTCTACTGTTTCGTCAAGACGGCGAGAAGGAACGCTCGAAACACTGTGCTACTTTCGTGGGGTTGACCTTTTAAGGTTTCACCCGAAAGTCCCACACTGTCGGGACCGTTGCCGCTCATGATTAGACAACATGAATGTTACGTAAATAATTCCATGTGTCCACTAAGGGTAGCCTTTCCCTCCGGCGCATTTTCCTAAGAATTCGCCCGTGATTGCCGGGCTCGTTTAAGTCGCTAGGGACTCTTTGTCTTCTCACGAAGTAGACTCCTCATTCATGGCATCGAATCGGTCTCGGGCAGCAGCGCGCTCCATCCATCCGCTGCGCGCACTGAAATCGCAGCTCCCTCACGTGGGTCAAGCAGGTTCGCGCTCGGCGCAGTTGCACGAGGACCGGCCCAGCGGCTCGTCTTTTCCGTACCAGGGATCTTCGTGGCCGGTGGGCTCCACGCACCAGCTGCGATTGCGCATCGCCATGATCCTCGGCACCGTCGGTTCCCTCATGATTGCCGTGGGCGGTTGGGGCGCCGGCGCCTGGCCTGTCGTAGAAAACCTCGGGTGGAAAATCGGCATGGTGGTGTTTCTGAACCGCATGTTGCACTCCTCCACCGTGTTGGTGTTCTTCGGAATTGCGATGCTGGTTATTGCCTGGATACTTCTCGCCAGGTTCTGCGTAGAGACTTCGACGCGGGCCGCGGAGCTGATTCCGCTGCGAGTGCTGTGGCGCACCTTTGCTCTGTGGGTATTGCCGTTGATCTTCACGGCTCCCCTGTTCACCCAGGATATTTACTCTTACCTGGCACAGGGCTCCATCAGCGCGCGCGGATGGGATCCTTATTCGGCAGGTCCCGTGGATCTGCTGGGTGCACAAGATCCCCTCGCACGCTCCGTGCCTTTGATGTGGAGCCACTCCCCTTCGCCTTATGGTCCGATCGCCATGGGATACAGCGCGGTTATTTCCTGGATTACTCAGGACCAGATTCTTTGGGCAGTGTTGCTTCACCGAACCGTGGCAGTGCTCGGGCTGGCGCTTGCCAGCTGGGCTCTCGTGCGCTTGGCTAAGCGCTGCCGCGTCGCGCCCCAAACAGCCATGTGGCTGGGCATTCTCAATCCCCTGGCGATCCTGCACCTCGTGGGCGGAATCCATAATGAAGCGCTCATGCTGGGCCTCATGCTCGCCGGCTTGGAACTTGTGCTGCGCGGAGTGGATGAGCTGCCCCGCCCCGCCCTGAGCAGGTGGATACTGATCCTGGCAGGTCTGTCGGTCATCACGTGTGCGGGGCTCATTAAGGTCACGGCATTCCTCGCCCTAGGCTTCGCCGGTGTGGCCATCGCCCTCTGGTTGGGGGCAACCATCATCGATCTGCTGAAGGCCGCGGTACTTTCTGCGCTGATTGCCGTGAGCGTTTCGGTGCTTTTGTCCTTGCTCACCGGCGTAGGTTTCGGATGGGTGCTCTCCCAGGGTGGTGCTGCGGAAATCGTTTCGTGGATGTCCGTATCTACGGTCACTGGCTTGGCCTCGGCGCTACTCGGCATGTTGCTGGGCTTGGGCGACCACCAGGCAGTTGCCCTGTCCGTGTTCCGAGCGCTGGGCATTGTGGTGGGCCTGGCGTGGGTGAGCCGCATGCTGTGGGCCACGTTCAAGAGCCGCATTCACCCCACGGGCGGGCTCGGCGTGTCGATGTTCTGCCTAGTTATCTTCTTCCCCGTAGTCCACCCTTGGTACCTGCTTTGGGCGATCTTCCCGCTCGCAGCCTGGGCCAATAGGGATTTCTTTATATGGTTGGTCTCCGGATACTCCGTGGCGTTTAGCTTTTTTATCTTGCCCAAGGGTTTGAGCCTGCCACCGGGAACCGTGTTTTATATCTACGCCATGTTCGTGGGCATTTTCGCCGCGGTCGCTCTCCTAGCCTGGATTATCAGCAGGGCCAACCCGGAACTATCTGCTGCGCTGAAAACAGGACAATACTGGGAAGGCACCCAACTACGGGCATTGAAACGTCGTAAAGGCAACGCGGTAAGGTGATTCACCGTGACCGATGACAGCTCCCACAAGAACACGCGAAGCAGCGCGGAGGATTCCGCACTGGTCCTGAGCTTGCATTCCGTGGTCAAGCGATTTGGTGAGGAAACCGCCGTCGATGGCCTGGATCTCCACGTCAATCGCGGCGAGGTCTTGGCACTCCTTGGGCCCAACGGCGCGGGTAAGACCACCACCGTGGAATTGTGCGAAGGTTTCTTATCTCCCGACGCAGGCAGCGTCCGCGTTTTCGGTTTAGACCCTTGTGTTCACACTGATGAGGTTCGCGGCCGCATTGGCGTGATGCTCCAGGGTGGCGGAGCCTACCCGGGAGTTCGTGTCGGAGAGATGCTCCGCCTCGTGGCCTCGTATTCAGACAATCCTTTGGACGTGGATTGGCTGTTAGAGACGGTGGGCATGGCGTCGTACATCAAGACCCCGTACCGACGCCTGTCCGGCGGCCAACAACAACGTCTCTCCCTGGCCTGCGCTCTTGTCGGACGGCCAGAACTGATTTTCCTCGACGAACCCACGGCAGGTCTGGATGCCCAGTCGCGACTGGTGGTCTGGGATCTGGTGCGCTCGCTGCGAAGGGATGGCGTGACCGTAGTACTGACCACACACCTGATGGATGAGGCAGAGGCTCTGGCGGACCGGGTGGTCATCGTGGATCGCGGAACCGTGGTGGCGCAGGGAACTCCTGCGGAGCTGACCAGCAGTGCTGGACAAGGCGGCGCGGAATTACACCAGGTGATTCTGCAGACGGATTCACCCGTGGATGCTCAACAGCTGACGAACAAGCTCTCGCCACGCCTTCCTGGTTTCGCAGTGTCTGCGGAGGAGGAGGACCCCACTACCGTGCGCATTGAAGTGGCGGAGGTAACCCCTCGTGGCGTGGCAGAAATCGCCGCTGCTGTGGCAGAACAGGACGTGCTGATCCGGGATCTCAATGTGAACAAGCAAAGTTTGGAAGATATTTTCCTCTTCATTACGGGACGGGAGATCCGCTAATGAGCCAATCCACATCCGTACCTAGCCGCTTTGAGCCGGGCACCTTCACCCCAGATTCGCGGCCTGCCAAGCCCGCCAAAATTCTGCAGGCTCAGGCCACGATGGAATCCATTTTGTTTCTGCGTCACGGCGAGCAGCAATTGCTGTCCCTGGTGATTCCCTTGGTGATGCTCGTCGGCCTGTCTGTGCTGCCGGGTTTGATTCAAGATCGCAACGTGCAGGCTGTCTATCCGATGACGCTGGCCATTGCGCTGATGGGTGCTTCGTTTACTGGCCAGGCAATCGCTGTGGCTTTTGATCGCCGATATGGTGCGTTGAAGCGCATTGGCGCTTCCGGTGTCCCTACCTGGGCCTTGATCGGCGGAAAGGTGTGCGCGGTTGCTGTTGTGGTCTCCGTGCAAGTGGTGATCCTCAGTGTGGTGGCCGCTCTTTTGGGGTGGCGTCCAGACCTGACCGGCATCGTTTTTGCCGTGGTGGTGGGCGTATGCGGAGTGGCAGCATTCACTAGTTTCGGGTTGCTGCTGGGCGGAACACTGAGCTCTGAGATGGTGTTGGCGCTGGCGAACACCATCTGGTTCATCTTCCTTGGCGCGGCTGTATTTACCACTATGGCTGATGGTCTCAGCGATTCCGCTTCCCAACTGATGAAGATCATTCCGTCTGTTGCTTTGACCGATGGCTTCTCCGCAGCGCTCAATGAGGGACGCTTTGACGTGATTTCCGTGCTCATTTTGCTGGTCTGGTCTGTGGTGGGAATCGGCCTGACGTTCAAGCTGTTCAGCTTCACCATGGACACTGACTAATCTTCACGCCCACTTGTCTCGCTCATACTGATAGCGAAAAAGCCCAGCCGGGTTAGCGCATTCGCTACCTCCCCAGATTTCCCCTGAATGGGGAATTGGGTACCAGCCAGCATCGGCGATAGGCTAGGAAGCGTGGTTCAAACTATGCGAGAACGCGCGCAACTTCAGGAAAACCCGCTGGCACGGGGGCTCGATCGCTTTTATGCTCGGCTCCACGATCTGGATAACTCGTTTGGGTTTCCGCGCCCCGTGAAAATTCCGACGGTCCGTACCCAGCGGATCCTGGCCATCATCTTGTTGATCTGCCAAACCGGCATCACATTCACCGGTTCCCTGGTTCGCGTGACGGGCTCTGGCTTGGGGTGCAACACGTGGCCCGAGTGCCACCCGGGCTCCCTGTTCCCCACTGCTGGTGCCGCCCCGTGGATTCACCAAGCCATCGAGTTCGGCAACCGAATGCTGACCTTTGTGCTGATCATCGCAGCACTGGTGGCCTTCATCGCGGTGCTTCGCGCCGCGCGCAGGCTTTCCATCCTCAACATGGCCTTTGTGCAGGGCTTGGGCATCATCGCTCAGGCGGTCATCGGTGGCATCTCCGTGCGGATGGACCTGACGTGGTGGGTCGTGGCGCTGCACTTCCTGCCGTCCATGCTGTTGGTGTTCTTCGCGGCTGTCCTTGTGGTTCGCATTGGTGAGCCCGATGACGGTGAGCGCGTAGCACTGATGCCTGGCCCTCTAACCGCACTGGCTCACGGTTCTGCAGTCGCACTTGCGTTGGTTCTGATCACGGGCACGTTGGTCACGGGCGCCGGCCCGCACGCCGGCGACGAGGCCATCCTCCCCGAGCACCGTTTTCAGTTCCCGCTGATAGAGATTGCGCACATTCACGCCCATGGCATGTACCTCTACTTGGGTATCACTGTGGGCCTGCTGGCGGGTCTTTTCGCCCTCCAAGTGGGGCGCAACCTCAAGGTCACCGCCGTGTGGCTCGTGGGCGCCATCGTGCTGCAGGGTGCGATTGGCATCGTCCAGTACTGGCTGGGCGTGCCCACCTGGACGGTTCCCGTCCACGTCCTCGGTTCCGGCCTGACCACTTTGGTGACCGGGTTGTTGTGGGCGCAGCGTAGTCGTCTTCTGGGCGGCGATGCGGCGCATACAGGCTCTCCATTTGCCGACGCCAAGCTCCTCAATCGCGTCGATTATCACGCCAACAGCTAGGTTCTCAGTGACTCTGCGCTAGCCAGTGACTTAACTACGAAGCCCCTTCTCCCGGGCAAAGAATATTCCGGGTGGAAGGGGCTTTCGTGATGGGCCGCACTGTGCAGCCCTCCTTGGCTATTAAGAACCAGAAACGATGGTAAAGAAGTTGTCCCAGCCAAGCACGGCGTCGACAGAAAGGGCAACGAAGAGAACCGACAAGTAGTTGTTGGACAGGAAGAACAACTGCATCGGCTTGACCGGGGTGCCCTTCGTCACGCCGCTGTGCAGGCGCGTGGCCATGATGATGAACCACAAACCGCTGGCCACGGCAGCTGCCGCGTAAATCCAGCTGGCGGCGGGTACCAACAGCAGCGAGGTGATCACTGTGGCCCAGGTGTAAAGCAGGATCTGGCGGGTGACCTCGAGGGGTGGCTTGACGACGGGCATCATTGGTACGCCCGCGGCCTCGTAATCCTCGCGGTAACGCATGCCGAGAGCCCAGGTGTGCGGCGGAGTCCAGAAGAACACGATCATGAATAAGATCAGCGCCTGTGCCCAGGAATGCCAACCAGCAGACAGTGCACCACCGTTGTTATCCGTGATCACGGCCCAGCCAACAGCAACTGGCATGCAGCCTGCAGCGCCGCCCCAAATAACGTTCTGCCAGGTCCGGCGCTTCAGCCACTTGGTGTACACGTAAACGTAGAACCAGATGGTCAACAGGATGAAAAAGCCTGCGAGCAAGGAATGCGCCAGCAGCCACAGCCAGAGGAAACTGGCGATCATCAACACCCAGCCAAAGATGGTCGCGCTGCGTAAGGACACGGATTCCTTGGCCAACGGACGGCGCCTGGTGCGGCGCATCTTCTGGTCAATGTCATAATCCGCCACCATGTTGAAGGTGTTTGCGGATGCTGCGCCCATCCAGCCACCCACTAGGGTGAGCAGGATGAGCCCGAAGTTCACTTCGCCTCGTTCGGCCTGAAGCATCGTCGGGATTGCCGCGACTAGGAGCAATTCAATGACCCTAGGTTTCGTCAAAGCAACGTATGCCTTGACTGTGTCAGCGAACCTATTCACCGAGCGTCTCGCCTCACTTTTCTCCACTTTGCGCAACCTGCTCAATCGTCCTATCTACGCTACCCGAGGACAAGCGAGACAAGAAACAGGCCACCGTTGGCCACGATGAAGCTTAAGAGACTCTAAAATAGTTGGAGTAACAGCGTTTTCCACAACTTGACGGACTCTTGACTGTGTCTGCAGAAAGGCGAATTCAGTGACTCTCTCCCCTGAACTTGCAGCCCTCACCGTACGCAATTACCCCGAAGATTGGACCGAGACGGACACTCGTGCTGTCGACCTCACCCGCGTGCTGGCTGCAGATGCCGTGGAGCGGTGCGGATCCGGCCACCCAGGCACCGCAATGAGCCTGGCGCCTTTGGCTTACACCTTGTACCAGCGCGTTCTGCGCCACGACCCACGTGATCCGCACTGGGTGGGACGCGATCGCTTCGTCCTTTCCGCCGGACACTCTTCCCTGACGCAGTACATCCAGCTGTACTTGGGTGGTTTTGGCCTCGAGGTGGAAGACCTGCAGGCTCTGCGCACGTGGGGTTCTAAGACCCCTGGCCACCCTGAGGTGCACCACACCGACGGGGTGGAGATCACCACCGGGCCACTGGGACAGGGACTAGCTTCTGCGGTGGGCATGGCGATGGCTTCTCGCCGCGAGCGCGCACTGTTCGACCCAAACGCTGCTGAAGGTCAGTCCCCTTTCGATCACTACATCTACGTCATCGCTTCCGATGGCGATATGCAGGAAGGTGTGACGGGCGAGGCTAGCTCCATCGCCGGCACCCAGCAGTTGGGCAACCTCATCGTCTTCTGGGATGACAACGGCATCTCCATCGAGGACGAGACCACCATCGCCTTTAATGAGGACGTGGTGAAGCGCTACGAGGCGTACGGTTGGCAGACCCTTGAGGTGACCGGCGAGGATGTAGAGGGCATTCTCGATGCCGTGGAGAAGGCACAGGCCGAAACCTCTCGCCCCACGTTCATCCGCCTGCGCTCTGTGATCGCCTACCCTGCACCGAACGCCATGAACACGGGTGCATCCCACGGAGCGGCGCTGGGTGCCGAGGAGATCAGCGAGATCAAGCAGGAGCTGGGCTTCACAGACCAGCCATTCCCTGTTGAGGACAACGTCATCAACCATACCCGCGAGCTGCAGCAGCGCGGGTCTGATGCACACGCTGAGTGGAATGAGCAGTTTGACAAGTGGGCTGAGGCAAACCCAGAGAACAAGCAGCTCTTTGATCGTCTTTTCGCTCGCGAGCTGCCTGCTGATCTCACTGCGGACATTCCTACGTGGGAAGCTGGCGAGTCCATCGCCACCCGGAAGGCCTCCGAGGCCAGCTTGCAGGCCTTGGGTGCAGCTATGCCTGAGCTGTGGGGTGGCTCCGCCGATCTCGCCGGCTCCACCAACACCATCATCAAGGGTTCCTCATCCTTCGGCCCTGAGGCCATCACCACCCGCAAGTTCACTGCCGAGCCCGGCGGCCGCAACCTGCACTTCGGCATTCGCGAGCACGCGATGGCAGCGATCCTCAACGGCATCGCCTTGCACGGACCAACACGCCCCTACGGCGCGACGTTCCTGCAGTTTTCCGATTACGCCCGCGGTGCGGTTCGTTTGGGCGCGTTGATGAAGTCCGACGTCTACCACGTGTGGACCCACGACTCGATTGGTCTGGGCGAAGATGGCCCGACCCACCAGCCTGTTGAGCACCTCGCTGCCCTGCGAGCGATCCCTCACCTGTACGTCATCCGTCCGGCGGATGCGAATGAAACCGCTGCCGGTTGGGTGCAGGCGCTGAAGGCTCCTGAGTCACCGAAGGCCCTGGTGTTGACTCGCCAGAACGTACCTGTGCTGGAGGGAACCAAGGATAAGGCGGCCGAAGGTGTGGCACGCGGTGCCTACATCTTGCGCGAGGCATCCTCCGGCACGCCGGAGGTGATCCTTCTGGCGACCGGCTCCGAGGTGCAGCTGGCCGTAGAAGCCGCTGAGACTCTCGAAGGTGAGTCCATCCCAACTCGCGTGGTCTCCGTTCCATGTATGGAATGGTTCCTCGAGCAGGATCAGGCATACATCGATTCCGTGCTTCCTCCAGAAGTCACTGTCCGCGTGTCCGTGGAGGCCGGTATCGCCATGCCGTGGTTCCGCTTCACCGGCACCAAGGGCCGGAACGTGTCCTTGGAGCATTACGGTGCTTCCGCTGACTACCAGACATTGTTCAGGGAGTTCGGTATCACCGCAGACGCTGTAGTTGCAGCAGCGAGGGAATCCCGCGAGGCCTAACCGCAGCGTGACTGACGCTGTGTAACCCTCCCCTCCCTGTCGAGGCGGAGGGTTTTTCATTACCATCGAACGTTAGCCCCCGTCGTGAAAGGTCAGCATGAATACTCCAGTGTCACCACGCATTCCGCAGCCCGAAGCCCTCACCCCTCCCCAGCCGGTGAGCGATCTGGAACAGGTGGGAACGTCTGTTTGGCTGGATGACCTGTCTCGCAATCGGATTGAGTCCGGCAACCTCGCCGACGTCATTGAGAACAAGGGCGTGGTGGGAGTGACTACCAACCCAGCGATCTTCGCCAAGGCGATGTCCCAAGGCACTGCCTATGACGCGCAGATCAGTGAACTGTCCGAACAGAAGGTTCCAGCCAGTTCCGCAGTGTTTGCCATGGCCATTGACGACGTGCGCGCAGCCTGTGATGTCTTCGCGCCTATCTTCAACGCCACCGAGGGCAAGGACGGTCGCGTGTCATTGGAAGTCGATCCACGTCTAGCAGGTGACCGCGAGGCTACTGTTGCCCAGGCCAAGGACCTTGCCGGAGCGGTTGAGCGCGACAACCTCATGGTGAAGATTCCCGCCTCGGAAGAATGCCTTCCAGCCATCACCGATGTGCTTAGTGCCGGAATTAGCGTGAACGTCACTCTGATCTTCTCCGTGGCACGTTACCGCCAAGTTATGCAGGCGTTCGTCGACGGAATCAAGCTGGCAGAGAGCAATGGACATGACATCTCCAAGATCCACTCCGTGGCCAGCTTCTTCGTGTCCCGCGTGGACTCTGAAATCGACAAGCGCCTGGACACGATTGGCAGCGATGCAGCCAACCAGCTCAAGGGCAAGGCCGGTATCGCCAATGCACGGATGGCCTATGCAGCTTTCCAAGACATCCTGGTGAAAAACCCGGAATGGAAGACGCTTGAAGACAAGGGAGGACGTATTCAGCGCCCGCTGTGGGCGTCGACCTCGGTGAAGAACCCGGACTACCCAGACACCATGTACGTGACCGAGTTGGCCGGACCCAACACTGTCAACACGATGCCTGAAGACACCTTGGATGCGACCATCGATCACGGCGAAGTCCACGACGATGCACTGGCACCGAACGTGGACAGTGCCCAGCAGATTTTCCACGATCTTGATGAGATCGGCATCGATCTGTGCGACGTGTGGGAAGTCCTCGAAGACGAAGGTGTGCAAAAGTTCGTGGACTCGTGGGACGAGCTGCTGCAGACGATTAGTCTCCAGCTGAATAAGTAATATAGTTATCGGCATGTTAACTCCGGATCCCGAGCAGTGGCACAACCCCCTGCGTGACGAATTCGATAAGCGTCTCCCCCGCATTGCAGGTCCTTCCGGCCTCGTGATCTTTGGAGTGACCGGCGACTTGGCGCGCAAAAAGCTCCTTCCTGCCGTCTATGACCTCGCCAATCGAGGTTTGCTCCCCGCTGGCTTCAGCATGGTGGGCTACGGACGCCGCGATTGGACCAAGGAAGAGTTCGAGGCCCAGGTCAAGACGGCCGTCCAGGAGCGCGCTCGTACCCACTGGCGCGAAGAAGTATGGGAGCGTCTGGCGGAAGGCATCTTTTTCGTCAAGGGCGATTTCGTCACTGACGAGGCCTTCGATGATCTCGCGGCCAAGACCCGCGAGATCGACGAAACCCGTGGTACCGCAGGGAACTGGGCGTACTACCTGTCTGTGCCTCCCGAGCACTTCACCAACGTCTGTAACCAGTTGGAACGCAGTGGCCTAGCCGATGGCAACGAATCAGGTGGATGGCGCCGCGTGGTCATCGAAAAGCCCTTCGGGCACGACGAACGCTCCGCCCGCGAGCTCAACGAAATCGTCAACAGCGTATTCCCCGAGTCCAGCGTTTTCCGCATAGACCACTACCTAGGCAAGGAAACAGTGCAGAACATCTTGGCGCTGCGCTTTGCCAACCAGTTGTTCGATCCGCTGTTTAATAGCCACTACATCGACCACGTGCAGATCACGATGGCAGAAGACATTGGGTTGGGCGGACGCGCCGGCTACTACGACGGCATTGGCGCCGCACGCGACGTGATGCAAAACCACCTGCTGCAACTACTGGCATTGGTGGCTATGGAAGAGCCGGTGGAGTTTAGCCCTACCGAGCTGCAGTCTGAAAAGCTCAAAGTGCTCCGAGCGACCCACCCCGTGGGGCCTTTCTCCAAGTCCACCGCCCGCGGCCAGTACACCAGCGGTTGGCAGGGTTCTCAGCACGTGGTGGGCCTGCGTCAGGAGGAAGGATTCGATCCGGAATCCACCACCGAAACCTACGCAGCTGCCACGTTCGAGATCTCCTCACGCCGTTGGGGTGGCGTGCCCTTCTACCTGCGTACCGGCAAGCGCTTGGGGCGCCGTGTCACGGAGATCGCGCTGGTATTCAAAGAAGCACCTCACCTGCCGTTCGGCCCCGGACAGACCACCGCCCAGGGCAACAACATGCTGGTCATTCGCGTACAGCCGGATGAAGGCGTGTTGATGCGCTTTGGTTCCAAGGTGCCTGGGTCCGAAATGGAAGTCCGTGACGTGAACATGGACTTCTCCTACTCCGAGGCCTTCACAGAGGAATCCCCAGAGGCTTACGAACGCCTTATCTTGGATGTACTCCTTGACGAAGCGAGCCTGTTTCCTACCAACCAAGAGGTGGAACAGTGCTGGCGTATTCTCGATCCGATCCTCGAGCACTGGGCTCTGCACGGACGCCCAGACGACTACCCGGCGGGCACGTGGGGTCCACGCTCTGCAGACGAGATGCTGCAGCGTAGTGGGCGGACGTGGCGTCGACCTTAACGGTTCACACACAAGCACCTACACACCGCACCGATCACCCAAGGACAGCGAGCACACGTTCATGATCATTGATCTGGCCAACACCAAGACCCACGCCATCACCACCCGCCTGCGGGAACTACGCGAAGAGCGCGGCGAGGTGGCCACCGGCCGCGTCTTGACGTTCATCGTGGTGGTCAACGCTGCCGAAGGGCACTCCGCCCACCTCGACCGGGTCATTGAATCCACCTACGACGCCTCCCGCGAGCACCCTGCACGCGTGATCGTGCTGGTCAGCCACCGCGATGTGGAGGAAACCCGCTTGGATGCAGAGATCCGCCTGGGCGGCGATGCCGGCGCCTCAGAGATCATCGTGATGCACCTCAACGGCGAGCTCAGCGCCCAACGCGCCAACGTTGTCACTCCCCTGCTGCTGCCGGATACTCCCGTGGTGGTGTGGTGGCCCGCGAATGCGCCACGTAATCCGTCGGCCGACCCGATCGGCGCCCTGGCGACTCGTCGTATCACCGATTCCTTTTTCGACGCAGACTCCGATGCCATCTACCGCCGTCGCATGACCTACACGCCGGGCGATTCGGACTTGGTGTGGAGCCGGATCACCCTCTGGCGAGGATTGCTGGCATCCACGCTGGATCAGCCGCCGCACGAAGAAATTCTCAGCGCACAGGTCCACGGTCCTGAGGGCGAACCCTCGATCGACATTGCCGCAGGGTGGCTCGCCGACCGGCTGGATGTCCCCGTGACCAGGCACGTGCGGGACACGGACTCCTCCCGGGACTGCGTGTCTGTGTACAAGGTAGAACTGCAGCGCACAGATAGCTCCATCGTGGTGGAGGAAGTCAATGCCACCACCGTGTCTGTGACCGTGAGTAGAGACGGCGAGGACAAGCAGTCCTTCGTCACGATGTCCCGCCGCGTGACCGGTGATTGCCTAGCTGAGGAGCTGCGCCATCTGGACCCCGATCGCGCGTTTGGGCACGCCTTGCGCGGTTTGGTGAGAGTCAACCGTCCGGACCGACGCGGTATGTACAGTAAGGCTATGCGCGCCAACAGCGAGTACTTCGATGGCCCGGCACATGCAGGAGATTCTGCGTACGACCAGGCGTCCATGCGCTAGCTTTACTAGTTACTGGCTGTGGGCGTGGCCGTAATTGCCTTGGGAAAGGAAGATTGTCATGACCCAGCGGACTGTTAAGCGCTTCCGGGATGACGATGCCGTGGCGACTGGCGTGGCCCGGAGCTTGGTCCACACTATTTCTGAGCTGCAGCGCAACGGTGGAACTGTCACAGATGATGGCATGGTGCGATTGGTACTCACTGGTGGATCCGTGGGTATCGGGACTTTGCGCCAGCTGCTGATGCTTGACCATGCGGCCAAGGCCAGCGCGGAAGACTTCCCCGTGGCGGCGATCGATTGGGATCGCGTCATCATCTTCTTTGGTGACGAGCGCTTTGTTGCCGCCGACGACGCTGAGCGTAACGAGGTGCAGGCGCGTCAAGCGCTGCTGGATCACGTGGATATGCCCCGCTCGAACATCATCAGCTACGCAGCTCCCGCTGCGGACGAGGCTTTCGATGGCGATGCCTTGGACCGAGCGGCCGTGTCCTACGCACACATGATTGAGCGTGAGGCTCCGGACGGCTTCGATATTCACCTGTTGGGCATGGGTCCGGAAGGCCACGTCAACTCGCTATTCCCCCACACTCCGGAGTTGCTGGATCCGCAGTCTGCAGTAGCTGCGGTACGCGAGTGCCCGAAGCCGCCCGCAAACCGAGTGACCTTGGCGCTCCCTGCGGTAAATAGCTCTCAGCGGGTGTGGCTGGTGATTGCCGGCGCAGAAAAGAAGGAAGCCGCCGAGCACGCGCTGGCGGCTGATTCCAGTGGCCAGTGGCCTGCAGGAATGGTTTCCGGAACAGCAGAGACTGTCCTATGGGTGGACGCGGCTGCGGATCCGGAAAGCTAGATTGCAGCAAAAAAGGGGCAGGAAGATTTTTCTTCCTGCCCCTTTTTTGAGGTGCCGATTAAAGGTTGAAGTTCAGCACCAAGTTCAGTCCGACGATCGACAGGAACCACAACACTGCCGCGACGATGGTCAGGCGGTCCAGGTTCTTCTCAGCCACCGTGGAGCCGGACAGATTGGATTGCATTCCGCCACCGAAAACGGCGGACAGGCCGCCACCCTTGCCCTTGTGCAAGAGCACGGAGAATCCCATGAGCAGGCTGGTGATCACCAAAATGATCTGCAGTGTGAGGATCAATGTCCTACCTTTGTTTCACATCGTCGACTATCAACTGGTTCATGTTATCAGCAAACGCGCCCATGCCGCTAAGAATGACGCGGGCGCGTTGTGCAGGATTGGGTTCGCTCTAGCCGGAGTTGCGCAGCGCGGTGGCCAGACCGTTCATCGTCAGCTGGATCCCGATGCGGATCTTATGGGAATCATCGCCCTCGCGGAAGCGCCTCAACAACTCCACCTGCAACAGGTTCAGCGGAACCAGGTACGGGAAGCGATTACGCACAGAGTTTGCTAGTTCCGGGTTCTCCGCGAGCAGAGAGTGCTGATCAGTGACCTTTTGGAACACATCCACCGTGGTGGTGTACTCCTCGCGGATGATTCCAAAGATCCGGGCAGCATCCTCCTTATCGGCCACCAGTGAGGAATAGAGCTCGGCCAAGGACATGTCTACCTTCGCCATCACCTGCGC
Source organism: Corynebacterium dentalis (assembly GCF_900232865.1). Lineage (GTDB taxonomy): Bacteria > Actinomycetota > Actinomycetes > Mycobacteriales > Mycobacteriaceae > Corynebacterium > Corynebacterium dentalis. The sequence goes on along the minus strand of NZ_OCTS01000005.1, from coordinate 167,066 downwards.
CATGTTGGCCATCACAGATTGGAAGAATGGCCACCGCTGATGCAGTTCGCGCAGGAAAGCCAAGCGCTCCTCTGGGCTTCCTTGAACCGACGTGCCCGATTCCAACCACCGGCTGATCGCGCTACCGACTCCGAACCAGCCCGGCAGCATGACGCGAGACTGTGACCAACTCAGCACCCACGGAATGGCGCGCAAGTCGGTGATTGCTTCGGTCTGCTTCCTGGAAGACGGACGCGAGCCGATGTTCAAGCTACCGATCTCCTCCAGCGGCGTGGACGCAGTGAAGTAGTCGATAAAGCCCGGATCGTTGTGCATCAACGCGGCGTAGGAGGTCAGCGAAAAGTCGCTGATTTCCTTCATCGTGGCGTAAGCCCGTTCGGTGTCCTCTGGTGCAGGTATGGGCAGCAGGCTGGCCTCCAGCGTGGCTGAGGCAAGCGCCTCCAAATTCCGGCGGGCATTCGCCCTATCGCCGTACTTCGCGGAGATGATCTCGCCCTGTTCCGTGATTCGCAGAGATCCTTGGACAGCACCTTCGGGTTGGGCGAGGATGGCGTCGTAAGAAGGACCGCCACCACGACCCACCGTGCCGCCGCGGCCATGGAAGAGACGAAGCCGCACGTCGGCCTGCTTCGCAGCCTGGACGAGTTCCAGCTCGGCATCGAACAGGGCCCAGTTGGCGGCGAAATAGCCACCGTCCTTGTTGGAATCCGAATAGCCCAGCATGACTTCCTGCTGGTTATCCAACTGGGAGACGTACGCACGGTAGAAAGGCAGGGCCCACAGTTCCTGCATGATGCCAGCACCAGCCTGCAGGTCCTCGATGGTCTCGAAAAGCGGGATGACATCCACCGACCCGGTGGGATGTTCGCCCTGCGCGTTGAAGAGACCGGCTTCCTTCAGCAGGATCATCGGCTCGAGGATGTCAGAGACGGAGGTGGTCATGGAGACGACGCAGTGCGGCACCGCTTCCCTACCGAAACGCTCCGTGGCAAAAGCTGCAGCGCGGAAGATGCCTAGTTCACGCTCAGTAACTTCGGACCATTCTGCAGCAGAATCCGTGAGCGGACGCGGGTGAGACAGCTCGGCGACCAGCAAGGACACCTTCTCCTTCTCGTCCAATTCGGCGTAGTTGTCCGAGACCCCAGCACGGGAGAAGAGTTCCGTGAGCACTTCTTCGAAGGTCTCAGAATTCTGCCGCAGATCCAGACCGTAGAGGTGGAAGCCGAAGCTGTGCACGGAGGAGACCAGCTCGGCGAGTGTATCGTCAGCCAGCGTGGGATCGATACCTGCGCGCAGGGAGCGATCCACCACCGCGATGTCCGTCAGGAATTCCTCCGGATCCGCGTAAGGCTCATGGCTTTCGTGCACGCCACCGGGCATGATCGGTGTTCCCAAATTGCGCACGGCCGTGGCGGCGATGCGGCCGCGCATACCGTGCAGTGCGCGCCGGTAGGGCTCGTCGATGCGGGAAGGAACGTCGTTGTGCCCCCGCTCCGCCAATGCCTCCAACTCGCGTGTGACCTCAGAAATGCGGGTGGACAGGCTTAGTTCCTGTTCCAGCTTGTAGAGGATCTTGCCGTAGCGCTCGAAGATTGTTTGCGCGGCCAGCGATGTGGCTTGCTCCACTGTCTCCGCGGTCACGTATGGGTTTCCATCGTGATCGCCACCGATCCACGAGCCGGGGCGAATCATCGCCGGGGCGGAAGTCTGATCCCCGAACCGCTGCTTAACGTTATTAACCACGTCTCGGTTAATGGCGGGGATCTCTTCGAGCAGGCTCAGAGAGTAGTAACGCAGACCCACCTTGATCTCGTCCTCGATGCGCGGGCGCACGCTGCGGATCAATGCCGTCTGCCAGAGAACGGTAATGCGACGGCGAATGAATTTGGTGATCTCATCCAGTTGCTGCTGGCTGCGGGCCGTGGTGCCCGCGTTGAGGATGCGTCCCCGGCGCCGCATGTAGTGGGCGATGTCCGCCTGCACGTCAAATACTGTCCGACGTCGCGTCTCCGTGGGGTGCGCGGTCATGACCGGTGCCACGTAGATGTGTTCCATCGTGTCGGAGACGGCTTCCGGCGAGACCTGGTTTTCCTCGAGCTTTTTCCACGTGTATTCCAGCGTGGACGGTGGCGCTGGCTTGCCCTCATCGATGGCTATATCCCGTAAGCGCTCTGCGTAGAGATCCTCGGCGAGATTGGCCAACAACGCGAAGTGAGAAAAGGCACGAATGACCGGGAGCGCGTTTTCCACCTCCATGTTGGCGAACTGCTCGGCCAGCTCAAGAGCGCTGAGTTCGCCGTAGCGCACATCCAAGGAGGTGGTGCGGATGTTTTCGATTAGGTTGAAGACGTACTCGCCCTCTTGTTCGCGGATGACATCGCCCAAGATTGCACCCAGGTAGCGGATGTCTTCGCGAATGGGTGGGTTGATGGAAGGAGCCTCGGAAGACTCCGTCGCAACTGGAATGATCGTTCCCGGGATCGTTTGATGTTCTGGAGTTTCTGCGGCCATGAGGTGTCCTTCCACCTGGTCGTGTGAGGGTGCGCCCCCAGATTGCCGTGGGCGCGGGCTAAACTAGTGCAGGTCTATTGCACGGCCTTGGCGGCCGCGGCCACCAGACCAGCGAAGTCTTTGCCGTCCAAGCTGGCGCCGCCGACGAGTCCACCGTCGACGTCAGGCTGCGAAACAATCTCGCCCACGGAATCGGACTTCACGGAGCCTCCGTAGAGAATGCGCAGATCCTCGGCGGTCTCGGCGCTAGCCATCTGGCCGATGAGTTCGCGGATAGCCTTGCACACTTCTTGTGCGTCAGCGGCAGAAGCTACCTTGCCGGTGCCGATTGCCCACACTGGTTCGTAGGCGATAACCACCTGAGCCAGCTGCTCGGCGCTCAGTCCCTCGAGAGAGGCTCGTGTCTGATCCACCACGTACTGGACGTGTTCCCCTGCTTCGCGAACCTCCAGCGGCTCGCCCACGCAGACGATGGGCTGCATTGACTGGGACAGGGCTGCCTTGGCCTTGTTTGCCACAACTTCGTTGGACTCGTTGTGGTACTGGCGACGCTCTGAGTGCCCCACGACCACCCACGTGCATCCCAGAGCGGAGAGCATGTCCGCGGAAACTTCGCCGGTGTACGCACCGGACTTGTGCTCGGAGATGTCTTGTGCACCGTAGGTGATGAGCATCTTGTCTGCGTCCACCAGGGTCTGCACGCTGCGGATGTCGGTGAACGGAGGAATGAACGCTACGTCCACGTGGTCGTAATAATCCTTGGGCAGGGAGAAGTCGAACTTCTGCACCACGTGGATTGCTTCCTTGTGGTTGAGGTGCATCTTCCAATTGCCCGCGATCAGTGGGGTGCGCTTAGCCATGCGGAGCTCCTTCTAAGAGGTGTGTCAGAGGTTCACGAATTGTGTGAAGTGAACGAGGGATTAGGACTCAAGGACGGATACGCCCGGGAGTTCCTTGCCCTCGAGGTATTCCAGGGATGCGCCGCCACCGGTGGAGATGTGGCTGAAGCCTCCTTCATCTAATCCCAGGGTGCGTACGGCCGCTGCGGAGTCTCCGCCGCCGACCACGGAGAATGCGCCATTAGAGGTTGCGGAGATGATGGATTCCGCCACTCCCCGGGTGCCTGCGGCGAAGTTCTCGAATTCAAATACGCCCATGGGACCATTCCAGAAGATGGTCTGAGCCTGGTTCAAGATCTCCGCGAATTCCTTGACGGACTCGGGTCCGATGTCCAGGCCCATCCAGCCTGCGGGAATGGAATCCACGGCTACCGTGCGGTGATCGGCATCCTTGGCGAAGGCCTCCGCCACTTCTACGTCCTTCGGCAGGACAATGGAATCTCCAAAGCGATCCAGCAGATCCTTGCAGGTATCGATCATGTCTTCCTGCAACAGTGATCCGCCAACTTCGTAACCTTGCGCGGCCAAGAAGGTGAAGCACATTCCGCCACCGATGATCAGGTTGTCCACCTTAGGAGCCAAAGCTTCGATCACGCCGAGCTTGTCAGACACCTTGGAGCCGCCGAGTACCACGGCGTAAGGGTGTGCTGGCTCGTCAGAGACCTTCTTAAGTACCTCAAGTTCGGTCTCCACCAAGCCACCGGCGTAGTGAGGAAGCTTCTTGGCGACGTCGTACACAGATGCCTGCTTGCGGTGAACTACGCCGAAACCATCAGAGACGAAAGCGCCGTTGTCTGCGGTCAACGCAGCCAAAGCGTCTGCAAACTCGGCACGCTCGTCTTCCAGCTTGGAAGTTTCGCGAGGATCGAAGCGGACGTTTTCCAGCAGCAGAATATCGCCATCATCCAGTCCGTTAGCGCGCTCGTGCGCATCCTCACCGGTGACATCGGCGGCGAGTGGCACGTACATATCCAGGCGCTCAGACAGAGCCTCAACGACAGGAGCCAAAGAGAACTCAGGGTTAGCCTCGCCCTTCGGGCGGCCGAGGTGAGCGGTGACGATGACGCGAGCGCCGGCATCGAGGAGTGCGCGCAACGTCGACACGGAAGCATCAATTCGGCCGGGATCGGTGATGTTACCGTCGGACAAAGGAACGTTGAGGTCAGAACGCACGAGGACGTGGCGTCCTTCAACGCCCTCTGCGATGAGATCCTGAACGGTCTTGACTGCCATGTCTGCTCCTTGAAATGAAGTGTGTGTGCGACTTCAGCACGAGCCGAAGGTCGAGTTCTTTCGTTTACGCCCCTTTAGTCTACGAACTATCGGGACGACGGTGCGGTTGCCACCACGTATGGGTGACGATGTGTGAATAATCGCTAAAAGAAATCCGAGGTAAAGGCACCTCCCGAAACCTAGCTTCGGTCAGTTCTTTCCTCGGAAGTCGCCCAGTAGCGAGGCTGTTCCTGCCACGCTGCCAAGCCTGCGATGTAAGTGAGTCTCTTAGAGACGCTCGCCCACGTAGACGGTCAGATCAACGAGACGGTTGGAGTAGCCCCACTCGTTGTCGTACCAAGACACAACCTTGACCTGGTTGTCGATGACCTTGGTCAGTCCGGAATCGAAGACGGAAGAGTGTGGATCCGTGACGATGTCGGTGGAGACCAGTGGCTCGTCGTTGGAGTAAGACAGGATGCCCTTCAGCTCGCCCTCGGCAGCCTTCTTGAGAGCAGCGTTGACAGCCTCGACAGTGACTGGCTTCTTCGCCTCAAACGTCAGGTCCGTGACGGAACCGGTGATGACGGGAACGCGCACCGCGTAACCATCCAGCTTGCCCTTGAGCTGTGGAAGAACCAGAGCAACAGCCTTGGCAGCGCCGGTAGAGGTAGGAACCAAGTTGACGGCTGCAGCGCGGGCGCGACGAAGATCCTTGTGCGGAGCATCGTGCAGGCGCTGGTCACCAGTATACGCGTGGATGGTGGTCATCAGACCACGCTCGATGCCGAACTCGTCATCCAGCACCTTGGCCATAGGAGCCAAGCAGTTAGTGGTGCAGGATGCGTTGGAGATGATGTTGTGCTTCTCCGGATCGTAATCAGTGTGGTTCACACCCATCACGAAAGTGGCATCCTCGTTCTTCGCAGGAGCGGAGATGATGACCTTTTTGGCACCGGCATCGATGTGGGCCTTGGCAGCCTCTGCGTCGGTAAAGAAGCCGGTGGACTCAATGACCACGTCAGCTCCCAGATCTGCCCACTTGAGGTTCTTCGGCTCGCGCTCCGCAGAAACGGCGATACGCTTTCCGTCGACGGTGATGGACTCATCGTCGTAGGTAACGTCCGCATCCAGGCGGCCGACGACGGAATCGTACTTCAGCAGGGTGGACAGGGTCTTGTTGTCGGTGAGGTCGTTGATACCAACGATCTCAATCTCGGCTCCGTTTGCGCGTGCTGCGCGGAAGAAGTTGCGACCAATACGGCCAAATCCGTTGATACCTACGCGAATTGTCACGTCGTGGGCTCCTATTCAATGTTTGAGTTTGAGGTCATCACTGCACATTTTGTCTTGCATGAACTACTCAGTGAATCTCTTCTCACAGTTACACTTTCGACACTACCTAGGTCACAAAAGGTCTGCAGAAGAACATGCACCCGGTTTCGGGCGACAGTGTGCAACCCCAGATATCCACCACCGAATGGAGCATGGGAACTAATCTAGTACTAATCCATATCGTGGAAAAGTTCCTCCGTCACCGCGATGTTCGTATCTTCCACTCCCAGCTCTTCGGCGCGCTTGTCCGCCATCGTCAACAGGCGGCGGATACGCCCGGCAACGGCATCCTTGGTCATGGCCGGCTCGGCGAGTTGCCCCAGCTCTTCCAAAGAAGACTGGCGGTGCGCCACACGGAGCTGGCCAGCTTGAGCCAAATGCTGTGGCACATCGTCGCCCAGCAGTTCCAGGGCACGTTCGACGCGAGCAGCAGCAATAACCGCGGCCCGGGCAGAACGGCGCAGGTTGGCGTCGTCAAAGTTCGCCAAACGGTTCGCCTTTGAACGGGCTTCGCGGCGCATGCGCTGCTCTTCCCACTTCAACCGCGTATCGCGGGCACCCATGAGGTTGAGCAAGGCATCGATGGAGTCTCCGTCGCGGACGATGACGCGGTGCACACCCCTAGCTTCCTTCGTCTTGGCCGTGACATCGATGCGCCGAGCGGCCCCCACTAGCGCCAGTGCCGCCTCGTTGCTTGGGGTGGTGACCTCCATGGCAGAGGAGCGTCCGGGCTCGGTCAGCGACCCGTGCGCGAGGAACGCTCCACGCCACGCAGCCACGCACTGATCACGCGTGCCGCCGATGATGAATCGCGGCAAGCCACGCACGGGGCGCCCCGCACGGTCAATCAATTCCGCGCGGCGTGCCAGCTCCGTGCCCCCTTGCGCCCATCGCAGCACGTAGCGGGAATTTTTCCGCAGGTTATTTGAGCTAATGACCTGGACTTCCGCCTCGAGGTTGAACAGCTGCTCCACGAAGCCCGCGATGCGCCGAGCGGTGGCCGAGGAATCGACTTCTGCTTCCACCACGATCTGCCCGCCCACCAGGTGCAGTCCTGCGCAATAGCGCAGCAAGCTGGAGACCTCGGCGGTCATTACGTCTGTACGACTGACGTTGACTTGAGCTAGTTCAGCCTTAACCTCTGCGGTAAGAGCCACGATTGGCCACGTCCTTTCGAAGAATTGTCGATCTTGACGGTATCACTAGCCGTTGTTGGCCAAAGTGCTGGGCAACGAGTCAATCGGTGTGGACAAGATCTCTTGGAAGACGGCCGCCATTTTCGCTGGCTTATGTCTATCCCCGAAGCGTCCGCGCGCATCATCTTCGCGGACATCGCGGTAGATAACCTTGGCGCCCAGAGCTTGTGCCGCCCGCTCCACGTGCGTGCGCTGGGCAGGCCGTGGCATGACAGTCATGTCCACCACGATGACGTCGATAGCCAACGATTGCGCGTGCTGGAACACCATGTGAATGTGGTGCTCCATGGACATGCCCGCGGTCTCTCCTGCTTCGGCCACCAGGTTCATGATCAATACCTTGGGCGCCTTGGCTGCGTTGAGCGCGTCCACGAGGCCGGGCACAAGGATGTGTGGGATGACGCTAGAAAACCAGCTGCCCGGTCCTAGCGTGATGAGGTCCGCGTTCTCAATCGCAGTCACCGCCTCGGGTGTGGCTGCTGGCCGGTGCGGGATCATGCGTACGCGCCGTACCTGCCCCATGGTGGTGGCCACGGCCACTTGTCCGCGCACCGGGACCACCTCGCGGGGATCCTCCTCCAGTCCGGATACCTCCGCTTCCAGGTCCAATGGTTCAGGGCACATGGGCAGCACACGTCCCTTGACTCCCAGCAGTTTGCCCATCTCATCGAGCGCACGAACGAGGGAACCCAGAACCTGTTCCAGGCCGCTGATCATGAGGTTTCCCACGGCGTGGCCCTTCAAGGCGCCGTAGCCACCGAAGCGGTGTTGGATTGCCTCTTCCCACAGCCGCCCGCCCTCCGAGTCCTCGGTCAAGGCAGCCAGTGCCATGCGGAGGTCGCCGGGTGGGATGGATCCCAATTCTCGACGCATGCGTCCGGAGGATCCGCCGTCGTCTGCCACAGTGACGATGGCTGTCACATCGTCAGCGACTACTCGCGCCCCGCGCAGGGTGTTAAACAGACCGTGTCCGCCGCCTAAACTGGCAATACGAACCTGACCGGGATGCTCAGAAAGTTCACCTTCAACTGCCTTATCGGGAGCATTGTGGGTCGCCGAAGTATGGCTAGATCGTGACGTGTTCATGGTGTGTTCAGCGCTCCACATCTCGGTGCAGTACGCGAACGTCCACGCCGTTATCCTTCAACCGGTGTGCCATTTCTTCTGCAACGGCCACGCTTCTGTGCCTGCCTCCTGTACAGCCCACGGCGAAAGATACGTACTTTTTGCCTTCGCGCTGGTAGCCCGGAAGCATCGAGGTCAGCATCCTTTGGGCGGAATCGAGGAAGTCCACTGCGCCTGGCTGAGTCAGAACGAAGTTGGAGACTTTGGGATCCAAGCCACTGAATTCGCGCAGATCTTCTTCCCAGTGTGGGTTCGGCAGGAAGCGGGCATCTAGCAGGACATCTACGTCATTTGGAGCGCCGTGCTTAAAGCCGAAGGACTGGATGTTTACGCGAACGGACTGCTGGTTCATGTTGGAGAAATACTGCTCCAACACTCGGCGGAGATCGTGCACGCTGGTGTTGGTTGTGTCTAGGACAATGTCCGCCCGGTTGCGGATGCTCTGCAGCAGCGCGCGCTCCCGATCAATGCCCGTTTGGACGGTCCCATCCCCCTGCAAAGGATGGGTACGACGTACCGTGTCGTAACGCTTGATGAGCTCGGTATTGGTGGCGTCGAGAAAAAGAACAATCGGCCGGCGACCGGACGCGTTGAGCTTGTCCAGAACGTCCGACAGGCTGCCGGCAAAATCGCGGGAGCGCACGTCGGTGACGATGGCGAGACGCTCGATCGGGGAATCGTCCTCGAAACTCATCTCGGCCATGCGCACGATGAGCTCGGGCGGCAGGTTTTCTGCCACGTACCATCCCAGTTCCTCGAGGGCTGCGGACGTTGCGCGTCGCCCAGCGCCGGACATACCCGTGATCAAAATCAACGACGGCATGGCAGCAGGGTCGTGCGTCTCTTGATTCACCGAGTGTTCGTTCGCCGGGTTGTGCTCAACCGAGTCCTGATTCACCATGACCCCGAGCTTAATCGGAATTTTGCGCTGGTTGGTGCAGAGCGTCGTAAATCTTCTGCGCCAGGCTCGGGCCGAATCCGTTCAGTGCGGTGAGATCCTCCACGCTGGCTTCCTTGACCTTTGCTACGGAGCCGAAAGTAGACACCAATTGCTTGCGGCGGGCCGGTCCCAAACCGGGGATATCGTCCAGCTTGGAGCGTCGCATCCGCTTGCTTCGCTGCTGCCGGTGGAACGTGATGGCAAAGCGGTGGGCTTCATCGCGCAGGTATTGCACCAGGTAGAGCGCATCTGAGGTGCGCGGCATGATCACCGGGTAGTCCTCGCCCGGTACCCAAATCTCTTCGAGTCGTTTGGCGATGCCCACCAAGGTGACATCCGTGACGCCCAATTCGTCCAAGACTTGTTGCGCTGCGTTGACCTGGGGCAGGCCGCCGTCGACGATGAACAGTTGCGGTGGGTAGGCGAATTTCTTTGTCGACGCCACCTCGAGCTCTTCTTCACCTTCCAGAAGATCTCCACCGTCGTCCCCCATGGGCATGGCCGCCTGGTCCTCGTGGTGGCGCTTGAAGCGACGTCGCACCACTTCGGCGATAGAGGCGACATCGTTGGAGTGGCCGTCTCCTGCGGCTTCCTTGATCTTGTAGCGGCGATAGTCAGACTTCTTCGGCAGTCCGTCCTCGAAGACCACGAGGCTGGCCACCACATCCGTGCCCTGAATATGAGAGATATCCGTGCACTCGATGCGCAGCGGAGACTCGTCCATCCACAGCGCTTCTTGGAGCTGCTGCAATGCAGCTGAGCGGGTGGTGAGGTCACCAGAGCGCTTGAGTTTGTGCTGGGCCAAAGCTTGCTTGGCGTTTGACTTCGCCGTTTCCATGAGGGACTTCTTGTCTCCCCGCAAGGGGCGGCGGATGGTCACTCGGGAGCCGCGCAGCTCAGTGAGCCACTGGCTGAGCTCATCCGCGTTATCCGGCACGGATTCCACCAGCACCTCCCGAGGCACCGGGGTGACCTGTACATCTCCGACCAAGTCCCCCAGCTCCGCGCGGGCCGCAGGATTGATGGCCGCGGCCAGTTCCCTATCGACGGGCTGCGAAGAGGCTCCAGCAACAGCAGACTCTGTAGCGCGGGCCAGCTCGGCCTCGTCCCCATAGAACTGGGTGAGGAACTGGCCGGTCAGGTCGGCGTCGGAGACTTCATCGCGCTCCACGACCCACCCACGTTGACCGTGAATGCGACCGCCGCGCACGTGAAAGATCTGCACGGCGGCTTCCAATTCATCTGAGACCACAGCGATAACGTCCGCGTCCGTGCTGTCCGAGAAGACTACGGCCTGCTTCTCCATGGCCTTGTCCATTGCGGCCAACTGGTCGCGATAGCTGGCGGCCCGCTCGAAATCGAGATCCTCCGCAGCTGCCTCCATTTCCTTGCGAACGCGGCGCTTCACCGGCTCGGTATTACCGGCCAAGAAGCTCGAGAACTGATCAACAAGCGCCCGGTGATCCTCCACGCTGATATTGCCCACGCACGGTGCAGAACAGCGATCAATGTAGCCCAATAGGCACGGGCGGCCGAGAGCAGCATGGCGCTTGTACACCCCGCGAGTACAGGTGCGGATGGGAAACACACGGGTCAGGGATTCCAGAGTGTCACGGATCGCCCAGGCCTTGGGGTATGGGCCGAAGTAACGTACACCCTTGCGGCGGGGACCGCGGTACACGAAGGCGCGGGGAACTTCTTCCTTCGCGCCGATGGCCAACATCGGGTACGTCTTATCGTCCCGGTACATGACGTTGAAGCGCGGGTTAAAGCGCTTGATCCATGTGTACTCGAGGTTAAGGGCCTCGAACTCACTGGAGACCACAGTCCACACCACGCGATTAGCAGTTTGCACCATGGCGCGGGTGCGGGGATGTAGCTGCGAAAGGTCTTGAAAATAATTGCTCAGGCGGGCGCGAAGATTCTTCGCTTTGCCCACGTAGATCACGCGATCGTGCGCGTCACGGAACGTATAGACCCCCGGATCCGTGGGGATGGTCCCCGGTTCCGGTCGGTAATCAACGGTACTTGCCATAGACGTCTCTGGATTCGAGTCTGTGGGGCTAATCGAGCGGCATGTAGCGGTCTTCCAGCTGACGGAAAGACTCGACAGTGTCTGCGATGGTCTCGCGGTCCCGGATGTGCATAGCCATCATCGGCACGAACTCAAAGTCCGGCAGCTCCAAGCGAGCCGTCTGCGCCTGGGTGGGGAAAGACAGTCCATGGACGATATCCCACGGGTAGAACTGCGCGTTGGCAATGTTGCGCACCTCCACGCCTTGGGCGCTGACCCGCACGCGTGGGCGAAGCAGGGTCAGGCAAACAAGGGAAAAGATCAGGCCGATGCCGATGAATCCCAGACGGTCCGTCAGAGTCACCGCCACGCCGGTATCGCCAATACCCACTACCACGGCGAGGAAGATGTGAACAAGCATCACCACAGCCACGCCCGCGTACGCGAGCTTTTTCAGAAACGGAGAAGTAACCACCAGCAGCCAGTCATCACCAGTGCTGGATTGCGGCGCATGGGCATTCTCTGCTTCGGTAGGCATCGAGTGGTGCTGTCCAATCTCCGAGTTATTCACGGCATTCACGTTACTCCCGATCCGATGCAAGGAAAAAGTCCCGCAGAACCAATCGGATCGGGGTGGGGATGAGCTGCTAGCTGTTGGCGATCTGCTTGAGCGTCAACGCCGCCTGGATTGCGGCGAGAGCAGAATCTGCTCCCTTGTCTTCTGCTGCGCCTTCTCCGCCTGCACGGTCGATAGCCTGCTGCTGGTTTTGCACCGTCAGCACGCCGTTGCCCACGGGTACCCCAGAATCGATGGGAATTCGGGTCAGACCGTAGGTCACGGCATCGCAGACAACGCGGAAGTGCTCGGTTTCGCCTTCGATGACGCAGCCGGTGGCCACCACGGCGTCGAAATGCTTGACGGCTTCTGCCACCACGACGGGCAACTCGAGTGCTCCCGCAACCCGCCACTCGCTCACGCTGGCACCGGCTTGCTTGGCGCGGTTGATGGCGCGGGTGTGCAGCGCATCGGTGATTTCGGCGTTCCAAGTGGCGCTGATGACTGCTATGCGCATGCCGGCTGCTTCGCCGTCGCGGACGTGCAGTTGAGACAGTCCGTCGTGTGCCATCGGGGTCCTTTCGGTCAGTGTGTGCGGGGGTGGTGGGGTCTATTTCTTCGACGCCCACCTCGTGGCTTATTAGCTCAGCGAATCCAGCTGGTGCCCCATGCGGTCACGCTTGGTGCGCAGGTATTCCACGTTGTTGGGGTTGGCCGGGAGCTCCACGGGGACGCGTCCGGTGATGTTCACGCCATAGGCAGTGAGCTTGGCTTTCTTGTCCGGGTTATTGGAGATCAGCTGAATAGATTCAGGGCCGAGATCCTGAATGATCTGCGCCGCCGCGGAGTATTCCCGCAGGTCCGCGGGGTATCCCTGGGATACGTTGGCATCCACCGTGTCTTGCCCCTCGTCCTGCAGTACGTAGGCGCGGAGCTTGGGGACCAGACCAATCCCACGGCCTTCGTGGCCACGGATGTAGATGAGAATGCCCTGGCCTTGCTCGGAGATATAGCGCAATCCGGCATCCAGCTGCTCACCGCAGTCGCAGCGCAGGGATCCGAAAACATCGCCGGTGAGGCACTCGGAGTGCACGCGCACGGGTACGTCTTCTTGGCCGGAGACGTCTCCAGCGACGAGGGCGACGTGCTCGATGCCGTCGACCAGGCTGGTGTAACCCACGGCTTGGAATTCGCCGAGCTTTGTGGGCAGTCCGACCTCGACGCTACGCTCCACCACGGGAGTGTTAGCGCGGCGCCACTCGACGAGCTGCTCGATGGAGATCAGTGCGAGATCGTGCTTGTCCGCGAAGCGACGCAGCTCCGGCAGGCGTGCCATCTCAGTGGGGTTTTCTTCGCTGACAACTTCACACAGCGCACCGGCGGGGCGCAGGCCGGCAGCCTTGGCGAGATCCACGGAAGCTTCGGTGTGTCCGGCGCGGACCAGCACGCCCCCGTCGCGAGCGCGTAGAGGCACCACGTGACCCGGACGGTTCAGATCGGTGGAGACGGACTCAGCAGCAGACAGCGTGCGCAGCGTGTGGGCACGGTCGGTTGCGGAAATACCCGTGGTGACGCCCTCGGCGGCGTCCACGGTCACGGTGTAGGCCGTATTGCGCACGTCCTCGTTGCGGGCGACCATTGGGGGCAGACCTAGGCGGTCGCAATCTTCATTGGACATGCCCACGCACACGTAGCCGGAACTGTAGCGAACCATAAAGGCAACGAGTTCGGGAGTAGCAAGCTCGGCCGCGAAGATTAGGTCGCCCTCGTTTTCCCGATCTTCGTCGTCAACCACAACGACTGCCTTGCCCGCGGCGATATCTGCGATGGCGCGCTCCACATCATCCAACATGGTGGACGATGACGTGCCCTGAGGAGTGTCTTCCATTTCTCTAACCTTATCTACGTACAAGTCCGGACGCGCATTGGGTCCGCTCTCAGCGTTGACCGTTCAACCGCTCCACGTATTTTGCCAAGACATCGCACTCAATGTTGACCGAGTCTCCGATGCTCAAGTCCCCCAACATGGTGTCCTCCAAAGTGGTGGGAATCAGCGAGATTCCAAACCATTGCTGCTGCTCGCCAAGCTCAGAGGCTTCAGCCACGGTCAGCGAGGTGCCGTTGACAGCGATGGAACCCTTTTTCACTAGGTACTTCGCCAGCTCTGGGTTATCCAATGTGAAGCGAAAGATTTCCCAGTTCTCACTAGGAGTGCGATTCACCAAGGTGGCAGTGCCATCGACATGCCCTTGCACCACGTGTCCGCCGAAGCGAGATTGGTGTGACATCGCCCGCTCTACATTCACGCGAGAACCTTCTTCCGCGGAACCAAGAGCGGTGTAATCCAAGGTCACCTGCATGACGTCGGCCCAAAAACCCTGCGCATCGAAATCGGTGACGGTCAAACACACCCCATTGATCGCGATGGAATCGCCGTGATGTGCATCCTCCATGACCTCTGGAGCTGTCACGTGCATGCGGATGGAATCCTCCGCACGCTCGATGTCAGAGATGCGTCCGATGGTTTCGATAATTCCTGTAAACATCTATCTAGCCTTCCGTGCTAGCTCTTTGTGGCTGGTTCCCGAGGATCCCGCCCGCCGTCAACGGGATAACGTCCATAGCGTATCGCGTCCCAAGACACGCATCTGTCGCGGATTCAGTTCCCGAATATCGGACATGGACGTGCTCAAGTTAACCGGCGCAATCATGCTGGGTTGTCCGGCGCGCAGTAGTGATGGGGCTTGATAGAGCTCAATGCGGTCCACTACCCCAGCGTCCAAAAAAGCCGTGGTGATGTGGGGTCCGCCTTCCACCAACACGTCGACCATTCCGCGGGAATGCATTTCCTGCAGAACCACCCGCGGATCGTGCTCCCGCAGGTGCAATGCCTGGCCTGGAGGGTGGTGGATCGCGGCGTCGTCGGGAATGGAACGCCATCCCATGACCACCCGCAACGGCTGCTGCGGCATCGGCTGACCAGATTCATCGCGTGCGGTGAGGCGAGGATTGTCCGCAGCCACCGTGCCCGTGCCCACCACGATGGCATCTCGGCGCGCGCGATCCTCGTGGACGTACCTGCGAGCAGCCTCGCCGGTGATCCACTGACTGGTGCCGTCTGTGGCGGCGATGAAGCCGTCGATGGTGGAGGCGAGTTTCAGCGTGACGTGCGGGCGAAGGTGCACCGCAGACGTCAGCCACGTTTCCACCGCGAAGATTGGCACCCATTGGGTGGGAGGTTCGTCTTCCTTGTGTGTTGGGCTCAGTGCAGGTCCATTGACCTCGACGCCATGCGCACGCAAATAGTCCGCTCCGCCCTGTGCCTGCGGGTTGGGGTCCGCAAAGAGGTAGTCCACCCGGGCCACACCAGCTTCAGCCAACGCATGGGAACACGGACCGGTGCGGCCGGTGTGGTTGCATGGCTCGAGAGTGACTACCGCCCGGCTCCCCCGCACGTCCTCGCCGTGAGTCTGTGCGTCTGCCAGTGCCATCACCTCGGCATGCGCGCCACCGGCTGGCTGCGTGGCGCCCTGGCCAATGATCCGGCCTGTGTCATCGAGCAGGAGGCAACCGACTGCTGGGTTGGGCGAAGTGGTTCCTGCCACCGCCCACGCCAACTCGTCAGCGTGGAAGAACAGGCGCAGCTCCTCGGAGCGGGAGGCACCGAGGTGGTTGAGCTCTACAGACACTTACTGACCATCGGCGAGCGCAGCCTGGGCTGCCTCGCGGATCGCGGTGACCTGCGTGGCGGGCGCCTCGTGGCCAAACACACTGGAGCCGGCCACAAAAACATCCACGCCCGCTTCGGCCGAGGGTGTGGTGGATTCGATTCCGATACCGCCATCGATCTCGATGAGGGTGGAGAGACCATCCGCATCGATGCGTTCGCGCAGTGCGCGGACCTTGTCCAGCACCTCAGGCATGAACTTCTGTCCACCGAAGCCAGGCTCCACGGACATGACCAGCACGATGTCGAACTTCTCCAAGTGATCCAGCAAGGGCTCCACAGGAGTATTCGGCTTGATGGAAATGCCTGCCATCGTTCCCACGCCACGCAGCTTGTCTGCCAGTGCTACTGCCTCGTCGACATCCTGCACGGCCTCCAAATGGAAGGTGACGGACTGGAAATCATTGGCGTAGTCCGGTGCCCAGCGGGCGGGGTCCTCAATCATTAGGTGCACGTCAAGGTGCTTATCCGTGTGTGGAACCAGCGACTTTGCCACTGGCAGGCCAAAGGAGAGGTTGGGAACAAAATGCGCATCCATGACGTCGATGTGCAGCCATTCCGCGTTGTCCACGCGAGCGATTTCCTCGGCCAAGCGGCTAAAGTCCGCGGCCAAGATTGACGGGGCGATGATGGTCTTTTGACCGGCAGGATTCTCAGACATAGTTCCTCAGTTTACGCGGGGGTGTAAATGGGCAAGGGCTTGCGCAGCGCGGCGATGAACATCGCGTCCGTGCCGTGCTTGTGTGGCCACATCTGGACAAAAGGTCCCGCGGCGGAAGCGCCCTCGTTGGTCAACTCCGGGAGGACGTCGAACAGATTGAGCGTCTCCAATCCCGTCTCCTCGGCCACGAAACGCACCACCGCGGAGGTCTCCTTGAGGTGAGGAGAGCACGTCGAGTAGATCACCACTCCGCCCGGTGCGGTTGCCTTGATCGCAGAGCGCAGTAGCTCTCGTTGCAACGAGACCAACTCCGGAATATCTGTGGCGGCCTTGCGCCAGCGCGCTTCGGGCCGCCTGCGCAGTGCGCCCAAACCCGAACATGGCGCATCTACCAGCACGCGGTCGAAGCCTTCGTCAGGTGCGTCGAGGCCAGCCACGGAAGTCACGTCGCGGCCGTCGCCGGTGTGCACGCGCACGGGCAATCCCTTGGTGGAGTTCTTCACCAAAGTCGCACGGTGCGAGGCCAATTCCACCGCATCCACGGTGGCCGAGTCTCTCTGAGCCCACGAGCCCAAGAACGCGGTCTTGCCTCCCGGACCTGCACAAAGGTCCAGCCACCGGCCGGCATCATCACGGTTCAGAGGAGCACGGGCCAGCGCCAGGGCGATCATCTGACTGCCCTCGTCTTGGACGGAGGCTAAACCGTCGCGCACAGGCTCAAGTTCTCCCGGGGCACCCTCTTCCAGGTAGACCGCGTAGGGAGACCACGTGCCCTCCTCGCCACCGGTGACCAGCGCAAGTTCTTCCGCGCTGATCTGCCCAGGGCGCGCGGCGAGGTGCACCACCGGGCGCTTGTCATCGGCCTCCAGAGCCGCCTCGAGTTCGGGGTGGATTTCCTGTGCATCCGCGCGGTGGTGCAGTGCATCGTTGAACGCTTGCGCGATCCACGCGGGGTGGGCGTTGCGCAGCGCCAGGTCCTCCAATTCCGATCCCCCAGCAACCTTGTTGATCCACTTTTCCGCGGAGGTGCGGGTGATAGTGCGCAGCACGCCGTTGATGAAGCCGCTGGCCTGGCCGGCGGCATTGGCCTTCGCCAGTTCCACCGAGGTGTTGACCGCCGCATGGTCATCCACGCGCGTGCGCAGGATCTGATATACACCCAAGCGCAGAATATCTAGCGCCACTGAGTCGATCTTGTCCACTGGGCGCCCCGCTGCCTCGGCGATGATCGCATCCAGCAGCCCGGTGGCGCGCAGCGTGCCGTAGGTCAGCTCTGTGGCAAACGCTGCATCGCGACCGGTCAGGTTCGCGTCCTTGATCGCGCGTGGGAGTACGAGGTTGGCGAAGGCCTCGTTGACCGTCACCTCGCGCAGCACCGAAAGCGCCACGTCGCGCGCCTTATCGCCACTGCCTGCCTGCCTTGCCTTAGCCTGACGATGCTCCGGCCGACGCTGTTGGTAGCCTTTCGAAGCCTTGCCGTTGCGGTCGTTGCGCCTCGTTGAGTTCTTTCCCGACGCCGACCTCTGCCCTGATCGGCCGTCATCGGAGCTGCCAGCCGTGCGCTTGTCCGGTGAGCTGTTGCGGCCAGACTGATTAGGCCCAGACTGATTGCGCCCAGAGCTGTCGTGTCCAGCGTTTTTGCGTTCTGGCTCCTGCGGCTGCGATGACTCAGCGCGCGAGCGAAATCCTCCCATTAGTGATCCTCTTCCTGACCGGATTGTGCAGCGTCGAACTGCGGGCGTTGTTCCATGAGCTCTTGCTGACCGCGTGCCCAGTCGGCAGCGTTCATCATCTTCTTGCCGGGTGGCTGAATCGCGGTGATCTCGAGGACGTTCTGGTCTCCCGCGCCCACGATCACGCGCTTGTTACATACGCAGATCTGCCCGGGCCTCAGCGCGGGCACTTCTTCCCCGTCGGACCATGGAAGCATCATCCCGATCTTAAATCTCTGCTCGTTCAGCAGCGTCCAGGCTCCCGGTGCTGGTGTGTGGGCACGCGCCACGCGCTGAATGACGTCCGCTGGTGCGCTCCATTCGATTCGGGCATCGGCAGAGTGAATCTTGCCTGCATGGGTGGCCAAAGATACATCTTGCTCTGTCAGCGTGGCCGTGCCCTCATGCAGCGAAATCAACGTGTCCGCCAGCAGCTCCCGGCCCTGCAAGGTCAGGCGCGTCAGCAGATCATCGGCCGTGTCCGCAATGCCAATCTGCTCGTCATAGGAGCTGAGCATCGGGCCGGTATCCAGACCCTCTTCGATGCGAAAGATTGTGGCGCCCGTGATGTTATCTCCGGCAGCGATGGCGGCCTGCACGGGAGCTGCTCCCCGCCACCGCGGCAGCAGAGAAAAGTGCAGGTTAAGCCAACCGAACTCGAAAGCATCCAGGAGATCAGACGGAATCAGGTTGCCATAGGCCACCACGGCCACGGCAGTCACTCCCTGATCTGCATAGCTGGCCAAGACAGCGCGCGGATCTTCTGCCTGCTCCACACCGGTCTTCAAGGACGGCCACTTATGCACCGGGATGCCGTGCTCGTCGGCTACTTCAGCGACCTTGCTGGGGTGCAGGCTGCGCCCCCGGCCACGGTTGGCATCAGGTTGGGTGATCACTCCGACCACATCGAGGTTTGCGTCGTCAATTAAACGACGCAGCGCATACGCGGCGGGTTCGGGCGTGCCTGCAAACAGGATCTTCATTGCGCTCATGCGTTCTGGAACCAATCGGCCGTGCGGATGGCGGACATCGCTTCCTTGCGTTCCTCCGGCGACAAATGCTTGAGGAACATCACGCCGTCGAGGTGGTCCGTTTCGTGTTGAACGCAGCGCGCCAACAGGCCTGTGACTTCGCGGTCCACTGGCTCGCCGTCCACGGTCAGTCCCTGCACGCGGACCCGCTCGGCGCGTGTCACGGTACCGCCGATTCCTGGAATAGACAGGCACCCTTCGGTGCCGGTTTGGGTCTCGTTATCGATCGCCGTCCACACGGGGTTGATGATGTGGCCGCGGTCGCCTTCGCAGTCGTAGACGAATACGCGCTGGGTCACCCCCACCTGATTGGCGGCAAGGCCAACGCCACCATAAGCATCCATCGTCTCCAACATGTCTGCTACCAGCGTCTTTGTTGCTGCCGATCCCACCTTGTCCTCGGCAATGGGGTCCGAGACAGTGCGGAGTACGGGGTCGCCAAAGTAACGCATGGAAAGCTCAGTCATAGCGACAAGGTTAGCCGATGCGTACTGGGTTCATAATCACCCGTAGCGGCCCGGCGTTCTTCTGCGTGGCGCGTACCGCCTGCGCCGTCTTCAGCGCACTGCCCAGAGCAATCGCATCTTCGTGGGGAACGCGCACGATGAGTCTGCGCGCGCTGTCTGCCTCCGACTTATCCATTCCCGCGGGCAGCCGCACTCCAGGGGGAAGCTCCACTGGGCCGAGCAGTTCGGTTGTCACAGGTAGTTCTGCCAGGTCGATGAGGTTTTCGATGCTGGCTGCGGTTCCATCGACTGCAGCCACGGTTGCTGCCGGGGGAAAGTGAGCTTCCTTTCTCGACGCCAACTCCGACATCGCCGCTCTTTCCGGATCCCAACGGATGACCTGCTGCACGGAATGCAATGACGCATCCGCGGTCAGTACGGCCAGACCACCGTGTGCGTGTGGTTTGACCAGGGAGATTGCCTGCATCCACTGGCGCACGGCATTCTCGTTGGCCCGCAGATCTTCTTTACCCAGTACAATCCATGGATCCAGCATCACCGCAGCGCCGTAGAGGCCGACGAGGCTGTTCTTATCCTGCGGTGCTACTCGAGGTTCGGCACCCGGGGTGGCCACCACGATGCTGGGTTTGTGGGGAACTTCGACCCGCACCGACTCCCCGCCGCTGGAGATGATGGGCACCCCCGGAAAGGCGTGGCCCAGCTCTTCGACCGTGCGGTCCTGTCCGATGACGGACATGCGAACCGAATTATTACCGCAGGCCGAGCAGGTGAATTGACCTGCTGATGCGCCGCACCACCGGCAGCGAGGAACGGCAGCCTCCCCGGAGGCGGGCAGTTCCAGAGGACCATTGCAATGTCGGCACCGAGCTGGCGTGCGACAGCGAGAGCACGACAGCGCCGGGGCATAGCCCCTACGCGGAACCTGGACGAGTACTGGTTCGCTCGCATCGAGCGCGTGCCGGATGGCATGGAAGGCCAAAGTGGGCACTCGGGAGCCACGAGAATAGGCCTCGCGCTCGCGCTGCAGATCTGTCTCCCCCAACGCCCTGATCAGCGGAAGATGTTCGCCGACTGTCGGTCGCGGTACGGAAATGGACTGCATCTGTCCTGCCTCAATCCACTGCTGGATCTCTGCCGAGCGATGCACCCCGACCGTCACCAGGGCGGCCTCAGATTCCTCCGCGCGGAGCTTGGCCACGTCCCTGGCGTGCAAGTACGGCGCACGCGGATCCACCAAGTTGTCATCGGACTCCCCCAGCACCACGATCAACTTCAGGTTCTGTACCGGAGCCAGAACCGCTGAACGCGTGCCCACAACCAAGCGAGCCTGCCCGTGCAGAATAGAGAGGAACCTCCGGTAGCGTGCGTTGGGGCCTTCCGCGGCCGTCATCTCCGTGATCTGCGCCGCCGATACCCACGTCCGAAGATAGGCCCCCACGCGGTCGACTACCTTTTGCGTGGGCGCGACGATCAAGACACCAGCTTGCTGCCCATTCCACGCTGTGGCGGCGGCAAGAACCGCCGCCAGGAAAGCGGAATCCTCACCCGGCAGAGTGAGAACACTGGCGGAATTGGCCGTTCCGTGAATCACGGAAGAGACGTACTCCGGACCATTGCTGTAGCTGGAGAAGGCGGAGTTGGCGTCGGACAAAGAGGACTCGCACAACTGCTCCACGGGAACCAACGAACCATACAGATCCACCCACGAACGCCCATCGCCAAACAAGCCCGCCTTTTCCGCGGCGGCGTGGCGGGGCGGGATGGCCATGCGCACGATATCCGAGCGGATGCCTGCGCTGCGCTCAGCAATTTGATCGATCAGGCGAAACATATGCTCGTCGCACACCACATCAGGGCTGATCAAGCGCTCGATCGGACGCAAGCTGCCCGCGTGATCGCTAGTACGGCGGCGCTGAACCACCAGCGCATCCACCAAACGGCCCGCGAAGCGAACACGGACGCGCATCCCCGGCTGCACCGTGCTCTGCATTGCCTCTGGGATGGAGTAATCGAAAAGCCGATCCAAATGCGCAACGCCCAACAAAGGCAGAACCCGGGCGATGGGTTCCGACAATGCAGGGCGTTGGGTAGTCACGGTCACCTAGTGTAACGAGTGGCCAGACAGCGCTGGTTCAGGTGCAACGCATGAGGCAGAAAACCACCCGCGAGCAGCTATCGACCCAGTGCGGCCTTGAGCTCATCCACGCGATTGGTGCGCTCCCACGGCAGGTCCACATCCGTGCGACCAAAGTGCCCATAGGCAGCGGTTTGGGCGTACAGCGGACGCTTCAGATCCAGCTCGCGCAAGATCGCGGTAGGACGCAGATCAAAAACCGTCAACACGGCCTGCTGGATCTGCTCGTCGGTCAGATCTGCAGCTGCGGTACCGTGAGTATCCACATACAGGCCCACCGGCTTGGCGCGGCCAATGGCGTACGCGATCTGTACTTCTGCCTTTTCCGAAAGACCGGCGGCCACGATGTTCTTCGCCACCCAGCGCATCGCGTAGGCACCGGAACGGTCCACCTTTGAAGGATCCTTACCGGAGAATGCGCCGCCGCCGTGGCGAGCCATGCCGCCGTAGGTGTCCACGATGATCTTGCGGCCGGTCAGACCAGCATCGCCCATGGGGCCACCCAGCACGAAGGAACCGGAAGGATTGACCAGCAGGTTCACATCGGCGTGCACCAAGTGCTGGATTCCGGCCTCGGCCACACAGTGATCGAGCACGTGATGCTTCAGCGAGGCAGCCAAGCTCTGACGCTGCGCCTCGCCCACCCAGGACTCGTCGTGCTGCGTGGAGATCACCACAGTATCCAGCTTGACGGGCTTTCCCGCTTCGTCGTAGGCGAAGGTGACCTGGGTCTTGCCGTCCGGGCGCAGGCCCGGAACGATGTTCTCGTTGCGTACCTCCGCCAGGCGGTGCGCTAGGCGGTGAGCCAGGGAAATAGGCAGAGGCATCAGCTCTGCGGTTTCGTTGGTGGCGTAGCCGAACATGAGTCCCTGATCGCCTGCGCCCAGCTGATCGTCTGCGTCTAGCTCGCCGGTCGAGTGCTCCCGGTGTTCGATGGCGGTGTCCACGCCCGCGCCGATCTCCGGAGACTGCTCACCGATGGAGATGCTCACGCCACAAGTCTTGCCGTCAAAGCCCATGTCAGAGCTGGTGAAGCCGATCTTGGTCAGCGTATTGCGGACAATTTGGGGGATCTCCACATATGCCTTGGTGCGCACCTCTCCCACCACGTGCACGAGCCCGGTGGTCACAACCGTCTCTACTGCCACGCGAGCCTCTGGGTCCTGCTCCAAGAGGGCATCCAGAATGGAATCGGAGATGGCATCGCAGATCTTGTCTGGATGCCCCTCAGTGACGGATTCGCTGGTAAACAGTCGCAGGGACAACGTAGAGACCTTCTTTACTGTGTTGATTGTTCGCGTGGGCTATCGGCTATGGGTGGCAGCTTAGGTCACGGCAATGATTTAAGAACAGAACTTAGATACTAGACCAAGCTGTCTGTATTTGTCATTAATGTGGGGTCAGCAGGGTTTCTGCTTCGTCGAGGATGCGCGCAGCCACATCCAATTTAGGTCCCGAAGGCACGTCAATCACGGTGGGATCTTCCCGGCCTTCCGCACCTGGAGTATCGCGAGCGCTCAGCAACCAGCCCGCATTGTCCTCCTGGCCAAAGACCTTGCCCTCTCCCACCGCATTGCACATCAACAGGTCGCAACCCTTGCGCAGGAACTTGCGCTTAGCGTGCTCGAGAGGACTACTCTTCTCATCCCCCGTCTCCGCAGCAAAGCCCACGATGACCGTCTCGGAAGGGATCTCCCCCTCCCTCCGTGCCTGAACGAGGCCCGCCAGGATGTCCGGGTTCTCGGTCATCTTCAACGTGGAGAAATCGTGGTCGCCGTCCTTCTTCATTTTCGACGCCGCCACTGACTCTGGCCGATAGTCCGCCACAGCCGCAGCCATAACCATCAGATCTGCGTGGGGCGCAGCTTCCTGTACCGCGGCTTGGAGTTCCAGAGCAGTGCGCACATGCACTACCTCTGCCCCACTGGGTGTGTGCAGTACATCCGTGCTAGCGGAAATGAGGGTCACGTCAGCGCCACGTTGCGCGGCGATATCAGCCAGCGCGTATCCTTGGCGTCCAGAGGACGCGTTGGTGAGAAAACGCACGGGGTCGATCGGCTCTTCAGTGCCGCCTGCGGTGACCACCACGCGCTTGCCCACCAAGGATTGCCGGAATATCTCGGCGTGTTGGTTGCGTGCCACCGCCAGTGACAGTGCCCCGATGTGATCGGGTTCAGGCAACCGGCCTGGACCGGAATCCTTCCCCGTCAGACGGCCATGTGCCGGCTCGATGACGGTGATGCCGCGCTCCCGCAGGGTGCGGACATTAGCTTGTGTTGCAGCGTTCTCCCACATCTCTGTGTGCATTGCCGGAGCGAGGACGATCGGGCATGTTGACACCAAGCAGCTCGACGTCAGCAGGTCGTCTGCCCGTCCGGTAGCCAGACGCGCAAGTAGGTCGGCAGTCGCTGGAGCGATGACAATCAAGTCAGCCTCTTGGCCCAGGCGCACGTGCTGCACCTCATCCACATTGTCAAAAACATCGGTGGACACGGGATTGCCACTCAAGGCCTCGAACGTCGCTGCGCCAACAAACTTCAGTGCGCTGCGCGTCGGGATAACGTGCACTTCATGGGAGGATTCCTTGAAGTAACGAACCAGGTGGGCAGCTTTATACGCTGCAATGCCGCCCCCAACGCCTATTAAGACGCGGAGCGGCATTTTTTGCGCAGAGCCGTTGGGTGATCCGTTGGTTGAATTACTCACACGGACAGCCTAGCGGGTCTAACCCTCGGTGTGCTCCAAGAGATCCTGGTTGATCTCGCGCAGAGCAATGGACAAAGGCTTTTCCTGCACGTCTGGGGTCACCAGCGGGCCAACAAACTCGAAGACTCCCTCATCGATGGTCTGGAAGTAATCGTTGATCTGTCGCGCACGCTTAGCGGCTAAAATCACCAGCGCGTACTTAGAAGAAACCTTGGTCAGGAGCTCATCGATCGGCGGGTTGGTGATTCCTACTGGTGGATCGAACACCGTCTCGTTCGAGTTCACGTCCTGATTTTCCACGTTGTACACCTTCTCTTTTAAAATACTTCAAGGGGCTGTGCGGTTCTCACGCACGCAGCGGGCTGGTTAGGAGCCCTGGAGGATTCCAGAGATCTCAGCTACTGCCGTATTGAGGTCGTCGTTAACCACTACTCTGTCGAACTCATCCTGAGCGGCCATCTCAACGCGCGCGGTTTTTAACCGGCGGTCGATCACATCTTGGCTCTCGGTGCCACGTCCAGTCAGCCGGTCTACCAGGATCTCCCACGACGGTGGGGCTAGGAAGACCAGTTCCACGTTTGGCATGAGGCGCTTGATGTTGCGCGCGCCCTCGAGGTCAACCTCGATGAGCACGGGGCGGCCCTCAGCGATTGCTTCTTCCACTGGAACGCGCGGCGTTCCTGAGAGCTGCAAGCCCCCATGGATTTCCGCCCATTCCAGCATCTTGGAGGCCTCGATGGCCTCACGAAAATCCTCCCGGGAAACGTAGATGTAATCCTGCCCATCTACTTCTCCCGGACGGGGATCGCGAGTGGTCATCGACACACTGAAGAAGAGTCGAGGGACGTCGTTTCGCAGCTTGGACACAACAGTGGATTTACCCACTGCAGATGGTCCAGCCAGAACAACGACCCTCCCCTCAGCTGTGTCGTTGGTCACCGACTTACTCCTCGAAGCCGAAGTGCTCCAGGAGTGCGCGACGCTGGCGGTCGCCCAGGCCGCGCAAGCGGCGGGTAGGAGCGATCTCCAGCTGGTTCATGATCTCCTCTGCCTTGACCTTGCCCACCTTTGGCAAAGATACGAGCAGTGCGGAAACCTTCATCTTGCCCAGAATCGGGTCGGTTTCAGCGTCCTTGAGCACCTGCTTGAGATCGGTGCCGCCTCGCTTCAGCTTCTCGCGCAGCTCCGCGCGTGCCTTACGAGCTTCTGCAGCCTTCTTGAGTGCTTCTGCACGCTGCTCCGGGGTCAACTGGGGAAGTGCCACGGGATCCTCCGTTGTAGGTTCTAGTCGAATGTCTTGTACGTAACTACGTCTAGGGTGTTGCAGAAACTCATGGGAGTAGCAGCAACGATGCTGACGAACTTACACGAAGTACTCGGTAAGTTCGTACAGGCAATACTCAAGGCGAGTTATCTATGCCGCAATTCAGCGATCTGTGTGCCGAATCTGAGTGTTTACCCTCGTGACCACGAGGATCACCGTGCGCTCAACAGCCCTAACCCGAGAAAGTGTACCACTACTCATCAGCGCTATTTCAAATAACTAGCACGCATTTCCATCACTGCGTCAGATATTTCGCCCACGTCAGGCCCTCGCTTGAGCACTCCGCGGGAAACATTTGGACATGCCAGTGCCTCGGCGGCACCGGCTATTCGCTCCACATCTGCGAACGATCCGCCCTGGGCTCCCACTCCCGGCATGAGAATCATGCCACCAACTTCATCGAGTTGAGGTGGATTATCCACGGTTGCGCCCACCACCACGCCCAAGTTGCCAGGACCCTCATGAACAGCATTTCGCTGCGCAACCTGGTTGACGATGCTTTGTGCAAGGGTGACCCCGCGCACGTCTGCCAGCTGCACAGAGGGAGCCTCAGGATTCGACGTAGCAGCCAGAACAATCGCTCCCCTATGAGATTGTTCCGCCGCCTGCATTACCGGCTCCAAGGAACCGAAGCCCAACCATGGCGATACCGTGACCGCGTCTGCGCACAAGGGCGAGCTGTCATCCAACCACGCAGTGGCGTAGCCAGCCATCGTGGATCCAATGTCACCGCGCTTAGCGTCGGCAATAACCAATACACCAGCAGCGCGCAACGCGGACAACGCACGTTCCAGAACTGCGAACCCGGCCGAACCGAAACGCTCATAAAACGCAACCTGCGGCTTGACCACACAGGCGGTCTCTGCGAAGGCCTCCACGCAGATGTCCGTGAACTGACGCAGGCCATCAACGTTGGCCTCCAAGCCCCAGTCCTGCATTAACTGTGCGTGTGGGTCGATCCCCACGCACACTGGGCCGTATGTGGCCGCGCGCTCGACGAATCGCTGACCGAACGTGCCCTCCGGGCGGGAGTGGGCTGGAGAACCAACCATGAAACAAGTGCCTTTCTATATGAAAACGAGGGGCGCACAGGCCCCTGCGTCATTCACACGCGAGAGCCGTGCAGATCGATCAATTAATGCTGCAAATCCTGGATTGCTCGCACCTCGGTGTCAGCGCCCTGGAGTGCCGCGATGCCCTGAACAGCGGCCACACAGCCCTGAACAGTGGTGATCGCGGCGACACCCATGTTCACTGCGGCAGCGCGGATGTCGTAGCCATCGTGACGTGCACCAGCAGAACCTGCCGGAGTGTTAAGGATGAGGTCCACCTTGCCCTCGTTGATGTAGTCCACCACAGAGCGTGCTCGATCCTCGGACTCTTCGTTGATGCTGGACAGCTTGGCGACAACCTCACACGGCACGCCGTTGCGCTTGAGCATCTGGGCGGTGCCCTCGGTGGCGAGAATCTCGAAGCCTAGGTCGGCCAAGCGCATGATCGGAAGCATCAAGGTGCGCTTGTCGCGGTTAGCCACGGACACGAACACCGTGCCGGAGGTGGGCAGGGAACCAAATGCGCCCTCCTGAGACTTCGCGAAAGCTGTGCCGAAGTCAGAATCAAGACCCATGACCTCACCGGTGGACTTCATCTCGGGACTCAGCAGGGAATCCAACACCTTGCCGTCTGGGCTGCGGAAACGGTTGAACGGCATGACCGCTTCCTTCACCGCAATGGCATGCCCCAGTGGCAGCGATCCACCGTCGCGATCGGTCGGGATCATTCCCTCGGACTGCAGCTCCTGCAGGGTGCTTCCCAGCATGATGCGCGCGGCAGCCTTGGCCAGTGGCGTACCGGTGGCCTTGGATACGAATGGCACAGTGCGGGATGCGCGAGGGTTGGCCTCGATAACGTAGAGGATGTCGTCCTTCAGCGCGAACTGAACGTTCATCAGGCCCTTGACACCAATGCCGTGAGCCAGCGCCTGGGTGGAGCGGCGCACATTCTCGATGTCCTCAGGTCCCAGCGTCATTGGAGGCAGGGCACATGCGGAGTCACCGGAGTGAATGCCGGCTTCCTCGATGTGCTCCATCACGCCTGCGAGGAAGACCTCTTCCCCATCGCACAGCGCGTCCACGTCGATTTCGATGGCGGAGTCCAAGAAGCGATCCACGAGCACTGGGTGGTCATCGGTGATTTCGGTGGCGCGAGAGATGTAGTCCTCGAGGGATGGCTCGTCGTAGACGATTTCCATGCCGCGGCCGCCCAGCACGTAGGACGGACGCACCAGCACGGGGTAACCGATGCGGGATGCGACGTCCCGAGCTTCTTCGAAGGAGGTAGCGGTGCCGTATGCAGGAGCAGGCAGTTCGGCCTTCTCCAGAACCTTGCCGAATTCGCCGCGGTCCTCAGCCAGGTTGATGGCCTCCGGCGACGTTCCGACGACAGGCACACCGGCATCTGCCAGTCGCTGTGCCAAGCCCAGTGGGGTCTGGCCGCCCAGCTGCACGATGACTCCGGCGATCTCGCCGGACTCGGCTTCCGCGTTGTAGACCTCCATGACGTCTTCGAAGGTCAGCGGCTCAAAGTACAGACGATCTGCAGTGTCGTAGTCCGTGGATACGGTCTCCGGGTTGCAGTTGATCATGACGGTCTCGTAGCCCACACGGGACAGCTCGAGCGCAGCATGGACACAGGAGTAGTCGAACTCAATGCCCTGGCCGATGCGGTTCGGGCCGGAGCCCAGGATCAGAACCTTCTTCTTTTCCGTCTGCGGGGTCACCTCAGTCTCGGCTGCGGGATCCAACTCGTAGGAAGAGTAGTGGTATGGGGTCTTGGCCTCGAACTCAGCGGCGCAGGTGTCCACGGTCTTGAAGACTGGACGCACTCCCAGGGACCAGCGCAGCGAACGCACGCCGTCCTCCCCTGCCAATTCTGGCCGCAGCGCGGCGATCTGCCGGTCAGACAGGCCCAGGTACTTGGCTTCGCGCAGCAGCTGTTCGTCCAGTACCGGCGCATTTTCTAGCTGGTTGCGGAAATCAACCAGAGCCTGGACTTCCTCCAAGAACCATGGGTCGATTTTGGACGCCTCGTAGACCTCGTCGATGGTGGCACCCAGGCGCAGGGCCAGCTCAACGTCGTACATGCGACCCTCGGTCGGGCGGGTTAGATCTTCCAGCACCGCGTCCTTGTCGGTGGCGCGCTCGCCAGCGAAGTACTCGTCAGCGGTGGTCCAGAAGCCGGTCTGCTTGGTCTCCAGGGACCGCATGACCTTATTCAAGCCGGTGATGTAGTTCCGGCCGATGGCCATGGCCTCACCCACGGACTTCATCGTGGTGGTCAGCGTGTCATCAGCACCGGGGAACTTCTCGAATGCGAAGCGAGGAGCCTTGACGATCACATAGTCCAGCGTCGGCTCGAAAGCAGCTGGGGTGACCTCGGTGATGTCATTACGCACTTCATCCAAGGTGTAACCGATGGCCAACTTTGCAGCCAGCTTGGCGATTGGGAAGCCCGTGGCCTTGGAAGCCAGCGCAGAGGAACGGGACACACGTGGGTTCATCTCGATGGTGATGATGCGACCGTCATCTGGGTTGATAGCGAACTGGATGTTACATCCGCCGGTGTCCACGCCCACCTCGCGCAAGATGGCTAGGCCCTGGTCACGCATGGTCTGAAACTCGCGGTCGGTCAGCGTCATGGACGGAGCCACGGTCACGGAATCACCGGTGTGCACGCCCAGAGCGTCCACGTTCTCAATGGAACAGACAACCACCACGTTGTCCTTGCCATCACGCATCAGCTCCAGCTCGAATTCCTTCCATCCCAGGATGGACTCTTCGATCAGCACGTTAGCTTCCGGAGAAGCGGCCAGGCCGCCGCCGGCGATGCGGTTGAGGTCTTCGTTGTTATAAGCCAAGCCGGAGCCCAGGCCACCCATGGTGAAGGACGGGCGAACCACCACGGGAAGTCCCAGCTCAGCCACGGCTGCATGCACTTCGTCCATGTTGTGGCACACGGCGGAACGAGCGGAATCGCCGCCGATCTTGGCCACGATGTCCTTGAACTTCTGGCGGTCCTCGCCGCGCTCGATGGCATCGATGTCCGCACCGATGAGCTCCACGCCGTATTTGTCCAGGATGCCCAGGCGATCCAGCTGGATCGCAGCATTCAATGCGGTCTGTCCACCCAAGGTGGCCAGTACGGCGTCGACCTTGTGGCCAGCGGCCTGCTCTGCGGCGAAGATCTTTTCGATGTAGCCCGGCTGGATGGGCTCGATGTAGGTGTGATCCGCGAACTCCGGGTCCGTCATGATCGTGGCGGGGTTGGAGTTGATCAGGGTAACTCGTAGGCCCTCTTCCTTGAGGACGCGGCAGGCCTGGGTGCCCGAGTAGTCAAACTCACAGGCCTGACCGATCACGATGGGGCCGGAACCGATGACGAGTACGTGCTTGATGTCTTCCCGACGTGGCATGGAATGAATCTCCTAGTTATTGATTGAGGTGATGACTTAAGTGAGTGAGGTACTCGTCGAGTTAAGACGCGGACTGTTCTTGGTCTAGGCGCTCTACGAACTGGTCGAACAGAGAGTTGGAATCGTGCGGGCCGGCGGCGGATTCTGGGTGGTACTGCACGGAGAAGGCAGATCCATCCTTGAGGGCCACGCCCTCCACCACGTCGTCATTAAGGCAGGTGTGCGTGACCTCAGCGGGTCCGAATGGGGTCTCGAACTCCTCGCCCGCCGTGCCCTTGAGCGCGAAGCCGTGGTTCTGGGCGGTGATATCGATGCGACCGGTGCGGTGGTCGATCACGGGCACGTTGACGCCGCGGTGCCCGAACTTGAGCTTGTAGGTCTCCATACCCAGGGCGCGGCCCAGGATCTGGTTGCCGAAGCAGATGCCGAAGAATGGAATCTTGGCCTCGAGGACCTTCTTGACTTGTTCGATGGTTACGTCAGCGGTAGCCGGGTCGCCGGGACCGTTGGACACGAACACGCCGGTCACCGAGTATTCCTTCATTAGTTCCTGCACCCGCTCGAAGGTGGTATCCGATGGCACCACCACGGTGCGCACGCCGCGGCGGGAGAATTCGCGTGGCGTGTTGGTTTTGATTCCCATGTCGTAGGCGATCACCGTGTGCTTGTGCGCGCCCTCGGCGTCGATCACATACACATCGTCGGTGGACACATCGGCTGCCAGGTCTGCACCCACCATGGTCGGTTGGGCCTTGACCTGGGAGAGCATGTCCTCGTCGGTGGTCACGGCCTCGCCGGAGAACAGTCCGGCGGCCACGGAGCCTTGGTCGCGGAGGTGGCGCACCACAGCGCGGGTGTCCACGCCCTGGATGCCGATGATGCCCTGTTCCTTCATCTCTTCTTCGAGGGAACGGTCTGCGCGCCAGTTAGACACGCGACGGGACAGGTCTCGCACTACCAGGCCGGCGATCCAGATCTTGTCACCGCGGGACTCGGAATCTTCGTCGTTCCATCCCGTGTTGCCGATCTGTGGGGCGGTCGCCACCACGATCTGCTGGTGGTAGCTAGGGTCCGTCATGGTCTCTTGGTAGCCGGTCATGGCGGTGGTGAACACGGCCTCTCCCAGCGTGGATCCCTCCGCGCCGAAGGCCCGTCCCCGGAAGATACGACCGTCAGCTAGTACGAGGGCTGCTGCAGTGTTCGTCATTGTTGTGTCCTGTTCTCTTTGTTTCTTTGTGTCCGACGCCAAGCCTGTCTCTTGCCTGGCGCCCATGACTATCTTTCGGGGGTTTAGGCGGTGACTGCTTGTCCGTCTCGGCAGGTCACTGCTCCGCGGAGCAGCGTGGTGCTGATGCGAACGGGCATATCCATGCCTTCGTACGGGGTGTTGCGGGACTTCGATGCCATGTCTTCACCGGTGGCGACCCAGCTGCGCTGCGTATCGACCACGCAGAGGTTGGCTGGTTCGTCCACGGCGATGGGACGTCCGTGTCCGGGCAGCTTGGTGATCTGAGCGGGACGCTCGGACATGACGCGCGCGATGAAGCGCCAGTCTTGGTCTCCGCCCAGCACGAAGATCTGCGCGATGAGAGCCAACGAGGTTTCCAGTCCCAGCATGCCGGGGCGGGCCTTATCGAACTCGCAGCACTTCTCTTCGGATCCGTGCGGGGCGTGGTCGGTGGCCACGCAGTCCACGGTGCCGTCGATGAGTGCCTGGCGCAGTGCGTCCACGTCGCGCTGTTCACGCAGTGGAGGGTTGACGCGGTTGACGCCGTCGTAGGTTTCTAGGCGCTCGTCGGTCAGCAGCAGGTGATGCGGAGTGACCTCGGCGGACAGCGGAATGTTCTGAGCTTTGGCCCACTTGAGCAGTTCCACGGTTCCCTCGGTGGAGGCGTGGCAGATGTGCAGGCGGCCACCGTAGTCGCGGGCCATGATGGCATCGCGCGCCACGATGGATTCCTCCGCCACGCGGGGCCATCCGGTCAGGCCCAACTTGGCAGCCTGCTCACCCTCGTGCGCCACCGCGCCTTCGGTCAGGCGGGGCTCTTCGCCGTGCTGTGCCAGCAAAACGTCCATGCCCTTGGCATACTCCATGGCTCTGCGCATCAAGCGGGGGTCATCCACGCACTTGCCGTCGTCGGAAAACATGCGCACCTTGGCGTCGGATTCGGCCATCATGCCGAACTCGGTGAGCTCGCTGCCTTCCAGGTTCTTGGAGATGGAGCCCACGGGGTGCACGTCGCATAGGTTGGTGT
Source organism: Corynebacterium dentalis (assembly GCF_900232865.1). Lineage (GTDB taxonomy): Bacteria > Actinomycetota > Actinomycetes > Mycobacteriales > Mycobacteriaceae > Corynebacterium > Corynebacterium dentalis. The sequence goes on along the minus strand of NZ_OCTS01000005.1, from coordinate 134,790 downwards.
TTTGTCCCTTGTACCAGACGGTTTCGGCGATGCTCGGGTTGTCTGTCACGGGGGCCGTATTGGCCATGGTGAACACGGCGGTGAATCCGCCCTGGGCAGCGGCGGCGGAGCCGGTGGCGACGGTCTCGGTGTCTTCGCGACCGGGCTCACGCAGGTGCACGTGCATGTCTACTAGTCCGGGCAGCAGAATTTGGCCGTCGAGGTCCAGAGTTTCGCCGTCAGTGCTCAGCCCGTTACCGATCTCGGCGATCTTGCCGTCGCGGATCAAGACGTCCGTTGGCTCGCCTTCGCCATAGATCTTCACGCCCTGCAGAAGCACCTCGTTGTCAGCACCCGTAGGGTGTGCTGCCAGGCGGCCCGTTGCTGGGTAAGCGGAATCATCGGCGGTACCCATAATGTGGGAGTTCACGGCCTGTCCTTTCGGCTGTACAGAATCGTTGTTGCTCATAGTTACTTCGCGCCCTCCAAGTCTTGGCCGGTGCCCACCAACAGTGAGAACAACACGGCCATGCGCACGTGCACTCCGGCGGTGACCTGCTGCAACACCACGGTGTTCGGTGCGTCAGCAACGTCGTCGTTGATTTCCATGCCGCGCAGCATCGGGCCGGGGTGCATCACGATGGCATCGTCGCGCATGGATTCCCGGCGTGCACGCGACAGGCCATAACGGGTGGCATACTCGCGGTGGCTCGGGAAGAACCCGCCACGCATGCGCTCAGCCTGCACGCGGAGCATCATCACCACGTCGGCGCTCTTGATCACTGAGTCGAAGTCTTGAGAGACTTCCACTCCCCAACTCTCTACGCCAAATGGCAGCAACGTCGGAGGGGCAACGAAGGTCACGTGGGCACCCAGCGTGGTGAGCAGCTGTGCGTTGGAGCGAGCCACTCGAGAGTGCAGAATATCGCCGACGATAGCCACGTGCTTACCGGAGATATCCCCCAACTTCTGGCGCATCGTCACGGCATCCAAGAGGGCCTGCGTGGGGTGCTGGTGTGAGCCGTCACCCGCGTTGATCACGGCGATATCGTCCACCCAGCGGGCCACTTGCTGGGCCGCGCCGGACGATGGGTGGCGCATGATGATCGCGTCCGCGCCCACAGCCTTCAGCGTCTGTGCGGTGTCTTTGAGGGATTCGCCCTTCTTCACGCTCGAGCTGGAAGCGGAAATGTTGATGACGTCCGCGCTCATCCACTTTCCCGCGGTCTCAAACGAGCTGCGGGTGCGGGTGGAGTTCTCGTAGAACAGGGTGAAGATGGTGCGCCCACGCAGAGTAGGAAGCTTCTTCATCTCCCGGCCCCGCAGAGTCTCTGCGAAGCGGTCTGCCTCGTCCAAGAGCTCTGTGATTTCTGCAGCAGAGAGGTCTCCGATGCTCAAAAGGTGCTTCATGATCTAGACACTCTCCTGTTCAGAAGTGCTGGTCCCGGCGACGTTAGCGCGGGTGAGTACAACCTGGTCCGTGCCATCGAGCTCTTCGAGCTCCACCACCACGTCTTCGTTCGCGGCGGTGGGAATGTTCTTCCCCACGTAGTCCGCGCGAATGGGCAATTCGCGGTGGCCTCGGTCAATCAACACGGCGAGCTGCACGTTGCGGGCACGCCCGATATCGCGCAAAGCATCGAGTGCGGCGCGGACGCTCCGTCCGGAGAAGAGCACGTCATCGACCAAAATGACCGTGGTGCCATCAATGCCCTCGTTGGGAACGGTGGTGGGCTTGAGCGCACGATGCTTCGATCCGCGGCGTAAATCGTCGCGGTAGAGTGTGATGTCCAAAGAACCGTGGAACACGTCCACGCCGGAAAACTCGGTGATCTTCGCTGCCAACCGTTTTGCCAGTGGCACTCCCCCAGACGGAATTCCTAGTAGAACAACCCGTGGGCTGTCCGGCCCGTCTAGTGCCGTTTTCTCAATGATCTGGTGCGCGATGCGCGCGACGGTACGGGAAACGTCATCTGCTGAGAGCAGCTGGGTTTCACCAGTAGCGGCCGTCGGGTTCATCGTGACCTCCTTTCCCGCCTCTCTGTGCGGTCAGTTAAAGGATGTCGGATAAGTGACTGGTAGACAGTGTAGCAAGACAGCTCACGCAGCGGAACTGTTGCTGCGTGAGCTGTCTCAATATTCGACGCAAGGCTCACCACATCACCCGCGCCCATCTGGAATTACTGCTGTTCGCCGGACGAGGGCTGGTTCGGCGTGGAGTCATTCTGATCAGAAGCGGACTCCGGCTGCTCTGGTGAAGACTCAGCGGATTCGGAAGTGGACTCTTCGCCGACCACGTTGCCGATCAGGCTCTCCAGCTCAACATCGGACGGATCGCCCGAACCAGCGGCTTCTTGACTCTCGCGTTGTGCGGCTGCTGCGTCTGCCAGGCGGATGTCCGCATCGCGGCCAACACCGTCCAGGACCACGTTGACGTAGCCCGGAGCCTTATCGTGCGAATACTCGCTGGCTAGCTCCACGCCTTCCTTCATCGCTACCTTGCCGGGGACATCATCGTTGAACATGACCTCCCACGCAGATACGCGCAGTACAGCGCGGTCCACGGCGGGCAGGCGATCGAGTCGCCACTCGGAAGACAAATGGCTGGCGATGGACTCGTCCAGGGCGTCCAAGTGCACGGCCACGCCTTCGACGATTTGACGGGTGTACTCCGGAACCGGCTTGACCTGGTTTTCTGCATCCTTGCTCAACGAAACTCGCTCGTCGACGATGTCTACCGGATCAATGTCCCGGAATTCTGCCTCGAACAGAATGTCCACTGCACGGCGCCGCGCTTTGTAGCGCGACCCATGGCGCTTGAAATTAGTTTCTTTGCTCACGGTTGGCGTCGAAAAAACTAGCTGTTCACGCGGGAGAGGTACTCACCGGTGCGGGTGTCAACCTTGAGCAGGTTGCCCGTCTCGATGAACAATGGGACCTGGATCTCAGCGCCGGTCTCCAAGGTGGCTGGCTTGGTGCCACCGGTAGAGCGATCGCCCTGCAGGCCTGGATCAGTGTGCTCCACCTTCAGCTCCACTGCCACAGGAAGCTCGGCGAACAGTGGCTCGCCTTCGTGGAAGGAGACCTGAACCACGGTGTTTTCCAGCAGGAACTTGGCGCCATCGCCCATCATGTTTTCGGACAGTTCGATTTGGTCGAAGGTCTTATCGTCCATGAGAACGAAGTTGGAACCATCGTGGTACAGGTAGGTCATGTCGCGACGGTCGACCGTTGCGGTCTCCACCTTCACACCAGCGTTGAAGGTCTTGTCTACGGTCTTGCCGGAGACAACATCCTTGAGCTTGGTGCGGACGAATGCTGGGCCCTTACCTGGCTTCACATGCTGGAACTCGATGATCTGCTGGAGCTTGCCATCAATTTTGAGGACCAGGCCGTTCTTGAAATCCGAGGTATTTGCCACGGGTCATTCTCCTTTTAAAGACTTGTGCGTGATCATCGCGCGGGGTGTACGCAGCAACGACGATAACAATGTGTAAATCAACCGGTGAGTCAGTCTAGCACCGAGCTAGACAACGATGAGCTCAGTGGCCGAGACGTTGAGGCTTTCCGCGCCATCGGCCGTGATGATGTAGGTGTTTTCGATGCGCAATCCGGTATCGCCGGGCAGGTAGATGCCAGGCTCGACGGTCAGGGTCATGCCTTCCTTCAGCTTGTCTGCTTCATCCACGGTCTGGGCAGCGCGGGGTGCCTCGTGAACGTCCAAGCCCACGCCGTGACCTGTGGAATGCACGAAGTACTCCCCGTACCCAGCCGATTCAATGACTTGCCTGCACGCAGAATCTACTTCCCGCAGGCCAGTGCCTGGGCGCAGGATCGACTCGCCTGCTTTCTGTGAGCGGTAGACCGTGTCATAGAGCTCGAAATCTCGGTCTGTGGGTTCGCCTACGCACACCGTGCGCGTCTGGTCGGAAGCGTATCCATTCAGGTACACACCAAAGTCAACGGTCACCAACCCAGGCACGATGACGTCCTTAGATACCCCGGCATGAGGCTTGGAGCCGTTGATTCCAGAAGCCAGGATCGTATCGAAGCTCAAAGAATCTGCGCCTGCCTTGCGAAGACGGTTCTCTAGGTCAGCAGCGGCCTCGATTTCCGTCATTCCTTCGCGAATGCCTCCTTCAGCAATGAACTGCTGCCACACGGAATCTGCCAGCTGACCAGCGGCTCGAAGAGCTTGAATCTCGGCATCATCCTTAATCAGACGAGCCTGCTCCACTGCGTTGGAGATAATCTCCGGATCACCCAGGGCCCGGGCTTGCCCCAGCGACATGCTGGGCTCCACCCGGAGAGTCTGCTCGGTCTCCTCCTGGAAGCGGGCATTAAGCGCGCGAACGATGTTGGATTCCACCACGATCTCCACGTCGTCCGGCTCACCCGTTTGCAGCGCGATTTGCGTGGCGTAGCGACCATCCGTGGCCACAATGCCGGTGCCGTCAGCGCGCAGCAAAAATGCCCCATTAGAGCCACGGAAACCGGTGAGGTATTCCACGTTGCGCAGGTCGGTGATCAACAAAGCGTGTGCATGGGCCTCTGCGATGGTGTTGGCGACTGCCTTGCGACGTTCATGCAGCTGTTGTGCTCGGGTGGGGTCCATGTTGTGATTCCTCCTCAGGTCAGACGAGATAAGGGTTCAAGCCTAATGCTCTGCGAAGTAACGCAGTGCGGCGCGATATCCGAAGGTGCCCAGCCCGGCGATTACTCCCTTGGCGATGGGGCTCAGGTAGCTGTGGTGCCGGAAAGCTTCCCGTGCATGGACGTTGGAGATGTGTACCTCCACGAAGCCTTCGCCGTCAGCGATTTCCGCCAGTGCATCGCGCAGGGCCACCGAGGTGTGGGTGAATCCGCCCGGGTTGATGATTACTCCGTGACCAGCATCGGCGGCCGCGTGCACCGCATCGATGAGTTCACCTTCGTGGTTGGATTGCACGAAGGTGACCTCGATAGATAGGGACTCGGCTTCCTCCCGAATCTGGCTTTCGAGATCGTGCAGCGTCGTGGATCCGTACACCTCCGGCTGGCGCTTGCCGAGGCGGTCGAGGTTGGGGCCGTTGATGACCGTGATTGGACGAGCCATGGGTGTCTCCTCAAGCGATTGGGATGGGAATCTAAGCGGGGTGTGCAGTAGCTGCGTAGGCCTTCTCGAGCAGTTCGCGGGAAGGTCCCTCTAGGCGCGTCGGCGTGCCTGCCTCTTCGATCACCACGAAACGAATGGTGCCGTCCTTGTTCTTTTTATCGCGCGTCATGGCGGTGATCAAGGTCTCCAGATCAGCGTTGTTGTACGACGACGGCAACCCCACGGCAGCAAGAATCTGGCGATGACGATCCACCACGGTCTGATCCAAGAGTCCAGCAGCAAGAGCAAGTTCAGCTTCGAAGACCATTCCTACGGCGACTGCATGACCGTGACGCCACTGGTAGTTCTCGTGGTGCTCTACAGCGTGTCCGTACGTGTGGCCGTAGTTGAGGATTTCCCGCAAGTGAGACTCTTTGAGATCTTGGGCCACCACGTTGGCCTTGACTTGGATTGCGCGCTCGATGAGCTCCGGCAGGCTGCCGTGGGGATCGAGAGCAGCCGCTGGATCTTCCTCGTAGATGCGCAGGATTTCCGTGTCTGCGATGAAGCCGGCCTTGATGATCTCCGCGGAACCGGCGGTGAGCTCCAACTCTGGCAGAGTGTCCAGGACATCCAGATCCACCACCACAAGGGTGGGCTCGTGGAAGGAGCCCACCAAGTTTTTCCCGGCCTCGGTGTTGATGCCGGTCTTTCCACCCACCGCGGCATCCACCATGGCGAGCAACGTGGTGGGGCACTGAATGACCTTGATTCCACGCATCCATGTCGCGGCGATAAAACCAGCCAGATCGGTGGCCGCACCACCACCGAGGCCGATGATGACATCGTGGCGGGTAAGACCAGCACGGGCACACATGTCCCAGCATTCGCCTGCTGCCTGCAGAGTTTTGCCACTTTCCGCATCCGCAATCTCGTGCAGCGTGACCGTGATCCCCTGAGCGCTGAGCTCGGACTTAATGTGTGCAGCTCGCTCGGCCAGCGCTGGCTGATGGATGAGCAGTGCATTGTGCACACCGGTGGTTGCCTGGAGGATATGGGAAACCGTGGCAGCCACTCCCCTGTCAATCGTCACGTCATAGGGAGACTGCGAGTTCACGGTGATGGTCGGCATAGTTTCTTCCTGACTACTGCGGTGATGGGCTGTTGTAGATGCACGGCTAGCGCGCGGTGGGGTTGTTCTGATCCTCTTCGAGGTACTGAAGGATATCTGTGACTACTCGTTGCGGCTTCTTCCCATCCGAGTGCACTAGAAGGTTGGCAACTTCCTCGTAGAACTGGGCACGTTCTTCCAACAGTTGCTCATAGCGAGCGGCAGGGTCGCTGACATTCAGTAGCGGCCGAGAGGAATCTCCGGAGGTTCGACGCACGCCCTCCTGGGCGGTGACGTGGAGGTACACGACCCGCTGGTCGGCGAGGAGTGCACGGTTGGAAGCAGTGAGAACGGCTCCTCCGCCAAGAGAGACGATGCCGTCTGTCTCCATGGCCTCCGCGACTGCCTCTGCTTCTGCCTGACGAAATTGAGCTTCACCTAGCTGATTGAAGACATCGCCACAGGCTGAGCCGTACTTCTCCTCGATCATCAGGTCCGTGTCAATCGCGGAGGTATGCAGCGCGTTAGCGAGTCGCTTGCCCACCGTGGTTTTGCCACTGCCCGGCAAGCCCACCAGAACTACGCGAGGGCTCATGATTTATCCCAGGTCAAACGCTGACGTACCTGCTCGAGATACGCCTCGTAGTTGCGCTTGGTCTCTTCCAGCGAATCGCCGCCGAACTTGCGCAGGATCGCACGTGCCAGAACCAGTGCCACCATGGCTTCCGCCACCACACCGGCTGCGGGTACGGCCACTACGTCAGAGCGCTGGTGGATGCCGGTGGCTGCCTCGCCAGTGGCCATATCCACAGTCTGCAGAGCGCGTGGCACCGTGCTGATCGGCTTCATAGCTGCTCGGACGATCAGATCCTCACCGTTGCTCATGCCGCCCTCAATGCCTCCAGCGCGATTGCTCAAGCGATCCACGCCAGACGCGGACTCAGCGCGCACCATTTCGTCGTGGGCCTGGGAGCCAGGTCGGCGGGCTTCCTCAAACCCGTCACCGATCTCCACGCCCTTGATGGCCTGGATGCTCATCACTGCGCTGGCCAGCTGTGCATCGAGTCGATCTTCGCCTGAGGTGTGCGTGCCCAGCCCAATCGGCAGCCCCTTGACTACTACCTCGACGATGCCGCCCAGCGTGTCGCCGGACTTCTTCGCAGACTTGATGCATTCAATCATGGAATCTTCAGCCGCCTTGTCGAAAGCACGCACGGGAGACTCATCGATCGCATCAATATCGGAGAAGTCTGGCGTAGGACCGGTATACGGCTCGGAAGCACCGATGGAGATCACGTGGCTGAGCACCTCTACGCCGCACACCTCTCGCAGCACGGCGCGGGCGAAGGTCGCGGCGGCCACACGAGCTGCCGTTTCACGCGCCGATGCACGCTCCAGGATCGGACGGGCCTCCTCATGCTGGAACTTCAGCATTCCGGAAAAGTCTGCATGGCCAGGACGCGGGCGGGTCAGCTGTGCACCGCGCCCGCTGCTCATCTCCTTGGCTACTTCCTCATCAGACAGGTCAACAGGATCAGCAGACATGATGGTGGTCCACTTAGGCCACTCGGTGTTGCCGATCATGACGCTCACGGGAGAACCCAAGGTCAGGCCGTGGCGGACACCGGACAGGAATGTGACCTCGTCGGCCTCAAACTTCATGCGAGCTCCGCGACCATAGCCCAATCGACGGCGAGCCAACTGGCTAGCCACATCATCGCGGGTCACGTGAAGACCTGCAGGCAGGTTTTCCACAAGGGAAATGAGAGCTTGGCCGTGAGATTCACCAGCGGTAGTCCATCGAAGCATGAGGAACACTTTACAGGCTGTTTTCAGCGAACAAGTACATAGTCACCAGTGTGGTGGCCATAACCATCGCGGGACCCTGCGGCACATCCCGCCGCCGACCCACCGCGGCAGCGTACAAAGCGGCCAGCAATCCAGACATCATGACGCTGAAGAACACTGCCATGACTCCACCGCAGGATGCTGCGAGAACCCCCAAAGAACCCGCCAACTTTGCATCCCCCGCGCCAGCGGCATGGCGACGGAATATGCCCCCACTAGCCACAACGATGAGCCACCACGCAAGGCCCCCAAGCACTTGTGCGGAATGGTCAATGGTGCCTACGTGGTCTACTAACCCAAGCCCGATGAGCCCACACGAGCCCCAGGTCACGGCAACAGCAGGCAGCGAGAGGATATTAGGGATGAGGGATTTGTTGGCGTCGAACCACATAACGAGCCCGCCCCAACACGCCGCAATAAAGAAACCCCACGTACCCCACCCCATGAGGACAAAGTAACACGGCGCGAGGCGGAGCAAGCCACCAATTCAAGCGGCTGTGGAAAGCCTGTAGCTAGGCGCGGTGCGACATCACCGTGTTCAACATGTGGCCCTGTTGGGGAGCCTGACCAGTAAACAACTCGTACTGGCGCTCGGCCTGACCCGCTAGCATGCGCAAGCCATCCGCGTGCGGCAATGCGGCCTCAGCGGCGGCGGAGAGCAACGGCGTGGGATAAGGATCGTAGATCACGTCCACCACGGACTCCGCGCGCAACAGCGAAGGAACCAGAGGCTTCGCGCCCGCCGCAGGAATGGTGGAGATCACCACGGACGCATCAGCACACAGCTCGTCCACCTGGGACTCGTCGAAACGAGCCCAGGAAAACTCCATCCCAAAGGCCTCCACGAGGGACTGGAGATTCAACGCCCGCTCGGAACGAGCCAACACCGTCACGTGTGTGACACCCTGAGCCGCCAAGGCGGCCACTGCGGGACGAGCCGTGCCACCATTGCCCACCACGATGCCGCGAGTGCCTGCAAAGTTGATCCCGTGCTCGATGTGCAGATCCTCAAGGCACGCGGACACTCCGTCCACGTCGGTGTTATCGGCTAGCCACGTGCCATCGCCCTGCGGAACGAGGGTGTTGGCGGTGCCAATCGCAGTAGCCCGCTCGGTGGCTGCGTCCGCCAGTTCCAAGGCAGCGGACTTGCCAGGCATCGTGACGGAAAAACCGCGCACATCGGCACCAGAATTCTCAAGCAACGTGCGGATCTCCCACGCCTCGCCCGCATCAATGCGCACATAGGTAAACGGCAGCTGATCGTCCAAATAAGCGGAGTTGTGCAGCAGCGGGGACAGAGAGTGAGCGATGGGACGCCCCAGAACCGCGCACAGATTAGGCGCAGCGAGCGTGCGCCACTGTGCCGTGGAATCGAAGAACTCTTCCACGGAAAATACTGCGGGGAATTGCACGGCCGGAGGTTCAGACCCGGCCGGATTTACAGGGTGCTCCTGTGACATCGAAATGTTTCAGACCTAACGGTTGGAATCCAGCACGCCATTGTTGGCGGACTCTTCGATGGCTTGTTCGTGCGCGTCGAAATCGCGGTTGAACACGGTGCGACCATCAGTATCCACGGTAACGAAGTACAGCCAGTCACCTTCGGCGGGGTTCTCCATGGCGTGGACTGCCTGCAAACCTGGAGACGCGATTGGCGTGGCTGGCAAGCCTTCCTTGGCATACGTATTCCACGGGGTTTCCCGGTCGCGATCCTCGTTGGTCGTGGCCACTTCCTGCTCAGAAATGGAGTAGTTGACCGTGGAATCGAACTCGAGCTTTTGGTTGATCTCCAGGCGATTCAGGATAACTCGCGCCACCTTGTCAAAGTCACCTGCAGGAGCCTCGCGCTCCACCAGGGACGCGGCAGTGAGCAGTTCGTAGGGGCTCAAGCCCACCTTGTTGGCGGAATCCACCAGGCCAGTGCCTTCAAAGGACTCCACGGAATCCCCGATGATGTCCTGCATGATCGCCAAGGGCTCGGCGGTGGGGTCAAACAGGTGCACGCCAGGGGCAACCAGGCCTTCGATACGGCGTGGGTCATCCCCACGTGCGTTCACTGCATCGCGCGCCCATTCCGGAACGCCCAACTCTTCCGGAGAGGTTTGAGCCACCGCTTCGCGGAGCTGATCAGGCTTGACACACGTCTGCTCGTCCTGGCAGGTCTGCTTGGAGATCAGAGAGTAAATACCGTCGCGAGGCTCGCCACCCACCACGGTGACGTCATCCAGAGTCAGACCGTTAGGGATATCCACCACGCCGCGGCGCGACTCGTCATCAGTCAGCACCTGCAGCGCGTTGTCTGCAGACATCTTCTCCTGCATCGGGTAGTAGCCCTGTTGCAAGCTTGGCTGTTCCTTTTCCGCAGCAGACATCATTGCACGGCGCGAACCAACTACGCCCTTGTCCACCAGTTCGGGAGCCAGGCTGGATACGGAATCGCCGGCGTCCACGCGCACCATGACGATGTTTCCGTTACCCGCGCCTTCGTAGTCCCGCACAGCAACCACGTTGCGTTGGTACCACACGAATCCGGTCACGCCGACCAGTAAAATGACCAAGGCAATAGCCAAAGCTCCCGCCCATTGCCTGCGACGACGATACTTCGGTTGCATGTTGCGTGTTGCGGCCATGCGTGACGTGGCCCTTCCTCTTGATGACATATCTGGCCTATTGTTACACAGTCGTAATCAAATGTTTGCAAGCACGCGCCTGCGCGCGTCCAACCACCCTTGCAAAATATGCACTGCTGCAGCCTGATCGATCTTCTTGCGCCCCTTTTTCGCGGACACTCCAGATGCTTGGAAGGCTTGCGTCGCAGCCGTGGTGGACATTCTCTCATCTACCAGACGCACGGGAATGTCGCCGAGGTCTTCACGCAGATCGAGGGCGAAATCCTCCGCCAGGTAGGTGCTCGAGGTGTGGTTGCCACGCAAGGCCACGGGCAGGCCAACAACAACTTCAACCACAGAGTTATCTTGCACCAGTTCCACCACGCGAGCCACGTCGCTGCCGTCGACCGCTGCGGGGACTGTTTCCACTGGTGTGGCGAGGATGCAATCGGGATCGCTCATGGCCACCCCAATGCGCACGGAACCCACGTCGATTCCTAAACGTCGCCCGGCTCCCGGATCAGTAGCTGAGCTCGGCTTTTCCGTCTCGCTCATCGTGGGTCTCTCCTTCTTTATTCCCGACGCCAAACCTCAGTCAAAAGCGCTTATGCGCCCTCGATGACCTGTTTGACTGCTGAAAGTCCTGCGGAGATGCCCGCGGCTTCGGAGCCGGATCCCTGAGCCATCTGCGGCTTGCCGCCTCCGCGGCCGCCAACCTTCTCACCGAAGGCCTTGACGATGTCTCCAGCCTTGAGTCCGCGATCCACGGCCGCGTCCGTCAGCGCGGCGACAAAAGGAACCTTGTCGCCATCCTGGGAGGTAAACAGCACCACAGCTGGCTCGGAGCCGAGGCGTGCCTTGGCATCCATCGCGATGGTCCGCAGATCTCCTGCGCCCACGCCGTCCGGCAGCTGCTGCGCAACCACTGTCACACCATTGACGGATGTCGCGTTGGCCACCAGCTCGCCGACCCGGCTAAGCAGCTGTTGGTTGCGCAGCTGCTGCACCTGCTTCTCCGCGGCCTTGAGCTTGGCCGTCAGAGCCTCGATGCGATCCGGGATTTCCTCGCTGGGCGCCTTCAGGGAGGTCGCCAGTCCGGAGACCAGGTTCTTCTCGCGGGAGAGGTAGCCCATGGAATCCATGCCGGTGTATGCCTCGATGCGTCGGGTGCCGGAGCCTACGGAGGATTCGCCGAGGATGGCGATGGGGCCGATCTGCGAGGAGTGATCCACGTGGATGCCGCCACACAGTTCCATGGAGAACGGTCCGCCGATTTCCACCACGCGGACCTTAGATCCGTAGTTCTCGCCGAACAGCGCCATCGCGCCCATCTTCTTGGCCTCGTCTAGGGAGGTTTCAATGGTGATGACCTCGTAGTCCGTGTCCACGGCGCCGTTGGCAATCTGCTCGATATCGCGCAGTTGGGTATCGGTGAGCTGATCGCCGTAGTTAAAGTCAAAGCGCAGGTAGCCCGGCTTATTCAGGGAACCAGCCTGTACTGCGGTGGGGCCTAGTACCTGGCGTAGTGCGGCGTGGATCAGGTGCGTGCCGGAGTGAGCCTGGCGAGCCTGGTGGCGCCATGCGCGGGATACCTTGGCGGTGACCTTCTGCCCGGCTGCGATTTCGCCGCCGGTGATGGTCACGTTGTGCAGCCAGACCTTCTTGCCCACCTTTTGCACGTCGTCCACGTCCGCCGCGAAGGACTCTCCGCGCAGCTCACCGCGGTCAGCCATCTGGCCGCCGGCTTCTGCGTAAAACGGGGTTCGGTCCAGAATTACCTGGACGCGGCTTCCCTCGGAGGCACGTTCCACCAGTGCACCGTCCTGAACCAGTGCCAGAATAAGGCCTTCGTCCTCCAACTGGTCGTAGCCGGTGAACACCGTGGGGTGGTTATCCACGAAGGAGCGGTAGATGGACTCGTCCGCGTGACCTAGCTTCTTGGCCTGGTTATCAGCCTTCGCGCGGGCCTTCTGCTCGGCCATCAGGGAGTGGAAGCCTTCGCTGTCCACAGAAAGGCCGGACTCGGCGGCCATTTCCATGGTCAGGTCGATGGGGAAACCGTGGGTATCGTGCAGGGCGAATGCCACGTCGCCCGGAACCTCGGTGGATCCTGCAGCCTTAGCTTCCTCTGCGTAGGACTCGAACAGGTGAGATCCGGATTCCAGGGTCTTGAGGAATGCCTTCTCCTCGCCCACTGCCACGCTGCGGATGCGCTCCCAGTTCTCAGCGATTTCTGGGTATGAGGGGGTCATGGTCTGGCGCACGGTGTCCATGAGTACTTCCATGGTCTCCCCCTCAGCGCCCAAGAGGCGGGCGGAGCGAATGATGCGGCGCAGCAGGCGACGCAGGATGTATCCGCGGCCCTCATTGCCTGGGGTCACGCCATCCAGAATCAGCATCAGGCCGGTGCGGCAGTGATCCGCGATGACACGGAAACGCACGTCATTAGTTTGTGTGGAACCGTAGGTGGCGCCCGTAAGCTTTTCCGCTGCCTCGATTACGGGACGCAGCAAGTCCGTTTCGTAGACGTTGTCCACGCCCTGCAGCAGGCATGCGACGCGCTCGATGCCCATGCCGGTATCGATGTTCTTCTTGGGCAGCTGGCCGACGATCTCGAAATTGTCCTTACCGATGCCCTCGCCACGCTCGTAGCCCATGAACACGAGATTCCAGATCTCCATGTAGCGGTTGTCGTCGGCGATAGGACCGCCGTCCTTGCCATGTTCCGGTCCGCGGTCGTAGTAGATCTCCGAGCAGGGTCCACATGGTCCGGGAACGCCCATGGACCAGTAGTTATCGGCCATGCCCAGACGCTGGATGCGCTCGGCGGGAACACCCACCTGCTTTTCCCAGATCTCGGCAGCCTCGTCATCGTCGAGGTAGACCGTGACCCACAGCAGCTTTGGATTGAAACCAAAGCCGCCGTCCTCTACGGACTTCGTCAGCAGCGACCACGCGTTCTTGATCGCACTTTCCTTGAAGTAATCGCCGAAGGAGAAGTTGCCCGCCATCTGGAAGAAGGTGTTGTGGCGGGTGGTGATGCCCACTTCTTCGATATCCAAGGTGCGCACACACTTCTGGATGGAGGTGGCCTTGTCGTAAGGCGGGGTTTGCTGGCCCAGGAAGAAAGGCTTGAAGGGAACCATGCCCGCATTGACGAACAGCAGGTTGGGATCGTTCAAGATCAGCGACGCGCTGGGTACCTCTGAGTGGCCCAGGTTGACGAAATGCTCGGTGAAGCGCTGGCGGATCTCATGCGTCTGCACGGTGGGTGAACCTCGCTGGATATGTGTTGGCTGAAAACTTGAAGGTCAAATCTTTAATAGACATCGGTATTCTACCCGCGTGGCCGACGTCCTCGGACAATCGCCCGCAACGTTGACAGGCGCGAAGCGATGTCGCGCTCGTTTCCGTGGTCTGTCGGCTGGTAGTACTCGGCGTCCGTGATGTCATCGGGCAAGTACTGTTGCGTGACCACGCCGTAGGAATCGTCGTGTGGGTACTTGTACCCCACCGCGTTGCCGAGTTGTTTGGCTCCCGCGTAGTGGCCGTCGCGCAAGTGCGCTGGCACCGTGGTTCCTTTTCCTTGTTCGACGTCAGCAACCGCCTTGCGTACCGCTGTTGTCACAGCATTAGACTTAGGAGCCGTGGCCAGGTGGAGGACGGCTTGTCCCAGGGTCAGCTCAGCTTCCGGCATGCCGATGAAAGACACGGCCTGGTGAGCTGCCACTGCGGTGTGCAAGGCTGTGGGATCTGCAATTCCGATGTCCTCGCTGGCCAAGATCACCAGGCGCCGAGTAATGAATCGCGGGTCCTCGCCCGCCACCATCATTCGCGCCAAATAGTGCATCGCGGCATCGGGATCCGAGCCACGGATGGACTTGATGAATGCGCTGGTGACGTCATAGTGCTGGTCTCCGTCGCGGTCGTATCGGACCACCGCTTTGTCGATGCTGCGGGAGACATCCTCTAGGGTCACATGCTCTTCATCGTCTCGGGATTCAGCTGCGGCTTCAAAGTAGGTCAAGGCACGGCGTGCATCGCCGGCTGCCAGTGCTATTAGCTGCGAGCGGGCGTCGGAAGAAAGGGAGAATACTCCGCCGAAACCGCGCTCGTCTGCCGTGGCCCGGTCCAACAACATACCGATGTCATTGTCCGCCAACGGCTTGAGCTGCACCAACAAGGAGCGCGAGAGCAACGGCGAGACCACCGAGAAGGACGGGTTTTCCGTGGTGGCGGCCACCAACAGCACGGTTCGGTTCTCCACTGCGGCCAGCAGCGCGTCCTGCTGATTCTTGGAGAATCGGTGGACCTCATCGATGAACAGCACAGTGTTTTCGCCGATGACCAGCCGCTTGCGGGCCTTTTCGATGACCTCGCGCACTTCCTTGACTCCGGAACTCAGCGCGCTGAGTGCCTCGAAGTGCCGCCCGGACGTGGTGGAAATCAAGGAGGCGACGGTGGTTTTGCCGGTGCCGGGTGGGCCGTAGAGGATCACCGAGGTGTCGCCGCGGCCGTCGATGAGCCGACGCAAAGGGCTTCCCTGCCCCAGCACGTGCTGCTGTCCCACAACCTCGTCCAGAGTCCGCGGACGCATGCGCACCGCCAGTGGGGCGTGTGTGCCTGGATGGAAGTATTCCGTTGCCTTCGCCGAGCTGTTGGTGCTCTCGGTGGAGCTATCGGCGGAATCGAAGAGATCAGCCATACCGTCGCTGTAGCCTAGCGGTTCGCAGAAGTAGAAGTCATGGGATGTCCGCCCTGCCTCGCCAACGCCCGCTTGAGGCGCTGGGTGAAGCGAACGACCGGCTCGAAGTCCTCATTGTCGAAACGCAGAGCAAAGCGGTTGATCGCATCCACGGTGGTAGCCATATCGGAGGCCTGCTCTGGCAGCATCTCCAGCAGATCGCGCGGTGCGGACTGTGCGGGCTCCTCGGCATAGATCACGCGGCGGGTGGCCTTGCGTGACATCTGCTGGCCCTGGTGCAACATGTTCAGAGAAATAAAGGCCCAGCCGATCAGCGTGGCCATAAGCACGTGCGCCACTCTGTCCGCATCTCGCGCGGTCGGCCACACGTGACCGATTTCCGCAGTCCACGCGGTCAGGAACTCGGTGCACTCTTCGTCGGTCAGCGCTGGGGTGGTGTCATCTTGCGGGAAGCCAACGATCACGCAGGCCACATCCAGTGCGATATCGCGGAAGGAGGCCCACTCGAAGTCCAGGAACACCACTTGCTTGTGCACCATGATGTTGTCCGGGGTCAGATCGAACGGGGTGAACGAACGCACGTCAGGGCGGCCTTGCCGCTCCATTGCTTCCCGCGCAAACTTCAACACAGTCTCATCGATTTCGATGTTGTTGCCACGCACCAGATCGATGCCTTCGTTGATGAGGTTGGCGATGTCGATGTCCGAGTCCACCACGGTGCCCGGATTGATGTTGAACTTCTGGCACTGCCTCTTCAGTAGGGTCTGATAGCTGGCGGCATCGCCAAACGAGGTGGCGTGCATACGCCCCAGGGCTCTGCCCAGCTTGCGCACCGCAGAACGGCGTTCGGAAGCATCGGGCAACTGCAGAACCTCGGTGAAGTTCGCGCCATCACCAGCATCAGAAAGGATGAGCATTCGCTCGGCCACGTCATAGGCCAGAAGCAGCGGGCCTGGGCGAACCTTCTCCGGCAACGTGTTGGTGTACTGATAGGCCACGATCTCGCGGATCAGAGCCAGTTCATCTGCATCAAACTCAACCGGAGCATCGTCCGCAGTCTCAGCCTCTTCGACCTTAGGCAGACGCTTGATGACGATCGTGCGCTCTTGGAGAAACGGGTTAGGTGAAACCCGGCAACGCAGCACCAGAGACGCCCCACTGCCACCGAGATCCTCCGGGTTGGTGAGCTCTGGGCTGCCCCCAAAACGAGCGGCGAGGAGGCCTTCCGCTGCCTTGAGGGATTGCTCTGTTGAGTGCACGTCGCGTCCTGCTTCTATGTCTGGTCGGGTGAGTCTTGACTCTGTGTGTTCTGAGCCTGGCTTGCTTGGGCCTGCTTGTTCTGTGGCTTCTTCGGTTTGAAGTCCAGGCCGGCTTCCTTACGCTGCGCCGGCGTAATGGCCGCGGGAGCGTCCGTCAGTGGATCCACGCCACCACCGGACTTCGGGAAGGCGATAACGTCGCGAATAGAAGAGAAACCACCCAACAACGTCACGATACGATCCCAACCGAACGCGATACCGCCGTGCGGAGGAGCGCCGAAGGCAAATGCCTCCAGGAGGAAGCCGAACTTGTCCTGAGCCTCTTCGTCCGTGATGCCCATGACCTTGAACACCCGCTCCTGGATGTCCTTGCGGTGGATACGGATGGAACCACCGCCGATCTCATTGCCGTTGCACACGATGTCGTATGCGTAAGCCAGTGCCTCGCCTGGGTTCTCGTCGAAGGAATCCAGGAACTCAGGCTTCGGTGAAGTGAACGCGTGGTGCACCGCGGTCCAAGCAGAGTGGCCCAGAGCCACATCGCCGGAAGCGGTGGCATCGGCTGCAGGCTCGAACATCGGAGCATCGACAACCCAGGTGAAAGCCCAATCGCCGTCCTTGATCAGACCCAGCTTCTCAGCGATGGCGCCACGAGCAGCACCCAACAGCGCGCGGGAAGACTTGGTATCGCCCGCAGCGAAGAAGATGCAATCGCCCGGCTTGGCGCCCACGTGCTCAGCGATGCCCGCACGCTCGGCCTCCGTGATGTTCTTCGCCACGGGTCCGGACAGCTCGCCATCCTGGCCAACCAAGATGTACGCCAAGCCCTTCGCACCGCGCTGCTTCGCCCACTCCTGCCACGCATCCAGCTGACGGCGTGGCTGATCAGCGCCACCGTCCATGACCACGGCACCGACGTACTCGTTCTGGAACACGCGGAAGGTCGTGTCCTTGAAGAAGTCCGTGCACTCAGTGATCTGTATGTCGAAGCGCAGATCCGGCTTGTCAGAGCCGTACAGGCGCATTGCCTCGGCGTAGGTCATACGTGGGATTGGGGTGGTAATGGAGTAACCAGCTTCCGCCCACACAGCGGTGATGATTTCCTCGGCCAGAGCGATAACATCTTCCTGGTCGACGAAGCTCATCTCCACGTCCAGCTGAGTGAACTCAGGCTGGCGATCGGCGCGGAAATCCTCATCGCGGTAGCAGCGCGCGATCTGGTAGTAACGCTCCATGCCAGCAACCATCAGCAACTGCTTAAACAGCTGCGGAGACTGCGGCAATGCGTAGAACGTGCCCGGCTTCAGACGAGCAGGCACCAGAAAGTCACGTGCGCCCTCCGGAGTAGAACGAGTCAAGGTAGGGGTCTCGATCTCGGTGAAATCGTGCTGAGCCAGCACACCGCGGGCGGCATTGTTCACACGAGAGCGCAGACGCAGTGCATCGCCTTGAGTTTTGCGTCGAAGATCGAGGTAACGGTACTTAAGGCGCGTCTCCTCGCCTACCTCGCCGGCAGACGACGGATCGTCAATCTGGAACGGCAGGGCTGCAGCCTCACTGAGAACCTCCAGCGCGGTGACGTTGACCTCCACACCACCGGATGCCAGGTTGGGGTTCGCAGAACCCTCGGGGCGGGCCTCGATAACACCGGTGACCTTGATGCAGAACTCGCTGCGCAGGTTGTGCGCGCGCTCGGCAACCTCGGACTCGCGGAAGACCACCTGGGCCACACCGCTGCGGTCGCGCAGATCCACGAAGATCACTCCACCGTGGTCTCGACGGCGTCCGACCCAACCAGTCAGAGTTACTTCTTGGCCGATGTGGTCGGTGCGGAGTTCGCCCGCTAGATGAGTGCGCAGCACGTCGCCTTGCTCCTTAAATGTCTTTAAGTGTTTCGGAGTGAGGTCTCAAAGCGTTTTGTCTTGAGAACCTTTAAGAATCAGCCCTTCATTCTACCCTGAAGGCCAACACGTGTGGGCGGGCGGGTCAATCACCGCTCCCCTCACCTGCACTTGTGGCAACATCTGAACCGTGACGTTTAATAACAACCTCAATAACTATTCAGATGGCGTGAGTACCGGAGGAAGTGGCGGAGGCCGTGGCGGTGGTGGCGGAGGAAACATCCTCGTAGCACTGCTGGCCAGCAGCATCGGCCGCAAGTTCGGCATCCCCGGCATGATCATCGCTGCCGTAGTGGTCTTTTTCTTCTCCGGCGGATCCAACATGATCGGCGGCGGAGATAACGCCTCGCAGCAGGGAGAACAGCTCCAAGGCTGCGAAACTAAGGAAGATGCCAACTCTCGCGATGAATGCCGAATCGCTGCGACTAAAAAGTCCTTGGATGATTATTGGGGCGAAGCACTTCCAGCGAACGCCAATATTGATTACTCCAAGCCTCAAGTCCACATTGCAGAGGGCCGTATTTCTACCGGCTGCGGTGCCGCGAATATTTCCCAGAGCGGACCGTTTTACTGTCCCTCCGATAAGACCGTCTACCTGTCCACCGGTTTCTACGAACAGCTGAACAAGATGGGTGGTTCGGACGGTCCGTTCGCTCAGGAGTACGTCACCGCTCACGAGTTCGGGCACCACATCCAGAACTTGCAGGGCAACTTGGGTCTGTCTGATTATAACGACCCAGGTGAGGATTCCAACGCCGTGAAGATGGAGCTGCAGGCGGATTGCTACGCCGGATTGTGGGCATCTCACGCGGACAAGGGCGCAAACGCGCTACTGGAGCCAATCACGCAGGATCAGGTTCAGCAGGCCATTACTACCGCTCAGTCCATCGGCGATGACGCCATCCAGGAATCAGCTGGCCAGGAGGTCAACCCGGATTCCTGGACGCACGGTTCTTCCGAGCAGCGCCAGGAATCCTTCTTGCGCGGCTACCAGGGCGGAACCATGGAATCCTGCCATGAGGATTTCCGGCGCTAAGTAGCGCCCGCTTCCCCAGCGCCGATTAGCGCTGGGAGTTCAGCCACCACCAGAACGCAAGGCCCACTCCGGAGCTCAATCCCACCAGGCCCAGGACAAAGCCGAGGAACCCGTTCCGGGAGCTGCCGTTGGCCAGGGAGTCCAGTGGTGAATCCTCATCAGAGGAACCAGGGGTCTCCGGCAAGGGGTTTTCTGGGTCTTCCGGATCCGTTCCGCCACCGACCAGATTGAATCCAACCTTAATCGGATCGTGGTCGCTAGAGCGGAACGGATCGGGCGCGTAGAAGTCCGTGACGTTGTAGTTGCGACGGGAGTACTCGTAAGCCACGGATTCATCGGAGTTGATGTCCCACACGTCCGCGCCCGTGGTCATCTCCAACGCCTTATCGTTAGCCAACACGTGATCGAGCGAACCGAGGCGACCGTCGAACTGGTAGGAGTGCCCTGCATCGAACTTGTCCTCGATGTTGGTGTAGCCCGCGTCCTCGAGGATGCGCACAGCATCTTCCTTCGCATACGCGTTCAAATCGCCGATGATGAATTGTGGCTTGTCCTTGAAGTCCTCTTCAGCAGCCAACCACTCCACCAACTTGCGGGACATCTCGGCGCGAAGGTTGGCGTTGTTGCCCTGTCCGTCGCCCATGTCCGCATCACCACGAGCAATGGATCCCTTGGACTTGTAGTGGTTCACAACGGCCACGAAAGCGCTGTCGTCGTCGGCACCCACACCCTTGAAACGCTGCGCAAGAGGTTGGCGGGCGATATTGGAGAAAGCTTCGTGGTCGAAGATCTTGGACTCACCGACCGGCTCCACGGCACCTTCGCGGTAGATGAACGCGGTGCGGATCACATCCTCATTTTCGGGGACAACCTCCGGGGAAGGCACGGCCTTCCAGTTGCCTCCGGCCGCATTGAGTGCTGTGACAAGAGTGTTCAGCGACTCGTCGCGATCACCACCAAACTGCGCGGTGTTTTCGATCTCTTCCAAGCCCAAGACGGATACATCCAAGGTGTTGATCGCGCTGACGATCTTGGCTTGCTGATCCTGGAATGCTTCCTCGGTGTACGCACCGCGAACTTGGCAGTAGTCCGCGGTCACGGGATTACCGTCCATATCTTCGTATGCCCGGCATCCATCCTCGTCTTTGCCCAGGTCGGTGAAGTAGTTCAGCACGTTGAAGCTGGCAATGCTGTGCGTGCCTCCCACTGCGTCCGGTCCACCGATTTCAGCAGCTCGAGTGTCCTCCCAAGAAATTGGTAGCTCGGTAGAGGCGGAGTCTCCCGTGATCTGGGAGGTCGGCTGCAGGCCCCATTTGTCGAAGTTGTAGCTCAGCACCACTGGGTTGGAGAAGCTCAAATGATCGCCCGTGCGCAGTGCCTTCTCGCCGTCAGCGGTGGTCAGGTATGGCAGAGGGGTCTTCTTCGCTTCGGCGTTGCGGAGGAAATTCGCCGTGGCGCCATCGTCGAGGGTGACTACCTTGCGCTGGTTCTCCTGCTCGTAGGCCACTGCCTCTGCTCCTGGGTTGACCACGGAGGTTGCCTGCAGCAGTGGCTCATCCCCTGCCACCAGATCCACCGAGCCATAGGTATTCAGCTCGTAGTTGTTCGTCACCGTGTACGTGGACTCCGGTGCAAAGAGCATGTGCTCGTTTGCCTCTTTGGTCTCCGGGTCCGTAGGAATCAGGCCCTTGTTTGGTTCGACGCCGTCCCCGCAATCTTCCTGGGGGTTTGCCGAAGACTTGAAGGTGGGGTTGGACAGCTGAGTCGATTCGTTGTATTCAACGGCCTTTCCGGTCACGACGACACACTGCCCGAGGTCAGCAGGAGCATTCCCTGCTCCGGTATAGACGAAGACCGCGCGGGACGCTTCGCCTGCCTTGCGCGTTTCTTTGGTTCCACCCATTTGGATGGTGAAGCCGTTGAATCCACCTGTGGGATAGCTCGCGGTGACCCAGCCGGCGGTGGTGACGGTCTGCCCCGCCAAAGGAGTGGCAGCGCCGGTGCCCTGAATATCTTCGATAGACACGCGCTCGCCCGGAGTGGTGGGCTCTTCCGGGGTATCAGGGTTTTCTGGATCAGTCGTGTCGTCCTGGGTGGCGTCCCCGCCAGAGAACTGAGGAGTAGGAGTGCCGACGGTGAAGTCAACGGCGTTGTTGTCCGTATCGGTGCCCACTGCGTCTCGAGCAGCGCTCGTGGTGTTGCTGAGCCCGGCACTAGGAGCGGTTTCATTCACTGTGGTGGTGCCGTACCCAACGATGTCTACCGCGTCGCTTCCTTGAGTCCACTGACCTGTGGAATCTGAAAGCACGGCAACACCGTTGGATGAGCTCATGTTCAGCCCCGTGCCGTCCGCGTCCGCGGTGAAATCGACGGTGCCACCAGAGCCCTTACCTGCCTTGATCAGGTAGTAGCCGTGCGGGGCAATCTCCCCATTCAAAGCTGCAGTTGATGCAGAGCTGGTGCCCTTGGAGGACAAGTACTGCACGGACCAGCCGTCCAAAGAGATGGGCTGATCAGTTGGGTTGTAGAGTTCGATGAAGTCGTTTGTCAGCTCGGCTCCACTGTTGCCACCGCCTCCGTAAACTTCGCTGATGACTACGTTATCGCCAGCTGGGGAGGCGATAGCGGAGGGAATCGTGGTGGTTGCCAGGGATGCTGAAGCCGTAGCCATGAGGGCCAGGCTGATGCGCGATGATCGCTTCATGAAAATCAAAGACCTTTACTGGAGAACTGCGGAACAAGATTGAACATGGACGAGCCCTTCCCTGCTTCGCGAGACTGCGATTGCGGGAAACGGCTCTGGGTTATTGCACGGTCAGAGCTCAGGTGATGGATCAGAGCTCTACGTCCAGTGAGCTATCGGCGGTTCTGCTGCCACCAGTAGACGGCAGCACCAAAGGCTGCGCTGAGTCCCAGCACGCTGACTGCCAGTCCAATGGCTCCGAGGTCGCGAGGGCTCAAGCTGCCCAGACTGGTGGAGCTCAGGTCAGAAGACCCGGTCAGCGAGCCCAGTGGGCCGCCTTCCTGTGCGACTAGTGGGTAGACAAACTCGGTTCCGTTATCGTCTGTGATCTTCAGCTCGGTAGCACCCTGCGGAACGGTGAGCTGTACGGTCGCACGCCCGGTTTCATTCTGGTTATCCGTCACGGTGTTATCGACAGGCGCGGAAGTACGCACCGTCTTTTCGCCCCCGAGCAACTCCGCGGCAACCTCCGTGGGCTTGGACTCGCTTGCGGTGTAGGACAACGAGGACAGATCGATAGCCAGCTTTTGTCCTGCGGTCACGGTGCCATCGGCGTTGCCGCCACTAATGTGCACGCCAACCGACGTCTGATCATCGCGAACCTGCACGTCTTGGTGGTCTGCCAAGTAGCGGTTGAAGATGTCCACGTCCATGATGCCGGAATCTTCAATGACGTTGTCCCCACTCTGGGTGTTGAACTGGGTGTACGCGTCGCCCTCGCCCAGCAGAAAGGAGGCTCCGGCCACGCGGTAGTTGCGTGCCTCATCTAGGTCTTCGCCGTTGACGCGCACGTGTGTGATGCGCTTACCCAGTGGAGCTTCCGGATCGTAGGAGTACTCCACGTTCTCGGAGAAGCCGAGGATCAAAGTAGGACGGTCTCCACCGGTTTCAGAACGCCACTGCTGCTCCATGACTCCCTTGAGCTCAGCCCCGGAGATCTCCACCACGCCCATGGAGTTGCCGAATGGCTGGACACCGTAGGCTTCAGCGAAAGTCACGTCACCGGACTCGAGATCATCACGCACACCACCGGCATTCATCACGCCGATATCCGCATTAAGGCTGGTCTGCTCGTTGATTCCGTCCAGTGCGGCGTCGGCGAGCAGGGAGTTCAGGGAACTTTCGGCGCCACGGTTTCCTCCCGCTACACCGTTAGAGTTGACACCTCGGTAGAAATCGTCGTCGATCGTGGCAACCACCTTTTGCCCCTCTACCTCAGCGGCCTGCTCTGCCGCGTTCACGATGTTTGCGACCTCCTGGTTTGGAGTGGCACCACACTCGTTCCACACGTCCTGAGCAGGGATATTGCGGGCGGAAACGGAAACGACCTTGTCCTCTGCCTTGTCGTAAGTGATCTCGATGTCAGCCAGCAAGCTGCCGTACGAAGCCGGCTGGATCACTACGGGCTGGGATTTATTGTTTTCTTGCTCTTGGTGAGTGTGTCCGCCAATCACGGCGTCGACATTCGAACCGAATCCTTCTGCCGATACTCCCTCGTGAACCAGGGCGACCACCACGTCGGCTTCGCCCGATTCCTTGAGGTGGCTAGCCTCCGCATCAGCGGCGGCCACAGGTGCGGAGAAGTTCAACCCTGCAACTCCGGAAGGTGACACTAGGGTGGGCGTCGTCTCCGTGACGGCGCCCACGTAGCCGATCTTCACGCCATCCTTAACCACCACGGTGGAAGGGGCCATCGTGGCGCCGGTCACGTTGGCCGCCAGGTATGGGAACTCTGCGAGCTTGGTTCCGTCCACGCCGACACGGTCGCGGAGGTCATCCCATCCCTTATCGAACTCGTGGTTACCCACAGCGGACGCTTCCAGACCCATGGCGTTCAGGGAGCTGATGGTTGGCTCGTCATCCAAGATGGAGGACACGAAAGGCGAGCCTCCGATGTTGTCACCAGCAGAGACGAAGGACGTGGCAGGGTTGGCTGCGCGCTCCTTGTCGATGTAGCAGGCCATTGCGCCCGCACCCATTTCCTTGACCGGCTTGCTGGGGTCCTTCGGTCCGGAGATGTGCCCGTGGAAATCGGTGATGCCCAGAACGTTCAGGTTGACCTGGTCAGCTTCGGCAGCCAGCGCAGCCGTGGAGGTGGAAAAGATGGTGAGGGGGACGATGGCAAGGGCAATCGCGGAACGGCGAGCGACCTTGTGAGAGCGCGTGAACGGCACGGATTTTCTCCTGAAGTGGCGAACTGAAATGAAACGTCGCGTTTCATAAGAACACCTAAGAGAACCCTGTGCCGGGCAAGGTGTGACCCGTCCTCGGCTTTCAACTTGCGCGTTACAAAGAATTCATCGTCGGTTCATTTCCTACCCGACGACACCACCCCCACTAGCGCTTCTGCCCCACGGCTTCCACGATGTGATCCACCACGGTGCTCAGGCTGATCTCATTCTGCTTGTGGGCAGCCAGATCGCGCACCACAATGGTGTCCGCAGCTAGTTCGGATTCGCCAAGTACCAGCGCAAACAGAGCACCGGCACGGTCTGCGCCCTTCATCGCTCCCTTAAGTCCGCGATCGCCGTAGCTCATGTCCACGGCCACGCCTGCACCGCGCAATTGGTTGACCACGCTGACCATCTTCTGCTTTGCTTCGGCTCCCAGAGCCACGCCGTAGACATCCACCCGTCGACCGGTTGCAGCGGACTTAGATTCAGCTTCAAGCGCCAACAGCGTGCGGTCCACGCCAAGGCCAAAGCCAATGCCGGACAGTTCCTGGCCACCAAGCTGCGCCATCAGCCCGTCATAGCGGCCGCCGCCACCAATGCCAGACTGTGCACCGAGACCGTCATGCACAAACTCGAAGCAGGTCTTGGTGTAGTAATCCAGACCGCGCACCATGCGAGGGTTGATGGTGTACTCGATGCCCATGTCCTGCAGATATCCGGTCACTGCGTCAAAGTGAGCACGCGAGCTATCGGACAGGTGGTCAAGCATGAGCGGAGCGTCAGCGAGCTTTTCCTGCATCTCCGGGCGCTTGTCATCCAGCACGCGCAGAGGGTTGAGCTCGGCTCGGCGCTGAGTTTCTTCGTCCAGGTCCAATCCACGCAGGAATTCCTGCAGCTTGGCACGGTAAGCGGGACGGTCAGAATCGTCGCCCAAGCTGGTCAGCTCCAAGCGGAATCCAGTCAGCCCTACGGAACGGAAACAACGGTCCGCCAACGCGATAACCTCGGCATCCAAAGCGGGATCGTCCACACCGATGGCCTCCACGCCTACCTGCTGTAGCTGGCGGTAGCGCCCGGCCTGAGGGCGCTCGTAGCGGAAGAATGGTCCGTTGTAGACAAGCTTGACGGGCAGCTGTCCCCGGTCTAGGTTGTGCTCGATTACTGCGCGCATCACACCTGCGGTGCCTTCTGGGCGCAGCGTGACAGATCGATCTCCGCGGTCTGCAAAGGTGTACATCTCTTTACTGACCACATCCGTGGATTCGCCTACTCCGCGGGCGAAAAGTGCCGTTTCTTCGAAAATCGGCAGCTCGATGTGTTCATATCCCGCATTATGAGCAGCAGTCGCGAACGCGTCCTTGACGGCCTTGAAGTCAGCAGAGCCTGGCGGGACGTAGTCCGGCACTCCCTTGGGAGCTTGCAGAGCCTTCAATTTCTTTTGCGGAGCCTTGTCAGTCACAGCAGTTAATCCTAGCGGGTCAGCGACGATGGTCAGACACGGGTACCAGCACAGGTAGCGCTGGATTCACCTCGGTGGCTAGCCCACCTCGTGCAGAAATGGATTAGTCGCCTTCTCCTGACCAATGGTGGTTTGCGGGCCGTGCCCACTTAACACCACATCATCGTCAGCGAATTCCGTGACGACCTTCTTCAGAGACAGCATCATGTCTTCCGGCGAAGACCCCGGCAGATCCGTGCGGCCTACTCCCCCGCGGAAGAGAACATCTCCACCCAAGATCAGGCCGGGTACGCGGAACATCACGGATCCGGGCGAATGCCCGGGCATGTGATGGATCTCCCACGTTGCTCCGGCCATATCGATGCTTCCCTCTAGCTCCCGGATGTCGGCAGGCGTCTGCATATTTTCTGCCTCGAACATGGAACCAAAGGGCGCATTACTCCAATCCATAGACAGCATGGACTTATCTTCTGGATGGATGTACACCGGCACAGCAAATGGTTGAGCATCACGAATGTGGTCAATGTGTCCGTGAGTCAGCACCACGGCTTCGACCGCAAAGTTTTGCTCATCCGCTTGCTCCTGGATGGTGGCAAACGCGCCCATTCCCGGATCGATCACTACGGCGGGGTACTTGCCTTGTTCCGTGGTCCGTGCAGAATCAATCAACACGTAACAGTTGGTCTGTAGTGGCCCTGCGACAAAACCCACGATGGATGTGGTGGCGGGCAATGGTGCGGATGACGCAGAAGCTGAATCATTCGGCTGGCTAGTCATGCCCACCCAGAGTAGTACAAGCACTAGTTCAAGGAATCTGACACGGGTGACAATTAGGTCTCGGCAACGGCAAGCCAATGAGGCATAATAAGGCGGATCCACACCAAGCAACTGGAAAGGTCGGAGAACCACTCGTGGCTGATAACGACAACAAGTCCCTGCCCAATGAGGCACGTCGGGACGAGGCACTCAAGAACCTGGATAAGGCCATCAAAGGCCGGGATCGCCGTGCCAAGGTAGCCCCATTGGGCGTGGTGGCCGCTACTCTTGCCGTCATCGTTGTGCTGGTGGGCGGCATCTGGTTCGCCGCTACGTACACATCGACCGACGAGGACGCCACCGCTTCTTCCGACGAGTCCACCAGCAGCCCTGAGGTGGAGCCTGCTGCACTTCCGGACGGTCCGCTTGAGCCATATGGCGAGACGGTGGAGTGCACCTACCCGGCCGGGCAGGAAGAAGCCTCCAAGGAAGTCACTCCTCCGGAAGATGGAGAAGTTAAGGCTTCGGGCACCACCCAGGTCACGTTGAGGACGAATCAGGGCGATGTGCCTCTGGAGCTGGATTCTTCCAAGTCGCCATGTACCGTCAACTCCTTTGAGCACTTGGCAAAGGAGGGCTTCTTCAATGACACTGTCTGCCACCGCAGCGTGAAGTCCGAAGGCATGGGCATCCTGCAGTGTGGCGATCCCACTGGCTCTGGCACTGGCGGCCCGGGTTACACCTTCGCTGACGAGTTCCCCACCAACGGTGTGCAGGGCGATGAGACCCAGAACCCAGTGATTTACCCCCGCGGAACTCTGGCTATGGCCAACTCCGGCGAGAACACCAACGGTTCCCAATTCTTCTTGGTCAATGCGGACACCACGTTGCCTCCTGCCTACAACGTGTTCGGCACCATCTCTGAGGAAGGTCTGAAGATCTTGGATGCCATCGCAGAGAAGGCACCTGAGGGAGACGGCAAGCCTGCCGAGGAAGTAAAGATCGAAGAGGCGAACGTCGCCTAACTTCCAGGCAGCACGGCTGGATCGGCAACGCTGGTCCAGCGCATAAAAAGAGCGGCTGGGCACTGTGCCCAGCCGCTTTTCCTATCCGCCCGTTGTCAGACGGTAGACGTCGAAGACACCTTCCACGTTTCGCAGCTGATTCATTAGATAACCCAGCTGCTTGGTGTCCGAGACTTCGAAGGTGAAGCGAATCATCGCCACCCTGTCCTCCGCGGTATGCGAGCTCGTGGCGGTGATAGGCACCTTTTGTTCCGAGACCACCCTGGTGACCTCGGACAGCAGACCGTTGCGATCCAGACCTTCGATCTGAATGGTGACCATGAAGACGGCGTTATTAAAGCTCGACGCCCAGCTCACCTCAATGATGCGCTCTTGTTCCGCATGCAGCTTCTCCGCGTTCGTGCAGTCCGTGCGGTGGACAGAGACTCCCCCGCCTTTGGTCACAAAGCCGAAGATGCGGTCTCCAGGTACTGGAGTACAGCACTTGGCCAGTTTGGCGGAGAAGTCCGCTTGTCCTTGCACCAGGATTCCCGAGCCATCTCCACGTCCAGACTGTGGAGTGTTGGCGATACGGGAGCTTGACTGCAAGCGTGGCAGAACCACGTCATCTGAATCGTCCTCGGTTGCGTACTTCTCGATGAGCATCTTGGTGACGTGCTCAGCGGATACTTCACCGCGGCCGATAGATGCGTACAGCGCATCGACATCCGTCTTTCTCAGCTCCGTGGCAACGAATCGAAGTGCCTCCGGCGTGAACAGGCGCTGAACCGTCGGGCCCCCACGGCGGATTTCTGCAGCCAGCAGATCGCGACCAGAATCGGCAGCTTCCTCGCGGCGTTCCTTGGCGAACCACTGGCGGATCTTCGACTTCGCGCGCGGAGACTTCACGAAGCTCATCCAGTCCTTGGACGGACCGGCGTGCTGATCCTTTGACGTGAAGATTTCGATCTTGTCGCCAGTCTTCAACGAGGATTCCAACGCTACGAGCTTGCCGTTGACCTTAGCTCCAATGCATCGGTGTCCCACCTCGGTATGCACCGTATAGGCAAAGTCCACGGGGGTTGCATCGTTCGGCAGAGTGATCGCATCGCCCTTGGGAGTGAAGACAAAGATCTGGTTGGTCGAAAGGTCATAGCGCAGACTGTCCAAGAATTCGTTGGGGTCCGCTGCTTCCTTCTGCCAGTCCAGCAATTGGCGCATCCACGCCATCTGATCGACTTCCCGGTTATCCCCGGTATGAGCGCCGCTAGTCTCCTTGTAACGCCAGTGCGCCGCGATGCCGAACTCCGCCTTGTTGTGCATATCGTGGGTACGAATCTGCACTTCCAGCGGCTTGGTATCAGGACCAATCACCGTGGTGTGCAACGATTGATACACCCCATACTTCGGCGAGGAAATATAGTCCTTAAAACGTCCCGGCATCGGGTGATACAGCGTATGGATCGCACCCACGGCGGCATAACAATCACGCACGGAATCCACCAGAATGCGGATGCCAACCAGGTCAAAGATTTCCTCGAACTCGTGCCCGCGGACAATCATCTTTTGGTAGATCGACCAGTAGTGCTTAGGGCGCCCCACCACTTCCGCGTGCAGACCCAGCTTGCGCATGGACTGCTCGATCTCGTTTTTGACCTGAGTCAAATATTGGTCGCGCTTTGGAGCTCTATCGGCAACTAGACGGACGATCTCCTGGTACTTCTTGGGATACAGGATCGCGAAAGACAGATCCTCCAGCTCCCACTTCACCGTGGCCATGCCCAAGCGGTGTGCCAGCGGCGCAATGACTTCCAGAGTCTGCCGTGCCTTCTTCGCCTGCTTCTCGGGAGGCAGAAAGCGCATCGTGCGCATGTTGTGCAGTCGGTCAGCAACCTTGATCACCAGCACGCGGGGGTCGTGGGCCATGGCGACTACCATCTTGCGAATGGTCTCCGCCTCGGCCGCAGATCCCAGCGCCACCTTGTCCAACTTGGTTACTCCATCGACCAGCTGTGCTACCTCTTCGCCGAAGTCACGGGTGAGATCATCCAGGCTGTAGTCCGTGTCCTCCACCGTGTCATGCAACAGAGCCGCAGCCAGCGTGGTGGTGTCCATGCCGATCTCCGCGGCTATCGTGGCAACTGCCAACGGGTGCGTGATGTACGGTTCACCGGACTTGCGCATCACGCCTTCGTGCAGTCGATCCGCCGTGGCATACGCCCGGTTCAAGATCTCCACTTCGGCGCGTGGGTGGTAGCGACGGTGAACCGTCAACAGCGGCCCCAGAACCGGGTTGATGCGAGTGCGGCTAGATCCCGTGAGACTGCGGGCAATCCGAGCGGCCATCCATAGAGAACTCTTATCGTTAGACATGGGGAGAACTCCTAAGCGTCCGAGGTGGCGTCGGAAGAAGAACCGTTGCTCGACATCTCACCTGTAGCCACGACATACAACGGCAACCCCGTGAGGCGATCGCGACCTTTCAAGCCTTGAACCTCTAGGACCACGGCGAGTCCTGCCACATCCGCACCAGCGCGCTCCAACAATGTCCGGGACGCTTCCAGCGTGCCGCCGGTGGCTAGGACATCGTCGATCAACACGATGCGCTTACCTTTCAGCGGCACGCCCTCTGCGGGGATCTCCAGCGCAGCGGAGCCGTACTCCAGGTCATATTCTTCGCGGTACACAGGCGGTGGCAGCTTGCCGCCCTTACGCACAGCCAGGATGCCTAGGCCCAATTCGTAGGCCACGGCACTACCCAAGAGGAACCCGCGTGCGTCCAAACCGCCGATGAGGTCTGCATTCAGTGAACGCAGAGCCTCGGCCAGGTCAGTCACAACGCTGCGAAAGCTCTCCGGATCCGCCAACACGGGAGTCAGATCCTCAAACACAATGCCCTCGGAAGGGAAATCCGGGACGATGCGGGTGAGACGTTGCAAGGCCTCGGCTGCAGGACGCACGTGATCAGCGGGCGCAGGATGCGAAGTATCAGTCACGAAAACTCAAGGCCTCTCGTCAAGGATGAAACATGTGGAGCGTGTGGCATCCACCCTAATGGGTTCACCTTAGTGTGTTGGAATTCACTCAACCTGAGCAATGGAAAACCCACCCGCGCGCCCGGCAACTAGATGGCGTCCGCCGGTGCCTCAGCATCCTCATCACTGCCGGTGCTTGGCTCCACAGGAGTGGAGCGTTGCACCCAACGGTCCATGTTCCATGACAAGCCGGCGTCTCCACCGTTGTCCGAGACGTTTGCCATGTACTGGTCAACTGCCACCACGCGCGGTTCTGTGCTCAGCGGGATGGAAGTCATGTCCTGGTAGAGCTCCGCTTCCACCTTTTTCACTTCCCCCACGCTGGAGGTTCCGTTCTCGTTGGTGCTGGAGTTACGGCCAAAAGCAGGGCGGGTGGTGAGGATCACGTCATAGTCCGTGCCTAGCTGTCCGTAGGATTCCACGGTCAGAGGCACAGGGTCGATGGTCACGCCTGCCTTCTGGCAGCTCTTGGCCAGTTCATCGACCATCGTGGCGTAGCGCGGGACCGCATCCAAGTAGCCCACGCGAACAGTTTGTCCGCCGAGCCACTGCCCCGCGCGTTCCATGTTCATCGTCATCTGCGCATCAGAGGTTTCCTGCAGCTGCGCAGCCAGCGGGTGCGTCGCGGGCAGCATGCGCAGACCCGTGGCCTTGGTCTCCAAGTTCAGCTCAGTAGACACACGCTGCACCATCGCCTGACGATCCACGCAACCATTAAAGGCGCGGCGCATCTCCACGTCAGAGAACATCCCCGCCGTGTCCAAACCAAAGGTGTCTACGCGTCCGGATTGATCCTTGTCCACGCGGAAGTCCGGCTCCTTAAGACCATCGGTCTCCCAGTTCGCGGTGGAGCCTAGGTCTGCCACGCGCAGCTGCTTGGCCTCCACCAAGGATTTGATATCGGCATCGTTTGGCCACACGTAGATCGGACTCTCCTGCGGCTTGCTGCCCGCATAGTGAGTGTTGGCCTGCAGTTCGAGGTCGCCCTTTTCCCCTCGTGCGCTAATACGGTAGGGGCCGTGAGTCGGCACTGTCGATGGGTCCGTAATTGCCACATTGAACGTGTCCTGCCATGCCTGGCCAAGCTGTTGCAGCGCCTGCTCGTCTTGCGAGTCGATCGCTCCCACCACATCTTGCACCTCTGCAGCTTGTGCAACGGTGTGGGACGGCAGCACTGTCCCTGGGGTAAACAGCTCACGGTAGCGCTGCCCGAAGCCGGGGTTAAAGTGCACGGTGAATTGCTTAGCCCCCGGTGCGCAATCGATCCCCGCCACCTGATTGAACAGTGGCATGTCCGAACCGAATAGGTCCGAGCGACTGCCAGCCGCCTGGGTCAAGAGGAAGTCGTCGCACACTACTGGCTGCTCGTCGGAGTACGAGGCTTGCTCGTTGATGACGTAGTTGACCACCGTTGGATCCTGTGGAACCGGCGTTGCGGTCACCAGATCTGGATTGGGCAGCAGCTGTGCATCAGGACCCGCCAAAAACGCGCCCGGGTACAGCCGAGCGGAGAGCTTTTCCGCATCCGTGGCCACTCCCAGCCCCGTACCTGCATTGGTGGTGGCGATCGGACGAGACAGCACGTAACCCAGCTGCTCGCCCTTCTCGTGCTGCTGTTCGGCCTCCTCTGCACATGCCGCCAGCGCCATGGTCGAAGCCACACCAGTCAGCAGCGCGATCACACGCCCGATTGTCCGCATCCTTAAACGCTTCTTTCTACATTCCTGGGCGCCAAGAGCGCCCCGTGTCCTCGGCCGTTGCACCGTGGTGCTCGTTCGGGCTGCTCACGCGTCGCAGTTCGCGAGTCTCGTTTGCCGAGTTCGGGTGGGAGGCAGCAGTGTCGTTATTTCCGACGCCAACCTCGCGCGCCACAACGGCATTCTCAGCGGGCAGCTCAGAGCTGGAGTCCGCGGAGTCTTCCGAGTAGCCGCCTTCACGAGCTCGCAATACGCGGCTTTCGTGATCCTGGTACTCCTTGCGTCGGTTCTTAAACACAACCAGCAGAGGTGCGGCGAAGAAGATGGAGCTGAACGTTCCGGCCACCACGCCGATGAACTGCACCAGAGCCAGATCCTTGAGCGTGCCCACGCCCATGATCCCCACGGCAACGACCAGCAAAGAGATGATCGGCACGGCGGAGAAAATGGTGGTGTTCAGCGAGCGCATGATCGTCTGGTTGACCGCCAAGTTGACCTGCTCCGCGTACGTCGAGCGGGTGGAGTTAAACAGCCCGGCAGTATTTTCCTTGACCTTGTCGAAGACCACCACCGTGTCGTACAGGGAGAACGAGAGGATCGTCAGCAGACCGATGACGGTGGCTGGAGAGACCTCAAAGCCAATCAGCGAATAGA
The DNA here is from genome assembly GCF_900232865.1 of Corynebacterium dentalis. GTDB lineage: Bacteria > Actinomycetota > Actinomycetes > Mycobacteriales > Mycobacteriaceae > Corynebacterium > Corynebacterium dentalis. The sequence continues at coordinate 101,746 of NZ_OCTS01000005.1, read as the reverse complement.
TTCCCGCCACCACGGTGAGGTCGATGACCAAACAAATGATGGCTGCGAGGGCCATGTCCGCTTCCATACGCAGGGTGATGTAAATAAACACCGCTGCCAGGAACACTGCCAACGCGATGCCCATGCGCTGGGTAATGGAGTCACCCCAGGATTCGGAAACGGTGGAATCGTTGACCGCGGCTTCCGTGACCTCGCCGTTGGCATCGGTGGGCTGGAACTTATCGAACAGAGCGGAGCGAGCATCGCGAATCTGCTCCTCGCTGAGTCGTTCCGAGGTGATTTCCACCTGCCGTGCATCACCGGAACCCACGATCTGCGTGGCCTGCGGGCTCACGCCCGTTGCCTCTTCAAAGGTTTCGGAGACGGTGGTCTCGTTGGCGCCGTTGGTTGGTGGCATCGAGATGCGCGTACCGCCCTCAAAATCGATACCCAGCGAGAATCCGCGGATGAGGATGGCGGCGATGCACACCACGAGGATGCCGATCAGTACCGCAAACCACTTCTTACGGTTGGGAACAATCTGCAAACCGCTCTCGCCGTTGTACATGCGCTCCAAGAACCCAGGCTGCTTGCCAGAGTTGTTCTTGGATGTGCGCTTATCCTTCGCGTCCTTCGACGCGGAGATGTCAGTAGACATTACTTCTCCCCCTTCGTGGACGCGGTAGTGCTGGTGCTGTCCGCGGGCGCGGTGGCCACAGCGTCAGTTTTCGAATCAATTTTCGCCGCACGCTGGTGCTCTTCCGAGTGGCGCTCCGCGGAACGGAATGCCGCGCCCAGACCATTGATGTGTGGGCTGTGGAAGAAGCGGCGTCGGGAAAGAAGAATCACCATCGGAGCCGTCACCATGAAGGCCACAACCACGTCGAACAACGTCGTCAGACCCAGCGTGAACGCGAATCCCTTCACCTCGCCGATCGCCAAGAAGTAGAGAATCACGGCGGCCAGCAAGGAGACGAAGTTACCGGTGACGATGGTGGAACGAGCGCGCTGCCATGCACGCGGCACGGCCGAGCGGAACGAGGATCCGTTGAGGATCTCATCCTTGATGCGCTCGAAGTAGATCACAAAGGAGTCCGCCGTGGTGCCCAGGCCAATGATCAAGCCGGCGATACCCGCCAGATCCAGGCTGTAACCGATCCAACGGCCCAGCAGCACGATGAATCCGTAGACCAGCAAGAAGCTGGCCACCAGAGAGAGCATCGCGACCACGCCGAGCATGCGGTAGTAGAACAGCGCCCACAGCGCGACCAGAACTAAACCAACCAGACCGGCGATAATGCCGGCACGCAGGGACGCCTCGCCCATCGTTGGAGAGATGGTTGTGGTGGTGCCACCGGGCTCGCCGTTCTCACCGACGAAGCTCAGCGGCAACGCGCCATAACGCAGGTTGTTGGCCAGATCCTGTGCTTCCTTCTCACTGAAGTTGCCGGTGATCTGGCTGACTTCTCCGGGAGGAGTGGGGCTCTGAATCTCTGGGGCGGAAATCACTTGGCTGTCCAGGGTGATGGCAACCTGGCGGCCCATCATCTGCTGACCCAGCTGGTACCAGGTCTCTCCACCAGGGGTCTGCTCGCCGGTCTTGAAGCGGAAAGTGATGGCCATCTGGGCAGTATTTGGATCCAGCCCACCAGTGATCTGCGAATCGGTATCAATCAATTCGCCGGTCAGCCTCTGGCCTTCCTCACCTGGCTTACCCACCAAAAGCGGGGCGGGGTCCAGCACCATCGGGCCCTGCTCGGAACACGTCACCAATGGCTTCGACGGATCATCTGCACCTGCCAATGGGTCAGTTCCGGAGCACGTCATCAGCGAGGCCGCAGCGTTTTGTGTGTCGGGATCAGCAGACTGGCGGTCATTGCGCAGCACCGAGACCTGATGATCGCGGAACTTCTGCTCTTCCACCGACGTTGCTGGCTCCTTCGGCGCCTTGGCAGAGACCTTGATCTCCTTGGGTGGATTAGGAACGCCGATCTGCGAAAAGACGGGAACCACCGCGGCCAGCTTCTCGTTGGCCTCATCCGGAGTCATCACTCCGGCTTCAACCCAACGATTGGCCATGTCTTTCAGCACCTTGGGAAGCTCGGCGGTAGGTGCCACAGGCTGGGCGACACCACGGAACAGCAACTGGGACGTCTTGCCCAAGTTGCGCGCTTCTCCCGCGTCATCACCAGGCACGGTGATCACCAGATTGTTGCCGTCCGTGACCACTTCTGCGCCGGATACGCCCATGCCGTTGACGCGGTTTTCCAAGATCGTACGAGCCTGGTTCAGCTGATCTGAGGTGGGCTCACCACCCTGAGGAACCAACGTCACACGAGTTCCACCCTGCAGGTCGATGCCAAGCTTCGGGGTCGGGCTCTTGGACCCGGTGAACATCACCAGGGCAAAAACACCAATGAGGATGACGATGAACAAAGCGATGACCTGCTTGGGCCAAGCAACTTGTCCTCGCCGTTTGCTACGCGTGCGCTGAGACGCCACTGTATTAGCTCCTGTAGCGATTGAAGGAGTAGGGATGAGGGCGCAAAATGACCAACTCAATTGGTCACTTGAGCGCCGAACGTAGAAATCTTAGCTGCTATTACTGCTCTTCTGGAGCCTCTGGGTCTTTGCCAAGCTGATCGGCCTGTTGCGAGCCGGACTCCACAGAATCTACGAGCGCCAGGATGCTGGTGCGGTCCCACGTGGTCACCACGCCGGCGCTGATTTCCAGATCCACGGTGGTCTCTCCGATGTGGGAGATGCGGCCGTGCATGCCGGAGGTGGTCTTGACCACCATGTTGGGATGAAGGTTGTCTTGGAAGGTGCGAATTTCCTTCATGCGCTGGTTTTGCTTGCGCAAGCTGATGAGTGGAAGCGCAACAAACACCACGAGAAGTAAGCCTAAGAGCAAAAGATCCATGAGGGATAGTGTGCCACAGTGACCTGTGGGTGCCTAAAGCTTCCCGCGCGTTTCTTGATTACAGCCCAGGTGCATTATCTGGTGGAATCAACCCTGCGTGACGCCAAGCTTGAGCTGTGGCGACGCGTCCGCGCGGGGTGCGGGCGACCATTCCGGCTCGCACCAAGTACGGTTCGCAGACTTCCTCCACCGTCGAGGGCTCCTCGCCCACCGCCAGCGCCAAGGTGCTCACGCCCACGGGACCGCCGCCATGGCCGCGCACCAGCGAATCAAGCACGGCCCTATCGAGGCGATCGAGTCCTTGTTCGTCGACGTCAAACACCACCAGAGCAGACTGAGCCACCTTTACATCGATGACTCCCCCGGCGTACACATCGGCGAAGTCACGCACACGCCGCAACAATCGGTTGGCGATACGCGGGGTTCCTCGAGATCGGCTGGCGATCTCCGCCGCAGCGTCTGCGGAGAGATTCATATTGAGGATTCCCGCAGTACGCATCACTACGCGGGTGAGATCTTCCGTTTCGTAGAACTCCATCTGGGCGGTAAAGCCGAAGCGGTCGCGCAGCGGACCGGTGAGCATGCCGGAACGGGTGGTGGCGCCCACCAATGTGAAGGGGGCAATTTCAATCGGAATGGATGTGGCTCCCGGGCCCTTGCCCACGATGACATCGATCCGGAAATCCTCCATCGCCATGTAGAGCATCTCTTCCGCAGGGCGTGCCATGCGGTGGATTTCGTCAATGAACAGGACATCGCCCTCCATCAAATTGGAGAGCATCGCGGCCAAGTCACCTGCGCGCTCCAGCGCCGGACCGGAGGTCATGCGCAGTGAGCTTCCCAGCTCCTGGGCGATGATCATGGCCATGGTGGTCTTGCCCAGTCCGGGAGGTCCCGCCAGCAACACGTGATCCGGAGCCACGTTGCGAGCCCGCGCACCGCTGAGAACCAAGTCCAGCTGCTGGCGGACCTTCTTCTGCCCAATGAATTCAGTCAGAGACTTCGGACGCAGTGACGTTTCCACATCCTGCTCTTCCGACGTGGTGCGAGCATCCAAATCTGGGTTGCGAACAGGTGGCTTCCCCGCTGCTCCCTCACCGAGCCCTGCGGCTCGCGGGGCATCGTCAGGCAACGCAAACTCCGTGCGCTCGATATCGCCGTTCTTCGCCATGAATTAACGCCCTCCGTTCATCGCGGACAGTACGCCTCGGAGCACAGCGGAGACAGAGACGTTGCTCTGATCCATGTGCGCCAGCACGTTCCGGGCCGTGGCTTCGGATTCCTTCTCCGAAAAGCCTAGGCCGGTCATCGCTTCGACAACCTGGGACAGGACATCCGCATTCTCAATACCGGCAGCGGAAGCGCCTGGGGTTGGCGTCGGATCAAAGGAACCTGGGGTAGAAACCGGGAGATCCGGCAGCTTGCCCTTGAGGTCAACGGCCATGCGCTCGGCCAATCGCTTCCCCACACCAGGGGCCTTCTGCAGGGCCTTGACGTCGCCATCGTGGACGGCGCGGGCCAGCTCCACTGCAGAAAGCGTGCCCAGGATGCCCATCGCTAGACGAGCACCCACGCCCGAGACACCTTGAACGGTGTAGAAAGCCTTGCGTTGCTCAGCGTCCATGAACGCATACAGGGTTTGTGAATCTTCACGCACCACGTGGGCCGTCAGCACGAACACTTCCTCGCCCCGCGCGAGCTGAGCATTCGTGTTCGGCGAGGTCAGGCACTCATAGCCCACCCCGCCACATTCGATGACGACAGTATCCAGGCTCTTGTCGATGACAGTGCCTCTCAAGGATGCAATCACAGTTGTCCCTCCACAATCAGGTTCATGGGCGCCCGCCAACAGTGGCACACAGCCAAGGCTAGGGCGTCCGCAGCATCGGCGGGCTTGGGCGGCTCGGATAGACCCAAGATACGGGTAATCATGTTGGTCATCTGCGCTTTGTCCGCGCGTCCATTGCCGCTGATGGACTTCTTGACCTCACTGGGGGTGTACATGTGCACCGCGATGCCTCGCTTGGCGGCAGCGAGCATCAACACCCCAGAGGCGTGCGCTGTATTCATCACGGTGGACACATTAGAACGCTCAAAGACGCGCTCGATGGCCACCACATCCGGGGAGTAATCATCCATCCACTCCTCCACCGCCAGGGAAAGGCGGAGCAGCCGGTCGGCGAGATCCTCGTCCGCCGGGGTGCGCACCACGCCCACCGCGATAGGCAACACGCTGCGACCTTTACCTGCCTGCACCATGGACAGCCCACACCGGGTCAGTCCAGGGTCAATGCCCATTACGCGCACCCCCGCCAAGGAGTGCGCAGAGCGAGGCGCCATCGCGCGCTGAGTAGTGTCCATAGCGCTAGTTAATTTAGCACATACGTGCGAAAACAGGAGCGGACACTCCGTTTGCTAGATTAGGGATCATGTCACCGAAGTCCGTGTATCAGTTTGTATCCGTCGCCGAAGCCTGCACGTGGGCCCTCCTGCTGCTGGGCATGGCCCTCAAGTACTCGGGCACCACGGAGGCGCTAACTCCCATCGCTGGCGGCATTCACGGCTTCGTCTTCTTAAGCTTTTGCGTTTCCACCGTGCTGATCTGGGTCAACAATAAGTGGAGCGCGGGACGGGGAATCATTGGCCTAGCCAGCGCAATCATCCCCTTTGTGACCATCCCCTTCGAGCGCAACGCAGATTCCCGCGGACTTCTGGATGGCCCTTGGCGCTTCCGCAAGGGCTCTACTGAACAGCCCCACACTGTGCCGGAAAAGGTTTTGGCCTTCATTGTCAACAAGCCAGTGCTCGCGCTGCTGGTGATTGTTATCGGACTTGCGATTGTGTTCAGCGGACTACTGGCACTCGGCTCCCCCGCCGAGTGGTTCAAGTAGCCAGCCGATCCTCGCCAACTCCCCTATTAGAGCCGAAGCGCTTTAAGCCTCGAGCTCCTCCAGCACGTCGGCTGGGATATCCATGTTGGTGTAGACATTCTGCACGTCATCCACATCTTCCAAGATGTCGATGAGGTTGAACACCTTCTGCGCGGTCGGCGCATCCACGGGTACTTCCATGGTGGGACGGAAATCCGGCTCCACGGAGTCATAATCGATGTCCGCGGCCTTCAGCGCATTATGCACCGCGCCCATATCGCCCGGCTCGCAGACGATCTCGAACTTCTCGCCGTGGTCATTAACCTCTTCGGCACCAGCGTCCAGAACAGCCATGAGGATCTTATCCTCTTCCTGGCCGTTCTTGTCCAGCACCACCACGCCCTTGCGGTTGAACATGTAGGACACGCTGCCCGCATCGGCCATGTTGCCACCGTTCTTGTTCACTGCGGTGCGCACTTCCGTAGCAGCGCGGTTCCGGTTATCCGTGAGGCACTCAATGAGCATGGCCACGCCGTTGGGGCCGTAGCCTTCGTACATCAAGGTTTCCCAGTCGGAGCCGCCAGCTTCTTCGCCGGCGCCGCGCTTCCGAGCACGCTCGATGTTGTCGTTAGGAACGGAGGCCTTCTTGGCCTTCTTGATCATGTCATCGAGGGTGGGGTTACCGGCTGGGTCTCCACCACCGGTACGAGCCGCGACCTCGATGTTCTTGATCGCCTTGGCCCACTCCTTGCTGCGCTTGGCGTCGTTCGCTGCCTTCTTGTGCTTGGTGGTTGCCCACTTGGAATGGCCTGACATCGTCCTCTTTCGCGTTGGTGGAAATAGGGAAAATCTTCTCGCACCCACGTTACTAGATGGGTTGCGTGTGGTTTGTTGGTGCTGGTCGTTTTCTTTTTTTGTCGACGCCAAACACCTAACAGCTACTGCGAATCATTTCCACGAAGTATTGGTGGACCTGCAGATCCTCGGTGAGCTCTGGGTGGAAGCTGGTGACAAGGACGTGGTTTTGTCGCGCTGCCACCACGCGCTCGTTCACCGTAGCCAGCACCTGCACGTCGTCCCCCACTTTTTCGATTTGCGGGGCGCGGATGAATACCGAGTCCACCGGATTCTCAATTCCGGTGAAGTCCAGTTCGCCTTCGAAAGAATCCCTCTGCCTGCCGAAGGCATTGCGTCGAACAGCCACGTCAATGACACCCAGAGATTCCGCATCGGGGCGGGTGTCCAACACCCTCGTGGCTAGCATGATCATGCCCGCGCACGTGCCAAATGCCGGCAACCCTGCTTGGATGGCTTCACGGAGCGGTTCAATCATTCCACCAAGTCGGAGCAGACGGGACATCGTGGTGGACTCGCCACCGGGCAGGATCAGCCCATCGATGTTCTCGAGGTGCTCGGTGCGGCGCACCAGCACAGCCTCGTGCCCCAGCTTTTCCACCATGCGGACGTGTTCGGCAACTCCGCCCTGCACGGACAGGATGCCGATGGTCAACTTCGTGCTCATGAATTCTCTTTACGTGGTGGCAGGGTGTGCTTTCCTGGCTGCAGTGTGCGCGTCAGGCCTTCCTGAGTCACCACCGCAATCAAATCGCCTTGCTGGTTGAAAATGCGCCCGTGCGTCAGTGCGCGTCCCGCGTGTGCGGATGGAGAAACCTGGTCATACAGGAGCCATTCGTCGGCACGGAAAGGCCGCAAGAACCACAGCGCGTGATCCAGCGAGGCTTCCTGAACGGGCTCGTCCTGGTGCGGAACCAGAGCGGAGGACAGCAGCGTCATATCGGACATGTACGCCAGCGTGCAGATATGCAGGGTCTCATCGTCCGGCAACTTGGCCTTGGATCGGAACCACACCACCTGCTGGGACGGGGTGTATTTGTTGTGTTCGTACATCTCCGGCGGCACGATGCGGATGTCCCACTCGTTCCATTCCTTCAACAGAGAACGGACTGCCTCCCGTGCGGGTGCAGACTCTTCAGGAATGTCCTCCGGTGCCGGGACCTTGCGCATCTGATCTGAATGCTCTGGGCCGTCATCGGTACGGATGTGGAAACTGGCCTGCATCACGAAGATCGCTTTGCCATCTTGCAGCGCCTTGACGTGCCGGGAGACGAAGGAGCGTCCGTCGCGGATGCGATCCACGAGGAACGTGGTTTTCTTATCTGGGTCTCCCCCGGCTACGAAGTATCCGTGGATGGAGTGCACGCCAAATTCAGAGCCCACGGTGCGGGTTGCCGCCACCAAGCTCTGCGCAGCCACTTGGCCGCCAAACGTGCGCCCCAGGTTGGTGGGGATCACTGCTCCACGGTAAATGTCCCGATCAATGTGCTCCAGATCGAGGACGTCCAGAATACGTGGCTGCGGTATAGACATTGGTCTTACCAGCCGCGCTCTGCCAGACGGTGTGGCTGTGGGATGTCATCGACGTTGATGCCCACCATGGCCTCACCGAGTCCACGAGAGACATCGGCGACGGTGCGTGGATCGTCGTAGTTCTGGGTGGCCTGAACGATTGCCTTGGCGCGCTGCTCTGGGTTTCCGGACTTGAAGATTCCGGAGCCCACGAACACACCCTCGGCGCCCAGCTGCATCATCATTGCGGCATCGGCTGGGGTGGCGATTCCACCAGCGGTGAACATGACCACTGGCAGCTTCCCGTTGCGAGCAACCTCGCGGACCAGCTCGTATGGCGCCTGCAGCTCCTTGGCTGCCACGTACAGCTCATCTTCTGCCATGGAGGTCAGGCGGTTGATTTCCGCGCGGATGGTGCGCATGTGGGTCACGGCGTTGGAGACATCTCCGGTGCCGGCCTCGCCCTTGGAGCGGATCATTGCGGCACCTTCGTTGATTCGACGCAATGCTTCACCCAGATTGGTAGCGCCACAGACGAAAGGCACGGTGAAGGCGAACTTGTCGATGTGGTTCTTGTAATCGGCTGGAGTCAGAACCTCGGACTCGTCGATGAAGTCCACTCCGAGGGACTGCAGTACCTGTGCTTCCACGAAGTGGCCGATGCGTGCCTTGGCCATTACGGGGATGGAGACCGCGTCGATGATGCCTTCGATCATGTCTGGGTCAGACATGCGAGACACGCCACCCTGGGCGCGGATGTCTGCTGGAACGCGCTCCAGAGCCATTACTGCGGTAGCGCCCGCATCTTCAGCAATCTTGGCCTGCTCAGGGGTCACCACGTCCATGATGACGCCACCCTTGAGCATGTCTGCCAGTCCGCGCTTAACGCGGGCAGTGCCGGTAGAGCCGGCGGTTGCGGTGCTATTTTCTTCAGTCACAGGCAATCGTCCTTCACAAGTAAGTAGCTAATGTTCGTTTTGCTAAAAACGGCTGTTCAATAATCTACTCTGTGGCGGGCAGCTGGGTAAACAGTGCCTCGTAGTATTCCGGGAGTGGCGCTGATCCTGCCAGTCTCAGGGCTTTCACATCTGCGCGGTCGCGCACCGTGCGGGTGTCTGCCACCGCGTCGTTGTAGAAGCGAGCCGCGAGATCCACGCGCGTGGACGCTTCCACGAACGCGGGGTTGGACAAGATCTCCTTGGGGATTTCTGCCAGGATTCGGTTTTCCGCATCGGTCCGGTGTCCCATGTCGGTGGCACGGAGCACCACACCTTCCACCCGGTTAACCTCCTGGGCGAGGTCGGGACACAAGGCCTTGATCACTTGTCCTCTGGCGCTCAACGCGCCTTCCAATCCCAGGCGCGCGGAATCAGTGCGGATATGCAGCCGGTTCAGGCGGTTGGCCGTACCACTGGCCCATAGCCCCACCAGGCCCAACACCAGCAGCACGACGATGCCAATGAATACCCACATGGGCAGCGAAATCATGACAGCGTCACCTTTCGTCCTGGGGCGTGCACGGTGCGGTAGACATCTTCCACCTGAGAGGTCACCGTCGACCAATCAAACTGCGCGGCGCGGGACTCTCCGTTGCGTGCCAGTTTCTGGCGCTTATCTGCATCCCGCAGCAGGTCAATCACCACGCGAGAAAGTTCCTCTCCATTACCGTTGCGGAACAGTGCTGCGGATTGTCCGCTTTCTCCCACCGCAACAAACGCGGGAATATCGCTGGCCACCACTGCGGCTCCCGCAGACATACCTTCCACCAAGACGATGCCAAAGCTCTCGCCACCGGTATTGGGTGCCACGTAGACATCCGAGCTGCGCAATGCACGGGCCTTATCTTCTTCCGAGACTGGCCCCAGAATGCGCACGGTCGCATCTGATGGGCCCATACCCACGGTGTAGCTCAGTCCAGAGGACTTCAACCGGTTACCCAGAGTGTCTACCCCACCACGGCCGGCAATCATGAGCTCCACATTTGGCACGGCGCGCACGATGTCCGGCATCGCGCTGAGTAGCACCTGCAACCCCTTGCGCGGTTCGTCGAATCGGCCCAAGAACATCAGTCGTGGGCGGGAGTCATCCAGGTCATCCAGTGGCTGCGCGTGGCGATAGTTCGCAGTCTCCACGCCGTTGGGGATGAGCACGGGATCGCCCGCCAAATTCTCCACCTGCCACTTCCGGGCTTCTTCGCTGACCGCGATGCCCCCGTGGATGCGCTCCAACAAAGGGCGCAGAAAAGGAAGCGCGAGCGTCAGCAGCTTCGACTCACTGGCGGAGGCGTGATACGTGGCCACCACCGGTCCCATGACTTGAGACAGCGAGAGCATGGAGTACGAAGGCGAATTCGGCTCGTGAATATGCAGAATGTCGAACTCGTTGCCCTCCACCCACCGGCGGATGTGCCGCCGAGACTTCGGGCCAAAGCTCAGCCTAGCCACAGATCCGTTGTAAGGAATCGGAATGCTGCTCCCGCCGAGTTCCACGAAGTCCGGAACCGTTGAGCGGTCCGTGCCCGGGCCAATCAGACTGACCCGGTGACCGCGACTGCGCAGTTCTTTACACAAGTCAATCGCGTGGGCTTGCACTCCTCCTGGCTCGTCGAAGGAATACGGGCACACCATGCCGATGGACAAGCTTTCGGGTGAATGGAATCGAGAAACCACGAACTATCGGCCTCCCTGTTCTGCGTCCGCATCGGAGTGGTCATCCAGGCCCATCTTTCGGCGTCGGTCCGCGGACAGATCCGCGTGCCACAGTGGCTGCAGCATATGCCAGTCCTCTGGCTTTTGACCGATGTATTCCGCCATGAGATCAGCCTCTTGCTGCACAATGTCCTCCAACGGTTGGGAGGTATCCAGCGGATCGGACAGCTCAATCAGCCAGCCATCGTGCGTATAGTGCATCTTCACCACGTGCAGTGGCGCGCCAGTCCGCTTAGCCAGCAATGCGGGACCTGCAGGCATGGAACAAAGCTCACCGAAAAAGTCCACGTGCACGCCACTGCCGGTCAGATCGCGCTCCGCCATGAGGCACACCACGCGGTTTTCCCTCAGGGTCTGCTCCATGTGCGCCATGGGAGGCTTGTCTGCTCCGGACAGTGCAATCACGTCGAACCCTAGGGTTCTCCGGTACTTCACAAAAGCATCAAACAGCGATTCCGGGCGCAAGCGTTCCGCCACGGTAGTGAATTCACCCGAGTGATTGACCAGCCACACCCCCGCCATATCCCAGTTCGTGGCATGCGGCAGGGCGAAAATCGCCCCTTTACCGCCAGCCATAGAGGCTTCGATCTTGGTGGGCACATCCGCCGCGACGTTCTCATTAATCTTGGCAATGAGCTCCGGCCCCACCATCGAGGGCAAGCGGAATGCCTCTAGCCAGTAGCGCATGTAGCTGCGCATCGACTGCCGCACGAGTTCTCGCGTGACGTTTTCTGGGCCCACCACGCGGGCGAGGTTGCGGCGGAGCTGCTCTGGTCCTTTTCCTTTTTTCGACGCCACATCGGCGATCGCATTGAACAAAGGCTTCGCTACCGGCTCCGGGATCCTCTTCATCGCGGCCCATCCGAGCTGGTATCCCCATGCCGCGATGCGTTCCCAAGCGCTCACCCGAGGTGTTTTGTCCTTTGCCACGCTTAACCTCACGCGTCCTTGACTTCGGAGAACTCGCGAGCGCCCTCCGGCGCGGTGATCTTTTCCTGGGCCACATCGGATTTACCCACGATGATCAAGCGTTCCAGGACTGTATAGACGGAGCCCGCAGTCAGGATGCTCAAACCGATGGGAAGGATATACGGGATCCCCACACCAGACAGACCCAGGGAGACCAGTCCAATCAGCAGGCGCTCCGGCCGCTCGATCAACCCGCCGACCACCTTGATTCCGCTGGCCTCCGCGCGAGCCTTGACATAGCTAGTGACTTGGCTAGTCACCAGGATGATCAGACATAGTGCCGTGAAAAGTTCGTGCGGATCCTCCCGGGTGGCAAACCAAAAGGCCATCGCCCCGAAGATCGCACCATCGGAAAGACGGTCGCACGTGGCATCCAACGTGGCGCCGAACTTGGTCCCTCCGCCCTGCATGCGCGCCATGGTTCCGTCCACCATGTCCGTGGCGACAGTCAGTCCGATCAAGGCGGAAGCAGCGAAAACGTGACCGGTGGGAATCAGCGTGAGCGCGAATACGATCGCCAGTACCGTTCCCCCGACAGTCACTGCGTTGGGGGAAACACCTAACCGAGTCAGCCCTTTAGCCAGAGGTTCTATGAACACAGCGACGGGCCCACGACCACGAACACTCAGTACCATCGGTTACTCCTCCCGCCAGGCATCGGCAAGCAACTGCCTCGTCTCTCGCAGAGTCTGAGGAAGTACTTTCGTTCCAGCAATTACCGTCATGAAGTTAGCATCTCCGGTCCACCGAGGCACGATGTGCTGGTGAAGATGCTCGGAGACGCTGCCGCCGGAGGCTTTGCCAAGGTTGAGTCCGACATTGATGGCGTCGGGCGAAGAAACGGTACGCAACGTGCGGATCGCACGTTTGGTGAACACGGCGAGCTCCGCCGTCTCCTCCTCGGTGAGGTCCACGTAGTCCGCGACCCGGCGGTAAGGAACCACCATCATGTGCCCCGGGTTGTAGGGGAACAGATTCAGCACGCAGTACACACTGGTGCCACGAGCGACGATCAGCGCCTCCTCGTCGGACCTTTCCGGAAGGGTGGAAAACGGATCCTCGGACTTCTCGGTGGTGGTCAGGTACGCCGAACGATACGGAGCCCACAAGCGCTCGAGGCGCTGTGCTTCAGGGCTATCCTCGCTGACACCGTGATCCACATAAGAATCCACTACCGGTCACACCAGCGCAGCAATGGTAGCTTCGGACGGCTGATCATTGCGGCGCTCCGCGATCCACTGTGCGATGATCTCCACCGCACGCTCGCGAGGCACGCCGTTGACCTGGGTGCCGTCGAGGAAACGGAAGCTCACGGCGTTCGCCTCCACATCGCGACCGCCTACCAGAATCATGAACGGCACCTTGCCGGTGGTGTGGGTGCGGATCTTCTTCTGCATGCGATCATCGGAAGTATCCACCTCGGCGCGGACCCCGCGCTTGCGCAGATCAGCGGCGAACTCATCTAGGTAGCCGTTGAAATCATCGGCCACCGGGATGCCCACCACCTGGTGCGGAGCCAGCCAGGCTGGGAACGCACCCGCATAGTGCTCCAGCAGCACGCCGAAGAAGCGCTCGATGGAACCGAACAGCGCCCGGTGAATCATGATCGGCTGCTTCTTGGTGCCGTCCGAGGCCGTGTACTCCAAGTTGAATCGCTCTGGCATGTTGAAATCCAGCTGCACGGTAGACATCTGCCAGGTACGGCCGATGGCATCGCGAGCCTGCACGGAAATTTTCGGCCCGTAGAACGCAGCACCCTCTGGATCCGGAACCAGTTCCAAGCCGGAGTTAGTGGCCACGCGCTCCAAAATCTCGGTGGAGCGCTCCCAGATTTCGTCAGAACCAACCGATTTCTTGGGGTCCCGAGTAGACAGCTCGAGGTAAAAATCGTTGAGGCCATAATCTTTGAGCAAGGATAGAACGAACTCCAACACGCTGGTCAGCTCGCCCTCCAGCTGTTCCTCAGTGCAGTAGATATGCGCATCGTCCTGCGTGAAGCCACGGGCACGGGTCAGTCCGTGGATCACGCCAGATTTCTCGTAGCGGTACACGGTACCGAACTCAAACAACCGCAGAGGCAACTCGCGGTAGGAGCGCCCACGGGAGTCAAACACCAGGTTGTGCATCGGGCAGTTCATGGGCTTCAGGTAGTAATCCTGGGCGGCCTTCACCACGTTGCCGTCGGCATCGAACTCGGCATCTACCTGCATGGGCGGGAACATGCCGTCCTTGTAGAAACCGAGGTGACCGGAACGCTCATAGAGGTTCTGCTTGGTGATGTGCGGAGTGTTCACAAAGGAATAGTCCGCTTCCACGTGTCGACGACGCGAATGCTCCTCCATCTCCATGCGCACCATCGCACCGTCCGGATGGAACACGGGCAACCCGGAACCGAGGTCGTCGGGGAAGCTAAACAAATCCAGTTCAGCGCCGAGGCGCCGGTGATCGCGCTTTTCAGCCTCGGCAAGCATGGTCTGGTATTCGTCCAGTGCTTCCTTGGATTCCCACGCAGTGCCGTACACGCGCTGCAGATCCGCCTTGGACTGATCTCCGCGCCAGTACGCCGCAGAAGAACGGGTGATGGCGAAGGCCGGAATGTACCGGGTGGTGGGCACGTGAGGGCCGCGGCAGAGGTCGTACCAATCCACATCGCCCGTCCGCGGGTTGACGTTGCAGTAGCAGGTCAGCTCTCCGGCGCCGACTTCCGTGGCCTCGTCGGAATTAGGATCCACGCTGCCCTTGTCCTCGATGAGCTCCGTCTTATACGGCTCGTCAGTGTATTCCGCCAGGGCATCTTCGGTACTTGCGTACGCCTTGCGCTTAAACTTCTGCCCGGATTTGATGATCTTCTTCATCGTCTTTTCGATCTTCTTCAGATCTTCCGGGGTGAACGGCTCGGCGACGTCGAAATCGTAGTAGAAGCCGTTCTCGATTGCCGGACCAATGCCCAACTTGGTTCCGGGGAATTCCTTCTGCACGGCCTGAGCCAACACGTGCGCCGCGGAGTGACGGATTACGGCCCGGCCTTCCTCGGTATCGGAGGCGATGGCCGTGACTTCTTCGTCTGCTTCCGGAGCCCAAGAAAGGTCACGGAGCTGACCGGTGGAGTCCTTGACCACCACGATCGCCTGTGGGCCCTTGTTGGGCAGTTCCAGTGGTCGCATCGCCGACCCAGCCGTTTCCCCTGCTAGCACCGTGAAAATCACGGGTGCAACGTGCACGTGAGCGGACTGAATGTCGGGGGTCGAATCGAGGGTACTCATGGGGTCAGGGGGCTCCTTCAAGCTCATGGAGACGGTCACATACCTGGTGACAATCTTTAACTTGAAAGAGTCTACCCCTCCAGCACGTCCTGACCCCAGTAGCCACCCTCCGGTGTGCCAGCAGGGCACCAGAACACGGCAGAGCCCACGTGCGTGACCCACTGATTCAGCCGGTCACCCTCCGCCAAGCGCTTCTGGAGGGGCGTAAATGCCGTGTCTGGATCATCCTGGAAGCAGATGAAAATCAGACCCGTGCTTCCCAGGGCCGTGACTTCCCCGTCCCAGTTGTAGGCACGCCTGCGCATGTGTGTGCCTTCACCTGCAGTCAAACCCACATGCGAATGCGGATCGATCATGGGCAAGCCCTGCTCATTGACCGCGTTGAGGTCGACCTCGTCGAACTCCTCTGTGCCACCCAGAGGCGCGCCGGTCTCGATGGAGCGACCAAAGACCACTTCCCTGCTCGAACGGTCCAAGGCTTCCCATTCCGGCATGTCGTAGACCACGCGCCGCACCACCATGGCTGAGCCACCCAGCTCATCCCACACCGCGTCGTCGTACTCTTCCTTCGAGCGCGGGATGGCCGTGCCGTCCTTGAAGCCCAGCAGATTGCGCGGGGTCTCCCCCGTCGGTGAGTCAATGAACCCACGTTGACTCCACTTGGGCGTGACGAAGTCCCTACAGCCACGCGTGAGTACGCGAGCAGCGTGGCTCACGGCCGTCAAGTCATCGCCACATATCTGCAGCACCAAGTCACCGTCGGAGAAATCCTCCGTCAGCCGGTCGCCCTTGAACTTAGGCAGCCCGTCGCGGTTGTTTTCGATCCAACCCGGGAGTTTGTCGCTGAGCTTGGCGTCGGAAATCAAACGAGGACCCCACCCCACCGTGATGGTGAGGTTGCGTGGCGCCATCGCCAGCTCCGATTCCAGATCCGCCAGCGGCGTGTGACCTTGCGTGAGGTTGCGCGCATCTCCGGTCCAAATTCGCATGATGCGCTGCAGACCTTTAGCGGACCGCCGCTCCTTGCGAACGTTGTATGCCACCAATAGAGCGTGCGTTTGCGGTGCGGTCTGGATTCCGGCTTGATGCTCGCCATCAAAGGCGATCTTCGTGTCTTCGGTGGCAAGGCCCGCGGAATCTGCTTGCGGTGACGTGCCGTTTTCATCCGACGCCATACTCCCCGCAGCCTCAGAATCAGACCCACAGGAGGTGATGACTGCCGTGGCACCAGTCAGGCCCACCCCGGCGAAAAAACCGCGGCGAGAAATCGATCGACGTGTCATGACCAGTTCCCCTTAGTGGGAGTGCTGCTCGTGATCCATGCCTTCGTGGTTCATGGATTCACTCTCAGCGGCGCCTGAGTTGGAGGAATCTCCGGTGGTGCCGTCGGAGTAGTGCTCGTGGGTGGACTGCTGGACGCGGACGGGTACGTCAGGCAGTTCGTAGCTGTTGCCTTCATCGTCCTTCAGGGTCAGGCTGAGTACGTCGCCTGCTGCGATGTCTTCCGTGTTGTCCATGAGCATGATGTGCTCGTGGCCTGGCTGAAGAACCAGAGAATCGCCGGCCTTGATGGTGAAACCGTCCTCAGCTTCCTTCATCTCGCCATCGGAGACAACGTGGAGCTGGTACATGCCCTTAGCGGAACCGGAGACCTCAGTGATGTGAATGTCCTTGTCCGAGGTGTTTTTCAGGGTGCCGAAGATGCCGGTCATTTCCTTATCGGCGGGCTTTGCCGTGACGTACGCATCGTCGAAGGTGATCGCGGAATCGCTGTCTTCGGTTGCCCCCTCTACGGCGGACTCTGCCGCAGAGGTGGCGGATGTGGCCTGGTCAGAGACGGACTGATCGCTATCGTTCTGCTCAGACGGGCTGCAGGCCGCCAAGGTCAAAGAACCCGCTGCAAGAGTTGCAACAGCCATCTGTGGGAAACGGCGAGAAATACGCATGATCACATTCTTTCTATGCATACGACCTGCGCCCGCGGATTACCGAATTGCTAAACGATTGGCCTTGGGTGCGGCCGGAAAAACTGCTTGAGTTACTGTGCAGAAGTATCAGTTTGGGTACCAGCCTGGCCTGCTGCGCCAGACTGGGTGCCTGCACCTTCATTGGTGAAGCCAGGATCAACCACGGAACCTTCGGTGGCGGCGGTCTCGGAACCGGATACTGCAGTGCCGGTGGCCTCGCCGTTTGCGCCCTGCTCACTTGAGGATGACTCTGCAGTTTCAGAGGACTCGATATCCAAAGATGGAGAACTCTGCCCGGACTGGTTGTCCTTGAAAGGCTGGTCAGAGTCATTCTGGTGTGGAGGGGTGCATGCGGAAAGCGCCAGTGCGGCGGTCAAAGCGATGGAGGCCGTAGCGGCGGTACGAAGGTTCTTCACGAAAATCTCCTGGTTCGTCGGGACGTCAGTCCACGGCCAGAGGATCTACCCGTGGCCGAGGGGGCGCGTGGTGCCCACGCTGCGAAAGGAAGATTGGAGTCTATTCGGACTTCAAATTCCGGAAGCGCGCGATGGCCATTACCAGTGCACCTGCAATAACGACGATACCTGCCAAGGGAAGCAACCAGGAAGGCAGGGAACTTGAATCCTCCCCCTGATTGGAACCGGTGGTTGCTGGGGTGGCTTCGGTGGTTTCGGAACCCGCCGAGTCCCCAGAACCGGACGCGCCTTCGGCGATGGAAAACTCCAGGCTGCCTCTGGTGGCATGTCCGTCGGAGGAGGTGATCTGGTAGCCCAGCATGTAATCGCCAGGTCCAGCCTCGACATCGTCAGGGACATCCACAGTCAGAGTCTGGCCTTCTACCTTTGGCTCTTCGCTGAACAGGACCTCGCCGTCTTGGGACAACGCCACGGTGTTGAACTCACCTTGTGGGGTGCCAGAGAACTCGAGGGTGATTTCCTGCGGAAGTTCGTTCACTACTTCCCCGTTTGCAGGGTTCGATGACAACACAGAATCGTGCGCCATCGCTGCCGGTGCCATGATTGCTGAGCCGAACACGCCCGCCGTCAGCGCGAGTGCGGCGACCGACGTGCGAGCGGCAGGCTTTTCAGTACCGCGGGCAAAGAGTGACATGGAACGTCCTTTCACTGATCTTCTGTGACCGTCATGGGGACGGTCAGTGAAGTAGTCGTTTGTTTGTTTACTTTAGTTCCCGTTTACGTGACGTTTGTGAAGTTTCTCACCTACCGGCGCTATAGCCCAAGCGGCTGAGACCAAGCCGGAGACCATGATCATGTTTTCCTACTATTCCTCAACAGGGCTGTTCCATTTACGCAGGTGAGTGTTACCCATGGGACACCCTTACGCGAGAAATAGTAGGAATACCTGGAGGAATCCAGATCGGCTGGACCCGAGCAAAAAGAAGCTCCGTCGCGGTGATCTGCGCGACGAAGCTTCGTATTAAGTGGTGGTCCTAACTGGGATCGAACCAGTGACCTTTCCGGTGTGAACGGAACGCTCTCCCGCTGAGCTATAGGACCTCAGGTGTTCTTGCGAACGCATCAGAATCTAGCACTGTTTAGGTGCGCTACATAAAAACGCAGGCCACAGGCTTTAACGCGGCGCTTAACCAACCTCGTCGGGTACAGGTATTGCCCGCAGCGGGGTCGTGTCCGTTCCGCAAGCCCCGTTCTTCTGCGACTTCCATCACTCTCGCTCACAGCCGCCAACAACCGCCAACAGCCAACATCCATGCATGCTCAACTCACAGCCATGTCATTTAGCCACCAGCAACAGCGCGCCACACTCACCCCACAAACGCGGATTCACCAGCTGATTTGTGAATACTCACCCGCACCCGCTATCGTTTTATCTCGCACCACACGTTGTTGTGTGGAGCACGCGGATGTAGCGCAGTTGGTAGCGCATCACCTTGCCAAGGTGAGGGTCGCGAGTTCGAGTCTCGTCATCCGCTCTCATTTCACCGGGCCAATCGTTGGAATGTACCCGCGCGTTTAGCTCAGCGGGAGAGCGCTTCCCTGACACGGAAGAGGTCACTGGTTCGATCCCAGTATCGCGCACCATCTACTTGATGAAGTTTCTATCGAACTTGATCGCTGTAAGTAGATACGCGGATGTAGCGCAGTTGGTAGCGCATCACCTTGCCAAGGTGAGGGTCGCGAGTTCGAGTCTCGTCATCCGCTCCAGGTTCACAACAGTTTGCTGTACGGTGAATCGTCGAGGCGGTATACGCCACGGTGGAATGGCTGAGTGGCTTAGGCAACGGTCTGCAAAACCGTCAACACGGGTTCGATTCCCGTTTCCACCTCGAAGATTATCCAGAAACACATTCACGCCCACACGGTCTCTGCACTGTGTGGGCGTTTTTGCGTCGTCATCTGCGGCGTCGCCTCCCCTGTTTATCGGTGTGCACACGATAGAATTTTTTTCGATGACTGCGTACAAGACGAACACCCCTCCAGCGACTAGCCACCCAGCCTCTGAGGCAGCAACCGATGAGTACACGTCCGTGTCGGATCAAACTCCCTCATTGCCCATGTGGTCCACTGCTCGCATTTCTTTGATCACTGCTTTGGTCATGTGGCCGTTGGCTTTGATGAGCCTTATCTACAAGGTGTTCCTCGTTCCGCACAACAACCACATCACAGATGATTTTACTACCGTGTGGGAGGCCCTCGGCCGTTTCCGCGCGGGCGTTCCGGTGTATTCGGAAGATTATTCGACGGTCGATCCGCACTACCTCTACTCCCCCGGTGGCACGTTGCTGCTGAGCCCGTTGACGCTCATGCCAGGCTTCGATTCCGGCCGTATTGCTTATATCTTCCTCAACGGGTTGGCCATCGTGCTGGCCCTGGCGATCCTCACAAGGCTGTTCGGTTTCCGCTTGCGTGGTGGCGTTTGGCCCACCTTGATTGTTGCGGTCTTCGCCACGGAGTCTGTGAAGAACACGCTGCTGTTTTCCAACATCAATGGGCTCTTGCTGCTAGCTGAGGTGGGCTTCCTGTACCTGTTGTTGAAGCATCGCTCGGTGGTCGCGCAGATTGCGGCCGGCGTGCTGTTGGGTCTGGCGATCACGGTCAAGCCGCAGTTCGCTCCGTTGTTGTTCATTCCTTTTGTTCGACGCCAGTTCGCGACCGTCGGCACGGGCATCGCCGTGCCAGTAGTTTTCAATATCGTTGCCTGGCCGTTGATGACTGCTCCCGGGGATTACCTGGACAAGCTGGTTCCCTATCTCGGCGAGGTTCGGGACTACGCCAACTCCTCCATCACTGGCGTGGGCGCGTACTTCGGTATCTCTGGTCCGCTGCTGTGGTTCTGGCAGCTACTATTTGCCGCCCTGACTGCCATTGCCATTGTTTTGCTGATGCGTTGGCGTGACCGGGATCCGATCATGTGGGCCACTACAACGGCCGGCGTGCTGCTCACCGGCGTATTCCTCTTGAGCTCTCTGGGCCAGATGTACTACTCCATGCTGCTGGTCCCGATGCTGCTGACGGTGGTGCGCTATCGTTCCGCGATGCACAACCCGGTGGTCTGGCTGGGTGTCTACTTCTGCCTCAGCGCCGATCATTGGCACTCGGACCGCTTCCACACGATTGGCCGCGCGATGGAAAACATCCGGGCTACTGTGGGTTGGAGCGCGATTATTATCGCCGTGGCCACCACCGTGGTGGTGTGGACCGTCATGGAAATACGCCGCGGTGCACCAGTGTTGGGAGATGTAGCAACTGGTGGACTTTTCGGCGGACGTGATGAGTCTGGCGTCGACAATGAAGATCGCACAACCACCGCACAGATCAAGGAGGACGAGCATGTCGAACGAACCAAGCACTAACCCTGGACTGAATCCCATCGAGGATTTTCGGGGGCTGACGGACGAACAATGGCGCGAACGCCTCAACCCGGAGGAGTTCTACGTGCTGCGTCAGGCAGGCACCGAGGCGCCGTTTAAGGGCGAGTACACGGACACGGAAACCGAGGGCGTGTATGCCTGCCGCGCATGTGGGGCAGAGTTATTCCGCTCCACGGAGAAGTTCCACTCTCACTGCGGATGGCCAAGCTTCTTCGATCCCGCAGATTCAGATGCCGTGGTCACTCGTGAAGACAATTCGTTGGGGATGCCTCGCGTGGAGGTGCTGTGCGCGAATTGCCAGAGCCACCTGGGCCATGTGTTCGCTGGTGAGGGCTACGATACTCCCACGGATCTGCGCTACTGCATCAATAGCATCAGCTTGACGCTCAAGCCTGCGGAGTAGGTCCGGGAGCGTTTTGACGCGGATGAGGAACAGCCTCTAGATATAGCGAAAGGCTCGCCAGAATCTCACTGGCGAGCCTTTCTTCTTGCGCTCTATGCGATTATTTGCGCGTTAACTTTTAGGCCAGAGCGGCGACGAACTCGGAGATCTCTTCGGAGGAGCCGTTGATGCGACGGCCGGTGAAAAATGGGATCTCCTCGCGCACGTGGAGGCGAGCCTCGGTGTAGCGCATCTTGTGCATCAGCTCGACGATGCGCTCCAGCTTTGGAGCTTCGAAGGACAGCAGCCACTCGTAGTCACCCAGAGCGAATGCGGAGATGGTGTTCGCACGCACATCATCGAAGCCGATTGCTGCCATGCCGTGATCACGCAGCATCTTGGCGCGATCCTTGGGATCCAACAGGTACCAATCGTAGCTACGCACGAAAGGGTACACGCAGATCCACTGCTCAGGGTCCTCGCCCATGATGAACGATGGCAGGTGGGAGCGGTTGAACTCGGAAGGACGGTGCAAGCCAGCGTTAGACCAAACTGGCTCGCAGGCCTGTCCCAGGGTGGTCTCACGCAGGAAGCGGCGGTAAGCCTCCTGAAGATCTTCCATCTTCTCTGCGTGCCACCAGATCATGATGTCTGCTTCAGCGCGGAGTCCGCCGAGATCGTAGACGCCACGGACTTCAAGATCTTGATCCGCAAAGGTATCGAGGAAACGCTGGAAATCTGCGGCGGCTTCTTCCCGGTTCTCGCCTAGCACGCCTGGCTCCACTTTAAACACGGAGTACATGGCGTAGCGCACGATCGCATTGAGCTTCTCGACCTCTACATTGCTTTGATCAGTCATTATTCCGACACGGCCTTTCAAGCACATTTGACGACATATCCGGATTCCAAATTACGCTTCTTCGGGGCAACGTCCCCCGAACGGGGTGTGGCGCTAGTTATTCCATCCCATTTCTTCAACGATCTCCGCCGCCGCAGCCCGGCCAGTCGCCGCCGTTGCCGGAACTCCCACTCCGGAAAGCATGGAACCAGCAAGCGCCAACCCACGGATATCCCGAACATCCTGGAATGCTTCATTGATGCGCTCCATATAGCCCACGCCATAGCGCGGTATTCCGCCCCACCAGCGCTGCACAAAGTACTCTTCCGGCTTCTTGCGCTCGCCGGTGATCTTCTCCAAGCCATCGAGGGCATAGGCCACCAGAGCACGGTCATCCGCCTCTACGTACCACGGATCACGGAAGGTGCCGAAGCTGGCGCGGACAAAAGCGCCGCCACGCTGTTCCAAATGCGGCCACTTGCGAGAGGAGAACGTGAAGGCTTTCGCCTCTGTCGGCGCGTCCGGTCCCAGAAGCACTCCCGAGCGCTCCGGGATTCCGTAGGCCGATGCGAAACGCATGCCCACCACCACGGAGCTGGCTAAGTCGATGGAACGCATTGCCTCGGCGGCCACCGGTGCCACATCTTGCAGTAGTACTGAGGTGGTCGGGGCTGGAGCTGCGAGAATCACTGCGTCCACAAAGCCAATGGGCTCGAGGTACCAGCCATCGTTGTTACGCCCGATGGATTCCACGCCCGTGTTGTATAGCACCTCGGCGCCGGACTGCGCACGCAAAGCATCAATCAACCTGCGGTAACCACTCTCGAACCCGTAGAACATCGGCGGGCGCGCGCCCGCATCGGTGTGAGCAGCCTTGGCGGCACGCTGATCCAGGAGCTGTTGGACAACGTCAATCAAGTAGAACTCTGCCCCTCCTGCACCGCGCTCATCCAAGACCTCGGCCAGTTGCGGAATAGTTGCGCGTACGCCCAGATCATCGGCAGCCGTGGAGTACACCCCGCCAAGCAATGGCGTGACCATGCGGTCCACCACTACCCGGCCAAGGCGGGCTTCCACCAGCTGGCCTACGGACACATCCTGACCCGGCTCCCAGGTCATCGGAGCACCAGAGCGCTCGGCGTCAATCCTGGCAGCTGCCTCGGGGCCCACAACCTCGGCAACCGAAGCGCCCGTTGCAGGAATCCCCATGAGAGTTCCTCGCGGGATATCCACCAGCTTGCCGTCGACAAAGAAACCAGAAGGCCTATCGGAGGACGGAGTGCGCAACTGGTCCCCCAGCCCCACCTCACGAACCAAGTCCACGAAGTCCTGACGCAGCCCCATGAACGCCTCGGCACCCATGTCCACCGGACCGTTCGCGAAGTTGACGGTCTTCAACTTGCCACCCAGACGGTCATAGGCCTCGGCGATCAAAATGTGAGCCTCCGGTCCCAACCGTTTCCGCAGCTCCCACGCTGCAGTGACGCCAGCAATACCGCCGCCCACCACAGCAACGCGGATCGGGCGATCCGCCTGCGAACGGTTGTTTACACCGGGAGATGACGTGGACCTGGTCATGACTTATGAACCTCCTCGAAGGCGCGGGTGATCGCATCTGGGTCAGTGGTTGGCAGCACGCCGTGGCCGAGGTTGAAGATATGCCCCTTCGCCTGGCCTCGGTCGATTGCGCGATCGGCTTCGGCAGCGATGCGCTTGACGTGGGCTGCAATCACGTCATCTCCGGCGAACAGCACCGCCGGATCCAAGTTGCCCTGCAAGGCCTTGATCTTGTCCTCCGGCTTGGCATCGGGACGATGGTGATCCAGTGCCGCGCGAATGCGTGCGGCTGCGGAGTCCATCGGTACGCGCCAGTCCACGCCCACCACGTCCGGACCTGCCACGGCCATATCTCCCAACAGCTCGCCGGTGCCCACGCCAAAGTGGATCATCGGGATCTCGTAAGGACGAATGGCCTCGAAGATGGCGTGCGAGTACGGCGCCACGAATTCGCGATAATCCCGCGAGGTCAAGTAGCCGGCCCAGGAATCGAACAGCTGCACCGCGTCCACACCTGCTTCGATCTGTGCCTGCAAAAAGCGCACGATCGTCGGGGTGAGCGCACGCATGAGAGCGTGCCAGGTCTCTGGCTGGGAATACATCAGGGACTTGGTGACCTCGTGGTTTTTCGAGGGGCCGCCCTCCACGAGGTAGGAAGCTACGGTAAACGGTGCGCCAGCGAAGCCGATCAGCACCTGGTCATCGCGCAACTCCTCGAGGACGTGGCCGATGCCCTTTTCAATGTTTGCCAGCTGCTCGCGCTCTACCGTTGGCAGCTGTGCAATCGCCTCCATAGTCTGTACAGGTTGCGCCACCACGGGGCCCCGGCCGGGGACGATGTCCAGATCCACTCCTGCGGCCTTGAGCGGGACGACGATATCGCTGAACAGAATTGCCGCGTCCGCATCGTGACGACGGACAGGCTGCATGGTGATTTCTGCAACCCGCTCGTCATCGAAGCAGGCGTCGAGCATAGGAACGTTCGCCCGCACCTCGCGGTACTCGGGCAGGGAACGTCCCGCTTGCCGCATCATCCACACCGGTCGCCTACTCGGCTTCTCGCCACGAACGGTGGCCAGCAGTGGGGCATCTACGCTGGCACGTCGCTTCTGACGAGCTGCCTCGGTATCAGTGGCAAAAAGGTCGGCGGATTCAAGGGCAAACTTCTCAGCAGTCATGCCCGTCATTATGCCAGTCCTGCGTGCATCCCCTATTTTGTTGAGTGCCCCCACAATCTGCGCCTCGCGGTACGCACCTTGTGGCTGCACCGAAACGCTTGCAGAAATGTCGACCGCGCTTCGGCGATTTTCCCTCTCAGCCCATCGGCGCGCCTCTCTTGTACGTTGAACCCTCAACGGTAGGTTGAGGCCTTGTGAGCCAAGAGACAGAGCAAAACAGAGACGTCCCTCAGTACTTCGACGATGCTGTGCACTCCATGTCCCACGCCGCGGTCCGCACGGGCATCAGCGTCGGTGACATCCGCCCGCCTCGGAACCTAGCGCCATTGAGCCACGCCGTGGGCCTCGAGGTACTGCACCCCGAACTGGATCCAGACACCGATCACGTACCCGAGTTTGCACTGGACCACGGCGGCGATGCCTTTGGCCGCCTCATCTTGCTGCACGATCCCGCCAGTGACGAAGGTTGGGACGGTGCCAAGATGCGCCTTGTGGCCTACATCCAGGCGGATATGGATGCCTCCCTCGCCTCCGATCCACTGCTTCCGGACGTGGCATGGGACTGGCTGACCGAGGAACTGGACTCCCCTACTAGTCCCTATACCAACCTCGGCGGCACCGTAACCTCCACCGCGTCGGTGCGTTATGGTGAGATCGGCGGGCCACCCCGCGCGTTCCAGATCGAGATGCGCGCCTCCTGGACCGCCACCGGAACCGATCTTTCCGGCCACGTGCAGGCATTCGCCCGCGTTCTGGCCAATGTCGCGGGACTTCCTCCCGAGGGCATCACGTCCATTGGCACCCACAGCCACGGCGCGTCGGGAGCAACCTCCGCAGGCTAGGCCTCGGTTCGTTTTTCGTTTCGTTCTTTTTCTCGACGCCAGCCTCACCGCGAAAGTCTTGACGTGCACCTTGCAGAGCCCAGAGACGGCCTACCTCCACTGCTGGACACGGCAGAAGCAATTGCCGACGGCGCCCGCCGATTAGCTGCCGGGCACGGTCCCATCGCGGTGGATACGGAGCGCGCGTCCGCATTCCGGTTCGACGAGCGTGCCTTCCTCGTGCAGCTTCGACGCCCTGGCACGGGTACGCTGCTCATTGATCCCACGGGCAGTGCTTCCGGCTCTACTGTTTCTGCCTCTGCTTTCTCTGGGTCTGCTTTCTCTGCGGCGATGGATCAACTGGGGCGCGTGATGAATTCCGCGGAGTGGATCCTGCACGCCGCGCATACCGATCTGCCCGCATTGACCACGCTGGGATGGCGGCCCACCCGGCTACATGACACACAGATTGCCGGCCGGCTTTTGGGCATGGGTCAGCCTGGTTTGGCCGCGATGTTGGAAGAGTTTCTCGACGTCACGATCGACAAAGATAAGGGTCGCGAAAATTGGTCTGCGCGCCCCTTAACCACGGATTTGTTGACGTATGCGGCGTTAGACGTGGAGCTACTGCACGAATTGTTGGATATCGTGCTGCCGTTACTGCAGGCGCGCGGCCGCCTCGACTGGTATGTGCAGGACTGTGCCGCGGATCTGCGCAAGGCCCGGCCTTTGAAGGTCCCTACGTGGACGAACCTGAAGGGGATTCAAAGTCTCCGCACCCCGCGCAGCGTGGCGGTAGCACGGGGGCTGGCTGAAGCTCGGATCGCTTTTGCCCAGCAGCGCGATCGGCCCCTCGAGCGCACCATGTCCAGCAAAGATATCGTCGCGCTGGCCAAGCATCCCCACTCCGCAAAGCGGGCTTTGGGAACCATGCGCATGGCCAAGGATCTGGTTGCCCCTGCTCGGCAGGCCATCAGTCACGCCATGGCACTGCGTGAAGCTGAGCTTCCTGCCCCGCTTCCACGAAGTTCGCAAGGATATCCCGATCATCGGAATTGGGAAGACGATTATCCCCATGCTTTTGCTGCACTGAGGGTCTTGGAACAGCAGGTGGAGCAGCTCGCAGAAGAACTGGAGATCTCCCGGGAATCCCTCGCCGTCATGCGACAAATCCGTCCGGCTGCGTGGGCCGTCAGTCACGTGGAACTGGATAGTTGTGACGCAGATGATCCAGTGGGTGCGATGGAAAACGAGTTAGGTAGCGTTCTGAAAGCCAATGGTGCCCGCGACTGGCAGAGCGAGTTAATCCTTAACCGCAGCGTGCCCGTACTGATTGAAGCACTGACTGGCTAGCGCAGCGACTGCACCCACTCGCGGACTCGCTCAGTGACTGCCTCATTGTCCAGGCGCAACTGAGCCAGTACCTCAGGGCGCTCGGCATGAGCCAGGAATTGCTGCGGAATACCGATATTGCGCACGGGAGTGGTCATGCCCGCCGCATTGAGCTCGGTCTGAAGCACGGCACCCGCACCGCCGTGCACACCGTTGTCCTCCACGGTCACAATCAAATCTGCCTCGCGCAGGGCATCCACCACCGACTCGCGCACTGGAACCACCCAGTGCGGATCAATGACGCTTGCGGTCACACCATCAGCTGCGAGGGCGCTTGCGGCAGCGAGCGCCTGAGCGGACAAGCTGCCAAAGTTCACGATGATCACCCGGAATGTGGCGGAATCGTCGTTGAGGTTGGCGCCGGACTCAAAGAGAACATCGAAGTCCTCCTCGGAACGCACCGCTTCCACGTCGGCCGGCACGCTGCCCTTGGGGAAACGGACCACGGTGGGAGCATCGTCGATGGCCAGGCTGCGGTCCAGCGCCTTCTGCAACTGCGCACCATCGCGAGGGGCAGCCACAGAAATACCAGGAACGATGCTGGTCAGGGACATATCCCACATGCCGTTGTGGGACGCGCCATCCGGGCCGGTGATTCCCGCACGATCCAGCACCACGGTCACACCAAGCTTCAGCAATGCGACATCCATCAGCAGCTGATCAAACGCGCGGTTCAGGAATGTCGAGTACACAGCCACTACCGGGTGCATGCCACCCAGCGCCAAACCAGCGGCGGAGGTCATCGCGTGCTGCTCAGCAATGCCCACGTCAAAGGTGCGCTGCGGGTAGTGCTCCGCGAACTCTGCCAAACCAGTAGGACCCGCCATCGCGGCCGTGATAGCCACAATGTCCTCGCGGTCCTTGGCCACCTCGATCAAGTGGCGGGAGAACACCTTGGTCCACCCCGGCTTGGAGGTTTTCAGCGGCGCACCAGTCACAGGGTCGATGACACCGGTGGCGTGCATCTGGTCGGCCTCGTCAGTTTCCGCGGGCTTGAAGCCCTTACCCTTCTGCGTCATAGTGTGGACGATCACCGGGCCGCCGTAATCCTTGGCGTAACGCAGAGCGTTTTCCACCTGGTGCAGGTCGTGACCGTCCACCGGGCCGATGTACTTGATGCCCAGATCAGAGAACATCTCGTGTGGGATGACGGTGTGCTTCACGCCCTCCTTAAGCCCGTGAATGACTTGGAACATGCGGTCACCCACCCAGCCCATGTGGCCCAAGGCGTATTTCCCAGAGTCCATCACCTTGTCGTAGACAGGCTGCAGGCGCAGAGCCGCGAGGTTCTCCGCGAAACCGCCGATGGTGGGTGAATAGGAACGGCCATTATCGTTGACCACCGCGATCACGCTGCGCTTCTTGGAGGTGGCGATGTTGTTCAGCGCCTCCCAGCACATACCGCCGGTGAGCGCACCGTCTCCTACGAGGGCGACGACATGCCGATGCACCTGACCACTCAGTTCAAAGGCCTTGGCCAGGCCATCCGCGTAGGAGAGCGAGGCAGAAGCGTGCGAAGATTCTGTCCAGTCGTGCGGGGATTCCGCGCGCTCTGGGTAGCCGGACAAGCCGTCGCGCTGGCGCAGCGTATCGAACAGCTCACGGCGTCCCGTCACGATCTTGTGCACGTAGGACTGGTGGCCGGTATCGAAGATCAACGGATCAGTGGGTGAATCGAAAACCCGGTGCATAGCCAAAGTCAGTTCCACTACTCCGAGGTTGGGCCCCAAGTGACCACCCGTGGCGGAGACCTTCTCGATCAAGAACTGTCGAATCTCGCCGGCGAGCTTGTCGAGCTGCTCATCGTTGAGCGGCTTGAGATCAGCTGGTGAGGAAATTGTCTCGAGGATACCCATGCGGTCCGGCTCTTCTCCATCCGTTGTATCTGCTGTGCGCGCCTGCTGGAGATGGTGGTCATCCATCGCTAGCGGCTCACGTTGAGAGCAAGGGGTGCGCTCTCTGTGCCTATAACAGGCATCTGTTTCGACTGTATCGCGACAAGTGCTTGAAGCGACAAGGTTATCCGTTCAGTCTAGTGCTGTCTGGGAAGTTCGTTCCAAATCTCAGACTTAAACTCGGCTCAGCGCCACCAGCATCTCTACGTGGTGCGTCAGAGGAAAGGCATCCACCACGGTCAGAGCGTCGATCTGATATCCGTTGGCTACCCATTCCGCGAGGTCTCGCGCTGCGGTGGCAGGGTCGCACCCCACGTGCACTACGTGTTGTGGGCGAGACTGCGCGATGCGGCGCACCACGTTCTTGCCCGCACCGGTGCGCGGCGGGTCGAGAACCACCGCGTGCAGGCCTTCGTGGGATCGCAGTGCATCCAGTTGGCGGGCAACGTCGCCGCTGACGAACCGCACGTTGTCGATGTTGGCCAGTGTCATCGCTGCCTTTCCGGCGTCGGTGCTTTCAGATCCGACGTCAACGCTGTCCACTGCGTCCACGCGATCAGCCAGCGCCACTGCGAACACCCCGGCTCCGCCGTACAAATCCCACGCCACGCCTTCTCCTGCAGGCACGTGCTTCTGGATCCACGAGCTATAGAACTCTGGAGCGGCGTGATGCCCTTGCCAAAACGCGTCTGCGGGAAGTGACCACGCCACATCGCCCACCTGGTGAACAATCGTGGGATCGCCTAAAACCACCTCGCGGTGTGGCTGGTTCCGCGATCCGGTCAGTTCCACAAAACTGCGTGTGCCGTCATCGCCCAGTGCCACTGAAACTTCTGCATTCGGGGTGAACTCGTGCTCGGAAAGGCCCTCGACTAGTCCAGGCGCCCACTGTGCGCACGTGGCAACAGAGATTTCGACGATCTCGTGGCTATCCTTTTTCCGCAGTCCTGCCCTGCCATTCTCATTGACTCCAAGCCGGACTCGCGTACGCCATCCCAGAGTGGGTTGCAGAACATGGGTGTCCACTCGATCATCAGACAGTTCGATACGCCCGATGCGCCGAAGCTGATCTGTCACCACCTCGCGCTTGAAATCGATGGAACCCTCGGAGTCCACGAAATCGAGGTCACAGCAGCCCGCGCCTGCGGCGGCTGCGGGACACTGTCCTTCAATGCGGTGTGGCGAGGGCTGCCCCACTGATACCGCGGATCCGGTGCGAAAGCTGCGCTTGCTTTTGGATGCGCTGGCTGGATCCAGCACTACACGCACATCGGATTCGCCTGGCAGTCCTCCAGTGACAAAGACAACCTGGCCATCTACTCGGGCGATAACACTTCCGCCGTGTGCCGGGTTAGCAAGGTTGACGGTGACCTCTTCCCTATCACCGGTGGAATCGGTGTGGGTTGAACCTGCTGGCTGTGAATTGGAAATAGTGTGTCCTGACTTAAGGTTGGTCGGAAAATTGTTCATAGCGAGTAACTTCAGGGCCTTCTTGTGAGCCTTCTTCGGCCCGATTTGCCTTACGTACTGCCCATACGGTGACCAGTACGGCGAGGATGGTCAGCGGCCATCCCATGGCGATGCGGGTGTAGCCCAGCGCCTCGGTGGAATCCTGCAGATAGAGCCACTGCTGGACGGCGAAACGGGCCAAGAAGAGCACCGCCCACGCTGCGGTGGCGATGCTGTATCCACGCACGGCTTCTCGGTTTGTGCGCCATCGCTGATCCTCGCCGTTGATGCCACGCCAAATCACGCCCACCAGAGGCCACCGCACCACAATGGACACCACAAGAGCGATGCCGAGAATCAGCGAATACCAAATGCCGTAGACAAAGTAGCCCTTGGCATCGCCCATAAACCAGGCGATCGCTGCGCAAAAAGCCACACCGATGAAACCGGAAATAGCTGGTTGCAGGCTCTCCTTGCGCGCCAGCCGCCACAGCAAAACAACCACGGCCACAGCCAGCGCAGCCAGCAAGGCAGGTTGCAATCCATACGCACTGTTGACGGGCACTAGGACCAGCACCGGCAGCGTGGTCGCCACGAGTCCGGTGAATCCACCCATTTGCTCCAGCAGGGTTTGCGGCTTGTCCGCGTCCACCACGGGTTCTGGTTCCCGGGTGTCCTCTTCGCGCTCGCCGTTTTGGTCTAACTGGTGCGTGCGTGGATCGTTCGCGTGTTGTTCAGAATTCACGAGTCCTCTGTACTTCTACTCGCCAGCGTCTGGGTTCTGGGTGGCATCCGGGTTCTGTGCTGCATTGCGGGCCTGAGCGAGGTTGTGTTCCTGGATTTGCTTCTGCAGCTCCTCGGCCATCGCTTGCGGGATTGTTACGGGAAGCACGTTGCCTGCGGGAATGGGATCGTTTCCACGACGCACAAATGCCCGCGCCATCACTTCCCGCGCAAAACGTGCCAATTCCTCGGCCTTGTCCGTGGGGCCAGCGGCGGTCATCCGCAGCATCCATCGGTCACCCGTGGCGCCGATGACGCGCATGGTTCCATCGCCAGCAGTGGCCACGATTTCCTCGCCCCATGGCCCCTCTACCTGGGAGACGGTGAGACCGTCGTTGGTCATGCCTTGCACGACCTCGGGCAGGCTTTCTTCCCACAGGCTGCCCTGTTTCGGTGCGGCAAATGCCACGGGAGTCAGGCGGCCAGCTGGTGTGAGTACGTGCACCATCTGCGGGCCGTTGGCTCCCATTTCCACCTGCACTTCACCCTCGTGAGGCACGGGAATCATCATCGATCCCAAATCCAAGCCTCCCTTGGCGAAGTCCGAGAAATCGAGGTCCGAGAAATTCACCGTATCCGCGTCATAAGGGCCGAAATCTGGGGTGGCTGTGGTGGATTCTTCATTGGGTTGGTCGTTGTTGCCGAAAAGTGCCATTGTTTCTGGTTCCTTGGTGTGTTGTTCGTTATTTTTCTCGACGCCGCGAGCGTCCGCAGTCGCTCTATACGCGTTTGCCACTACTGGCCGGTTGAGCCGTATCCTCCAACTCCGCGCTGTGTGTGGCCGAGCTTGTCCACGCTCTCGACTTCCTCAACTGGGCTCAGCAGAACCTCTTGCAGCACCAGCTGCGCGATGCGATCTCCGCGGCTGATGACGATGTCCTGTTCAGGGTCCAAGTTGATCAAGCACACCTTGACCTCGCCACGGTAGTCCTCGTCGATAGTTCCCGGGGCGTTGACGATGGACAGGCCGTGCTTGAGTGCCATTCCGCTCCGCGGGTGGATTAGCCCCACTGTGCCCGGGTTAAGGCCAATAGCGATTCCGGTGCCCACCAGTTGGCGAGCTCCAGGTTCGATAGTGCAATCAGTTGCCGCATAGAGGTCGATGCCCGCATCAGTGGGGTGGGCTCGAGTGGGAAGCGGTAATGACTTATCCAAGCGAACAAGTTTGAGAGGTGCGGGATGACGCTGTTCCATGGTGCCCTACTTTACAAGCCGCTGGCAGGCAGTTGGCTTTTCAGCAGGGGTAGTTGGCTAGACTAGAAATAGTTTTCATTGGACTGCCCTCAAGGTTTCTCGATTAACCCTGCTGGTAGCCACGTTTTTAGTTTCACAATCTTCTCAAGGAGCACCCGTGCCAAAGACTGAGCCGCAACGGGCACAGCAGTCTGAAATTCTGTACTCGGAATCTCAGCGCGTCCCGCTGTCATGGTGGCTGCTCGGCGCGCTCATGGTGGGACTTTTGTCTTGGCAGGCGCAGATGCAGCGCGAGTGGTACTGGGGCATCGCCGCCGGAGTAATTGTCTCCGCAGCTGTCATTTGGTCAATGATTTCCCTATCTTCCACGAAGATCGTGGTAACACGTGAGCCCTCCGGAGAGGTGTGGCTCTATGCAGGTGCGGCGAAGCTGCCCGCAGATGTGGTCAGCCGCACGTTGGTGATTCCCCCCACCGCGAAACAGGCGGCTATGGGTCGACAGTTAGACCCAGCTGCCTATGTGTTGAATAAGTCATGGATTCCTACCATGGCCATGCTCGTTCTCGAAGATCCGGATGATCCCACCCCCTACTGGCTTATCAGCAGTAAGGAACCTCAAGAACTGCTGGAAGCCCTTGGCCGCCCCATCTACTAGGCCGGGCTTCCCACCGCGTTTACGATGCGGCTGCCTAGAGGGTTGCTAGGCGCAGTCCACGCAGATGTAACTGCCGTCTCGCTCTTCTGCAATGCGAGAGCGGTGCTGTACCAAGAAACACTCTCCGCACGTGAACTCGTCACTCTGCTTCGGGGTCACGGTTCCGGAAAGTTCTTCTCCCGATAGATCTGCCATGGGAACGTCGAATGGTTCAATGATCTCGCCATCGTCAGTATCGTCCACTACGGTCTCGGCCTTTTCAGCGGCCTTGAGGCCTTCGAGAGAGTCGGTCTCGATATCGTCTTCAGCGCGACGACGGGGTGCGTCGTAGTCAGTAGCCACGCTTTCCTCCTAAGGAAAATCAGGTGCGTCGTGGCGGATACTAAACCAGTGCGTGGCTGAATGTCATCTTCGACAAACCTAAGGGGTTGCTACGGGCGCCAACACTCCCCCCGCTGCGCCCGTTACCACCGCTTCTTCGAAGGCTCGGAACACTTGAGGATTTCCTGCACTGACCTGCAGACCATCGTTTGAAACCACATCTAAAAGTGGCATCCGCACAATTGCCCCCGCACGCGCCGCAATCAGCGCGCCCGCTGCATGATCCCACGGTCCCAGCCCGTGTTCGTAATACGCATCCACTCGCCCCGCAGCCACATGGCACAAATCCAGCGCCGCTGAGCCAATGCGACGAATATCCCGCACCTTCGGAAGCAGCTCAACCAACAGCTGAGCTTGGGCCTTACGGCGCTCCGAAAGATATGAGAACCCGGTGGCCACCAATGTGGTCTCCAGACTCAGCTGGCTTTGCTCGGTGTGGACACTCAGTATCTTGCCGGTTCGGCCGGAGTTGGCGTCGGAAAAAGAATGCTCCATAGAAGACCCACCGCTAGACGCAGAATAAACCACCTCACCTGCAACATCGGCTACTGCGGCTGCGACTGGGACGCCATCGATAGTGGCTGCGATCGAGACCGAATACGCGGGCAGGCCGTAGATGAAATTGACGGTGCCATCGATGGGATCGACAACCCACAGCAGTTCGGAGGCCGCGGATTCCTCGTCCGTACCTGCCGTGCCACCCTCTTCGCCCAACACACGAGAACCGGGAACGGACTTCGCAAGCTCGCCACGAATCAACTCCTCGGAGGCCTGATCCACCTCCGTGACCGGATCCACCACGGAGCTCTTCAGGCCATAGGCGGCAACATGCCCGGCATCGTCCCGCGACTGTTCTCGCTTGCTTCTCACCAATCCGGCAGCGCTGATCGCTACCTGCACTGCAATGTCTCGTAGATCCTCCGCGGAAAGCCCACCCGCTGCCTCGCTCCAGGCCGTAAAACCTGTTGGCACGTCCTCAGTAGAGGCGACATCCAGAATCTGGGTGCGGTGGAACAATGGGATTGATTCTGGAGTTACGGAAGTAGAAGTCATGCTTCCATTGTGCATACAGACAGCGCGGAGAGGTGATGCATACAACGTGCCCAATCCCATCTCCCGCTAGGAATGCGTAGCAGAGTGCACGCCCGGCGGTTCTTGTAGCATCTCGAAGTATGAACCAGAACCCGGAAACTGGAACGCAGACCGCAGAAACCCACGCACCCGAACACCCTGTAGGAAAGCACAGCATGCTGGCCTTCGGTGTGGACATTGGTGGCTCCGGGGTCAAGGGGGCTGTAGTCGATGTCACCACCGGACAACAGGTCACGGAGCGCAAGAAGATCGCCACGCCTCGCCCATCCACACCGGACGCCGTGGCAGAGGTAGTGCGGAAACTCGTAGAAGACGCAGGATGGGACGGTCCGGTTGGCATTACCGTTCCATCCGTGGTGCGCAATCAAATCGCGTTGAGTGCAGCCAACATTGATCCCGCGTGGATCGGCACAGAAGTCCAAGAATTATTCCGCCGACATCTCGGCTCACGAGACATCGCCGTGCTCAACGATGCCGATGCCGCCGGCCTCGCCGAGGTTCGCTACGGAGACCCCACTGCACGGACGGGAGCTGCGATGATGCTCACATTCGGCACGGGCATCGGCTCTGCACTGCTCATCGATGGCGAGCTCTACCCCAACACTGAATTGGGTCACCTGCCCTTCAAGACCACCACGGCAGAGCGCTACGCCAGTTCCAAAGTCAAGGAGGCCGAGCAGCTCAGCTACGCACAATGGGCTGCGCGCGTGGACGAAGTGATGCACGCGTACTCAGACCTGTTTAATCCACAGACGTTCATTGTCGGTGGCGGGATTTCGCGCGACGCAGACGCGTGGGTGCCACTGCTGACAGTGGAACAAGACGTGGTTCCGGCCCAGCTCCGCAATGAGGCGGGAATAGTGGGAGCCGCTTTGGCAGTTATAGAAAACACCATGCCCTAAAAGCCTTACTGAATCGCTTCCCAAGAGCAGGGGTAACACGCGGACTACGCGCGCGGAGTGCCTTTACGACTCTCCGCCGGTTATTTGGTTATAATGGGCGGTTGATCGCGCGGCTAAGACCGTTCCAACGTCCGAACCCTTGTCAACAGATAGGGCGCTCGGGGGTTGAGTTCTAAGAGGTTACCGCTAGAACAACCAGCGCGTACCGCGAATGACAGGCTGATCTTGCTGGCCACACCATAGCGAGTGTGGCGATGAAAGCAAGAGACGCGAAAAACGAGTGAAAGGGCTTCTGTGGCAGCGAACGACTCGACCACCAGCGGTGAAACCAACGAGAATGCAGCTGTGCGCAAGGTCGCCAAAAAGACGGCCAAGAAGACTGCTCGTAAAGTGACCAAGAAGGCATCCACGCCACGCAAAGTCACCGCAACGAGCAAGGCTGCTTCCACTAAGGAAACGCCCGCAACGACGGAGTCCGAGGCCTCCACCTCGCCCGCCACCGAAGGTTCAACCGCCACCACCGCGTCGACGAAAAAGACTGCTGCGAAGAAGGCCACCGCGAAGAAGACGGCTGCGAAAAAGACCGCAGCAAAGAAAGCTGCGGCAAAAAAGACGGCCGCGAAGAAGACGGCTGCGAAAAAGACCACGCGCAAGGCTGCCACGAAGAAGGCAACGGCAGCCGAAGATACGGCACCTGAGGCAGACACCACCGCTGCAGAGGCAGTGGTGGATACAGCTGCAGAGCCGATCGTCGAAACTCCTAACAAGGACGGCCTTGCCGAGCCGGAGGCGGAAATCGATTCCGACTTCGTAGAGGAGATCGACGACGACCTCGAAGACGAAGACTTGGAAGATGACGGTCTGGGCGACGACCTCGAAGACGACGCTGAAGAAGAGACCGCCGAAGCAGCCACGGACGATAAGGACGAGGAAGAAGTTGGAAACTTCGTCTGGGACGAGGACGAGTCCGCCGCCCTGCGCCAGGCTCGCAAGGACGCGGAGCTCACCGCCTCTGCAGACTCCGTGCGTGCCTACCTCAAGCAGATCGGTAAGGTCGCGCTGCTGAACGCAGAGCAAGAAGTTTCCTTGGCCAAGCGCATCGAGGCAGGTCTGTACTCCGCTTATCGTTTGCAGGAGATCAAGGAATCCGGCGAGAAGCTCTCCCCTATGAACCGCCGCGATCTCCGCGAGATCGAGCGCGACGGCCGCAAGGCCAAGAACCACCTGTTGGAGGCCAACCTGCGCCTCGTTGTCTCCCTGGCTAAGCGCTACACCGGACGCGGTATGGCGTTCTTGGACTTGATCCAGGAAGGCAACCTCGGCTTGATTCGCGCCGTGGAGAAGTTCGATTACGTCAAGGGCTACAAGTTCTCCACCTACGCAACGTGGTGGATCCGCCAGGCCATCACCCGCGCCATGGCTGACCAAGCCCGCACCATCCGCATTCCCGTACACATGGTGGAGGT
Source organism: Corynebacterium dentalis (assembly GCF_900232865.1). GTDB lineage: Bacteria > Actinomycetota > Actinomycetes > Mycobacteriales > Mycobacteriaceae > Corynebacterium > Corynebacterium dentalis. The sequence goes on along the minus strand of NZ_OCTS01000005.1, from coordinate 64,865 downwards.
CATCAACAAGCTGGGTCGCATTCAGCGCGAATTGCTGCAGGATCTGGGTCGCGAACCAACCCCAGAGGAGCTAGCCAAGGAGATGGACATCTCCGTGGATAAGGTTCTGGAGATCCAGCAGTACGCACGTGAACCGATCTCCTTGGACCAGACCATCGGCGATGAAGGCGACTCCCAGCTGGGAGACTTCATCGAGGATTCCGAGGCTGTCGTGGCCGTGGATGCTGTGTCCTTCACCCTGCTGCAGGACCAGCTGCAGGACGTGCTGCACACCTTGTCCGAGCGCGAAGCCGGCGTGGTCAAGCTGCGCTTCGGCCTCACCGACGGCATGCCGCGCACTTTAGACGAAATCGGTCAGGTCTACGGAGTCACGCGCGAGCGCATCCGCCAGATCGAATCGAAGACGATGTCCAAGCTGCGCCACCCATCCCGCTCTCAGGTGCTGCGCGACTACCTGGACTAGCTCGACAAGCTAGTTACTGGTTATCGCGCACGCACTGCGTGAACTCTTCGCCCCGCAGATCCTCGCAGCCTTCCAGAGCTTGGAAGCTGACCGTGGTGAAGAAGATTGCCAGGCCCATCGCCAGAATTGCCAGCAACAGTCCAGCGATCGCGTAAGAGCGCTGTGTCTGGTTGCGGTAGGCACGGATCACGGCGACGATGCCCACGACGATGCCGACCATCGCCACGGGGATTCCAAAAATGGGGAGGATTGCCGCGGGAATGGTGAGAATGCCAATGAGCAGCGCTGCCAACGACAGTTTGGATATTGGCCGCGGCCCCACGACGACGTCTTGCGTCGTCACCTTTCGGGGTGCGCTGTCCAGATCTGAATAATCCCTATTTCTAGCCATAGTGGGAAATTATCGCAGGTTCAGCGCCCATTCACCATTCACGCAAGTACGCGATACGGTCCTTGAGCTGCTGCGCCGAGCACAGTGCCGTGGGAGGCCCGCCACAGTTTTTCCGTACGTCGTTGTGGATCGCCCCGTGTGGTCGTCCCGTGCGCGCGGAGGTCATGTTCACCAACGCGTTCAGCTCCTTGCGCAGCGCTGGCAACTCCTCGCTGGCGATGCGCTCATGTACGGCGTGCAGCTCCGTGCCCTCTTGCGCCGCCGCGGCCTTCTTCTCTCTTTCCGCTTCGACACGTGCTTCAATTTGCACGGCTTGGCGTCGCTGCAACAACGTCCGCATCTGCTCCGCGTCCAACAGACCCGGCAACCCGAGGTACTCTTGCTCTTCCTCGTAGCCCTCCACCCGGGTGCCGTAGGTGGAGCCGTCGTAGATGAGCGATTCCAGTTCTGCGTCCGCGCCGATCGATTCGTACGTACGTTCTTCGCCCGGCTCGTCTTTTTGTTTGTTCGCCTCCGCGAGGGCTTCATCGTCCCAACCTTCTTTTAGTCGGTCTGGTTGCCCCAGCACGTGGTTGCGCTGTCTCTCAATTTTCGACGCCAAATCCAGCAATACCGGAACACTTGGCAAGAACACGCTGGCGGACTCTCCCGGCCGGCGAGAACGCACGAAACGGCCGATAGCCTGCGCGAAGAACAGCGGAGTGGAGGCGCTGGTGGCGTACACGCCGACGGCCAATCGGGGCACGTCCACGCCCTCGGAGACCATGCGCACTGCCACCATCCATTCGTCTGAGGAGGCGGAGAAATCCTTGATGCGCTGCGAAGCTCCGGCTTCGTCAGAGAGCACCACGGTCACTGGTGTGGAGCTGATGCGGTTCAAAATGGTGGCATAGGCGCGCGCGGATAGCTTATCCGTGGCGATGACTAGCCCGCCGGCATCTGGGGTGGTCTCACGCAGCTGCAATAGACGTGTGTGGGCGGCCTGCAATACGGAGGGAATCCAGTCGCCACGGGGGTCAAGAGCCGTGCGCCAGGCGCGAGCATTCTGCTCCGGAGTCAGGACCTCGCCGAGGCGCGCCTCGTACTCTTCGCCGGCGCTATCGCGCCAGCGTGCCTGCCCGGAATACGCCAGGAACACCACGGGACGGACTACTCCGTCGCGCAACGCTTCGGAATATCCATAGGTGTAGTCCGCTGCCGATTCCAGCGCGCCGCCCGTGCCAGGCACTTCGAAATAGCGAACAAACGGGATCTGCGAATCGTCGGAACGAAACGGAGTACCGGTTAGAGCCAACCTCCGCTCAGCGTGTGCGTAGGCCAAGCGCACGCCATCGCCCCAGCTCTTCGCGTCGCCGGCGTGGTGGATCTCATCCAAGATCACCAGAGACTTCTGTGCGGTTGCCACTTGGTAGTGCTTGGTGGGCTTCATCCCCACCTGGGCGTACGTCACGGCCACGCCGTCATAGGAGCTATTGACCGCGGAGCTGTTAGTGAAACTGGCATCGATAGCAATGCCACGAGCAGCCGCGGCCTGTGCCCACTGCGTTTTCAGGTGGTCCGTGGGTACGACGATAACCACGCGCTGCACCACACGAGTGTCCAATAACAGCCGGGCAACCGTCAGTGCGTAGGTGGTCTTGCCCGCTCCCGGGGTAGCGACAGCGAGATAGTCCTTAGGAGAACGCTCGACGTATTGCTCTAGTGCTTCCCGCTGCCACGCGCGAAGTCCGTTCACTTCTTGCGCAGGCCTTGGTAGATCTGCTCGCAGTCAGGACACACAGGGGAACCTGGCTTGGCCTGCTTGGTGACGGGGAACGTTTCACCGCATAGCGCCACCACAAACTTGCCTTCCACGGCAGACTCTACGATCTGGTTCTTCTTCACGTAGTGGAAGAACTTGGGCGTATCGTCCTGCCGCTGGTCTTCGGTGACCTCTTCGGGGCGTTCAATTGTTGTCGTGCTCGGGTTACTCACAATGCTCCATATTGCCCCTCCCGTTCCGCATTTTCCAGCCGCGTACTACCGTGGAAGCATGGTTGCAGGTAAGGGACACGACACGCCTCGTCGGGCACACGGCTCGGGCGGTCGGCACGGTTCCAAAGCCGTCACTTTGATCACCAGTGCACGCAAGTCACCGTTGCAGGACTGGAATAATCGGCGAAAAATTTACGCCAGTTTGCAGCTTGCCCGTATTCCGCTGCTGGGGCTCGCTGGCCTGCTGATGTGGTGGACCAATAACTTGTGGATTTCCGCCTCCGTAGCCACGATCAGTCTCCCCTTGCCGTGGATCGCGGTTCTTCTCGCCAACGAAAAAGGCGATGTGGATCGACGCAGTCAACGCGTGTACAAGCCGCAGGTGGCACGCGAGGCACGCCAGGCAGTGGCACTGGAGCAAGCGACTCAGCGTCAATTGGGCCAGGAACAACAAGAGCTAGATCCCGATGCAACGTTGGCTCGCAGCCGGGAATCGGCGCCTCGCCAGCAGAGCATTCCTCCCCGAGAATTGCCTCCGCATATCATCGACCTGGATTAACCCTCCCCGCAATTGAAAGAGGACGTCATCAACACCCCCTCGGATCTATCCCCGATCTCAGAACCTGCTCCCGCTGCGCGCGCAGGCCAATCCCTCAAAGATTTGCTGGAACTGCTCGAGCACGCCGGATATGGCGGCGCAATGATTCACGATGTCCTAGGCGAAACAGGAGTCACAGCAGCGGCAACGGGCGCCCCTCAAGCTGCAGAGTGGCACGTCCAGCGTTCCACGGCCACAGATCATGCTCGCCAGTTGGTGCGTACGTTTTACCTCCGTCGGCCTATTTCGATGGCCGCATTGGATCAGTGCGTGGGCACCAAACTGATAGAAAAGCTGATTGCAGATCACGTCTTCGTTCCCCACGGCGCTGACACCTGGATTTCGAACGTGGACATTCGCCCGATTACGGTTGCCAGCCACGGCGTGGAGGATGTGCTCATCGCCTCCGATCCCGATGCATCACTGTGGGATCACATGCCTGGCCCCGATCATGTGCCTGGTGTGGGCAACGCTCCCATTTCTTTGTTGGGTTCCATCCCACCGATTGCCGACGGCTCGCGGGTTCTCGATCTCGGATGTGGCTCCGGAGTCCTGAGCTTGATCCTCGCATCGTCAGCCACGGATGTCACCGTGGTGGGCACCGATATCTCATTGCGGGCTCTGGCTTATGCCCAGGTGAATGGCCAGCGGTTGGCGTCGAAAACAAAAAGCACCGTGACCTGGAAACACGGCGACTGGTTTGCACCGGTTGCGGAAGAGAAATTCGATTACCTCGTGGCCAACCCGCCGTTCGTGGTGGGACCGCCGGACGTGGAGCACGTCTATCGCGATTCCGGGCTCCCGCTGGATGGTGCCACCCAACACGTGGTGGAGAGCGCGCCAGGATTTCTCACGGACTCAGGTACCGCGCACATCCTGGCAGCATGGGCGCTGCGGAACGCAGAAACTGCCGCGCAACGCGTTGTTTCTTGGCTACCGGAGAAGGGCATTCGCGCGTGGGTTTTGCAACGAGAAACCGTTGATCCTGCGACGTATGTGACCACATGGCTGGAAGATGAATCGATCGATCCGCGGCACGAGGCCGGTCGAGCGCGCACGCAACGATGGATGGACTACTTCGCCGAGCACGATGTGGTGGAAGTGGGACTGGGCTTCATTCACCTGCAGCGCATCGAGGATGACGCGCCCACCGAATTAACCGTGGAGCCCCTCGATCACGCTCTGTCACCAGGAACGTTTTTGGGTGCGGAGGTAGGTGAGTTCTTCGCTCGTTCCGAATGGCTAGCCGGGATCAGTGGCCGCGGTCCCGAGGCGATCTTGGATGCCCATTTCGCATTGCGCCCCACGGTGGCTTTGGAGCGGGTGAGTCTCCCTGGATCCGACGCCACCACTTCTCTCGGTTTCCTGCCAGAGGTCTCGCGCCTTACGCGTACTGACGGCCCACGCTGGTCTCATGAAGTGGATGAACCACTCATCACCGTATTAGCGGGTGTGCACCCTCGAGCGCTGCCTCTTCGCGACGTGGCCGAGCTGTACTGCGCTGTCAATGACGTGGATGACATGGAGTTTTGCGCCGCACTGGCTCCTCTGGCTGTGGACCTGGTACGCCACGGAATGCTGATCCCCGCGGAACTATGGGATGAGTCGGAGGAAGAAAATCACTACTCGAAGGAGGGTGTGTGAAGGCAGTAGTAAGCACGGTCAGTGAAGCCGCTGTCACGGTGGCGGGTGAAACAGTCGGTGCGGTCGAGGGACCTGCTCTGTTGGCGCTGGTGGGCGTTAGCCGAGAAGATTCCCCGGAGGCGTGGGAGACGATTGCTCGCAAAATTGCCGAGCTGCGGTTATTCTCCCACCCAGACGAAGGCTGGGATGGCAGCCGAGACTACAGCGCCACAGACATCGGGGCATCTGTGCTGGTAGTGAGTCAATTTACGTTGATGGGTGCGACTGCCAAGGGCCGGCGGCCATCGTGGGCTCAAGCGGCGCCCGGCGAGGAAGCAGAACCAATCATCGACAAGATTGTGGACTATCTACGCGGGAGAGATCTGCATGTGGAAACGGGTCGCTTCGGCGCGATGATGCGGGTTCGCAGTGTCAACGAAGGCCCTTATACAGTCATCATTGAAAAATGAGGCGGACAGATGTGATTGCACCCCTAAAAAGGGTTGAGATCAAGGGCCTTCTAGGGGCAATGGAACTATTGCAGTGCGCAAAGCGTTGAAGAGGTAGATCATCAGAGAGATCAGGAACACATTGAGCAGAACAGCCTGCCCAGTGATTGTCTCCACCCCAAGCCCCTAGGAGGTTTTCGCGCTTATGAGTGAATCCATGTTTGACGAGGACAACGTCGACACCCTCAAGGAGGCTGATCAGAATACCGCCGAGGATGACAAGCCCCAGGACAAGGTCGAAGACAAAGGCCGCCGTCGCGGAAACAATGAGAACCCTTCCGCTGACCTGGTGCGCGTCTATCTGAACGGCATCGGCAAAACCGCTCTGCTCACCGCAGAGGATGAGGTGGAACTCTCCAAGCGCATCGAGGTCGGTCTGTACGCCAGCCACATTTTGAACAGTGGCGAACAACTGACGCGTGCACGTAAGCGTGACCTGAAGATCTTGGCTCGCGAAGGCAAGGCTGCTCGTACTCACCTCCTCGAGGCCAATCTGCGTCTCGTGGTCTCCTTGGCCAAGCGCTACACCGGACGTGGCATGCCGTTGTTGGACTTAATCCAAGAGGGCAACCTGGGCTTGATCCGCGCGATGGAAAAGTTCGATTACAGCAAGGGCTTTAAGTTCTCCACCTATGCCACGTGGTGGATTCGCCAGGCGATTACCCGTGGCATGGCTGACCAGTCTCGCACTATTCGCCTCCCGGTTCACTTGGTGGAGCAGGTCAATAAGCTGTCCCGTATCAAGCGCGAGATGTACCAGCAGCTGGGTCGAGAGGCCACCAACGAAGAGCTGTCTGAGGAGTCCGGCATCGAGGAGTCCAAGATCGAGATGTTGCTCAAGCAGTCTCGCGATCCAGTGAGCTTGGATATGCCTGTGGGATCCGATGAGGAAGCCCCTTTGGGTGATTTCATCGAGGATTCGGATGCCACGGATGCCGAGGCAGCTGTTGTCGCGTCCCTTCGCCACTCCGATGTCCGCGCAGTATTGGGCACGTTGGAGGAGCGGGAACAAGATGTCATCAAGCTGCGTTATGGCCTAGACGATGGCATGCCGCGCACGTTGGATCAGATCGGCCGCCGTTTCGGGCTGTCCCGCGAGCGTGTGCGTCAGATAGAACGCGAAGTCATGGCCAAGCTCCGTGATGGTGACCGCGCGGAAAAGCTCCGCGAATACGCTGTCTAGTACCGCGTTCGGAGCAGATCCATGCGTTCCACGCCGAATGCTGCCGTGTAACGTTAGTGTGAGTCATGCCTTCGTGCTTAGGCTGGGAAAACCCAGCACTTTAAGATTTTTCTTCGAGAAAGGGCCTATACGTTGAGGGATCTCGTCGATACAACCGAAATGTATCTCCGAACCATCTACGAACTGGAGGAAGAGGGAATTCCTCCGCTGCGCGCTCGCATCGCCGAAAGGCTCGAGCAGTCCGGCCCCACCGTGAGCCAAACAGTGGCGCGTATGGAACGTGATGGATTGTTGACCATCTCTCGCGACCGTTCACTGAAGCTGAGCGCGGAGGGTCGCGATCACGCCACCGCCGTGATGCGCAAACATCGCTTGGCTGAACGTCTTTTGACTGATGTTATTGGTCTTCCGTGGGAAAAGGTTCACGATGAAGCCTGCCGCTGGGAGCACGTTATGAGCGATGAGGTGGAGCGCCGTCTGGTTACCGTCTTGGACAGCGTCAGCACTTCCCCATTTGGCAACCGCATCCCCGGCTTGAATTCTCTGTTGGAGGATGAGCCAGAGGCCGATGAGCTGCGCGTCAAGATCGCTCCTGAGGTGGAAGGTGATTTCATCCGCGCCTCAGAAATTGAATCCACTGAACCCATCTCCGCGGTTATCCTGAACTTCAATGAGATCGTGCAGGTGGAGCACAAGATCATGGCTAAGCTCAGCGCTTTGTCCATCACTCCGGGTTCCACCGTGAACGTTCGATACAGCGATGACGGCCTCACTATCGGCAGCCCCGAGGGCGAAATGCTCATCCCAGATGAGCTGTGCCATGCCATCTGTCTTCGCCTAGAAAGCTAATTTCACTCGCATGACTGCGCTTCCCGATTCCACTTCACTTGCTCCCGGCAGCCACGTCCTCGTGACTGGAGCCGCAGGTTATGTGGGCAGCGTCTGTGCCACTGTCTTGGTGGAATTGGGTTATCGAGTGACCGTGGTTGACGATCTGTCCACGGGTAACCGGTCCGCTATTCCCGCGGAGGCAACGTTCGTAGAGGGCGATATCCGGGATGTGGCTGAAGAGGTTCTCGGTAATTCAGATATCTCCGCCGTTTTCCACTTCGCGGCTCGTTCCCTGGTGGGCGAATCCGTGGAAAAGCCTGCCGAGTATTGGCACCACAACGTGGTCACCACCCTGGAACTGCTGGATTCCATGCGCGGACATGGAGTGAACAACCTCGTCTTTTCCTCTACGGCCGCCTGCTACGGCGAGCCGGAGCAAGTTCCCATCACCGAGGACATGCCCACCCAGCCCACGAATCCCTACGGCGCATCAAAGTTGACGATCGATAGCATCATCACCAGCTACGCCGCTGCCTATGGGCTGGGCGCCACCAGCTTGCGCTACTTCAATGTCGCTGGCGCATACGGTTCGGTGGGGGAAAATCGCGAGGTGGAAACCCACCTCATCCCCCTTGTTTTGCAGGTTGCCTTGGGGCATCGCGAGCACATTTCCATGTTCGGTACGGATTGGCCCACCGAAGATGGCACTGCAGTGCGCGACTACATCCACATCCGGGACCTCGCGGATGCCCATATCTTGGCCGCAACCTCCAACACTCCCGGTGCCCACAGAATCTTCAACCTGGGCAGCGGAGACGGATTCAGCGTCAAGCAAGTTGTAGACACGTGCCGCGAAGTCACCGGGCACCCCATCCCTGCAGTGGAGGCTCCTCGCCGTGCGGGCGACCCAGCCACCCTCATCGCCTCTAGCGCGAAGGCCATCGCTGAGTTGGGCTGGCAACCATCTCGCTCTGATCTGCACACCATCGTCTCTGATGCGTGGGCCTTCACGCAGAATCTGGGAGATCAGGCACACTCGGCACGCAAGCACTAAACGCGTCCCAGTCGACGGCCTGTTCCAAACAGTTGAGGAACGTCGCGTAGTGCTGTGTGAATTCTCGACGCAAGCGTTCAGTCGTTTCCGCTTCGTCCGGCAAGCCCCAGTTGATGGCCCAAAATACTCCATGTTCGGCAACCCGGATCATCTGGGCTTTGCTCTTGCCTTCCATGTGGCCCTGCCATAGATGGCCACGCATGAGCGTGGTCAGTGCATCGATCTCCCCCGCCCTGCTTGGCCTGCGCAGTTCTTCCCCACAGCGCTGCAACGTGTGGAACGCTGGCATGCCTTCCCCGTTGCCGGCCAGCACCGTGGACAAAAGCGCCAGGATTCTACGCCTGACTTGAGTGCGCGTCTTGCGCGCCGTTTCCGCCAGCAGTTCTCGCACAATGGGCGCCCGGTCCCCCACGCTCAACGTCACCAGCAGTGGATGCAGGCGCTCGTCACGAGATAACGCTGCGATTGCCAGCAGTACCTTGCGGCGGGTACAGGCCTGTTCCAGGGCAGCTTCACCGCGAACAATCTCGGTAATGGACTCCATAACGGTGATGGCATCGCGCACAATGGCTAGAGATTCTTTTTCTGATTCCCCGGAGTCCACAAACGTCCGTGCGTAGAGGGGCTGGATGTTCGTCGTAGGATCCAACCAGTGATCGAGCTCGGCTCGGCTCGAAAACACCTTGGCTCCATGTACTGCACTGTGCGAATGCATGGGGTTGTCCGTCAGAGGTGCAATCTCACCAGTTTCCTCGGACTCTAGGTCGATCCACGTAGCCCCAGTTTCAATCGCTGTTGCCCACCAGGATCCGAGTACCCGCATGTCTCGATCGTCGAGGATCTGGTCGGCACACTCTGAGTACTCTTCCGCCACGTCTCGGTGCGGGTGCACGCAGTACAGCAACGCACGAACGTCCTCCATGTCACACAGAGCGTGATCCATTGCGCGCACGGCATCGTCAATAGATTCTTCGGCGAGATCTGCACGCACCACAGGTCCTACTCGGAAGCGTGTGGAATGTGGAGCCTCTGGGATGATTCCCACGATGATCAGTGAACGATCTGGGACGAAGCCCATCATGGAGGGAAGTGCGGCGAAGATTGCTCCGGGATCGGATCCGATAAGAATCGGGTGGTGCGGAATATCGGGGTCGGTGGTGGTGTTGGATGAAGTGTCATCGAAGAACGTCATGGGGTTATCTTCCACGGATCACATCCCGCATCGCTTTCCCGCAGTGGGAAGCAGAATGGGTTTTCCCAGCACGGTGTGGATAACCCTCAAGCTGTGAATAGTCGTCCGATACGGCTGCTAACCTAGACAAATACCTGAGCGAGAAGGGAGCGCCAGCATGACCACCAATGATCGCCCGGCATTTGATCGCTACAACCAACCAGACAACGGACGCAAAAAGGATTCCATGTATGAATTGGAATTCCCTGGTCCGCTGTCTACTCACGGGCAGCAAGAATCCCTTCCGATGGTCGTGGCTCTTGAGGGCTACGCTGATGCTGGTCAAGCCATCAACCAGGCCTCTACTCACCTCCTGCAGGCCTTGGACCACAGCCCCGTTGCCTCGTTCAATGTGGATGAGTTGATCGACTACCGCTCTCGTCGTCCCAGCGTGACCTTGGATCACTCCAGCGTGGCAGATCGGGAGAGCTTGGCACTCACGTTGAATCTGGTCAAGGACACAGAAGACCGCCCCTTCCTGCTGCTTTCCGGGCCAGAACCGGATCTCAAATGGGAAACGTTCAGCCGTTCCGTGGTGGACCTGGCCAAGCGCTGCTCCGTAGACCGCGTGGTCACTCTGTATGCCGCACCCATGACGGTGCCGCACACTCGCCCACTGATGATCAGCGCCCACGCCTCGGATCGCTCCTTAGTCAAGGACTTCCACACGTGGGAAGCACGCATGATCATTCCTGGTTCGGCGGCTTTGGAGATCGAGCTGAACCTGAAAAAGGCCGGCATCGAGACCGTCGGCGTGACTGCGCACGTTCCGCACTACATCTCCGCTTCGGACTACCCAGAGGCTACCCGGGCACTGCTTTCCGCCGCGGGCAAGGTCACTGAGCGCGAGATTCCACTGGGAGCTTTGGACGCTGACATCGACCGCATGAAGCGCCAACTTGCTGATCAGGTGGAAGAAAACCAAGAGATCGCCGCGATCGTGGGCGCTCTGGAGCAGCAGTACGATCTGGAGGCAGAGCGCCAGCGCAAGCGTCGGGAGAACAACCTTCTGGCACCCGGTGAAGACATTCCTACGGGAGACGAACTAGGCGCAGAGTTTGAGGCGTTCCTCGCCGAAATGTCCACGAGTCCAGGGGAACAAGCTGAATCCCAGGGATCTGGCGGTGCCGCTGAGCAGAATGACTCCGAGCAGGAAGACTCGGCGGAAAGTACTGAGGAAGATCAAGCTTGGCGTCGAGAAGAAGGAAATGAGGACAGTTAGTGGGCGTTGCCGCTGACCTCGCTCGTCTACTCCCGGACATCGAGGAAGTTCCAGAAAGCCTGGTCGACGATGCCATTCTGGAATCTTTTCTCGGATGGACCAGGGACCGTGGAATCACCCTCTACCCTGCCCAGCAAGAGGCAGCCACGGCGCTTGTCGCGGAGGACAACGTCATCCTGGCCACGCCAACCGGTTCGGGCAAATCCATGGTGGCGATCGCCGCGCACTTCGTGGCGCTGGCACGCAAACAGCGCAGCTTCTACACCGCCCCCATCAAAGCCCTGGTCAGCGAGAAATTCTTCGACCTGTGCCAGACGTTCGGCCCGGAAAACGTCGGCATGATGACCGGCGATGCGACCGTCAACGGCAACGCTCCCATCATCTGCGCTACTGCGGAGATCGTTGCCAACATTTCGCTCCGCGACGGCGCGAATGCCCGCATCGACCAAGTGGTCATGGACGAGTTCCACTACTACTCCGAACCCGATCGCGGTTGGGCGTGGCAAGTACCGCTTTTAGAACTTCCGAACGTCCAGTTCCTGCTGATGAGCGCCACGCTCGGCGACACGCAATGGCTGCAGGAAGACCTCACCCGCCGCACCGGCCGCACCACCACCCACGTCACGGGCAGCGTCCGCCCTGTCCCCCTGGAATTCCAGTACGTCTACACGCCGATCCACGAGACGGTGGAGAGTCTTCTCGACGCAGGCCTCGCCCCGATCTACATCGTGCATTTCACCCAGCGAGAGGCTGCCGAGCACGCCCAGGCGCTGACCAGCGTGTCGATGATCGATGCCGAACGGAAGCAACAGATTGCCGAGGCGATCGGTGATTTCCGCTTTACGTCCGCCTTCGGCAAGGTGCTGTCTAAGCTGCTGCGCAAGGGTATCGGCATCCACCACGCGGGTATGTTGCCGAAGTATCGTCGCCTGGTGGAGAGACTGTCTCAACAGGGCCTGCTCAAGGTCATTTGCGGTACAGACACCCTCGGCGTGGGCATCAATGTGCCCATCCGCACGGTGTTGTTTGCCGAGCTGGCGAAGTACGACGGTATCCGACATCGCATCTTGAAGTCCCGCGAATTTCACCAGATCGCCGGACGTGCCGGACGCGCGGGCTACGACACGCAGGGAACCGTGGTGGTTCAGGCGCCCGAGCACGAGGTGGAAAACTTCCGCCTCCGTCAGCGTGCGGGCTCCGATCCGACGAAGCTAAAGAAGCTTCGCAAGAAGGCCGCCCCGGAGGGCCGTGCGACGTGGTCGGAAAAGACATTTGAGCGCCTGACCACCGCAGAGCCCGAGGAATTAGTCAGCCAATTCCACGTCAGCAACTCAATGCTGTTGAACGTCGTGGCACGTCCCGAAGGGACATATGGCGCGTTGCGTCACCTCATTCGTGGCAATCACGATACGCGGACGAAGCAAAACGCCTCCATTCACCGGATCATCGAGCTCTACCGTGGCGTGCTGCGGGCTGGCGTCGTCGAAGAATACGACGACCCACAGACTCCGACCGGAAAGAACGCGCGGCTGACAGAGGATATGCCGGTCAATTTTGCTCTCAATCAGCCACTGTCTCCCTTTGCCTTGGCCGCATTAGATCTTCTTGATCCCGAATCGGACACGTACACGATGGACATCATCAGCACGTTCGAAGCCGTGCTGGATGACCCGCGACAGATTCTGACCGCCCAGATGAAGGCCGCGAAATCCGAAGAAATCGCAACGCTGAAGGCCGAAGGCGTGGACTATACCGAACGCATGGCGCTGCTGGAAGAAGTCACGTGGCCCAAGCCCTTGGAAGAGCACCTCGAAAATGCCTTCGAGATGTTTTGTGAAGGCAGCCCGTGGGCCCGAGATTTCGATATCAGCCCGAAGTCCATCGTCCGGGACATGATTGATAAGGCGATGACGTTCTCAGACTTCATTGCCACCTATGGCCTGGCCCGGTCCGAAGGCGTGCTGCTGCGCTATCTCACGGATGCATGGAAGACACTCGATCACTCTGTGCCCGCCAAGCACCGCACGGAGCAGTTGGAAGACGTCATCGTGTGGCTTGGCGAGCTGATCCGACAGGTGGACTCCTCACTCATCGAAGAGTGGGCGACGATGGGCGACGAAGATACGCCGCTCACCGAAGAGCAAGTGGCTGAGATCGCATTTGGCGTGGAAGATGCGTCCTTGCTGTCCTCCAACCCGCGTGCCTTGACGACTATGGTGCGCAACTTGTTCTTCAGGCACGTGGAGCTGTTCGCCTTCGAGCGCGAAAACACGCTGGCTGCATTGGACGACTATATGGATTCCCCACCAGAGTGGCCCGCTGCGATGGACGATTACTTCGAGGAGTACGCCGACCTCGGACTCGATGCTGATGCGCGTTCGGGCGCGATGATCCGCATCCAACGCGGTCAAGGCTGGGATGGGCCAGACAACAACCTGTGGTTGGTCCGGCAAACCTTAGATGACCCAGAGAAGGACCACGGTTGGGCTTTCGAGGGAGAGGTTGACCTCGCAGCTACCGATGAAGCTGGCGAAGTGCGATTGCGTGCGCTGCGCATAATCCAGGGCTAGCAGCCTGTGGAACTAGCGCGCCAAACCATGGGATTCGAGAAATTCGTGGCTTTCCGCCTCCGCGTCCCGATACGCGCTTGTGAGCATTTCGCTTAACTCCGCGTAGTCACTGGTTCGCGTGGTGCTCGCACGAAACGCCAGAACCACGGAGCGGCTCGCGGTGTGTGCTCCACCGGCGAAGCGAGCAAACGCCAGGTGTGGGCGGCGGCATTCAGCGGCCACTGCGCTCAAGGGAACCAGCGTGGCTCCAAAACCAGCCGCCACTAGTTGCATCACGGTGGTCAGGCTGGCCGCTCGAGTCAACGCCGTGCGGGGATCCACAGGGATATCCACCGCGTGGCAAATGTCCACCACTTGGTCTGTCAGGCAGTGTCCGTCGTCAAGTAAAAGAATGTTTTCCCCGGCGATCTCGCTGAGCGCCAAATCTGTTCGTCCCGCCAGCGGGGAATCGTACGGAACCACAAGCACGAATTCTTCGTCGTAGAGCTCGATGGAATCAAAAGTGGTGCTATCCACAGAACCGCCGAGTACCGCTACTTCCAGATTTCCGGAACGCAAGCCCTCCTCCAGCGCGTGAGTTCTGTCTTCCACGATCTGCGGCTGCAGCTCCGGCGCGGCCTCGGGAAGCCGGCCCAGCAAATGCGGCAGCAGGTATGGGGCGATGGTCGGGATGATTCCCACCATTAGATCCCCCACCAGTCCGCCTTGTGCGCCGCGGGCCTGCCCCACGAACGCATCGAGGCTTTCCAGCGTGGCCTGGGCAAACGGCAACAGGGTTCTGCCGATGGGTGTGATGATCACCTTGCGCGTGGAGCGTTCCACGAGCTGCACTCCCAGTCCGGTTTCTAACGCCGCGAGCCCCTGCGACAGCGAGGGTTGGGAAATGCCCAAGTGTCGCGCTGCCGCACCAAAATGCTTGAACTCCGCGATGATCGCGAAAGTTCGCAGCTGGGCGAAGGTCGGCCGAAAGTCTTTATAAACCACCCTTTCACCCTACCTAAGCGTTAGACCACGGTAATGGTAGTTTTCGCCTCATATGGCGTGAGTTGCCCGCCAATGGACTTGGAATCACCACGGAAGCTCAAGGCGTACTTGCCTGGCTTCATCTCTGCGGTATTCCACGAGACGGTGACGGTGGTACTCCCCCACGAGTTCGCGAAGGTAATGAGCGTGGATTCGCTGGAATCGTTGGCCACCACTGCGCCGTCCTCATCGGTGATGGTCAAATACCCTTCGCCGTGGCGCAGGTTGTTGTTTGGGTTGGCGCCCACAAATTTTGCGGTGGCGCTGTTTCCCGACGTCACCACGCCCGGCTGTTGCACGATATCGCCAAACTTCTTGCCGAAGGGAGCGATGTCCATCCACGGGTTGGCTCCCGGTGCAGGAGGGATATGTCCCGTGAGATCCCCGGCCGGGCCACCTACTGGCACCTCTTTGCCTTCGTGCATGGCTTGCGTCAGATCGTGGAAAATCTGTTGCATCGCTGGGAGTTGGTTCCTTCCGAAGGCGGTGGCTCCACCTTCATAGTTCTGAGTGGAATACTCCTCTGGAGTGGTGACGTAGTGCCCGTAAGAGTTGACGTATCCCTGGGAAATGACCGTGTCCAAGGGCACATTCAAAGTCTCGGCAACCACTCGGCGCAGCCGCAGTCCAGACACGATAGTGGCCTCAAATCCGTGAGAGATGAGCACGAGTCCACCGATCCGATGAATGTAGAACGGGAAGACCTGCTGCAGCATGCCGGGGATGAAGCCGACGGGAAGCAACATTTCTTTCGGATCATGGATCTCATGCATCTGCGGAGGAACCACGACTTTGCCCACTTGCTCGACCCACGGTGTGCCGCCTCGCTCACCCTCTTGGAAGCCCAGCAGAGGTTCGCCACCGCCGTCTTCCTGCGAGGACGCGGCAAAGGCGGCGCCGAGGATGGCCGGGCTGGTCTTGCCCGGTTTGCCATCCGGGGTCCATTTTCCGTCGACCTGCTGGTTTGAGATGTCCATCCACCGATAGATGCCGCTGACCCCTCCACCAGAGATTCCGGGGATGTCGCTGGATCCCGCGATGCCACCCATCAGCCGCTCGCCGATGATGCGCGCGGAGTCCATGGAGTTGACTCCCGGTCCACTATCAGGCGTGAGCCCGAGGTTTGGAGTGATGTCTCCTGGGGAGGAATTGGCGAATGCGGCTACGAATGTAGCATTCTCTGGATGTTGGTGATCCACGCCGAGCGCTTCTTCGGTGGCCCATGCGGCATAGCCCTTGTTATCTGTACCGACGTGACGGTACGTGTGTCCGTTGCTCGTGGGGTGCACAGCGAACCAGTTGATAAAGCCCACGGTCTTGTCACCACGATGGATGCGCAGCGTTGTTGCCGCTGGATCGATGCCCTCCGGGAATACGTCTTTGTCTTCCTGCGGGTTCTTGTCGAAGGCCTCTCGTGAGCGATTCACGCTGGCGTTATGCACCTCGGCACGGGACAGGGTGATGTCTGAGGGCTGAATATCGTCATGCGCACGCACGATGGAATCTACAATGCCTGAGACGTTGGCCTCAAAAGTGATGGGACGGAATCCGCCCACAGTGATGTCCACCATGAGGTGGGCAGAGGTACCACCCGGGGCAATGTGCGTGTGCTGGGCGTGCAGCAGCACGTTGTGCTGGCCGTACAAGTCGCCGAACTTTGCCTTTAACCGCCGCAACACTTCTAGGTGAATGGACTGAAACATCAGGCCCACATCCGCTGTGCAGTGCACCACTCGCTGCCCGCTATCGGGGTCCACGAAGATGAACGAACGTGCATATTGACGACGCTGTAGCCCAATGGACGATTGCTCCAGCACGGCATACCCATTCATTCCCGCGCCCCACGGCTCTCCAGTCATGTCTGCCATGCCACGGCCAACTTCGAGGGATCCTCCAGATTGCGCCCCGGCGGCTCTTTGGGAGATGGAAGACCACAGCACGCTGCCGCTGATTGCGGCCATCCCAGCGAAAAAGATGCGGCGGGAAAACGGGGAATTGAACACGCTTCCCGCTACCTCGGTGGCTTGAGCCAGAGTGGCTTCGGTGTGCGTGCGGGACTGCCCCATGGTGTCTTTAACCATCAGCGTCGTTCACTTTCTTCGAATTAGATATTCATTAGCTAGGCAATACTAAACAAACGAGAGTCGAGCGTGGGGCGGAAATGAAGAAGCC
The DNA here is from genome assembly GCF_900232865.1 of Corynebacterium dentalis. Classification (GTDB taxonomy): domain Bacteria; phylum Actinomycetota; class Actinomycetes; order Mycobacteriales; family Mycobacteriaceae; genus Corynebacterium; species Corynebacterium dentalis. The sequence continues at coordinate 48,021 of NZ_OCTS01000005.1, read as the reverse complement.
CGCAGGCCACTTGTTAGAATCTTTTTGGTGAGTACCCCCAATAGCGACAAACCACGACATGACGGACACCCCCGCGGCACGTCCGGTCCCCAACGTCGTAAACGTCGGAGAGGTCGCTCGTCCCGCCCCTCACGCCCCGTGCGCACCATTGGTCCCATTAGCTTTCCGGATCAACTGCCGGTCAGCGAGCGGCGTGAAGAGATCATGAAGACGATCTCTGAAAACCAGGTGGTCATCATCGCGGGCGAAACTGGATCCGGCAAGACCACCCAGATTCCGAAAATGTGCCTCGAGCTCGGTCGTGGACGTTCCCAGCTCATAGGTCATACTCAACCTCGCCGTATCGCCGCCCGCAGCGTCGCGGAGCGTATCGATGAAGAACTCACCTCCTCCAGTTCAGAGAACGCAAAGCTGGTGGGCTACAAGATCCGCTTCGATGACAACATCAGTTCGTCCACCGCCATCAAGCTCATGACGGACGGTGTGCTTCTCAATGAGATTCAACGCGACCGGCTCTTGCGTGATTACGACACACTCATCATCGATGAAGCCCACGAACGCAGCCTCAACATCGACTTCCTCTTGGGCTACCTCAAGCAGTTGCTACCCAAGCGCCCGGATCTCAAACTGATCATCACCTCCGCGACCATCAACCCCCAGGCATTCGCAGAGCACTTCTGCGATGCTGCAGGAAAGCCCGCGCCGATCATCGAAGTGTCCGGTCGCACTTACCCGGTGGAAGTTCGCTACCGGCCGCTGGTTCGCGAGCATCTCAACGACAAGACTGGCGAGATTACGGAAACGGAAGTCGATCCTCTCGACGGTCTCGTGGAAGCCTGCCGCGAACTCGTGCGGACTGGCCCCGGCGATATCCTCTGCTTCTTCTCTGGAGAACGAGAGATCCGCGATGCCGCAGACGCCTTACACGCCGCCTTCCCCCACAACCGGGGCGAGCAGATCGACATACTCCCGCTATTCGGCAGACTCTCCAACGCCGAGCAACATCGAGTCTTCTCCCCTGGTGGTAAGCGACGCATCGTGCTAGCTACCAACATTGCGGAGACCTCGCTGACCGTGCCCGGCATTCATTACGTGGTGGATACCGGCCTGGCACGCATCTCCCGCTACTCCCACCGCACAAAAGTCCAGCGCCTCCCAGTCGAAGAGATCAGCCAAGCTAGTGCAACGCAGCGATCCGGCCGCTGTGGCCGAACCGCAGACGGCATCGCCATCCGCCTGTACTCGGAAGAAAACTTCCACGCTCGCCCGGAGTTCACCGACCCGGAAATTCTTCGCACGCACCTGGCCAGCGTCATTCTTTCCATGATCGCACTGGGTCTCGGGGATATCGACGAGTTTCCCTTCCTCCAAGCTCCCGATAAGAAGTCCGTCCGCGATGGTGTGGCGCTGTTGCACGAGCTGGGCGCGCTGAAGGTGGCGTCGGGAAAAAAGCACCAGGCCGGCGGGCAACAAGAACTAACCCAAACTGGCCGCGATATGGCTCGCATTCCCACCGATCCTCGGTTGGCACGCATGCTCGAGGCAGCCCACCACAACAACGTTCTGGAACAAGTCGCGGTGATTGTGGCCTCCTTGAGCATTCAGGATGTGCGGGAACGTCCGCTCGAACACCAAGGCAAGGCGGACCAGCTGCACGCCCGCTTCGGTGCGGACTCGGACTTCATCAGCGTGCTCAAGCTCTGGAACTACCTGCAGCACAATCGTCGGGAACTCAGCGGCAACCAGTTCCGCAAGCTCTGCCAGAGCGAATTCATCCACTACATGCGCTCTCGCGAATGGATGGATTTGGTGCGCCAGCTGCTGACAGTCATCCAGGAACTCTCGTGGAGCATCCCCAACATTGCCCACGTGCGCGACATGGACTTCGACGAAGAAAACATCCATGAAGACGCGGTGCACAAATCAGTACTCACCGGCCTGCTGACTAATATTGGCATGCGGGAAGGCAACTCCAAGCAGTTCACTGGCACGCGCAATACGCACTTCGTCATCCACCCCAGTTCCCAGCTGTCCAAAAAACCACCGCAGTGGGTCATGGCTGCCGAACTGGTGGAAACCTCCCAGGTTTTCGCGCGCACGGCCGGTCCAATTGATCCTGCGTGGGTGGAAACCATCGCGCCACACATGACCAAGACTGTGCATTCCGAACCACATTGGTCTAGCTCTCGCGGCGCAGCGATGGTCCACGAAAAGGTCTTGATGCTCGGATTGCCGCTGGTTGCGGACCGAACCGTCAACCTGGGACGAATCGACAAACCACTGGCGCGCGAACTGTTCATCAGAAATGCCCTGGTGGAAGGCGATTGGACCACGCGCCACAAGTTCTTCCATCACAACCAGGAGTTGTTGAACGAGGCCAGCTTGTTGGAAGACAAGGCCCGCAGGCGGGACATTATTGTCGACGACGACACTCTGTTCCGGTTCTACGATTCCCGGATCCCTGCCTCTGTCACCTCAGCTCGGCATTTCGACGCGTGGTGGAAGAAGGCCCGTCATACCGACGCCGGTTTGCTGAACTTTTCCGCCGATGCGCTAATCGAATCCGCTGAGGGGGCGACAGCCGCCCACGAGTTCCCTGACGTGTGGCAGCAGGGCAGCTTAGAGTTCGAACTCAGCTATGTCTTCCAGCCGGGAGACCCGCGTGACGGAATCACCATGCGCGTGCCACTTCCCTTGTTGGCTACGGTCGATTCCCAAGCCACGCAGTGGCTGGTCAGCGGGCTGCGCAAGGAACTGTGTGTATCGCTGATTAAGAGCTTGCCCAAGCCACTACGCAGGAGCGTGGTGCCCGCTACGGACTTCGCGGAACACGCACTGCAACGTATGACGCCTTTCGACGGAGCCATCGATGCAGCGCTGGCTGATGCGCTTCGGTCACTTGGTGGCAGTGGAATCTCCGCATCGGACTTTGATTGGTCCAAGGTGCCATCCCACCTGCGGATGAACGTGGCTGCCATTGATCGACGAGGCCATGTGGTGGATCAGGACCGCGACGTCGCTGCGCTCCAACAGCGACTCACCTCTCAGGTCACCAACGCTATTGCGCAAGCCGCAGCCCGCAGCCTGGGTTCTGGATCTGATGCGCCCGATCCCGCCGACGCAGCTTCTCATGGTCGCCACGGAAGGCCGAAAAGTGGCGATAAGACTAAGTCCGGGAATGGTCGAGATAAGAATTCTGCGCAGGGTAAACCTGGCGGACGCAACGCTTCAGGACGCGGCGGTGCTGCCACTGGCGGTGTGCTGGCCCGCGCCGCCAACTGGGATGCAGAAAACATAGGGACGGTTCCAGAGACGGTAGAAACCATCGTCGATGGGCAGACTGTGGTGGCCTACCCCGCGATCGTCTCCGTGGACAAGGGCGTGGTGTTACGAGCGTTCCCCACGCCGCAAGCGGCTGCTGCACAGCAGTTCAAGACGGTTTTGACCATGATGACGAAGACGGTAGCCGTCTCGCGCGCACAGATGCTCAAAGGCCTGCCGCTGCGACAGCGCGTTGCGTTGGAGAATTTCCCGTATGTGGGCTTTGACTCACTGTTGGAAGATCTTGTCACCGTGACGTGCAAGAGTATTTTGCAGGAGCACGGACCAGTTATTCGAGATCCAGACCGGTGCGCAGAAGTCATTAAAATTGCTCGGAAGCAGGGTGCCACTGGGGTCCGAAAGGCTGTGGTGGAAGTTGCACCTGCAGTTTTGGCGGTTGCGGACATGGCCGAGGAACTAAGGGAGTGGAGTGGCGAGCCCATAGAGGCAATGCGTCAGCAACTGGATTTCTATGTGGGATCTCATGCCGTGGCGCGCCATGGGGTTGCTCAGCTTAGGCATGTTCCGCGGTACGTGGCTGCCATGCAGGCCAGGTTGGACCTGATGGAGACTGATCCGGACAAGGAAGAAGTGCTGGACGGGCAAGTCTTAGACGCGGAAAGATACCTGGCTAAGACCCTGGATAGATTGCCTGAGGCGCGAGCGGCTTCTCCGCAGATCAAGGAGATCCACTGGATGATTGAAGAGCTCAGGGTCAGCTTGTTTGCGCAAAACTTGGGTACTGCACGCTCGGTATCTGTCCAGAGGATTAAGAAGGCACTCGACAAGATTCGCTAGGGGTTGTGCTTCAAGGCCTCGGAAGATTCAGTGCTGAGCTCTGCATCTTAGCTAGCTACGGGCGCGGTGAGCGCGGAGTGATTCGATCTCCTGCTCAAAATCCTCTGCGCTATCGAAGGACTTGTACACAGAGGCGAAGCGGAGATAGGCCACTGCATCCAGGTTCCTTAGAGGTTCCAGAATCGCGAGGCCAATTTGGTTGGCCTGCACTTGTGAACCGTGAACAGCGCGAACGTTCTGCTCTACTTCGTGGGCCAGTCTCTTAAGTGCATCATCTGACACATCACGACCCTGGCATGCCCGGCGAACGCCTTTGATCATTTTCTCGCGGCTAAATTCTTCTGTCACCCCGCTGCGCTTAGTAACCAGCAAAATGGAGCGTTCCACGGTGGTAAAACGGGTTTCACATTCGAGACATTCTCGACGACGGCGAATCGCGACACCGCTTTCCACGGTTCGGGAATCAACTACACGCGACTGTTGGGAACTACAAGAAGGGCACAGCACGCCACTCATGCTAGTCCCGATGCAGCGTTTAAAGGAATAGCGGGCTCAAACCCATAGTCAGAACCATGGTCCCCACCGAAAGGGACATACCACCTAGAGAGGTAACGAACTTCTTTACATTCTGCGTCCATCGTTCCAAGAACCTAGATGATGCGTTATCGAACGCTGCAGAAGAATCTTCCACCAGACGCTCGCTCCTACGAACACGCGCTCGTGAAGGAACGATCGCCCTTCCCTGCCCATGGGTGTTCGAACGCTGCGTGGATTCAGGAACTTTCGGAACAAGAAGGTCCGGGAAAGATTCCCGAGGTGGACTGATGGTAGAACCGCTCTGTGCGGGGATCGACGACACGATACGCTCTGCACGTGCAGTACGAACAGAACGGGAATCCGGGCGAGTCAGCGCAGTAGTCATATTGGCCTTCTTTCTTCTCAAACAATCGTCATGAGGACAAACCTCGGTGATTTCATGCATTTGCCACTTCGGCTAGCTCACGCATGTAATTCTCACGACCAGTGCGGCCATCGACTACCTGCGAGCCATCCGAACAGGCACGAAGATCATTAAACTCACCGGCTAGACAACCAGAGTGGATTTAATCGAACACTGAACGCCTTTGGTACGAACGTTCGATTTCATGCCTTAATGGAAAAATAGCACGCCCGTTCTAAACTGTCCATTCATTTTCCAAGCTTTTTCGAACAGATGAACCAGACTAAGTGACGTTGATGAGGTAGGGTGAGAACCACGTCGAAATCTTCAAGGAGCACACATGAGTCCACTTTCTTCCGCCGGAGATGAGCAGCCCGTCGCACCCGAGGCCCGCCGCAAGCCAGGCCGACCCCGTAAGTCCGCAGCAGATAAGGCGGCAAGCGCCAAGGGAAAGGGTCGCGATTCTCTCAGTGAGCGCCAGCGGCGCATTCTAGAAGTCATCACTGATTCCAAGGTGCTGCGTGGCTACCCCCCAAGCATCCGCGAAATTGCAGAGGCCGTTGGTCTGCAGTCCACTTCGTCGGTGTCCTATCACTTGACCCAGCTCGAGGAGAAGGGGCTGCTTCGCCGAGAAGACAAGAAGCCGCGTGCAGTTGATGTTCGCGGATATGAATCATCCCCAGGACGGTCTAAGCCAAGCGAAACCGCCACTGAAGCCAGTGATGCGCGCCCTGAAGCCTCGTATGTTCCCGTCGTCGGTCAGATCGCCGCTGGTTCTCCGATATTGGCTGAGGAAAACGTAGAAGCGGTCTTCCCCCTCCCAAATGAACTCGTGGGCAGTGGAGAACTTTTCCTCCTGCAGGTTGTCGGTGAATCCATGCGAGATGCCGGCATCTTCAATGGAGACTGGGTCGTCGTCAAGTCCCAAAAGGTCGCAGAACTGGGCGATTTTGTGGCCGCGATGATTGATGGAGACGCCACCGTTAAGGAATGGCACAAGAACGAAGACGGATTGTGGCTGCTCCCCCACAACGATCTGTTCGAACCAATTCCTGCTGAAGAGGCGGAGATCTTGGGCAAGGTCGTCGCCGTCCTCCGTAAGATCTAGACGAGGTAATCGATTAGCCCTAGGAGAAAGGTCGTCCGCCCATGCCGTTGCGGTCCACTGAACGTCGCCGGCAAATATTGTCGTTGACCGCCGTTAAGGGTCGCGTCACGGTAATTGAGCTCGCGGAGAAGTTTGGCGTCACGGCAGAAACAATTCGGCGCGACCTGGCCACACTCGATGCACAAGGCGGAATTCGCCGAGTACACGGTGGCGCGGTCCCGTCACAGAACTACCGCACGGAATTCACCCCATTCGAATCGCGCGCCCAATCTGCGCTCGACGCTAAACGGCGTATTGCTCGCAGAGCTCTCGAGCTACTTCCGCCTCCTGGCCGCACCTTGTTTCTCGACGGAGGAACCACTACCGCTCTCATGGCAGAAGCTCTCGCCACCTCGGGACTAGAGAGCATCCCCCACGCCCCTACCAGCGGTTATGTTCCTCCCTACAAGCTGATCACGAATTCACTACCCATCGCCAAAACTCTGGCAGATTCCGAATACTTCGATATCCAGCTTCTCGGCGGCAAAGTACGCCCACAGGCGCAAGCGGTCGTAGGCAATATCGCCACTCAAACCATCGCAGTTCTCAGAGCTGATGTGGCATTTGTAGGCACCAACGCTCTTACCCTAAATCACGGGCTCTCCACCCCTGATGAAGAAGAGGGCGCTGTGAAACGCGCCATGGTCACACACGCCGAGCACGTCATAGCCCTCGTAGATGCCACAAAGTTCGGGCTGGATTACTTAGTCAGCTTCGCTGCTATTGAAGACATCAGCACCGTTGTCACTGACCTACAACCACACGAGTCCTACGTCGCCGCACTAGAGAATGCTGGAGTTTCTGTAGCCTTCGCTAAAAAGTAGCCACCCGGTATTCAGCAGTCGCCACCACGACTATTCCGCGCGTGCCGTATTGACGTATCGGCCATCCCCCACGTGATCGTAAAGCCAACGCATCACTGGATAGCCCACAATGATGCCAACCGAACCCCACGCAATGCCCTCCAGCTGAACGCTGCCTACCGTCAACGTTAGATTTCCAATGCCGGCGATGATGGCGACGGATGCCGCTGTGAGATTGACTGGATCCGTGAGACGAACGTTGTTGTCCTGCCAAATGCGCACTCCCAGCAGCCCAATCATTCCGTACAAGACGATCGTTGCCCCACCCAATACACCGACTGGAATCGTCAAGATGGCAGCCCCGAACTTCGGGATAAAAGCCAACGCAATGGCAGTGAACGCAGCCACCCAATACGCCGCAGAGGAATACACCTTGGTGGCAGCCATGACACCGATATTCTCTGCGTAAGTAGTGGTACCGGAACCGCCGAACCCACCAGCAAACATCGTGGATGCGCCGTCTGCCATCAATGCTCGTCCAGCAAGGTCATCCAAGTTCCGCCCTGTCATGGTGGATACAGCCTTCACGTGACCGATGTTTTCTGCCAACAAAACCACCACTACCGGCAAGGTCACAGCCACCGCAGCTAGATGGAACTCGGGAGTAGCAAAGTGTGGCAGCCCCACCCAGCTCGCAGCGTTCACAGACTCCTTGGACTCCGCCGAAATTCCACCTGCCATGAATGCAAATGCCCAGCCCACAATCACTCCGAGCAGAATACTCAGCCGTCCAACCATCCCGCGGCCCATCACGGTGAACAGCACGATCGCCAACGTAGTCACAAAGGCAATCAGTGGCTGGGCTTCAAAGTTGTCGATCGCTGTCGGAGCCAAGTTCAGACCGATCAACGCGACGATCGCTCCGGTCACCACGGGCGGCATGATGGCGTCGATAACACGAGAACCCGCCCAGTGAGTCACCGCACCAATGAGGAACAACAGCAACCCGGCTGCAACAATGCCTCCGAGCTGCGCGGCGAAACCGTGCGCTTGTGACGCCGAAAGCGGGGCGATGAACGCGAAGGAACTGCCCAAATAGGACGGGAGTCGGTTCCGGGTGACCAACAGAAACAGGATTGTTCCCACGCCAGAGAACAGCAGCGTGGTGTTCACGGGAAACCCGGTCAACGTAGGAACCAGCAGCGTGGCGCCAAACATGGCCACCACGTGCTGCATTCCGATGCCAATGGTTCGGCCCCACGAAAGTCGCTGCTCGGGCGTCACCACACTGCCCGGGCGGATCGTGCGGCCATCACCGTGGAGTTCCCATCCAAAGAATCTGCCACGGGTACTTGCTGGAGTTGTTCCTGTCTCGACAGGTTTTTGCGGAGTGCTCACGCGGAGCAATTATTCCGTATCAGGGTCCGTATCTACCAAAAACTCTTTCAAGTCTCCGGCCAGCGACGCAGGCAGGCGCACCTCAATGAGCGTGCCGGCATCGTCGTAATCCTCACTGAGCACCGTGCCCAGCTCGTGCACACGTGCCACAACATCCCCGCGGGTGAACGGAACGCGCAGGTGAACATGCGCATCCAAACTATTCAGGAACAGCTCTAGCCGAGTCTCCAGTTCCTCGATGCCCTCGCCAGTGTGGGCTGAGACAAACACCACGTCATCGAGACGGTGACGCAGCTCCGCAAGCACAAATGGATCCGCGGCATCGATCTTGTTGACCACCAGGATTTCCGGCGGCGCAGGGCGTCCCGTCTCCTCCACGATGTCCCCAATGACCTTGTTCACGGCAACAATCTGCTCCAAGGGGAAGGGATCAGAGCCATCCACCACGTGCAGCACCACGTCCGCAGCCAGCACTTCCTCCAACGTGGAGCGGAATGCCTCCACCAACTGTGTGGGTAGGTGACGAACAAACCCCACGGTGTCGGTGAAGACCACCGCCCGGCCGTCGCGCAGATTCGCCCGGCGAGTAGTGGGATCCAGCGTGGCGAACAGGGCGTCTTCCACCAACACGCCAGCGCCTGTCAAAGAGTTAATTAGCGAAGATTTTCCTGCATTGGTGTAGCCCGCGATGGCCACCTGTGGAATCGCCGCGGCATCGCGCCGTTCGCGCTTGATCTCGCGGGAGGTTTTCATCCCCGCAATCTCCTTGCGCAGCTTGGCCATGTCCATCCGCAGACGTCGACGGTCTGCCTCGATCTTCGTCTCACCGGGACCACGCAAACCCACGCCGCCGTTGGAGCCTGCTCGTCCACCAGCCTGGCGAGACAACGCGCCGCCCCAACCACGTACTCGAGTGATCAGGTACTCCATCTGGGCAAGCGCGACCTGCGCCTTACCTTCCTTGGACTTCGCATGCTGAGCGAAAATGTCCAGGATTAGCATGGTGCGGTCAATCACCTTGACGTCCAAGGCCTTTTCAAGCGCGATCATCTGGCCAGGTGACAGCTCACCATCGCAGATCACGGTGTCCGCACCGGATTCCATCACGATGGTCTTGAGTTCGTTGACCTTTCCGCTACCGATGTAGGTGCCGGAATCTGGCTTGTCTCGCTTTTGGTAGAGCATGTCCACGATGTCCGAGCCCGCGGTTTCCGCCAGCGCTCTCAGCTCTGCCAATCGGGCTTCGATCTGGGCTACCGTGCCCTCGGTCCACACGCCTACAAGGACCACTTTCTCCAGGCGGAGTTTGCGGTACTCGACGTCGTAACCGTCTGATTGTTCGTCGGTGTACGTGTTGACGCCTCGTGTGAGTCGACGCAAACTCGAGCGCTGCTCGAGATCAAGTTCACCGACGGTGGGCGTGGCGCTAGAGCCAGAGGTTTCGTTGAATTCGAGATCAGGAAAATTTTCTGTCATTGCCTTTCCATCTAACACGTTCACCTGCGGAAAAGTAAACTTCTTGGGCTAAGCGTTATGGTGGATGAATGATTCCAGAACTGCGCAGCGTTGGCCTTGATTTCCCCCGGTGGCAGGATGCTTTAGAAGCCGCTTATTCCACCGGTCAGCTCAGCGTAACGGGTGAGATTCACGATGGACAGGTGTTGCAGTTTGACGACCCTTCCGGCTCTCGGCTCGTCATCCTGACTGCACCTCCGTATGGGTCTTTTGCCAGCTACGTGGGCGGCCCTCAGGCATCAGCCCACTTGAGCATGGTTAATGACATCATCGGCGTGATCGACGTGGTGGAGGACTCTCCATTCCTGCAGGTCTCCGGCCGGCAGGCTCCCACGATTGCCTCGGTCACGGCGACGGTAGCTCAAGGCCCGATGCTCGCGGAGGCCGAGCCACTGGAATACCAACCAATGAACATTGCGGCTCTAGCTACCGACGTGAAGATTTACGCCAATGCATCCGAGTTTGCTGCGGATGGCGGGGACAGGGTCGGCACCGTTGATTCTTCAGGATTAGCCGAGATCAACAGTGGTTCCACTGCTCCTCACGCTGCAGCTCGGATCGCGGTGGAAACCAGTGATATTGCCCTGCACGTCTCCGAGCTCACTGGGCAGAAATTCTGGGTGGCCTCCGTGCATACTCCGTTTGACTTCTCTGTGGTTCTGCCCGCTGATGCCTTGGAAGCGGAGGTGGATGCCGTGGGACACACCAAGGCTCTAGGAACCCTCATCCTGGCGGGCACCGTTCAATTCACGTGCAGCACAATCGAGGCGTCCTCGTGTTCCACGGGCGGCGGTTGTGGCTCCGGTAACTGCGGATGTGGCGGTCACTAAGCCCCAAGGGGCATTAGCCCACCAAGGTGCCGCGAGCCACAATCTCCGATGGCCCCTTGAGAACTGAAGTGCCCTCGCCCACCGTCACTTCTACCTGCCCACCAGGAACGTTTACGAGAACAGTGCCGGTCACGGCGCCAGAATCGGCCAATGCTGCCACTGCGGCAGCGACTGTTCCGGTTCCACAGGATCGCGTCTCTCCCACGCCGCGCTCATGCACGCGCATGTGCACAGCTCCATGGGAATCAAGCGGGGTAACTACCTCTAGGTTCACACCCTGTGGGAAGAAATCGGAATCCCACGTCACGGGCTGATCGATGGGCAGCTCCTCCAATGCCTCGGCGGTTAATTGCGGAACCACAGCGGCCAGGTGGGGGTTACCCATGTCCACGGCTAGTCCGGCAAAGCGCTCGCCAGAGACTTGAACGGTAGAAAGCCCCATCACCTCTGGCTCCCCCATCTGCACGGACACCACGGCGTGCCGCTCGGTGCTTTCGTGAACAGTCACCTCCTTACGCCCTGCCCGGGTGCCGATTCCAAATGTGCCGGCATCATCAAGTTCAACCAAGCCTTCAGCCACCAGGACGTGCGCAAATACGCGCACGCCGTTGCCACACATCTCCGCAATCGAACCATCGGCATTACGGTAGTCCATGAACCACTCATCTTCACGGCAGTCCGCGGGCAGCGCCCGCAACACACCCTGCTCCATCAACGTTGTCGCCGTGGCCACGCGGATCACGCCATCGCCGCCAATTCCTGCCCGACGGTCAGCCAGAGCACGCACTACATCGTCCGTAAGCTCAAAACGTGCCTGCGGATCTAAGAGCACCACGAAGTCATTTTCCGTGCCATGAGCCTTGATAAACGACTGTGAAACTGGGGCGAGCGTGTGGGAATCAGACATGTCCGCTAGCTTACATCCGCCAGTTCCAACACCCGTTGGACTGCGTCTGGCTCCCATGCGTCCACCCACTGGATGCGCGGATCGCGCTTGAACCAGCTACGTTGCCTACGCGCATAGCGGCGCGTCCCTAGGTAGGTTGCCTCGATAGCCTCTTCTAAACTCATCTCCCCCGCCAGATAATCCAGTACCTGCGAGTACCCAATCGCCTGCCCTGCGGTGGAATCTCGGCGCAATCCTTGAGCTTGCAGCTGGCGCACCTCGTCCACCAGACCCGCCTCGAACATCTGCTGCACACGCACTTTCAGTCGAGGATCCAACCACTCCGCCGGTGCGTGCAAGCCAATGATGCGGCAATTCCACCGTGCCGGCCGATCCTTCGGCGGCTGTGACGCAGCAAAGGGCCTACCGGTCAGCTCAATGACCTCGAGGGCGCGGACAGTACGCCGTGGATCCCGAGACTCAATAATGCCTGCGGCCTCCGGGTCCACGGTGGCCAGATGAGTATGAAGCGCTTCCACCCCCACTCGCTCCAGCTCGCGCTCCCACCGGGCGCGCACCTCCGGATCCGTGGGCGGGAAGTCCCACTCGTCCACCACGGACTGCACGTACATCATCGAACCACCCACCAGCACTGGGCGCTTCCCACGAGACATAATTCCTTCTACTTGCCGCACCGCGAGGTTGCCGTACTCCGCAACGCTGGCCGGTTGCGTGACATCCCAGATGTCCAACAAGTGGTGTGGAATACCTTCACGCTCTGCTTCGGTGAGCTTGGCCGTGCCAATGTCCATGCCCGCGTACAGCTGCATCGAGTCGATGTTCACGATCTCGCCATCACTGGACTTTGCCACCGCTACGGAGGCCGCGGACTTCCCCGACCCGGTGGGTCCCACGATGGCGATGGGCCGAATGGTGGACCTCCCGCGTTGTTCAGACATACTCCTCAGTGTAAGTCACCTTCCTCTCGTCACTGCGCTTCACCAGCGATTTCGAAGCAATACAGTCCAGCGATCCGCCCGCTCTGTCATAATTGCGCAATGGCCCCTTTTACTAGGGCACCAGCTTTCGCAACCGCGTCGCGCGGTAACCCACTTCCTCTCCTGAAGGAGCACCGACAGATGAACGCCCCCACTAATCCTTCGTCCGCACCCAAGCCAGGTCCAAAGCCAGGCGCCAAGCCCGGCCCTCGCCCCGGTGCGACGAACAGCGGCAAGCCAGCGGTGCAGTCCCCCGTCAGTGCGACTCCTTCCGTGCCAACCAAGCGCCCAGCAGATTGCGGCAGGGTCGATGCAGATGGCACCGCCTGGGTCATGGGAGTAGACGGAGCCGAGCGCCAGATTGGCCAGTTCCACGCCGGCACTCCCGAGGAAGGCTTGCAGCACTTCATCAACCGCTACGAGGATCTTGCTACCGAGGTCTCCCTGCTGGAAGCTCGCCTGAAGTCCCACCCCGACGAGGCCCAGAAGCTGCGCAAGGATGCTGCGGCCCTGCGCGAATCCCTTCCCACGGCAACCGTGATTGGTGATCTTCCGGCCCTGGATAAGCGCCTCGCTGCGTTCGCTGAGCAGTCCGAAGAGGCCGAGCAGCAGGCTGATCGAGAGAAGCAGGAGCGCCGGAAGCGTGGCGTCGAACGAAAGAAAGCCCTGGCCACCGAGGCCGAAGAGATCGGCGAGAACTCCACCGAATGGAAGGCGGCCGGCGATCGCCTGCGGGAGATCCTAGCCGAGTGGAAAACGATTCGTGGCGTGGATCGGGCCACCGACGATGCGTTGTGGAAGCGGTATTCGGCTGGTCGGGATGCTTTTTCTCGACGCCGAGGCGCTCACTTTTCCGAGTTGGATCGCAACCGCGGACTGGCAAAGCAGAAGAAGGAAGACATCGTGGAGCGCGCTGAGGCGATGCAAGACTCCACCGATTGGGGCGAGACGACTCAGGCATACAAGTCACTGATGCAGGAGTGGAAGGCAGCGGGCCGCGCTACCAAGGAGGCAGACGACCAGCTATGGGATCGCTTCCGTGCTGCGCAGGACAAGTTCTTCGACGCGAAAAAGGCCGATGCGGCGAAGAAGGATGACGAGTTTGCGGGCAATGCGGACGCCAAGCAGAAGCTGCTGGATGAGTACGGCGCCCTGATCGACCCGAGCCAGGGCATCGACAAGGCCCGCCAGCTGCTGCGAGAGTTGCAGGACAAGTGGGAAGAGATCGGCTTTGTGCCGCGTGCCCGCATTCGCGAGTTCGAGCAGAAGATCGGCGAGTTGGAACAGCGCGTGTCCGACGCTGCCGACGAGCAGTGGCGACGCACCGACCCAGAGGCACTAGCCCGCGTGGCGCAGTTCCAAGCGAAGGTGGATCAGTTCGTCGCCGAGGCCGAAGCTGCTGAGGCTAAAGGCAATCCGAACAAAGCCGCCCAGCTCCGAGAGCAGGCGGCACAGTGGCAGGAATGGGCGGACGCTGCGGCGAACGCCACCCAGGGCTAATACAAGCCCTGACTAACCTCTAGTTATTGCGGCGGGCGCGGGCCCGTGCGCGACGGTCGTCCACGATCTCATCCGTACTAACCCGCTCCATGAGTCCCGTGCGCAGTCGCTGTTGCGCCATCCGGGATTCCTCGTTTTCGTGCGCCATCTCGCGGCGCAGGTTAGCTAGCGCCTTCTGCAACGGATTGCGGCGGAAGAGCACGAAGGTCATGGTCAAAAAGACAATCGTCATGCCCACGGCACCAATGATGAGTCCATAGCTCGGCGGCTCGCCGGTTGAGGTCACCGGTCGAGTCTGCCCCATCCAGATGGCGAATACGCTGTACCACCAGCCCACGCCGGCGAAAGCCCAGTTGAACCAGGCGACCAACCAACTGCGGCTCACGATGGTGCCCACGGTGAGCAGCACTCCGCCGATCAGTGCCAGCCAGGAGTAGATCCTCTCCGGCATGGTCGTATCGAAGCCCTCCGCCTTAGGCGTGTACAGCAGAACGTCGAAGCCAAACACTTGCCCGGAATGGGGCAAGAAGTAGCTCATCAGTACCGCAAACATTCCCAACGCCATGGGAATGAGCGCGGGTCCGTAGTCCACTTCGCGTCCGGCCCTGCGCTCTGCCGTGGCAAGGTCCCCTCCGGACTTCTTCACGTGCTGATCCAGCGTCTCGCGTGCCTTATCGGCGCGAGGGTCGTTAGGGGAAGTCGTGTGTGGGGCTGGCTGCTTCTGTTCTGACTGCTCTGGTTTAGGCATCGCAACCACATCCTTCTGATCCGCATCCGCTGGCCGCCGCGGCGGTCTCGATGTTCAACAGGTTCTTGTTCGTCGTGCGCAGTGTGGGAAGTCCCAGTCCGACGCCAACCGGCGCAGTGGTGGGAACCTGGCCTGCTGCCCAGTTGTCACCGGCCTTCGTCGTCCTATGGCTCAACACTCCGGAATCCGCGATGAGGAAGTATGGGGCGGCATCGGTGACTTCCACCTCCACGATATCCCCGGGCCGGATGCTTTCCGAAAGCAGTTTCGCCTGATCGGGGTTAGCGTGAGCGCCGGTCTCCTGTGCCTGCGGCGCCCACGCGGGCATGAAGTGGACGAGTCTGCCATCGCGGGCGCGACCGGAGATGCGGTGTGTGCGGTCGTTCTTCCGTCCACCTTGATCCTGCACCAGCAATTCCTGGACACTGCCCACCAGCTGCAGGTTGTCTTCCTTCATGATGCGATCTTGCAGCTCCACCAAGCGCTCGTAGCGCTCCTGTACCACTGCCTTAGGGATCTGCTCGTCCATCTCCGCCGCCGGAGTGCCCGGGCGCGGCGAATACTGAAAGGTGAAAGCAGAGGCAAAGCGAGCCTTCTCCACCACATCCAACGTCGCTTGGAAATCTTCCTCGGTCTCTCCCGGGAAGCCCACTATAATGTCCGTGGTGATGGCCGCGTGAGGAATCTGCTCGCGCACCTTGTCCAAAATGCCCAAGAACTTCTTCGAGCGATACGAGCGCTTCATGTCCTTGAGGACCTTGTCCGAACCAGACTGCAACGGCATGTGCAGTTGCGGGCACACGGCCGGGGTCTCCGCCATCGCCTCAATCACGTCGTCCGTGAACTCAGCAGGGTGCGGGCTCGTGAAGCGCACGCGCTCCAAGCCCTCGACCTCACCGCAGGCACGCAAAAGCTTGGCGAAGGCACCGCGGTCCCGCTCCAGGTCGGCGTCGGAAAAATTAACGCCGTAGGCGTTCACGTTCTGGCCCAACAACGTCACCTCGGAGACACCCTGCTCCACCAATGCGGAGACCTCCGCCAAAATATCGCCGGGGCGACGGTCCTGCTCCTTGCCACGCAGCGAGGGAACGATGCAGAACGTGCAGGTGTTATTGCAACCCACGGACACGGAGACCCAGCCCGCATAGGCGGACTCGCGCTTGGCCGGCAAAACGGAGGGGAACTGCTCCAAGGAATCGGCGATCTCCACCTGAGCTTCCTCATTGTGCGCAGCCCGCTGCAGCAACGTGGGCAAACTACCCAAGTTATGCGTGCCAAAGACCACATCCACCCACGGGGCCTTCTCCACCACAACCTGCTTGTCCTTCTGCGCCATGCAGCCACCCACGGCAATCTGCATGCCGGGGTGCGAATCCTTAACCCCCTTCATCATGCCGAGCGTTCCGTATAGACGATTGTCCGCATTCTCACGAACTGCACAGGTGTTGAACACCACCACATCCGGGGTCTCGCCATTTGGAACCGGCTGATAACCAGAATCTTCGAGTAATCCAGACAGGCGCTCGGAATCGTGCACGTTCATCTGACAGCCGAAGGTACGGACCTCGTACGTGCGGGAGTCATCAGGGCGAGAGGGAGAAATCATGTGCGTCACGGGGTCTGATCCTACTCACCACCGTGCCCATAAGAAACTGGCCATTTTTGAAAAGTTAACGTGGATGTAACCTAGGTCACGGTAATCTTCCTTTATGTCAGACACGCAAACTAAAACCGCAATGATCAGCTTGCGGGATGTGAACAAGCACTTCGGCGAATATCACGCCCTCCGCGACATCAACCTCAGCGTTCCTGCAGGTCAAGTGGTTGTCCTGCTTGGCCCCTCTGGTTCCGGAAAATCCACCCTGTGCCGCACCATTAATCGTCTCGAGACAATCGATTCCGGCGAGATCCATATCAATGGAGAATTACTCCCAGAAGAAGGCAAGGATCTAGCCAAGCTACGCGCAGACGTAGGCATGGTTTTTCAGTCCTTCAATTTGTTCAGCCACATGACCATTCTGGACAACGTCACGCTGGCGCCCATGAAGGTACGCAACCAATCTAAGGCACAGGCCAAGAAGCGCGCGATGGAGCTGCTGGAACGCGTGGGTATTGCTGCTCAAGCGGAGAAGTACCCGGCGCAGCTCTCCGGTGGCCAGCAACAGCGCGTAGCCATCGCCCGCGCGCTGGCGATGGATCCCAAGGTGATGCTGTTCGATGAGCCCACCTCCGCGCTGGATCCGGAAATGATCAACGAAGTGCTGGAAGTGATGGCTGACCTGGCCCGCTCCGGCATGACCATGGTCTGCGTGACCCACGAGATGGGCTTTGCCCGCAAGGTCGCCAAGCGCGTGCTGTTCATGGCGGACGGCGCGATCGAGGAAGACACCACTCCGGAAAACTTCTTCGCCAATCCGGAATCCGACCGCGCCAAGGACTTCCTGGCCAAGATCCTCGACCACTAATCGCCGCACTCAGCGAGATTGAGCAAAACACCATGACATATATTCGACGCCTCACCGCCGCGGTGGTTGTGGCCCTCAGTATGGTTGCCCTGGCAGCCTGCGGCGCTAATGAAGCACGCAGTCTGCTGAGCTCCATTGAATCCGGCCGAGTGATCCTCGGCACCAAGTTCGACCAACCCGGCCTCGGTGTACGCACTCCGGAAAAGACCTTCCAGGGCGTGGACACGGACGTCTCCCGCTATGTGATCAACTACATCGCGGACAAAAAGGGATGGGCCGTCCCCGAGATGAGCTGGCGGGAAACCCCATCTTCGCAGCGTGAAACGCTGATCAACAACGGCGAGGTCGACATGAGCACCGCCACCTATTCCATCAGCAAGTCCCGCCTGAATTCCGTGGACTTTGGTGGTCCCTACTTGCTGACCCACCAGGCCCTGTTGGTTCGCTCCGGCGACAAGATCCAGGGGCTCGAAGACATGGATGCAGAAACCAAGCTCTGTTCTGTGACCGGCTCTACCCCGGCGCAAAAGGTCAAGGCAGCGCTGCCTGAAGTTCAGCTTCAAGAGTTCGATACGTACTCCGCCTGCGTGGAAGCACTGTCCCGCGGGAAGGTCGATGCCATGACCACAGATGCCACGATCCTCGCGGGATTCGCTGAGCAGTACCCCGGCGAGATGCGCGTGGTGGAACTGAAGAAGCCGGACGGCTCCTATTGGACCAATGAAAACTACGGCATCGGCCTGGCAAAGGGCCAGCCAGAGGCCGTGGAACTGATCAACGAAGCACTCAATGAAATGCACGATTCCGGCGAGTACGAACGAATCATCAAAAACAACCTGGGAGATGCCATTCAGCCTGGCGCCAAGCCGGACATCGGTGACCTCTCCTTCGTGAATAGTTAGGAAGGAGGCACAAGAACAATGAATGCAGAACTATGGGCAGAAATGGGCCCCGAACTGCTGCCCGCTTTCTGGACCACCATCAAGCTGACTTTCTGGTCCGCACTGGGATCCATGATCTTGGGCACCATCTTGACGGCGATGCGCGTCTCCCCCGTCGCAATCTTGCGTACTATCGCGACCTTCTACATCAACACCACGCGTAACACGCCTCTGACGTTGATCGTGCTGTTCGCATCACTGGGTTTGTACGTGAACCTAGACATCACTCTGGCGCCAGAAGGGCCAAACTTCACCACGCAGAATAACTTCAACCTCGCGGTGTTGGCCTTTGTTATCTACACTTCGTCTTTCGTGGCCGAGTCCCTACGCTCCGGCATCAACACCGTGCCTTTTGGACAGGCCGAAGCGGCCCGCTCTTTGGGCTTGACGTTCATGCAGAACTTCCGGCACATCATTTTCCCGCAGGCTTTCCGCGGCGCGATCGTTCCTTTGGGCAACACGTTGATCGCGCTGACGAAGAACACCACAATCGCCTCGGTCATCGGTGTGGCGGAAGCCAGCCTGCTCATGAAGGCCACGGTGGAGGACTATGCCGACCAGGTCTTCGTGATCTTCGGCATCATCGCTTTGGGCTTCATCATTCTCACGCTGCCGACCGGGCTCATCTTCGGCGCAGCAGGCAAGCGATTGGCGGTGAAGCGCTAATGTCTACTCGCGCTACTGTTTTATATGACGCGCCCGGTCCCAAGGGCATTCGTTTCAACCGTATTCTCACCGCAGCCACAGTGGTGGTCATCGCTGCTGTGCTTCTGTGGGCAGGCCGGATTCTTTACGCCAACGGTCAGTTCGAGGCCGGTAGGTGGACGCCGTTCCTCGAAGGCAATATGTGGACCACCTACATCCTGCCTGGCCTGTGGGGAACGGTGAAGGCGGCTGTGGTCTCCATCCTGCTTGCGCTGCTTATCGGTGCGGTATTGGGCATCGGTCGCCTGTCCGAAAACGCTCTGATCCGTGGCGTGTGCGGCGTGATCGTGGAATTCTTCCGCTCTATCCCCGTGCTTTTGCTGATGATCTTCGCCTACCAGGTCTTTGCCATTTACGGCATGGTTCCCACGAAGCATCTGGCTTTTGCCGCAGTAGTGTTTGGCCTGACCATGTACAACGGGTCGGTGATCGCGGAGATTCTGCGTTCGGGAATCCTGTCCCTACCTTCTGGTCAGGAAGAAGCTGCTAAGGCATTGGGACTCTCCCGGACTCAGACGATGATGCGCATTTTGCTGCCGCAGGCTGTGGCTGCGATGCTGCCTGCTTTGATCTCGCAGATGGTCATCGCACTGAAGGATTCTGCGTTGGGTTACCTCATTGGCTACGTGGAGATCGTCCGTTCGGGCTTGCAGTCCGCGTCCTGGTTCCGCAACTACTTCACCGCGATGATTGTGGTGGCTGTGATCATGATCCTGCTGAACTACACCTTGAGTCGCTTGGCTGAGCGTATGGAGCGTCAGCTGCGTGCTGGTCGTGCGCGCAAGAACATTGTGGCTAAGGTTCCGGTACAAAAGGGTCAGGGCATCGAGACCAAGGATCAGGCTAATGTGGATTGGCATGACCGGTCTCACCGAGACCTCCGAAGTACGTACGAATAGGAGCGCTGACCGCATTGGCTAGTTTCAAGGAACAACTCACGGGTGCACACAAGGACGCTGTGGTAGCTGACTTGGTGTCCCTGACCGAACGCACTGTAGATGCGCAGTCCGGAATTTCCGGAAAGCTTGTCCAAGGCGCGTACAAGGCTGGCAAGAAGGTGGACAGTGGGTTGCCGGAAAAGGCCATGCGCGGGCTTCTTCCCGAATTAGCTTCCGACCTGGAGCCTTTTTGGGACGAGTACGCCGGCGGCGATCGTTCTGGTTCTTTCGGAGAATTTCTCGACGCCCGCAAGGAGCAGGTCAGCTCCATTCTTCTGGAGACTGCTGACCGCCAGGCGGGGAAGGTGAACAATCCCACGATCAATAAGGTCTACTCGCCCATTCGCGGCAAGGTAGCCAAGATCGTGGAGAAGACCGTTCCCGAAATTGGCGACACGCTGGCCAAGCACGTGGAGGGCTAGCTAACTCGCGCAGTTGGCAAGATTGCTAGTCGCCTTGGATCTCTGCGATCCGCTGGTCTAATGCCTGCCGTGCGGCGGCGATGCACGCTCCTTCGGGAAACCCCCGACGGGCGGGCACGCCGACTATGCGCCGCAGGCATTTTTCATACTCAGCTCGATCCGCCGGGGGATTTTTAATGCTTCCGGCTTTCTTCGTCACTAGCTGATCAATGATGTCCCGCTGGTCATCCCACGTGATGTCTTGGAGTGCATCCTCAATGAGCGAGGCTTGCACTCCTTTGCGCTGCAGTTCGCGGCGCAGCACTGCGGGAGACTTCATTTGGTTGAGATGCCGCTGGCGCACCCACTCTGCGGCAAACCGGGAATCGTCAATCATCCCGTTTTCTATACAGCGCTGCACCACTTGATCGACTAGCTCTGAGTCAAACTCCGCATCGAGCAGCCGTCCGCGCAGCTCTTCAGCGGAGCGGTCTCGGTGATTAAGCAAGCGGACTGCCTTGGCTTTCACAGGAGCCAGCGCCTTTTCCGCCTCTGAATCAATCAGTGGTGGCACCTCGCCGGCCTCCCACTGTTGCAAGGCCCCTCTTAAGGCATCGAGCTTCTTCTGCTGGCTATTCCTCGTCATCATCGTCGAAGTTTGGAGACAGGTTGATCGGTTGATCGTCTGGATCCAGTGCATCCTCGCCCTCGAGAGGACTTACGTCATCCTTTTGGTTTGCGTACGGACCTACCTTGAGAACCTGCATGATGCGATCCTCCAGAGTTTCCGCGAGATCCGGGTTCTGCTTGAGGAACTCACGGGCCTTCTCCTTGCCCTGTCCCAGCTGGTCTCCCTCATAGGTAAACCACGCACCGGACTTCTTAATGATTCCTGCATCCACGCCGAGGTCGATGATTGAGCCCTCGCGAGAGATGCCTTCACCGTAGAGGATGTCGAACTCAGCGATCTTAAACGGTGGAGACACCTTATTCTTGACCACCTTGATGCGGGTGCGGTTACCCACCACATCCGTGCCGTCCTTAAGAGCCTGAATACGGCGAATATCGCAACGCACAGAAGCATAGAACTTCAATGCCTTACCACCGGTAGTGGTCTCCGGAGAACCGAACATCACGCCGATCTTTTCACGCAACTGGTTAATGAAGATGGCGGTAGTACCTGTTTGGTGCAGCGCGCCGGTCATCTTGCGCAGCGCCTGGCTCATCAGACGTGCTTGTAGACCAACGTGGGAATCACCCATGTCGCCGTCGATTTCTGCCTTAGGAGTCAGTGCTGCCACGGAGTCGATGACCACCACGTCGATGGCACCAGAGCGCACCAGCATGTCTGCAATCTCCAATGCCTGCTCACCCGTGTCCGGCTGAGAGACCAACAGTGCGTCCGTATCTACGCCCAAAGCCTTGGCATATTCCGGATCCAGGGCGTGCTCGGCGTCGATAAACGCAGCAATGCCACCGCCACGCTGGGCCTGTGCGATCGCATGGAGTGCCACGGTCGTCTTACCCGAAGACTCCGGACCATAAATCTCCACTACGCGCCCACGGGGAAATCCGCCGATGCCCAGTGCCACGTTAATGGCGATATTGCCCGAAGGAATCGCGCTAATGGGCGGGCGCTTGTCATCGCCCAAACGCATGATGGCGCCCTTGCCGAAGTCCTTTTCGATCTGAGCCATTGCCAGATCAAGTGCCTTGGATCGGTCTCCGGTAGGTGCGCCGGTGCTCTTCTTCTTCGGTGGCATGCTTGTCAGCTCCTTGTTGGTTTCTTTAGCGTTACCCTGTTCACTCATGCTCACGTTAGACCACGGGAGCACCGCGAAGGTTCTTAGAAAGTTCTACGCTATATCCGAGACATCAGCCTACACTATAGGAACGAGTGTTCGATATATATTTCTTCGGCGCGTCTGGTCATAGCGGAAGCCACTGATTGCTTGCGTCGAAAAAGAAGTCAAAGATCCTCCCCCAACCGCCTTTCCGCAGGCACATCGAAATCGTGACACAAGGCCAGCCAAATGTCGCGTAGCTCGACTCCCTGTTCGATAAGGGTCGAGGAACTCTCCCCAAAGCCCTCCAAGACGTGCATATCGGCGATCCAAGAACCAAAGGATCCGCCAAACTCACCTTCTACCAGCCGATCAAATTCTGCACGTCGCATGGTCCCCGACCTTACAAACCTTCGGACGTACCGCGCCATTCCGCACCCAATACGCCCACAATTGAACGGTGTTTAAGGCCAGGGTTTAAGATGATCCGCATGCACGAAACCTCAGCTGCCACACAGCCAACTAACCAGACCGCATCCCCACGCACGCACACGGCCACCGACATTGCCTATATCGCCACCTTCGCCGCGCTCATCATCGTTCTCGGCGCGATAGCAATCCCCGTGGGCTCTGCGGGCGTGCCCATCGTTTTGCAGAACATGGGAATCTTGCTGGCATCGATGCTTCTGGGCATGTGGCGTGGCGGGCTGACCACCGCACTGTTTCTCGGCGTGGGACTCTTGGGCGTGCCAAATCTTTCCGGTTGGACACCCACCATCAGTGCACTAGCCGGACCCAAGGTGGGCTACATCGTGGGCTACCTAATCTCTGCCTTTGTGGTGGGTGCCATCGCTCAGCTGGCTCCCATGCAAGCTCGCACCGGCGCCGGCGCAACGCGCTTCGCCCTGTTCGTTCTAGCCGGCCTGGCCGGTGTGTTGGTGCAGTACGCCTGCGGCACCATCGGCCTCATGCTTCGTCTCAATCTCGATCTTCCTGCCGCCATGGCCACCAACCTGCCGTTCGTTCCAGGCGATCTCCTGAAGATCGTCGCGGCCGCTGGCATCGTCACAGCTGTGGTCAAGGCTGTGCCCCACTTGCTTCCAGTGAGCCGCAGTGTCCGTCGTTGAGTTCACCGGAGCTTCCGTCGCCGCTCCGGATTCCACGATTCTACATCCCACCGACCTACGCATTACTGAACACCGCGTGGGGATCATCGGTGCCAACGGCTCGGGAAAGTCCACGCTGGCGCGCCTCATCAACGGCCTGACGCTGGCGTCTGCAGGCCGAGTCACGGTCGATGGTGTAGATCTCGCTCACCGTGCCCGTGAGGTGCGTAAGCGGGTCGGGTTCATTTTTTCCGACGCCGACAGTCAGATAGTCATGCCTACCGTCGCCGAAGACATCGCGTTTTCCCTACGGAAGCAGAAACTCTCCCGCCAACAAAAGGCGCAGAGAGTCCAGGAGGCCCTGGCCTCAGTGGGATTGGACGGGCACGAGGATCAGTCCCCTCACCTGCTCTCCGGAGGTGAAAAGCAACTGCTGGCGCTCGCCGCCATCACCGTCTTAAACCCTGCGCTCATTGTGGCCGATGAGCCCACCACGTTGCTGGATCTGGGGAATCGAATGCGTGTGCAGCGCATGTTCACAGAACTGCCCCAGCAGATGATCATCTTGACGCACGATCTAGATTTGGTACGTGATGCTGACCGCGTGATCTGCCTTGCTTCTGGCCGCGTGGTGGACGATAGCCTGCAGAGCAGTCCTGGTGAGGTGATCGATCGGTATGTTTCTCAGTTCTAAGCGCGGCCCACGTCTGACCCGGAGCACGTATATCCCGGCGGACAGTCCGATTCATCATCTACCCGCTGGCGCTAAGGCTCTGGCGGTGATCTTGGTTCTCCTGCTCACGGCTCTATTTGTGACCTCGATCCCGGTTGCCGGGTTGGTCTTGGTTCTAACGCTTGTCTTGTACGCCGTCGCACGGATCCCCTGGCGCGCTGCCTTGTTGAACCTCAGGACTCCCCTTCCCGTGCTGCTTATTCTTTGCGGATTGCTGTGGTGGAGGGTGGGTTTTGCGGTGGCGGCCCATCGTTTTCTGGTGCTTTACGCAGCGGTAGCACTGGCGATACTTCTGACGCTGACCACGCGGGTTTCGGACATGTTGGACTCCTTGGAACGCGGACTGCGTCCATTAGAGAGATTTGGCTTTCCGGTAGACAGCGTGACACTGGCGCTGTCCCTGACCATGCGGTTGATCCCACTCCAGTGGGATCTGGTGAATGAAGTCCTCGACGCGCGTAAGGCCCGCGGGGTGTCTGGATCTCCACTGGCTTTCGGTGTGCCAGTGATTGTCCGTTCGCTCCTGCGGGCCAAAGCAGTCGGTGATGCATTGATCAGCCGAGGTGTGGGCGACTAAGTCTGCACTTTCCGCGAAATTCTCAACCGCAGCCCGGCCGGAACGCGTGAAAAGTTCTAGGACTCTCCTCGCAGCTGGCGCATGCGCTCTGCCACGGCATCGTTAGCCAGGTTGCCTGCGGCAGGTTGTCCACCGGAGATGGCCTGCTGATTCTGTCCGCCCTGCACCTGGTTCTGGCCAGCGTTTGCTCCGCCGCCCATCTCTGCCCGAATCTGCTCCAAGCGGGAGTGTCCGGCCAGCTTGACGCTTGCCTGCTCCACTTCCATCATCCGGCCCTGTACGGAGTTCTGCGCCAGTTCCGCCTGACCCAACGCGTTAGCGTACCGAGACTCGATCTTCTCCCGAACCTGGTCCAGGGAAGGACCGCCGTTATTGGTCAGAGAGTCCATGGACTGCAGGGTGTCCGCCACGCGCTCCTGCATCTTTGCCTGCTCCAACTGGCTCAGCAGCTTGGTGCGCTCGGTGGTCTTCTGCTGCAGCTGCATCGCGTTGCGCTCTACGGCCTGGCGAGCCTGTGCGGCGGTCTGCAGAGCTTGGTCATGCATAACCTTCAAGTCTTCAACGGACTGCTCGGCGGTGACCAGTTGTGCGGCGAAAGCCTCGGCGGCATTTTCATACTCCGAAGCCTTCTGGTTATCGCCGTTGGCGCGAGCATCGTCAGCCAGCTGCAGTGCGTTCTTGGTACGAGCCTGCAGGCTTTCGATATCCTGCAGTTGGCGGTCGAGCTTCATCTCCAGCTGGCGCTGGTTACCGATCACGGCTGCTGCTTGCTGTGACAGTGCACGGTGCTGGCGCTGTGCTTCCTGAATGGCCTGCTCAATCTGGATCTTGGGATCCGCGTTCTCTTCGATCTTGCTATCGAACAAAGCCATAAGGTACTTCCATCCCTTAGTGAATGGATTAGCCATTGCGAGAACTCCTTAAACAGGGTGCATCCGGACAAGCCGCCGCACACTCTAGTGATTGTTGTAGATCGGGCTTGATTCTACCAGTGACAAGCCACGCACACGGGCTAGTTCCGTGCAGCTTCAGGCACGGCAGGCTGGCTGTTCATCGAGGCGGCCAGCTGTGCGGCAGCGGCATCCAGCGCCATCATGTCCGCGGCTTCCAGGATCACGGAGGCCACGGATACTCCCATCGCGTGGCAGACGCTCGCGAGCAGCTCCGAGGACACTTCCTTGCGCCCGCGCTCTAGCTCGGACAGGTAGCCGGGGCTGATGTTTGCCATCTTGGCCAGCTCCCGCAGAGTAAATCCACTCTGCGAACGGAACTCCTTCATCGTGGCACCCAATGCCTCGCGCAGCAGTGGTTCGTTGTCCGGAACGTGCAGCGCTGACGGCACGTTGGCGTGCTCGTTCCGCGATTCGGTGCCTACGGCTACCGAATTGTCTTCCCTCACCATCGTTTGTTGTGTCATCACACATCCCAACGGATAATCGCGCGGTTTTGTTCCCGCAATCCTAACCTTTCAGACGCTCGAGCAACCCCGAGAGCGCAAAATTGACCGCTAGCTGCCGAATCATCGCCCGCTGGTGCGAAATCTCCGCCTCCGTTGGGTCCCCTGTGGTTGAGCTAGCGTGCTCAAGGAACGGTGGTCGGGGCATTCTTTGTGCCGACGCCAAGCCCCTGACCGACCACCCAACGTAAACCTCCCCCACGGGATGACCATCCTGGGGATCCGGGCCTGCCACTCCCGTTAGTCCAATGCCTACATCCGCTGTGCAGCGCTGCGCTGCGCCACTCGCCAATAGTTCAGCTACGTCGGGATCAATGGGTCCCTGTTGACTAAGAAGTTCCGCATTCACGTCCGCCAAAGAATGCTTGAGGTCCGTGGCATAAACCACGAGCCCGCCGCGCAAGACGTTCGAGGCTCCAGGCACGCTGGCCAACGATGCAGCACACAGGCCTGCCGTTAGCGATTCAGCAGTGGCAAGAGTCAAACCTTCTTGCCTGCATCGTTCGATCACCGCACGGGACAGCCGAGATGTCTCGTCAACCAGCTCATTCAAAGACGTAGAGACCATCAGGCAACCAGCACTTAAGCCTGTTGTTTGCGACTGTCTAAGAGATACTGCACACCGGAGACAACGGTAACGATCACCGCGGCCGCCATTACGCCATGAGCAACCCATTCCATGGGGCCTTCCATGGGAAGGATATAGAGAGTCACTGCCAGTGTCTGCAGTACAGTTTTCAGCTTTCCTCCCTTGGAGGCTGGAACCACTTGTCCCTGGCGAGCCAAAACCATTCGCCAGGCAGTAATTCCCAGTTCGCGGACCACGATGACCACCGTGACCCACCACCACAGATCGGCCAAGATATTCAGGCTGACCAGAGCGGAGATCATCAGCGCCTTATCCGCGATGGGATCTGCCAGTTTGCCGAAGTCCGTAACGACCTCGTACTTACGGGCTAAAAAGCCGTCTAGCTGATCGGTGAACATCAGCAGGATGAACGTGAGAAGCGCCCACCACCGAGAGCTCAGTGCGGAGCCTCCGTCTTCCCAACCGCCACTGGACAGGATCAGCCACAGGAACACCGGGATCAAAAGGATGCGCACGGTGGTCAACACGTTGGGCAAACTCATGCTGTACACCAGACGTCCGAACGCCGAGCGCTCAACCTGGTGCGCTGTCTGCCTAGTCATGAGTGTGAAGTGTGTCCTATTCCCTCGTGCGCGAGACGGTGCGGTGAATGTCTATTTACGACTCTAGTGCGAACTCGTAGTCTACCGAACAACTCGCCGCGTACAGGTGTGAGTTTTACTCGGAAGCCGCGCCAGCTTTCGACTCTTCTGCGGAAGCCTTTTCCGCCCGCTTCTTACCAATGGTCAGCGAAGCCACCGTGGTGATAACCAAAATGCCCACGATCACCAGCAAGGACATCTCCACCGGCACCTCTGGCACCGCAATACTCTCGCCACCATTGATGAACGGAAGATTGTTTTCATGCAGGGCGTGCAGCAACAGCTTGATACCGATAAAGCCCAGGATCAGAGACAGGCCATAGGACAGGTACACCAGCTTGTCCAACAGTCCGTCCAGCAAGAAGTAGAGCTGGCGCAGACCCAGCAATGCGAAGGCATTGGTGGTAAACACGATGTATGGCTCTTGGGTAATGCCGTAAATAGCTGGAATGGAATCCAGCGCAAACAGCAGATCCACAAAACCGATGGCCACCAGGGCAACAAACAGCGGAGTCAGGACGCGCTTGCCATTTTCCTTAAACCACAGTGCGTCGCCGTG
The DNA here is from genome assembly GCF_900232865.1 of Corynebacterium dentalis. Classification (GTDB taxonomy): domain Bacteria; phylum Actinomycetota; class Actinomycetes; order Mycobacteriales; family Mycobacteriaceae; genus Corynebacterium; species Corynebacterium dentalis. Next base: position 20,242 of record NZ_OCTS01000005.1, on the reverse strand, counting down.
AGTTTCTCCCTTCACAGGAATGACCTTGCGGATCAGTTTGATGATCGGCATGTCATTGGGGTCAGTCTCTTCCTTGTCTGCCACCTCATCCCACAGCAACTTCGCTGCAGTCCACAGCAGGAAGATCGCGAACAAGTAGAACACGTCGGACCAGGCCGAAATAACTGCAGCGCCCAGCAGGATGAACAGCAATCGCATAGCCAATGCGATGGCGATACCGATCAACAGCACCTTTTGCTGGTACTGACGCGGAATCTTAAAGGCACCCAAAATGAGCGCGAAAATGAACAAATTGTCCACGCTCAGTGCCTTCTCCGTCACATAGCCGGTGAAGAACTCGATGCCATGCTGATGTGGATTGCCGGGCTCACCCCAGGTCAGCCACAGGAAACCGCCGAACACGCACGCCAAGGCGATATAGAAGATGGACCAGCCTGCGGACTCCTTCATCGAAGGGTCATGCGGGGTTTTTACGTGCGAGTAGAAATCGAAAATGAAAAAGCCAGCGACCACCACAATGGTGATAGTCCACGTCAAAGCATTTACTTCCATGAAAAAAGACCTCCGGTCTCAAAGCGTTCAAAAAGGACCGGAGGTCTCCCCCACTGTGTGCGCCAGCATATTTTCAGCTTTTGTCGCTGCTGGGCATGACAGCCGACATGACCGAGTACCGCCAGCCGAAGCTGAGGTGACCGTGTTGACGGCCGATGTCGTGGAATCGGGGTACTCCCCTCCATTGCCTACAACTGTACACGGCAATGTACTTATTCCCGTATTCCCAAATCAATACTCGGCACCGAGGCGCTATCGGCGCCGAGGGGAAAGATCCTGAGATCTAGTTCTCCTAGAAGGAACCGGTGGTCGGGCGGGCAGAGACCACCCGTGGAGAATCATGACCGGAGCCGGAGGCCTGGTCTGAGTTGGCGTCGGAAATAACACCATCCTCATCCCCTTCCGAACCGGGTTCATCGCCATCCAGATCCACGTCCTTAGGAGCATCCTCCGGATTGGCACCCTTGATCATCCAAATGATGGTCTCCAACTCATCCGGCTTAACCAGCACCTCGCGGGCCTTGGAACCCTCGGACGGGCCCACTACTCCGCGGGTTTCCATCAAGTCCATCAAGCGACCTGCCTTGGCGAAACCGATGCGGAGCTTGCGCTGCAGCATGGAGGTAGAACCGAACTGGCTGGCGACAACCAACTCCACGGCCTGGATGAGGTCTTCGAGGTCGTTGCCGATATCGGCGTCGATGTCCTTCTTCGCCTCGGCAGCCTTGTTCTCGGTGACACCTTCGGTGTAGTTCGGGTCCGCCTGATCCTTGGCAGCATCCACCACGGCCTGAACTTCTTCATCGGTGACGAAGGCGCCCTGAATACGCCGCGGCTTGCCCGCACCCTGTGGAATGAACAGGCCATCGCCCATGCCGATCAACTTCTCCGCACCAGCCTGATCCAAGATCACGCGGGAATCCGTCAGCGAGGACGTGGCAAAGGCCAAGCGGGACGGAACGTTGGTCTTAATCAAACCAGTGACCACGTCCACAGACGGACGCTGCGTGGCCAGGACCAGGTGAATACCCGCCGCACGAGCCTTCTGCGTGATGCGCACAATCGCATCCTCAATCTCACGCGGAGCAGTCATCATCAGATCGGCCAGCTCGTCGACCACACACACGATGTAGGGGTACGGACGGTACTCGCGCTCGCTGCCCAACGGAGTGGTGATCTCGCCAGACTTGACCTTGCGGTTGAAGTCCTTGATGTGGCGCACACGGCAGCTCTTCATGTCCATGTAGCGCTGTTCCATCTCTTCCACCAGCCACGTCAGCGCGGCCGCTGCCTTCTTCGGCTGGGTGATGATCGGCGTGATCAGGTGTGGAATGCCCTCGTAGGGCGTCAGCTCCACCATCTTCGGGTCCACCAGGATCATGCGGACTTCCTCCGGAGTGGCGCGCGTCAGGATGCTGACCAGCAGCGAGTTGACGAACGCGGACTTACCGGAGCCCGTGGAACCAGCCACCAACAGGTGCGGCATCTTCTGGATCGAGTGCGCCACAAAGTCGCCTTCGATGTCCTTGCCCAGGCCCACCAGCATTGGGTCGTGATCGCCGACCACCTTGGGAGCGCTCAGCACATCGCCCAGGCGCACCATTTCACGGTCCGAGTTCGGCACCTCGATGCCCACTGCGGACTTGCCAGGTATTGGGGTCAGCAGACGCACGTTGTCCGTAGCCGCAGCGTAGGCCAGGTTGGACTGCAAGTTGGTGATCTTGGAGACCTTCACGCCCGGTCCCAGCGCGATCTCGTAGCGAGTCACTGTAGGGCCACGAGAAAAGCCGGTGACGGTGGCATCGATATTGAACTCTTCGAAGACGTCCGTGATCGCCTCGATCATCAGATCGTTTGCCTCGGAGCGCGTCTTCGGTGCTTCACCGGGAACCAACAGGTCCGTGGACGGCAGGTTGTAATCCGTCTCCGGGTCTCGTGCCGTGGTGTCTTCGTTTCCGACGCCAGCTCCTGCCTGTTCCACCTCTGACTTCGGAGTAGAGGCGGGAACGGCCGAAGCATCGATGCCGGAACGGGCGATGATCGCTTGCCGCATGGCCTCGCGGGAATCGTCCACGGGATCCTTCGCTGCGGCCTTGGCTGCGGGCTTGTTGTCCACTGCCTTCTTCTTCGCTGGCGCAGGAGCAGAAGAGGCGGCCGCTACAGGAGTTGCTGCCGGTTCGTCATCTTCGAGCAGCTCCGCCGCGTCATCCAGCGGCGCGGACTTTCCCACCTTGGCGCGCGTGCTCCTGCGACTGCGAGGTGCAGCGGTCTCCGCATCAGCTGAGGCTGCCACACCAGCACGGCCTGCACGTCCTGCAGAGGTGTCCAGCACTTGGGTCTGGTCTGCTGGTTCCACCGGATAGTTGTCCATTGGGGTGGGCGCGGTTCGCGCACGGGACGGCCGCGCGGATGCAGGCGCACCGCGGGTTCGTCGAGGCGCGCGATCGTCCTCGATGGACTGCTCCAGTTCGGCATCCACATCGCTATAACGATCATCTACGTCAGCATCGTCATCCTCGGAATAGTCTCGGCGCAGTCCGAGCCATCCGGTGACCTCTCCCCACACCTGCGCAATGGTCAGTCCCGTCAGCTGCAGGGCTCCGTACACTACCGCTAGCAGCAACAGCGGTACCGCCAGGTACGGCGTGAAGCCCACGGCCATGGGGCTGCCAACCAGCTGGCCCACGAGGCCACCGGCGGCGGCCTTGCCTTCCGAGCCAGTTGGTGTGCCGGCGAAGATATGGATGATTCCCAACGTGGATACCACGATCAGGATCGATCCCAACCACAAGCGCAGCGGGGATCGTTGAGTGGTCCATACGCCGACCATGAGGATCCAGGCGCCGAACAACAGCAGGACGGGAACCAGCAGAGAGCCAGCACCAATGAAGAACTGCAGAACGCTCGCGATGCCGTTACCCACGGCTCCGCCCACGTTGAACCACAGCGTGCTTCCCAAGATGATAGCCAGTGCGAACAGTCCCAGTGCTGCACCATCATGGCCTCCGCCTACCTCACGGTAGGAGTAGCCTTCGGCATCCTCAGTATCCATATCTGTGTCAAAGACTTCAGTAGGAGCGTCTGGGTTATCCACGAAGTCATTATCTTCGCGGAATCCGCTGGAAGCCGCCTTGCGCGTCAATCCGCCGATGCCGCGAGCCGCTCCGGAAAACACAGATCCTAAAGAACTGCCCACAGCACCGAAGGCGCTTCCGGTCCTCTCGTAGTCCGATCCAGCGTGGAAGCTGCCCGGAGATTGTCGACGTGGGGCCGGACGCGCAGACGAGTTATGACCGCCTTGGGACTTCCGACGGTTCTGGGAACCATGGGAACCACTGGGGCGGCTGGTCGTGCGGGATCGCGAACGGCTAGACACAGTCATGCCTCCACTCTAGTCGCACTAATCACATCAGTAACAGTCGCAACACGCGCCCCGACGGAGAAACTACTTACATCCGTGGGATTTTGCTCTCCCAGGCCTAGATGCTGCGCCGAGAGATGCGCTTCTGCGCGCCTGGCTTATCCTCGGAGATCTCCACTTCGGCAGCGTCTTCCCTGCCGAATACCCACAGCAGCAGCTCGCCAACAGGCCCAGAGATTCGCACCTCATCGCCCTGTTTGGCACCACAAATGTGACGCTCTGGGGATGCAGCGGAACTGTCAGGGTTGGCGTCGACTGCCTCAAAAACTACCTGGACACCGTCGGCGCGCACCATGACCCGCGAGGCCTGCTGCACCACACGCCACAACTCGGCACGCATCTCGGCAGGCAGCTCTCGAGGAGCAACCCGCTCCCCTCCCCCACGGCGCACATCCTCGTGGTGAATGAAGTTTTCGGAAAGATTCACGAAGGAATCCGCGAAGCGAATGGGGTTCCACTTCGGAGGACCCTGACGGAAACCCTCCACTAGCTCCTCATAGGGGCGCTTCTCCAAGGTGCTGGTCACGCATTCCAAGTGACTCTTGACGGGAGGAAGGAACATGCCGGCGGCCGCGTCCGGACGATGCTCGCGAAGGTAGAGGTGAACGGCCATATCACGGGTCTGCCAACCCTCACACAGCGTGGGGGCAGAAGGGCCCTGGGACAGCAAAAGACCCGCCAGAGCCTCGCGCTCTTGACGAGCGAAAGACTCTGAACGGGCCGAATTGGACTGGGATGCGGAAGTCATGCAACCCAGCCTAACCGCTTACTGAGCTGGCTGAGTGTCTTCCTCGTCCAGCTCTTCCACGATCTCGCTGGTCATCGGAACCACAGTTGGAACGATGAACGGCTTGCGCTTCCACTTATCGGAAATCAGCTTCCCCACGCGACGACGCAGCGCCTGAGCCATGCGGTAAGGATCATTCTCACCCTCACCAGCAAGGTCCATCATGATGTTGTCCACCAGCTCGGTGATCTCGCGCATCATGTCGCGCGCATCATCCGAGAAGCCCTTGGTCTGCACGGATGGTGCTTCCAGCGGGCGACCAGTGCGGTTGTCGATGACCACGGTGATGGACACCAGGCCACCCTCGGCCATCGCGGTGCGGTCCTCGAGGACCTCGGTATCGATATCGCCCATACGAGAGCCATCGACGTAGAGGTTACCCACGGTCATCTGACCAACGACCTTCGCATGACCGTTGACCAGGTCCACGAACACACCGTTTTGCGCGATGGGGATGTTATCGCCATTAACGCCGGTGCTGATGGCCAGATCGCGGTTAGCGCGCAGGTGACGCCACTCGCCGTGGACTGGCATCGCATTGCGCGGACGGGCAGCGTTGTACAAGAACAACAGCTCGCCGGAGTAACCGTGGCCAGAGGTGTGCACCTTGGCATCGCGGCCGGTGATCACGGTCGCGCCGATCTGGGACAGGTTGTTGATGACGCCAAACACGGCCTCTTCGTTACCTGGAACCAGGGAGGACGAGAGGATAATCAAGTCTCCAGCCCTGACAGTGATCTGTCGGTGCTCGCGACGTGCCATGCGGGACAGCGCTGCCATTGGCTCGCCCTGCGTACCCGTAGTGATGAGCATGACCTTGTGCGGAGCCATGCGGGAGGCATCATCCATAGAGACGATGGTTCCGCGCGGTGCATTCAGGTAGCCCATGCGCTCCGCGATCTCCATGTTGCGGATCATCGAGCGACCGTTGAAGGCCACCTTACGACCAGCGGCCACGGCGGCGTCCACTGCGGACTGCACGCGGGAGACGTTAGAGGCGAAGGATGCCAAGATCACGCGCTGCTTGGCCTCGCCCACGATGCGCTTCAGCGTCGGAGCAATGTCTGCCTCGGATCCGGACACGCCAGGGGTGGTGGCGTTAGTGGAATCACACAGGAACAGATCGATGCCCTCATCGCCGAAGCGAGACAGTGCAGGCAGATCCGTCGGACGGTTGTCCAGTGGAGTCTGATCCAGCTTGATATCGCCGGTGTGAACAACCAGGCCAGCGCCAGTCTTCAACGCGATGCCCAAGCACTCCGGGATGGAGTGGTTCACAGCGAAGAAACGGATATCGAACGGTCCGCGGTTCTCGTGGGAGTTCTCGTCCACCTCGATCAGCTTCGGACGCTGACGGTGTTCCTGGGTCTTGGCAGCAATCAGCGCGCAGGTGAAGCGAGAGGCAATGATCGGAATGTCCGAACGCTGCTTGAGCAGCCAAGGGATAGCGCCGATGTGATCCTCGTGGCCGTGGGTGACAACCAAGGCCTCCACGCGATCCCACTTGTCCTCCAGGTAGGAGAAATCAGGCAGGATCAGGTCCACGCCAGGCTCGTCGGAGCTGGGGAACAACACACCACAGTCGATGATGAGCAAGCGGTTGTTGTACTCGAAGACGGTCATGTTGCGACCGATCTCGGAGATACCGCCCAGGGCCACGATGCGCAGACCGTTCTGCGGTGCCTTTGGAGGCGATGGCAGGCGCTGGGTCAGGTCCATGCCCTGCATGGCCTTGAGTCCGCCCTTACGACGATCGCCGCCGTTGTTGTTGCCTCCACGTCCGCGACCACCCCGGTTGTTTCCGCCGTTGTTGTTGCCACCGTTTCCACGGCCGCCATCACGGTTGTTGTTTCCGCCACGGTTGTTGTTGCGGTTGGAGCCGTTGTTGTCTCCACCGTTGCCGCCGTTGTTACCGCCACCGTTGTTGCCACCATTGCGGCCCCGGCCACGGGAGCGGCGAGAACGACCACGGTTACCACCCTGGTTGTTATCGTCACCACCCTCGTTGGAGTCGTTTCCGTCGTTGCCGGACTGGTCGTTAGCAGGCTGCTCAGCGGCAGCGCGTGCTGATCCACCGTCGTTAAAGGTGGTTGCTACAGCCTCGTTGGCTGCGGAGGCCTGAGATACGGCATCGATATTCGTCGCTTCCGAGTTAGCGGCAGTTTCCGCGCTTGGCGGAGCTGCCTTCCGGGTCACCTTGCGGCCCCGGGAACGCTGTTCAGTCATATTTTCCTTACACGCCTGCTTCTTGCAGGTCTTGTTCAAGCTGAGTCAGTTCAGCATCAGTTGGTTCAATGATGGGCAGACGTGGGGATCCCACGTCGATGCCTCGGAGCTTCAAAGCAGCCTTCGCGAACGTCACTCCACCCAATCGAGCCTGTGCCCGCTGCAGCGGTGCCAGGCTTACGGCGATGCGCCGTGCTTCGGCCAGATCGTTGGCGTCAAAAGCATCGCGCAATGCGCGCAAACGATCCGCCGCAACGTGACCGATCACCGAGATGAAGCCGGTGGCACCGGAGGCCAGCCAGGCCAAGTTCAGTGGGTCATCGCCGGAGTACCACGCCAGGTCGGTGCTCTCCATCAGCTGCATTGCTGGGTAGAGGTCACCCTTGGCGTCCTTGACCGCGGCGATGTTGGGGTGTTCAGCCAAACGGGCAATGGTCTGTGGCTCGATCGGCACGACAGACCGAGAAGGAATGTCGTACAAGCACACGGGGATGTCTACAGCATCCGCAACTGCGGAAAAGTGCTGCACGAGTCCCTCTTGGCTGGGTCGGGAGTAGTACGGAGTGACCACCAACAGAGAGTCCGCTCCGGCCTCCTGGGAGGCGCGGGAGATCTCGATGGATTCCGCGGTGTCGTAGGTTCCACTGCCGGCGATGATCTTCAATCGGTCGCCCAGCTCGGAACGTACAGCTTTGAGCAGGTCCAGTTTCTCCTCCAACTTCACAGTTGGGGACTCGCCGGTGGTACCAGCAAGAACCAGAGAGTCACAGCCCTTGTCCACCAGATGTCCTGCTAGGGACACGCCGGCTTCCAAGTCAATGGATCCGTCCTTGTTAAAGGGCGTTGCCATCGCTACCGAGATTGTGCCGAACGCGTCGGTTCCTCGAGTCGCTGCATTACCTGTGCTCATGAGTCACCAGATTACCTTCCTGCCCGTTGTTTGGGCGTATTAGGGTGACATCGGCCATGTTGTGTGCGGGCCGTTTTATTTTTTCGACGCCAACTCTGCGCCGTGTTAGATATCGCTCACGTACGGGCTGGTGGCCATCTCGCCGCCGTCACGCAACGTGGTGATGGAGAAGTCTTCGAAGACCTCTGGTACGGACTGTTGAAGCAAGCGCAAGCTGCGGACGGCGATACGTCGGATTTCCGGATCGGCGTGTTCAGCGGCGCGCATCCCGATGAAGTGCCTCCAGCTGCGCAGGTTTCCGCTCATGACGAAACGGGTTTCTGCACAGTTGGGCAGCACTGCCCTGGCTGCTTGCCTTGCTTGTTTCATCCGTAGCACCGCGTTGGGCTCCTGGGCGAAGCTCTCGCTAATGCCGTCCAGGAGTTCACCGTAAGCATCGTAGGCCACGTCTGCAGACTGAAGGAATAACTTAGTCAGCCTCTCGTCCTTGAGCACCACTTCCGGCACCACCACGCGGGCTTCGTCCGAAGGAACGTAGCGCTGTGAGAGTTGGCTGAAAGAAAAGTGCCGGTGGCGCATGATCTCATGACTGCAGGATCGGGACACTCCCCGCAGGTACATGGTGGCGCTGGAGTGTTCCAGCACCGTCATGTGGCCGACGTCCAAGATGTGGCGCACGTATGCCTCGTTGGTGGCGGTGTGTGGGTTGGGCTTGTCCCACGTTTCGTAGCAAGCTCGCCCTGCAAACTCCACCAGTGATCCGCCGGCGGATGCTTCGGTTTCCCAGTCGATATTGGTGGGCTTATCGAAATCCGAGTGGCTCACCAGCTGGATATCGAGTTCAGCAACAGTAGCCATCGCAGATTAGAGCCCCAGGAAGCTTTCCAGACCAATGGTCAGGCCGGGATTCTTTCCGATCTTTTCCACGCCGATCAGCACGCCGGGAACGAAGGATTCGCGATCGTAGGAATCCTGCTTAATCGTCAACGACTGTCCGCGGGTACCGAAGATGACCTGCTCGTGGGCAACCATGCCGGTCATGCGCACGGCGTGAACAGGAATTCCGTCCACGTCGGCACCGCGAGCGCCTTCGAGACTCTGCTCGGTGGCGTCTGGCTGCTCCCCCATGCCCGCGTCCTTGCGGGCTCGCGCGATGCCCTCCGCCGTGTGCACGGCGGTTCCGGACGGTGCGTCCTTCTTGTTCGGGTGGTGCAGCTCGATGACCTCTGCCGATTCGAAGAAAGGCGCTGCCATCTCCGCGAACTTCATGGTCAACACAGCAGAAATGGCGAAGTTGGGAGCCACCAGCACGCCGGTGGCCTCGGAATCCTGCAACCATTCGCGAACCTGGCTATAGCGCTCTTCGGTCCATCCCGTGGTGCCGATAACGCAGTGGATGCCGTGCTTGACGCAGAACTCGACGTTGTTCATCACAGCGTTAGGAGCGGTGAAGTCCACCACAACTTCAGCGCCAGAATCCACCAGCTGCTGCAAGTCATCGCCGTGATCCAGTGCTGCGGCCAGCGTGAGGTTGTCATCAGCCTCTACCGCCGCAACGATTGCGGTGCCCACACGACCGTGTGCACCCAGCACTCCAACCTTGGTCATCTTCTATCCTTTCCTCACACCGCTGATTCTCCCCATGGAGAATTCAACGCTTCTCATGAATGAAGGGTTGTTCCTTGGTGAAAAGGAGCAACCCCACATGGTGAATTTTAGTCTTCGACGAGAACCAGGGAAATCTTGCCGCGGTTATCGATATCCGCGATTTCTACCTGGAGCTTCTCGCCCACGGACACTTCGTCCTCTACCTTCTCCACTCGACGATCGCCGCCGATGTTAGAGATGTGCAGCAGACCGTCGCGGCCTGGCATCAAGGAGATGAAGGCACCGAACGCGGTGGTCTTGACCACGGTGCCCAGGAAGCGATCCCCTACCTTGGGCAGCTGCGGATTAGCAATCGCGTTGATGCGCTCCAGCGCATCCTCAGCAGCCTTGCCACCCACGGCGGAGACGAACACGGTGCCATCGTCTTCGATGGTGATGTCCGCACCGGTTTCCTCGGTGATCTGGTTAATGTTCTTGCCCTTCGGTCCGATCAGCTCACCGATCTTGTTGACCGGGATGCTCACGGAGGTGATGCGAGGGGCGAACTCGCTCATGTCATCAGGGGAATCGATGGCATCGTTCATCAAGCTCAGAATCTCGAGACGAGCGGTACGAGCTTGAGTCAGGGCGTCGGTAAGAACACCGGAAGGAATGCCGTCCAACTTGGTATCCAGCTGCAATGCCGTGACGAACTCTTCGGTACCGGCAACCTTGAAGTCCATGTCACCGAAGGCATCTTCGGCGCCGAGGATATCGGTCAAGGTCACAAACTTTTCCTTCTTGCCCACCATGCCGGAGACCAAGCCCATGGCGATGCCGGCAACAGGAGCCTTCAGTGGCACGCCCGCGTTGTACAGCGACAGGGTGGATGCACACACAGAGCCCATCGAGGTGGAGCCGTTAGAGCTCAGCGCCTCGGAGACCTGACGGATGGTGTACGGGAAGTCCTCGCGGGAAGGAATGACGGGAGTCAAGGCGCGCTCAGCCAGCGCACCGTGTCCGATCTCGCGACGCTTCGGGGAACCCACGCGCCCGGTCTCGCCGGTGGAGTATGGCGGGAAGTTGTAGTGGTGGATGTAGCGCTTAGATTCCGCTGGGCTCAGCGAATCGATGGTCTGCTCCATCTTCAGCATGTCCAAGGTGGTCACGCCCAGGATCTGGGTCTCTCCACGCTCGAACAGCGCCGAACCGTGAGCGCGTGGCACCAGCTGCACCACGATGCCGAGATCGCGGATGGTGGTGTGATCGCGTCCGTCGATGCGGAAGCCATCTTCCAGAATGCGACGACGCACCTGTTGCTTGGTCACATCGTTGTGTGCTGCACGGATCTCTGCTTCGCGCTCTGGGAACTCCTCGAGGAGGTTATCCACGGCTTCCTGCATGTTTTCTGCCAGTGCCTCATCGCGTTCCTGCTTGTCCGCGATCTGCATGATGGACTCGAGCTCCTTGGAGGACTCGGACTCCACGGCAGCGAAGACATCTTCAGCAAACGGTGGGAACAGCTCGAACTCGCGAGTTTGTGCGTCCACGGCTTCTGCCAGCGCACGCTGCGCCTCGCACAAGGTGGCAATGAAAGGCTTCGCCGCTTCAATACCTTCGGCTACAACAGCCTCGGTGGGGGCAGGCGCACCTTCAGCGATGCGCTCCACCACGTTGTTGGTCGCGCCGGCTTCCACCATCATCACGGCGACGTTAGGCTCCTGGGAGCCCTTAGCGCGGCGGCCACGGCCGCCGGTCGGCTGCGAATCAGTCACACGTCCAGCAACCACCAGCTCAAAGACCGCCTGGCTTTGCTGCTCGTGGGTTGGGAAGGCAATCCACTGGCCTTCGGGGTGCTTGGCGTCGGCAACAAGGGCCATACGAACGCCACCAACCGGGCCGGAGACAGGGAGGCCGGACAACTGCGTGGAGGCGGAAGCCGCGTTGATGGCGACCACGTCATACATGTCCTTGGTATCCAGGGACATCACGGTGACGATGACCTGGACCTCGTTGCGCAGGCCCTTGACGAAGGTTGGGCGCAGAGGACGGTCGATCTGACGAGCAGCCAGGATCGCATCAGTGCCGGGGCGACCTTCGCGGCGGAAGAAGCTACCGGGAATGCGACCGGCGGCGTACATGCGCTCTTCCACATCCACGGTCAGTGGGAAGAAGTCGATGCCCTGGCGAGGGTTGCGGGAGGCGGTGGTGGTGGACAAGAGCATCGTGTCTTCGTCCAAGTATGCGGCGACGGCTCCATCAGCCTGACGAGCCAGCAGGCCAGTCTCAAAACGGATGGTGCGGGTGCCAAAATCGCCATTGTCGATGGTGGCGACGGTTTCCCAAACTCCTGCGTCTGGGTCAACAAGTTCTGCTTCGATTTTTTGTGCGCTCATAGCGATAGTTGCAATCGCCTTTCTTTTGCGTTTGCTTCTCCCCACCAAAACAGCTGATCATCGGTGCCAGTAGTTCGACGAGGAATTGTTCTTCTTACAAGCTTTTGTTCACTTGTCCAGCCACGAGAGTACCAAAGAAATACCAGAACTCTGCATACACAAAATCCCGGCCACCATGTCCATAGTCTTGGACGGCGGTGACCGGGAGGGTGTGCGCTGTGTTTTTCAGCGCAGTGTGCTTCGACTAGCGACGCAGGCCGAGGCGCTCGATCAAAGTACGGTAACGCTCGACGTTGTTTTCTGCCAGGTACTTCAGCAGACGCTTACGACGACCAACCAGCAGCAGCAAGCCGCGGCGGGAGTGGTGATCGTGCTTGTGGAACTTCAGGTGCTCGGTCAACTGACGGATACGCACGGTCATCAGAGCAATCTGTGCCTCTGGGGAGCCGGTATCGGTCTCGTGTACGCCGAACTCCTTGAGAGTGTCAGCCTTCTGATCCTTGGTCAAAGCCATGGGATTCTCCTAGTAGATAGTTGTTTCAGTCCGCGCATTCAATGCCTGTGCCTTCACGCAAGTGAAGGGCTGTACTTCGAAAAGCAATTAAGGCGTGTTCACACGACTACCGCGAACCACAGTCGTAGACCGAACTACCCTAGCACCGGCAACCGGCGGCAACCAAAACCTGGAGCGCTGGCCAATTCTTGCGCTAGTACCCCGGCACCAGGCCTCCATCATCAGTCCAAGACGCTACGCGTATCCGCGACGTCCTTGTTGATGGCCGTGATCAGCTCATCCAGCGAGTTGTAGGTCTCCATCCCGCGCAGGCGGTGCAGGAACTCCACGGACACTTCCAAGCCGTAGAGGTCTGCCTCGTGATCCAGCACGAAGGACTCCACGCTGCGTGGCTCGTGACCAAACGTGGGATTGGTTCCCACAGAAATTGCCGCTGGCAGCTTGGCTCCCACCGGCATGGTGCCCACCTGCTGAGCATCCTTGAGTTCCGGATTTCCCTGATCCGTGGACTTCACCGTGAGATAACCGGCATAGACACCATCAGCAGGCAAGGCGAACTTTTCCGGGAAGTACAAGTTTGCCGTCGGGAAACCGAGGGCGCGTCCACCACGACCGGCACCGTGAGTAACCTCGCCGTACACAGAGAACGGCCGACCCAGCGCTTCGTTAGCCGCCTCGATGTTGCCCTCTTCCAGCTGCTGGCGGATGTAGGTGGAGCTGACGGTGTGGTCGCTGTCCTGCAGCAAATCCAGGACGTGGACATCGATCCCCCGCTCTTGGCCGAGCCGCTGCAAATCCTCCGGCTTGCCTGCTGCCTTGTGCCCGAAGGTGAAGTTATCGCCCACGAACACTGCCTTGGCATTCAGCAGCTCCACCAGCACCTTGTCCACGTACTCGGCGGGGCTCCAGCTGGCGATCTCCTTGGTGAACCCGATGACCACCACGTGATCAATGCCGATCTCGGTAGCTAAGCGGGCGCGCTCCTCCACGGTCGCCAGCAGGGCTGGCACCGCTTGGGGGCGGAACACCACGGTGGGGTGCGGGTCGAAGGTGAACATGACAGACGGCACTGACCTGCGTCGTGCTTCGTCTACTGCCGCGCGCACCAGAGTCTGATGTCCGCGGTGTACACCGTCGAACACGCCGATGGTGACCACGGTTCCCTGTTCGCCCAAGTCCTGCGGCACTCTGTCCAGTCCGTACCAGATATTCACGGTGTTTTAGCCTACGTCATACACTGTCTGCATGACTCACTCCCACCCCTCCCCAAAGCAGCAGTCCACTGACCGCCCGCGTCCCGTCGAGGGCACGATTCTGCAGCGTTCCGGGGTGGTCATCGTGGATAAACCCGCGGGAATGACCAGTCACGATGTGGTGGGCAAGATGCGCCGGATCATGGGCACGCGTCGCGTGGGGCATTCCGGCACGCTGGATCCGATGGCCACGGGCGTTCTCGTCGTGGGCGTAGAGCGGGGCACAAAGTTCTTAGCGCACGTGGTCACGCACGATAAGCGCTATGAGGCCACGGTGCGCCTGGGTGCTTCGACGCTCTCGGATGACTTCGAGGGTGAGGTGCTCGCGGAGGCGTCGCCGGAGGCGCTGCACGCGCTGACTGAGCAAGACATTCGCGATGCGTTCGCGGCTCAGATCGGCGAGATCATGCAGCGCCCCTCGTCCGTGTCTTCCATCAAGATCAATGGCCGCAGGGCGCACGAACTGGTTCGAGAGGGTCACGACGTGGTGCTCCCCGAGCGCCCCGTGACCGTACATTCGTTGGAGGTGGGTGAGGTTTGTCTTGTTTCCGACGCCAACTCCGACTCCCCGCACTGGTCAGCCACGATCTCAGTACATTGCTCCTCGGGCACCTACATTCGCTCTATCGCCCGTGATGTCGGCGATGCCCTGGGGGTTGGTGGCCATCTCACGGCACTGCGCCGGACGTCCGCCGGACCTTTCGACATTGCGGAGAGCGTGACTCTAGAGCAGTTAGCGGAGGCACCACAGCTGTCGTTGAGCCTGGATGAGGTCATGGCGCGCTGCTTCCCGGTGCGGGACATCACTCAGGAGCAGGCGCAGGACTTGTCCCTGGGCAAGTGGCTGGCGCCGGTGGGGCTCACTGACGTTCACGCAGCGGTGGCTCCGGATGGTAAGGCGATTGCCTTGCTCAAAGAGAAGGGCAAGCGTGCGGCGAGCGTGTTCGTGGCCCGTCCGGACGGGATGGAGTAGCGCGGGTTCGCGCTAGCGGCGCACGCCAGCGACGGTGACTACGAAGCCGTTGCGGATGGTCCAGTAGCCCTCGATGAAGGGCACGGGCACGGGGCGCACCAGCAGATACGAAGTGAACGTGCCATCCGGCCGGATGTCGATGTCCGCTTCGTCGAAGTCCAAGAAGCGACGAGCTAACGGGAACCACGTCTTGTAGGTGGTTTCCTTCGCGGAGAACAGCACCTTGTCTAGGTGTTCGATGCCTTCGTGGCGTGCGAGTCGACGCAAGCGTCGCTGCTCCTCCGGGCGGGCAATCGCATTGAATACGCCTTCCGGCAAGGCGGACGCGGGCTCGGCGTCGATTCCCAGAGAACGCCAACGAGAAGTCCTACCCACCAACGCGGCGCGGTAGCCTTCGGTGTGCGTGAGCGATCCGGTCACACCTTCTGGAAATGCTGGCATTCCGCGCTCGCCGCGGAGGATGGGTTCATCTTCTGCAAGATCCGCCATGGCTTGGTGCGCGCACCAGCGGGAATCGCCGAAGTCTGCCTTGCGCCGGTCCACGGCGTGCGAGACCAAGTCTTGCTCAGCAGGATGAAGATCATAGAAATGGTCGAGGTTCACGGATGAGGTGTGCAGCTCTACACAGCGGGTGCCTTTGGGCAGCATCGGCTCGGGAATGACGGCGGGAACGGACTGACCAGCGTAATCTGTCGCGGTCGCGCCGAACAGTGTCCTGGTGCGGATGTCACTTCTCATCGTGTCACCTCCTCTGTGAGTACTGGGCATGGCCATCGCCCTGCGTTAAGCCGCGGGGGCAAGGTTCGTTCTCTGTCCCTCGGATAACCGAGGGAGACCTCCGCGTGCGTTACATCTTCGACGCAAATATCTATCGGAATATGTAAATGACCATAGATCACGCAGGTCGCTTTGTATCTTCGAGGCCAGCTTTGGGTGTGCCGAGTCCCCGACCACAGCCCAATTTCCTGATGCACAACCTTTTCCATCGCCTCGCGCACCAGAGGCCAGTGGTTGATCAAGATCGTGGGCCCTTCCACGTGGGACAGGCGGCGGACGGTGTAGCTGAGACGCTCCCTGCACCACACAGGGATGTCCACGAAGGGTGCGATGGCGTAGTGATCCGTGAGCACCACGGAGCTCTCTTCTGCGGCGGCGATGGCTTCCTCGGGTGTAGTTCCGGGGGTACGCCAGGAGTGATCGTAGAGCGTGAACAGTGGCACGATCGTGTGTCCCGCGAAAGTAACGTACGGGTCTTCCGGGGTGAGCACGCCGATCTTTCGACATCCCTCTACCAAGTACTTGTACTTGTTGCGCCCCTTGAGGGGATCGTCCCCGCGGGAATACAGCTCGTGGTTTCCGGGAACCCAGATCACCGTCTCAAATCGCTCCGCTAGCCCGCGTAGAGCTCCCAGGACAGTGTCCGCATCCTCAGCCACGTCACCTGCGACGATGAGCCAATCTGCGGGATGGTTGGGACGCACGAATTCCGCGACCGCTTCCCTATTGCCGGGCGAGTTGATGTGCAGATCGCTGACCGCCCACAGGGTACGGACTTCAGGCTGGCCGGAAGAAGTGGCGCGCGTGTGAGCGCGGGGCAGCAATCGCACGACGTATCTCCTTGACCTTCCTGGACGTAACTGTGACTGGTGTTACTCAAGTGATTGTAGTTGTTTGTGGGGCAAAAGATAGAGCTGTTGCATTATGACGTTTGGCGTCGAACTACAAAGCAGGGCGCAACCACGCATCACCGCGATAACGCCACCAGACCGCGAGCAATCGCAACGCGATGAACGCCAACAGGCCGCACCAGACGCCAGTCAGGCCCCAACTGAAGATCCAGGCCAACCAGACTACGGGAATGAAACCCAACACCACCGAGGCGATGGTCGCGTTGCGCAAGAAGGAGACGTCGGCAGCGCCGAGGAGCACACCGTCCAGGGCGAACACCACTCCACCCAACAACACCAGCACGATAAGCAGCCACCACGGGACCTGCATCGTGTCCAGCACAGATGTGTCTTGGGTAAATATCCGTGGGAAAACGTGGTAGCCCGCGGCCAACACCACGGCGAGTAGCCCGGCCACCAGCACCGAAAACCGCAGCACGCGGTTCGCTACTTCCCTGGCCACAGGCGCCGAACGGGCTCCCAGCGCCGCCCCCACCAGAGCTTGGGCAGCGATCGCCATGGAATCTAACACAAGCGTGAGGAAGTTCCACAGCTGCAGCAGAATCTGGTGCGCTGCCAAGCTCGCCGGCCCCATGCGCCCCGCCACCGCAGCAGCGGACAGAAACGCCACTTGGAAAGATAGAGAACGCGCGATCAGATCCTTGCCCATCACCAACTGCGGCTTGATCACCGACCAACGCGGAGCAATCGAACGATCATCGCCCTCACGTGCCCATGCACGCCCTAGAACGACCAGAAAGCACGCTGCGATGATCCACTCACCCAGCACATTCGCATATGCGGAACCCACCAGGCCAAAGCGATTGACCGCCCATGGCACCGCCACGGCCATGGGAATCACACCCGCCAACGTGAAGTACAACGGCAGCCGAGTGTTGGACATTCCGCGCAACCAGCCATTGCCCGCCATGGTCACTAGAGCGGGAATGATGGACGCGCAGGTCACGTGCATCCATTCCCTCGCTTTGTCCGCGACCTGCTGATCATGAGCCAGCCACAGCATGATCTGCGGTGAAGCGACAAACACCACAGACGCGAGAACAGCGCCCACGAATACCGCTACCCACGTGGCTTGCAACCCCTCGTAGAGCGCATCCGCGCGCCGGTTCGCGCCAAACAATCGCGCCGCGCGAGCCGTAGTGCCATAGGACAAGAACGTCAGCTGCGTAGTCACGGTGCCCAGCACCGTTGCGCCAGCAGCCAACGCCGCCAAGTCCTGTGCACCCAGCCGGCCCACCACTGCCGTGTCCAGCAGCAAATACAGCGGCGTTGCCGCCAGCACCACTAGCGCGGGCCACGCCAGGCCAAGAATGCGACGGGTCGAAGCGTCTACAGACGCACCCGCAGTGGCGTTCTCAGCCTGCACTACTGCTCCTCGGAATCCTCACCCTTGCGGTAAGGATCCGCCTCGCCTGCCGGCTGCGCACCAGCGGAACGCTCGCGGATGGCCGCATCTTGAGCGCGTGCCTTCTCCAACAGCTCCTCCATGTGCGCAGAAGCTTCCGGAACAGTATCGACAGCGAAGGACAGCGTCGGCGTGAAACGCACGGACAGCTGATCTCCGACGATCTTGCGCAACTGACCCTTTGCCTTAGCCAGCGCGTCCTCGGCCAGCTTCACGTCCGGCTCCTCATCCACCGTGCGCCCACGCACCGTGTAAAACACCGTCGCGTCATGCAGGTCACCCGTGACACGAGCATCCGTAATAGTCACCAGCTCCAGCCGGGGATCCTTGATTTCGCGTTCAATAGACGTCGCAACAATCTGCTGGATACGCTTCGCCATCCGCGCAGCACGTGCGTGATCGACCATCGTCAACACTCCTTGAGTAGTACTCGCCCGACCAGAGTTTGGCGTCGGGAAAAAAGAAAAAGAAACCTAAATGAGAGCGAGCCCCGCGCCGGCCTCCCACCGAAGCGGGGGCACGGAGACGGGGCTCCACTCGCGGTGCGTGCTGCACCAGATTACGCGACTAGTCGCGAGGTACTTCCACCAGCTCGTAGGCCTCGACAAAGTCGCCGACCTGGATGTCTGGGTAGGACAGAACCATACCGCACTCGTAGCCCGCAGAAACCTCGGTGACATCGTCCTTCTCGCGACGGAGGGAATCGATGTTCGCCTTTTCTGCCACCACGTTGCCATCGCGCACCAGGCGAACCTGGGCGTTGCGGCGGACCTTGCCGGATTCCACCATGCAACCTGCAATCAGGCCCACAGCAGAAGCCTTGAAGATCGCACGGATCTCGGCCTTGCCGATCTCGCGCTCCTCGTAGATTGGCTTGAGCATGCCCTTCAGAGCAGACTCAATCTCTTCGATCGCGCGGTAAATCACGGAGTAGTAGCGGATGTCTACGCCCTCAGAGTTAGCAACCTCAGTTGCCTTACCCTCGGCGCGAACGTTGAAGCCGATGATCACTGCATCAGAAGCAGCAGCCAGGTTCACGTTCGTCTCCGTCACAGCGCCCACGCCGCGATCGATGATGTTCAGTGCAACCTCATCATCTACCTCGATCTTGAGGAGAGCGTCCTCGAGCGCTTCGACCGTACCGGCGTTATCGCCCTTGAGGATCAGGTTCAAGGTGCTGGTTTCCTTCAGCACCGCATCCAGATCTTCCAAGGAGACGCGCTTGCGAGAACGAGCCTGCATAGCGTTACGACGACGAGCATTACGCTGATCCGCAATCTGACGAGCGGTGCGGTCATCGTCAACAACCAACAGGCTATCGCCAGCGCCAGAGACGCTAGTCAGACCAAGCACCTGCACGGGACGTGATGGGCCAGCTTCCTGGACATCCTCACCGTGCTCGTCAATCATGCGGCGCACACGACCGTGCGCATCGCCGACCACGATGGAATCGCCGACTTGCAGCGTACCGCGCTGGATGATGACCGTAGCCACTGGTCCGCGACCGCGGTCCAAGTGAGCTTCGATGGCCACACCCTGGGCGTCCATCTCTGGGTTCGCACGCAGATCCAGCGATGCATCAGCAGTCAACAGCACAGCCTCGAGCAACTGATCGATGTTGGTGCCCTGCTTCGCGGAGATGTCCACGAACATCGTGTCACCGCCGTACTCTTCAGGAACGAGTTCGTACTCGGTGAGCTGTCCACGGATCTTGTCCGGAGCAGCACCTTCCTTATCGATCTTGTTCACTGCGACCACGATCGGAATATCCGCGGCCTTAGCGTGGTTGATCGCCTCCACGGTCTGTGGCATCACGCCGTCATCCGCTGCGACCACGAGGATGGCGATGTCCGTGGACTTCGCACCGCGGGCACGCATGGCCGTGAAGGCCTCGTGACCTGGGGTATCCAGGAAGGTCACCAGACGCTCTTCGCCTTCCAGCTCCACTGGAACCTGGTAGGCGCCGATGTGCTGGGTGATGCCACCGGCCTCGCCGCCACCGACGTTCGCCTGGCGGACAGAGTCCAAAAGGCGGGTCTTACCGTGGTCGACGTGACCCATGACGGTCACCACTGGAGGACGCTGTGCCAGCTGCTCTTCGCCGCCGACGTCCTCACCGAACTGGAGGTCGAAGGTCTCGAGGAGCTCGCGATCCTCGTCCTCAGGAGAGACAACCTCAACCTTGTAGTCCATCTCGTCACCCAACAGCTGCAGGGTTTCGTCAGACACGGACTGGGTAGCGGTCACCATCTCGCCGAGGTTAAACAATGCCTGCACCAATGCAGCTGCATCGGCATCGATCTTGTCCGCGAAATCGGACAGGGACGCACCGCGTGCGAGACGAATCTTGGAACCCTTGCCGTTAGGCAGCTTCACGCCACCGACGACAGAAGGTGCCTGCATTGCCTCGTACTCGTTGCGCTTCTGCCGCTTTGACTTGCGTCCCTTACGTGGAGCGCCGCCTGGACGGCCGAATGCACCTGCGGTGCCACCGCGACGTCCGCCGCGACCGCCGCGTGGGCCACCTGGA